>CAVYSX010000017.1:0-37500 GCA_963771285.1 uncultured Acidobacteriota bacterium
AGTGAGGGATTCGAACCCCCGATACCCGTTAAGGTATGCCGGTTTTCAAGACCGGTGCCATCAACCGCTCGGCCAACTCTCCCCATCAGCATCGTACCCTGCGTAGTTGTTTAATTTCAATCGCAGCGTGCTCTACGCCAAAGCGGCACGGAACTCCTGTGGATTGAAGGGAAGGGATTCCCACCCAGACATGCCTGCTGGGTGGGTTTCTGAGGACTCGACTCAGCTAGTTGATGCGGCTACTTAAACGCGATGACCCCAAACAGGCCATTCACATTGTTGTTCGGTCCGGCGGTGTAGAAGAGCTGATTCTTGTTGCCGTTCGCAGCAGTTCCTCCACCGAATTCGATTCCCCACAGCTGGTCGATGGCAATCGCTTTGCCAGCGGCGTTTTTGATTGTGCCCACCAATTTCCCGGTGGTCAGATTAAATCCGTTGATGGTTCCGGCGTTCGTATTGTTGGAGATCAGAAGCGTTCCGCTCAGCGGGCCGAAATTCTTAGGAGCTAAGGCGAATCCCCAAGGCTGGTTCAGCGGGGCGCCGTGGGCAAAATGCTTCACGAATGTGCCGGCCTCGCTGAAGATGTCAATATATCCGCCGGGTCCGCCCTTAGCGTTGACAAAAGAGACGTAGACCTTGCCTTTGATGTCCTGGATTCCCGACACCACGAATCCCTTCGGAATCGTCGAATCGGTAAACGACTTTACGAAGGTGAAAGTGCCGTCATACACATCAACTTTGTTGTTGAACGAGTCGGCAGCATATATGAAATTCCCGCTGCTCTTGCTGGTGATGGCCAAGCCGGTATAGGAGACTTTATTGGCGGAGTTATTGATGGCGATCAAAGACATCGAGGGTTCGAAGTGCGACCAGCCCTGGATGGTTCCATCCAGCGTGGCGAAAAGGAAGAGGGAGGTCCAACTATCAATCTGAAATTCCGTTGAACCGTTGTAGACGATTCCCGTCGGCGAGCCCATGCCGATTCCGTTTGCCGCGGGAACAACAACTTGCAGGCTCTGCGGCACTCCCTTGCCGTCGTACAGAGTGGACCAACCGTTGCCTTCGTCACTAATCCAAAAGGGCGCTCCCGGAGCATAGGCCAGCCCCCACGCATTCACCAGGAGCTTGTCCATGTTCTTGGCTTTACCGGTCTGGTTCGAAGTCAGTCTGGTGGATGTGTATTGTGCCAGGGCAGTGCCGGAGACAAAAATCGTCAGCGCCAGCCATGCGGTCATCACTGCGGAGCGTAAGAACAGACGTTGCATACCGATTCTCCTTAGAAGGTCGTCCTGAGAGGTTGGGGGCCGGTCAACATTCGAGGCCATCTAATTGGACAATCCTGAACGCGCAGCCCGTGAGTGACGTATAGTAGGCCGCATGTCCGAGCCTGTTGTCAAGAATATGTCACGATTTTGTCCGAAGTTTGTAATGGGATGCACCGCGCCGGGCAAGGCTGCGGGCATCGCATTGTCCGGCAGTCTTGGTGCCTGCTGAGTGCAATATTTTGCGGCCGCAATGCCTCGGAGGAACGCTTAAACTACGCCGGCGGTTTCGTGTTTTAGCTTTTCCGCTTGATAGTAAGCGATAAGCGCATCGAATAGCGGCTCGAGTTTTCCATCCATCACTTCCTGGAGTTGATGGATCGTAAGCCCAATCCGGTGATCGGTGACCCGGTTCTGAGGAAAATTGTAAGTTCGAATCTTTTCGCTGCGGTCGCCTGAGCCCACCATGGCCTTGCGCTCTTTGGCGAGAGCGTCCTGCTGCTTCTGCATCTCCATCTCATAAAGCCGGGAGCGCAAAACGCGCATGCCTTTTTCACGGTTCTTGATCTGCGATTTTTCGTCCTGGCAGCTCACCACGGTATTGGTGGGAATGTGAGTGATACGAACTGCGGAATACGTCGTATTCACGGACTGCCCACCGGGGCCGGATGAACAGAACGTATCAATGCGCAGATCTTTGGCTTCAATCTTGATGTCCACGTCTTCCGCTTCGGGTAGGACAGCAACGGTCACAGCCGATGTATGTACACGCCCCTGCTGCTCGGTCGCAGGCACCCGCTGCACGCGATGCACGCCGCTCTCATATTTCAGCCGCGAAAAGACTCGTTTGCCTTCGATCAGCGCAATCACTTCTTTCAGCCCGCCAGCCGAAGATTCAGAGGTAGACAGGACCTCGACTTTCCAGCCCTGCGTCTCCGCGTAGCGCGTGTACATACGAAACATTTCGGCCGCAAATAAGGTGGCTTCGTCACCGCCAGTGCCCGCCCGAATTTCGAGGATCACATCCTTTTCATCATTCGGATCTTTGGGTAAGAGCATGACTTTGAGATCTTCTTCCACGACTCCGACGCGATTTTGCAGCTTGTCCAATTCCTCTTGCGCGTAGGCACGCATGTCGGGATCTTTTTCGTCGATGAGGACGGCACGGCTCTCAGCGATACCGCGGGTCAGATCCTTGTACTCGCGATACTTCTCGACTACGGGGACGATTTCGCTATGCGCCTTGGCAGTCTTCTGGTATTTGCCGGTATCGTTCATGATCTCCGGCGAGGCGAGTTGCTGGGTCAGATCGTCGTAGCGTTTTTCGATTTGGTCTAGGCGTTCAAACATAGTCGCTTTCCTGTAGAGACGTAGCTTGCTATGTCTCGTTTGCGCCCAGGAGACGTAGCAAACTGCGTCTCTACAAGGGCGGTTGTCTAATTTTCACAGGTGTGGGGTAGGGAAGTTTCGCGGCGGGGCCGCCTAGGCAATCACCAGTTCGCCACCACGCTCTTTTTCCAGCGACATAGCATGGTCGAGCGCCACGATGGCGCACTCGGCTTGCTCGTCGGACGGAGGCTGGGTAGTGATGCGCTGCATCCACAGGCCGGGCGCCGTCATGAGCGCAAAGAGCGATCCGCGATGTTTGGCGGCAAAACGAATGATCTCGTAAGACACGCCGGCGATAATCGGAAGCAGAACGATACGCACGCCAAACCGTGCCCAGAACGTCGTGACCGGAAACATCATATACACGAAAATCGAGATGATCATCACCGTCATCAGGAAGCTGGTTCCGCAACGCGGATGGTAGGTCGAATACTTCTGCACGCTGGCAGTATCCAGCGAATGGCCGTCTTCAAACGCAAACACAGTCTTGTGTTCGGCTCCGTGATACTGGTACACACGGCGAATGTCTTTCAACAACGATGTTCCCCAAATGAAAAGCAGGAAAAGCGCGAGACGAATGATTCCGTCCACCAGGTTGAAAATAATCTGCTCACCAAACACTGGATTCACACGCTTCAATTCCGTCGTCGCCAGCAACGGCAAAAACTTATACATAAAGATGAAGAAACCGACGGAGAAAACAATGTTCACCGTAGCGACCCACCCGCTAATTTCCAGTTTCTTTTTCTCCGGCTGGCCAGCTTCCGCTTTTGGCTGCAACTCATCCAAGGCGACATTGGCGGAGAACTTCAAAGCGCGAAAGCCGAGCGTCATAGCATGACCCAACGTCGCCACGCCGCGCAAAACCGGCCAACCCATCCATTTATGCTTCTCGGAAAGCCGCTCTAGTGGCTCGCTGTGGGTGGAGACTTCGCCTGAGGGTTTGCGGCAAGCGATCGCCCACGCATGCGGAGATCGCATCATTACACCTTCCAACACGGCCTGTCCGCCCACTAAAGTTTCCTCGCCACCTTCCAGCGCAGGCAACAGTTGCACGGCAATTAGAAATCGCCACAATGTACGCAGAAACTGCATGATGATTGGATGATCCCCAGGCCCCAAAGTATCAGGGTTAAGAGTATCACAGGCTTGACCGATTTTGGGTAGCTGTACTTCGCGTTCACCATGCGCGTAAGTGGCCTCCCTGGAGGGACTTACAATAAGGGATGTCGGTGCGAGCAGTCCTCCTCGTGCTGGCCAGTTCGGGTGTCTCATCCGGAAGCACGGGCGAGGACGCCCGCGTCTACACGAAGCATATGCGGAAATTTGCTGAAGCCTGCGAGCGAGTTGCCGGCACGACCAAAAAGTTGGCGAAGGTCGAGATCGTCGCCGAATACTTCAAGGCGTGCACGCTTGAGGAGGCGTCCGTCGCAGCGGTGTTTTTTTCGGGCGGCCCGTTTGCTGCATGGGAAGAATCCACGCTGCAAGTCGGAGGCAGACTGCTCTGGCAAATCGTCGCGGAGCTCTCTGGGAGAACAGACTCGGATCTGACAGCCTCCTATCGCAGCCATGGAGACTTGGGAAGCGTCGCCGAGGAAGTTCTTGCAAACCGAGCCGAGATCAGCAGTACTGTCGCTGCGGTCGGCGAATCCGAGCTGACTGCCCCATCTGTTCAAACAGTCTTCAGAAAAATCGCATCCGCGCGCGGCGCTGCACCGAAGGCCGCTATGATTCGCGAACTGCTCTCCGAGGTCACGCCGCTCGAAGCCAAATACATTATCAAGATTATCACCGGTGATCTACGGATTGGGCTGAAAGAGAGCCTGGTTGAAGAAGCGATTGCCAAGGCCTTCGGAAGCTCGGCGAAAGAAGTCCAGCGCGCCAACATGCTGCTCGGAGATATCGCGGAAACCCTGCGTCTTGCCGCGACCGGCAAATTGGCCGAGGCGAAGATGCGCCTCTTTCATCCCCTTGGCTTCATGTTGGCCAGTCCAGCCGAGTCCGCGGAGGAGGCGCTTAGCTATTTCACGGATGCGATGGTTGAAGATAAATACGACGGCATCCGTGCGCAAGCGCATTGTTCGGGAGGTCAGGTGCGAATGTTTTCACGCAGTCGCGACGACATCACCGCGTCGTTTCCGGAGTTGCCCGACGCTCTCGCCGGGCTCTCGCAAGACGCAATCCTCGACGGAGAGATCCTGGCATGGAACTACCTGGTGTCGGACAGCAAAGACGAATCCGGCGAGGCAGGCCGCGCGATGCCATTCTCTGCACTGCAGCAAAGGTTGGGCCGAAAAAAGGTCAGCGAAAAATTGATGAGGGAGGTACGGGTTGCTTATCTCGTCTTCGATGTTTTATACGCCGAAGGCGAACTGCTGATCGACCGCCCTTTGCGAGAGCGGGCAAAGTTGCTTGACGAGCTATTGGCAGCTCCCCGTTCCCGAATCCGGGCGCGGGACGCCGGCCCGCAAGATCAGTTGTTGTTGGAATCGAGCGACCCTGCAGTCACCGCGCAAATCTTCCGCGCTCCGCGGTTTCGCGCATCTTCGCCGCAGCAACTCGACCAGCTATTCGACGCCGCTCAGGCCCACGGAAATGAAGGATTAATGATCAAGGACCCGCGGTCGGCTTACACGCCGGGCCGCCGCGGAAAGTCTTGGCTGAAACTCAAGCGGGAACTTGCCACGCTCGATGTAGTGGTAACAGCAGTTGAGTATGGTCACGGAAAGCGTATCGGCGTTCTCAGCGATTACACTTTCGCTGTCCGCGACGGTGAGCGCCTGGTGGATATCGGAAAAGCCTACTCCGGCCTTACCGACGTCGAGATCGCCGAAATGACGAAATGGTTTCTCGAACACACCATTGAAGATCAAGGATTCCGATTGATCGTCGAACCGAAGATTGTTCTGGAAGTGGCCTTTAACAACATGATGCAGTCAGACCGCCACGAGAGCGGATACGCACTACGCTTCCCAAGAATCGTGCGGCTACGGCCGGACAAACTCCCGGAAGAGGCGGACACACTGCAGATGGCAAGGGAGATTTACGAAAAGCAAAGCAAGTGAGTGGACTCAAGAGAGAGCGTCCTGAAGAAGCGAGGACTTCGGTGGCTCGACGGAAGTTCATCAGTCGTGGCTATGCTCGTGTTCCTCGCTGACCGGGATCACGCACCCGTGGGCCACTTCGCACGCCTCATTTTCGAACTGGATGGTGGTGTGGCTGATGTGAAACTCGTCGTGGAGGCGTTCTTTCACGTCGCGCAAGATTCGCTCGCTCACCGATGGCGGAATATCAGCGATGGATATGTGGCAGGATAGCGCGGAAGTCTCCGATCCAATGCTCCATACATGCAGATCGTGAACGTCGTTCACGCCTTCTACACAACGGATTGCTGCCTCGACTTTTGCCAGGTGGATGCCACGAGGCGTGCCTTCGAGCAGGATGTTGAGAGTCTCGCGACAGATGCCGAACCCGGACCACAGAATCAGCGCACCGATGCCGAACGACAGCGCAGAATCGATCCAATACTGCCCGGTCGCGAGAATGACCCAGCCGCCCACGAGCACCGCAGCGGTCGAAACCGTGTCGCCAATTTCGTGCAGCAAAGCGCTGCGAATGTTTACGTCACGGCTGGTGCGATAGAGCAGCAGCGCGATTACGCCATTCATGGCCACGCCAGCCGCCGCGACCCACATCATCACGCCCGCGTGGACGTGTTCGGGGCTCTGTATGCGCCGGAAGGCCTCGTAGAAAATCAGGAACGCGACCACCACCAGCGATCCCGCATTGACCAGCGCAGCCAGCACTCCCGCGCGGTGCCAACCGTAAGTTTTTGTGGCGCTGGGCGGACGCGATTCCAAGTACACCGCGACCAGAGAAAGCAGCAACGCAACAAAATCAGAAAGGTTATGGCCGGCTTCCGACAGCAACGCCAGAGAGTGCGCGCGCATGCCCGCAATCACCAGCAGAATGATGTAGGCCAACGTAACGACCAGCGAAATCCGCAACACCTTGGACGTCCGCTCACCCGCGCCGTGGCTGTGCGTGTGCATCTTCTCTAAGTTTAAGGCGATGTGGGGCTGGGTTCAAGGTGGGGCAAGAAAGAAGGCCGCAGACGCATCCAAAATCCTAAGGCTGCGATCCCGTTTCCTTCTCAAACTGCCGGAAACGTTCCGTCACCTCTGCTCCGTGTGCCGCATACCATTGCCGCCACAATGCCGGTTCATCGCCTAGCGTCTGATCGGTGATTTCACGCAGTGCACGATATCCATACTTCACGGTCTCAGCATCGAGTTGCTTGTCTTCGACCATCTCGATCAGTCCCGGCACCGCCTGCATTCGCTGTGCGCGGGTCAGCATGCCGCAGTGCGCCAAGCCGCATCCGCCGCCATCAATGCGAACATGAAAGGACGGGTCGTGATGAAATGCCTTCACCAAGTCCGCGACAGTGTCGTCACTGCCAATATCGGCGATTGCCGATACTGCGCGAAATCGTACCTCTTCTTCTCCCGCCTGCGCCCACTCGCGCAGCAGAGTGTGGATACGGCCAGTCTCCACGCCGCGATTGGCGAGAAAGCCCAGGTACCAGATGTAGAGCTCGGCATGGGGCAGGTCAGCTTGCGCGGATTGAATCAGATTTTCGGCCTGCTCATTAGTTTTCGCTATATTGCCAATCGCTAGATCGATTTCAAAAACGCTAGCGCGAACGCGCAGATCATCGCCGTTCATCGCCACATCCATCAGCGTGCGCATGGAGTCTGTCATCTTGATCTGGCCGCGCCAAGTCTTGGCTCGCGCTTTGATTTCATCCGTGGCCCCGCGATGGTGCGAAATTGCGTACTGCAACAGGCGTTCAGATTGCGCCTGAGGCGCGAGACGATCGACCATTTCACGTTCCACCTCTGACAACTGATCGGTGGTGCCATGCACAGGGTCGCCGGGAAGCGGAAGTTTGCGACCCACAATTTCGCCCGGCTGGCTTTGGGCAGAGGCCAATGCGCTCATCAAGGCAACACAGGCCGCGATCATTGTTGGAGAAAACGATTTTGCCCTCATGGGGCGGATGCTAGCATTCCCCTCCGGCGGACGAAAGTTACGGGAGTTTGCGAGTAGAACCTCGTAACCACAAAGGCACAGAAAGCTAGGGCATGGGCTCTTTCTGTCTCCCTGTGATGAAGAACTTCGCTGCCCGAAATGCCCTACAATGCCGTCTTATGCAGACCGCGGAAGTTGTCATCATTGGAGGAGGAATTGTTGGCTCTAGCATCGCCTATCATCTGACCGCCGCCGGTTGCAGGGACGTGCTCGTGCTCGAACGCGAAACCGCGCAGGGCAAGGGTTCCACGGGCAAGAGCATGGGAGGAGTGCGCGCACAGTTTTCTACTCCCGTGAACATTCAAATGTCGCTCTATTCCATTCCTTTTTACGCCGGCTTCGACGAACGCCTGGGTAGTCCCGCAGGTTACCGGCCTCAGGGTTATTTGTTCTGCGCCACGAATGAAAAGCATCTCGCGTATTTGAAGACGAATTTTGAGAAACAGGTCGCGATGGGATTGAAAGATGTGCGGCTCATCTCCAACCGATGATATTCGTGGCATGTTTCCTCAGCTTCGCTCCGATGACATCGTTGGCGGAAGCTTTTGCTCGACTGACGGCTTTGTCGATCCCTACAGCGCAATGATTGGCTTCATGACTTGCGCGGCCGACCACGGCGCGAAGCTGTGGAAGAACACCCAAGTCACTGGAATTCAGCGCGACTCGAAGGGAATCAGCGGCGTGGAAACCAGCCGCGGCTTTATCGCGACGCGCAGAGTTGTCAACGCTGCGGGCGCGTGGGCATCGGCGGTGGCGGCGATGGTCGAGTTGGATCTGCCAGTCGAACCGTTGCGGCGCATGCTCGTGCCCACTGAGCCATTTGACCAATTCCCCCACAGTGCGCCGATGATTATCGACATGTCGACGGGCTTCCATTTCCGTCCGGAGGGACTGGGTTTTCTGCTGGCATGGAATGATCCGGAGGAGACGCCCGGCTACAAAATGGATTTCGAGCCGGCCTTCATCGAGAAAATCCTGACGCGGGCGGCCGATCGTGTGCCTGTATTCGAAAACTTAGCAGTCAATCCGAAGAGAGCGTGGGCCGGCCTCTATGAAATGACTCCCGACCACCATCCGATTCTCGGCGAAGCGCCCGGCGTTCCGGGATTCTTTCTCGCCAATGGTTTCAGCGGACACGGCGTGATGCACGCTCCTGCAACCGGCAAGATACTTTCAGATCTCATCCTCACCGGGAAAACTGGCCTCGTCGATGCGTCGCTGCTCGGACTAAGTCGTTTCGCCGAGGGCCGCCTGATTGAAGAGACGGCTGTGTTGTGAGTCAAAGGTGTGTTGAAATGACGAAGTGCTCCTGAAAGACGTTCTCGCCTCCGCTATCGAAAAACTCACCGCAGCCAGCGTGCCGTCTCCCCGCATGAACGCCGAACTGCTTCTGATGTTCGTGCTGGAGCGTGATCGCGCCTATCTCTTCGCACACCCCGAGCGCGAACTCTCACCCGAACAGCGCGATCACTATGAAGAAGCAATCGCGCGGCGCTCCACTGGAATGCCGGCGCAATACATCACCGGGCATCAGGAATTCTGGGGCCTGGATTTGATCGTCACACCCGCCGTGCTGATCCCTCGCCCCGAAACTGAGCACCTCATCGAAACCGTGCTGCCTCTCGCTCGAGAAATGAAAAATCCGAACATAGTAGACGTGGGCACCGGATCAGGCTGCATCGCCTTGGCCTTCGCCAAAGAATTGCCACACGCGGAAATCCATGCCACTGACATCTCCGCCGCCGCGCTGGAAATCGCCCGCGCCAACGCCACTCGTCAACAACTTCAAAATCGAATTCGCTTCCATGAAACCGACTTGTTGCAAGGTCTCGGCGGCGACGGATACGATTTCGTAGTCTCAAATCCTCCCTACGTTGGTGAATCCGAGGAAGATCAGGTGCAGCTCGAAGTGCGGAAATTCGAACCGCACAACGCAGTCTTCGCAGGCCCCACGGGACTCGAAGTCATCGAACGCCTGATCCCCCAAGCCCGCAATGCCCTGAAGCATGGAGGCTGGCTGGTCCTGGAAATCAGCGGCACGATCGCCGCGCGCGTCAAACAATTGCTGAGCGAGTGGCAACAAGTGCAAATCACAAACGACCTGCAAGGTATTCCGCGCGTGGCTATCGCTCAGCGCCCTTCGACCCACTGAACCGCCCCCAGACACTGTCTATTTAACCCCTCCAAACTCCTATCTCTGGTAGTAGCGATTGTGGCGCGCTAGGCTCGTTGCCACTCGGTTTGGCACTGAAACAGGGCCTCGGCGCTGCTTCCTGTGGAACGGCCGGCGGCAAACCGCGCAGATTCTTCTATCCATCATTGGGAGAAACACGATCAGATGCTATCGAAATTGAGCGGTGCAAGGCTGGTGGGCAAGATTCTCGCGTTGTTGTGCTTGATGCTCCCGTTCTCTTTCGGCCAGAACCCAACTGGAGCCTTGCGGGGAGTCGTTCAAGACTCCAGCGGTGCGCGAGTCGCGTCGGCGACGGTAACGGTGCAGGCGCTTGGATCCTCGCTTAAACGCGAGACGAAAACTGATGACCGCGGTGAGTTCCGCCTCAGTGACTTGCTGCCTGGCACGTATCAGGTGACCGTCGACGCTCACAGTTTTGCCCAAGCGCAAGCCAATGTGGCAGTCATCGTCAGTTCGGTTCGCGATGCAACCGTCACCTTGAGCCCGGCGACGGCCTCCGAGAAGATCAACGTGCAGGCCCATCCTTCTTCCATCACCACCCAGCCGATCGATCTGGCCAGCGCGGTTCATCAGGCCACCGTCTCTACTCAGGATCTTCAGAACTTGCCGCTGGCAGCGCGCAGCTTTGCCAACATTGCCTACCTTGCAGCGGGAACCGAACCGGTCGAGCCCTCAGATCCTACGAAGGCGCGCATTACCGCAGTTTCGACGGGCGGGAGCTCCGGCCTGAATAATGAGATTTCGGTCGACGGCGGGCGACAACTCCGACGATTTTATTGGCGGATTCCTGCAGAATTTTTCTCCTGACGCGATCCAGGAATTTGCCATGCGCACCGCGCAGGAAGATGCCGACACGGGACGCACAACAGCGGGTTCCGTCGTCATCACGACGAAACGAGGGTCGAACCAGTGGCATGGCGGCGGAGCATTCTATGATCGAGCAGCCAGCCTCAATGCGCGCTTCCCCATCGAAAATCCCGCACCAGATCCGAAGCAGCCGTTTTCCCGGCAGAATTACGTAGCGACCATCGGCGGACCGATCAAGAAGGACAAAGTGTGGTTCTTTTCTTCCTTCGAGTATGTTCATGAGAACGCCAGCATCGCCTACAGCCCTGCCAGCCAAACCCAGTTCAACGCTCTCGCCTCTTTGGCAGCCGGTGGGCTGATTCCGGGAATCAGTTCGATTGCCGTGCCGCCGAATGTTCCCGTACCGTTCCGCGACTACCTCGGCTCCACGCGTTTCGACTGGTCGCAATCGCAGAAGTCGCAATGGTTCCTGCGGGCAGCGATCGATAACTACACCACGCACAACGCGCTGGTGCAGCAGGCTGCATTGCCCTCGACCGGACTCAATCAGCACAACAACTACATGAATCTGGTCATCAGCAACCAGTATCTGTTCAGCCCAACCTGGCTCGGCAGTTTTGTGTTTGATGCCAGCGGCCTGCACCTGACTTCAGACCGAACCTCGTATCTAGGGTTTGCGCTGGCCTTTCCTTTTACTTCGACTTCGCAAACCATCTCCGGCTTCGAGACCTTTGGCGACAACCAGTTCGTGACTCCAATCACAGCGTTCCCTGTCGTGCGCAACCAGGAGAAATATCAGTTTCGCTATGACGTAGGCCGTGCTTCAGGAGATCACGCGCCCAGATTTGGCATCAACTTCATCCACGAGCCAGTGTTGAGTGGTGCGCTCAGCGGTACCGCCGAAACGCTTTTCGCTTACACCAACAACCCCAATTTCTACGCGGCAAACCCTTCGCAGTTTTATTTCGACCTGAATTGCATAAACCCTCCGGCCGATGTCACCTGCACTCCTACGCCCGCGGGAAACGGCAGCTTCTCGCAGAACGTGCAGAGGCTGGGCTTCTATGCCCAGGATTCCTGGCGAGCTACGTCTCATCTGACGATTAATTACGGCCTGCGGTACGACACCACCTTTGGGCTTCTCACCGCGTCCGGGCGGAGCCAGCTGGACAATCCCGCTTACTTGACCCTGAAGTCTCTCGGCATCCCACTGATCTCCGGCGCCGCGCATGACTACCGCAAAGCCTTCGCTCCCCGCCTGGGCATCGCGTACTCTCCTGGACATTCGGGAAATACCGTATTTCGCGCTGGCTTCGGGCTTTTCTACGGCGACCTGGCACAGACCGGTTGGGTAACTGCGCTGCAAGCGGTGAACGCGCCGCCAGCCAGCTGCGTAAATCCCGGCGATCCGGGATGCATTCCGGGAGGCGGGCAAGGCAATATCATCGATCCGAATTACAAGACTCCCTATTCGATCCACATCACCGGAGGCGTACAACACGCCTTCAATTCGCATTGGATGATGAGCGCGGATTACACACATGAACAGGGAAACCATGGCTACCGGGCTTACAACTACACCGCCGGTACTTCGCTATTCTCGCCCGATCCCGCGAATCAGGACCTGGTTCCTAATATCGCCCTTTTCAAGTCTGACAATCGTTCGAGCTACAACGCACTGATGATCCATGCCCAGGGCAACTCGCGGCGCTTCAGCCTGGTCGCGAACTACACGCTGTCGTCGGCAAAAACTTGGGGCTGTGTTCTGGGAGAGCTCTTTGATTACGTCAACGGCGTCTGCGATCCGCTGAATCCTTTTCGTCAAGGCGATTATGGACCCTCCGGCGAAGATGTCACGCATCGCTTCGTGCTCGCGGGAACCATGCACGTGCCCGGTGGTATTGAGGTGACGACGCTAACGCAGGCCGAGAGCGCCCGCCCGTTCACCATCACCACGGCCGACAACAGTGACCGCATCCTGGTGAATGGCGTCAGAACTTCGCTCGACCAGTTCCGCGGAACGCCATACATCCAGGTGGACATGCGCGTCAGCCGGCCCATCAATTTCCACGACCGGTGGTCGCTGATACCTTTCGCCGAGTTCTTTAACTTGTTCAACCGCAACAATCCCGGCGCCAACTTTGTGACCAATGTGGCTGCGCTACCCGTGCCCGCTGACGAGATTGCTTCCGGCAACGTGACCCACGTCTGCGCGAATTCAGCTTGCACCGTACAGACGCCGGTGACGAGTCTCAACCAACTTCGCGTCGCCGGAGGCGGCCTGGGAGATTTCTTTGGACCCGGCACCACAGTTGGCATTCCTTTCGCCGCCCAACTTGGGATTCGTGCGACTTTCTAGATTCGCCAAAAAAACAGCACTTTCGAAAAGAATACTGCGCGGAAACGAAAGAGCCTTCAAGGATGTACCTGAAGGCTCTTTCGTTTAACGTAAGGTGTGAGCGTTTGCGCGCCCTATAGTCCGCACTGCGAGTGTTCATTGCTTTGGACGTTTTTCAAGAAGGTATTGAACACTGAATACCAGTGATTGACTGCGGTTGATTTGCCATTAGGGGTTAACGCGAACCACGGCAACAAAGCCAGATCCTGAACATAGAACTGGTGGCTCAGGCCGGGAACTTTGAGCGGCACGGGGTCACCAGCCAACGGGTCACCGACCTCAAGCGCCGTGTTGCAGCCATATTGTGGAGCGTAAGCCGACTTCCACACCGGAACGCCATTGCTGCCGTATGGGTCGTTAATGGTTTCCCCAATCTCATGGCTTATGGTTACGACATCGGTGAAACCGTGGGTGCCGCACCCGCTGCAGTTGAAAGGCACGTCGCCATAAGAGCCGGTTCCGTAAGGAATGCCGTTGAAAACGCTGTGATAACCAAGAACGCAACACTGGCCACCCTCAGACTGAAAAATGTCGTAGGTGGAGATGTAGGGGAATACGTCGGGCGGAAGCTTCAATTTTGCAATTATCGCGTGCACCGCATTATCAAAGACGTTGATGTCCACCACTCCGAAGTTGCCACATGAACCATGCATGACCTGGCCCCCCGACACGGCATTGAGAGTCTGTTTGGCCGCTACCGTGTAACTCAGCAGCACATGGTAGTTGGGCGCTTTGGCTTTCACTGTGGCCCAGAACTCGGCGCGCTGCACGGCATCTTCGTATTGCGTGGTGCCCACATTGGTAGGCCCGAGCTTGTAGGTGACCTTGTTTGAGAAGATTGGCGATTCTTCAGTCAGCTTGATGGCAGTTCCGGTTCCGCAAGCCGGTTGAAGGGGTTTTGTGGGATCGAAGGTCTCGCTGGAGAACTTCACTGCTAGTGGAATGATCACCATCTTCAAAGTTGTGGTAGCGCTCCCCTTGGATGGGTCGGTGCCGACCATAGTGTAGGGGTGCTTAACACCTTGGTATGTAAAGCTGCCGGTCCAAGTTTGTATGGCTTGCCCACTCGCGGCCAGCGCCTGCTGCTCGGCGATGTCAACCGGTGTCGTCGGCCGGATTACCGTGTAGCGAGGGATAGGGTTAACGGGTGTTTGCTGCGCAACGGAGATTGTGGCCAACGCCAGCGTAACAACACCAAATGTGCTGAGAACTTTGCTGAACATCATATGCTTTGATTCCTCCTTAGGTGTGAAAGGCCAAACCGCGTAATGCCGTCGCACAGGAGAAGGGGAACGCTCATCCTTGGGTTGAACGGCGTGGATTGTGAAATGTGCAGCAATTGTGAAAGTACCGTGAGGGGAAGTCAAGATGAAAAAAGTTGCATACTTTACACAGATGCGAGCTCGAAAGCCGCAGCTGCGATCTCCCTTAGGCGGTCCGCAGTTCGCGTTCACAGAACTTGCGGAATCAGGCGCCTTTCGGCAGTCTGGTAAGCAGATCATTGCGTGATGTATAAGACAAACTTATGAAACTTGTGTCGATTCTCGCGTTCGTTTTCGGTGTCCTGCTGACCCACGCTGGCGCTCAAGCTTCTTCGCAACCCACCAACGACAAAGTCACAATGGCCTCGCGCACTTCCGGTCTTTCCCGGCATGACGGATTTCTCCCCTATTATCTCGACGATAAGAAAGGGAGCATCCTGTTCGAGCTTTCTCCCGCCGCGCTGGGGAGGGAGTTTTTGTACTTCACCGGCATGGGCACGGGCGTCGGATCGACACAGATGTTCGCCGATCGCAGTTCTTTTGCAGGCACGGCGTTGTGCAGGTTTCGGCGGATTGGGACACGCGTGTTGGTGGTGCAGGAGAACACAAGCTTTCGCGCCGACTCTGGCAGCGCAGAGTTGAAGCATTCTGTCGAATCGAGTTTTCCCACTTCCGTGTTGGCTGCACTTCCCGTCGAGGCAGAGCAAGATGGCACCGTCCTGGTCGATGCCAACACGCTGATCGTGCGAGACGCCGCTGATTTGCTGTCGCAGTTGCGGCATCCGACCCAGGTGGTGGGCGGGCAAATGGTGCGGGATGACAAGTCGGGCGGTGCGGGATGGCGACTGGATAAGGACCGCAGCTTGCTCGACCCGGACCACAGCGGAAGTTTCCCACTGAACACAGAAGTCGAAGTGCTTCTGACTTTCGCTTCGGACTCAGAGAGCAATTTGAACCAGCCTGATCCTCACAGTCTGAGCGTTCGCGAGCATCATTCTTTTGTAGCGTTGCCGGAGCCGGGATATGAACCGCGAGAACAGGATCCGCGAGTGGGATTCAATGCCGGCAGCTTCCAGGATTTTTCCCAGGCCTACGATCAACCGCTGACCCACTATCTGATCAACCGCTGGCGATTGCAAAAGAAAGATCCAACGGCTGCGTTGAGCGAGCCGGTCAAGCCCCTCATCTTTTATCTTGATCGCGCCATCCCCGAGCCAATTCGTTCCGCCGCTCGTCGCGGCGCGCTTTGGTGGAATGTGGCATTTGAACAGGCCGGGTTCAAAGACGCGTTGCGCATCGAGGATCTGCCCGAGGGGGCGGACCCAATGGATATCCGCTATTCCACCATTCAATGGACGAACCGCTCGGGACGCGGCTGGTCAGTGGGGCAGTCGCAGAGCGACCCTCGCACAGGAGAAATTATTCACGCCGTCGTGCAGCTGGATTCGCATCGCATGCGGACGGTGAATAACTATTGGGAGTCAACAATTCCGTCCGGCCGCGGGAGTGCGGAGCCCGCGCTTGATACGTTTGCGGCGCTCGACAACCTTGATCCACAAACTGCCGAGCAGGAAGTCATGACAAATCGGATGGCGCTGTTGACCTGCCACGAAGTCGGTCATGTACTCGGCTTGGATCACAACTTCGTCGCCAGCACCTACGGGCGCGGTTCGGTGATGGACTACTTCGCGCCCAGAGTGCGCCTGCGCGCAGACGGGACTGCCGACCTCTCGGATGCTTACATGCAAGGCACTGGCAGTTACGACCGCTTCGCGATCGAGTGGGGTTACAGCGAAAGCCCGAAGGGAACTTCACCGAATGACACGCAAACCCGGCTAAACGCGATTGTCAAAGCGGCAACTGCGAAAGGCATTGTGTGGGGTAATTACAGCGATCCGCGATGGAATTCGTACGACGATGGTCCGGACCCGGTAACGTGGCTGAAGGAAGTGGCGCCAGTGCGCGACGTGCTGCTGGCTCGCTACGGCCCGCAGATGCTGCGAACCGGTGAGCCCAATTCGATGCTGGCATCGCGCTTCCCACTGATTTACATGTTTCATCGCTACGGGTTGGCCGCTGCAATCAATGTCGTGGGAAGCGCAAAAATCCCGCTCTCCGTGGCCGGCGATGGGCAATCGCCCGTCAGTTTGTGGCCAGCTGACGGTCAGAAGGAAGCGCTGCGGCTAGTCCTGCGAGCCCTGGAGCCCGCGGAATTGACGATTCCTCCGGGACTGTGGAGTGCGCTGGCCCCGGTCGAGAATCGCGACGCGGATCCGGAGCGATTCACTTCCTCGGCGGGGTATCTCTTCAGTCCGCAGGATGGCGCTCGCGCGATTTCAGAAATTGTTGTGGGCGGTTTGCTCGATCCCCAGCGGATGCAGAGGCTGGCGGTCATTTCGCGGCAGGACGGAAATGCGCTTTCACCGCAAGCCGTGATTTCTGCGCTCGTGGCGTCCGGCTTTGCGAGCACCGCGAAGACTCCTGCTGAAACGAGATTTAGCGGCGGTGGTTCAAACTGAAATCGCCGAGAGACTGATGATTCTCGCGGTCAATCCAGAAGCGACTCCCGAAGTGCAAGCCGTTGCGCTGGCCGGAGTTCACCAGGCGCAGAGCGCAGTGAAGAAAATCTTCAGTAAGAACCTCGGGCCTGGACCGCATCGATGAAGAGATTACTTTGTTCTTGCGCAACCCCAGTCAGAATGTACCGAAGCTGAAATCCTCCGGCGCGCCTGCCGGACCGCCGGTGTAAGCGGCCACGGATTTCATCGATTTCACGGATCAAGGTCCCTGATTCTTATGTTTATCCGTGAGACGCGCGAAATCTGTTGCCAAGTTGAATAGGGGTATCATGGAAAAGCGATGATCAACGGCAAGCGCATTGCGGTGGTGCTGCCCGCCTACAACGCCGAGAAGACCTTGGAAGCCACCGTCCGCGAATTGCCGGAGACGGTCGATATCCGCATCCTGGTGGACGATCACAGCACCGATCGCACCATCGAGGTGGCGAAACGGCTAGGCCTCCAGTTCTTCATGCACGACCGCAACTACGGCTACGGACGCAACCAGCAAACTTGCTATCGCGAAGCGCTGGCGGCGGGCGCCGACGTGGTAATCATGCTGCATCCGGATTACCAGTACACGCCGCTGCTGGTGACGGCTATGGCCAGCATGGTTGCGTACGGCATTTATGACGTTGTGCTGGGTTCACGCATTATCGGTGGGCAAGCGTTGCGCGGCGGCATGCCGATGTACAAATACATTTCCAACCGGTTCCTGACTGCGTTCGAGAACTTCTTTCTGCGGGCGAAGCTTTCGGAATATCACACCGGGTATCGCGCGTTCGGCCGCGATGTGCTCACCGACGTTGCCGCTGCTGGAAAACTCTGACGACTTCGTTTTTGACAACCAGATGTTGGCGCAATGCGTGCATTTTGGTTTTCGCATAGGAGAAGTATCGTGTCCCACCAAATATTTTGATGAGGCCTCATCCATTAACTTTCGGCGAAGCGTGCAGTATGGCATGGGAGTTCTGGTCACCACGCTGCAATTTGCATTGCAGCGCTTCGGCCTTATGAATTTTCGGATCTTCAGTGCGCAAGGCCGCCATCTGGAGCCAGGAGTGGCCGACTACTATGCGCTTGGCGAGGCGGGCCAGCCGCAAAAATCACGGTAGGAATGCGATCCTTGAGTTCACGAGTGAAAATAATCGGCGGGGGATTGGCTGGATCGGAAGCGGCGTGGCAGTGCGCCCGGCGCGGCGTTGCCACAGAGCTTTGGGAAATGCGGCCAGTGCGTTCAACTCCGGCACATCAGACCGCCGATTTCGCCGAATTGGTGTGCTCAAATTCTCTAAAATCGGACTCTGAAAACACCGCGCCCTGGTTGCTGAAGGAAGAAATGCGGCGCGCCGGCTCGCGCCTCTTGGAGATTGCGCGCGAGTCTGCTGTTCCCGCGGGCCATGCTTTGGCAGTGGATCGAAGCAAATTCGCGATGAAGGTGACCGAGGCAATTTCGCGCGAACCGCTGATCACCATTCGGCGCGAGGAGGTTACCCAAATTGACGAAGACCAGATCACGATCATCGCAACCGGGCCGCTCACCTCGGATGCGTTGTCGCAAGAGATCGCGCGCCTGAGCGGAGCTTCACACCTCTTCTTTTACGACTCCATCAGCCCAATCATCGAATCCGAGTCGATCGATATGGCAAAGGTTTACCTGGCTGCGCGCTACGACAAAGGCTCAGCGGACTACATCAACTGCCCCATGACGAAGGAAGAATACGACTGCTTCTACGACGCATTGCTGGCGGCGCAATCGGTGGAGGAGCATGAGTGGGAGAAGTTGAACTATTTCGAAAGCTGCCTGCCGATTGAAGAAATTGCCCGGCGCGGTCGGGACACGCTGCGCTTTGGTCCTATGAAGCCGGTTGGCTTGAAGGATCCACGCACCGGGAAAATGCCTTACGCCGTGGTGCAATTGCGACAGGAAAACCTGCGAGCAGATTCCTACAATCTCGTTGGCTTTCAGAACCACCTGAAATTCGGCGAGCAGGCCCGTGTCTTACGATTGATTCCCGGTCTCGAAAACGGTCGATTTCTTCGCTATGGGCAAATCCATCGCAACACGTACATTAATTCTCCCACGCTACTTACCGAGACCTTGCAGATGAAAGAACATCCACGCGTGATGTTCGCCGGACAGATTTGTGGCGTCGAGGGATACGTGGAGTCGATTGCCACCGGGCTGATGGCGGGTGTCCATGCGGCGGCGCTGGCATCAAACGCCGAGGCAGTCCCGCCGCCGCGAGCCTCAGCCTTCGGATCGCTTACCCACTACATAACGCACGCCGAGCCAAAGAAATTCCAACCCGCCAACATTACGTTCGACCTCCTGCCTCCGCTGGATGTGAAGATTCGCGATCGCCAGGAACGCCATCGCAAGCAATGCGAGCGGGCACTACGCGAATTCGAGCCATGGCTGGAAAGAACAGCCGCTGTCTCTGCCACCCTGTAGAGGCGTAGCTTGCCACGTCCTGCGCCAATTCATCGAACAAATTCTGCACTTACTCCGTATTACCCACCAGGACGCCTCCTAGTCCGGCTCACATTCGGAAAGCAGCCGCGTCCAATCAGCAGCCATGGTTCTCAGCGATCTCATCGGCGACGTCCTCCGCACCCTGTGGTCGCACAAACTGCGAACATTTCTCACCATGTTCGGCATTGCCTGGGGCATTGTCTCGATCGTGCTGATGGTCGGCGCAGGCGAAGGATTACGCGTGGGCCAAGCCAAGGTCGCGGCGAATCTTGGCAAAGACGTCATGATCGTTTTCCACGGCCGTACCAGCCTGCAAGTTGGAGGCGCGCGCGCAGGCCGAACTGTGCACTGGGAGGATAAAGACGTACCTGCCGTCCAAGCCGAGGCCACCGACTGCCAATACGAAATTCCCGAACTCGAGCAGGAGGACGTTCGCACCCACAGCAATTACAACAATGCTGCATTTCTGGTTACCGGCTCCCTGCCGCCATTTCAGGATATTCGCAGCATCGGCGTCGCTCAGGGCCGCTTCTATGACTGGGACGACACGCGCGAAGCCCGTCGTGTTGCGTTCCTGGGCAGCGATGCCGCCAAACAGCTTTTTGCGGGCCGCAATCCGGTAGGAGAAAACGTTTACCTGAATGACTTTCCTTTCACCGTAATCGGTGTCATGGAAAAGAAAAAGCAGGACGGTGCCTACGATGGCTGGGACGTCAACAAGATTTTCATTCCCTTCGGCGCCATGCGTCGCGATTTTCCCGACAAGCCCCCGGGCACGCCCACGACATTCGATCAGCTGCTGGTCACGCCGAAATCCGTAGAGCAGCATGCTGCGTGCAAGAATGAAGTGCGTGCTGCGCTAGGGCGCATGCACAATTTCGATCCCAACGACAAAGAAGCGGTTCCTATCTGGGACACCGTCCAGGAAGCGCAAGCCTTCCGGCAGATGACCGACGGCATGAAGTATTTTCTCGGCGCGGTGGGTGTAGTGACTCTGCTGCTCGGCGGCCTGGGAGTGATGAACGTCATGATGGTCGCGGTACGCGAGCGTACCCGGGAAATCGGAGTGCGCAAAGCTTTGGGCGCTCCTGGCCACACCATCTTGAAACAATTTTTTGTCGAAGCTCTACTGATCGCGTTGCTCAGTGGGGGAGTTGGACTTGGTGTGGCGTACGGGATTTGCTCGTTGGTGAATCTGTTGCCTCTGCCCGATTTCTTCGCTGGCTTATTGCCGACGTGGTCGTCTGGTCTGATTGCATGCGGGCTTTTGGCGACGATCGCCGTGTTATCCGCGTTGTATCCCGCGCGCAAAGCGGCGTCCGTGGATCCCATCGAAGCGTTGAGATTTGAAGCGGGAGGATGAAGCGTCACCACCGCAATATTCACGACGGTCGTCATTGTTTGCTTTGTGATCCTCCGTGACCTCTGTGGTTAAGGTTTGTCCGTATAACGCATGCTACTAGAAATCATTTACGAAGCCTGGATTGCTTTGAAGCGCAACACGACGCGTAGTTTGCTCACCATACTGGGCATCGTATGGGGCATCGCTACAGTCACGCTGCTCATCGCTTACGGCAGCAGCTTTCGGAGAATTTTGGTCAGTGGCTTCGACGCCTTCGGCAAGAGCGTCGTGATCTGTTGGCCGCAGCAGACAAGCGAACAGCCGGGCGGACAGCGGGCTGGCAAGAAGGTCGTCTTCGAACAGGCCGATGTCGACATGGTGAAAGAATCCGCGCCACTGGTGCGGCATGCCTGCCTGGAGACGGTCCATCGCCCCGGCATCGGCTACGGCGACCGGATGGTAGGAACTGCGGCGATCCGCGGTGTGTGCCCGGAATACGGCGAGATGCGCAACGAGGTTCCGTCAGACGGCCGCTGGATCAACTCCAGCGACGAACTGGAACGCAGACGCGTCGCTTTCCTCGGCGGACGCATTCGCGAACAACTATTCAGTGGACGGCAAGCGGTAGGCGAAACCGTGCTGATCGGCGGTGTGCGCTTTACTGTGATCGGCGTGATGGCCCGCAAGATCCAGCTCAGCAACTACTTTAGCAGTGACGACGAATCGGTCTGGATACCCTATTCCACAGCTGGCGATCTTTGGAATACGCGGTACGCCGCCGCCATGGTGTTTACGCCCATCGCACCCCAGTTTGAAAAGAAAGCCATGGCGCAAGTGCTGGCTGCGGTGGCAACGCGACAGCAGTTTTCGCCCACCGATCCCAAAGCTATTCAAATGTTCGGACGCGACGAATTCCGCCCCGTCATCGATGGCCTGACCATCGGATTGCAAGTACTGCTCGCATTTGTTGGAACCCTGACGCTAGGCATCGGTGGCGTGGGCGTAATGAACATCATGCTGGTTTCGGTGGACGAGCGCATCCGCGAGATTGGCCTGCGGCGCGCTCTAGGTGCAAGAAAGCGCCATATCAGGCTCCAGTTTTTGGCCGAGACCTTACTAATCATGATGCTCGGCGGCGCAATCGGGGTACTGCTGTCATATCTCATCGCGGCTGCGGTGGGAACCATGCCGCTGATGGGGCCGATGTTCGAGGATCAATCCGGCAACGGCGACATCCATCTGCAAATCTCATTGTTGACCGTCACGATTTCTACCGTTGTCCTACTCATTGTCGGAGTGCTCAGTGGCATGGTACCGGCGCTGCGAGCCTCGAAGCTCGATCCTGTGGAAGCGCTCAGGTATGAGTAGTCGCGGATTAAGGATTCTTGCCCCGGCCGCGCGTCCACGAAAAGCGCCGCCCAACAATACCCTTGATGATCAGGTGATCGGTGGAAGCCGTTGCTCCTATGCCAACGCCAAAGTTGAATTCCCACTGCGGCCCGAGATCGAGGTCAATCGACGGAACGAACTGTTGTTGCTGCTCGTGGAGCGGATCGAAGCCTGTGAGTGGTCCGTACGAAGCGTAATACTCGAGTCCACCCGCAATTCTCTTGGTGAAATCGTAGCTCACCTTCACATTCGGAGAAAACACCACGCCTTGATTCACCCCGGGACCGTGAAACGAGCGGTCGAGCGTGGGATTAAAGCTGAGATACCAGGGCCCCAGTTTCTTGTCTACGATGGGCCGAATTTCCCACGTCCACGTATCCGCCGAAAATGCGGCGCGTTGATATCCGATCTCGTTCGACAAACTTACTCCCACCGGCCAATGCCAGGACTCAGGAATGCGGAAGCGCGGGCGAATGTGGTCGCCCACCCATTGCCAACCGCCATCCGGCTGAATGCTGGTGAAAATGTAAAAGCCGGTTTCGAACCAATCATTGAATCCTTGTGTAATTTCCACGGTTTCGTGCACTGCGTGATTCGTCGGCAAGACGCCATCGACCACCGTTTTGCTGCCTTCGGCGGTGAAGTTGGAGTGCAGTTCAACCATGGTGTTGGCGGGAGCCACGGTTTCTGAACCATAAACCTGGATCTCGTAATTGTCTTGTGCCCGCGCCGAAGGCAGTCCGGCGATAAGCAATGCTAAGGAAAAAAGCAGCAGCACAAGCAACGAAGGCCGTGGAGTATTCATGCGTGCTCAGCGGCAACCACACACCGCAACCCAATGATCCCATCATGCACGAGCGGAGCGCGGCAGTGCAATCGCACGAATGATTTGTGCACTACTGGCGGAACCTGCTGGTGTAGCGGGGTGTCAAATCCTCTCAGACACGCGTGCTGAAGAGGAGCAATCGCAATGGCATTTTCAGCAGGCGGTGGTCCGTCCAATCCACAAATCAACGTTACTCCATTGATCGATGTGTTGCTGGTCTTGATCATCGTATTCATGGTGGTGGTGTCCATGTCGAAGACGAAAGGCCTTCCCAACCCAAATCCCCGAACCGGCGCAGGATGACCACTCGCAGACCATACCTATCGATCGAACCATCGTGATTCAGGTGGTGTGGGGCGCGGAGAAGCAGCCTCCAACTCTCAAGGTCAACCAGGAAACCGTGAAGTGGGAAGACTTGCATAGCCGCTTGCACGACATATTCAAGTTACGAGCGGAGCGCATCGCTTTCGTGCGAGGTGCCGATGATGTCGATTTCGAATACATCGCCGACGTCATCGACATCGCGCGCGACGCGGGTGTAGATCGGGTAGGCCTGCTCACAAAAGATCGCTGAGAGGATGATAGGCTTTCAGAGTACGATCACGCGCAAATCGGGAGCGATCTTGGAAGCCTTCGAGAAAAAAGTACGTGACAGTTTTGCCCTGCAATCCTTCATGACAACGATTGGGGCGAAGATGAGTTCGGTCGATCGTGGCAGTGTCGAAATTCGATTCCCATTTAGCGCAGGCCTGACCCAGCAGAATGGGTTTGTGCATGCCGGCGCGGTGGCCAGCATCATGGATTCCGCCTGTGGTTATGCGGCGATGAGCGTAGCGGCGGAAGAAGCCGACGTGCTCAGCGTGGAATTTAAAGTCAACCTCATGGCTCCAGCCGTCGGAGAATCCTTCATCGCGCGGGCCGCCGTGAAGCGCGCCGGAAAACGCCTGTCAATCTGCACCGCCGACGCCTTCGCAGTCAATCAAGACCAGGAAAAGCTGATTGCGACCATGCTCGCGACCATGATGAACATTGAGCCGAAAGCGAAGTGAGAACCGATCCCGACGCGATCTAGCCCCGCGCCCGATTCTTGATCCAGATAGGCGATCCCACAAAGCCGAAAGCAGCGCGAAGTTGGTTCTCCAAAAATCTCTGATACGAAAAATGCAGCTTAACCTTGCGGTTGGTGAACAACACAAAAGTTGGTGGAGACACGCCTGCCTGCGTCATGTAGTAAATCTTGACCTGCTGCCGCGCCGGGACCGATGCTCGATCGAAGTCAATGTGTTTCAAAAAGCGATTCATCTCGGAGGTGGAGATGCGCTTTCGGCGCTCGGTCGCGACTTCTTCCAGCATGGGAAGAATTTTCTCCGTCCCCTTGCCGGTCGCCGCGGATACAAACAGTACCGGAGCATAACTCAGGAATTTTAAGTCGTAGCGCACCCTTTGTTCGTACTCGATGCGGTCTGTCGGACTCTTACTTTCCCGAATGCGCGTCGCCTTGGTATCGCGTCCGGGCTTCTTCTGCCCGCTGGTCACCAGATCCCACTTATTCACGATGACGATGACAGACCGGCCGCTCTCGTGGGCATAGCCGGCGATGGTAGCGTCGAGCGCGCTGACGCCTTCCGTGGCATCAATCACGATCAGCGCGATATCGGCAGCCTCAAGGTGTTTGCGCGCCATCACCACAGAAAGTTTTTCCGCCATCAGATGCGTCTTGCCCTTGCGGCGAATTCCAGCGGTATCAATGAAGCGAAAGCTCTTGCCGTCATATTCGACGATTTCATCGACCGCATCGCGGGTGGTGCCGGGAATTGGCGAAACGATGGAGCGCGACGTTCCCGTCAGCCGGTTCAGTAACGTTGACTTGCCAACATTCGGGTGCCCGATAATTGCTACTTTTACTTCTTTGGGTTCGACCGCAAGTTCACCCTCCGGCAAGTCCTCCGATGTTTCGGAAGGCTCGGGGAGCTCGAGCTCGGGGGCTTCCGGCTCCACCGCTTCGAGCTTCAATGCCTGGTAAATCGCCTCCAGAACTTCGTCCACCCCGCGTCCATGCTCGGCAGAGATGGGAAATAACTTTCTGATTCCCAGGCGATGAAATTCATCGATGAGCGCTTGTTGCTTGTCAGAGTCAATTTTGTTCACTGCAAGGAACAACGGCTTCCCACCACGAATCAGTAATCGCGCCAAGTCGAGATCAGGCGATGTAAGTTCGCTGCGTCCATCCACCACCATGACGATGGCATCGGCCTCCTCCAGCGCGACTCTGGCTTGCCGGAAAATTTCGGAGGGAATGAAATCTTTGTCGTCCGGCTCAATTCCGCCGGTGTCGACGATCCGCAGCCGGTGTCCGCGGAATTCAGCTTCGCCGTAGAGTCGGTCGCGGGTGATTCCAGGTTCATCGCCAACGATGGCGCGCCGTGAGCCCACAATGCGATTGAACAAGGTGGATTTGCCAACATTCGGTCGACCCACGATGGCAATCGTAGGAACACCCGCGGTAACCGCGGCACTCATCGCACTGGAATTGATTCGGGTCATTGGATTCTGGGTCAACAGCCGGCGCCGTGCAGTGCTTCGCGTCCACAGCTATTATAGAGACTCCGTGGCTTCGACCTCTCAGTCCGCCTCCCCAGCCGTCGCAATCGGCAAGAAGAAAGACGTTTCGCTATACCAGTTTTTCGCGCCAGGAGGAATGCTTTCGCGCACCCATCCCGCCTACGAGTTTCGTCGCGGACAGCTTCAGATGGCGCAAGCCGTCGAGCAAGCCCTCGCAGAAAAACGTCATCTAATCGTCGAAGCCGGCACCGGCACCGGCAAGACTCTGGCTTATCTCGTCCCCGTAATCCGTTCCGGCAAGCGCGTGATCATTTCGACCGGCACAAAAAACCTGCAGGAACAGCTCTTTCACAAAGACGTTCCCTTTCTCGAACAGGCGCTCTTCCCAAACGGAGAAGGCAAACTGAATGTCTGCTACATGAAGGGGCGCAACAACTACTTGTGCCGCAAGAAGCTCTACGATCTGACAGGGCAGCCCGTGCTAAGCGGCCTGGAAGAGATCGAGCATTACCGCGCCATCGCTGCCTGGGAAAAGGCGACGCAAACTGGAGACCGTGCCGAACTGGCTGAACTCCCCGAAGCCAGCGCTCTCTGGCACAAGATTGACGCGCGCTCCGACGCTTGCCTCGGCCAGAAATGCAGCGCCTGGGACAAATGCTTCATCACCGAAATGCATCGCCGGGCGATGGAGAGCGACATCATTATCGTGAATCATCATTTATTCTTTGCCGACCTCGCCATTAAACAGCAGGCAGAATACGCGCCCGACGCAGGCATTCTTCCGGAAGTTGGGGCCGTCATCTTCGACGAAGCGCACGAACTGGAAGACGTGGCCGGTAGCTACTTCGGCGTCTCCATCAGCAACGGGCGAATGGAAGAGCTGTGCCGCGACGTGGAAGCTTCACTGCAACGCAATCACATGCTTTCCGCCTCCACCTCGGGCGCGCTGAAAAGCCTGCGTGAACGTTCAATGTTTTTCTTTGCTCTGTTGCCGCAAGGCGAAGGGCGATTCGCATTCGAAAACCGCCGCGAATTCCTCGAAGAAAACGGCGAAGAGTTCATGAGCTTGCAAAACGCCTTGCGACGCGTAGGTTCGGAACTGGAGAATCTTTCCTCAAAGCCTGAGGAGGTTTTCAACTTCGCTCGGCGCGCGCTGGAACTGCAAGTCCAACTCGGTTTTCTGATGGAATCCACCGACCACAACACAGTATTTTGGATCGAGCGCCGCCGCGGAGGACGGGACAAATTCAGTGTCTTCCTGCAAGCCACTCCAATCGATGTCGCGCCCATCCTGAAAACTTGCCTGTTCGATACGCTGGAGTGCGCTGTACTCACTTCCGCCACGCTCGCTGTGGAAGGCAGCTTCGAATACATGCGCCGCCGGCTTGGTCTGGAGCATGCCCGCGAGTTCGTTCTCCCTTCGCATTTCGACTATGAAAGTCAGGCATTGTTCTACGTGCCTCCCGACTTACCGGACGCGCGCACGCCGCAGTTCGCCGCCAAAGCCGCGGATTGCATAAAGCGTCTGTTGGAAGTCACGCGCGGCCGTGCTTTCGTACTTTTCACCAGCTACGCACAAATGAACGACGTCTATCAACGCTTGCTCGGAGAACTCGATTTCCCCATGCTGTTGCAGGGCGACGCACCCAAAAGCGCTTTGCTGGAAGAATTCCGTCTCACCCCAAACGCTGTCCTCTTCGCAACCTCATCGTTCTGGCAAGGCGTTGATGTGCAGGGAGACCAACTCAGTTGTGTGATCATCGATCGCCTGCCCTTCGCCGTGCCCAGCGATCCGGTCGTGGCCGCGCGGGTGAAATCGATCGATGCCGAAGGCGGCAACGCATTCTTTCAATATCAGGTGCCAGCCGCGGTCATTAGCTTGAAACAAGGCTTCGGACGGCTCATTCGGTCGTTGCATGATCGCGGCTTGCTCGTCCTGCTCGACAATCGTATCTTGAAAAAACAGTATGGCCGAATGTTCATCGAAAGCCTGCCCAGCTATCGCCGGACGACCGACTTGCGCGCAGTCGAAGAGTTTTTCAGAGCCGCCGGAACCCAGGATCAAAGCCAGGAGATCGTTTGAGTTCACCTTCGGCTGCACTCCATCCCTCCGCCGAGAGCTTTCATTGCGGCGCCGGTCTGCTTTAACATGACTGAACCCAGCATCAAACATTGCATGAGAGGACACCGGATGTTCAAAAGAGCACGATTGCTAGTTGTTACATTATTGGCGTTTACCGCGCTGGGGCTAGGTCAGGACGGCGGCCGTTTCGATGCTAGCTTCAACGGCGCCCCGATCTTTACCAAGGAATCCGATGGCAACAACATCCGGCAAAGCGCCACCATTGGAGCAAACTATTTCGGCACATTCCGCTTCAAGTTCAAGCCCAAACACTCGCTCATATTCAACTACGGTCGGGCCAAAAATTCTCAGGTGTACCAGACTGACTTCGACTATCACGTGCTCACCACCATCAGCGAAATCAGCGGTGGATGGCTTTACGCCCCATTTCAAAAAAAGAAATTCGATCCGTTTTTTCTGGTAGGCGCCGCCGCTCTGGGCTTCAGTCCGCGCAGTACCTGGGTCTTTCTCCCCGAATTTGGCGGCGAGCCAAATAACGTACAGATCAATCTGAACGCGAAGAAACAAACCGAAGCCGCGCTCATGTACGGGTTCGGCGTGGATTACCATCTGCCCGGGAACTTCTCTCTACGCCTGCAATATCGGGGCTTCTATTACGGCAACCCAAATTTCCATGTAAACACGAACTCAGGCAGCCCTGTCAGCTTCGTCACCGCAACCAAGGGACACATGGCAGAACCCTCGATCGGAATTGTGTATCGCTTCTGACCGGCAGCGGGCATTGGAGCGACCGAGCCCGCTGCGGTGACGATAGTGCTCGGATAAGAACCTAGGTATTCAGCGCAGCTTTCCGCAGTTTCCGGCTTTCCGCCAGGAGCGCCATCGAGTGCATCAGGTTTTGCAAAGTCACAATGCCCACCAGATGCTCATCTTCCACCACCGGAATAATGCTGAGATTGCGTGCCGTCAATTTTCGAAACGCCGAGCCCAGCGATTCCTTCTTCTGCGCCACTTCGAAAATGCGATTCATCACCGCTTGCACATAACCATTGCCTTCCGCGCGCAGAGCTTGCAGGATCTTCTGCTTTGAAATCACTCCCACCATGTCGCTTCCGCGAATCACCGGGAAATCGTCCTGCAAGGAGTGCACAGCCTTTTCCAGCGCGTCTTCCAAAGTATCGGCAGGAGAGAGCGTCGCAAAGTCGGTCAGCATGATGTCTTCCAGTCGTACCGCTTCCAGCACCGACTGAAATACCGCCGAACGATCCTCTAACTGCGCGGCCACAAAGAGGAAGAAGCCAATCATGGTGAGCCCAACGAATGCAGGCCAGACAATTCCCACCAGCATGAACAATGTCGCAAAGGCCTGCCCAATCGATACCGCGCGCCGCGTAGCCCGTACCGGATCCACGCTGCGCGTGAATAAAGCTCGCAGCACGCGGCCACCATCCATGGGATACGCAGGCAACAGATTGAATAGCGCCAGCCCAACATTGCACCACACCAGACTGCGCGGCAAATTTCCCGAGTAAACGTAAGGTGCAGCCCAGAGCTGGACTTCCGGAAATGCCAACAGCAAAGCCCCGCCCGCAATAACTGCGACAAGAATGTTGACCAGCGGCCCCGCCAGCGCGATGCGAACATCCCGCTTCCACGTCAACCCGGCTGGTTCTAACGAATGTTGCGTCTCATCCAGCAGCGTTACCCCGCCAATGGGAAGCAGAATTATTGCCTTCGCGGGAACCCCGGCACGCTTGGCCACCAGTGCGTGCCCCAATTCGTGCAGCACCACACTCCCAAAAATAACTCCCACTAAAGCCAGTCCGCGGCCTGCATTGGCCGAGCCATGCGTCGCCGACTCCGTCAACCACACGAAGAGCAGCAAGAAAAAGAATGTCAAATGAATGCGGAGTTCAACTCCAAAAATCCGTCCGGCGGGTATCGACCAATGTCTCATTCGCAACCTGCAACGCCTCTCTGACCATTATTCTAGTAGATTAGACACCGCAACACGCCGCGAAGATGCGGCCGGACCAACCGAAAGTGCTGGCGCGGCAGGTCTAACGCGGCGACAGCCTTTGGCGGTCCACCGTGAATAAGCTGACCTATGCGAGTAATCGCAGGAAAATTTCGCAGCCGCCAATTGCGCTCGCTACCCGGCCTGGAACTCCGTCCCACCGCCGACCGCCTGCGCGAGACCCTCTTCAACGTCCTGACCGCCGGCAACCCGGCTGCGCTCGAAGGATCAGTCTGGCTCGATCTTTACGCAGGAACTGGCGCGGTGGGAATCGAGGCGATCAGTCGCGGAGCCGCCATGGTCCACTTCGTGGAATCCTCCATCAAAGCCGCCGACCTCATTAGAAAGAATCTGCAGTCTTTAGGCATAGAGAGAGGTTTTCAAATCCTGAAACAAGATTCGGTTCGCAGTCTGCGCTCGCTGGAGCGACCCCCGCCGACTTCATCTTCCTCGACCCACCCTACGAAATGGAAGCAGCCTACGCCCAGGCATTGTCCGCTCTCGCCCAATCCCCGCTGCTGAAACCCGAAACTATCGTCATCGCCGAGCATCAAAAGAAATTCGATCCCGGAGAAGAATTCTCATCCCTGCGTCGTCACCGCAAGCTGGTTCAGGGAGACGCTGTGTTGAGCTTCTACCGGAAGCGCCATGAAGACTCCATATAGCTCGTATCACGAGGGCGAGTTAGCCGTGCAAGCCCGCGCCGGCGTCGGCTCAGACGATCTCCGTGCCGAGGACATGTACCGCACTTTCATGCCGGTGGGTGTCCAGCATTTTCTCGCTGCCCAGCAGGTTGCCGTGCTCTCGTCCACCGATGCCGATGGCCGCGTGTGGGCCTCGATGCGCTCCGGCCCACCAGGTTTTCTGCGGGCGATTGACGACACCACCGTGGAAATTGGCGGCTACTTCCACCCCGACGACCCGCTGCTGGCGAATCTCAGCTCTCACCCTGAAACCGGCATGATCGTGATTCATCTCGCTGCCCGTCATCGCGTCCGGCTGAATGGCACAGCAAGCGCACTTTCCGACGGCAGAATTCTGCTCACCACTAACCAGGTCTATGGCAACTGTCCGCAATACATTCAGGCCCGCGCCGTCGCCGGTGAACGCGAAGAAGCTACAGCTGACGCGACTTTCAGCAAGAATTGAATGCCCAACAACAAGCAGCCATCGGACGAGCGGACACGCTCTTCATCGCGACTTCTCATCCCGGAGCCGGGGCCGACGCCTCCCATCGCGGAGGCAGGCCCGGCTTTGTGCGCGTTCAGAACCATCGAAGCCTGCTGATTCCCGACTACTCTGGCAACAAGATGTTCAACACGCTAGGAAACATCCAGGTAAATCCCCGCGCCGGGCTGCTGTTCCCCGACTTTGAATCGGGCAGCGCGTTGCTGCTTTCTGGCAGAGCTCAAATTTTGTGGGATGATCCGCGTTCCAAAGAATTTCCCGGAGCACGCCGCTTGTTGGAATTTGAAATTGACCGCGTGATTGACTTGCCGCTGGCGACGCACCTGCGCTTCAACTTCCAAAGCTATTCGCCAGTCCTGCCCCCTGAGGCACATCGATAGTCGCGGTTAATAACACCGTGGCACCTTCACAGTGCTGTGTATAGAAAAAGCCTTCCGCTGAACCCAAATGAACCGCCGCGAACCGTGAAACTACCAATCCGCCGCATAGACGAAATCGGCGGCGGGCCGGCGCAGTGCTTGCGTGATCCGCATCGCTAGCCCCATGCCGGTCGCAAACTTCGCCGTGCGCAGTCCAGTAAGTTGGCTGGGAGTGCAATGAATGTGTTCAGCCGTCTGCTGCCACGTGGCCCCACGGTCGGTGCGTGCCTGATTGAGCACACGGTAGAGTTTGCGCAAATCCCAGCGCAATCGCTGGGTCTGGTCCGCCAGCGGGAGTGCAATTCCGGCAGTGCCTGGCTGCGGCACAGCGATGAAGGTCTCCGGCGGGACGTCGAGCCAACGCAACACGAACAGGGCGTGTTGGCAACTCAGATCGCGCCCGTCAGCCATCTTTCGAATCGTGTTAGCGCTGATGGGATGGTCATGACGCTGCTCATTGAGCACGCGCGACTGCTCCCAGATCGCGGTGGCCAAGGCTGGCCAACTCAGCTGCTGCTCGCTCCTTCGCTTGTCCACTGCGTCGAAGAATGCTTGATTGGAGAATGCTTGATTATCGAAGCGGTGAGCCAAGGGGCACACTATTCTTCACCAGTCCGCCGTCGTCAGCGGAGAACAACGACATTGATACCACAACCTCACCCAATTTTGGGCACAGGCGCTTACCCTAAAACCCCTGTACGGGGGATTGAGCGTAGTGGCGACTAGATCAGTGAATATCCTGTCTCCACTCCTGAAGGGCGTTCCTCAAGTCTTGGGCTTGTGTCTCAAACCCTTCGGCGGTCTCCAATAATTCACTACGCAGAGCTGGATCTTCTACCGGGAGCTTAGCGGCTTCTTGCCGGACTTGTGCGGCAAGCTTGACCAGTTCCCGCACGGCCTCTTCAGCCGTTTTGATCCGATCTATTTGAGATTCAGTCATGGCGTTTTTCTCCATCCTTGGAAGTGAAAGTTGCCATGAGAGAAATAGTGAGTGAGATCTCGATGCTACGCCAATTACTGCCGACGACCCGAGGCATCGGTTCCCATCAATCTTAGCTTCCATCACGTGGTGAGGTCACATTGCGGATGAATGAGGAAGGGCTTTGCACTTCTGGATCATCAGGCCACTCCTTGACGATTTCGCCGCCCAGAGCGGGACCAGGCATCACATCAGAATTTCATTCGTGCGCCGCACAATCGGGTGCTGCATCTCTTGCAGATCGTTCTTTACCTGATTGAGTCCATATACGCACTGCTCAAAATGCCGCGACAGGTTCGCGAACATCGGCGCGACTTTCGTGTACTCAAAATATTCGAACTTGGAGACGATGTAGTAACTCTCTTTCCCGGCCTTCATCCAATCCACAAAATTCTCCACCCGGTTGCGGCGCAGCCGGAAGTGATTGATGCTCTCCGGGAACATCCCGGCGAAGAACAATGTGTAATCTCCGATATGCTTGCGGACCTGGCGCTCGCGATCGAATGAAGGCGCCGGCCCATACACCGGATTCGATTCCACCAGCATCTCGCCGACATCGGTGATCGGCTTATCAGCCGCATTGCGAATCTTGAACAACTGCTCGACTTCGCAAAATTCTGCCAGCAGATGCGCGACATAATTCACGATCTGCGGATCGCGGATTCCAATTTCCTCCGCATAATGACGGCCAATCAATTCCACAAATAATTGCTGCAGCGGATGCGACTCCGGAATCATCTTCTGGGCTCCCCAACCCGTGGTCGATCGCGGGTTACTCTCTGCTCCGCGAGTTTTATCGCGACCCAACTGAAAGCGCAAGTGACTTTTGTAAGTCCGCCACGTGGTCTTTCTACTCCGTTAGAGTGCGCAAACTTGTGCAAAGGTTTCACGCAACTTTTGTTGGCACACGCCACCCACGGCTGCTAATCGACTGCGTTCGCCTCACGATACAATGATTCAACGGGGAGGAATAACCGCTCATGGAACGGCAAAACATCTCGAGTGGCGTAACCTGGGAACCGATCGTTGGTTACTCCCGGGCAGTAAAAATTGGACCTAACGTGCACGTGTCCGGCACCACGGCCACTGGGGCAGACGGCAAAATCGTCGGTATCGGCGACGTTTACGCCCAAACCGTGCAGACCCTGAAAAACATCGAATCGGCGTTGCAAAAAGCCGGCGCAACCATGAAAGATGTTGTCCGCACCCGCATGTACGTGATCAACATCGCCGACTGGGAAAAAGTTGGCAAAGCCCACGGAGAATTCTTCCGCGACATTCGACCCTGCAACCTCCATGGTCCAGATAAGCAAACTGATCTCGCCCGAGATGCTGGTAGAAATCGAAGCGGACGCAGTGATTGGCTAAAAACGGATAAAAACGAAGCCCCCCGCCGTGCAGTTAGTCTGCCCATGCGAAGACGACGCGACTCTGGCAACTCTGTGACCCCTGTGACCCCCGTGGTGAAGGCTTTTCCCGTGTTCGCATCAACTGTGAGAAAATCGCCAGCGAATGCCGACATCCACAAACCTGCCCAAAACCATCGCCGCATGCCGCATCGCCACTTCCGTCTTCTTCATCCTCTTCGGCGAATACAAACTCACCGGCCCCGGCTTTGCTCACGGCGGATTCCAGGAATACCTGCAAGGCTATATTTCCACCAGCGCCGTAAGTTTCTATCGCCCGATTCTTGCCAACGTATTTCTACCTCACGCCGTATTTTTCGGTTATGTTGTCGGCGCCGTAGAAATGTTTATCGGATTGTCTCTCCTGCTTGGACTCTGGGTGCGCCCCGCATCTATTCTCGGCGCGCTCCATATGTTGAGCCTCGCCCTCGCCACCTGGTGGGACCCCGGCCACGGCGTCCCCGTCTGGCGCTACTTCGGCGCCGAACTCGATCATCTTCCGCTGATCCTGCTCTTCCTGATTTTCTATGCAGCCGACGCCGGCCGCTACTGGGGACTGGATGGACGCCTCCGCAAGTAGTAAAAATGTTTTTCACCTGAAACCAGCAACCCACAGGAGAAACATGACCACCCACGCAAGGTATTTTCTTTTCCTACTGACGATTGCGTTAATTGCGGCGACCTGCAGCTCCGCCCAAACTCCGCAAGTTCAAACTCAACAGGCCCGCACCATTATCAGAGCCGGCCACGTGTTGGATGTGAAAAGCGGCAAGACGCTATCCAATCAAGTCATCATCATTGAAGGCGACAAAATTCTCAGTGTCGGCCCTGCCGCCGAAGTTAAAACTTCAGCAACGGACGTCGTGATCGACCTCTCCCATGCCACGGTTCTCCCCGGTCTAATCGACGCTCACACCCATCTGACCAGCGATCCCAAAGACGCGGGATACGAAAGCCTCGGCATCTCCATTCCGCGGGAAGCCTTGATTGGCGCGCGCAATGCCCGCATCACGCTCGATGCAGGTTTCACCACCGTGCGTAACGTGGGCGCTGGCGGCTTCAGCGATGTTGCTCTGCGCGACGCCATTAACGCCGGCGACATCCCCGGCCCGCACATGCTGGTCAGCGGTCCGCCTCTCGGCATTACCGGCGGCCACTGCGACGAGGATCTCCTCGCCCCGGAGTTCCACGCGGTAGCCGACGGCGTGGCCGACGGCATTGCCGAAGTGCAGCACAAAGTCCGCCAGAACATTAAGTACGGAGCCGACCTGATCAAAGTGTGCGCCACCGGCGGCGTCCTCTCCCACGGAGACAATCCGCAGGCGTCGCAGTACACGCTGGAAGAAATGAAAGCCATCGTCGCCGACGCGCATCGCCTCGGCCGCAGAGTCGCAGCTCACGCCCATGGTGCGCAAGGCATTCTCTGGGCTTCCCAGGCTGGAGTCGATTCCGTCGAGCACGGCTCTTACATCGACGACGCCGGTATCGCCGAAATGAAAAAGAACGGCACCTACCTTGTGCCCACGCTTTACGTGACTGACTGGTTTTTGGAAAACGCCGAGAAGATTCACCTTCCCGAGGAATTAATTGCCAAAGCCCGGGTCGTAGCGCCCATGGCGCGCAAGAACATCGCTCGCGCTTTTTCCAGCGGAGTGAAAGTAGCTTTTGGCACCGACGCCGCCGTCTATCCTCACGGCCTCAACGCCCACGAGTTTGCCGTGATGGTGAAGCTGGGCCTCTCGCCTCTGCAATCCATTCAAGCCGCCACCATTAACGATGCCGATCTTCTGGGCTGGGCAGATAAAGTTGGCGCCATCGAGCCCGGCAAATGGGCCGACATCATCGCCGTCGACGGCGATCCTTTGCAGGATGTCACCACGCTTGAGCGAGTGAAGTTCGTGATGAAAACCGGAGCCGTAGTGAAGAACGAATACGCGAAATGACCGGCTCCCAAAATACAGAAGGGCTGGCTCCATAGCCAGCCCTCGGGCACAAATGAAATCCGAAACTACTTTTTCGCCGGCGGCGCAATCGCGTCTTTCGTCGCTTTCGCTACGCGGAACTTCACAACTGTTTTCGCCTTGATCTGGATCGGTTCACCGGTTTGCGGGTTGCGTCCCATGCGGGCTTTGCGGTGCGCCTTCACCAGGCGACCGATTCCGGGGATCACGAACACGCCGCTCTTCTTGGTTTCCTTCACGGCCACATCGGCCAGATGCTCCAAAAATGCGGCCGCGTGCTTGTTGTTGCTCTCAAGTTTCTCGGCCAGATGGCGGACGAGTTGGGTTTTGGTCATGCCTGAAGCCATGAATCCTCCTCTAAATTGGAACTCTGAATTTTCCTGCGATGCCAGCATCTTATACCATGCCTCTGTGGAAAAATACCGTTTCAGCCCCATTTCATGCGGTATTTTCCATTTGGGAACCTCAAAAGCCCACAGATGACGGGCTTTTCGCCCCTTGCCCATCCCTGCCGCCGCCGTCCTCGCCAGCCCGAGTGCCCGCGGACGCTCGCTGCACGTGCCCGCCAGAAGCCGAATGCGCGTGCTGCTTCCCGCAAAAAATTCGCGCATCGCGCGTGCAATAATAACTTCGCATCCTCTTCGGGAGACAAGTTCGTGAGCTGCGCGATCTGCGAAAAGAGAAAAGAAAAACGCTTTTGCCCCGCCATCCACGGACGCATCTGTCCGCAATGTTGTGGTGAGCAGCGCGAAGTCACCCTCGATTGCCCCAGCGATTGCGTTTATCTCCAGCAGGCCCGCGAGCACGAAAAGCCGCGCTCCTTGCAGGATTTGGACGAAGCCGCACTATTCACCCAAATAGAAATCGGCGAGCAATTCCTCTACGACCATGAACACCTGGTACTGGGCTTGAGCTTCGCCTTAGCGAAAAGCGCGCAAGCCGATCGCGAAATCAAAGACACCGACCTGATCACCGCGCTAACCGCGCAAGCCAAAACCCAAGAAACGCTCGTCAACTCCGGCCTGCACTACGAAGCTCCCGTCGCCAGCCTGAGCCAGCAATCCATCGCCGCCGAACTGCAAAAAATGCTGAAAGAATATCGCGAAGCCGAACAAAAGCATCTGGGCTACACCCGCCTCCGCGACGCGGACGTCCTGCGCGCCCTCGTCTTCCTTCTCCGCATGGCCTACGCTCGCACCAGCGGCCGCCCCAAATCCCGCGCCTTCGTAGACGCGCTGCAAACCCAATTCCCCAACCCGCAATCCAAACTGCTAACCGCAGACGAATCCTCCAACCAGATCATCACTCTGTAAGACTTAGGTTTTCGATCCGCGCGGATCCGCGGAAATCTCGGGCGAACGAGTTCTGCGCACCACCTGCCCAGCCGGCAAACTATTCAGCATCTCCAGAACAGTTCGCCCTAATAAAGGATGCCGCACACTTCCAGCAATCTCCGCCAACGGCTCCAGAACAAACCGCCGCAAATGCATCGCCGGATGCGGAATCGTCAACCCCGGCCGCTCCACCACAGCGTCCCCAAAAAGCAAAATATCAATGTCGAGGGTCCGCGGCCCTTTGCGCAGATCGCGCACCCGCCCAGCCCGCGCCTCAACCGCAAGAATCCCCGCGAGCAGTTCTTCCGGACTCAACGCGGTGTTCAACTCAACCACACAATTCAAAAACCAACTCTGCTCCGTGACCTCGACCGGCTCCGTCTCATAGAAAGAAGAAACCGCGACCACCTGACCCAGCTCGCGCAATCCAGCAATTCCGGATTCCAGATGCCCCACCCGATCCCCAACATTCGATCCCAACGAAAAATAAACAGTAGTCACGCGCACCAGTCTACGCGAGCTGACGCGAGGCGTGAGCAAACCGCCGCCGCAAA
>CAVYSX010000017.1:42500-98313 GCA_963771285.1 uncultured Acidobacteriota bacterium
AAGCAGCCATCCTTTAAAGAAAGCGTAATAGCTCACTGGTCAAGCGGTCCGGTGCCGACAATATAACGGGGCTCAAGCTTGGTACCGAAGCAGCGAATGCACATCCTTACGGGTGTGCGTGGTAGGAGAGCATTCTCAATAGTTTGAAGCCAGACTGAGAAGACTGGTGGACGGTTGAGAAGAGACCCTGCCGGCATAAGTAGCGATAACGGAGGTGGGAACCCTCCGCGCCGAAAGTCTAAGGTTTCCTGAGAAAGGTTAATCCGCTCAGGGTCAGGCGGTCCCTAAGGCGAGGCCGAAAGGCGTAGCTGATGGACATCCGGTTAATATTCCGGACCTCCCTTGTGTTCGTTATCACGATGGGGTGACGCAGTAGGATAAGCAGGCCGTCCTATGGCTATGACGGTCGATGCGTGTAAGGTGTTTTCCGTAGGCAAATCCGCGGAGAAGCTATCACTGAGACGCAAAGCAGTAACCCGTATGGGTGAAAGCTGCCGATTCCACACTGCCAAGAAAAACCTCTAAGGAGAACAAAAGGGAACCGTACCTCAAACCGACACAGGTAGACGAGGAGAATATCCAAAGGCGCTCGTGAGAACACTTGTTAAGGAACTCGGCAAATTAACCCCGTAACTTCGGGAGAAGGGGTGCCTCACTAGGGTGTCAAAGCCCGAAGAGGCCGCAGAGAAATGCGCACTGCGACTGTTTAACAAAAACACAGGTCTCTGCAAAGTCGAAAACGACGTATAGGGGCTGACGCCTGCCCGGTGCTGGAAGGTTAAAGGGAGAGGTCAACCGCAAGGTGAAGCTTCGAACTGAAGCCCCAGTGAACGGCGGCCGTAACTATAACGGTCCTAAGGTAGCGAAATTCCTTGTCGGGTAAGTTCCGACCTGCACGAATGGCGTAACGAAAGTGCGACTGTCTTAATGAGTGACACGGCGAACTTGTAGTGCCGGTGAAGATGCCGGTTGCCCGCAACTAGACGGAAAGACCCCGTGCACCTTTACTACACTTTAACTATGAACTATGGCACTTGCTGCGCAGGATAGGTGGGAGGCTTTGATTCCAGGCTCTCGGGCTTGGAGGAGCCACCGGTGAGATACCACCCTGCGAGTTCTGTGGTTCTAACCTACTCCCGTTACCCGGGAGAGGAACACAGTTAGACGGGTAGTTTGACTGGGGCGGTCGCCTCCTAAACAGTAACGGAGGCGCGCGAAGCTACGCTCAGGCTGTTTGGAAATCAGCCGACGAGTGCAAACGCATAAGCGTGGTTAACTGCGAGACCAACAAGTCGAGCAGATACGAAAGTAGGCGTTAGTGATCCGGTGGTTCTGCATGGAAGGGCCATCGCTCAACGGATAAAAGGTACGCCGGGGATAACAGGCTGATCGGAGCCAAGAGTTCATATCGACGCTCCGGTTTGGCACCTCGATGTCGGCTCATCGCATCCTGGAGCTGTAGAAGGTTCCAAGGGTTAGGCTGTTCGCCTATTAAAGCGGTACGTGAGCTGGGTTCAGAACGTCGCGAGACAGTTCGGTCCCTATCTGTTGTGGGCGCAGGAGATTTGAGAGGACCTGTCCTTAGTACGAGAGGACCGGGATGGACGAACCTCTTGTGTTCCAGCTGTCGTGCCAACGGCATAGCTGGGTAGCGAAGTTCGGTAGTGATAACCGCTGAATGCATATAAGCGGGAAGCACTCCTCGAGATGAGATCTCCCAACCCGTAAGGGATAAGAAGGGCCCAGGAAGACTACCTGGTTGATAGACGGGATGTGAAAGCGCAGCAATGTGTGAAGCAAACCCGCACTAATCGCCCGTTCGGCTTGACCATAAAATTTACTCGGTGCAGAAACAGCCGTTAGCACTTAGCATTCAGCACTCAGTCCGAACCTGGATTGAGCTAAATGCGAATTTCAAATGCCGCCAGAACTTGGGTGGTGTTGAGAATCAACGCTAACGACTGTGCGCCGACGAAAAGCCGAAGTAACATGACTGAAATCGGAAACAAACAAATATGAGAGTAAGTCAAACCCAATCTATTCAGTTGTGAGGCATCGTCCTTGGTTTTTGCCGAGGAATGATCTTTGAAAATTAGCTTTTAGCTTTTGGCACTTAGCTTTTGGCCCAATCCCATGGGCTCAGGCTGAGCGGCAGGGGCTGAAGGAAGATCAAGTTTGCAGCAAATGATTCTTCCTGGCTGCGATGTCTGCGCCGGGAGAATCGAGCTAAAGGCCAAGAGCTAATAGCTAGAAGCTGCTACGACTTGTCGGTGATCTTACCGCGGGGGATCCACCCGTTCCCATCCCGAACACGGAAGTTAAGCCCCGCTGGGCCGATTGTACTGCACGCGAAAGTGTGTGGGAGAGTAGGTAGTTGCCGGCATTAATAAAGGCTATCAACAGAAATGTTGGTAGCCTTTTCCTTTGTGCGCGAAGACGCCTGCCTCAAAGTATTTGGAATCGAGCCGCAGCCAGCGCGTACTGCTTCATCTCTGGCGTTAACGCCGAATGGTCGGCGATAAATTGCGCAATGAGGTTGGCTGTGTTCGGATGGTGCAAATGGCCAAGCCCATGCAGCGCGTCCGCTTGGCATTGTGCCGATTCTAGTTTGAGAATTTGCGCTAAGGTCTCGAACATTACATCCTGCATAAGTTGATCTTCGCCGCCTCTGTCTCGAGACCGGTTTCCGCATTGCCAGTCGAAGCAGAGCGCGTCCCACCACATATGCGCGGCGGTTTCCAGATGCTCAACTGAGAACAAGCGCTCAAATAAATGGTACATAGCGTGGACGCATTCGGCGCGGACATGGAAGTCTAGGTTGTCCGTCCATAAGAGCTCCTGCACTGAACAGTTGAGGGTAGAACTTGGTATCGCCCAAAACCCTTGCTCAAGTTGAGACTTGGAGAATTTGTCGAGCAGAAATCGCGGTTGCGAGAACAGTCTTACATAGTGTGACGCCAACAGTGCTGGATCGAAAGTCGCCTCGGTCGTCCAGTACCAACATTGCCGTTGACCGTCTGGGGGAACTGGTCTGTCAAAAATAAACGATACGAACGAATCAAATGAGATTCCGGTAATGTCTATTTGTTCCATAACGTTCCGGTGGACGAAACATATTCCCGCGCACCAAGTGCTTCAGGACTTCGGCTGCGGGTTCCCCACTTCGACCGGGCCCAGTTCACGCCCGCAAACCGCCTCAATTAAGCTCCGCCGGGCCGATTGTACTGCAAGCGAAAGTGTGTGCGAGAAATTCGGATCTCTCCCAGAGAACTCCCGGATTTCGGCAACGCGGGTCGGACGCCGCGCGAAACGCCTTAAGTTGCCGGCATTAAATAAAGGCCACGTTCAGAAATGAGCGTGGCCTTTTCCTTTGGGTGAGGCTCAGTCTCTTCCTTTGAGTATGGCCGCGATAACGAGAGGATTTCGGCGACCGTGCAGCACGGCGATCACGGCCAGTGGTTTTTCGTCGGGTACGTAGGTGATGACGTAATCCCGCCAGGCGTGAAAAAGCAGTGGGCGTGAGGTGAGATCGGGACGTTTGTGGCCTTGATGCGGGAAGTCGGCGAGGGATCGAATGGTACGGAAAATTTCCTCGAGTAGGCGATCGGCGGCGTTGAGATTGTCGTCCGCGATGTACTCCCAGATTTCGTCGAGGTCTTCGCACGCCTCCGGGTGGAGGACGAACGCGCTCATGAACGATTGGCGCGGCGGTCTTCACTCTTTCGGAGAAGATTGGTGCGGGCGACTTCGCCGTCGATGGGTTTTACGCCGCCGCTCTTGAAGTCGTCGTAGCGACGGTCCAGGCTATCGCGCACCTGGGAGAGTTCCTGCAGATATCCGGCCATTGCGTCCTCGACAAGGTCATCGGGGGCTCGTCCGGTTCTGGCGGAGAGTTCTTGAATGCGAGACTCGGTTTCTGGCCTAAGGTGCACTTCCATAAGGGCTAGTCTAGAGAGTTGCATTGGGCGTGTCAAAACGTGAAAGTGTGTGGGAGAGTAGGTAGTTGCCGGCATTAATAAAGGCTATCAACAGAAATGTTGGTAGCCTTTTCCTTTGATCCCGAACTTAGATACCCGTGAACCGCCAATGCCAGTCTAGAATGGCGACCGGAATAAACACCACCAGGGCGAGCAGGGCCTGCTTTCGGGTCGACATATGCAGAAGATCGCGAATCACGTACGCACCGGCGAATAGTAGAAGTGGAGGCGACACAATCCAGATTATTAGAGCTCCACACCACGGCGAAATGCCAGTGTATCCAAGCAGCAGAGCTACGCCGGTCAGGAAAGCATTCAACCCTGACAGCACCAGCGAACCGGCTGGATTCGTTTGCTTCACAGAAGTAATTTTCGTCGGCGTGGGCTAGTAAGGGAAGATTACCTTCGACCTCAGATCCCTTACTTCGCTCGGGATTTCGGCTGCGGGCTACCCCTTCGCTCACGCCCGCGAAACGCCCCAAGTTGCCGGCATTAATACAGCCGAGTCTGAGGAATCAGGTCGGCCTTTTCATTTTTCGCGCTAGACTTGCGTAGTTGTTCGTTATTCCGGAGAGGACGGGACTGACTTATGACAAATTTACGGGCGATTGCCCTGCTGATTGTCGTCGCGCACTGGGTAGATGCCGTCGGGCATTTGTTCCTTGCCGCAAAGATTCTTCCACCTCCCAACGACCATGTGGGTTGGCTGGCTGTCGTCCTGATCACCTCAGGGCACTTGGTCGTATCCGTTGCGTTTTGGAAACTCGGCGAACGGATCGCTGGTTGGACTTCGTTAATTTTCTTCATGGCTGCTTTAAGTGCTGACCTGTACGAGCACTTCCTGCACGCATCGGGGAACAACGTGTTCATGGCGGCGTCCGGTCGTTGGACGATGTGGTTTGACATAAGTGTTGTCGTGCTTCTTGTGCTTGAGATCCTGGGATGCTCTATGGGAATCTGGTTGCTCGGCCGCAGGATACGGAGCAAGAATTCCGCCCCGGAAGTCAGTTCTGGTCCCAGACGGCAGGACCTTCGGCTTTCTGCCAGCCTGTCGTAAGACTTTTTAGGACCGAGAATCCCGGCGGAGGACTTTCGCGAGCACGGCACGCGTGAAGAAGCCCATGGCTGATTGTGCTGCACGCTAAAGGGTGTGGGAGAGTAAAGGCCACGTTCAAAAATGAGCGTGGTCTTTTCCGTTTTGGGATGGATGGTTGCAATAAAGCGGCATCGACTGTCATTTGGAACCTGGAAGACGGCGATGGAGTTATATTGACGGCTAAGGAAAAATACGCCAGCGAAGAACTCGCTCGGACGCGGGAAATGAGAGTCAGGAGGAGGCTATGTGCATCATCTGTGAGCGCGAACTTTGGGGCGAGCACCGAGCGCTTGAACGCGAGTTCTTCAAGCCCTGCAAGACATGCAAGAAGTTCCCTGGAGCGAGCAGCGAAGGAACCTGCTATCACTGTTTTGCCGTAGGCGACATGATCGATGAGTGCCCCGAGTGCGCGGGCAAACCGTGGAGCGAAGAATTCTTAGAGGCCAAAGACGAAATCGAAGGCCCGGACAAGCTGGCGGCACCGTTCTAGGGCCGGGAAGGGCTGCGTCGTTGGCGGGCGGGTTTCGTCGCGTCGGCGATGCGACTAAGCTTGGCTGACCCGGCGGTTATGCGCCCGGGCTGGAATATTTCGCTCCTTGGGGACTCTCGCGGGCGATGGCGCCTCGCGCCATCTGTGATTACCAGGCGATCCGCTTGGTTCCGGCAACCAAATCGAAATGGCGATCGCGGCTCAAGAGGGGAAGACGGTGCTGTCGGCACAGGGCGGCAATCCAGATGTCATTGGTGGGAATTGGCTTGCCGTTGCGCTTTAGTTCGAGGATGATCTCGGCGTAGTGATGTGTGGTCGGCTCCTGGATGTCCAGCACCATGCAGTCATGAAGCAGCCCTGCCAGCCAGTTTTCGTAGCTGGCCCGATGGCGCGACTGGGCGATGCCATGGCGATACTCGCCAAGCACAATTACAGGGAGCACTATCTGTTCGGCGCGGGCGAGAACGGCAACCGCTCCTGGGTCATCGTCGGCTGCGGCGGACAAGGCGTTGGTGTCGAGAATTATTTCCAAGGGATATTTTCCAGACAATCATTTTCCAGACAGTCAGTGCCAGATTTCGCGATCGATTTTCTCGAAGGCTTCTTCCACCCGCTTTTCAATTTGCTTTCTCTCTTTATGTAAGTGTTTGAGCTTTCCCAGATGCTTCATCCAGGGCTTTTCTTGGGAGGTGGTCTTCAATTTCTCCTGGAGCGCCTCGGTGACCAGCTGGCGCAGGGGAATACCGCGTTGGGCGGCGGTTGATTTTGCGCGGCGGAACAGGAAATCGGGAAGCTCGAGAGTCGTCTTCACACTCCCATATTACCATATTTATGGGGCGAGAGGTTCATTGTGTCCTGGGTTGTCGCGGCGAAACACAAGGTTCCTCGACTCCGCATCAGATTCCCTAGGCGAATCTGATGCTACGCTCGGGATGACAGATTTTCTATGGATTCGGAGGAGTGCTCAATAACTCACAATGGTCGACGCACTTTACGGTGTCGGCCTCGACCGTGGCTTTCTTGTGGCCGGAAAAATCGATGTCGGGGAGGATTAGCAAGGTTTGCGTGCCGTTGGCGACATTAAAAGTGCAGTTGAAGCTCATCGACTGGACGCCACGTTCCTTGCAGCCGGTCTGGTCGAGGGCGTCGGTGAGAGTCATAGTCTTGTCGTAGACCTGGTCGGCAAGATGCGAAGGCAGCAGAGCGACCGTCAAGGGGATGGGCGACTTGATCTTCACACTGAGTTCCTGGCCGTCGTGGTCGGGAGTCATCAGACTGTAGACCTTGGGGACGGGCGTGATCTGATATTTTTCGTCGAGGATGCGGCGCCAGTGGAACTCAGGTTGAATGCAATTGTAGTACTGGATGTGGAGGTCGTTGGGGGAGATGAATTGCCGCACTCCGGGTCCGAGAATGACGCCAACCGTGGCGAGGGCGGGCTTCTCGGGCCTGCGCTCGTCGCGGAAGGTGATAATCATTGGGCGTTCGGAGGGAAGATGACACTCGTAGATCGCGCTGGTGACATGCTCCTTCACGCAGAGGAAATTGAAATTCGCGGGGGCTCCGGGCTGCATGGCGGCGTTCCATTCGTCGGCCCAAGTCATGGCCACGGTGACGGGATATCTGGAGTCGATCTGCACATGCATGCCGCCGCCCCCGACAGCGGGATGGTAGACGCGGCCGGCGTGGAGGCTAGCGGGCTCCAAAGGGATCGTTTCGCTGTCGGCAGCGCTCCAGTAGACTTGCGCGGATGAGTTCACAGCAAGGGCGCAAAACAGCAGCGCGGCGAAAATGGAAAAGTTCCTCATCCTACAAGTATTTGCTGGGTCGGTGCGCGCGCCCTAGCGAATTCGCGGGGCAAGGATTACGAAGGTACCAAGCGTTCGTGATAGCGGGAGAACGTCGGCTGGGGACTCGGAGAATCCTTCTTCCCTTCACTTGTGCATTCATGCAGACGGGGCTACAAAAAAATTCCCCACCTGTCATTCAGTGACAGGCGGGGCAGTGACAGGTGGGGCAAGATCGACCGTTCTACTTGACTCCCTTGTTGATCGCGGCAGCGTACTTCTTGGCAAGGCCGTTGCCCACAAAGTCATCATAAATCCACATAAACCCGCCGACGATCCCGCATTCCTTGTGCCAGCCGTTCATCACCGTCTGCACTTGGCTGGGCGTGTAGTTCCTATCCCAAACGCCGGGGAAAACCGGCACCTTGCCAAAGCTCCAACCTGAGCATGGATTGTTTCCTTGCCCGCCGGCATAAGCTTGAAGATGTACTCCGTCCACCGTGCCTGGGAGTTTCTTGTTGATTCCTGAAACCACGCTCTTCCAATAGTTGGCATTGACGTAGGGATCGGGCAACACGTGATACCCGAGTTTTCCCACCATCACGCCAAATTTCACGGTAGTGCCGTAGTCGTAGCTATTTTCATCGTCGAAATCGAGCGCGTCCAAAGCCGGGATCGCTTGCTTCAGGGCTTTAAAGTCTTTGTAAAGGATGCTCTTCGGGCCGACGCCCTGCGCTTTGACTAAAGACGTAATGTCTTCCCAGTCTCCGAAGTTCGAGGAACCGATGCTGAAAGTGACACGTTTGACCAGGCCTGCTTTCTTTAGCGTCGCCATGTCCGCGGCAAAGTTGGGATAAGTTTTGTTCCCGACATAGACGCCCTTCGAGGTCAAGGGAAACTCTCCGTTGAAATTCAAGTCGCCTACGCTATTGACCTCCACGCTCCAAACGATGGCTTCGGAAAAACCTGAGTGCTCTATTTCCGCGATGTTCTTCGGAATATTGAAATTCTGCGTCTTGTAAAACGGGCCGCCTCCGAATATTCCGGTAAATCCCGGTGCAGCGGGCGGGGAGAGTTGTCCCCACGCGGATTGCGCCGGGGCGGACAACGCGAGGATCAGGACGCACAGGACGAGCTGAACCGGGGGAGATGAGAGATTACGACTTCCTTGGAGAAACCTGCGAAACATTCGAGTCATTTGAGCTTCCTTTGTGGCGATCTTTCTTGTGGCGATCATCCATCATTTTACAGAGCCTTCCTGGCCCTATTCGCCCCACCTTCCGAGTGTAGGCTAAACGGGAGACCGCTCATGTCGGCTTGTAAAATACCTTGTGCAGCGCGGATTCTCAAGCCTTTTCTCACAAAGCTGTGCTCGAGGTTTGCGACGCTACAGCCCCTTGACGGGCAAGGCGGCAAGGGCCTCGTGCAGGGTGTCGAAGATCCGCCCGCGGCCGATGACGTTCGTCAGGTCATGCCGATCCAAGTCGGCCTGCAGGCCTCCCTCGACATGCGCCAGAAGCAGGCCAACACCGCGCTGTGCCAAGCTCTTTTGCAGCTCTCGCACGGTATGGGCGGCGGTGTAGTCCACATTCGTGATCGCCCCGGCATCCACCAGGACCCACTGCAGCGGCGCGGGAGCGGTGTTCACCAGGCAGAGAATTTCGTCCGAGAACCGGCCGGCATTCGCGTAGAAGAGCGCGGCTCCAAAACGGTAGATCACTAACCCAGGCTCTGTGAGAGCTCCCGCAGCAGCAGGAATCGACCGCCAGATCCCGCTATCATCTCTAACCAGTACCGCGGTGTGCGGATGATAACTATGCCGCACAATGCGAAGCAGTGATACGACCATCGCGAGGATAATGCCCTGTTCGACCCCGACCAGCACCACCACGATAGCCGTAGTCAGGGCCAATGCATATTCAGCCGGACTTTCACGACGAATGCTCCTGAGCCCACGCAGGTCAATGAGGCGGACGGCAATGAGAAACACGATCCCGCCCAGCACGCACCGCGGCAGGTATTGCAATGGTCCCGTAAAAAAGAGGAGCATGACCGCAACGACTGCCGCCGTGGCGAGGTGCGCGATCTGGCTCTTTGCCCCTGAGCTTTCGACCATCGCCGTCTGAGTTGGACTCCCGTTAACGACAAACGCTCCACTCAATGCTGCGGCTGCGTTCGCCGCGGCCAAGCCGACAAGGTCCGCATTCTCGTCCAGCCGCTGATGGTGGCGCTCCGCGTAAACCCGGGCAGTTGCCGCGCTTTGGGCGACGATCATCACGACACACGATCCCGCCACAGGAACCAACAATTCAATGTCCCGCCAACTCAGGTCGGGCCAGACCTAGATGCGGCAGGCCTCCAGCGACCGGCCCGATGATGCTGATGCCGTGTCCGGCAAAATCCCACGCTGCGCTGGCCGCAATGGCGCCTACCACAGCGATCAGTGGGCCCGGCACCCTCCGCGCAAAACGCTGGAGCGCAAGCACGCCCACCACCACCGCCGCAGAGAGGCCAACCGTCGGCGCATGCACTTCCCGCAGCCGGTGGAAAACCTCAATGACTTGGCCCACCGTGCGATGGGAATGAATCTCCAGTCCTAGCATTTCTCCCAGGACCGCGATACCGACCTGAAACCCCACGCCGGTGAGAAAGCCAAGCAGAACGGTCTGCGACAGGAAGTCAGCGAGGAAGCCCAGCTTCAACACCCGCGCCAGTAGCAGGAACCCTGAGGCCAGCAGCGCCACCAACCCCGCGAGCATCACGTATCTCGCGCTATTGACCGGCGCCATGCCGGACACTCCGCCGGCGAAGATGGCCGCGGTCGCTGAGTCCGCCGCCACCACTAAGTATCGAGAAGATCCAAATGTCGCGAACGCCACCAGCGGAAGCAAGAGGGTATAAAGTCCGGTGACGACAGGCGTGCCGGCAATCTTCGTGTAGCCCAGCACCTGCGGGATATTCATCGCCGCCAGTTGCACTCCCGCCACCGCGTCGTGGATCACGCCGCTGCGATTGAACGGCCGGATCCCCCGGAAAAGATGTCAACCAGCTCCCGTTACGTGATTTTTCCGTGGGTTCACCAGCGCCCCGCGGATCGGATCCCGGCGCCGGCGCGGCGTGTGCGTTGTCGACCACCTTAAGCTCGTCCTAACGACATGGCCTTACTTCTATCATGTTGCTCGGTCCACAGAAAATCCTTCGTGAGCTTTACAAGAGACGTAAAGTCGGCCTGACGACGCTTTCTAATTTTGTTTTTTCTGCTGCGCCCGGATGGCGTGTCGCCTCATGGCCACGTCAATGGTCGACTGCAGTTCGTGCCTATGAAAAGGCTTCAGGATGAAGCCGTCGTATTCCGTCCCGATGGTCCGCTGCACGGTGAGCGGGTCGGAATAGGCGGTCACATAGACAATCGGTACATCCATCTGCTGGCGGATCTCTTTCGCGGCTTGCACACCGTCCTTCCGGCCCTGCAAGCGTATGTCCATCAGAACCAGGTCGGGATTTTCTCTGATTGCGATGGCGATGCCCTCCTCGGCAGTGTCGACCGCGGCGATTACCGCGAAACCAAGGTTCGACAGGCGCTCCGTCAATTCTTCGGCAATCAGAATCTCGTCTTCAACGATCAGTACGCGCGGCTCAGCAGAAATCGGGTCAGCGTTCATGATGATCCACCGTAAACTGCAGAAGGGCTGAGGTCCCGTGATCGACTTTGACCAGCTCAAACGAACCCCGAATCTGCCGAGTCAAGGAACGCACTAACCGCAGGCCCAGCGACTTGCTGGTCTCGACATCCAGATGGGCGGGAATGCCCACTCCGCTGTCCTCTACACGCAGGCTGCACATGCCTTCCGGGCCACTGCGCAGGGTCAGCTCGATCTCCCCGCCGGCACCATTCGGGAAGCCGTGCTTGAAAGCATTCACAATCAGCTCATTGAGTATCAAGCCGCACGGGACTGCCAAATCAACGCTCATTATCACGCGTTGCAGACTACTTTTCAATCGCACCGGAACGCACGAGCCGCCATGCGATGAAAGTATGTCTTTCGCAAGGGCGTGTGCGTATTCGGCAAAATCGATGCGCGCCAGATCCTCCGAGCCATACAAGCTCTCATGCACCATAGCCATAGAATGCACGCGATTTTCCATGTCACGAAAAATCTCGATGGTTTCCGCGTCCTTCGTGTGCGTGGACTGAAGATAGAAAAGGCTGCAGATAACCGCCAGGTTATTCTTGACTCGGTGATGAACTTCCCGCAGTAGCGCCTCCTTACGCTCTTCACTGGCACGTAATTTTGCGGTCACCTGTTCCGACGATTTCGCCTGCTGCACCAGTGCGAGCACTTGCGGAACGGTAAAAGGAAGGACCACCGCCGTGGTAACCGAAGCCGCAGCTGTAAAAACCTTTACTGCCGCCGAGAAAACGTACACCGGCACCCAGATCGTCACCAACTCCATGAAGTGGGTGCCGCCACAGGCAACGATGAAAAGCCCAAACGCCAGGAACATCCAATGAAACGGAATGTCGCGCCGTGCCTTGTAAACCAGGTAGGCGAGAGTGGCTGAAATCGTGAAGTATGCGATCCCAATCAGTGAATCCGCAACTGCGTTGGTCCACACCAATGCCGGGTTCCTCAGGTAGCAGTAGAGGTGAGGCAGGAAATCGGTCGTCAGCAGTCGCTCCGCCAGCCGCGGCCAAACCAGGAAAGGACCAATCACCAGCACTGCCACAATCCCAATGGCATAGAGTTGGCGCAGGGTGGAACGGGAATGTTCGAAGAACCCGAAACTGCGGGGTGTTGACATAGGGCCTCCGTTCGGGGAAGTCGCTAAAACAGAGCCTTTGCTTCGAGTACTGGTTGCAAGAATCAGCCGGGCGCCACAGGCATCGCGCTTTGATACCCAAGCGATGCCGCACCCATCTTAACTCTCGATCATCGCCCCGTCCAAGTCACTTCCAGCCGGGAAGCTGGCCCACCATTAGCAGTGAGATTTTGATCTTCGGGTGGCTTCCGCGTTCCTTGTTGGCGGGGAATGAACGGCGTCGTCCCTTCGCCAGTTCAGTACAAACGTCGTGATCTGTCAGACAAGGAAAAAAACCCGCCCAAGCGAAAACTTGGGCGGGGCGAGTAGTGAAGACTTTAATCGTAGGCTACCGAACCTCTGAGGCTGATGAAGCGGGCATTTGCATGACCCGCTAGCCCAGATTTTGGCGGCTCACGGGGTGACCTGAAAGGCGGTACCGGCGCCATGGGTTCCGCCGGCATAGGTTGTCCCGACAAGCTTTGACTTGACGAGCGTTACTCCGGCGAGCGGTTGCGCACCGTCATTGGTCGATCCGAAACTCCACAGCACTTTTTCACTGTATTTGCCGTTTGCGAGCTTCAGTTCGTAAACCGTGCCTTGATTGGCGGGGCCACCGTAACGGGTGGTGCCATAGATGTTGCTCTTCGCGTCCAAGGCTACACCAGCGTACCAGGGGTACTCCCCGTCGTTGGCGCCGCCCTTGAAGTTGTAGAGAACGCTTTGTGTGTATTTATTGTTCTTCGCTGGCTTCAGCCTGTAGACGGTTCCGACATTGGCAGTCCCGCCCTGATAGGTTGTGCCATAAAAGTTGCCGGCGGCATCCAGGGTCAAACTGGATTGGGGATAGGTCCCATTCGCCCCCGAGCTAAACAGGTAAACATTCTGCGCTACCCAGCTGCCCCTCGCCTGGAACAGTCTATACACGGTACCGGCGTTATAAGTGGCTCCGCCTTGGTAAGTCGTACCGTAGTAATAGCCCTTCGCACCGGGAGTTATTCCGCCGAGGGGATATGCGCCGCTTGCGCCTCCGCTGCAGCTATGGATCACCCGATACGTCCACTTGCCGTTCGACGGTTTCAGCTGGAAAACGCTTCCCAGGTTATGCGAGCCGCCGTATTCAGTGGTGCCGTAGAGATTGCCGGTCGAGTCCATCGACAGTCCAGCCTGCGGGAAATACCCGTCCTTGGGGTAGCCGGTGAAGCTATGCAGTAAGCTTTCTGTCCATTTGCTGCCAGAATGCTTCAACACAAACACCGTGCCCTCGTTCAGAGTGCCGCCGTTAGCCGTCGTACCGTAAAGATTTCCGGCTTTGTCGAAGATCAGAGTGGAGTACTCCGGATACGCACCGTCGTTCGCGCCTGCCGTGAAAACGTGGAGTTGGATTTCGGTGTAGGTACCGCCGGAGAGCTTCAACTCAAAAACTGTGCCATATCCGGCGCCACCATTTTGCGTTGTGCCGTACAGATTCCCCTTGGCATCGGCGACCAGCCCAGAGTAGGAGTAATAACCGTCACCAGTGAAGGCGTTGAAATCGTAAAGCACACCCTCAGAACTGGCCCACGCGGACGTCGCCAAGATTAGGGACACCGCAACCACCACAAGTGCTTTGATACGCATAAATCTCCCTCCCAAATTGGATCGTCAAACATCCGAAAAATAGGGGTTTCCCGAATTGCGGGTCATGCAACGGGAAAGGGGGAACTTCCAAACACAATTACTTCGGATGGTTTGAGAATGTGTGGCATTGTGGTCCGGCGGAAGAGCCTTGTCAAGCTGAAAGATTTTGCACACAACCGCGGATGCCCTGCCAGTCGCGCATTACGGGAGGGCGGCTGCGAACTTCCTCGATGTCGATCGGTAACGGCGTTCGGGGGCGCTCCACAGCGCTACGCCAGAGTTGGCTTCAAGCGGACTTGATCTTCCACCGTCGCAAGCAGTTCCTCAACTCGAATCGGTTTAGAAAGGTAGCCATCCATCCCGGCCGCCAGACAACGTTCCTGATCGCCTTTTAGGGCATGAGCTGTCATCGCGATGATCGGGATATGCCCGCCGCTGACTTGTTCCTTGGCGCGGATTGCTGCCGTGGTTTCCAATCCGTCCAATTCGGGCATCTGCACATCCATCAGCACGACATCAAACTGGCCTTGATCAAGCGCCCGGAGAGCCTCGCGACCGTTTGCCGCCACCACCACCGTGTGTCCCCGTTTTTCCAGTAGACGGACTGCGAGAGTTTGATTGACCCTATTGTCTTCCGCCAACAGAACCCTGAGTTTGTTCCGTTCCTCGCGCAATGAATGCTGCGTGATCAGCGGAACCGGCGTCTGGGGCATCTTTTGAAGAACCCGGCTAATTCCCTCCACCAGTTCGGCTTCACGAATCGGCTTGGTGAAAAATGCGGAGATCCCCAATTCCCGGCAGCGCGCCCCGTCTCCCGGAGATCCACCGGACGTCAGCATCATGAGCGTCGCACCTGCCATTTCCCGGTCATTCTGGATGTGCTTCGCCACCGCAAACCCGTCCATCTCGGGCATGTGGCAGTCCAGTAAAACCAACGAGAATGGCTGTCCGCCATGTCTTGCAACCCCCAGAGCTTCAATCGCCGCCCGCCCGCCTTCGACCGCGGCCGGTCGCATCCCCTTGCGACTGAGCATGGTGATAAGAAGTTGCCGGTTGGTGAAATTGTCATCCACCACAAGTACCCGAACACCCTGCAACTCCTCAGGTTGCAGGGGTAGAGTGCGTGCGCGCGGCGAACTTTGCATTGCCAGGCGAACGATGAAATGAAAAGTACTGCCTTCGCCGGATTGGCTTGTCACCCAAATACGCCCGCCCATCAGCTCCACCAGGCGGGAGCAGATGGTGAGTCCCAATCCCGTCCCCCCGTACTTTCGCGTGGTCGACCCATCGGCTTGAGAGAACGCCTCGAATATTTTGTTCTGCTTTTCTGGGGGAATGCCTATCCCCGTATCCGTAATCGCAAAATGCAGTCTCGCCGTATCTGCCGCGGCACTTCGGTCCGCAGCTTGCTCCTCTGTAACTTTCACCGAAATCTCTCCCTTCTCGGTGAACTTGATGGCATTGCCAATCAGGTTGATCAGAATCTGTCGTACCCGCCCAGGATCTCCCAATAACCCTTCCGGAATCTCGGGATCGACATCGTAGATAAGTTCCAGCCCTTTCGCGTGGGTGCGAAAGGTAAACGACTTCATGGTTTCGCAAAGACTTTCGCGGAGATCGAAAGGAATCGAATCAAGTTCCAGTTTCCCCGCCTCAATCTTTGAAAAATCCAAAATGTCGTTGATGATCGAGAGCAAAGCCTCCGCGGAGAACTTCACCATACCCAGCTGATCTCGTTGCTCCAGTGTGATGTCACTATCCAGCACCAGGTCGGTCATTCCGAGAATGCCGTTCATAGGCGTGCGGATCTCATGGCTCATGGTGGCCAGGAACTCGCTCTTGGCGCGGTTGGCGGCCTCCGCCCCCTCTTGCGCCAGCTTGCGCTCGGTGATGTCGACCATCACACCGGCAAGTTCCTGGTCCCGTCCCGCTCCCGCATTCACCCGGACAAAACTCTTTAGCCAGAGAACCCCGCCGTCCGCCGCCATCATTCGGTGCTCGAACTCTTGCGGGCGCTGCTCTTCCGTAGCCTTGATACAAGAAGACACCACCAGGGAACGATCTTCGGGGTGAATATGATCGGGCCAAAAGGTTGGCTCGGCCATCCATTGCCCAACCGGGTAGCCCAGCAAGGCTTGCGCCTGCTGGTTGACATAACTGAATTGTGAGCTGTGAATGTCCCTCCTCCAAAGAATTACCTGAGCCGAATCGACCAGCTGACGGTATCTTTGCTCACTCAATTCCAGATGTCCGGCCTGCGCGGAGAATCGACGATCGATCAGCGAAGTCAGTACCGTAAGGCTCAGAACCATGAAGGCCACAATCATGATCCCCACGACACCCAGGGACGACACATCCACCGCGTGAGTCAAATCTGGAACATCGGCCGAGGCCGTGAAACTGGCCGCCGCCATCCCCGCGTAATGCATGACCGGAATCGCCGCGCCCATCAGCAGGGCGCTGGCAATTTTTCGCCATCCCCAGGCTTGCGGCTCGTTACGGAAATGAAACGTCAACGAGAGCGCGACCAGGGAAATCACCACCGCGACCACCACGGACACAATCACCAGCTTCGAAGAATAGATACACATCGCCGGCAAACGCATTGCGGCCATTCCGATATAGTGCATGGCGGCGATGCCGCCACCCATCGCCAGGCTGCCGATGGACGCGTGAAACCACCGCATGCCTGTGCAGGAAGCCACGAACAGCGCCACGCCAGAAGCAAAAACCGCCGCGAACAGCGAAAGCAACACGGTGGGCCAGTGGTAGAGGATCGGAACCGGCAGGCTGAATGCCAGCATTCCGATGTAGTGCATCGACCAGATGCCAATGCCCATCGCAGTGGCTCCGCCCGTCAGCCACAAGAAACGCAATCGTCCCTGCGCGGCGGTGACCCGCGCCGCCAGATCGAGTGCGGCATAAGAGGCCAGCACCGCAATCAAAACCGATACTGCCACCAGGCGGTAGTCATAAACACCCGCCAAAACGGCCTGTGGTGGCGTCATCGAGCTCATGGCAAGCATCTCGACACATCGCCTATCGCGCCCGCCACCGTCTCCAAACGCGCTTTAACCACAAAGCCCCTTTTTCATGGACCAACAGGAGTTTCATCGGCAAAACGCGCCATTACTTAAAAGCAAAGGAAGCTGCTTAACTCCGCCATTCGAACCGGGCCGTCCGTCCGCCTAAAGAAGCCTGGCACTTCCGCTGTTACTTAGATCGCCACTTATCGTGTGGCGCGGGCGCCCCCGCCCGCGTCCAAGGCGCAGCATGACTTAGGCGTCAAGCCGCAATTCCGCGCCCTTTTAAGTGTGAGGGGACACTCTTGTCGGGCTAATCCTGCACGGTGTAGATCCAAACTTCGGCGCCGTGGTCGGCTCGGGCAGGGACAGCTAGATAAAGGCGGTCCAAGCCCTTTCTTCCTTTTCCGAAATATCCTGCGGTACGCGCCCCTAGGGCAGTCTGAATTTTGGCGAGAAGCTTGTAGTGATCGGCATCGTCTTGCTGGAACACGCTGATGTAGCCTTCGCCACCCGAGACATACACGCGCTTGCGGGCGGAGTCGTAATACAGATCGTCTGAGTCCTGGACAGTCGGAAGCGTGGCGACCAAGCGACCTGAACTGGTGTCGAACACAGCGAGCAGAGCCGGTGTGCGTGTGGCGACAAAGAGCCGGTGATCCACCTCATCCAACGCCATGGGAAAGTTGCTCTCGAAGGTCAGCGGCCAGCGAGTGACGGAGTGTGTGCCGCGATCGATGACGGCGATCTGCTTCAAGTCCGGCAAGTTCACATAGATGATTCGGCTCGATGCTGACAACTGAAATGATTCCGGATGCACGCCGAGTTTAGCTACGTCGTCCAGTCGCTTATTGCTTGCCGCATCGACCACCCCGATCGCGCCTGTCTTTTCGTCCCCGTAGCCGACGTACAATCGCTTCTCCGTCGCATCATAGCGAAGGTTATCTACGTCATCCCCAAAGTCGATGGTCGTGATCAGATTGAAAGTGGTGCCATCGTAGACGTGTAGCTTGCCCTCGTCGCTCCCTACAAACAGCCTGTTCGTTTCCGGTGAATACGCCACACCTTGCGGGGTCGGCACTCCAGAAATCGTGTGAACGACTGTCTGCGCTCCGATTCCAATAATCTCCTCCGTATTGTTTCCAAGCGCGGAAACGAAGAGCCGGTTGTGCGTGGGATCAAGGGCAAAATGATCAATGCGCCCTTTCACATTCGGCAAGGGGATGGCTCCGGTCAACACGAGCGGCGCAGCGCTCGCAGGTGGCGAGTTTTTCTGAGCACACACTTGTATGCTGAATGCCACAACCAAAGCCAAGCCGAGACCACATGTTTTTCTCAATTTTTTTCTCCATCGCAGACGGTCTCGTAATCGCTCTCAAGCGTGCCGGAGGAGCAGCCCGGCTACTGCAGCGCAGGCGATGAGAACCGGCTCAGGAACCTTCCAGCGAAATAGTACGGCAAGACTGACTGCGCTGATCAGTATGGTAGGTAAATCGTAAACTGAACGCCGGGCGAGAACCACTACGGCACCCGCAATCGCACCTGTGGCCGCTGCGGTTACTCCCCGCACGAATGCATTCAGCTGCGGGTTCTTGGCCCAGCGTTTGTAGGAAGGAGCGAGCAGCACGACGACAAGGTAGACCGGCAAAAATATTCCGAGCGCAGCCGCAGTTGCTCCCGAAACACCGGCAACCAGATAGCCGATAAAGGCAACCGTAATGACAACCGGGCCGGGCGTTATCATCGCCACGGCGACGGCGTCAACAAATTGTTTGTCGGTCAGCCAATGATGCCCTTGTACGACTCCTCCATAGAGGAAGGGCACAACAGCAAGTCCGCTTCCGAATACAAAAAGTCCGGCCTTCGCGAAGTAGATAAAGATCGACAACAGCGTGCTGCTTGCGCCGAATGTCGCTAGCGTTGCTGGCGCAAAGAATGATGACACCATGCTTCTGGCCGGCACACGGCTGGGAAAAGCATTGGCGAATAAGTTCACCACTCCGCCTAGCAGAAAAAGCCAAATGATCTCTTGCGAGGTCCACGCTGTGGAGACTGCCAGCGCCGCGAATATTCCCCAAAGCAGCTTGTCTTTGCCGAGCGTAAGTTTCGTCAGTTTGAACGCGGACCGGGCGATGATCCCGATTACGGCCGCACCGATTCCGTAGAACATTCCCTGCATCCAGGGGAGTCCGCCATAGCGAACGTAGGCTGCCGAGAGGCCCAGCACCATCAGGAAGGATGGCAGGACAAATGCCACACCTACCGCCGTTGCTCCGAGCACGCCGGCGCGAATGTAGCCGAGATAGATGGCGAGCTGTGCGGCCAGTGGGCCGGGAGCGAGCTGTGCGAGTGCCAAACCCTCAACGTAGTCTTCTTTGCGAATCCAGCCGCGCTCGTCGACGAGGTCTTGCTGCATATGGCCGGCGAGAGCGATCGGCCCGCCGAAGCCGACCGTTCCCAGCCTCAGGAAATATCCAACGAATTGGATAAGCGGCACTTTCGCTGTGTCGGTCGGTGGCACTTTGGATTGCATCATGACATTGCCGGTCCGGCCGCAGTAGTTCCGCAATAGAGGAACGCTGCCGCCACAATCGCGAGGATTGTCGGGATTCGCAGTGACAGAACTTGTTGAATGATGACACGCATAGTCGTTTGTACTTTTTCCTAATCTGCGAAACTTAACCGAGCGCCTGCCCTCTGCTTCTCGGCCTTTTCGTACAGAAAAGCAGCGGCTGCCACGTCTTGTAGCGCCATCCCGGTGCTGTCGAAGATGATGATCTCCTCGTTCGATTCGCGGCCTGGCTTCTTTCCGGCTACGATCTCGCCCAGTTCTGCGTGCACATTGGCTCGGGTCACGAAACCTACGTCTAACGCATGGTGTAAATCTCCCATCACGGCACATTGTTCGAGGACGTCACAAACGACCTTGCTGTTTGCCATCAGGCTGGGGTGGAGTTCGTGTTTCTGAGGATTGTCCGCGCCGACAGCAGCGATGAACGTCCCCGGCCGGACGTCGCCCGCGCCGAGTAAGGGTTGACGTGACGGCGTGCAGGTCACACAAATGTCGCTTTGCCGGGCAGCCGCGGCGAGATTAGACACCGGCTTCACGGAGATATTCAACTCCGAGGTGAGATCCTGCGAAAATCGCATTGCCTGTTCTCCATCTGTGTCGTAGGCGAAAGCTGTTTCGAGGCGGCAGATGCGTGACAGCGCTTTGAGCTGGATGCGTCCCTGATTTCCGCAGCCACAAATGGTGATGGTTCGCGAATCCAGGCGCGCCAGATATTTGGCCGCGACAGCGGTTGCCGCAGCCGTCCGAAGCGAAGTGATGTCGCGGGAGTCCATCACGGCAAGCGGAGCCCCATTTCCAGCGTCACAGAGAACGATAACTCCTTGAATCGTGGGCAACCCGAATCGCGAATTATTCTCAGGGAAGTTCCCGTTTACCTTCGCCGCGAAATAAGATCGATCAAGTTCCAGCATCCCGGCTTTGACATGAAACCCACCAGCATCAGTGTGCATGCTCAACACGGCCGGCGCGACTGCCCTGCCCTCTCCGTATGCACGAAACGCATGCTCAACCGCGGCGATGCACTCGTCGAGGGTCAGCAGGCTGCGAATCTCTCGTGCCGTCAAGAGCAGGATACCTTCAGCATTCACAACGTGGCCTCCCCGAATACGCCGACTGTCCTCGGCGCAAGGAAATCGATGCTTCGCGAAGCATTCTGAGACCCCTTAGACTCGTCATTTCGGCTTCAATGCTCATGTCAGCGACTCATACAGGCCCTCGATCAGATCCATTCCTCGCTGGAGGAGTTCGTCATCGGGTAAATCTTGCTTCGCCCAGCCCTTCAGCACTTTGTCCAACCCGAGTCCCTCGGGCCGTCCGAATTTCTCATCGCCCAGATCTGCGTCGTGGATGATTTGCGCGATGCGCTTCACGCCTTTCTCACGAATCGAGAACTGCTTGCACAGGGTCTCAAAGGTGCAGTCTTCTCCGCGATGCCCGAAGCCCTGCTCGCAAAACATGTCGAATGGTATGGCGTCAGGATGGGCGCCCGGTTCTGCGCCGAAGACGAAGCGCGCCTTCGGGTCGATGAAACGCCGGATCAGCCATGCCGACGACACTCGATCAATTCCCGGACGAGGCCGGGTGATCCATAAGCGATTGACGTATTGCCCGCTCTTCTTCCGGCTTTTGCGATCTGAAATTGCGGTCTCGGATTCGTCAGCCTGAGCCAGCAGTTTCTCAATCTTGCCGCGCAGGGGGTTGTCGAAGAAGTCGATGTCCTGCAGTTCCAGAAAGCGGCGGCGAATCCGATTCAGGCGTCCGCCGGGTCTACGCGAGGGAGAGAGTGCGAGAACCCTCTTCGCCTCGTGCAAAAGCTTCTGATAGTCACGCGATCGTGCCTCGACGAAGAGCTGCTTTAAATGCTCCGAAGGCAGATCGTCGAAGCCTTGTACTTGAACGACCGTGGCCTGCCCCTTGTATGTACGGATTGCGGTGGCGAGCCACTCCATTCGTTCTTGATTCGCAGCAGTATTGGGAAGAACGTGGCCCGCGCTTCGGAGAGCGAGCATTCCGTAACGCTGAAGCTTTCGCCAGATCGCAACGCGCTGACTGGCGCTCTTTGTGGGCAAGCTAAAAATGAGCAGCAGCCATGGAATCGTGGATGGTTCGGTTACAGTCATTTCCGTAGCGATATATATATAACACAGCATAGTCCGAAATGGGTGCACCTGGCTGCCACGCTTGTCCTGCACGGTAACATTGGGGGGTGAACGATTCGGGGACTGAATACCGGAGTCAGCGTCGCTGCCCTTTTATCGCAGAGACAGGCGCATCGCTTTTCGTTGCCGTTCGAAGTTGATTTGCAGGAGTGCAGGGCGATCTTTTGCGAAACTCCCCGAGATTGTCGACGACTGGTCAAATTGGTCAGGAAGGGAACGCACCCGGACGCGAAGGCTATGCTCGCCCGCCGAGAGACGGACGCTTTCAGTTTCCCGAACATCTAATCGAAACGGATTCCAGTGCTTCTGGCTCTGACCTTTCAGCGAGTGCTGATAAGCCATCTTGTCGTCGACCCACAACGTAAGATCTGCCGACGAAAAGCGATGCTCTATATGTATGTCCAACCTGGAGTCCGGAACGCTTCTGGCTGGAACCTTAGCGTTGGGCAACTTCCTCGTAGCTTGTACATTGCTCCCGGCATCGCTCACGGGAGGAATTGGTTCTGGGGCGACGCCCACAGCCACTGGGGCGCTAACCTGGCTTACAGTTCGGGATGGTCGAAAATGCTGGAAGGCCAGTACTCCGACGAGAATCAGCGCCACCAGGCAAAACATTCCCAGGCGTACAACTGGTGCGCGCCACCAGGGTGGAGCTTGGTATGGAACGAGAGTGAACGAGCCGGGCGCTGCAAGAATTGGAGTTTCAGCCGAAGTAAGCGAGGAACTATTTGCCGAACTGTCATGCGTAACCTCATCGAGGACGGGAGGAACGATCGGCTCGCCCGTTTTCGAGAACTGTAACCCGCCCTTCGCGTCTTTAGATAACCGTTGGCGTACCTCACGGAGATCGAGAGCAAAGTCCAATCCGCGCTGATAGCGTTGCGAAGGATCTTTTGCCATGGCGCGAGCAACTAAGGAATCAACTTCGGCAGGCAGATCGGGATCCAGCGAAGTGGCTCGAATAGGGTCGCGATTGGCTACCTTGAAGCAGACAGTAGTGGCACTGTTGCCTTGGAAGGGCCCATATCCCGTGACCATGTGGTAGAGAATTGCGCCCAATGAAAACAGGTCAGAACGCTGATCTACCGCATCACCCTCCAACTGTTCTGGGGACATGTAAGCCGGTGTACCCAAGGAACGGCCATCAAGGGTCAGGCGCGCGCTGTTGAGAATTGCAATGCCAAAATCCGCGATTTTCGCATGGCCTTCAGAAGTCACCAGGATGTTCGCAGGTTTTAGATCACGATGGACTACGCCCTGGGCATGTGCATGATCCAGTGCTTCTGCCAGTTCCTCAGTCAAGAGAAGTGCAGTTCTGAGCGAGAGCTTTTGTGATGAGCGCGAGAGAACTTGCTCCAGGGACTGCCCCGCGATGTACTCCATTACGATGTAAGCAATTCGACCCTCAGGCTCTTCGCCGGTGTCGAAAACGGTGACAATCCCCGGATGCAATAAACGCCCCGCGGCTTGGGCTTCATGGAAAAATCGGTCGCGGTACTCGCGTTGTTCTTCCGGACTATGTCCGGTTAGAGAGATTGTTTTGACGGCTACGAACCGATCGATCTTAGGATCGCGCGCCTTATAGACCACGCCCATGGCTCCGCGACCTATCTCAGCAATGATCTCGTAGCGCCCGAAACGCTTACCCCACCGAGTTTCCATTTGATCCCAGACTTGTTGTTTAGTACGGAAAACGCTACTTCCATCTTAGTGGCTGCCGCACGAACCGCACCCCTCGCGACCCCAGGCTCGTGGTGACAGTAGTAACCGGGCTAACAAACTTGTGCGTAATTATTACCGGCATAATGGCAACTCTAAGAAGAAATCAACAGTCTTACGCTACTTGCCTTTCCTACAATTCTCGCGGAGGACTTATGGCGAACTTGGCAGCAATGGTGAAGCAGTTGAGAGCCGAACGGGACCAGGTACAGGGACAGTTAGTAAAATTGAACGCTGCCTTGCAAGCGTTTGTCGGCGTTTATACCGGATCAACGAAGCGCAAATCCAAGCGTAAGAAGAGTACCGCTCCACGAAAGAAAATTGGAGCTACCCCGCGTGCGCGATTGGCGAAGGGGCGAAAGACAAACTCGAAGATGCGAAAGACTAAGGCACCAAAGGCAAAGGCACAGAAGTCCTGAGAAACGAAGGGGGCTGGCCCCAGCCGTACTCTAACAACACACGGGATGCCCACCCGCGGCCGTTTCACGAGTGGGCTGCTGCGAACCCTCCTCCATATTGATCGGTCACCGCCGATTGAAGGCGAACGGACCGCGCCTCGAATGCCCAGGCCCGCCGAGTCAAGCTTTCTCGCCTCCCACCCTTCCGCATCACTTCGCGTTGCATTTCTTTGACAAGCGCACAAGTCAGCCGCAGAGCGGCGCAAGAATGCAGCCCACGGCGCAAGCCGTGGGTAACAAGCAGAAGCCGACAAGCCCCAGCTTTCGGAACTGATTGATCTCCACGTTGCGTGGACGCAGCAAATCAACCACGATTGAGGCGACCGTTGTCACAGCTTGCTCACCCTCGTCAGTGTGATGATGAGGAAGCCGCGATAGCGGCGCAAGAATGCAGCCCACGGCGCAAGCCGTGGGTAAGAAGCAAAACCGACAAGCCCCAGCCGGGGCGAAAGAAGCTAGGCGGCTGGACTATGCTTTCACCACATGCAAACCGCGGGTGCCCTGCCCTTCTCGCGCACTTTGCGAGACGGCGGGGCTTTTTAGCCGGGCGCCCCGGAGCTTATCTGGCAGAAAGTATCTATCGAGCCAGAGCATGAACCCCGGAATGCGGGCGGCGCGCTCATCGCGCTTCCTGCAATGGCCGGAGATCCAAATTGTCAGATCACTCCCCGCCGGAGTAGGTGTATGATCGGGGCGAACGCTCCACCGTGCGAAAAGCATTTATGAGATACCAAACTCAACCGATAGTAAAATGCGCCGCGGTCTGGCTTTGCGGACTCTTGGTCCTGGCAGGCATACCGCTGAACGCCCAGGCGCCCGTCGCGCCCTCTACACCGTCCAGCTCGGGACTTATTGGTCAGCTGACCAAGCAACTTTCCGTCACCCCTACGCAGGCTCGCGGCGGCGCTGGCACCCTGTTTGCTTTGGCCAAAACCCGGCTGAGCGCAGACGAATTCAGCAAGGTGTCATCGGCTGTACCCAGTATGAGCAGCCTGCTCAAAGCTGCCCCGGTCGCGTCCGAAAGCTCTCCGCTCTCCAGCCTGGAAGGTGCCCTTCCCGGAAACATGGGCCGCATGGCCGAAACTGCGGACGCCTTCCACAAACTCGGCCTCTCCCCCGAAATGGCAGGCAAGTTTCTCCCGGTAATGACCAAGTACGTCGAATCCCGCGGCGGATCGAGCACCGCGTCGTTACTCGAAAAAGCTCTGAAATAGGTTTGGCCAGCCTCCACTCCGTGCTCACCAGTGGCAATCTCTGTTCCGTAACTCGCTGCCCAACGTCCATTTAACGCCCATGTCGCCCCATCCAACCGGGCCACGGCGCCGCCCACTGTTCCAACTCCCATCCCAGGCCAAAATCGTTGCGCCTGCCCAGCTTTCTCTGATAACCTTTTTTATCGACCGCAAAGAACCTATGTTCGTGGCCGTTGTGTTCTGATCGATCCCTCCGGACCTAACGCCCAGACGCAGCGCAGAACGCTCGCAAGGAGAAAATCGCTTGTCCAAAAACCGACATTTATTTACCTCTGAATCCGTCACCGAAGGCCATCCCGATAAAATCGCCGACCAGATTTCGGACGCCATCCTGGACGCCTGCCTCGCCGACGACCCCAGCAGCCGCGTAGCCTGCGAGACTTTGACCGCCACCGGCCTGGTCGTCATTGCCGGCGAAATCACCACCAAAGCCTACGTCGACTTTCAAAATCTGGTGCGCGGCACCATCGCATCCATCGGCTACAACAACGCTCTCTACGGCTTCGACTCCAATACCTGCGCCGTCATCTCCAGCATCAACAAACAATCCGGCGACATCGCCATGGGCGTAGACACCGGCGGCGCCGGCGACCAAGGGATGATGTTTGGGTTTGCTTGCAATGAGACTGCGGAGCTTATGCCGGCGCCTATTTCATTTGCGCACAAGCTTTGCATGCGGCTTTCCGAGGTGCGGAAGCATGGCAAGCTTCCTTATTTGCGGCCGGATGGAAAGTCCCAGGTTACGGTTGAATATGATGAGCATCACAAGCCAGTGCGCGTCGACGCGGTTGTGATTTCCACGCAGCATGCGGAGACGGTCGGCAACGACGAACTGCGCGGCGATATTCTGAAGCACGTGATTCAGGCTACGATTCCCGCGAATCTTCTGGATGAAGACACCAAATACCACATTAATCCTACGGGCCGCTTCGTCATTGGCGGGCCCATGGGTGACACGGGATTGACGGGGCGCAAGATTATTGTCGATACCTACGGCGGCATGGGACGTCACGGCGGTGGGGCATTCAGCGGGAAGGATCCGACGAAAGTGGACCGCTCGGCGGCCTATATGGCGCGTTACATTGCGAAGAATATTGTGGCGGCGAAGCTGGCGGACCGTTGCGAAGTGCAGTTGGCTTATGCGATCGGTGTGGCCGATCCGGTGAGCGTGCTGATTGATACTTTCGGAACGGGTAAGGTGGATTCGGCTACGATCTCCGAGTTGGTGCGAGCGCACTTCAAGCTGACGCCAAAGGGAATCATTGAGTCGCTGAATTTGCGGCGTCCGATTTATTGCAAGACTGCGGCTTATGGTCACTTTGGACGCAATGATCCGGACTTTACCTGGGAAGCTACGGACAAGGCGTCGAAGTTGGCTAGCGCGGCTGGGGTGCGGGAGACGGCTGCGGCGCATAAGTAAGTGGTCGGGTTTGAGATTTTGCCTCCCACCCTAAGTTCGCAAAGAGGCGCGAACTTAGGATGGGGCACCCGTTACAAATGCACCCATTACAGCGTGCAGGCTTTGCAAAACGGGAACCAGCAATCGCGGTTACCGGAAATTGCTAATCATTTAATATTCAAAGTCTTCTTTCAGCAATAAAATAGCGTTACCGATTTCAGCGCCACAGGAGAGGTATGGCAACTACACCTACGCAAGTGCATTCCGATATTAAAGGCATTGAGTTAGCGGATGTGGGCAAGAAGCGCATCGAGTGGGCGAACCAGTCGATGAAAGTCCTGCAGATCATCCGCAAAGAATTCATCAAGAACCAGCCTTTGCAGGGCATGCGCATTTCGGCTTGCCTGCACGTGACGGCGGAGACGGCGAACCTGGCCATTACTCTGCGCGATGGCGGGGCGGACGTGGTGCTTTGCGCGTCGAATCCACTTTCGACGCAGGACGACGTGGCGGCGAGCCTGGTGCGGGACCACAATATTCCGGTGTTCGCCATCAAGGGCGAAGACAACGACACGTACTACACGCACATTCTGGCGGCGATCGACCACAAGCCGCACATCACCATGGACGATGGCGCGGATCTGGTGACCATTCTGCACACCAAGCGGCAGGATGCACTTAGCGGCGTGATTGGCGGGACCGAAGAAACCACGACCGGGGTGATCCGGCTGCGGGCGATGGCGAAGGAAGGGGTTTTGCGTTTCCCGATCGTCGCGGTGAATGACGCTGACACCAAGCACTTGTTTGACAATCGCTACGGCACCGGCCAATCAACGATTGATGGCATCATTCGCGCCACCAACTTCCTGCTGGCGGGATCGAAGTTCGTAGTTGCCGGCTATGGCTGGTGCGGACGCGGGCTGGCCAGCCGGGCGCGCGGCAACGGCGCGGAAGTGATCATCACGGAAATCGATCCGACGAAGGCGTTGGAAGCGGTGATGGACGGCTTCCGTGTCATGTCGATGACGGATGCGGCAAAACTTGGCGATGTGTTCTGCACCGTGACCGGCAACAAGAACGTTCTGGGCAAAGATCACTTCGAGTTGATGAAAGACGGCGCGATCATTTCGAACTCCGGCCACTTCAACGTGGAGATCGATATTCCGGCGCTGGAGAAGATGTCGTCGTCGAAGCGGACGACGCGGCGTTTCCGTCGAAGAGTACTCGTTGAAAGACGGGCGCAAGATCAATCTGCTGGGCGAAGGGCGGTTGATCAATCTGGCGGCGGCCGAGGGGCATCCGCCGTCGGTGATGGATATGAGCTTTGCCGACCAGGCGCTGTCGGTCGATTACATGGTGAAGAATGCCAAGACGCTGGAGAAGCGGGTTTACAAAGTTCCCGATGATCTGGACAAGCGCGTCGCCAAGCTGAAGCTGGAGTCGATGGGCATCAAGATCGACAAGCTTTCGCCGGAGCAGGAAGAGTATCTGGCGGGGTGGTCGGAAGGGACGTAAGGGCGGCATTTAGCAGTTAGCATTTGGCATTTGGCATTTGGCACTTAGCCAAACTGGGGCGGCGTTTGCCGCCCCATTTGCTTTTTTGGAAACGCTTTAACCACAGAGGCACAGAGAGAAAAGTATGGTCGTTTTCGTGTCGATCATGCCTCGTCCTGGAAGATTGCGTCGATATCGCGGGCGCCGTGAAGTACGCGGACGATCTGGACCCCATTCGAAAGAGGAAGATAGAAAATCGTGTACTTGCCCACCGGCAGGCTTCGCAGTTCAGCGGCTAGCTCGGGGCGCGCGCGACCCATGCTGGGTTGACGGGACAATGTTTGAAGTTTGTCGTCGATGAGGCCGGCGAGAGCGTCCGCTGCGGAGACGTTGTCGTCAGCGATGTAGCTCCATATTTCCGCGAGGTCAGCCAAGGCCTGCGGGCGTATGAAAATGGCGGGCATTCCATTCTTACTTCTGGCGTGCGTGGGAAGTTTGACGGGCAGCCAGGCGCTTGCGGCCTTCACGCTTCACGACTGCCACATCCCATGGTACGGGCGGGCCGCTGTCCAGGCCTTCGCGGATATCCCGTCGCAGGGTCTCAAGCTTTGCCGCGCGCAGGCGGTCCTGTTCCTCCAGCAATCGCAGGGCTTCACGAACGACTTCGCTGGCGGAATTGTATCGGCCGGACGCTACTTTTTGCCGGACCAAATCCTCCAGTTGCGGGGTTAGGTTGATGTTCATAGTCATGGCTAAGGATTGAATACCATGAGTGGCAATGATTGTCAAAGATAGACAATAGCTATGCCAATTGGGCGCTCGGTGTTTCGGAGCGGCGGCAGGTTGGTAGTTTTGCCTGTGACGGCCCGCATTCCCAAAATGGGAATTGGGGATGATTTTTGTTGTTATTTTGTGGGTTTGGGGCGTGAGGTATGCCATAGTCAAAGTGAGTGGAAATGGATGCGCGGCCTTTGCGGGCCGCGTTTTTATTTGGTGGGTAGACACGGGAAGATGGTGATGGACGGGTTCGGTTCTGTAAATCTGGGTGGGATGATAGGGAACCTATCAGAAAAGATCATCATGAAAAATAACGGGATGAAGATTAAACACCCCAAATTGCGGGGGGAATGGGCAGAGATGCGTTTTATGGCGCGGGCGGCGGAAGAGGGGTTGTGCGTCACCAAACCCTTTGGCGAGATGGCGCGTTATGACTTCGCGGTGGAGTACAAAGGGAGTTTCGCGCGGGTGCAAGTGAAGTCGACGATGTTTGTGGACCGCGGCGGGTATTCGTGTTCGGTGCGGGGATGGAGCGGGCCTTACGAGGGCGATCCGTTTGATTTTCTGGCGGTGTATGTGATCCCGGAGGATGTCTGGTACATCATTCCGGCGGTGAAGTTTCACATGCAGGGGAGCATTGCGTTGTATCCGCGACTGAAGAAGTCGAAGTATGGGTCGTACAAGGAGGCCTGGCAATTGTTGCGTCCGGTGGTGGATCGGATTGAGGCTTGCGCGGAGGGGTTTGTTTCTGAATGCCCGTTTACCACAGAGACACAGAGTCACAGAGAACAATGGGAAGAGCCGAGTCTGGGAAAAGATGTCTGGGTTGGTGACATAGGGCCGGCACCTAGTTAAAAGTTGTTTTGTCACCACAGAGGACACAGAGGTCACAGAGGAAGGCAAGGCGAGCTTGTCGGGCGATATTGCTTTGCCTGCCCGCCGCGTCCCGAGGTAGAGACCGGCACTTAGTTAGAGTCGAGGCGGCTTGCGCTGCTTCTTTCTTCTTTTTTTTCACCACAGAGGACACAGAGGTCACAGAGGAAGGCAAGGCGAGCTTGTCGGGCGATATTGCTTTGCCTGCCCGCCGCGTCCCGAGGTAGAGACCGGCACTTAGTTAGAGTCGAGGCGGCTTGCGCTGCTTCTGTCTTCGTTTTTAATCACCACAGAGACACAGAGGGCACAAAGGGCACATAGAAGATGTTTGGCGAGGGGGCACGTGCGACGACGCTCGTGTTTAGGCTTCTTCGGTGGTGGGCGCGGTTGGGGCTGGGGCTTCTTGTTGGGGCGTGGGGGCGGCTGGTGGTTTGGGCACGCCGTCCAGGATGCGGCTGTTCAAGCAATAGAGTGCCAGCTCGAGGCGGTCGGCTACGCCGAGTTTGTCGTAGACTTTGCGCAAGTAATTTTTGACGACCTGTTCGGTGGTGCCCACGCGCAGAGCGATTTCTTTGTTCTTCATTCCCTGAGTTACGCAGGAGACGATCAGGGATTCTTTGGGCGTGAGTTGAACTTTGGGTTTGGGCGAACCGGCGCGGGATCCCTGCGAGCGGTAGGCTTCGAGCACCCACTGGGTGGCACGTCCGTCGAGCCAGGGCTCGCCTTTGGAAACTTTGCGGAGGCAGTCGACCAGCATCTCCGGCTCAACTTCGCGGGAGACGATGGCGTGCACGCCGCGGCGGAAGAGTTCGAGAGTCAGATCCTGATCGGGGTCGGTGGTTACGACGACCATGCGCAGGCCTGGATTCTGGCGCAGCAAATCGGCAACCGCTTCAATGGGATTCGAGGCCAGCGCGGCTTCGAAGAGCAGCACGTCGGCGGAGAACTTTTTAGCGGCGGTCAGAGTTTGGGAAAGCGTTTCGGCTTGGCCGACGACGCGAACGTCGTCTTCGAGAGCAAAAATTTTGCGCAGCCCGGCGCGAAAGATGGCTTGGGTGTCGGCGACGATGACACGGATGAACTGGCCGTTGCCATCGCCCTGCTGTGGCAGGTCGAGATTCTCGAGCGCGGTAACCGGAGTGCTAGCCATCAGTCCCCTCGCTTTTCAGCGCGGTCAAAACGGTATTCGTCGATGACGACGCCAACCCCGCGGCGGCCACTATCTTCAAAACTGCGAACTACACGGCCACGGCAGTCAAGCCGTACATCGGCCTCTGCGCCCACTACATCAGCGGGCAACGAAATGGTGAAGTCGACAGCGGAACCGATGGGCATTTCCGAATCCACCATCTGGAAAAGAACTCCGTTAGCGGAAATGTTTTGGGTTTCGGAATGACTCTCGCCGCTCTTCGATTTTACAGAAATTGGCAGCTTGATCGGAAAGCGCATTGCGCTTTGCATTTCAGGAAAACGAGCGCGCTTGGCTTTGCTATCGGCCGCGTCGACTTTCACGGATTCCTGGGCCTGCGGCGCGGCGTCTTTGTCGTGCGAAAACGCGTCCGAATCCTCTCTGCGCGCGAATGGGCCAATGTTCGACATTAGGAGGAAGATTACATGCGCGCACCAACAGTGCAAAGTTACCGAAGTCATGGAACTTTTAGGGGTAAATTCTTTTGGGTCATGGACTTGCGGGTATAAAGCATTCGGCAGTCAGCGAGCCCGTTGGCTTGTGATGAGCGTCACAGAGCATTTGGCAATTAGCAGTTAGCATTTGGCTTCGGATCGGGGGTCGTCGATTGAAAGACTTCAGGGATTTGAAAGTGTGGGAAAGGGCTCATTACCTGACATTAGATGTATATAAATCAACTAGCCGTTTCCCGCGTGAAGAATTGTATGGATTAACTAGCCAGATGCGGAGATGTGGTGCGTCCATCGGAGCGAATATTGCCGAGGGTTGCGGCAAGCGCGGGAACAACGAATTCCAGCGCTATCTACAGATTGCCGCAGGCTCCGCGAGCGAGCTCGACTACCACCTGTTGTTGGCGCGCGATTTGGGGTTACTTCAAGAAGTGGACTACCGGCGACTTGTGAGCGGCTTGTCGCAATTGAGAAAAATGCTGACGTGCTTGCTCCAAAAAGTGCAGAGCGACCGCTTAGCGAGCTAAATGCTAACTGCCAATTGCTAAATGCTCAGAACTTCGTCACTTCGGTGAAATTGAAATCATTCACTTTCATGGCGGGCACGACCATGTCGAAAGATTCTTCGCCGCTGGCGCGAACGGGAGTGCTCATGCCTTCCACGTTCGAGAGCATGTGGATCAGGCTCTGGTTGAAGCGGAAGTTGCGCACGCCGTGGCGGATTTTGCCATCTTCTATATAGAAGGTGCCGTCGCGGGTCATCCCGGTGAGGATTTTTTCGTAGGGATCGACTTCGCGAATGTACCAGAGGCGGGTGACGAGGACTCCGCGATCGGTGTTCGCGATCATTTGGTCGACGGTGCTGGGGTTCGGGCTGGCTGAGAAGACGATGTTCATGGGCGCTTCGCCCATTTCGTTGGGGAGCGGGAAGCCGTGGCCGGTGGCTGCGATGGGGCCAACTTTGTCTTTGTGTTCGGAGTGTTTCATCTTTTCGGCGCTGGCTCGTGCATAAACCAATTGCTTGATGACGCCGTTCTCGACCAGTTGGATTTTCTGTCGGCGCATGCCTTCGCCGTCGAAGGGAACGCCGGATTGCAGCGGGTGGGCGACGTCATCCCAGACATTGATGTTGTCGCCGAAGAGCTTGGTCCCGACGCGATTGTTGAGGAACGAACGTTGGTCGAGAACGGATAGGCCTCCGAAGTCGAAGAACATGAAGCCGACGATGTCGAGGACGGCGGCAGGTTCGAGGATCACCGTATATTTTCCCGGAGGGATTTCACGGGGGCTGGCCGACTCGAATGCCTTACGGGCTGCGGTTTCTGCGAGCGCGGCGGCGTTTAGGGTTGCGACGTTGGGAGAGTTGGCTTTTTGCCAGCCGGAAGAATCCGCCGCGAGCATGGTGATGGAAATTTCAGACGAGGTCTGCGTGTGCCAGTCGGAAAGGCCGCGAGAATTGAAAACGGCTTCCACGCTTTCGGAGGTGGAACAGATGCCGGCGGTGGTGAGCTTGTGTTGATCGGCGATGGCTACGATCTTTTTGACGGTTTCGGCACGCTGCGCGGGCGTGATCGCCGCAGTTTCGGAAAAATGGCGAGTGGGGTTTGCGTCGTGGTGGGCCGCGTCTGATCCGCGGGCGGGCATGGGCAGCAAATCCGAGTCAGGATGCTGAACTTTCGCCAAGCGCTCGGAAGACTGCACAGCGCGTCGCAAACTTTCGTCGTCGAGTTTGTTGGTAGTGGCGCGGGCGGTGCGGCCTCCGAATGCGGTGCGCACGGAGACTACATAGTTTTCTTCCGCGACATTTTGATGAATGATGTTGTTGGCGAAGCGGGTGAGGGCGCTCTTTCCACCGGCGAAGAGGACTTCGACCTCATCCGCAGTGGAATGCTTTTTGATACGGTCGAAAAGGTCGGCGGCTTGGTCTTGGTTGAGCATTCGGCAGTCGGAGTCGGCAGTTAGCACTTAGCATTTAGCTTTTGGCACTTAGCTTTTGACACTTACTAATGGCGCGACCAAGGCTAAGTGCCAAGTGCCAAGCTGCTCGCATCACGTTCCCTTGTACGCACTTCCTACTTTAATATTGCGAAATCTTGCGGGGGCGGCGCCGTGGCCTGTGCCCATTACCTGTTGCGGCTGGCCTTTGCCGCAGTGCGGAGTGCCCCAGAGTACCCACTCGTCGCGCGAGCAAATCGCATCCATGGAGTTCCAGAATTCCGTGGTGATCCCGGAGTATGAGGGATTTTTTAACATGCGGGCGCGCTTACCGTTTTTGATTTCCCATCCCATCTCGCAACTGAACTGGAAGTTGTAACGCTTGTCGTCGATCGACCACGACTTGTTGGTTTCCATGTAAATGCCGCCGTCGGTTCCGGAGATCATTTGCTCGCGGGTGAGCGATTTTTCCCCGGGAAGAATACTGATGTTGGTCATGCGAATGATTGGCAAGCGGTTCCAGCATTCGGCACGCAGAGTTCCGCCGGAACGATTCAAGCCGATGGTGTGCGCGGTTTCGCGCGAACTTAGATATCCGGTGAATAAACCGTTGGTGATGATGGGGGTGCATTGGGCGGGAACACCTTCTTCGTCGAAGGCAAAAGTGCCGAGGCCGGGACCGTGCTCCTGGCGCGCGTCGGCGACGACGTTGACGAGGTCACTGCCGTAGCGCAGGGTGCGCAATTTATCGAGCGTGAGGAAAGAGGTTCCGGCGAAGTTCGCTTCCATTCCGAGTACGCGATCGAGTTCAATGGGATGCCCGACTGATTCGTGGATCTGAAGGCCGAGTTGCGAGCCATCGAGAATGACATTGAAGACGCCCTCGGGGCACTGCTCGGCTTTGAGCAGCGCGACCGCTTCTTCGCCTACGCGTCGCGCATTTTCGACCAGCTTCAATTCGTCAATCAGTTCATAGCCTTTGTTCTGCCACTGTCCGCCGAAAGAGTTGGGATAAGAACGCTTTTGAATTTCGTTGCCAGCGAATGCATAAGCCGCGAAGCCGGCGCCGGTGGTGAATTTCGTCTGATGAATGTTCGCGCCCTCGGAGGAGAAGAACCACTGTTCTTCGCGGCGGAAATTCATGTTGGCTTCGGCCAGGGTGACTCCGGGGACGGAGCGCAGTTCAGAATCAATTTTCAGCAGCAGCTCAATGTTCTGTTCGACGGAAGTGATGAAGGGATCGGTTTGAATGGGGGTGGACCACTCGGCGGTCACAGGTTTCTCAGCGGCAAGTTGGATATCGCGCTGTTTTACCTGCGAGGAAGCCTTGGCGATATCGACGGCGCGGGCGGCGGTGGCTTCAACGGCGGCGCGACTCAAATCGTCGGACGCGGCATATCCCCATGCACCATCGGCGATCACGCGAATGCCAATGCCGAACGATTCCGAATCCGACGCGCCGCCGACTTTGCCGTTCTTGGTGGAAAGCGCCCGGCTGCGGTCGTCGGCAATGCGCGCTTCCGCGTAGGAGGCGCCGCGCTGCGCGGCCACGTTGAGAGCCCAGTCGGCAATGTGCTTCATCGGAAGTTCAAATTTATCACAGGCGGTCACTGGGAAGGATGTTTGCGGGATAGGGGAAAACATTCACCACAGCAGCTACGAGTCACAGGGGAATGGAATCGCTGGAATTCATGGATCGTTGGTTGGCGGTGATACAAGAATTGTTGCTACAATCTACGCATGTTGCGCAAGGCAATGCCCATCGTGTCCGCTCTGGCTGTATTGCTGCTGCCGGTTTGCCTCGCGCAGCAACCGGCGAGCACTCCGGCAAATGCAGCAGGCGCGAAGGAAGGAGCGGCAATGCCGAGCGAGCGAGGGCGAATCCTGGGGATCGGTGGAGTATTCTTCAAGTCCGCGAATCAACAACAGATGCGTGAGTGGTACGGCAAGCATCTCGGTCTCGAGGATAAAGGCGGCGGCGTCATGTTGCCGTGGCGCGAGAAAGACCACCCCGATAACGAGCATGTAACCGTGTGGACCGTGTTCCCCGGAAACACCAAATACTTCGAGCCCAGCCAGGCCTTCATGGTGAACTACATCGTGGACGACCTGGATGCGCTGCTGGAACGGCTGCAGAAAGAAGGCGTCAAGATCGATCCCAAGCGCGGAAACGAAGACTATGGCAAATTCGCGTGGATCTACGATCCCGACGGCAACAAGATCGAATTGTGGCAGCCGCTGACTCCAAAGAAGAAGTAGCGGAATTCAAAGCGCACGCGAGGCGGAGTTGGAGTGCGAAGCGGCGGCGATGGACTCGATTGGGATGGAAGGTGGCAGCTTGAGCGGTGTTTCGCTTTTGAGTTGCTCAAACATTGTCATTGTCATAGTAAAACCTCCGATGTAAAAGCGCCGAAGCGTGTGAGTTTTTCGGAGTGCAATCCGCAAAAGTTGTTCAAAGCGGGAGAGATGGCCGAGTGGCTGAAGGCGCACGCTTGGAAAGCGTGTTTAGGGGAAACTCTAACGTGGGTTCGAATCCCACTCTCTCCGCCATATTTCCTGCCCAAGGTCTAGACCCAAGGAGAAATCCCCGCCCAAGCGGAGCTTGGACGGGCCACCCTAAGGGGTCAAAAGTCTAGGGCGGGCCAGCCTTCGGACAATTTGAACGAGGTCGTCACTCAGATCAACCGAAGAGTGAAGAACAACACGAGTCAACTGAAGTCGAGCGAAACGCTCCGAGTCACGAAGAGGTCGGCTTAGTTACCTTCGTAACTTACCCTTCTCTCTCGCTCGGCATATGCTTTCCGGCGAGTCTCGGGAGGCTCTTCACGATGCACGAGATGGAAGCTCAATTTGGGTTCACACCGGGAAAACCAGTAGCTCGCGTCAAGGCGTCCGACATGAAAACTCTGTGGAAACTGAGTCGGGAGCTCGAGGCTCGCGTAATGGCTCACAACCCTGAGTTCAAACGCGGACAGCGTGCCATCGGCATGGGAGTGGTGCGGCACTCTTGCAGCCCTGGCGCTGATGTCAATGCCGTGTACCTTCGTAGCGCGAGGCTCGCGGTGCTGATGATGCGGCTCGGGAAACAAGACGTTCAGCCTCCCGCGATCCTGTTCTCGATCTTCGCGAAGCTCCCGATGAAGTGGCGGGCGTTTGGAGAGCGGCATCGCGGTTTGTATTAGGGTTTAACACGGTTCAGCTTAGAAAATAAAAAGCCGAGTGATAATGCGGGGACATCCATCTCCTCTTGACTTTTGCGTATCATGGATGTCCCCGCTTTATTCGTCCCCGCTTTATTCTTGTCCCCGATTTATTCCTCAAGCGGTTTCCCGATCCGTAAACATCTGATAATGAATGAGATGCTTGCAGTATACTTTAAACGGCACTTTTATGCCGCTTTATGCCAATATATAACTTAATAGGTATATTTATGCCGTTTAATAGATTTATATTTAAGAGGTCACTTTAGACCTATTAGTATTGATTTTACGTATAATAGGTCATAATATGCTGATATGGAAGATATTGCATTCAAAACTCCGGAGGAACTGCAGATTAATCTTGGCGAGCGCCTCCGGCGCCTTCGTTTGTCGCGCAATATCGATCAGAGAGCGGCAGCAGGGAAGGCGGGGATTTCAGAGAGAGCTCTACGCAACCTTGAGTCCGGAAAGGGATCAACCGTTGAAACGCTGCTGAGGACACTCAAGGCTCTTGGTTACACGCAGGGAATAGAGATGCTCGCACCGGAGACGACCGTCGATCCTCTCGCATTGCTGCACAGAGCCAAGCCGCCGCAGCGTGTGCGCCGATCACGAAAACAACAAAAGGTCGGACTGTGAAAGATGTCCAGGTCATCGAAGTTCGTATTTGGGGGAAGCGGGTAGGTGCGGTCGCACTCGATCCAAAACTAGGTTTTTATGCTTTTGCATATGAGCCAGTTTGGCGACGCGCAGCAATCGAACTAGCGCCCCTCATCCTGCCCACGGACGATCGAACCTCCACGTTTATTTTTCCCAACCTTCCTGTTCCAACATTTCATCGCTTACCTGGAATGCTGGCTGACGCATTGCCGGACGCATTCGGCAATGCTCTCATTGATGCGTGGATGGCCCAGCACGGTGTGGAAAAGAGTGCTGTGACACCGCTCGACCGCTTGGCCTACATGGGCAAGCGAGGAATGGGTGCCCTGGAGTTCAAGCCAGAGCGAGGTTCTCATAAAGAGAGCGCGGTACCTCTTGAAATGAAATCCCTCGTGGAGGAAGCACGCAAGCTGATCGAGGGAGATCTCACGCACGATGCACATGCCCAAGCAGCACTTGCCAATCATCATTCACGTAGGTACTTCGGCTGGAGGCGCGCGCGCGAAGGCGGTCATTGCCTGGAACCCTAAAACGAACATTATCCGTAGCGGGCAGTTCGATGCGGCAAAAGGCTTTGAGCATTGGCTTTTGAAATTCGATGGTATCGGCAAAGATTTCGAGCTGGGGACGGGGGCTGATTACGGCCGGATCGAGTACGCATATTATCTGATGGCCAGACGGGCAGGGATCGTCATGCACGAATGCCGGTTGCTTGAGGAGAATGGGCGGGCTCACTTTATGACACGCCGTTTTGACCGTGACGTAGTGGACGGTCATACCATCAAACATCATGTGCAGACGCTTTGTGCGATGGACCACTTGGACTTCAAACAGCGCGCCACTCACGCGTACGCCCAACTCTTCATCGTTGTCTCACGGCTGAATTTTGGGGATGCGGCTTTGGAACAGGTCTTTCGACGGATGGCATTCAATGTCATGGCGCGCAATTGCGACGACCATACCAAGAATTTTGCGTTTCTCATGAAGGAAGGCGGAAATTGGGAACTCGCACCAGCCTATGACGTAACCCATGCCTATAACCCAAAGGGTGAATGGACTTACCAGCACCTGATGAGCGTGAATGGCAAATTCAAAGATATTGAGCGCGCGGACCTTCTGAAAGAAGCGGAACGCTTCGGAGTGGCCAGGGCGGACGACCTGTTAAGGGAGGTTCATGCCGCGATAGAGAGCTGGCCGGAATTCGCTAAGGATGCCAGTCTCACCGCGTCCACTTCAGCCCGTGTGGCGGGCGATTTCCGTTTGATATAGTGGTGTGCAATCACTTCGCAATCACTCAACGCGACGTTGCGGGTTCTTCGGTGTACTTGTTAGCCGTCCGTGCTCTGTAAGTTGTTCTCCGTACGTTTTGTCGTGGATTCGAATCCCGTTTATGCCCATTTCGACCCGGCCATTTAGCCAAGTGGAAGTTGTAGTGTCGCCGTTGTTCAGCTACTGAGAGGGGCCGAAAAGGACCGGGCTCACCATGGTTTCGATTCTGGCTGCCATCTCCTCGGCGGGGATGCGGTTGGGGGTTTGAAACCAGCGGCGTGCGGCTCCGAAAACTGCCCAGGCCGCGGCGGTCGCCAACATTGCCGTATCGACGCCAGGCGCAGTCCCATGAAGGGCAAGACCTTCCTCGAACATGCCCGCGACGACCGGGATGATGGAGACCTGCAGAGGCATCCGAGCCAACTGAGTGGGACAGCCTGCAGTTTCAGCAAGATAGTCGCAGACACCGAGTGCAATAGCCCGCAGTGCTCCATGACAGTCGGTAAAGGTGATGGCGCGGCGCTCGATCAGGTCGCGGAACCGCGCGCCGGTCATGGCCTGCAGCAGCGCGTTCTTGTCTGGATAGTGCAGGTAAAAGGTCGCCCGATTCAAAGTGGCCTCGTCGGCGATCTCCTGGACAGAAATGTCTTCGAACTCCTTTTTCATCAATAGCTTGGCAAGTGAATCCATGAGCATGCGGCGGCTCCGCAGAATTCGCGGATCCGTGGTTCCGGTCTCGGGCGTTCCGGTCTCGGGTTGAAGAAGCTGGGCCATTCCTACCAGTAAGGATACTCCTGAAGGCTAAAGCGACACTTGTTTATTTTATGAATCGACATATGTTGATTACTAATCATATGTCGTGTAATGAGACTCCCAGGGTCAGCCGCAAGCGCAGATCTTCTAGAAAGGACGGAAAAATGAAAACGACTTCAATTGTTGCACGCTATCTACTGGGCCTGATGTTTACGGTCTTCGGGTTGAACGGATTTCTCAACTTCATCCACCAGCCGCCTCCCACGAATCCGATCGCGCTACAGTTCTTTGGCGCCATCATCGCATCGCACTTTGCCGCGTTCTTCTTCGCGGGGCAGGTACTTGGAGGACTGCTGCTGCTGTTCGGCTTTTTCGTGCCGCTTGCTCTGACACTGCTTGCGGCGGAGCTCTACAACATCATTGCGTTTCACCTGACCATGGCACCAGACAGCATCGCGCCCGCGCTGGTCGCTTGCGTGTTGTGGATTCTGGTCTTCCTTCAGTACCGCGAAAGCTTCAAGGGAATCTTCAGCGCGAAAACTGCGACGCTGGCATGAATTGCTTCGCAGCAAGGGCGAGGCGTCACCTTGCTGCGAAGTGTGATCCGTCTCTGCAGTTGCTTCGACCTAACGTTCAGGCCGCTCTAGAAATGTGAAGAGGCGGCGGTAATGAATGTGGTGACGGGGTTTCGACCAGGCGCACAATACAGATCAATTCGTTCCTGGCTTGCGCTCATCCGCAGTCGCTCTAATCATCTCCTCAACTGTTTCTTCACTGAGGGGAGGATCATCAGAGTCGCCGGTGATAAGCTCTTCGGCGGCTTCGCCGAGTTCTTCGTTGGGGCTTTCGGTTGTGCGGGGATCGTTGTTTGCTTCGACCATGGATGTCATGACCTCACAATCCAGTTTTCGTTCTACGAAATCCTCCGCCAATATCCATCCGAGGCTTGGCGATGGAGTTGGATCGTCGAATATCAAAATCGCGCGTAAGTCTTCCTCTGTCTGTTCCAGGTAGATCTCTTCCTGACTGGCGACGGTCTCGTAGCAGGCGTCTGGATCAGTGGGAATATTCTTGTCGTCACTCATGTCACTCGACACGGATGGTGCCCCTGTCAACAGGTTACTGGCTGCGCCTCACTCAGTTAAGGATGTCGAATCGGAGCTATTCATGTCAAGGGTCGATGGCACTCGATGCATTGCAGACCAAGCACCGCCTGGATTTGTGACCGTTGCCGGCCGGATTTTTGAGAGACCTCTTTGTTCGCTGAGCAGTTCGCGTTTGCTACTCTCTAGATGTACACGGGAGGGTCGATGACCACGGGGCGAATGGAGGCTTTCAGCGACGGCGTGATCGCGATCATCATCACGATCATGGTGCTGGAGATGAAGGTACCGCACGGAGGCCGCTTACAAGACCTGGTGCCGCTGGCGCCAGTGTTTCTCAGTTATGTTTTGAGTTTCTTTTATGTCGGCATTTACTGGAACAACCACCATCACATGCTGCATGCGGTGACGACAGTTAACGGTGGAATGCTCTGGGCCAATCTGCACCTGTTGTTTTGGCTCTCGTTATTTCCGTTTACCACAGGATGGATGGGAGAAAACCGTTTCACCGCACTGCCCACCGCGCTCTACGGAGCAGTGCTGCTGATGGCCGCGATTGCTTATTTAGTGCTTCAGCAGACGATCATCCGCGCTCAAGGTAAAGATTCAATCTTGAAGAACGCGATCGGGCGCGATTGGAAGGGCAAGCTATCGCCGGTGCTTTATATCCTGGCGATGGTGGCTACCTTGCGTTCCACGTGGATTGCCCAGGCGATTCTCGTGATCGCCGCTTTGATCTGGCTAATTCCGGACCCGCGTATCGAAAAACGTCTGGCCGGGTAAACGGGCGCTGTGAAAACGCCGGTCACAAATCTGCACATGAGGACGTTAGAATGGGAGGGCTCATGAATCGGCCCGCAACCTCAGTTCGAAATCACTGTCTGTCGCCGGCGCGAGCCCGAGTGGCAATCGATGCGCCGCTGGGCCCCGCAAGTTATGCTCGCATGTTTCCGGAGCTACCGTCGTTTCAGGCGGATGAGCAATTCCTGTACGCGCTTGGTCGCGCAGGCGGTCTTTGCGATTGCGGAGACATCGATGACTCTCCCGACTCCTTAGGAGACACAGCGGCTGGCTGGCCAATTTTCGGCCAGTTTGTGGCTCACGATATTACGGCTGACCGGTCCACCTTGCGCTTGCATGCCAATACGGCGGAATTGCACAATGCGCGCAGCCCGCAACTCAACCTTGAGAGCCTGTACGGCGACGGACCGACAGGCCATCCGTTCCTCTACCAGCGGGACGATCCGGCGAAGTTCCTGCTTGGTTTGGACGGAGGTGATCTGCAGCGAAATGCGGAGGGCATCGCCGTTATCGGCGACCCGCGCAACGATTCCCACATGTTCATGTCGCAACTGCATCTCGCCATGCTCAAGGCACACAACGCGTTCGTCGATGAAGCGCGGCGCGCCGGAGTAGCGAATGACCGCGTTTTCGATGAAGCGGCCCAGCAGTTGCGCTGGCACTATCAATGGATCGTTCTTAATGAGTTTCTCCCCGCGCTGGTTGGACAGACCGTCGTAGATCAAGTGCTTCGAGACGGCCCGCGGTGGTTTCGTCCTGCGCATGGCGGATTTATACCGCTTGAGTTTGCCGACGCAGCTTATCGGTACGGCCACTCTCAAATTCGCCATCGCTATCGGTTGAACTTGCAGACCGATTCCGTGCGTCTCTTTCCCGATCTCCTGGGATTCCGCTCAGTGCCGCGCGAGCACAGGGTTGATTGGACGCTGTTCTTCGACGCAAGCGGTGCGGCACCCGCACAGCGATCAAAGAAAATCGATGGGAAGTTGGTGGGAGCACTCATTGCATTGCCGGTAGCTGTCACCGGCGAGTGCGAGATTGAGGACTATCATTCTCTGGCCGTCCGTGACTTGCAACGTGGGCAAGGTGTCGGGCTACCATCCGGCGAGGCCGTAGCCCGTCATATGGGAATTGCCCCGCTTACCGCGGACCAGGTTTCCATTGCTTCCACGGGTTGGCATGGCGAAACTCCTCTTTGGTATTACATTCTCCGCGAGGCCGATGTTTCTACAGGAGGCAATCGTCTTGGTCCGGTTGGTGGGCGGATCGTGACGGAGGTGCTGGTTGGGCTCATCGATGCGGACGCGACATCGTTCCGCCAGAACAGCCAGAACTGGCGGCCCAGGAAAACACTGATCGAACTGCTGACTTCTTAGCGCAATAGCGTCAACTCAAATTAAAGTTTCTTTTTCAATAGTTTAATTTCGGTTAGTTCTGTCACTGACCGGTGCGACATCCATTCTCACCATTCATCGATAGCGATTCGTGAACTTGCTGAGTGATCCGGCGCGCCTTCATCCCCAGCGTGGCACGGGTGTCACAAAGTCCCGCTCAGTCTTGTCATTAGCGGTGCAAAAAATTGGTGGCTCTGAAATATCCTGGTGGATATAATTTGGTCAATTATTTAAGGAGACATCTATGAAAATCGTAGTGATCGGCGGTACCGGACTCATTGGATCAAAGCTGGTCAACCAGCTTCGTGAACTCGGGCACGAAGCAGTAGCGGCTGCACCCAACACAGGGGTCAACACCATCACGGGCGAGGGTCTGGCAGAAGTGCTGAAGGGTGCCTCGGTTGTAGTCGACGTATCTAACGCTCCCGCTTGGGACGACGCGGCAGTGCTGAAGTTCTTCGAAACATCGACTCGCAACCTCCTCAGCGGTGAAGCGGCCGCAGGTGTGAGACATCACGTTGCATTGTCAGTGGTGGGAACCGACGAGATGTCCGAGAGCGGCTACATGCGAGCCAAGATCGCTCAAGAGAAATTGATCAAGGAATCTTCAATCCCTTACTCCATTGTGCATGCGACGCAGTTCTTCGAGTTTCTCAAGGGACTTGCCGACATTTCTATGGTCGGCGACAAGGTGCATTTGCCTCACGTGCTTTTCCAGCCGATGGCCGCCGACGATGTCGCCAGTGGCGTAGGCAGGGTTGCGGTGGGTCAGCCGGTAAACGGCATCGTCGAAATTGGAGGCCCCGAACAGTTCCGTCTGGATGATCTGGTCCGGCGGCGATTGGCCTCGCTCAAAGATGCGCGCGAAGTCATCGCGGATCCAGAGGCGCGTTACTCGGGAGCGAAAATCGGCGAGACAACACTGGTTCCGGGAAAGAACGCACGACTCGGCGAGACGACTTTCGAGGTCTGGCTCGCTAAATCGGCGGCACAAACTCCGAGTGCGCATCCGCAGTCCGCAGGCATCGCACTGGTGACCAAGGATAAAGACAGTCAGAAGAAAGCCAGCTGACGGCGATCATATCGAAGATAGACTGCACGCCTAAGTGGAACTCAAGCGGCACTGTGCGTAACCGCGAAGTGCCAACCAATAAAACACAACGCGTCGAACACGCGAAAGGTTAATTTATGACTTTTAGAAAACTAATCTGTGGCGCTGGCATTTCTTATGTCCAGCGCGTTAGTCGCACAGGAGGCGAAGGTCACCCCGCTAATGTCGAAAGATCTGACGAACCTTCCTGGCAAAGAAGGCCTGATGGTCATGGTGGAATATCCGCCGGGCAGTTCGGACCCAATCCATCGCCACAACGCGCATGGGTTTATTTATTTGCTGGAAGGTTCGATCGTGATGCAGGTGAGAGGCGGAAAGGAAGTGACTCTGACGCCTGGCCAGACCTTCTATGAAGGCCCGGATGATGTCCACGTAGTGGGACGGAACGCAAGCCAAACCAAGCCGGCGAAATTCATAGTGTTCTTTGTGAAAGACAAAGGCGCTCCGGTAGTGGTGCCCGCCAAGTAAGTCACAAACTGCGAGTAGTTCTGTATCACAACAAACTGTAAGGAGAAATTTATTCCGAGACTTTCGCGGCAGGCGCCCGTTCCCACATGATCTTCGGAGCTACTGGCTTCCTCGCGCAAAAACTAAGAGTCCCGAGGTGGTGTTGATCCTATTCGTCTCGGCCAGTAGCTCGCGTTAGACCCTTGCTGACCTGACATAGTTGCTATCCTTGCGGACTGCAATTACCGATCCTTGCTTGGGCTCCGGGCTCACCGCCAACCGGATAAACCAGTTCAACGCCTCGGGACTCTATCCTGCCTTCGACATGATGTTCACGTTCGCCTCGACCAGCGCTTTGCTATAGACCCTTGCTCACCCTCTCCACATTTCATCTTGCGATGCCGCAGAGTGACTTTGCTTGAGTCCCGGACGCCGCGCCAACCGGGAAAACTTAGAACGTGTCAAAGAACGATTATGTTTTTACGCTTACTATTTCAGGAGTCAATCAAAATTGCGCAGCTCTATCTGCTTTGAATGGAAGCGAGTGCAGGTCGCGCACAAGCGGGTGACCAGATTTGGTGCAAACGAGGCAGGTGAGCCTCTCAGGATTTCGTAAGCATCGCGTAAATCAAGGCTCGGAATCCTGTAATTGATACTGCTGTTCCTTGATTTCGAAATGTGGAAAATCGCCACAATCCTTGCGGAGAGCGGCTTTCGGCGAATCGCAAAACGCGGGCCGTCGCCGTGACAACGGAGATGTCAGATGAAGAAACCCGAGGCTTCTCTTGAAAATCAAGCTCCAGTCGAGGCGAAGTATTTCTCCATCAGATCCCAATAGTGTTCTTTCCAGCCGGAGGCAAGGTGCTCCGCTTGTCCCTCGGGGAATCCGGTGTGGTCGAAGACGAGTTTGGTTCCGGATCCCTGTTCAGTGAGCTCGAACTTCGCAATCGAGTATTTGCCTGGATCCCAGACCACGACACGCCAAGCCTGGACAACCCGCCGGTTGGGCACGAGTTCAATATGCCGGCCCACAATATGACCGGCGAACAGGGAGAACGTGCCCCCCACGTCAGGGCTGATCTGCGTCGGTTCATTCTTCATGGAGAGGCCGCTGAGTTCGACGATCTTGTCGAACTGCTTGACGTCGGTGAGGAGGTTGTAGACGCGTTTCGGGTTGGCCTTGAAAGCAACTTCCTGATGGATGGATTCCGCGTTATGGGAAATCACTTCGCCGGGCAATGCGCCCTCAGCCATGGCGGCCGATGCGAGGTGGGTTCCGGCGAGGCTTAGCGCCGGGAATATTGTAGCCATGCGGAGTGAAAAATCTCTGCGAGTTTGGAGTTTCATGGAGTCCTCTTTACGTGAGCAGTTTGTCAAATCCACGCCATTGCAATATTAAACAATAATGTTTAATATTAATACCGGAGTTCACGAATGCCGTCAAGCGCCAAAATCAAGGCTTCATCCGACGACCAACTGGACCTGGTGTTTCGCGCCTTGGGAGACCGCACGCGGCGCACGCTGCTCGCGCGCCTGGCGGAAAAGCCTGCGATGGTGACCGAACTCGCGGAGCCGTTCGCCATGTCCCTTCCTGCCGTATCGAGGCACATCCGCGTGCTCGAGCGTGCCCGGCTGGTCGTGCGCCACGTCGACGGCCGAGTGCACCATTGCTCCCTGGATCTGGCGCCGCTCAAGACCGTCGAGGGATGGCTAAACCACTATCGGCATTATTGGGAAGGGCAACTGGAAGCACTGGCACGTTACGTAGACGCAGGGGACAAGAAAGTGCACCGCTGAATTCAAAATCTAACCACCAAAGGACAATCATGGCCGAGCAGGTAGCGATCCCGGATTTTCAAATGATTACTCTCATCGTTCGCAAAACGATCCCCGCGACGCCGGAGCGCCTTTTCGCGGCATGGACCGAGCCTGACCAACTGCGAAAATGGTGGGGACCCGAAGGCGTCCAGTGCATCGATCCCGAGGTCGACCTCAGAGTAGGCGGGAGCTATCGCATCGGCAACCGGCTCCCCGATGGGAAGACTTTATGGATCACCGGTGAATTCGAAGTGATCGAACCACCGCGCCGGCTGACCTACACCTGGCGTTTAGAAGGAATCTCGGAAACGGCGGAGCGCGTGACCGTGCGATTCGAAAAGCGAGGCGAGGCGACCGAAGTCATCGTCACCCACGAACGCATCGCGAATGAAGCCCTTCGAGATCAACATCAGCACGGCTGGCAGGGCTGCCTCGACGGGCTGGCAGAATATCTTGCGAGCCGCTGAAGTCTAATAGTAAATTTCTGTAGCCCAACAAGAAAACAGCCGCCAGCACCGAAGCTGGCGGCTTTATTTTTCCGGTGAGTCTATTTCGCTCTCTGCGGTGGAATCAGCCTCTCGGGAGGAATCGGAATCTTCCCTTCGTCGTCATAGTAGAACTTCATGACGTGATCCGCCTTGGCTCCCGGTACTGGTCTTTCATTTTCAGAACTGAATCGTGGTTCACTTGCGGGCGCCAACAAAGGCTCTTTCGTGGTGTACATCGCTTCGTTGAGCAAGCCTCCGGTTGGAGCCTTGGCCGCGGCGAATACACCGAAGGGATTGCCGTTGGTATAAGAAACACTGATGTAGTCGGCGACCATGTAGCCTGCGTCCGAAACTGGTAGCCAGGTCAAGGTCATGGGGCCGGCCAATTGTTTCCCCGCTGTCCAGGTTGCTCCGCCATTGCTGGAAGTGACGAAGCCCACATCCAGCTTGCAGGCATTGTTGCAGCTCGAAACAGGATAGTAGTAATAAACCAGCGTGAGGTGCGCGTTCTTGCCGGAAGTGGCATGATCGACGCCGATTCCCGGGATAAAGTGATCCACAGTGCTCTTCACCGGATCGATCGGAATGCGGCTAGGGGCAGTCCATTTCTTGCCGTCGGTGGAGGTGCTCATCACAATATCGTTGGAAGAGCAGTTCTGGCGAAAACTGCAATCCCACCACACGACGTAGACTCTCCCCGCGGCGTCAATTTCAGCCGATGGCAGGTCGGCAAAGCTGCGCAAGCCGCCGTCTTCGCTGTGTGTGATTGGGTTGCCGATGGTGACAGTTGTGCTCCAGGTCTTTCCTCCATCAGTGGAACGAAAGGCGTCGATTCCGCCGCCGGAGAAGGGAACAACGACGGTTCCGTTTGGCTGCACAACCGGTTGACCGCCAAGCCCGCCGGCATGGTCCGCAGAAGGCTTGCCCGGTCCCCAAGTCAAGCCGCCGTCGCTCGATGTGCTCAACAGGATATCGCCGGTGCCATAGGCCTGATCCCATTCCGTATAACAGTTGCCGTAGAACGGGCTCTTTGGACTATTGTCACAGGCTGTCCAATTCTTGTCGTCGAGGTGCGTGCCGTCGACGATGATCGGCTTTCCCCAATGCAGGCCATCTTTGGAACGGCTCACCGCTACGTCTCCGATCAGCCCCGAGCTTTCCTGTCCCGCGAGTGGCAGCGTGGAAATCATCCACTCTTTGTGTTTTGCGTCGTAGGCCACGGACGGGTCAGCCGCCCAGCCATACGTGCCATTCTTGTATTTATCGGTTAGACCGGGAAGGATGCCATACGTCCAGGTTTTGCCGCCGTCCGTCGATGTGGACCATCCGATGTCGGCGCTACCCCAACCGATGGATCCGGGCACGCGGGCAACGTGAAAGGAACTCACAATAGTCGAACCCCAGGAGAACGTGTCCGGCTCTACCTCGGTGCGGTGCGTGCTATCGGAGTTCGTGAACTTGTCCGTGCTGATCCTGACCAGAGTGAACTGCGCGCTGGCTGGGGTTACCAGCACCAGGGAAATTGAAGCAGCCAAGACTGCGGTGAGAAAAGCGAATGCATTTCGATTCATCGGATTCTTCTCCGGGGATTGAGATTCCAACGTCGTGATCATCAATTACTTGTGCTTCACAAGCCGATTTTGCTGCGAAGGAGGGATGGGATATTCTCCATCGTCATCGTAGTACTTCCACACGTAGCGACCCATTGCATCGGGCACGCGCTTCTCGCCCGCTGAACTGAAACGCGGCTCGGTGGCTGAAGCTGCCAGAGGATTCTTCGTGGTGTACATCGCTTCGTTGAGCACGCCGCCCGAAGGAGCCTGCGCGACGGCGAATACGCCAAACGGATTTCCGTTCGCGTAAGCTATCGCGAGATAGTCGGCGACCATCAGACCGTTCTGTGAGTTCGGCAGCCAGCTCAACTGCATGGGCCCGGCCAGTTTTTTTCCAGCCGTCCAGGTTTTTCCGCCATCCTGCGAAAGCGTGAAGCCAACATTCAGCTGGCAAGAGTTATTGCAACTCGCATTCGGATAATAGTAGTAAGTAATCGCGACGTGCGCCGTTTTGCCGGAGGTGGCGAGATCGACGCCAATTCCAGGAATAAAGTGATCGATCGGGCTCTTGAGGGGATCGATGGGAATGCGGACGGGCGCCGTCCACTTCGTCCCGTTGGTGGATGTGCTCATCACAATGTCGTCCGTACTGCAACCGCTGTGAAAGCTGCAGTCCGGCCACACCAGGTAGATCTTCCCCGCTTTGTCTATCGCCGCGGACGGCAGGCCGGGACTGCGCAACCCTCCATCTTCACCGCGAAAATTCTGGTTGGCAATCAACAAGCTGCTACTCCAACTCTTTCCGCCGTTGGTTGAACTGAAAGCGATCATCCCGCCAAAGCCGTCGATGGGAACAACGACATTGCCGTTGGGCTGCACCAGGGGTTGGCCTCCGAGTCCACCGGCTCCATCCGCCGTGTTCTTGCCCGCGCTCCAGGTCTTGCCACCATCCGTGGATGTGCTCATGAAGATGAGATCGCCCAACGCTGGTTCATCCCATTCGACGTAGCAATTGCCGTAGTGAGGACTGGTTGTTGTGTTGTCACAAATCACCCACTCTTTGTCGTCGGAGCCGCTGTGGTCCACCAGGATCGGCTTTCCCCACGTGATGCCATCCGGAGATCGGCTAATGCCCACTGCCTCGCCGTTATCGTCGACGATGGGAAGACTCGCGATCAACCACTGGCCATGCTTCGCGTCGTAAGCGACCGCCGCGTCGCTGGCAGCCGTGAAACTTCCCCCCTTGTAGTTGTCAGTCAGTCCGGGAAGGTAACCGTGCTTCCAGGTTTTGCCGGCGTCCGTCGAGGTGGCAAAGCCAAGGTCCGCGCCGCCACCGCCGGAGACACGCGCGACCTGGAACGAACTGACAATCGTCGAGCCCCACGAATAGGTGTCCGGCTCAACTTCGCTGCGATGTTGGCTGTCGCTGTTGTGAAAAGTGTCCGTGCTGAGTTTCACCAGTGGCACTTGGGCGTGAACTGGCGTCAGCATGGCGAACGCCGTAGCAATCATCATCACAAATGTGAAAAACACGGGCGAGTTCACGCTGATTCTGGAACTAAGGGTTTTTGGTTTCATGGGAAATTTTTCCTCGGGCGCTGGAAGATAAACCGCCGCAAAATCGCCGCGGTTGAATGGGGAGGGCATTCGCGGCCGCAACGAGAGCCGGTAGTAGCTGCTGCTGGGGGTCGAACATACACCGGCGTTCTGGAGCTGTCAATGCAAACCTTGATCTCATGTTGGCGACGAAGTGACGACACAGTAAAGCAACGAACTAAACAAAACACCGTCGGCATGTTGTGTCGACGGTGTTCAGGAAAGCAGAACTATTTTTCCGGGGCTTGCTCGGAATGCGAACGCGGAGGCACTCTTTCCGTATCGTGGAAGTTTGTCCACGGATGTTCGGAGACGAGAATACGTTGTCGCTTCTCGCCGCGAGAACTGAATCGCGCTTCGTCATCCGCAACCACAAGCGGATTTTTCGTAGTGTAAGCAGCCTGGTTAAGTAGTCCACCGCTGGGAGCTTTGGCCACGATGAAAACTCCGAACGCGTTGCCGTCCACGTACGAAGACGATAAGTAGTCGGCAACCATTGGTCCTGAGAACGTTGTAGGCAGCCAGCTGATCTTCATCGGCCCGGCAAGTTGTTTGCCCGCCGTCCAGGTGTTGCCGCCGTCCTGCGACGTCGTGAAACCCACGTCCAGCTGACAAGTAGAGTCCGTGCAATTCGCGTCCGGATAGTAATAGTAGGTCACGGTGAGGTGAGCAGTCTTGCCGGAGGTGGCGCGGTCCACGGCGAGGCCGGGGATGAAGTGATTCACTTTGCTGGTCAGGGGATCAATCGGAATGCGCACCGTCTTCGTCCACTTGGTGCCGTTCGTCGACGTGCTCATCACCAAATCATTGGGAGAGCTATTCGGGCAGCCACTACGAAAACTGCAATCCGACCACACGACGTAGATCTTTCCCGCCTTGTCAATTCCAGTAGAAGGAAAAGGCAGCCCCACGCTTCGTAGGCTACTGTTGCCCTGGAAAGTATTGACGTTGGAGATGGTGACGGTGTGGCCCCAACTCTTTCCGCCATCTGTGGAAGTGAAAGCCTGCATCTCGTTGCCCAGGAAAGGCACGACAACTGTGCCATTTGGCAGCACGAGTTGTTCGGCGCCGGTGCCGAACGCACCGTTCACTGTCTTCGCCGGTCCCCAATGCAGACCGCCATCAGTCGAAGTGCTCATAAATACGCCGGACCATTCGGTGTAGCAATTGCCGTAGAACGGGCTGCTCGCGGTGTTGTCGCAGGTGATCCAATTCTTGTCGTCGCCGAGGCTGGTATCCGTGGGAATCGGTTTTCCCCAATGAATTCCATCTTTGGAGCGGCTGACGTAGATGTCGTCTCCCGAGTCACTGATAGGAAGGCTGGAAATCAGCCAATAGCCATGCTTTGCATCGTAAACAACGGACGCGTCGCTAGCGGCAGAGAAACTTCCGCCTTTATAGTTATCGGTCAAGCCCGGAAGGTAGCCTTGGGTCCACGTTTTTCCGCCGTCTGTACTCGTGGAAAATCCGAGGTCTGCGCCGCCACCACCGTTGATGCGAGCCACCTGGAACGCCGCGACCATCGTAGAACCCCACGAGTAGGTGTCGGGCTCAACTTCGCTCTTATGCTGGCTGGCGGCATTGTGAAACATGTCTTTGCTGATTTGAACCAACGGCACTTGTGCATCGGCCGGCACACCAATGGCTAGGGCAACGGCAAAACCTAGCGCCAACGAGAAGAACATTTTCCTGTTTCCGGCGCTTTGAAGTTGAGAGAGAGTTCGCGTCATTTCTGGTTTCCCTTGTGGTTGGACTTGGCAGCGTTCGCTAATCGACTTCGACGCCAAAAGTGGGGAGGGCATCCCGGGCGGCAACGAGGCACGATAGTAAATAAAAGCGTCACCGAACATATATCGAGATTCATGCGCTGTCAATGTGCATGATTTTGCGTTTTTGTCCCCCTGGCAGCGTTGAGAAAAAGTGGCCGCGCCCGTTCCGGCGCGCTACGCGCACGGATTTGCATCCAAGATTTCATGGCACAAGTTTCTGGAATGAAGTAGAACTGACAGAATCATGGCTGCGTGGCGAAGGCGATGGGTGCGGTGGCTGTTGATTTTCGCGGGTTGGACCGCCGTCGCCTTATTTTTCGCCAGTCAAACTTACTTGTCCTATAAATCGTCCGGCGGCCGCGCCAATGCGCCAATCATTCTGAAGATCAATTTGGGCGACTGGTATCTGTGGGGGCTGTTGGCGCCAGGGATCGTCTGGCTGGCGCGCCGCTTCCCTCTGGAGCGCGATCGTTGGCCGAAAAGCCTTGCTGTCCATTTGCTGGCGAGTGTGTGCATTGCGCTGCTGAAATGGCGCCTCGACATCCTGTTTCGTCATTACTGTCTGGGTCTCCCGGGCACGATGTCTTTGGCTTATGTTTTCCATGGAAATCTCGCGACCTACTGGGTTCTGGTTGCCGCCACCCAGGGATATTTTTACTATGACCGCTATCGTCAGGGAGAACTCCGCTCCGCGCAGCTGGCGACGCAACTGGCACAAGCGCAGCTCCACGCGCTGCGCATGCAGCTTCATCCTCATTTTCTGTTCAATACTCTGAATTCGATTGCGGCTTTGATTCACATGGATCCTGACGCCGCCGATCGAATGACGGCGCGCCTCAGCGACCTGTTGCGCCTAACCCTGGAAAATGCGGGTGTGCAAGAAGTCCCATTGGCGAAGGAGTTGGAATTTCTGGAACTGTATCTGGAAATCGAAAGAACGCGTTTCGCCGACCGGCTCGTAGTTCGCACTGAAATAGCTGCCGGCACCCTTGACGCCAGTACTCCCTATCTCATCCTTCAGCCCCTGGTCGAAAATGCGATTCGCCACGGCATTGCATCCCGTACCTCGCCGGGCTGTGTCATCGTCAGCTCGAAACGAGAAAACGACATGCTGGTTCTGGAAGTGAAAGATGATGGTCCCGGAATTAATCCTAAGGGCATTTCGAAAAATGGGCTGGGGATTTCGAGCACCCGCGAACGTCTGGAAAAACTTTATGGCGCCGCGCAACGCTTCGAACTGAACAACCTGGACGGAGGGGGATTGTCGGTGAAGTTGGTCTTTCCTCTGCGACTGATTGCGACGCCCTCCCAAATCCCTACCACGTTGGAGGAGCCTGCTTGAAAATTCGAACTCTCATTGTGGATGATGAGCCGCTGGGCCGTGAGCGGATTCGCAACCTGCTGCGGAGCGACGATGAAGTCGAGGTCGTCGGCGAATGTTCCGACGGGCGTCAGGCTATTGCAGCGATCGAACGGCAGGCTCCCGATCTTCTCTACCTGGATGTGCAGATGCCGGAAGTCGACGGTTTCGCGGTTCTGGACGCAATCGCCGGCAAAGCCATGCCCGCCATTATTTTTGTGACCGCCTACGACAGTTATGCGGTGAAGGCTTTCGAAGTGCACGCCCTGGACTATCTCTTGAAGTCTTTCGATCCTGAGCGCTTTCATGCCGCCCTGCGGCGCGCAAAAGAACAAATCCAACATTCGCAACTGGGAATGTGGAATGAGCGCGTGGCGGAATTGCTGGAAGACCTGCAGACCAAGAGAAAGAGCTTGACCCGGCTCGTCATCCGCTCAGCCGGGCGAATCTCTTTTCTGCGTGTTGACGATATTGATTGGCTGGAGGCCGCCGATAATTATGTTCGCATCCATGCCGGCCGGGAATCGCATTTAATGCGCGAAACCCTGCATTCGCTGGAAGAGCGTCTCGATCCCTCAACATTCCTCCGCATTCACCGCTCTACCGTGGTTAATCTAAATCGCATTCAGGAATTGAGTCCGCTATTCCACGGCGACTATTCGGTAAAGCTGCGGGATGGCACTGAGTTGGTTCTCAGCCGCAACTATCGCGAAAAACTGGGTGAAACGTTGGGCGATCTGCTCTGACTCTGCCTCGATTTTCCTATTCCTATCTACCCCGGCAGACACACTGTCGGCCCCGATCCAGCCACTCTCTGCCCCAAGTCCGTTGATTAGCGCACGCGGGTGGGTTAAACAAGTCGCTGCGCAAGGATTGCCGCTTCGCCGTGTGGTCGCAGCATCGCAGCCTTCGGGAAAATGAGGAAAGAAATGAGCCGTTCTCTCACAACTTTCGTAATGGCGCCTCAGCCCTGTCCATCATCTGTGTTTTTTGTTCTGACGTCCTCCACGCGGCAACCAAGCATTACGTCGTAAGCAACGATGACGTGAACGGTCCCAACACCTTGACGTTTTACCTCGCCAGCGGTACTTCGTCCGCAACCAAACTGACGCGCATCAAAACCATCAAAACCGGCGGCAAGGGAGAAGGCGGCGGCTTCTTCGGTATACCGCGGCAGGCGCTTGTCGCCAACGGCGGACATGAATGTGTCTTTGCAGCGGATGGCGCAACTAACGATATTGCAGCCGCGATTCTCGAAACCCAAACGCTGGTAGGAAGATCGAAGGGTTCGAAGACGGACATTAACGGACAAGGCGGCATGGGATTGATTGCCAGTTCGAATGGCAAATACCTTTATGCCGGATTTTCGGGCTCGTTCACAATCGCGACATTCAAGGTGGGCGTAGGCTGCTCGCTTTCCTTTATGGCCGATGTCGCTGCCATGGGCATCAACTCTGGAATTCCACATGGCATGGCATCGCGAGGCGATGTTCTGGTGTTGGCTTATGGGGACGGTTCCATCGAGTCGTTCAACATTTCCGGCGGTGTTCCGGTGTCGAATGGAGACCTGCAACTCTCCACCGGTTTCAATGAAGATAATGTTTTTCCCGACGGCGTGGACATGACGAAGGACGGACACTTCGCGATCTTTGGCGATGCGTCCGGACAATTTAGCGAAGTCGAAGTGTCAGACCTTTCCTCCGGCAAGCTCTCAAAGACCGTGAAATATGGCAGTCCGACTCACGGTCTGGGTCAGGGTCTGGCGGCAAACAATGTGCAATTGAGCCCCGATGAAACGTTACTTTACGTAAGCGACAACCTGTCTGGGCAGGTGACTGCGGCTTACTTCAACAAAATTACCGGCAAGCTGCACTACGGATGCATTTCGAAACCGTTGAAAGGATTTGAGACGACAGTGGCGTTTCTCCAGCGCGATTGCCACAGAATCTGGGTTCGGTACGGGTTCAGTGCTGTGGGTGGCGGAGGATCCAGTGGGGAGTGGACAATCGTCTATCGGCGTGGTCGAAGTGACTTCGAAAGCAGGGAAATGCACACTCACCGAATCCACGAAATCTCCGGCAATTGACGCTAACAGCAAGAACTTGTGTTGGATCAGTGCTTTCCCGCCTCGTCCATTCTAGGACCGACGCACTTTCTACGAGGTTGCTTTTTAAGCCTTTGTGGCTGACGCTTTGACCGGCAGAGTGCGTGCAAAAAACTGCATCTTGACAGGCCTTCTCGCCTGGAGCACAGTGACCTACTACGAGGCACAGTTGTACTCTAACTGGCCCGCCCCTGTGTCGGAGGGACACTCCCACCTCCGCCCAAGGCAAGAGGGAGAAATATGAAAACACTCACCGTAGTTCTTAGCGTTGTCGTTTCACTCGGTTTCAGCCCAGCCATAGCTCAGACTCCCAGGCACGACCACCATCAAATTGAGAACGTAGTCGTGATATTTCAGGAAAACCGTACTCCTGACAATCTGCTTCACGGCTTACCCAATGCCGACATCGCAAACAGTGGAATGAATTCCAAGGGGGAAAGCATTACCCTGCAGCCTGTACCTCTGGCGAATAACTACGATCTCAGTCACGCCCACACCGCATTCGTTCAAATGTACGACAACGGGCGTATGGATGGTGCCGACAAGGTCGCGGTGATGTGCCAGAAAGGAGCACAAGGCTGCCCGATTCCCAACCCGCAGTTTAGTTATGTCAATCCGTCGGATGTGGCGCCTTACTTTCAAATGGCCGAGCAGTTTACTTTCGCGGATCGAATGTTCCAAACCAACCAGGGGCCTAGTTTTCCCGCGCATCAATTCATAATCTCTGGAACCTCTGCGCCGAGCCAGTTCAGCGATTTATTTGCTTCTGAGAATCCAGGAGGAGTTTCGAAAGCGCTGAACAACACCGGATGCACGGCTCCAGCCAACGAAGTCGTCAAAGTGATCGATCCCAGCGGCAGCGAAGCTCAAAAGGTTTATCCGTGTTTTGATCACCTGACTCTGATCGACCTGCTCGACTTCAACGGCGTGTCGTGGCGATATTACACACCCTCAGCCGGCTCGATCTGGACCGGGCCGAACGCCATCCAACATTTACGTTTCGGTGATGATTGGAACAATGTCATTCTGAAACCGGCGCAAGTTCTCACCGACATTGCGAATGGTCAGCTTGCGAACGTGAGCTGGGTAATCCCTGGAGGCATGTCATCGGATCATCCTTCAAGCAACGATGGTTCGGGCCCCTCTTGGGTGGCTTCCGTGGTGAACGCAATCGGCAACAGCCAGTACTGGGACAATACCGTCATCCTGATTACCTGGGACGATTGGGGAGGATGGTATGACCATGTTCCGCCGACCATAATTAATTCTTACGAATACGGATTCCGCGTTCCACTGATCGTGGTTTCTCCCTTCGCG
>CAVYSX010000018.1:0-260494 GCA_963771285.1 uncultured Acidobacteriota bacterium
GAAGACCCTCGAAGCCATCGCGGTGCCAACGATTGTAGGAGCGGAGCCCGACTTGCGTGGCCTCATCAACTTCGGTTTCTGGGGTGTGATCGCGCGTCCGCTCTTCTTATGGCTGCGTTGGATCGAAGGAATTGTAGGCAACTGGGGTTGGGCGATCTGCATACAAACCTTGATCATCAATCTGGCGCTGATGCCGCTGCGCATCTCCAGTATGAAGTCGGCGCTGAAGATGCAGAAGATTCAGCCGCAGATGAATTCGATCAAGGAAAAATACAAGAAGTACACCATGCGCGATCCTCGCCGCCAGGAAATGAACACGGAAATCGGCGAATTGATGAAGAAGGAAGGCGTGAGCCCGGTAGGTGGCTGCCTCCCGCTTGTCATTCAGATGCCTTTCCTATTCGCCTACTACGGCATGTTAGGCTCGGCTCTTGATCTGCGGCATGCGTCCTGGTTGTGGATTCACGATCTGTCGTCGGCCGATCCGTGGCATATACTGCCAATCGGTATTTTTATCACTATGCTGTTGACGCAGCGCATGACGCCGCAGGCGGGTATGGATCCGGCTCAGCAAAAAATGATGAATATCATGATGCCGGTCATGATGGGTGGCCTCAGCCTGAAATTCGCCGCCGGCCTTTGCCTGTATTGGTCAGAGGGCAATTTGATCGCCATCGTGCAGCAGGCCATTATGAACCGGACTAGTTTAGGCCGTGAAATGCGTGAGATGGCGGCTAAGCGCGCGAGGAAGAAAGAGAAATGAAGAAGCAGTTAGCTATTTAGCCGTTGGCCGTTAGCTTGAGCCTAGAACTGGAGGGCTTAAGCTAAAGGCCAAGAGCTAAGAGCCAAAGGCTTTTTTTATGCCCATTCCCGACAAGATTGCAGCCGCAAAGAAAATCGACCAACTCCTCCGTGGAGTGGTCACGCACGGCGGTCTTCATCTCAAGTACCGCATCACGGTAGATCCGCCGCTTACTGAAGAGCGCGATTGGGAGCGTCCAGAAATTCTGGTCGAACTGTCCGGGCCGGATTCGCCTTTGGTCCTGGAACGAGGCGGCGAACTTCTGCGCGCCATCGAATTGCTTGCGATTGAAATGCTCCGCTTGCCGGGCAACGAGCACGAGAAGATTTGTTTCGACTGCATGAACCAACGCGCAATGCGGCTGGAGGAACTTCGCCTGGCAGCGGGTGTAGCGGCGGAGAGAGTTCGCAAAAGCGGCGCCCCTTACGAGTTTGCGCCCATGTCGTCACGCGAGCGGCGGATAGTTCACTTGGCGCTGCGCGATCATGAGGATCTGCACACGGAAAGTCAGGGCGAGGGCGGCCGTCGCTGCCTGGTGGTGTATCCGAAGAATTATAAACCTTCGGTCCGGCCGGCGCCGAAGAGGGCTTAGCTCTCGCGATTTATTTTGGCATCGCCGGCGGAGTTGCCGCGGGCGGAGACTGCTGAAATAATTTCATGGAATTCCGCGCCGTATTGTAGATGCCCCATCCCGCCGGCAAGCCGACGACAATCCAAGCCAACAGAATGATGATTGCCGATGATTTTTTCTCGGTCTCCATTTTCTTCTCCTCGAGTACACGAGAGCCCGGCCCTACAGCTATGCACTAACCTGCAAAAAATGCTTCTGCGCCACCGGACGAACCCGCAAATTCGCGACAAAGCCGACGAGCAGCAAACCTGCCATGATGTGGAGAACGCCCTGGTAGGCGCTGGCTTTGCTGGCTCCGTGCGCCAACTGATATTCACGCATGTAATTTACGAGCACTGGCCCCAGTACTCCTGCTGTCGACCACGCGGTCAATAGGCGCCCATGAATCGCACTGACGTGGTAAGTCCCAAACATGTCGCGCAAGTACGCCGGGATCGTGGCGAACCCTCCGCCATACATGGAAAGTAGAATGCAGGCGATGGTGACGAAAAGGCCTACGCTGTTCAAGCGATCGCCACCAGTTTCGGGAAGCACATAGTAGAGCACCGCGCCCACTGCGAAGAAAATGAAGTAGGTAGGCTTGCGTCCGATGTGGTCGGAAACTGAAGACCAGAAAAACCGCCCACCCATATTAACCAGGCTCAGCAGGCCCACGAAACCACCAGCAGCCACCGGGCCAATGCTGCCTTTGAACAAATCCTGAATCATCGGGGAGGCTTGCTCAATGATTCCAATGCCTGCTGTCACATTCATGCAGAGAACCACCCACAAGAGCCAAAACTGCGGCGTGGTGAAAGCGGCATTGACATCCGCATTTTGCATCGTAATCATGGCTGACTGTTTGGTGGGCGGATTCCAGTTCGCTGGTTTCCAGCCGGGGCGTGGAACGCGCACGGTGAATACACCGAACATCATGAACACGAAGTACAGCGCGCCCATGACCATAAAAGTTTTTCCCACGCCCAGATCGGTTCCAGCGCGGAAATACGCCATCAATTTGATCGCCAACGGCGAGCCGATCATGGCGCCTCCGCCGAAGCCCATGATCGCCATGCCGGTCGCCAATCCCGGCCGATCGGGGAACCAGCGAATCAGAGTCGAAACTGGGGAAATGTAACCAATCCCCAAGCCGATGCCGCCGACCACGCCATATCCGAGGAAGATAATCCACAACTGGTGCCAGAGCACGCCGAAGTACGAAATGAAGAAGCCGAGCGCGAAGCACACGGCTGAAACGAACATCGCTTTGCGCGGGCCGGCCCCTTCCAGCCACTTTCCAAAAGTCGCGGCGGAAACGCCGAGGATGACGATCGCCAATGAAAAAATCCACGCAATTTGCGATTGCTTCCAATCCCCTAGGCCGGGTTTGGTCACGCCGAGCAATTGGCTCAGCGGAATTTTGAAAACGCTAAAAGCATAGACCTGGCCAATCGACAGATGAATAGCAAGTGCGGCAGGAGGAACAAGCCACCGGCTGAATCCGGGACCAGCGACAGTCTTTTCACGATCAAGAAAAGCAAGAAAGGCCATGGAGTGTTCTCCTCGAAACCCACAGACTTCACATCCACTGCTGCTGGCAAATGTTCGAACCACAATAAAAATTGGCCTATCCTACTATCCTTGCGGGGCTCCGTCCAATATCTTTTCGTAACGGGAGTCGGGAGAAGACGCTGCGTCTCCCGCTGACCTGCAAAACTGAAACCCGCCCGCTGCCCGGTACAATTTCTCCGTGAACCTCGACGACACGATTGTGGCCATAGCCACTGCCCCGGGACGCGGCGGCATCGGTGTCGTCCGCCTAGCCGGACCCGAGGCGAAGAGAATCGTGTCGCCGATGTTGCGGCTTAAGCACGACCTCGAATCGGGCCGTGCGGTCTTCGCAGAACTGATCGAACCCGAAGCACCACACGACCAACGCATCGATGAAGTCGTCGTTACTTACTTTGCTAAACCTCACTCCTACACAACCGACGACATCGTCGAAATCTCTGCCCACGGATCGCCGGTCGTCCTGCGCCACATCGTAGAACTGGCCCTGGCTCGCGGCGCCCGTCTCGCCGAGCCGGGCGAGTTCACCATGCGCGCCTTCCTGAACGGAAGAATCGATCTCACGCAGGCCGAAGCGGTGCGCGACCTCATCGACTCGCAAACTCTTTACCAGGCAAAGATCGCGGCGCAACAGCTTGGAGGCGCACTTTCCCACCGCCTGCAACCGATCAAACAAAAACTGGTTGAGCTGATAGCAATTCTCGAAGCTGGAATCGACTTCGCCGAGGACGATATCTCGGTTCTCCCAGCCGATCAGATCTTGCAGCGCATCGCTGCGGTTCGTGGGCCGCTCGAAGATCTTGCGACATCTTTCGCCTACGGAAAACTTGTCCACGAGGGGCTGACACTCGCCATCGTCGGGCGTCCCAATGTTGGCAAATCGAGCCTGTTTAACTGCTTGGTAGAGCGGGAGCGAGCCATTGTAACTGCGACCCCGGGCACGACAAGGGATTTGGTTAGTGAAACAGTCGCGATCGGCGGCATCCCGGTACGGCTGGTCGACACGGCCGGAATCCGCCGCGCCCTCGACGAAGCGGAGAGCATCGGAATCCGTAAGTCGATGGAGGCTCTCGCGGATGCAGATCTGGTTCTAGTTGTTCTCGATTCTTCGCAGCCAGTGGAGGACGAAGATGCAGAATTGCTGAGTCAGGTGGGGCAACGGCCATGCATAGCAGTCGAGAACAAGTGGGACATAACCAGTGCCAAGTTCTCAGTTCTCAGTTCCCAGTTGCCGCGAGTGCAAACCTCCGCAACCACCGGCCACGGGATTCCCGAACTGCGCAATGAAATTTTGAAGCAAGCCGGCGGAGAAGCAGCCACCCAGATCGAAACCGGATTCCTCACCAATCTGCGCCACCGGGAACGAGTGCGGGAATCGCTCGCCGCACTCGCGGCCGCCCGAACCGCAATCGCCGATAAGGTGCCTCACGAAATGCTTTTGCTCGATCTCTACAGCGCGTTGCGTCCACTCGACGAAATTACCGGAGCCACGACCACCGACGACATCCTGAACTTGATATTCAGCACGTTCTGCATTGGTAAATAGCGGTTGCGAGTTCAATCGGTAAACTGGCCAAGGACAGGCGCTTCCATGCGGAATGCAAATGGTGGCATCTAAACCCCCGCTGTCCACAGTGAAGATGAGAGTCTCCCTGCAGTTCGTTGCGACGTTGCTCTTTTCCGTCATGGCCTGCAGCGCTCAAGTCGCTCCCTATGCCGGCGCCGGAATCGGGGTAAATGGCTTGAGCTTTCAGTCGCCCTACTACAACTTTGACGTGGGCGTCGATTGGGGGTCTTTGCGTCCCATAATGTATGAAGCTGAAGCCGGCACCGATACCGCCAATCCCAATGGTCTGAAGGACGGCACTACGTTGCGGGCCCACGGGCTGGTGATGATCAAAGGCAAGGGTCATTGGCGATTCGGTGGCGGTGTGCACTTCAGCGAACTCTTTACTTCGCAGTACGACAACCACTCCATTTGGCCGACCCTCGGAGCCATGTTTGAGCGAGACTGGTTTCGCATTAACGCGCAGTACCTTATTCCTACGGGCAGCGACTACACCTTGAACGGGCCGCTCTTCGATATGCGAATGCACTTGAAGAAAAGGTTCTACTTCCGGGAGCGGGTCGGCATTTACTCCTACCGAAACCCGAATGAGGCAAGCCCATCACACCACATCAGCGCAGTCGCCGACTTTGGAATTCTGTACGTTTTTCGCTAGCGCTCCTCACGATTAAATCCCTGTCATCCCGGGCGAAGTCGAGGGAACTTGTGTCTTCTGGCAGTTCAATCACTTCGAGAGCGCAGCCAGTGCCTTGCGAAAGATCACTTCAAACGACCCATCCTTCGACACCGAAGCCAGCGCCCGCTCCGCGAGCGCTCGCTGATAACCCAGATTCACCAGTGCGGAAAGCACATCTTCCTCAATCGCGCTCAGGACCGGGACGGCGGGCGCTTCTCCCACACCTGCGGGCGGAAGTTTGTCGCGCAATTCCAGCACCATGCGCTCGGCGGTTTTTTTCCCAATCCCGGGGATGCGAGTCAACCGCGCGATATCATTCCCGCGAATTGAGCCAACCATCTCGTCCGCAGCCATCCCGCTCAGGATGGTGATGGCAAGCTTCGGTCCAATGCCACTCACGGTAATCAGCTTTTCAAAAAGTTGTTTTTCCGCAGGCTTAAGAAATCCGTAGAGGGCGATCAGATCTTCGCGAACATGAGTATGAATGTGCAGCGCCACCTCGGCACCAATGCCGGGCAGATCCGAAAAGGTGGGTACGCTGATGGTGACGTCATATCCGATGCCGCCAGCGTCAACAATGGCCTGGTTGGGATGCTTGGCCAGCAGTCTTCCGCGCAAGTGTGCAATCATGCTGCTGCCATTGTATGGTGCCCGGGTCGCGAGGCGCTTCAGCCGCGAGATCATGTTGGGAACCGCCACCATCGGCCCGGTCAGGAAGTTCCGCGGACATTAGAAGAGAGAACTCTGCTTCCGGTTTGGCGTGATCCCAAAATGTTCGTACGCCAATTGCGTAGCCACGCGTCCGCGCGGAGTGCGATTCAAGAATCCAATCTGAATCAGGAACGGCTCGTAGATTTCTTCAATCGCATCCGCTTCTTCCGCCAGCGCTGCCGCCAGCGTGTTCACTCCGACCGGACCGCCCTGGTACTTCTCAATGATGGTCAGCAAGAGCTTGCGATCGACTTCATCGAAGCCGTGGCGGTCGACTTCCAGCATCTGCAAGGCCGCTTGCGCTGTCGGCAAGTCGATCTTCCCCGCGCCGCGCACTTGAGCGAAATCACGCACCCGGCGTAACAGGCGATTTGCAATTCGGGGCGTGCCGCGCGAGCGGCTGGCAATCTCGAGCGCTCCAGGCTTGTCGATCTCTACGCCCAGAATGTCCGCTGAACGCTCCACGATTATCCGCAGATCCTCATGGCTATAAAATTCCAGCCGCAAAACAATCCCAAACCGCGACCGCAACGGAGACGACAGCAGCCCTGCTCGCGTAGTGGCGCCGATAAATGTAAACGGCTGCACCTCCATCGTATGGGTGCGCGCCGCCGGCCCTTGCCCAATGATGATGTCCAGCTTGTAATCTTCGAGCGCCGAGTACAGGATCTCTTCCAGAGTGGGTTGCAGCCGATGCACTTCGTCGATGAAAAGCACTTGCTTGTTGCGGACATTGGTGAGAATCGCGGTCAGATCGCCTTTGATCTGCAGCGTCGGCCCCGAAGTTTGCTGGAAAGGGACGCCCAGTTCGTTGGCGATAATCGTAGCCAGAGTGGTCTTGCCAAGCCCTGGGGGGCCGTAGAGCAAAACATGATCGAGGGCCTCGCCGCGAGACCGCGTGGCTTCAATCGCCACCGCCAAATTTTCTTTAACTTTGGCTTGTCCAATGAACTCGGCCAGCCGCTGTGGCCGCAGCTTCAGCTCAAACGAAGAATCATCCTCGACCGGCGCAGCTGACACGATGCGCTCGCGATCTTGCGGAACCTTAGGGATATTTCTGGCGGTTGCCACTGGACGGATGTTACCAGTTCCGGGTTGCCGGGTGCCAGATGATCCAGCGGCCATGCGCTAGGCGGGAATTTCGCGAAGTTCCTCAAGCCAGGTTTCACCTTCCGGCCACGGGCCATGACCGGAAGCTGTGTTGATGTGTCCGGCATTCTGAATCTTGATCAGACGGCTTCCCCAGCATGCCGCAAATAGTTCGGCCCGTTCCATAGTGGCAAAAGGATCATCGCTGCTCGCTACGACTAGCGAACGAAACGGCAACTTCTGCAACGGCATGGGACTGAACCCGGTGGGCCCGGCAGGATAACTCGGCGCCTCCGTGTCGCTCGGAGCCACCAAGAAGGCCGCGGCCACTCGGCCCTCAGCAATCTCCGTGCTGGCCCGCATAGAAAGCGATCGTGGCGCATGCCGAACTGTGACCCGCCAGCACAACCGGGCCGGTTCCACTGCTAAGTATTGATGCGTGCAGCGTTCGAACCCAGTCCGAGCGGCGAGGCGTAGCCCAATCTTCCTGCTGAACGCGGTGGTATTCGGGATGCTTGGCTTCCCAAATGCTCTGCCAGTGCTCAGGACCAGAATTGTGGAGGCCGGGAACGATTAGAACGGAGGCGAGTCTTTTCATTAATTCACTTTAAGAATTGTTTCGCAGATGGCGCGGGCACGGTGGCCGTTCTTGCTGAGTTACTGCGGATACCACTCCAGCAGTCGCACCTCAATGCCGGTTCCTTCCAATCCTTTTTGAAAAACGGCTAGATCAGATCCGCGGTAGTGATACGGGATGACGATCTTCGGATGAAACGCCTTGACCGCATCCGCAGCTTCGTCCGGCGGCATGGTGTAAGGCAGATTCATGCATACGAAGGCCACGTCGATGTTCTTAAGGGCTCGCATTTCAGGAACGCCCTCGGTGTCGCCTGAAAAGTAGAAACGTTTGCCGCCGTACGTTAGCACGTAGCCATTGCCGCGACCCTTATCGTGAAAAAGTTTTCCCGGCTCAGGACCACGCTTGAGGTTGTAGGCGGGAATCGCTTCGATAGTCCAGTCGCCCCAAGTCTTCGTTTCCCCATTGGCAATGCGTTTGGCAGTGGTGACGGTTTGCGCCACCGCCGCTGGCGCGAAAATCTCCGTGCCCGGTTTGCTGGCATCCTTGATCGAGTCCGGGTCCATGTGGTCGCCGTGGATGTCGGTGATCAGAATCAGGTCGGCTTTTGGCAGCCCAGCGAATTTTACCGGTTTGGCAGGATCCAGGTAGATCGTCTTTCCTCCCGCCTCAATCAGCGTGCTGGCGTGATTCAGAGGCGTGATCTTGACCGGCCCCGCCGCCGTGGAAAAAGTTTGGGTCTGGGCGGACATTCTTCCAGACAGTAGTGCGCCGACAAGGCAGATGAGAATCAAGAGTGCTTTCATTTGTAACCTCACACGCGACGGAAGTTGCCTACAATCAATATAACGGAGCAGAGCCGCAGGTGGGAGCGCCAGGAGCACCCTTGACAATGTGACACATTATGTGTCACATTATTGCATGCCATCGGTCAACATGCGTCAACTCCGCGACACCCGTCGTCTGAAGGCTTGGCTGCGCGCCGGGAAGACAGTCGAATTGCGCGAGCGCGATAAACTGATTGCCCGCATTGTGCCGGAAAAAGAACAAAAAGAGCCGGCAAAGTGGCCGGATTTTGCCGCCCGCCGCCAAGCCATGTTCGGAGACCGCGTCTTTCCTAATGTCATCCTGGAAGACCGGGGCCGCTATTGATCGTTTACACCGACACCAGTTTTTTGGCTTCGCTCTATATCGGAGACAGTAACTCCCACGCTGCGGATCAGATACTGCAAAACCTGACCGAGGGGTTTCTGACCCCGCTTCATCGCGCGGAGTGGTTCCACGCAATCGCGCAGCACGTGTTTCGCGGTACCATCGCGGAAACCAAGGCCCAGGAACTGCACTCGCTATTTGAGCGAGACATGAAGACTGGGCCGTGGAGAGAAGTGGCGTTGCCCGAACAAGCTTTCGACCTCTGTGCCGACCTCGCCCGCCGCTACGGCCCCAAACTCGGCACAAGAACACTGGACAGCCTGCATGTCGCCTGCGCTCTCGAACTCAAAGCGGAACGATTCTGGACGTTTGATGAGCGACAAGCCAAATTGGCGAAGGCCGCAGGCTTGAAGACTTTGTAACCACCCACCGGCCGGCCCTACTCTTCCTCTTCCTTCACATCCCCGCGCGCGGCCTTGGCCTTCTCCACAATCTTTTCCTGCAGTATTCCCGGCACCGCGTCGTAGTGATGCATTTCCATGCTGAAGCTGCCGCGGCCCTGGGTCATCGCTGTCAGATCGACACCATAAGTGAGCATCTCCGACATTGGCACTTCGGCTTTCACTACGGTCGCGCCGCCTTTATTGTCCATGCCTTGAATGCGGCCGCGGCGGCTGTTGAGGTCTCCCATGATCGTGCCGGCGAACTCATCCGGGATGGTGATCTCTGCCGCCATCACCGGCTCGAGTAGCGTGGGCTTGGCCACTTCCATGGCTTTCTTGAATGCGATCCGCCCCGCCATCTGGAAGGACATGTCATTGGAATCGACATCGTGATACGAACCGTCGTAAAGAATCACGCGGAAATCCACCACCGGAAATCCCGCGAGGTAGCCACGCGATGCCGCGTCCCTAATACCTTTTTCGATGGCGGGAATATAGTTCTTCGGAATCGCGCCGCCGAAAATATCGTTTACGAACTCGAACTCGCCACCGCGCGGCAACGGCTCCATCTTGATTTTGCAATCGCCATACTGGCCGTGCCCGCCGGACTGTTTCTTGTGACGGCCCTGGACGTCGGCTTTGCCGCGGATGGTCTCCCGATACGGAACCTTCGGCGCTTTAAGAATCACCTCGGTGTGATAGCGCTTCTTCATCTTCGAGACAACCACTTCAATATGCTGTTGCCCAGTGCCAGCGATGAGGAATTCCTTGGTTTGCGGATCGCGGAAAAAGCGCAGCATGGCATCTTCTTCCATCAGCTTGTGGATGCCGGGGCCAAGTTTGTCTTCATCAGCACGGCTCTTGGGTTCAATCGCAAATGTGATGGCCGGCTCGGGCAGATGCACACGCGGATACTGAATGGGCGCGCTCTTATCGCCCAGCGTGTCCCCAGTCAAGGTTTCTTTGAGCTTGGATACGGCTCCAATATCGCCGGCGTGCAACTCGGTTGCTGGGACGGCAGTCTTTCCCTGCATAATCGAGATATGCGCCAGTTTTTCCGAGACGCTCCGGCTGTAATTTTGCACGACAGCATCATTTTTGAGCACGCCCGAAAATACCTTGAAGTAAGAAATGCGTCCGGCGAACGCATCGGAGACAGTTTTGAATACGTACAACGAAACCGGCTCCGCGTCCGTCTCGTGGCGCTTCGGAGGCTCTCCGTTCCCGGACGCCGCCGGCTCCCCCTGAATCCACTCGTGCTCGGAAGGCGCCGGCGTGTAATCGACGATAAAGTCCATCACCCGGTCTGCACCTACGTTGCCGAGGCCCGATCCAAAGATCACGGGGAAAATCTTGTCTTCGCGAATCGCGTTGTGCAGCGCCGGAATCAGGTCCTCGACCGGAATCGTTCCCTTCTCGAAAAACTCTTCCATCAATTTGTCGTCGCCCTCGGCGACCATCTCAACCAGCTTCTCGTGCGCTTCCTGGGCCTGATCTTTCAGATTGGCGGGAATCTCCGTTTCTTTGCCTTTGCCATTTCCGCCCAATTCGTAGGTGTAAGCCTTCATCTGGACGAGGTCTACCACGCCGGTGAAATTCTTTTCTTTACCAATGGGCAATTCCAAAGGAATCACTGAGCGCCCAAACGCATTGGTCAACGAATCGAGCACGCGGTCTACGTCGGCGCGCTCGCGGTCCATGCGGCTGGCCACAATCAGCCGCGGCGTCTTGAATTCTTCGCAATAGTTCCACACTCGCTGGGTAACGACTTCCACGCCAGCCACGCCGTCGACTACGACGATCGCCGCGTCCACCACCGGCAGTACCAGCTTGGCTTCATGAACGAACATATTGAAGCCCGGTGTATCGATCACGTTGATTTTGGTCTTGCCCCATTCGACGTACGCGAGGCCCGCCGACAACGACATCTTCCGCGCGATCTCTTCGTCGTCGTAATCGGTGGTCGCGGAGCCGTCGTCCACCCGCCCCAGCCGCTGGGTCGCGCCGGAGGTATAAAGCATTGCCGACACGAGCGAGGTTTTCCCAGCATGCCCGTGTCCGATCACCGCGACGTTGCGGATGTTTGCGCCTTCGTAAGTTTTCACAGGTCCCCCCTCGAATTAAGTGGGGACAGCCGCCTCGGCTGTCCGACCGGAAAAGCCCGGTAATTTGTCCTTGCGAATCTCGACTACGGCGGGCCCATAAAGAAAACGACGAAGAGGACAATCTACAGGCCAACGTAGAACAACCTGCCAAAGCCTAGGATGCTAACACAGCCTAAATTCAAGCCTCAACTGAATTGGACTGGCCCGGCGGCGTAATGTCTACCATTTCTTAAAAATCACAAACACCGCGCCGACCATCATGGCGAATCCCGCGATGTAGTTCCAGCGGAGATCTTCCTTCAAATACAAAACGGAGAACCCCGAAAAAACCGTTAGGGTAATGACCTCCTGAATCGTTTTAAGCTGTACTGTGCTGAACTCATAGGAACCGATTCGGTTGGCTGGCACCTGAAAACAATACTCAAGAAACGCAATGCCCCAACTGATGAGGATGACCTTGAACAACGGGGCCTGCCGGTATTTGAGATGGCCATACCAGGCAAAAGTCATAAAGATGTTTGAAATGGTCAGCAGAACGATGGTCGTCATGCCGTTATCCTGCCTGAGAGCAACGGACTTTTCCAGAGGGTTGAGGCCTCTAGCTGTTACGATCACGTCGGTCGGAGCATATATTGGGGCGGTCTGGACCGCAGCCGCCGCAAGTTTCGTCGGCAACGGAGAAGCGCTTTACGGCAGCGAGTTGGCTGCGGTATTGCGATGGCCACCGTCGTCGGCTTTTCTTGTAGAGGTGTCCGACGTCTCGGTGCATCTTGGCAGGAGGCTGTGATCGAATGCCCAGATCTGAACAGGCGGAGCGGGGTTGGGTGTTTTACGACGGATCATGCGGCTTCTGTTCACGCTGGCTCAAGTTTTGGGAACCGATCTTGACCAAGCACGGCTTTGCAATCGCACGCTTGCAGGAGCCTTGGGTCGTTGCGCATTTCCAGTTGCCACTTCAGGTTCTTCTGTTTGATCTGCGCCTTTTGATGCCTGACGGGCAGAATTTTGCGGGAGCGGATGTATATCTGCAGGTGGCCAGAAAAATCTGGTGGGGGTGGCCGTTTTACGCGTTTTTCAGTCTTCCCGGATTCAACCGGCTGATTCATGCTGGGTATCGTTGGTTTGCGCGCAACCGTTATCACATATCACATGCCTGCAAGCTGCCCTAGTTTAGAAAGGAAAACATGTTCCCTCAACTCGCCAAGTTCACGGATCTAGGACTGCTCCTGCTCCGTCTGATGGTCGCGCTGGTCTTCGCCGACAGTGGATTCAACCACCTCAAAGATCCCGAAGCACGCGGCAAGAGCATTGGCATGGGCAAGGGATTCACGATATTTCTCGGAATCGCGGAAGTTTCGGGCGCGCTCGGGGTGGCATTTGGCGTTCTGACTCAGCTTGCCGCAGCGGGCTTGATCCTGCTGATGCTGGGCGCTATCCAGAAAAAAATATTCGTATGGCATACCGGCTTCTGGGGCGGGAAAACCTACGGTTGGCACTACGAATTGATGATCGTCATCATGAATCTGGTGATTCTGTTCACCAATGGCGGCCGATGGACGCTAAGTTAGGTTTGACAATTATGTGACAGATTTTGGGGATATACTGGCTAGTCTGTTAGTGAAACTGGGAGATTCTCTAGCCGCGCGCTGAGACCAATTTCTGCAACGACCGTCTAAATTTAAGATTTGCATAGCAATGCATCGTGTGACCGCCAAATTGTTGTTGACCCTGCTGCTGGTGGGCTTGTCCGCCCCGGCGGCGCTGGCGATTACCCTTCCCAATCCCCATGCCTGCTGTTTACGGAAGCCGATGCATGGTCAAACTTCGCACAACGCAGAATTCAACGCTCCTCCCGGCTGCTGCCAGCACGACTGCTGCCGCCCGCTGACCGGTTCGCGATGGGCGCAACCATGCTCGTCAGATCGCTCTCAAGTGAATCCAGCGAGCGCGACTCTGCAAGCGGAGTTGCAGCCGTCGCATTTCCCCGCTGTCATCGACCGATCCCACTCCGGTCGAGCCCCGCCCCAATTCTCCATCAGCTAAGACTCACGTAAGGACAGATCTTTGACCTGTCTGCGGAGCGAATATCCGCAATGCCTATCCCAGGGCTAAACCGGTTTTCGCCCCGGTGCTTACCTTTGGCAAAACGCAACGTGCTTTTTGGAGAATTCATGCGTCACATTCATATCTCAGTGCTGTGCGGCTTGTTCCTTTTCACGGCCACACTATACGCCTCAATTTTCGGTTCCATACGCGGCATCATTCATGATCCGCAACACCGCCCGGTAGAAGGCGCCATGGTCATGCTGAAGGCAAAGTCCTCGGAATGGTCGACCACGGCCACGTCCGATTCGAACGGAGAATTCGTGTTCAGCGCAGTGCCGCTAGGCGACTACTCAATCAGCGTGGCGAATCCGGGGTTTGCCCAGTCCGTTCAGAATGTAGTTGTAAACTCGGGCACGGAGCCGGTCGTGCACTTCCAGCTGAAAGTGGCCAGTGCAAATGAAACCGTCAACGTCTCCGCCGCCACCGAAACGGTGCCGACCGATTCTGCCACCCCGACAACGCTGGTCAGCCGGCAACAGATTTCGCAGACTCCCGGCGCCGACCAAACGAACAGTCTGGCGATGATCACCAGCTACGTTCCCAGCGCCTACATGGTCCACGACCAGCTCCACATCCGCGGAGGGCACCAGGTTTCCTGGTTGCTTGATGGCATCCCAGTGCCCAACACCAACATTGCTTCCAACGTCGGCCCCCAGTTCAATCCTAAAGATGTGGACTACCTCGAAGTGCAGCGCGGAGGTTACTCCGCCGACTACGGCGATCGCACCTACGGCGTGTTCAACGTCGTGACCCGCTCTGGATTCGAGCGCAACCGCCAAGCTGAACTTGTCGCCAGCTACGGCAGCTACAACAACACCGACGATCAAATCAGCTTCGGCGATCACACCGAACGCTTCGCCTACTTCGGCAGCTTCTCCGGATACCGCAACGATCTTGGCCTGGAAACTTCCAGCACGGAGATTCTCCACGACCAATCGGCAGGACTGGGCGGCTTTGGCTCCCTCATCTTCAACCGGACTCCTCATGATCAACTTCGCCTGGTGACATCGGTTCGCGGCGATCACTATCAGGTCCCAAACACCGCAGACCAGCAAACCCAGGGCATTCGCGATGTACAGGACGAGCGTGACTCTTTCGTGAATTTTTCCTGGCTGCACACTTTTGGCGCGGACGTAGTGTTGACCGTCTCGCCCTTCTACCATTTCAACCGCTCCAACTACACTGGCGCATACGTCGGCGCGCCCGATCCCGAGCTTACGGTTCCTCGCGACGACCGCGCCTCAAACTACATCGGCGGAGTGGCCAGCGTGGCCATCAATCGTAAGAAACACAACGTGCGCGCCGGAGTGCAAGTCTGGGGAGCGCACGACAATCAGCTCTTCGCTACCGTGCAGGGCGATGCCAGCAATTCCCAATCGCAACGCCAGACCGTCTGGGGCAATATCCAAACCGTTTTTCTCGAAGACCAGTACAAGGCCACGTCCTGGCTCACTCTTAACGGGGGAGTTCGGCTGACTCACTTCGGTGAACCCACCATCAGCGAGAACGCCGCCGATCCTCGCGTCGGCGCCGCCATCGTTGTTCCGCATCTGCATTGGGTTTTGAAGGGATACTACGGACGCTTCTACCAGCCGCCGCCGCTGCTTACCGTCACCGGCGGTTCGCTGCTTGGGTTTGGGCTGGCCCCGCTGCACGGCGAGCGCGACGAGCAGCGCGAATTTGGCGTCACCATTCCCCTCGCCCGCTGGACTCTCGACGTCTCCAACTTCCGTACTGGCGCGAGGAACTTCTTCGATCACGATGCGCTCGACAACAACATTTTCATCCCGCTTACGATCGGCCATGCCCGCATCCGAGGCACGGAAGCCACGCTTACATCGCCTCGCATCGCTCGCCGCGCCGCCTTTCGCGCCGCCTATTCCAACCAGACGGCGCAAGGCTCGTGCCCGATCACCGGAGGTTTTATCGAAGAGTGTGACAACACCGGGCCATTTTTTCTCGATCACGATCAGCGCAATACGTTCACCGGTGGCGTGAACCTGATCCTGCCCTGGAGTTCGTGGATGGATTTCAGCACAAACTATGGCTCTGGCTTCCTGAACGGCGAAGGCGACCAGCAGCCGACTCACTTGTCCCCGCACACGACGTTTGACGTGGCCGTGGGTAAATCCTTTGGTGAGAAATGGGACGTACGCCTGACCGCAACTAATCTCTCGAACAACCGTTATTTATTAGATAACGCCAACACATTTGGAGGAACACACTACGTCAATCCGTTCGAGATCGGGGGCCAGGTAAAGTACCGCTTCCATTTCTAGAACGGTTCCCAGTGTGGTGCGAAGGAAATCAACCCAAGTGTGTAACAGCTTAAAAGGCAAGCAGAATTTATTATTGGTACATAAGGAGAATCTTTCAGTGAGCCCTAAATTCAGGAAGCAAGTCAGCAAGACATCTATTCCCGCATTATTATTCGTTTGCACGATTCTGCTGGCAGCCTGCAATCGTGCCGAAGAAACCAAGCAACCCGCGCCCGGCGTACAAAACGCGGCTGCCGCAACCCAGTCCGCTTCAGCCCAGCCCGTGGCCGACACCGAAGCCAAGTCCAGCAATGTGTCAGCACCCCAACCCAGCGGCCCGAAACGCTATTCCCTGACCGGCCGCGTCGTCTCCGTCGACAAGCCAAGCCAATCCATCAACATCGATGGCGACGAGATCCCCGGCTTCATGTCCGCCATGCAAATGCCTTATAACGTGAAGGACGCAACCTTGCTCGACAAAGTTGCGCCCGGCAACAAAATCAGGGCGGAAATTGTTATGGCAGACGAAGGCGCGTATCTGGAAAACATCGTCGTCGCCGACAACGCACCATCGAAGCACATAAAATGATTTTCACGCGCTGCGGTCAAAAGCTCGTTGCCAATACTAACCACGCCACAAAATTTACATTCCTTTAACAATCGACTAGAAAAACGTAATAACATCGCAAAATGCCGCAAGAGCCCCTCAGCATCGAAGATCTGGCGGGACCCGGGCAGGGACAACGAATCCTGCGCCTCACCGGTCCGCTCGTAATCGCGACCCTGTTCGACTTTCAATCCCGGGTGCGCACCGACGCCTCGCGCACACTGATTCTTGATCTCACCAAAGTGCCGTATGTGGACTCAGCCGGAATCGGCGCATTGGTCGGAGCCTATGTCACCCATCAGAAAGACGGGCGCAATCTCTTTCTCGTGGGGGTAAGCGACCGCATCCACAACGCTCTGCAAGTCACCCGGGTCGAGCATTTTTTTCGCTTCTTCGACACCCTGGCCGCCGCCGAAAGTGCCGCTGGCGTTGTCTGACGACGATCAAACAGAATTGAAGTGGGGAGCGAAACTCCCCACTACACCCTCGTAACCGCTACTGCGGAGTCGCATCCCCACTGCTTCCTTCTCCCCTCCGCCCACGTCTAAACGATTGACGGGGTAGGCCCCACGCCATAAGATGAAGTTCCGCCACCCCACAATTGTCTAAGTGCTGAAACTATGATCGGCCAAACCATCTCGCATTACCGCATCACTGGACGCCTGGGCAGCGGCGGGATGGGCGTGGTTTACGAGGCGCAGGACCTTACTCTTGGCCGCCGCGTCGCGCTAAAATTCCTCCCTCCACAACTGGCCACGGATACAGCCGCTCTCGACCGCTTCCTGCTCGAGGCTCGCGCCGCGTCCGCCTTGAATCATCCCAATATCTGCACGATTTATGCGGTTGAAAAAGATGGCGGGCAATCCTTCATTGCCATGGAGTTGCTGGAAGGCCAAAGCCTCGACACTAAACTGAGCGGCGGTCTTCTGCCGCTCGATTCCGTGCTCGACATCAGCACGCAGCTCGCAGACGCCCTCGACGCAGCGCATGCTAAAGGCATCATTCACCGGGATATCAAACCCGCGAACATCTTTTTAGTGCAGCGCGCCCAGGTCAAGATTCTGGACTTCGGTCTGGCCAAACTCACGCGCACACCCGAGCCGACCACTGAAACCGTTGCTATCGGCGCAGACGTTCTTCCCACCGCCAATCTCACCAACCCGGGCAGCACCGTTGGCACGGTCGCATTTATGTCGCCGGAACAGGCTCGGGGAGAACAGCTCGACCCGCGCTCGGACCTATTTTCACTCGGTGCGGTGATCTATCAGATGACTACCGGCCAATTGCCTTTTACCGGCAGCACCTCGGCCGTAATCTTCAACGCTATTTTGGAGCGAGACCCCATCCCCGCCGTTCAACTTAATCCTCAACTCCCACCCAAGTTGCAGGAGATTATCGGCAAGCTTCTAGAAAAAGATCGCGACTTGCGCTACCAATCCGCCGCCGATTTGCGTGGGGATCTCAAACGGCTGAAGCGTGACACCGATTCAGGACGCAAGCCGGCGCAAACGCCTTCCGCCTCGACCTTCGCCCAGCCGGTCGCAACGCCGCAATCGTCAGGCAGCGCGCGCGTCGTAACCGCGGCGCGTGAGCACAAGCTGGGAACCGGCGTAGCGACACTGATAGCAGCCGTCGTCCTCGCCGCTGCCGCATATGGCATTTACGCTTTCGTAAACCGCAGCCGTCCCGCGCCTTTTCAGAACATCTCCATCGACAAGATCACCAACAGCGGCAAAGCGCGGCTCGCCGCCATTTCCCCCGATGGCAAGTACATCTTGAATGTGGTTAAAGACAACGGTCAGGAAAGCCTCTGGCTGCGCAATGTTCCAACCAACAGCAACACTCAGGTCGTTCCACCCGGCGACGTCACTTATCTCAGCTTGAACTTCTCTCCCGACGGCGACTATCTCTACTTCACCCGTTTCGAGCCCGGCAGCCAGGAACTGAAGTTTCTCTATCGTGCCCCAGTGCTGGGGGGTACGCCGCAGAAGCTGGTCACCGACATCGATTCGAGAATCACCTTCTCCCCGGACGGAAAAGAGTTCGCGTACAGCGTTTACAACAACCCAGACGTAGGCAAGTACCGCCTTGTCATTCAATCCTTGGACGGCGGCCAATCCAGAGACTTGGTTACTGGCCCGGCTGACGCGCGCTTCGACGATCCTTCGTGGTCGCCTGACGGCAAGACTATCCTCGGCATTTCAGGCGTATCCGGGGACTCGATCAGCACCATCCTCGGCGTAGACGTCAAAGACGGCAGTATGCATCCGGTTTTTTCTTCAAAAGATGCCTTCTTGAGTCTGCCTACGTGGTTGCCCGGTGGCCGTGGCCTTGTGCTCCTGGCGCGCGATAAGAGTTCTAATTTCACTCGCGGCCAAGTCGTGTTCCTTCCCTATCCCCCGGGAACTCTTCATCCCGTAACTCGCGATACCAATGGCTACTCGGCACTCAGCATCGCGGCTGATGGACGCACCATCGCAACCGTTTCCAATGATACCCATTCCAATGTTTTCGTGACTTCCTCCGCGGCAAACGCCGGTCAACCCAAGCCAGTCACGACTGGAGGGCCCGCATTCAATCTCAGTTGGACCGTGGATGGCCAGATCATCACCGATCAGGATCTCAGCCTGGCTCGGATCAATCCCGACTCCGGCGCCAAGACACTCTTGGCTACGGGGCAGGATTTCTTTGCGGTTCAGCCTTCGGTGTGCGCCGACGGTCGTTTCATCGTCTTTTCTGGGCGCGACAATCGCAACATGAAGCTCAGTCAGAATGTGTGGCGCATGGATGCCGGCGGCGGGAATCTGAAACAACTTTCCAACGGAAAACTGGACGTCAATCCCGTCTGCTCGCCCGATGGGCGTTTTGCCCTTTACAACGACGCCGCCAATGACAACAAACTCACTAAAGTTCCCCTCGAAGGCGGCGCTTCGCAAATAGTTTCCGACGAACTGATCGTAGGATTTGATGTCTCTGCCGATGGCAAGATGGTGGCTGCAGTTTCCTTCCACCACGCTGGCGGCCATGAGGAGAAGCTGGTGTTGATCGCCATGGACAGCGGCCAGGTTGTAAAAACCCTCGATCTCGGGCGGCCAAGACAAGGGGCTATTCGCTTTACCAACGATGGCAAAGCAATCGCCTATCCCATCCTCACCGGCGACGCCGACAATCTGTGGGTGCAACCACTCGATGGTTCCCCGGGCAAGCAAATTACCAGCTTCACCACCGAACGCATCTTTGACTTCCATTGGTCGCGCGACGGCAGCAAGCTGGGCTTAACTCGCGGCCATACCGACTCCGATGTAGTCCTGGTCCGCGACTCCCAACAATAAGAAACAAAAAATGGAGGCCGCATCCCGCCCGGCCAACCGGACGAAAACACGGCCTCCACGATCTTCAGAACCTATTTCCTTAATGGCAAGTCTTCGCCGGCACCATGGTCAAGCCCGCCGGGTCGAATCCGTTATTCATGACGTGGAACGGCGAGCCAGCGATCTCCTTCAAAGACCCTCCGTTTGGCGCGAGCACTCCAATCGACTCTGGATTGTTCTGCTCCGCCACAAAAATATTCAGTCCATTCGTCCCCGTTCCCAACCCTAACGCATACAGCCCTGGCTTTTGCAGCTTCACAGTGCTGTCAAACTTCAACGTCCCGTTTGAGGCCACGAGAGCGTCGTGATTTGATTCGACGAAGTATTGCTTACGTACAAATGCTTACCATCGACGCTGAGCATGACGTTGTTCGAACTCTGTCCATTCGTGTTCGTAAAATTGTCGATCTCCTTCAATCCACCGCTCGCGTTAATACTGAAAGCCTCCACTTGCGTGTTCGACGCCGTGTCGCCAAAGTAAGCTACGGTGCTGTCGCAGTTGATCTCCACGCCCGCAGCCGAGCCTTGCGTCTGGAAGGGTCCCAGCTCCGTCAATTCCCCCGTGCTGTAATTGATGGCGAATGAATCCACTTGCCCGATGTAGGCGACGATAAGATATTTCCCATCCGGCGTTACCTTCATCCCCGCCGGCGATCCCATGACCGTCATCTTCTGCACCGTTTTCAGCCCACAAGAGCGGTTGATTTGCATTACGGAGATGCTGTTGGTGTTGGTGTTCCCTGCAAATAGCAGCTGGCTGTTTCCAACCGTCAGTCCAATACCCAGATTCTGTGACCCGGAAGATCCATCGGGAAACGGAGATCCATTCACTGCGACCAGCTTCCCGTTAAATAGGTTCGCTTGATATGCGGCGATCGTACTGTCCCCACCGTTGGAAACGAAGACGCAGTACCCCGCCCTGACGTGCGCGGCGGTTACCGGAGACAGTGCGAAGTAGGCGCTTCCCGCGCTCTTCCCGCCCGTCGGATACGTCTTGAGAACCTTCACCGCGCCGCTCGATTGCACCGTCAGCGCGGTCGTAGAATTCTTGCCGCCTGCGACGTTATCGTTCGTGAAAATATATTGTTGGGCCTGAACTCTCGCCACGCTCAGCGCGCACACTGCGATTCCGCAAATCACCCACAACCGCAACCTACCCATAAGTTTTCCCCTTTAACTTGTTAGGGCCTTGTTCTGAACAACCGCTCGACACACACCAATCCGGGCTGGAGACACAACCACCCTCGGTAGTTGGCGTGAGCTTAATGAGCGAAACTGCGGGAGCGTTGGAAAAAAGGGGGACAACGCGCCACGCCAGCCTGATTCACCGACGCGATTTGAAAACGTATTACACCCGGAAGGCTCTGTCAATGGTGTCCTCAGTGACGGAGTCGAAAGTCCCGTAAAAACGAAAGGCGGCCCAATGGCCGCCCTTCGACGAAAACTGTTTTGTATTGTGGCTTACGCCGGTTTCACATTCTCCGCCTGCCACCCCTTGGGCCCCTTTACTACGTCAAACTGCACCTGTTGCCCTTCTTGCAGGCTGCGGAATCCGCCCGCCTGAATCGCAGAGAAATGCACAAATACATCCTCGCCGCTCTGTCGGCTAATGAACCCGTAACCCTTCGCATCGTTAAACCACTTTACTGTTCCTGTTTCCATGGTGTTGCCTTATTCCTTTTCAATTGATATCGCGCTGTGTCCATCGCAGAACTTCTGCAGGCAGGTCACGCTGCTGCAGCGGGAGGTGCTGGTAAACTGCAAAATCTTGCAAAGACCAAACGCAGCAGAATTCTATCCCATGTTCCCGCAAGAAAGCCAAAGGTATTTTTGTAAGTAATGAGATATCAACAACTTGGATCGTTCGGATTGCACCCGCCGAGAACTAAGAACCGAGCACAGCGAACTATTGGACACTTTCCCCATTTCCCGGCATCATAATTTCATGCTTCGCAGAATCTTCCTCATATTCCTCGTACTCTCGACTTTTGCTTACGCCGATATCGTAGACGACGTCCGCTCTGCCCTCGCGCAAAACAATTTCACCGCAGCCAACGCCGCGCTTAACAACTATCGCACCCAGTACGGAGTGAATCCCGAATATCTCGAGGCGCTTTCCTGGACCGCTCGCGCCGCATTCAGCGCCAAGCAGCTCGATCAGGCTGCAACCGCCGCCAAGCAAACCGAAACCCTCGCTCGCCAGCAGCTCCAGAAGCGCACACTGGACGCTGAGCCACATCTCCCCACCGCGCTGGGCGCAGCGCTCGAAGTCCAGGCCCAGGTGCTGGCCGCGCAAGGCCACCAAACCCAAGCCATCGCTTTGCTCCGCCAGAGTCTTGTGACTTACGGAAAAACCTCTATTGCCCCGCGCCTGCAAAAGAACTTGAACTTGTTAGCTCTGGCCGGACAACCTGCCCCAGCCCTGGCCACCACCGAATATCTGGGAACGCGACCTACTTCTCTGGCTCAGCTCAAAGGCTCGCCGGTGCTGCTGTTCTTCTGGGCTCACTGGTGTATCGACTGCAAACATGAAGGACCGATCATCGCGCAGTTGAGTTCCGAATTTGCTTCTCAAAAACTTGCCGTTCTCGCCCCCACCCAGCTCTACGGATATGCCGCCCGCGGTGAAGACGCCAAACCTAAAGACGAACTGGCCTACATAGGACAAGTCTGGCAACACTATTACCCCACCCTGCAATCCGTTCCCGTCCCCGTGAGCCAGGCCAATTTCAAGAACTACGGCGCCAGCACCACTCCAACTCTGGTTCTCTTGGATCGCAAAGGCCGAGTAGCCCTCTACCACCCCGGCCTGATGCAATACGACGACTTGCATGCCGCAATAGAAAAAGTATTAGCCAATTGAGGAGACAACTGAGAGTAATCGTGCAGAAGTGGCGGGACCATTCTCATTCTGCGCCCGCTGCGGTGAAAAACTCGACGACCTACTTCTTCCCAAACACCACAAAAATCAAGTTAAAAAGCTGCACCAGCGTAATCCCGATCCCCACATAAACCGCGACTTCCAAGCGCCGGCCAGCTTCTTTCGTACTAGCCATCTGAGCCCCTACTTCTTTGGTGCTCTCGTGCAAAGTCTCGGCCAGCTGCTCAAAGTGCTGGGTTGACCCTTTCAACTTTTCCAGCACCCGCGCGGTCGCTGACAAAGCCGCCGCCATCTGTTCTCCATTGCGAATATCCAGCTCCGTCTTGCAAGCCACCCACCACGCGCTCCCCGGCGGATTGTCATACATTCGCTGCCGGATCTCCTCGTACGACCGCGTCCGCAAGAGCTGCACCAACGCCTGCACTTTGTCCTCGGCAGGCATCTCCTCGATAGTCACCGCCATATCCAGCGAGTTTACCAACCGCCTCCGCCCCCAGCCCACATACCCGAAGGCCAATCCCTGACCTGATTTTCAGCCACCAAAAGTCCAAGTTACCCCACCTAAACATAAGTGGAGCGGCGACCAAGGGTGTTTCAAGTCTGTGTGACTCTGTGGTGAAAAGCCTTGCTCGAAAGCGCTACCGCCCATACTCCGTAATCTCGCCATCCACCGAAACCGCGCGTAACGCGCTGGGCTCAGAAGTTGACCAGTGTGGTCATCGCCCAGCTACAATAGCTGGCGTTACGCCGGAGGGGTAATGAAACGATCGACGCACCTACGCACTGCGCTGCTACTCGCACTCTGGCTCACGACAGCGGTGGCCGCCCCAGCACAAGTCTTCAAAACCCTTGTGAATTTCGATGACTCCAATGGTGCGGAACCCAATTTCATGGTGCAGGGCAGAGATGGGAAAATTTGGGGAACGACAATCGGCAGCGGACCGACGTTCTGCGGTACTGCGTTCGACATGAGTCAGACTGGAGCATTCAATAACGTCCTCACCTTCAATTGCGACATCAAATTCCCCGATGGTGACGACCCGCAAGGATTAATCCAGGGTAGGGATGGGAGCTTTTATGGCGTAACTTTCTTCGGTGGTTCTAATGACAACGGTTCCGTTTTCCGCCTGACGCCAAACGGTGCTTTAACGACTCTGGTGAGCTTTAACGTCACGAACGGAAGTGGGCCGGTTGGAATGCTGACCGAAGGCACCGACGGCGATTTTTACGGAGCAACTTACGGCGGGGGCCAAGCCGGCTGGGGTACGCTGTTCAAGGTCACGCCAACCGGCAAGTTGACTACGCTTTATCAGTTTGATTTTACGCACGGTGCTCAGCCTTACACTGGGGTGGTATTAGGGACCGACGGCAACTTCTACGGAGTTACTTACGCTGGCGGGGCTTGGGGCAGCGGAATTTTCTATAAGATCACATCAAAAGGAAAGCTCACTGTTATTTACAGTTTCGGCGAGTACTCTAATGATCCGAGTTCCCCTGTGACACCTTTGGTTCAGGCTAGGGACAGCAGCTTCTATGGCGTGACGTCGTACGGCGGCGCTGAAAACGACGGGACAGTGTTTGAGCTCACAGCGAAAGGTGTGTTAACCATGGTGTATGAGTTTTCTGGCACCGACGGAAACACCCCCGTAGGTCCCCTCGTACAAGCCACCGATGGAAATTTGTACGGCGCCGCTGTTGGCAGCACCAACGGACAGGGCTCCATCTTCAAACTTACCCCTAAGGGCAAGCTGAAGACGCTGCACAATTTCACTGGTCCTGACGGTGGGCAACCAGTAGCACTGCTCCAAGACACGAATGGCGAGTTTTACGGCCTAACGAGCGGAGGTGGGACTTCGAGCAAGGGCACGTTATTCAGCCTGGATACTCATCTCGCGCCGTTCGTTTCGTTGCTTCCCCAGTCAGGACCTGTGGGGGACACCATCGAGGTCCTGGGGCAGGGCTTCACATCAAAGACCACTGTCTCATTCAACGGAACGGCTGCAACTGCGACGGTGAAGGCTGGCACCTTTCTGACGGCCGTGGTTCCGAGCGGAGCAACCACAGGGTTCGTGACGGTAACGACGCCAAAGGGTACGTTGACGAGCAACAAGAAGTTTATTGTGCTCCGCTGAAGTCAATGCAGCACCTCTTTTTAGGTTCTAGCCGGCACTCGCTCCGTTGTCGTGCTTGCAGCCCAGCGATTCGAAAACCTTACTTCCCCTCGGCCTTCGGCTCGACTTTCTCCCCCGGCATCACTCCCTGCAGCTTTTCCCTGCGCTTCTCATTCAATTCCGGACGCGGTAGCGGCTTCCGTGGCAGCATCGCGTCCCGCATCGCCGTGTTGTAAACGAAAATCGCTTCCACCACCGCCGCCTGCTTCAAGTCATTCTCCGAGAGCCGCTCATAAACATCCTGATTGCTGTGCAGGCTCCGCGTCTCATAGTCCCGCGGGTCTTGGATGAACTGAAATCCTGGCAGTCCAACCGCGTCGAACGAATCGTGGTCGGTCGAACTGGTGTTGCGCATGCTCACCGTCGTCGCCCCCAAATCTTTCAGCGGCGCCATCCATTGCTCGAAGATGGGCACCATCGCCGCATTGTTCTGCGCGAAGATGCCCAGCAACTTTCCGCCGCCGTTATCAATATTGAAGTAGCCGGAAAGCAGTGCGTGCTCCGGCTTCAAAGTGAGCGGACCGACCTGCTCGCGCAAAAAGATCGGCACCACCAGTTGCTCGGGTTTGGTCGACAGCCCGACCGTGCCAAAGTGTTGGCCAACATATCCAATCGAACCGTTCTCCGCTTGTTCTTCGCCCGACCACAGCGCGACCCGAATCGTCCGCCGCGGCTGCACATGCAGCGCTGCCAGAATGCGCATCGCCTCCATCGCAATGATCGAACCCGCGCCATCGTCCGTGGCTCCAGTCCCCGCAATCCAACTGTCCAGGTGCCCGCCCACCATCACCACCTGATCTTTCAGTTGCGGATCGGTCCCGGGAATTTCGGCGACAGTGTTGTACCCCAGTTCGTGGTCACCCGTGAATTCCGTGTGAATGTTTAGCGTGACCGTGACCGGCACCTTGTGTTCCAGCAGCCGCGACAATCGGCCAAAGGCCTCGTTCGCCACCACCGCCGAAGGAATCGCCTGCTTATGGTCTTTCAGATAAACTATGTCGCTCATCTGTTCGCTGTTGTCATCGCGAATCGTCCCGCCATCCCCCGCGTAACTGGAACGCAGAATGGCAACCGCATGTTCATCGGCAAGAAACTTCGCCACCTTTTCCCCAAACGCCGACCGCTTGAACACGTCTTCCCAGAATTTCGGATCGTCCGGCAGCACATGCTGCTCCTGCATGTTTCCATCGAGCGGATACTCATAAATCTGCTGCAGCTTGGCCGCATCGTAGTGCTCGAGCAGCGGCGCCGGATCAGGATTGATCTTGGGAGCCTTCCCCAGCAAAATGACTTTTCCCGCCAGCTTGCCTTTCCACTGGTCAAAATCTTTTTCATCCTTAGGGAACGGTATCGCGATCACCTCTGCCGTCACCTCGCCCGGTGTGGCTGGCGACCAGGGCGTCGCCTGCGCGATGAAAACCGCCGTATCCGGCGAGGCCATATCCACCGACGTGTGAATCTGCCGCCATCCCATCCCAAACTCACCCCAACTTTCCAGATGCGAATTCGCGCAGCCCATCGCCGTAAACTGGTCGCGCGTCCAGGCATTGGCCTTCGCCAGATTGGGCGAGCCCGTAAGCCGTGGGCCGATGCCGTCAAAAAGCCCGCTGGCATATTCCATGATGTGCGAATGCGCCAACCCCTCGTCGCGAATCCGCGCATACATGGTCAAATCAAGCGACTCCGTCGCCGGCTGCACCTCAGGGTGCGCATAGTCATAACCACGCCCCGAGGATGTCGCCGCGCGCATCTTCTTGTCTTGCGCGTCCGCCGCCTGCGCCGTCTTCCCAGGCATCAGCGAGAGCACAAAAACCAAACCAAGAATCCCCAAGCCCATCCCGCGAACCCAGCGAACCACAAATCCCAGCGCACCAGCCTCAGAGAGAACGTAAAATCGCCTCATGTCGTAAGCATCCCTCGATGCCACAAATAACCTTTCAAGAATTAAATGGAAACAGCCGGAAGCCCTAGAATTCTACCGCACCCCAAAATCCCCACCAAGAAACTGGGCCGAGTCCACACTTTGAGGAGACGAGCGGAGGAAGAATAGGTTCGTTTTCGACTACAGGCTTGCGGGAGACTGCCAAGTGCCCGATACGATTTCGTTGAGGACACGGGAGACCTATATCGAAGGCTAGGGCGAAAAGCCGCGCAGGATCGTCTCAGAAATTCTATTGGCTGAGTGAGCTGGCAACTGAGGAGAAAACATTATTTGCGTTCCCTCCGATCAAGCGGAGAGTGCCCACGACAATTACCAGGATAACGGCCAGCATCACCGCGTATTCAGCAATATCCTGCGCTTCTTCTTGCGACCAGAGACGGCGAAACAATCCGGCAAATTCGCACGACCACGTTTTCCAGGAATCACGAACCATTGTGGGCTCCTTCTTTCAAGCTATTCGAGTAGGTAAACATTTCTTCAAAGCGCAAACCGTCCATGCCCACACGATTGGTCTTCCGTAAATCAACCGGCGCAAATCAACCGGCATTCAAGCGCATCGTTTCATCAGATCCGACACTTCCTGCTTGATCTCCAGCAAACGTCCCTTTCGTAAGGCGAAAGCGGATTTCTCCAGTGTGGTGTGCTTGTCCTTGCTCCAATACCGCGCGGTGGTGATTCTTATATCGCTTATTTCTTGTCTCATGCTGCTGAGACGTTCCGAGATGTAGTTAGCATCCATCATCAGCCTGACCTCCAATTGATTTCAAACCGCTAGTTTGCGAGAGGCGTTTTCGTGTTTGCCCTCCACTCCATAGTCATCACGTGATTCCTTGTGCAGAGGGAAGCTAAGAGGGAGAACTTCAGATGGGCTGACTTAGTTCAGGGGACCTGAAAGAGTAAGAAGAGGTAGCTTGCTCAATCTCAATGCTAGGCTTGTGCCTTTCGCTTGTCAACGTCGCAGCGCGAGGGTTGGATCGACGAATCCGCCCCCCGCGTGCCATCGCCGCCATACTGACGTTGATCAGGAGCGGCCCGCACATGGTGCCATGCCAAGCCAGCTGCTCGACACCGGCCAGTACGATCGATCATAGTGTTGGCGCCTTTTGGGGTGCCTCCCTCCCCTGCGCCTCGGGCACAGATGCTTGGAATTTGTGTTAGGAGATCCCACTATGCGAAAGCCTTGCCTGTTTCTAGCCCTAACCTTGATTGCGATAGCATCCTGCGCCGCATTCGGCGCCGATCAAGACCAGAGCTTCAACCCTCCTCCACCCGCACCGTTTCCGGCACTCGAATTGGGCATTTCAAAAACGGCCCTGTGCCGGTTGACCTTTCGACCACCACCATTGCCGCCTTGGTGCCCAATGGATCTGGCGGCTACAACGTCTTGGCAGGAACCGGAACCAGCAGCGGCACATTCAGCATCCCAAACGTCCCCACCGGCCTCTACCTTTTGCAAATCGGCACCGATTACGTGTGGACGAGCAACACCGTCCTGGATGCCGATTACTTCGCCGATTATCGTTCGGACATCGTCCGCGCAAACTCAAGTACCACGACCACCTTCGATCTTGCGAATCTCCATTCGTGGCAAGGCACGGACTTCCTGGAATTGGTGTGCCCCAACAACCTCACCTTCGAAGGGCCGTTCCCCGCTACGTTAGGGGCAACCACTTTCACCGGCAACTTCCCCTATTTCGGAAATTTGAGCGTGGCCGCGGAAGGCGACCAGTACGATATCGCCCAACTCATCACCGAAAACCTGGGCGGATACTTCTTCACCGGCTTGGGAAAATACTTTGCGCCAACCAAGTTTGATCAGGCCCAGGGATCGGACACGTCCTTCAACGGCAAGTTCAAGACTGTCGCCCGCAGCCTTAAGTTTGTGGCCAACATCAACGGCGCAGACCTCGCCGCACAAGCGCTCGCAGCCAACCCCGGCGCAGTATTGGTCAACACGTCCGTCGGTCTGAGTGTTTATCCCGGCAGTTTCGCCCACGGGCAAACTACCGACACCGCCGACTTGGTCATCCAGCAAACAACGCCCTTCCTGGTGACCAACGCAACCTTGGCCAGGTCTCTTACGGAAACCCGTATCCCGCACATTGGCCGAAGGTCGCCGGCTATGAGTGGCTGGCCAGCACCAGTTATTTGGCCCCGGGAGCCACCAACAGCTCGCCTCTGCTGACCTTCACCTATGGCATCAGTCAGAAGTTGCCAAGCGCCAGCAGCCCCATCAAACCCCTGGTGAGTGTGGTGAATAACCCATTAATTAACGGCAAGAAGTTCTTTACCAACCAAACCCACGTGGGACTGACACCGATCCTGAAATGGTCGGCGCCGAGCATAGGGCCGGCCAATAATTACGCCGTACAAATTTACGAGCTGTCGAACAGCGGAGGCAACACCGTCATCTCCTTTATCGACGCCTTCTACACCCAAAGTAAATCGTTGAGAGTTCCCGCAGGGCTGCTGAGCGCCGGCCAAGCCTACGTTTTCTTGGTCCGCGCATGGAGCATTCCCGGCGTGAGCTTTGCCAAGACGCCGTTCATTAACGGCCCAACCGACGGCGCAGCCGACGTGGTTTCCGGAATGATGCAACCCTAAGAGTCGGAATGGATTGGCCTTGTTCCTGTGGAGACGTAAGTTTGCTACGTCTCCACGTTCTCTGCCACACTATCTCCTCCCGCTCTGAGCCCGTCCTCCAGCGGACGAGTTTGATCATGGATTCGGCCGGACGCTCTGATTCGGTTGCCTCGCGTCTACACTCAGGAAGCTGACCTCGCGCTCAACGGTCGATATCGCGCCTCGCGGTATTTCAAGCTGAATACAATTGCCACGATGGCCAACACGATTGGGCAAAAGATGCTGGCCTCCGGCCCGACCGTTCCGCCGGTCAGCCAGCGCGGCCCACTAAACGATGCGTTGAGAAGATTCTGCGATGGTAATAAGCCGCTGATTGGAACCCCGTACAAGAACGTCTGCCCCCAGTCATATCCCAGGTGAAAGCCGATCGCGCACCACAAATTTCCAGTCCGGCGGAGAAACAGGCACAACAACAAACCGAACGAAACCACCGACAAATCTCCCAAAACCGCTTCTCCGCCATTGCTGGCGTGAACGAGCCCGAATAAACCCGAGAGCAAAAATGCGGACGGCCAGAATCCCATGCCAGTCGTCAGGGTGAACTGCGCGTATCCGCGAAACAAAAATTCTTCGGCCAAGCCCGCAAGCAAAAACGCCAGTCCCCAGGCGGCGGCTGCGATCACAATCGCGGAGCCATGGATTCACCGCGCCGGTGAACCGCACGCCATGCAGGGCGAAAATCGCCAGCACCGTACTGCTGGTAGCGAGCAGTCCTATCAATAGGCCTACCCGAAAGCTTTTCCCCAGCGCTTCGCTTCTGGGGAGGCCATATTGGCCCAGCCTGCGGCCTTCAATCTTGCTCATGATCCCGGCGGCAACCGTCAGGACGAAGCAGAAAAGTACATCCGGCGCGATGATCCTCATCGGCGTCATTTGCGTCGGATCCAGCGCGGCCGGGAAGGTGCGCGAAATGATCATTCGCGCTACGCGTGACATCGCCATTATCATCGCCATGAAAATTAGCAGCCGCCATCCCGCGCGCAAGCCATTCGGACCCATGAAAATTCGCTTGCTCATCGAGTCCGCTACCCGTGTCTGAGAATCATCCCGTATCGTCGTTCCCTGATCTGTCATGGATGTGCCCGCCAACAGCCTCTACGGAACAGGGCTTCCATAAGTTTCAATGGAGAGAAATTCGTAGGGCAGAAGACTGGCGTCGTTACCGACCGGCCGGGGGCGGGGTGTGGGCGAGACGGGTGGGTGCCCCATTTCTCGCGTTCTTGGTGAGAAGTGAGCGCTGAAACGAACCCCGGCGGGCTGGCGTATCACCGCCTGGGCTTACTCCAAGCAATAGCCCGGTGCCTGTGCGCACTCTTCGCGAAGCAAATTTACGGAGTAAGTTTGAAGACTATCCCTTTGTTGTAGTATCCGCCGCCGAGTGTCGTGCCGTAGAGGTTGCCGGACGAGTCACTCAGCAGGCCAGCATACGGGAACCAGCCACCATCTCCGCCAGCAAACCGGTGCAGCACGGTCTCCTTGCCCGACTTGCTCAGCTTGAATATGGTTCCGCAGCCGCCTTCGCAGTTCAGAAGGCCACCCTGACGAGTCGTTCCAAAGAGATTTCCATCCAAGTCGCGAACCAGACCTGCCAGCGGATGGCATCCATCCGGCGCTGCTTGAAAGGTGTGCGAGGTCGTGAAGTTCCCGCCCTTTTCGAGTTGGAAAACCGTTCCACAGCCGCCACTTGAACTCGATCCGCCGAGCGAAGTTGTGCCGTAGAGAGTGCCTGCATCGTCGATGATCAACGTAGCCTCGGGGAACTCCCCGTCACTTTCACCCGTGAAGGTATAGAGGATCGTCTCCTGTCCGCTGCTATCGATCTTGAACACGGTTCCGAATTGAAGGCCCCCGCTCGTCGTGGTGCCGTAAAGATTTCCCTCTTTGTCCATAACCAATCCTCCCATAGGCTCTTGGCCATCCTGCTGCGAGGATCGGAAGCTATGCAGAATGGTTTCTTTGCCCGCAGGAGTCACCTTGAACAATATTCCGCCGCCGTTGGTTCCGCCAAACAACGTCACCCCGTAGAGATTTCCTGAGGTATCCCTCACCAGGCCGGGGTAGGGGATCGCGCCATCCACATCGCCCTTGAAGACATGCAGGACGCTAAAATGACCTGCTGCATCTTCCGAAAATACCGTTCCCGAACCGTTCCCTTTTCCGCCGAATAATGTAGTTCCGTAAAACGTGCCCTTGGGGTCGGCGATCAAACCTGCCCAGGGGCCTCCGCCACTCCGAAGGGTAAAGCTATGAAGGATAGATTCCCCACCCTTTGTATCCACCTTGAATATCGTCCCATAGCCGTACTTGCCGGATGCGGTCGTACCGTAGAGGTTGCCATCGGCATCCTGGATCAGTCCTCCTCGCGGGCCAATGCCATCGCCCTGCCTGTTGAAGCTGTGCAGCACCTCAAAGCTCTGCGCTCGCGCCACCATAGCGGAGATCGGGATCAGGATAAAGATAAAGCTAAAGATAAAGAGCGTAGCGATGGCTAGTGATCCGATCATGTGCCTGCCATTTGCGGCCACATAAGTCTCACGGTTATACATAGCGTCGCCGCTCCTTACTTTACTTAACACGGGCGGCTCCCCTTGCCAGATCCCCTAGAGTGGCTGGGTAGCTGGTTGCGCCAATGGCAGTAGTCGCTGGCTGGTTCTTGCCGGGTCCTTTTTTCTTCCCGGCAGCGATGGATTTGTTCGGCGTCGTCTCGTACGCGTAGCCGGTCAATACGCCGTTGTCTGCTTGGACACTGAGGCGAGCCCAGCCATAGTGAAACTTGCCATTCACGGTGAACCTGAGGCCCAAGTAGCGGTTCGTAACATTCACCCACGGGCCCGACGCGATCGAATAAGAAGACTGCTGGGCAAACTTCGCCATGAAAGCGTTGCCTTGCCGGAACTGAAGGCCGGCTCCGATGCGATCCCCGGCGTGCAGGGCGGATGCATATATTTGGCGCCCAGTGCGGGTCCATTTTCCGTAGCCAACAATCCCGCCTCCCGGATTCCCCCGGCTCGTTGGGTAGGCACGGAAACTCGACCATCTTGATTCGGCCCAAAAATACAGAGCAAAATCATTGACGCCGTCGTGGTTCAAATCAACCCAAAGCGCGGCGTTGTAAGGGATCTTCTGGTTGGCGGCGGTGTAGACAATCCTTGCTTCGGCTGCCTGCGGAAAAGCCAGCGCCCCGACTCCCGCAGCACTCGCCGCGGCGGTATACGCAAGCAGGTTTTTCTCCAGAAACGGTCGCAAGCGCGCTGGGCGGCGACGGGAATCTATCTGTGGAGGGCCCGATACAGCCATGCCTCTCTCCTTGCCGGACGGCTGCTCATTATGACTGCTCACCAGTGCCCAGTCAATAGGCAGAGTCCTGCACTGTCGTTAGCGCGTGATATGTCCGGTTGAGATAGCTCCGAACGTTAAGAGGCAAGAGTCGACCGGCCGTCCGGGGATTTTTTCCATTGCTGACGTGCACGATTGTAACGTATCAGGTCGCACACTCCGCAGCACTTACGCTTTATAAGGAACACGTGTCGTGACTCTTCCCTTGTGGTAGAGCTTTTCCTCGCCTCTATCGTGTAGATTTCCTTTCGCGTCCATCAGGAGTTTTAGGCCGCCATTTCGAAGGACGCTGGCGCTGATTGGCGGTTCATTGTCCCGGCAGCAGGCGCGGATGTCATTCTTCGCCGCTACCAGCAGTTTTGCCATCGCTTGGGCACCGAGATTTCCGGGCATGACGAAATGCCGAGCACCGTGCCGGGCACTTTGAGTCCAATCCTCTGCTCATCCGCGCAACTCGCAAATCCAGCCTCGCCAATCTACAATCGCAACGCGAATGAACCCCGCCCGCATCGCCGAACTGCTGCAACCGTTCTTGGCGGCAACCCACGACCAGCGGCTAACCGCCAACGACCTCCAAATCATATCGACGTACATCGATCTACTGCTTCGCTGGAATGCTTGCATCAACCTGACCGCCATCCGCGAACCGGAAGAAATCGTAACCCGCCACTTCGGCGAATCCCTGTTTGCCGCGGCCCACCTCTTCCCTAAAATCGCGCCCTCGGCGGTCCCGTCCGAGCGTAGCTCGGGCGTTGGGCTCAAGCAGACATCAACCATCAACCACAGAGTCGTCGACATTGGCTCCGGCGCCGGCTTCCCCGGCCTCCCCATAAAAATCTGGACACCCAAAATCCAGCTGACCCTGATTGAATCCAACCAGAAAAAAGCGACATTCCTCCGCGAAGTGGTCCGCACCCTAACATTGACGGACGTCAATGTATTCTCCAAGCGTGCCGAAGATCACCCGCCCGGCCAGGCCGACACCGTAACCCTACGCGCCGTGGAGAACTTCCAATCGATCCTCCCCGCAGCCACCCGCCTGCTAAGCCAAACCGGCCGCCTGGCCCTTTTGATAGGAGAAGCCCAGCAACCTGCCACCCACGCCCTGACTCCAGACTTCAAATGGCAATCCCCAATCCAGATCCCCCAATCCAGCAATCGAATCCTCCTGGTCGGCAGCAGGAATCAGAACTCATAAGCACCTAGCCAATTAACAAGTGGGACGAAGATCAATTCTAGCGCGGGAATGCGCCATGCATTGCTGCGTTAAGATTGGCAAAGTGGAACAAACTTAAATCTTGCTGGCATTGGAGGCCGTAGCGTGATAATTACCTATATAGTTAATACGCGGGTATCAAGTAAGTAATAAGTGGTAATTATGAGCCTCATATCGACCGATTAGATGGCGCGACGTGCGCGGAACTGTACAATTGCTGCTGTAAAGTGGAACAAAGTCACTATGCGAGCCGTCTTTAGGTTGCTAAGACAAGCCTCTGCCGTGCACGCACACGCCAGCTGCGGAGTGCTAGAAGTGTTCCACGTGGAACACTACCCGGACTGCGCAAGTGTTCCACGTGGAACACTCCTCCACACGGGGACAAAGGTTCCAGATGTTCCACGTGGAACATTCCCTCCGCGCGCAACCTCAAAATGTTCCACGTGGAACATTTCATCACGCAAACGTGAAAACCTCTCCAGATGTTCCACGTGGAACGTTCCGAAACCACAATGTTCCACGTGGAACATTGCTGTGGAAAGATTGGCTGGCACGATTTGTAACTTGCTCATGCGCAACCAAAATGGGCTAACTATTTTCGTGCACTGAAATCAGTCATTGCAAATACCCATCGCTTCGCACTATTCTTGGCTCGTCTCTCCGATTCTTCACAACTTAATATGGGACGCGTCATCGCTGTTGCCAACCAGAAGGGCGGCGTAGGTAAGACGACGACCGCTATCAACTTGGCCTCGTCCATCGCCGCCTGCGAAGTGGACACGCTCCTGGTCGACTGCGATCCGCAATCGAACGCCACGAGCGGCCTAGGCCTGCGCAAAGATCCTGAACGACTCAGCACTTACCATCTGCTGATGGGAGATGCGCGCGCCGAAGAGGCGCTGCATAAAACTGAGCTTGATCAGCTCTGGATCATTCCTGCTCATAAGAATTTGATTGGCGCCAACCTCGAACTAGTCGATGGCGAACGCCGAGAGTTTCGTTTGCGCGATGCGCTCGCGCCTTTGCGCGAGTGCTTTCGCTACATCGTCCTGGATTGCCCGCCGGCTTTGGATCTGCTGACGTTGAATTCGCTGGTGGCTTCGGATTCGATTTTGATTCCGATGCAGGCGGAATACTTTGCTTTGGAAGGCGTGTCTGAACTGCTGGACACGATCGAGCGCATTCGGGTTGCGCTGAATCCGGAGCTGTCTATAGAAGGCGTGGTGTTGACGATGTTTGATGATCGCACTACGCTGGCGCAGCAAGTCACGGCGGAGTTGCATCGTTTCTTTGGGGACAAGCTTTGCAGGACCACGATACCGCGCAACGTACGCCTAGCGGAGGCGCCGAGTCATGGCAAGCCAGTGCTGCTTTACGATCCGAAATCGCGAGGGGCGGAGAGTTACATTCAGCTGGCCAAAGAAATTATTGGACACAGCATGCCTTTGGAGATGCCAGCGCCAGTGGAGAGTGAAGAGAAGCAGGTGGTGAACGCTCCGCGTTGGAAGCGCTGGATCAAGGAGCGGAATAAATTGACGACCATCAATATATTAGATCGATGAGCGTCGATGTAAGTTGAACCTCAAGATTGGAGGGACTATGACTACTGCGGCTGAAAAAGTGGTGACGGATGTCGCTGAAAAGGTCGAGAAGAGGCGGGCTTTAGGGCGGGGTTTGGATTCCCTGTTGCCGGGGCCCCGCGTGGTTCCGCCGGCGGCGGCCGGCACGGACACGCCTGGCGATGATCACTCTGGAGTGGTGCCGGAGATTCATGCTTCGGCGGCGCGGGCTGCCGGCGATTCGGTTGAGCAGATTGCGCTGGATCTGATCGATCAGAATCCTTATCAGACGCGATATTTCGGCAAGGCCGACGACGTGTCGGAAGATTTTGTCGCAAAGTCGTTGCACGAACTGGCGGAGTCGATTCGCGTGAGTGGCGTGGTTCAGCCGGTGGCGGTGCGACCGGGGACTGCGGGGCGCTACGTTCTGATCCTGGGCGAGCGGCGTTGCCGGGCTTCGCGGATGGCGGGGAAGACGACGGTGCCGGCGGTTGTGCGGCGGGTGTCGGACCAGCAGGCGGCGGAGATGACGGTCGTCGAAAACCTGCAACGGCAGGACTTGAATTGCATGGAGCAGGCGGCGGCGTTCTCCAAGCTAAGTAAGGATTTTCAGTTGACGCAGGAACAGATTGGGCAGCGAGTGGGGATTTCGCGCGAGTCAGTTTCGAATTACATGCGGCTGCTGAAGTTGCCAGGAACGGTGATGCAGTATCTGATGACGGGAGAGCTGGGATTCAGCGAAGCGCGGGTTTTGTTAACGCTGCTCGATGCGGAATTAATTCCGAAGATTGCGGATGAAGCGGTGCGCAGGCATCTGTCAGTGACGCAATTGGAAGACCTGGTGTTTAACACCAATGTCCCGTTGCAAAAAGAAAAGAAGCAGGGAACGGCGCGCTGGGTGGATCCGAATGTGCGGCATGTGCAGGCGGAGTTGCAAAGAACGTTAGGGGTGAAGGTGCACATCCGCGATCGCAACGGACGAGGCAACATTTTGATTGAGTATGCGACGCTGGAGGATTTTGATCGGGTGGTGGGGATGTTGAAGCGCGAGCATTGAGTTAAGAGTCAAGAACTTTTTCACCACGGGGGGCACAGAGGGCACAGGGGGTTGTTTCGCTCGCGGTGTTCGCGGGGAATCTGGGTAGTAAATTGTGGGACGGGCAGTTTGTTTTGCGATTGATTTAGTTGGCTAATTATTACCTTGCAGTGTCGCAGTGGGGAGGGTTTTGGAAAGTCTAGGACTTTTCACCACAGAGGCACAGAGCCACAGAGTTTTTTTCGCTTGCTTCGCTCGCGGAGTTCGCTGGGGGATCTGGGTAGTTAATGGGTGGGACGGCGGTTCAGGATCGTCCGTCGTTTTGCGACGTGGATGCTGGATTGTTGTAGGATTCCGGGCCGGGTTGTGGGACGGTTGTGCAGTTTTCCGCAAGTACTACGCGCGTGCGAAGTTGCCGTCGCATTGCCACTGCAGCCCTCTTTGCTCGACCAGTTGCGCAAGGCTGCCGAGGCGGAAGGCGTGGCGCTCAATCAACTCATCAACGTCGCCGTGGCCGAAAAAGTTTCTGCCTTGCGGACCGAGACATACTTCCGGGAACGGGGGAGCCGTGCCGATCGAGCCGGGACCCTACGGATTCTCGCACGCGCGGGGAAAGGAAATCCTCCCATGGAAGGCGACGAACTGCCAGCGGAATTTCAGAAGAATACAGGCCGAAAAGCAGCCAGGGGGAAGGATTCGGTCCGCAAGCGAGGACAAAAGAAGAAGGCGGCTGCGAAGTAGTGCGAGCCTCCTCGCTCAAGCCAAGAGCGGTTCGCTTTTTGTGGAGATCAATCAGTTCCGAAAGCTGAAGAAGGGCGCGGGGGCGGACTGAAGGCGAGGGATCGCGTGTCGAAAGCCCCGGCCCGCCGAGCCAAAGTTCCTCGCCTGCCATTCTTCCGCAAAGAACGCGGAAGAATGGGGCAGCCTCTTTTGTATGTGATTTAGATCTGCGTTTTAGGAACGGCTGGGCCACCCGCCTCCGGCTTAGCTAGCCCAGTCGGGCTACGTAATAGGTGTCTAACGTTTCGGACACACAAAGCCTCCGGCAGTTATCTGTGGCTGGGCCAATAAACTGGATCGAACGAACCCGGTAAACCCTCGCACCATGGGCTACACAGTCGTCCTTTTGAATCTCACAATCTAATTTGAATTCACCAAGCTGGCGGTAATTGGTAGTTTCCTCAACAACCACTTCGTATGTATACATTTCTCCTCCCCGCGCTGCTATCGGAACGACTAAGAAAGGGGCTGATAGACCTGCGGCCTCAGCGGTCAACAAGGCTAGCGATGTTTTTCTACAATTTGTATGGCGTCAACAGAATCGCAAGGGTGGCGACCCCCATCTCTATTTCCCGTTTTTCGTTAGCTCAATACCGCCTTCGTCATTTCATACGACTTCGCAATTACATCGTTGGCTCCGAGACTTTCGTAGGCTTTGATGGCTCGCTCCATTGCTGCCTTCAGAGTCGCCTCGGGTATGGGTTTGACAACAGCACTAATAGCCTTCGAGATCGAATCCGGCGAACGACTGGCGAGATTCCACTCGATGCCCACCAGCATTGAAACGTAGTATCGAATATCTCTCACTACGTCGGACTCGAGTCCTTGAGTTTGGAGAAACTCGATTACTTGCCGGTCAAGCAAGATGCATGCCGCGTAGAGGTCACGATCAATGGTCGTGTCAAAGACTTCAGCGGTGTGATCCTTCACGTAGGTTTCCGGGCGGCCACGCGATTGATCCGGCCTCTGAAGTGCTATTGCGATTACCGCCTGTGCCATTGCGCTCATTCCTACGATTTTTTTGATGGCCTTCTTCAGTCGGCGATATTCGCCCTTCTTCCGGTCGTAAAAAAGGCCGTAGAGTCTCAAGCGATCTTCGATGTCCTCCTGGATTTGGTCTGTAGACATCAACGACAGCATGCTGACCGGGGTTTGGGAGTTGGTCGCTTTGATGATTTTGGAACGGCTCTTCTCGTCATTGGGCACTATTACTCTCACGAGCACACTTCTCGTGTCTTTATCTTTCTTGTGCGCGTTGTACCATTCAAAAATTTCATGGGAGGTTTGTAGACCGTTGACGACTTCTGGATTTCTTACCGTCATCTTGTGGCCGTTAACGGGACACCCATCCGCCAAGATCGTGATGCCATTGTTCAGCCACCAAAAATCCTCCTGTGAAGAAACTGGGATTTCTTCGAGAGTAGCCCGTATTTGCCTGTTAACAGGATTGGATTTCCCGTTGTAGTCTCTGACGTTTGGCTCCAAAAATCGCGTCTGCAATCCACCGTCAGCATTTGTCAATAGCTTTTCTGCGTAGTCCCTAAGTTTTATTAGGCAAACAGTTGAGCCGTCTTCGGTAGCAAATGATTCAGAAACAGGCACGACTATATCTGCTTCCGGTGTTTTCCTCGCCGTTTCTAGCAGCCGTTTAGCGGTCCACGGGACGAATTTCACATCTGCCGAAGACAATACGCCCTTTACGTATTTGGTCAGGTTCTGCGCGCGCAATGTTACTTTGTCTTTTGGACCGGGTTCGGTAGCGGCCTTGCAGGCATAATGAAATATGACAGCAAGGGTATGAGGGTTACCCATCACTTCATCGTTGTATTTTTCTCGAAAATTTCGGATGGCGTCGCGGGCTTTGGAGTTCAAATACTTCAGTTCGTCGATAGGCTTATCGTAGCTCAATAAGTCTTTAGAGAATGACTCCAGTTTTTGGACGGCGGTTTCTGCAAACCCCTTTTCGTACTTAGCCTGAATTAAATGTAGTTCAATGGGCCCCGCCGGAATGATGGGCGCGGTTTCCAGAGCAATGTGAGTATTGTTCATGAACAGGTAGACTGCGTCCACGCCACCATCGTCCTCAGCGCCACAATCACCCGATTCGATTGCGTCATTAGAAAGATCGAAGTCTTTGAGCACCTGTTCTATCACGTATCTTTCAAATGCCTTAGACTCCGTCAGACCCGTACCTCGGTCAGCTTTCCAAACGTTAAAGTTTGCTTCAAACAGTTTCACTTCGTGAGTACTCATCGCATAAGCTCCAGAGGAGGAGGGTCGTGGTCGCCCACTCATGTCATCGATTCAGTTTTTGACGGTCATGGTTTCGGAGTCGACGGCCTTCTTGCCGGTTACGCCTTCTAGTCCGGCGAGGATGCCGCGGTAGTCGTTCTTATCGCACTGCAAAGCGAGACCGCCTTTTTTGTCTCCGTCGGCCCAGATCAATCCGATGTAGTGTTTCTTGGATTTGCTGAGGGCGATCAATGCGCCCACGCCGAGGGTGAAGACGCCGACGGCAACGGCGGTGCCGATTCGACGGTGAACGTCCTGTCCGTAACTGATTTCGGTGATGGCTGTTGCCGGTATCTTTACTACGTCGGCGTTGTCTTTTGCCAGCCGGACCTGGTTGGCTTCAATGTAAATCTTCATACCGATTCCGGATTTGGTGTCGGGAAGTGAACCGCCGTCGTAGGTGATCTTGTATCCATTATCTGAGGCGAACATCGCGGCGGGAACCGCGATGCAGAGGACAGCGGCCAGCACATACTTCATATGTCTCCTTGAGGCGCGAACGATTTTTCCTGGGGAGTGGTGCGGGGCCCTAAATCTGGGGGAAAGGGAACCATACTCCGTGGGGTTTGTGGGAGTCAAGGGGATTTGGCATAGCGTTGGTTCCCTGCGAGGCTTGCGTCGAATTGGTGGTATGGTTGCGACTCTTCTTTCGCCCCGCTGGGGCTTGTCCGTTTGCGGCTTTCTTACCCACGGCTTACGCCGTGGGCTGTGCTCTGTCGCCGCTTCGCGGCTGTTCTCTGGCGTGGCTATTCTGTATCGCAGCTTCGCGGTTATTCAATGAGGGTTGAAGCCGGATTTGGTGGCTTCGTGGCATGGTCGCGAATCTTCTTTCGCCCCGCTGGGGCTTGTCCGTTTGCGGCTTTCTTACCCACGGCTTACGCCGTGGGCTGTGCTCTGTCGCCGCTTCGCGGCTGTTTCTGGCGTGGCTTCGCGGCTATTCTGTGTCGCGGCTTCGCGGTTATTCATGGAGGGTTGAAGCCGGAATTGGCGGCCTCGTGGTATGGTTACCGACCCTCGGCTTGCGCCGTGGGCTGCATTCTTGCGCCGCTATCGCGGCTCCTCATCATCACTCTAACCAGGGTGAGCAAGCTGTGACATCCGTCACATCAATTGTGGTTGATTTGTTGCGGTACGAAATGCCGCGCGTCAAGAACCTTCGGTTCGTACAGGTGGTAGCCAAGATCATCGGGCGCTTCGCGAGTCAGGTTTTTTTGAGCACGAGCGGGGACGCTCGCGTCTACATTTGTTTTCTCGCGCGGGTTGTCATTGCTCGTGCCAAGATTTATTTCAGGAAGGTGCCTTCGCGGAGTTCGGTGAAGGCTTTTTGTAGTTGCTCCTGAGTGTTCATGACGATGGGGCCGTACCAGGCGACGGGTTCTTCGAGCGGTCTGCCGGAGACCAGGAGGAAGCGGATGCCGTCGGGGCCGGCTTGGACGGTGACTTCGTCGCCGCGGTCGAAGAGGATGAGAGAACGGTTGTCGGCTTCGACGGGGGGAGTGGTGTCCGACCATTTGATGGCTTCGGTGGGGACGGATAGGGGAGCGGAGGCGTTGCAGAATTTTCCGGCGCCGGCGAAGACGTAGGCGAAGGCGTGGCGGGTGGTCTCGACGGGAAGAGTTTTTCTTTTTCCGGGAGCGACGGAGACATCGAGATAAATGGGATCGGCGGCGATTCCGTCGACGGGACCTTTCTTTCCCCAGAAAGTTCCGCAGACGATTCTTACGTGGGTGCCGTCGTCTTCTTTGATTTCAGGAATGTTGGCGGCCTGCACTTCCTGATAGCGCGGGGTGGTCATCTTTAATGCGGCGGGGAGATTGGCCCAGAGCTGGAAGCCGTGCATGCGGCCGGATTGATCTCCCTTGGGCATTTCCTGGTGAATGATGCCGCGACCGGCGGTCATCCATTGGACGTCGCCGGCGGCGATGGCGCCTTTGTTGCCCATGCTGTCGCCGTGTTCGACGGTGCCGGCGAGGACGTAGGTGATGGTTTCGATGCCGCGGTGGGGGTGCCAGGGGAAGCCGGCGAGATAGTCTTCGGGGACGTCGTTGCGGAAGTCGTCGAGGAGAAGGAATGGGTCGAAGTCGGCGGTGGCTCCGAAGCCGAAGGCGCGGCGGAGATGAACTCCGGCACCTTCCAGCGTGGGTTTGGCCTGGATGACGCGCTTGACTGGACGAATGGACATTTTTCCCTCGAGTGTCATTTGCCTCGCAGTGCCGAGGCGGTTGTCGTTTCGTGATTCAGGTCGCTTCTTGTATCAGTTTTTCTGCGGCGGAAATGTTGGGCAGCAGACTGTCCGGAACGTTATGGCGTTTTTGTAAGTACGCGGGATCGTTGTAAGACAGCCAAACTTTTCCCTGGGCATCTTCCCAGACCAAAATCTTAAGCGGCAGATCAATGGCGATGGAGGGGGCGGCCAGCATTACTGGCGTGCCTGCCTTGGGGTTGCCGAAGATCAGCAGTTTGGTGGGCTTCATATTCAAGCCCACCTTTGCTGCTTCTCCGCTATGGTCGACGATTGCGAACAGCGTAATGCTCTTGGCTTGGAGGAGTTGCTGGAGCTGCTCCACCATTTTGTCGACCGATTGCGTGCTGGGGTGGTCGATGATGCCGTTGTTCGTCATGTGGTTCGTGCGCTGTCTCGTTTCCCGCGAACAGCTTAGGCTGCGCCTGCTGACGGTTCTTTGGCTTCGACTAACGGGACGTTGACCAGGTGCTCACTCAGGAACCAGGTTTGCAGCTCGTTGGTGCGCAGGACTTCGCTGACGACCAGGTCGTTGGTGCCGTCATCGCCGAGCTGGTCGGCACGTTTTGCCAGTTTGCGGACGTCGCCGATGATGATCTGGTGGGCGTCCAGCAATCGCGATATTTGGACGGGGACTTCTTCGCGGCCGCGGGGAGGGCGCTGGATTTGAGTAGTTTCCGCTACGTCTGCGGCCATGGCGATGCTGACGCCGCCGAGCAACTGAATTCTTTCGGCGATGGAGTCGACCAGTTCGTCCTGCTCTTCGTAGTGTTTGTCGTAGAGCAGATGGAGCTGATAAAAAGTTGGGCCGGCGACCTGCCAGTGCGACTTTTTGTATAAGTCACGAAGGGTCATGGTGTCGGCGAGCAAGATGTTCAGTTTTTCTGTCATCTCCAAGCGGACGGGTTCTTCGAGATCGAGCGGAAGCATGTGCGTGACCGTGCCGTAGGATTGCAGTTCGGTTACGCGTTGATGAAGGCGGGGCTGGGCGCTGAGCCGGCTGATTTTGGCGCCATTTTGTTTCTTTGCCATAGGATTCTCCTTAGATGATGATAGATGGTGCTCGAGGACACGAGGTTCAGAATTTCAGCTTGTCTGATGCGTAAAACAGGAGATGCAGCTACATTGCGGGCTGAATTGAGCCCAATCCCAGGATCAATGGCGTGTCTCCTTCCCCGACACGATACATTTATCCGCTTGTTTTGGGCAACTGGCGCGGTGCGGAGGTTTGGTAACGCGTTTTCGCCACAGAGATACGGAGGCGCAGATTTGTGGCGGCGGCTGTGACCATGATTATACCTAGTAGCGATTGGGTCAGCGTCCCTGCTAACATCGCTTGCAGATGGCTCCTCGAAAAGTTGGTGGAAAAGCTAGCGTGCGCCAAGGGAAAGCTGCGGGTGGGCGAGCCCGGCGGCGAGGCGCGGAGCTGGTCATCATTACGGGCATGAGTGGGTCGGGGAAAGCGTCCGTGCTCAAGGCCTTTGAGGATCTGGGCTACTACTGTGTAGACAACTTGCCGGTGGGACTTATTCCGCAGTTTGCGGAGTTGGCGGGGCAGTCGTCAGAGATTGAGCGGACGGCCCTGGTGGTGGATGTTCGCGAAGGCTCACAGCTGGAGACGCTGCCGGAGATTGTGAAAGCGGTAAAGCGGATCCTACCGACCAAGATGATATTCCTGGAGGCGGCGGATGCAGTTCTCTTGCGCCGCTACAGTGAGACGAGGCGTCCGCATCCGCTGGGCAGGAAGACTTCGGTGAAAGCGTCGCTGGCGGAGGAGCGGCGGCATTTGCAGCGGATCCGGGCTTTGGCGGACCTGGTCATCGATACTTCGAAGTTTAATGTTCACGAGCTGCGTGCCCACATCACTGAGCGTTTTCAGAAGCAGGAGTCGGGCAACAACATTCTGGTTTCGTGTGTGAGTTTTGGTTTCCGGCATGGTGTGCCAGAGGATGCGGATCTGGTGTTCGATGTGCGCTTTTTGCCGAACCCGCATTTTGTTCCGGAGTTTCGTCCGCTGACGGGGCGCGATGCGCGGGTAGCAAAATATATACGGTCATTTCCGCAGACCAGGGAATTTATCAAGCGCATTTCCGGGCTGTTGATTTACCTGCTGCCCCACTACATTCGCGAGGGAAAGAGCTATCTCACGATTTCTTTCGGGTGTACGGGCGGGCAGCATCGCTCGGTGATGATCGCGGAGGATGTCAGCAAACGTTTGGGCAAGGCGGGGTATCGGGTGAAGGTTGTGCATCGGGATAGTCCGGGCTAGGTGGGAGTGTCGCGGGTACCAAAGGCTTGAACCACAGGGGTCACAGAGGTGCACAGAGGTAAGTCAAGGTGACCTTGGCCTAACGGACTCGATCTGAGTGTCGCGGGTAGCAAAGGCTTCAACCACCGGGGTCACAGAGGGCACAGGGGAAATCAGGGTGACCTTGGCATTCTGGCTGGGGATTGGGAGTTTCCAATAATGCGGCAACTGACGCGCCTTGTACGATACGTGGCGCCCTATTGGTGGCAGGTTATTGTCTCCGTTCTGTTGCTTGCCGGGGTGGGTTTGCTGGATGCTTTTCGCGTTCTCTTGATTGGCCCTATTCTGGATCGAGTTCTGAACCCGGCGACCGGGTCGGAGCGAATCCAACTCTTTACACTGCCCGGTACCAGTCACACAATCTATCTGCAGAAGTTCGTCCCTACCCACTTTCACAACGCATGGACAGTGGTGGCGTACGCCTTGGTTGCGTCGACGGTGCTGAAGGGCATCTTCGACTATTCCGGAACTTATTTGGTCAACTACGCGGGCTTCGGGATGATTACCGATCTGCGTGACGATCTGTACAATTCGATCCTGCGGCGCTCCGCGGCATTCTTCCAGAAACACACGACTGGCACATTGGTTTCGACCATCGTCAATGATATTGAGCGCGTGCAATATGCCATGTCGAGCGTGCTGGCGGAATTTCTTCAGCAATTTTTCACTTTTTTGTTCACCGCCGCGTTGGCTGTCATGCTGGGAAAAAAGCTGGCGTGGCTGCTTTTGCTATTCGTGCCGTTCATCCTGTATTCCGCCAGCAAGATCGGGCGCCGGGTTCGCCACACTACGCGCCGCGGCCAGGACAAGTTGGCCGATATTCAAAACATCCTTCACGAAACGATCACCGGCAACCGCATCGTGAAGGCGTTCAGCATGGAAGCATGGGAGGTCGCTCGTTTCCGCAAGGCTGCGCAACGCCTCCTGAAGGCCAACTTGCGATCGGTGGCGGCGCTGGCGGTGAGCTCTCCGCTGATGGATATTTTTGGCGCCATTGCCATTGCACTACTGCTGTTGGTGGGCCGTGAACAAATTGCCCACAACGTTCTGACTCCTGGAACTTTCGTGGCGTTCATTGCGGCGGTGTTCAGTCTCTATAATCCTGTACGCAAGTTTGCGGCCTTCAACAATAATTTTCAGCAGGCTCTGGGGGCGTCGTCCGAGATATTCAGGTTCATGGACAAGGAGGATGGCGTAAGGGAAAAGCCGGGAGCGAAACCGCTGCCAGCGTTTGGCGAGAGCATTCGCTTCGAGAATGTGTGTTTCTCGTATGAGGCGGAGAGCGGCGAAGGCCGCGAGGTTCTGCGGGACATTAACTTGGATGTCAGCGCGGGAGAAGTGCTGGCAGTTGTGGGATCGAGTGGAGCGGGCAAGAGCACGCTGGTGCATCTGATTCCGCGGTTCTTCGATGTAACCGCGGGGCGGTTGACCATTGATGGACGCGATGTGCGCGATACCACGCTGGCTTCGCTGCGGTCGCAGATTGGCGTGGTGGCGCAGGATACAGTGCTGTTCAACGACACGGTGCGGAACAATATTGCGTATGGGCAGCCGGGTGTTCCGCAGAAAGCGGTAGAGGCGGCGGCACGAGCGGCGTTGGCGCACGACTTTATTATGGAGTTGCCGGGTGGTTATGAGACTGTCATTGGGGAGCGCGGGGTGCGGCTTTCCGGGGGCGAGCGGCAGCGGATTGCGATTGCGCGGGCATTGTTGAAGAATGCGCCGATATTGATTCTGGATGAAGCGACTTCCGCGCTGGACAGCGAGTCGGAGTCGCTGGTGCAGTCGGCGCTGCAGAATTTGATAACCGGCCGCACCGTGGTGGTGATTGCGCATCGCTTGTCGACGGTGCGGCGGGCGGACCGGATTGTGGTGTTGGAGAATGGGACGATTGCGGATATTGGGCCGCATGATGAGTTGATGAAGAAGTTGGGGACGTACCGGCGGCTGTATGATTTGCAGTTTGCGGATGCGGAAGTGAAGCCGGAAGTGCATGCGCAGTGATGGAGCGGATAGAACCTTTACTGCACTCGGGATGACTACATGACGATTCGATCAATGACAGGGTTTGCGCAGGTTAAGGGGCAGGTGAATGGTCATCTGGGTTTCACGTTATCTTTGAAGTCAGTAAATCATCGATTTTTGGATATTCACTTTCGCATGCCGTCGGAGAGCGACGATCTGGAGATGAAGCTGCGGCGCCGCTTGAAGGAGAAACTGGCGCGGGGTCACGTGGAGTTGACGCTGAACATCGAGCGCAGCGTGAGCGAAGGGTATGCCGTCAACCGCACCATGGTGGGAGGTTACATTCAGGCGTTTCGCGGTGCGGCAGCGGAGTTTGGGCTGGCGGCGGATCCCGATCTGAACGCAATTCTTCGTATGCCAGGCGCACTGGAGGCGGAAGCACTTCCGGTAGACGGCGGCATGGAAGCTGCCGTGCTGGCGAAATTAGATGAGGCCCTCGGCAAACTGAATCAGATGCGCGAGGAAGAAGGGCGCGGCACCGAGCGGGAACTCCGGCAGCGCATGGAGCACGTGCGCCAGGCTACGGAAGGCGTAGGCACGCACCGCCAGGCGATGCTGCAGACCTATGTCGAGAGACTGAAAACCCGCATGCAGGATTTGATCGGATCGCAGGTTGATCCCGAGCGCGTTTTGCAGGAGGCGGCGCTGCTGGTGGATCGCAGCGACATTCAGGAGGAACTGGTCCGGCTGGATACGCACGTGAAACACATGCTGGGGATGCTGGATCAGGGCGGAGAAGTGGGAAAGAAGTTAGATTTCCTGCTGCAGGAGATGAATCGCGAGGCCAACACGCTGTTATCAAAAACGTCGGGGCTGGCGGGAGAAGCTTTGAAAATCACCGAGCTGGGGTTGTCGATGAAGGCTGATATTGAAAAGGCGCGCGAGCAGGTGCAGAACCTCGAATGACCACAGTCTTTATTATTTCGGCGCCTTCGGGTTCGGGAAAGTCCACGCTGGTGGACAAAGTTCGGCAGATTGTCCCAGGGCTGGAGTTCTCGATTTCCTATACCACGCGGCCGCCCCGCGGCAAGGAACAGAATGGGCGGGAGTACTTCTTCGTGGCGCGCGCCGATTTCGAGGCGATGGTGCGGGGTGACGAGTTTCTGGAGAACGCGGAAGTGTTCGGCAACTGTTACGGGACGGCGCGGCGTTTTCTGGGCGACGCGGAAAACAAGGGGAACGATCTGCTGCTCGACATCGATGTGCAGGGGGCGGCGGAGATCAAGCGTAAGCTGCCGAACGCCGTCAGTATTTTTATCATGCCGCCGGATCGAAAGCTGCTGGAGTCGCGGCTGCGGAAGCGCGGTCTGGATACGGAGGAGGTCATCCAGCGCCGGTTGGTCACGGCCAGTCGTGAGATTGAGAATTACGAGAAATACGACTATATTCTGGTTAACGACCGTCTGGAAGAATCGATAGACGCTCTGCGGGCGATTCTTCTGGCGGAACGGCTGAAACGCTCCGGAGTACAAACATCCGCTGACCAAGCAGAAACGCTGAGCAAAGCCGAACGCTGCCGTTTGAGCAATGTGCGAGAACGGCTGCAGCCGATCTTGGCATCGTTTGTGAGTGCAGCGGCTCCGGGCGGACGCTAGCGACAAGGGAGAACACGATGAAGCTGATTGAAGGGTTCGACAGCAACTATCGATACATCCTGGTGGCAGCACGACGGGCGCGGCAGTTGCAAGGCGGTGCGCCGCCGGTGATCGACACACACTCCCGCAAACCCTGCCGGATCGCGCAGGATGAAATCAAGGCTGGCAAGGTGAAGTGGGTGATCCCGGAGATACCGAAATCGTCGGTGGATGTAGTGAGCGAGATGCTCGACAAGGCAATGGCCCCGGAATAAGGGATCGGTTCTTTGCGTTCGCTGGCGTGGACTCTGCGAGCTTGGCGGCAAGAGGCTGTAATGGGCTTGCGAAAAAAGCTTCTAACCGCAGAGGTCTCCGAGAACTGCCGCGGCGTTCGCTAAGGAAACATTTGGCATCTTGCGCTTCATCTTAACTTATGAAGATCGCACTGGGCGTCAGCGGCGGCATTGCGGCTTATAAGGCGGCGGAGATTGTTCGCCTGCTGCAGGATCGCGGGATTCGCGTACAGGTTGTGATGACTCGCGCGGCCCAGGAATTTATCCGGCCTCTCACCTTCGCGGCACTCTCCGGTGAAAAAGTTATTACTGAGATGTTTGGCGCGGGAAGTAACGCCGAAGCGCCGAACATCGATTCCGCGGTTGAGCACATTGCGGTAGCGCAAGCTATCGATGCGCTGCTGGTTGCGCCCGCAACCGCGGACGTGCTGGCCAAATTCGCTCAGGGCATCGCCAGCGATTTTCTTACCACCCTTTATCTCGCAACCACCGCGCCGGTGGTGGTCGCGCCTGCGATGAATGTGAACATGTGGGACCATCCGGCCACGCAGGCGAATCTGGAAATTTTGAAGAAGCGCGGCGTACGCATTGTCGCGCCGGGCACCGGATATCTGGCTTGCGGCATGACCGGCCCCGGCCGCCTAGCCGAAAACGAGGCAATTGTCGCGGCGACGTTGGAAGCTTTAGGCGCGTCGCAGGAGTTGGCTGGGGAAACCGTACTGGTTACCGCCGGGCCTACGCGGGAGAAGATCGATCCGGTGCGCTATCTCACCAACCGGTCCAGTGGCCGCATGGGATACGCAATTGCGGAAGCAGCACTGCGGCGGGGAGCGCGGGTGCTGCTGGTCAGCGGGCCGACGGCATTGACTCCGCCGGGCGCTGCTGAAGTTACGCGCGCAGAGTCCGCCGAAGAAATGCGCCAGGCAGTTTTGCAGTTGCTGCCCCAGGCCACGATCGTCATCAAGACGGCGGCAGTTTCGGACTATCGTCCTAAGACATTAGCTCCACAAAAACTCAAGCGCAGCGGTCCGCTCAGTCTTGAACTAGAACCGACGGCGGACATTCTGGGCGAGATCGCGCGCCACAAGCAATCGCAATTAATCATCGGCTTCGCGGCTGAAACTCAGAATGCGCTGGAGAACGCGCGCAAGAAACTGGCTTCGAAGTCGCTAGATGCCATCGTGGTCAACGATGTTTCGCGCGAGGGCGTCGGCTTCGACTCTGACCGCAATGCGGTTACCATCATCACGCAGCACGATGTCGTGGAAGTCCCTGAGACTACGAAGTGGGAAGTTGCGCAGCGCGTGCTCGATCAAGTAGTGCGGCTGCGAAACGGTAAGCTGGAACGCATCGCCGACTAGATACTTCTTCCCGCCTTACCAGTGGTATTCCTCTAAGCTCTCTCGAAATTGCTTGCTCGGCAGCGCAGTTGTGTCAACACGACAATGTATGAGAGGGGACGCTCGCGCCTACATTTGCGGACGGAGTTGTATAGTGGTACCGATGTCCTCGCTCACTCCACAACTTAGGCGCGACTTGGCGGAACGTATTCGCTACTACAACGAGCTGGGGATTTACGATTTCTATCGCCGCGAGAATGTTCACTCCAACGCCAGCTTGAGCGAAAACAGCGCGTACAACTCCGAACTCCAACCAGAACAGCGAGACTTGATGACTCCACGAGCAAGAGCTGCAGTTGCGGTACCCATGGTGGACGCAGACATTCTTGAAGTTGCGAACCCAAGGCCGGAATCGGGCGTGAAGGACCGCGCACAGGCATTGCGCATTATCCGCGAGGACCTTGGCGACTGTACACGCTGCCCGCTTCACAAACAGGGACGCAAGCAGATTGTGTTCGGGGTGGGCGATCCCAACGCTGAGTTGATGTTCATCGGCGAAGCGCCCGGAGCTGATGAAGATCAGCAAGGCGAGCCTTTTATCGGGCGGGCGGGGCAGTTGCTCAACAATATGATCAAGGCCATGGGCCTGCGGCGCGAGGATGTTTACATCGCGAACATTATTAAGTGCCGGCCGCCGGGAAATCGCACGCCCGAGCGCGATGAGTGCGAGACATGCTCTCCGTTCCTGATGCGGCAAATTGCGGTTGTCAAACCCAAGGCGATTGTGGCTCTGGGCGCGGTCGCGGCGAAAACACTGCTGGCGATTAACGCTCCGATGTCAGAGTTTCGCGGGCGCTGGTATGAATTCCGCGGGACAAAACTCGCAGTCACTTATCATCCTGCGTTTCTGCTGCGCGATCCGCGCCAGAAAAAGGAAACCTGGAAAGATTTGCAGATGGTGATGAAAGAGTTGGGTCTGGCGATTCCGGCAAAGGGCGTCGAGTAAAAACCAAGATTTCCCCCGACCGTTTGCAACGGTCGAGGACGCCCATATTTACAGGCGGAAGGGCGCGTTCAGCAAGCGAGCCGGCAACATCACCGCTGCCCAAACCAGTTCCAAAACTCCGCGCACCGCAATTCCCACCAAACGAAACGGCAGCAGCACCAGCCATACGAACGGATAGAGCACCAGCGCGCACAACGCCAGCGGCCAGCACAGCACGAACAGCAAACACCAGAGCAGGAAAGTGAACACGGCGGGCTCTCCTTAATCTTGCAGGTAATTACACAGTGTAATTTACGAGCGTTATGCCCAGAAAGTTCGGAGAATGTCGAGCCCGTATTTCTCGCACAAGGCAGCAATTTCTCCCATTAGCGTTTTCGAGAAGATGAAAGTTTTTTCACACTAGGCAAACCGTCGAAATATGGATAATCTTCCGCGCTGGCGACCCTTGGGTCGAAACCAGTCAGATAGAGGGGGATGACCATGAAACGCATCAGTGTGGCAATGTTGCTTCTGTGCGTGTGTCTTGCTTCGGCCGCTTTCCTGCAAGCGCAAGACGCGCACACGATCATTAGATTTAATGTGCCCGGCGCGGGCAAAGGCGCGAATCAAGGTACAGAGGGTGGGGGCATCGGCCCCGACGGTTCAATCAGCGGATGGTATGTGGACTCAAGAAACGTGGCTCATGGCTATCTGCGCGCTCCCGATGGAAAGATCAGCAAGTTCGATCCGGCGGGCAGTGTGAATACTTACCCCATCGGCATGAACTCGTCACTGGCGATCGTGGGCTACTACTACGACTCGAATGGCGTGCGTCACGGTTTCCTGCGCACTTCGGACGGCACGATCAGCGAACTTGACGCTCCGCACGCGGGCAACCGTTCGGGCCAGGGCACCACCGGAACGGCCATCAATACCAACGGAGAGATCGTGGGATATTTCGTCGACTCCAAGGGTGTAAGCCACGGATTCCAGCGCACACCGGAAGGAAAATTCAGCAAGTTCGATGACCCCGATGCTGGCAACGGTTCCGGACAGGGAACGGCGCCTACGACCTTCGATGCCTTGACCGATGCAGGCGCGATCGCCGGCCAATACTACGATTCCAATGGCGCGTCACACGGCTTTCTCCGCGCTCCAAACAGCAAATTTACCAACTTCGATCCGGCGGGCAGTCTGGAAACCTTTAGTACAGGGATCAACTCAAAGCTGGCCGTGATAGGAGCTTATTTCGATCCTAACGGTCTTCATGGTTTCCTGCGCACGGCCAAAGGAACCATCACCAGCTTCGACGTGACGAACGCTCAGGCAACGGCGCCGACCAACATCAATGCCAGCGGGGTGATCACGGGAGATTACGTGGACTCGATAGGCGTGTCTCACGGTTTCGTGCGCGCCACGAACGGAAGCATTACGATATTTAGTGTTCCCGGAGCGGGCAACGGCGCCGGCCAGGGCACCTTTCCCTTTTCCAACAACGCGACCGGCGCGATCAGTGGTACCTATATAGACTCGAACAACGCGAATCACGGCTTCTTGCGGAAGTGAGGGCGAAAAATCCGTGGACTGCGCGTTCTGTTCGGAATTTGGAACAAGAAGCAGATTGTTCGAGCGGTTTTCTACAGCGGGTGTACAAGGGAGTCGTTCCACGCGAGGCGCTCTCTTTTTCGGCGCTCCCCCCATGCCCACCGAGGGGCCTCGCGTGGATTTTGCTTTGGTCGAGAGCTTGGTCTGCGGACCGAACGAGGCGAGCGCTGAGCTCAGATTCATTTGCAATTGGTAACGCGGCCCTGAAGGGGCGCTCTTCCGCGGTGAAATCAGCAGTCGAGGTGGGAGCGTCGGATCCCCTGGTTCGTCTGAAAATCTTAGAACTCGAAGTAGCCTGCAGTGTGCGCGGAATGGTTGCCATCGGTTCCGGTGGCGGGAAGCAGGCCGGCGTTGCCACGGAGATTTTCCCACGCGGCCTGGTTGAGAGCGGGGTCGGCGCCGACGAGGTCGCGAATCATTTGCCAGGCCGCGATATTGAGTGCGCCTTCGGGTGCGGGGCCCATGGCGAGAGAGACTGAGCACTGCGGACAGAAACAAATTCGTTGGGCCGCGGATTTTTGGCGCGGACGAATGCCCACTGTCTGAGCAAACATATAGACAGCGACTGATTTGTTTCCGGTCTCAAGTTCCTGGTTACAGCGAAGACAGCGCAAGTTGTCCAAGGGCGCTTTCCGGGCCGGTGTGGCCAAAGAGATATTCTCTCGCGGCGTTGGTGAGGCACAAGTGCGTAGAGAGATTCGGGTAAACGCACGCTCAGCGGAGCGCACGACGGCGACCCGACACTGGTCGCTTCTTCGAAGTCACCTTTTTCCAAGCCATGCCCAGGAGGTCGCGCATGGCATCGGGGTGAACGCGGGACAAGCGAACCAGAACCCACTCGAATTCCAAGTAGTGGTCGGTGATGAAGTAAGTCTCGGGATCGGCGGCGATCAGTTCGGCGCGCTGCTCGAAGTCGGCGGCAACCACCAAGGCGTCGATGTCATCGCGGAGACGCGCAATGAGTTTGCCGCGGACCTTGAACGCTGGCGTTCCGTAGGATGTGCTTTCTTCCACGTTGGCGAGCGAGAGCGCGATCTTGCGAATGGCGTCGAAGGTAACTGCCACGAGTTGCCTCCTTTTGTATGGCCCCGTCGCGTCCAAGTATACGTCGCAGTATGAATGATGTTCCCCGGTGAAATGTAAAAAGCCGGGAGGTTGGAAAAGACTCCCGGCTCTTGAGGTTGGAGACTTGCCAGCTTCTATCGAAGCAACGCAGTCTGGTGGGCCGCCACTGGTGGCTTCACGGCTGCGCCGTTCTTGCGGGTCATCCTGCGTTCACCGGATGCGGCGATTTGCTTCTGGCTCTGAGTTACGTTCTCCATGCGAACGTTCTCGTAGCCCTTGCGTTTGGCGACGATGCGGTAGTCGAACGCGATGCTGGAGATTCCTCCGCCCTGTTCACGGACTTCGAACGAGGTCGCGGTCTTCCTGGCGACGTAGAGTCCGCGTGAGTCTCCGTTGGGCGTTAGAAAGACGTGATAGTCCATGCTGCTGTTCACGGTTGTGACGAATTTAGGCTCCAGCTTCACTTCGGCCCTGCCGCCGGAAAGCTGGCCGGAACCGAAATCTTCGAACCAGTTCTCCGGAGACTCGATGTTGTAAAGGCGTGTCCAATTATCGTTGGGTAGATGTATGGCCGCGCCTATGTTGCCGGTGCAACTGAGGTTGCCGCCAATGTCCATGGTGCAGTGCCCCTTGGTGCCCTCTGCCTCAAAAGCCAAAGAGCCTGCGGTCGAATTGAAGTTCACGAAGACGCCCGCGGGTTCCACCGTGCTGTTGTTTTCTCCGGCTACACCGGCTCCAGCGTCCGCTGTGCCCCAAACCCCGACCGGAATTACGCCGCTGACGTTCTGCGCATCGCCAGCGACGCCGAACGGCTCCAGGCCAGAGAGAGAAATATAGGTTGAGCTGAAGTTGGCGCCGTAGCCGAGAACCCCGACTCCGAACGGACTGAGGCTCTGCCCTGAGACTCCGTAGGACAGGTGCCCGGAGTCTTGGTTGATGCCAGCCGTCGCGGAGAAATCTGCGCCATTGTTGACTCCTACGACAGAGTTGGTATCGCTATGGGAATTTCCGAAGAGGCCTTGCACCGCCGTCATGGCGCCCGACGCGGTAATAGCTTGTGCGGACGTGATCGTGCCACTGGCCGCGATGTTGCCGTTGACGGACGCTGATCCTGCATCGAGTGTGCCAGAGAATTTTCCGTCGCCTTTAACATCGAGTGTAGCTCCTGGCGTCGGGTTGTTAATTCCTATGTCGCCCGACGGGCTTTGGAACAGCTTCGAGTCCGCCAATTTGCTGGGGTTCAACCATATCGGAATGAAGCCCTTCTTCCCGCTGCCGGTAATGGTGGCCAGGCCATTCCCGGAAGTCGAATTCGTCGAACCGGTGAGGAAGGCGGAGGCAGGTTTCCCTCCCAAGGTTTCGGCGTCGAGGGCTTTCAAGGCATAGGGCACGCTGAGTAATAGCACGCGTGGCTGTTCTTCTTGTCCTTGCACCTTCACACCGAGCCAGCGGGCTTCACCGAGGGCGAAGATGGTGGGCGGCAATCCCTGGCTGGTGGTCGAACCTAGGGCCACTTTGTAGTGGCGCCGGATTTGTCGGGCTGTACGTTTTGGGTTTCCGTCCAGAGAGGAGACCCTCCCTGCTCGTCTTTGTAAAGAGCGAAAGTAACTCCGGTCGCGCCGGCCAGCGGTTTGTGATTGAGATCGGTCACGGTGCCGTTGTAGTTGACCATGGACGGCACGGCTGCGGGGGCTTGCGCGGATGCGAGCGTCCCAGTGAATAGCAAAGCCGTGAACAGCGCGGCGGCAAGTGAGCGGTTCATTTTTTCTTGAAGCTTGCTAGGGGTCATTGTGATTCTCCTTTTTTTTAGTTTTGAATTCGCTTGCAACAAAGCCTTCGACAAATTTCACTCGACGTTCTTCGGTCGTATCGCTCAGTGACCGTGTGTTTCCGAGTTCGAGGCGTGAACCGGCGTAAGCACGACCTTGCTGTCTTTCGCTGTTTCCCCCTGGGTGACGTCGTGGGGAAGGTTCGCCAACTGGTGCACCAGGTTGTCGTTCGCGAGCCAGACCTGGCTGAGGTATTGCTTTCCTTGAATGCGGGTGAATAACAGCCTTGAACTCTTCGCTTGCTGGGCGCGAGCTGCGCTGCTCAATCCGGTGATGAGCGCTTTGTAGACGCGATGGTCCTCAGTCTTCAGCACCACGACACCGGTCGTATCCTGAGCGCTACGTTTGCCTAGAAGTCTTTGAACGATGTAGGTTCCCGGCGGCAGAGTCTGCCCTCCGACCACGAATTCGAAGGGGACGTGCGCCACGAATGTCGAGGTTTGCGCCTGCACTGTTCCCGGAAGAGCGATCCACAGTGCAAGAATTTGAATGATCGGTTTGCTCAGCATGCTCATTTGCAAAATCTCATTTGCCGGCGCACTCGCCTGACATCGGCAATTTGGGGCAGCGCGGGAAAAAAGACAACGAAACTGATTCCGAATCCAACCTGATCAGCTAACGCGCTGGAAACAGGGCGGTTGATCGAATATCTGAACTGCTGCGTGGTAGAATCGTGGCCATTTTGCTGAGGACGCTGGGGCATGCAAGAGCTAGAACCGGGGCGCCGCGTGGTGGGTTTTGGATCCTTCGAGGTTGATATCCAGGAAGGAAGACTGACCAAGAACGGCATCCCAATCAAACTCCAGGGGCAGCCATTCCAGATCTTGACGCTCTTGCTGGAGCGTCCCGGTCAAGTGGTGACTCGGGAAGAAATCCGCCAGAAACTCTGGTCCGAAGATACCTTTGTCGAATTCGATGACGGGTTGAACACTGCGGTTCGCAAGCTGCGCACGGCCCTCGGCGATCCGGCGGAGAATCCCAGGTTTGTCGAAACTGTGCCGCGCCGTGGGTATCGTTTTGTGGCTCCGGTCAGATTGCCTCCTGAACCTGAATTGGCGAAGCACCGAAAAGCAGAAGTCGCTTCCGAAACAGGGATCGTTCCATCCGCAATCCGCCAAATCGAGCCGACATCGTTCCGAACTCAACCCAAACGAAACAAAGCACGGCTCGCTGGAATCGTACTGGCGGCGCTTTTGATCCTTGCGGGAGTGGGAACCTACCTCTACCTGCGCCGCCCCACTTTTCACGTCAGCAGCAACGACACGATTGTGCTCGCCGACTTTGTCAATACAACCGGGGACGCCGTCTTCGACGACGCGCTCAAGCAAGGGCTTGAAGTCGGATTGCAGCAGTCACCATTCTTCAACATATTGTCCGATCGCAAGACGGCAGTGGTTTTGAAACAGATGGGACGTTCGCCCGATGAACGTATGAGCGGCCGCGTCGCGATCGAGGTATGCCAACGAACCGGCGGAAAGGCGACGATCCAGGGGTCGATCTCCAGTTTGGGGACGGCCTACCTGATCGGCTTGGCTGCGATTCGATGTGACAACGGCGATCCGGTGGCTTTTGAACAAGTAGAGGCTCATCACAAAGAAGATGTCGTTGACGCGATGGGAAAAGCGACTACGCATCTGCGAGCACGCCTGGGAGAATCGATACCATCGATCAAGAAGTACAACGCTCCGCTGGAGCTGGCCACCACGCCATCGCTGGAAGCGCTGCAAGCCTACGGCGTCGGACTCTCAACCTGGGATCAGAAGGGTGATTTGGCGTCGGTCCCAGTTTTCAAGCGAGCTATCGCATTGGATCCCAACTTCGCCATGGCGTACGGCGCGCTGGCGACCGTCTGTCACAATCTGGGTGAAACCAAACTGGCTCGCGAAAATGCCACCAAGGCTTACGAGCTTCGCGATCGGGTGACCGAGTCGGAAAGGGTTTCCATCGAAGCCCGCTATCATCTTTATGTAACGGGTGACCTTGAGCAAGCGGAGCAGGTTTACGAACTCTGGGTTCAGAACTATCCAGCGGCGGCCGGCGGCTTCAACCACCTGGGTACAACCTACTCCAGCCTGGGACGCAACGAAAAAGCCGTCGATGCCTTCCGTCAGGCGCTGCGGATTGATCCCACCAGAGCCACCACTTACAGCAATCTCGCCGTGGACTTGTTTGCATTGAACCGCTTTGACGAAGCGCGGGCGGTGCTGGCGGACGCGGACAAACGAAACCTCCAGACCGACTACTTGCTGCAAGCCAGGTATTGGGAAGCATTTCTCCGCAACGACAACGCTGGAATGCAGGCCCTGCTGTTGCGTGCTTCTGACATACCAGGAGCACAATCACTGCTGCTGAACGAGCAAGCGAATGCGGAAGCCTACTTCGGGCATCTTGGCAGGGCGCGGGAGCTTTCGCGTGTGGCCGCGGCGCAACTGGAGCACGATGGAGACAAAGAATCGGCCGCAGACTATCTAAGCCAGGCAGCCGCGCGCGAAGCCGAGATCGGGAGACTCGGCGCAAGCCGCCGAAGATATTTCGCAAGCTATGAAATTGGATGGCGGCCGGGACGTAACTACTTTGGCGGCGCTGGTGATGGCGAGAACTGGCGACGTTCAACGAGCGCTGACAATTAGCGATCAACTGGATAAAGATTATCCGTCGGACACGTTCGTCCAGAAATACTGGCTTCCGGTGATTCGGGCGGAAATTGAATTGCGCCAGGGGAAATGGTCGAAGGCGATTGAGACTCTGAACGCAAGCACGACGTTTGAGTTTGCGGCTCCGTCGGCATTTCCTGTCGGAAGCATTTATCCGGCGTATGTGCGAGGTCAGGCATACATGGCTGGGGGCGATGCCGTCAAAGCAGGCGTGGAATTTCAGAAGTTGATCGACCGCTCCGGCCTGGTGCTGAACTCTCCGCTTGCCGCGTTAGCCCGACTGGAACGTGCGCGCGCATTCTCTCTGGCCAAGGACTCCACTCAGGCTCGCGATGCCTATCGGAATTTCCTCGATCTTTGGAAAAGCGCAGACCCTGAGTTGACCCTCCTCAAGCAGGCCAAAGCAGAGTACGCGAAACTGCAATAGCGGCCGACGACGATTTTTCCGGCAAGCAGAGTGTCCCCCGGAACCAAGCTGTGCTCTAGCCAGAAGCGGATACCGTCGTGCACTCTGCTGCTATGGGTTCCGGGAACTACGGTGGCGGCAATCGCGGAGAATCACCCTTGCCAGCGGGCTGGTCAAGGAATGAAACCGGAAAATTCTTTCGTCTGGCGCATCTTCGCAAGCTGCGCGGGTGCGAACAAGTAGCCGCGGTTTGTTATCGGGTGCGCAGTAGCGGCATCGAATTTCTTCTGGTGCAGACTCGTGGCGGGCGTTGGACTTTCCCCAAAGGTAGCGCGGAACCAGGGTTGACGCACGCCCAGGCCGCCGCACTCGAGGCGTTTGAAGAAGCAGGGGTGCACGGCCGAATTGAGGAGGCTGCGTTTGCGCAGTATGTTCGCCGCAAGAGCAACGAAGGGAGAAGACGGGCAACAGAAATGACGGTCAGCGCACATCTTTGTGAGGTTTCACGGCTCGATCCGCCGCAAGAGGCCAATCGAAATCGCACCTGGCTTTCGGCGGAGAAAGCAAAGTTGCGCCTGCGGGAAGATCGCGCGGCGGATGTTGGGACGGCGCTGGCGCGCGTCGTCGATCGGGCAGTGGTCCGGATCGAGCGGGCACGCGACGAGGCCCGGATTGCAGCTGTGCCGCGGCGGATCGGGCAAGTTATCGAGATGCGGAATCTTGAGCGAATCAAGGCCAGAGCGGCGAGTAGCTAGACAGCAGCATCGAGGAATCTCTGCACACCTTGCGAAGCGGTAAGTCAAAATTCAAGTGCCAGGCACTCATTTCAGTTGCGCGTAGCGAAAGCACGTAACCAGGTGGTCGTTCACCATGCCCACCGCCTGCATGTAGGCATAGCAAATCGTGGTGCCCACGAAGGAGAAGCCGCGCCTTTTCAGGTTTTTGCTCATGGCATCCGATTGCGGGGTGCTGGCTGGAACCTGTTTTAGTGAGCGCCGTGAATTCACTATGGGCTTGCCTCCAACAAACTGCCAAACATAGGCGTCGAATGATCCGAATTCTTTCTGCACCTGGAGAAAAGCCTTTGCGTTTTGGATGGTTGCGGCAATCTTCAAGCGATTGCGGATGATGCCGGCATCGAGCATCAGACTCTTGATCTTGCGAGCATCGTAGCCTGTGATTTTCTTCGCATTGAAACCATCGAACGCGGCGCGATAGTTTTCACGCTTCTTCAGGATGGTGTCCCAGCTCAACCCAGCCTGCGCGCCCTCAAGGACAAGGAACTCGAAGAGTTTGACATCGTCATGCGAGGGGTTTCCCCACTCTTGGTCGTGGTAGCGAATGGCGAGGTCGTTGCTTGCCCAAGGACAGCGGGTAACGGTTGGATCGGGTTTCATAGAGCAAACATGCTCTCACGTTGGCCTCATATTTTGAAACTGCTCCTAATCCGACGGATTGTCAGTTTTCAGCCCGCGAAAAACCGCGAGACGCAATACAATGACGAGGGGAGATCAGCAATGCAAATTCAAAAACGCCTGTGGATCGCGATGGTGTTGCTTGGTGCGGGAATGCGACTGTTGCCGCATCCGTGGAATTTTACACCGATGCTGGCCATCGGATTATTTGCCGGCAGCAAGGCTCAAAAAGCGAGCACGGGTATTTTTGTGACGCTGCTGGCGGTGGTTCTGAGCGATGCTGTGATGGGCTTCTATCCCGGCTTTTGGTATGTGTACGCAGCCCTGCTGATCCCGGTATTGTTCGGCCGGTTGATTCGCGATCGAAGAGGCGTAGGTTCACTGGCCGCTGCGGCGCTGGCCTCGAGCCTTTCCTTCTTCGTGATAACCAATTTCATGTACTGGGCCACGGGCCCGTCATACCCGCGTACCGCGGCAGGCTTGGCAACTTGTTTCGCGGCCGGACTGCCTTTTTATCAGAACCAGGTGTTGGGCGACGCATTTTATACGGTAGCAATCTTCGGCGGATACGCAGCCATCAGTCATTTTTGCCAACCCCGGCAACAGGTCGCGTAACGTGCGCATTGTTTCTCTATTGGCGAGCGCCACCGAGATCGTCTGCGACCTCGGAGCCGGCGAAATGCTGGTCGGGCGGTCACACGAGTGCGACAACCCCGAATGGGTGCGACGCCTGCCGGCTTGTAGCGAACCAGCGTTCGACGTCACCGTTTCAAGCGGAGAAATTGATGCCGAGGTGCGCCGCCGAATCCGCTCGGGCGAACCGCTTTATCATCTGCACGCGGAATTAATCGAAAAGTTGCGCCCCGATCTGCTGATCACGCAGGAACATTGCGAAGTCTGTGCCATTACTCCGGGTGACGTTGAACGTAGTGGGGCGTGTGCCGTCGCCACGCAACAGCTGTCGCTGTCTGCCTTCTCGTTAAGCGACATTTTCCAAGGCATTTTGCGCATCGCGCAAGCCATCGGCCTTGAGGATCAGGGTCGAGCACTTATCCAGCGAGAACAAGATAGTCTCGAAAGAGTCCGGCGCGAGGCCGCGCGTTCAGTCAGGAAAACCGTGGTCATGCTGGAGTGGACCGACCCGCTATTCGCGATGGGAAACTGGGGGCCGGAGCTGGTGGAGATTGCGAACGGGGAACTCCTGCTGGGAGAGAAAGGCGAGTACTCGAGCGCGATCCCAGCCGAGCGGCTGCGAAATGCGAATCCAGAATGCTTGATCGTTGCCCCCTGCGGTTTCACGCTGGAACGGAGTCTGCGCGAACAAACTGTTTTGGAGAGGCATTCCTGGTGGCAGGAGTTGCGAGCGGTTCGCAGCGGTAACGTGGCTTTTGCCGATGGAAATCTGTTCTTCAACCGTTCGGGGATGACGATCTCACGAACCGCGGAGATCATTGCCGAGATTCTTCACGGGCGGCCGTTCGGCGAAAAATCGGAAGGAACGCATTGGCGACGGATCGAATCGTCGGCGCGAGAACCTCAGCCGATGACCGCAAGCCGCACGTGACCCGAGTCGCCTTATCGTGGAGTAGCGGCAAAGACAGCGCCTGGACATTACACGTCCTCCAGCAACGCCCGGAGATCGAAGTGGTTGCGCTGATCACGACCTTCAACTCCGAAGCGAATCGGGTGGCGATGCACGCTGTTCGCCGCGAGTTGGTAGAAGCGCAAGCGGAGCGGGCCGGCCTACCGCTGTGGGCAGTGGAACTGCCGTGGCCGTGCTCCAACCAGGAGTACGAATCTCGCATGCGGTCTGTGTGCAAGAAAGCAACCGATGAAGGAATTACGGCGATTGCTTTCGGCGACCTGTTTCTCGAGGATATTCGCGACTACCGGGTACGGCAGCTGGCAGGATCTGGCCTCGATCCACTGTTTCCGCTCTGGCAAATTCCCACCGACCGGCTGGGCCGCGAGATGATCGGAGCCGGAGTAAAAGCGAAGATCACCTGCGTAGATCCGAAGAAACTGGCGAAGTCATTCGCCGGCCGTGACTACGACCTAACCCTGCTGGAAGCTCTGCCAGGCGCGGTAGACCAATGCGGCGAAAATGGGGAATTTCACACCTTCGTTTACGACGCCCCGGTATTTTCCCGCCCTATTTGCGTTAGCAGCGGGAAAATAATTGAATGCGACGGTTTTGTGTTTGCCGATGTTTCTGAGGTGAGAGAGTCAAGATGCGGGGCGTAGCGAGCTATGTCTAAGCTTCCACCAACAAGTGCAAGGCCCGGCTGTTCGCAGCCGGGCCTTTTAACTTCGCAAAACTATCGGTCAAACTCCAGAGCTACTTCAACGACTTTGGATCTGACTTGTTGTGGGGCGATTTCGAGTTCAACAGCGATATCAGTTCCGCCGCAGCGGCTGGAGCTTTCACTTTGCCGTCGCGAATGATTTCACGTGCGGTCAGCTTCTTGCCATACAGCTTTTCGTTGGCGCTGCCGTCGGACCGAATCGTAGAACCCGCGAGCGAAACCCCCGCGAACAGTCCCTTGCTGCGTGAGTAAGAGAGGATTTCGGCGGTCATCACGACATCGGTCGAACCCTCGGCTGTGCGGCCCTTCGGTCCGGCAGCTGCGGAAGCGTCGGCTCCCAACTTAACTTTGCTGCTCAACAACGAGCGGGCGCCAGCGGGATTCATCACAAGAAGTACGAAATCGGTTGCCTCGCCTCCCAACTGGAAGCCAAAACTCGCCCCTTCGAGGGCGTACATCGCGGGCGCTCCCCAAGCCCCGGTGTAGGATGCGCCGCCGCGGCAGATCATGACGCCACGGCCGTAGCTGGCGCCTACCACGAATGCCGCTTTCTTTACCGACGGCAGCACGATGATGCATTCGGCCTTGTCCAGCAAGTCTTGCGGAATATCGTCCGGAATATTCAGAATCTCCTTCAGAACGTGACCGGCGTTCTCGACCCGGTCGACTTCCGTAGCGTCGTTATCCGAAGCGCCAGCGGGCAGAATAAAGGCGGACCCCAAGAGCAACACCAGTAACACCTTCATGAATTTCTCCTTTGAGGAACTATCGCTATTTTAGACCTATGACGGCACTTTGAGATGCTGAAGCGACGCTTTGAGTTGTAGCGAATGGTCATAGTTGCGGGAAGGTGCGAAGGGCTTCGTGCCATGACCAAACGGGTGCTCCTTTTGTAACTTGGCATTCGCTGCGGGGTTGCCTAGAGTCCTAGTCAGTCCAGCGGCCATGGGCGGGGTGCTTCGGCCCATGGCGTGCATCTATATAGGCGTAGGAGATGCAAGGGTTGAGGTTAGCGTCGCAAGGCGGGACGGGATGTGGCATGAAGTACATGGCAAAGTATTTTTTTCTTGGACTACTGGTCGCGATGGCGGGAATACCGCTCCGGGCGCAGGTAAGCTATCTCGCGCCTGGAAATGCCCTGGTTTCGCCCGCTCCATCAAGTTCTGACTCTGGCAGTGACGATTCGATCCTCACCATTAAGAAGCGGGTGGATGAGGTCAATGTGCTCTTCATCGCCACCGACAAGCACGGGAAATTTGTACGCAATCTTGCCCAGAAAGACTTCGCTTTCCTGGATGATCACAAGCCGCCGCAAACGATCGTAAATTTTCGCCGCGAAACCGATCTTCCCATCCAGCTCGGGCTTTTGATCGACACTAGCGGCTCGGTGCACGGCCGCTTCGATTTTGAGCAGCAAGCTGCCGCCAGTTTCATGCAGAGCACCATCCGGCCGAATTTTGACAAGGCCTTTGTGGTCGGATTTAACGGGCACAGTCAGATGATGCAAGACTTCACTGACAACCCTGCGCTGCTGTCAGCCGCGGTTCACAATTTGCACGATGGTGGAGGCACCGCGCTTTACGACGCCATCTATCGGGCCTGTCACGAGAAGCTGATTAAAGATCACGAAGACCATCCTTCACGGCGTGCGATCGTAGTCTTGAGCGACGGCGAGGACAATCAGAGCGACGTCAGTGAGGCCCAGGCGATTGAAATGGCGCAGCGTGCGGAAGTTATCGTTTACGCCATTTCCACCGATGACAGTGGGCTGATCCTGCGTGGCGATAAAGTCCTGCAGCGCATCGCGGATGCCACCGGCGGCCGCGCCTTCTTTCCATTTAAGATGAAGGACATCAAGAACTCCTTCGCTGCCATTGAAGATGAGTTGCGCAGTCAATATGTGGTTTCCTACCATCCCGCTGATTTTGAGGCGGACGGACGCTATCGCCCGATCGAGATCACGGCGCACAAGAAAGACCTTCAAGTGCGCTCTCGCAGAGGCTACTACGCGCCGCGACAGTAACTCCGCTTAGCCTGGTTTTGCCAGGTGTTCTCGTCCGGATAGCATGACCTGTAGGCCCATTTTTCTGCCATCTAGGCCCGTCCGGCGGTGTTACAATTTAGCTCTGACGCGGGTTCTGCGGGATTTCCTGCAAGACGAGCTGGTACGGGCGTTCTGATTCAGGTGCAAGTCATGAAGTCGAGATTCCTGGTCCTCGTGGGCTTTTTGTTCCTGCTGGTGCTTGTCCCTTGCCACGCCCAGCGGCGACACGCGGCCAAAGTCGCAGCAAAGCCGGATACGACCGCGACGCCCATCCCACCACCGCCTCCTCCAACGCTGGCACAAACGCCGGTTTCAGCTCCCCAAGTCGCGTTCCACGGCGGCGAATTGACTATTTCCGCCCAGAACTCCACCCTGGGCGATATCCTGAAGGCGGTTCGCGCGCAGACGGGCGCAACCATTGACCTGCCCGGGAACGCCCCGGACCGTGTCGTAGGAACCTTCGGACCTGGTCCGCCCAGAGATGTGCTCTCCGCGCTGCTGAATGGATCGCATTTCAACTATCTGCTGCTGGGCTCGGCTACCGATCCGAACGCCCTGGATCATGTAATTCTGATGGCCAAATCCAGCGGTGCGGTGGATAACACTCCGCCGCCCGTGGAACAGGCAAGCGCATACAATCAGCCGGGCTTCAACCGCCGAATCATACCTCCGGGGGCTGCCCCGCCGGGAGCTAACACTGTTGTGGTCGAAGGCCAGGACGCGCAAGACGACAGCGCTACCACCGATGAGTCGGCCGATGCCACCGACGACACCACGACTGACGATCAAACCGATGACCAGGCCACCGACGACCAAACCACCGACGATCCGGCTGCAACCGATGACCAGCAGCAAGCGCCTCAGGGACAAGCTGTGAAGACGCCTGAGCAAATGCTGCAGGAACTCCAACAAAGGCAGCAGCAGATCCAGCAGCAGATGCAGCAGGGCGGACAGCCGGGATTCCCGAATCCGGGAGTAGGAGTGCCTCCGGGTCAGCCCGGAGCGCCCGTGCAGCCGCACAACTAACAATCAAACTCGCAGATTCCCTTGCGTTCTTCACGAGCACGGGAGACTTCGTCTGCTGATATGGTTTAAGGGTACTTAACCGCGGGAGGCGCTGAAAACAATCGCAAACGGGTGTTAGTCGCCGCCGGCATGGGCTGCACGGGCACGGTTGCCAGCGTGCATGGGAGGTTCGGTGCGCTGCCGGGCCTGCCTGGCAAAGCTGTAAAGAATTCCGATCACAAAGCCGTACGCCGATAGAATCCCAGTTGCCAGCACTGCAACCACTGTGAATGAAAGGATGAAGACGCTCAATAAGCTACCCAAGTTTTCTGCCTTTACGAACCGGCTCGCAGCCGCAAGTCCTGATATCTCCGGCATTCCTGCAGTTCACCGGGCTTCCTCAATCTACCCTCGTTGACGCTTGCCGCTGTTAGCAAATAAGATACGTGAGTAGAGCTGCGCACCTCCACTTTCCAACACTTCTGGGGACCCGTCCACATTACGGAAGGGCAATGAAGGGCGTTACTGTCGCGGGTTTATGGCCATTACTAAAATTTCTGTGCGAGGGGCGCGCCAGCATAATCTTAGGAACATCGACGTCGAAATTCCGCGCAACAGTCTGACCGTAATCACCGGGCTGAGCGGGTCGGGCAAGTCTTCGCTGGCCTTCGATACGATTTACGCGGAAGGCCAACGGCGTTATGTGGAGACGCTGTCCGCCTACGCCCGCCAGTTCCTGGATCAGATGGAGCGTCCGGATGTCGATGCCATCGACGGCCTGAGTCCGGCAATCTCCATCGAGCAGAAGACAACCAGTCGCAGTCCCCGCTCAACCGTGGGAACGATCACCGAGATTTACGATTATCTTCGGCTTTTATTCTCCTCGATTGGCGTACCACATTGCCCGAAGTGCGGGCACCCAATCAGCCGCCAGACGGCCGACCAGATTGTGCAGCGCGTGATGGCCCTTACCCCGGAGAACCGCGTCATGGTCATGGCGCCAATTGTCCGTGGACGTAAGGGCGAATTCAAGAAAGAGATGGAGAACCTGGTCCAGCATGGTTTTACCCGCGCCCGGGTGGATGGCGAACTGGTGACTCTGGACGATGATCTCGCTCTCGACAAGCGCAAGAATCACACCATTGAAGTCGTAATCGACCGCCTGCTAGTGAAGCCGGGAATCGAACACCGGCTGGAACTTTCCATCGGACTAGCCATGAAACTTGCGGGCGGACTGGTGCAGGTCGCGGTGGTGAACGGCGAGGAGCAGCTTTACTCGGAGCGTCTGGCTTGTCCCGATTGCGGGATCAATGTCCCGCAACTGGAGCCGCGGTCGTTTTCGTTTAACAGCTCATATGGCGCGTGTCCGGAATGTCACGGACTCGGCAGCCGCTACGATTTCGATCCGGCGAAGGTGATCGTGGACTGGTCAAAGCCACTTCTCGACGGTGGACTGGGTCCGGGCTCGGCTTCGCAAAACCTCATCCACATGCTGCAAATCGCAGCTACAGCGCATGGGCTGGATCTGAGCACCCCGTTCGAAAAGTTTCCTGAGAAAATTCAGAACTTGCTGCTGTTCGGCGAAGCGGAGAAAAAAGGCAAAACCGGTTTCGCGGGAATTGTCGCCTATCTCAAGCGCGTCCTCGACGAATCAACCTCGCAGGGCTATCGCGATTTCCTTCTTGACTACATGTCCGCTACGGAATGCCCCGCTTGTCACGGGCAGCGGCTTCGTCCTGAGAGTCTGGCGGTGAAAGTCAACGGCTTGTCGATTGCGGACTTCACTTCGCTGCCGGTTTCACGGTCGCTGGAACTGGCGAGGAAAATTCAGCTCACCGGGCGCGAGGCGGCAATCGCCGGACGCGTGGTGCATGAGATTGTGGAGCGCTTGCAGTTCTTGAACGCAGTTGGCCTCGGTTACATTTCGCTCAACCGCTCGGCCGCTACGCTTTCTGGAGGCGAAGGTCAACGCATCCGGCTGGCGACACAGATTGGATCGAAACTGCGGGGCGTATTGTACGTGCTGGACGAACCCTCCATCGGATTGCATCACCGCGACAATGCCCGCCTTCTGAAGGCGCTCGAAGAGCTACGCGACTTGGGGAATACGGTCTTGGTGGTGGAACATGATGAAGAAACCATCCGGCGCGCCGATTATGTGATCGATCTCGGCCCCGGAGCCGGACGGCACGGAGGCGAAATCGTAGCGCGCGGGACTCCGGAAGAAATCATGGAGGTGCCCGGATCGCTCACCGGCGCCTACATCTCGGGCCGAATACAAATCGAGATGCGGCCGGAACGCCGCAATACCAACGGAACAGGAATCACAATTCTGGGCGCGCGGGAAAACAATCTCAAGAATCTGGATGTGACATTTCCCCTGGGCGTTATGACCGTAGTCACCGGCGTGTCGGGCTCCGGCAAATCGACACTGGTGAATGACATTCTCTATCGTTCGCTGGCGAAAACTCTTTACCGCTCGCGGGAAGAGGCTGGCGCGCACAAGGCGATTTCAGGCGCCGAGAACATCGACAAAGTTATTCGTATCGATCAATCGCCAATTGGGCGGACGCCGCGCTCGAATCCGGCAACCTACACCGGGGTCTTTGCGCAGATTCGTGATCTCTATGCCATGCTGCCAGAATCGCGGGAACGAGGCTACAAACCCGGGCGGTTTTCCTTCAACGTGAGCGGCGGCCGCTGCGAAGCGTGTCAGGGCGAAGGCCAGCGTCGCATCGAGATGAGTTTTCTACCCGACGTCTACGTGCTCTGCGAAGCCTGCGGCGGTCGACGCTACAATCAGGAAACACTCGCAGTTAAATACAAGGGATACTCCATCGCTGACCTGCTTGAAATGCCAGCTTCGGACGCGTTGCCGATTCTGGAAAACATTCCTCTGGTAAGACAAAAACTGCAAACCCTGGTCGACGTTGGCTTGGGATACATTCACCTTGGCCAGTCTGCTGTGACGCTATCCGGAGGCGAAGCGCAGCGCATCAAACTGGCGCGCGAACTGAGCAAGCGACAAACCGGGAAGACCCTATACCTCCTGGACGAACCCACCACTGGCCTGCACTTTGATGACGTCAAGAAGCTGCTTGAAGTGCTGCATCGCTTGACCGATCTCGGAAACATGATCGTGATCATCGAGCACAATCTCGACGTGATCCGCAACGCCGATTGGATCATCGACCTCGGTCCCGAAGGCGGAGAAGAGGGTGGCCGTATCGTTGCGCAGGGCACGCCCGAGCAAGTCGCACGAAACAAGAAGTCGTACACGGGGCAGGCGCTGGCACAATATTTCGGCGCAAACGGCAAAACCAAGAAAGCCGCAATGGTAGAGTTGCTGGCCTGACGCAGAGCTTTTCTCCGCGAACTTTGTCAGGAGATCCATGACTTTCGACGAAGTAAAAGACCTTTGACTGCAAAACGTCGTGAAGCCGGCGCGAGAAACGCGGAGAAGCGCATGTGGCCGCTGTGTGAGCCTTCCTTTTCGTGTAAATTCAAAAGGTCGCAGCCGGGAGCATTAATCCATTGTCATCGCCGCAAAGTCCGTGGTCTGAGCCTACATTCCTTCCCGTCCAGCAACCTCCCACGCCGGAAACCGTTATCCACGAGGAGAATCCCCCGTGGAGCGGATGGGACGTCTTACAGATTGCGTTCCTCACCATCGTTTCGGTCATAGTGCTCTTGCCGCTGCTGGCCTTTGCCGCGCAGCGGGTGCTCTATCCGAAAGTCCCGTTGATCGAAGTCGTGACCTACCCAATTGTTAGCGTGTTTGGACAAATGTTGGCATACCTGCTGGTGCTGGCTTTCATGGTTTCGATCGTGAAGCGCGTTCCGAGCCGCGACTTCTCGCAGGCGATCCGGTGGAACTGGCCGCCAAACTGGTCTTCTTATTTGCTGGCTGGTGTGGCGCTCTCGTTCACACTCCAGGGCATCGCACATTTCCTCCCCATCCCCAAAGAACTGCCGATGGATCGTTTTTTTCGAACCCCCGCGGAAGCTTGGGCACTCTCGCTTTTCGGAGTCACATTCGCGCCACTGCTCGAAGAATTGTTTTTTCGCGGGTTTCTCTACCCGGTACTGGCTCGGCGTCTGGGCGTCGGGCTTTCCGTGCTGCTCACCGCAATGGGCTTCAGCCTGATTCACGCCCCACAACTGGCGCACGCCTGGGGGCCGGTGCTGGTCATATTTATCGTAGGGTTCGTGCTGACCATCGTTCGCGCCCTGAGCAAATCCGTCGCCGCCAGCCTGATCATGCACATCGCATACAACGGAACATTGTCAGTGCTGCTGTTTCTTGGCACCGGCGGCTTTCGCCATCTTGAGAGACTGAATCAGTAGAGCCGGGACGACTGGCACACGCTCCACCTATCCCCTTCAGGCCTGACGCCCGCTCTCCGTGAACCTCGTGTTATCTTAGAATTTCCATGCCTACCGCGCGTCAGGAACTGCTGCGTTTACTTGCGAAAAAGTCGTTTCGCCTGGGAGAATTCAAGCTCTCTTCAGGTGGCACCAGCGACTATTACGTAGATTGCCGCACCACGACTCTGGACGCGCGGGGTTCGAAACTGACTGGAAAAGTCTTCCTGGAAGAAATTCGCAAACGCCGTTGGCGTGCGCAAGCTATCGGCGGATTGACCATGGGAGCCGACCCGATTGTCGTGGCCGTCGCCCTAACCAGCGGCAAGATCAACGGTTTCCTGGTTCGCAAAGCTGAGAAACAGCACGGAACCGGGAAGCGCATCGAGGGCTTTTCCGAGAAGGGCGCACGCGTAGTGATCGTCGATGACGTCTGCACCACCGGCGCGTCCACGGTTCAGGCAATCGAAGCTGCGCGCGAATTTGGATTCGAGATTGTCGGCGTAATGTGCTTGGTGGAACGCGAAGAAGCGAACGGCCGGCCGAGCGTGGAGCAAGCCGCCGCTCCAGCGAAGTTCGTTTCCATCTTTACCGCATCCGATGTGCGCAGCAAGCATGTGCCCAAGAAAGCCAAGCGGACTTCGCAGGTCTTCGCCGTCTCCGCAACTTGCGAAATGTGCGGCAGGCCCGCCAGTCACCAACGTGCCCCGCAACCGCTGTGCAGCACACGCAATGTAAGATTGCTGTTGAGCGGCAACAAGACAACGACGAACCACCAGCGACTGACTTCATGATTCAAACACTCGAATGGACTGACAAAGGCGTACGCTTCATCGATCAAACGAAGCTGCCTACCGAAGAAACCTTCGTGACCTGCAAGACCTACGAGCAGGTTGCCGACGTGATTCGCACCATGGTGGTGCGCGGCGCGCCCGCCATCGGCGTGGCTGCCGCCATGGGCATTGCCCTGGCCGTCAAGAACTCGAAAGCGGAAAACACCGGAGACCTCAAGCGCGAGTTCGATCAAGCCTGCGAAGTGATTGGCAAAACCCGGCCCACGGCTGTAAATCTTTTCTGGGCAATCCGCCGCATGCGCGACAAGTTTGAATTGCTGCGCGTGCGCCCTATCCCGCAGCTGAAACAAGCCCTCATCGACGAAGCGCAACGCATGCACGCCGAAGACATTGCCGCCAACCAGTCCATGGGACGCTTCGGCGCAACTCTCATGCCTGCCAGCGGAGGCGTCCTCACCCACTGCAACGCCGGAGCCCTCGCCACTTGCGGCTACGGCACCGCGCTCGGAGTAATTCGCGCCGCCGTCGAACAGGGAAAGAAAATTCACGTCTACGCCGACGAGACCAGACCATTTCTCCAAGGCTCGCGACTCACCGCGTGGGAGTTGATGAAAGACGGCATCCCCACCACCGTAATTTCCGACAACATGGCGGGCTCGATCATGCAGCAGGGCAAGATCGCAGCCATCGTCGTCGGCGCCGACCGCATCGCCGCCAACGGAGACGTCGCCAACAAAATCGGAACCTACAGCGTCGCCGTGCTCGCCAAAGAGCACAACATTCCCTTCTACGTCGCCGCTCCGCTCTCCACCGTCGATTTGCAAACCCCCGACGGCAGCAAGATTCCCATTGAACAGCGCAACGAAAAAGAAGTCACCCACATCGCCGGCAAGCAGATGACTCCCGATGGCGTCCAGATCGAGAATCCCGCCTTCGACGTGACCCCCGCGAAGTACGTGTCCGCAATCGTGACCGAGCGCGGAATCGCGCGAGCTCCATACCTTGAGTCGCTGGCCAAGCTGGCGGGCGCAGAAAGCGCGGCGGCCAGCACCTAGCATTCAGTAAATGCCAATCGCCACCTCCCAAATCACCTTCGAGAGCGGTGGCCAGAACATTCGTCTCGATTGTTTTCTCCCCGCCGCCGCCCAGCGCTTCCCTGCCGTAATCGGCCTCCACGGCTCCGGAGGCGGACACGCCTCCATGTCCGCTCCCGCCATCCTGCTCGCCGAGCAAGGTTTCGCCGTCTACGTGCTTCACTATTTCGACCGCACCGGCACCGCCGAAATCGACAACCTGCAAACCATCTTCCGCCACTTTCCCTTCTGGATGAAAACTCTCTGGGACGCAGTCAGCTTCGTCGCCAGCCAGCCTCAAGTCGATCCCGCGCGCATCGGATTGCTGGGATTTTCCCTGGGAGCGTATCTGGCTCTCTCCGCCTCCGCCATCGATCCCCGCATTCAAGCCGTAGTGGAATTCTTCGGCGGCATGCCCAAAGAGATGAAGTGGTTCACCCGCCGCCTGTGCCCCGTATTAATTCTGCACGGAGAAGACGACAAAACCGTCCCCGTAGCCGAGGCCTACCACCTCCAGCAGATACTCGAGAAAAAACAGATTCCCTACGAGATGAAGATTTACCCCGCAACCGGTCACGGCTTCAGCGGAGAAATCTGGCGCGACGCCGCTCTGCGCACCCTGGCATTTTTCAAGCAGCATTTAACTGCCTGAGCGCGCCACTTTCGTGCGAGCGAACCTCAGCGGCTAAAGCCATCGACGTTAGTTGCTCTCTCGGCATGGCTGAAGCCATGCCCTTCCCAAAACTTGCGTTTCCCAAATCTCTACGGAGCTTTGCTCCGCTGGACAACCGAGGGGGCGGCTGTCCCCTCGTGAATCAACTGCACCCGCTCGTACTGCCACAGCTTCCGCACCTGTAGCAGCTTCCGTTGCGGGTCATGATGGATCCGCAGAAGGAGCAGGTTGGGGCGTCGCCCAAATCGATGATTGCGGCGAGGGCGTCGGCGGCGTGGACGGAACCTGGCGCTGGCCTTTGCTCGTTCGTCGTGGGCAAACTCGCCGACGCACTTAGATCGCCGATCGTTCCAGACGACCCTCCCGCCGGCTTCAGCCGTAGATTCTCGAACAGCATCTGCTGCTGGCCGGTCAGGAATCGCATTTGTAGCCAGCGGAAGATGTAGTCCATGATCGACTTGGCGTAGCCGATCTCAGGATTGCCGCTCCAGCCGCTGGGTTCAAAGCGAGTGTGCGCGAACTTCTCGCACAATAATTTCAAGCGGCACGCCGTGTTGCAGAGCGATCGAGACGGCGCAGGCGAAGCTGTCCACCAGCCCGCTGACCGTCGATCCCTCCTTGGCCATGGTGATAAAGATTTCTCCCGGACTCTGGTCGGGATAGAGGCCCGCGGTGATGTAGCCCTCGTGGTCTCCCACCTTGAACTTGTGCGTGATCGATGCCCGCTCTTCCGGCAGACGATGACGAACCGCGCGCGGCGGTCCATTCGGATTTTCTTCTTCCCGCGCGACCATCGCGACCCCGGCATCAGCTTTGGAAGAAATCGCCGTCTTCGTCCCCGCTGCACTGAGCGGCTGCGACTTCTTGCATCCATCACGATAAACCGCGACCGCCTTCAATCCCAGCTTCCACGCCTGAAGATAAGCCTCCATGATGTCTTCGACCGAAGCATTCTCCGGCAGGTTAACCGTCTTGGAAATCGCTCCCGAGATAAACGGCTGCGTAGCCGCCATCATCCGCAGATGCCCCATGTAAGCAATCGACCGAGTCCCCTTAGCCGGCTTGAAGGAACAATCAAACACCGCCAGATCCTCGTCCTCGATATCAGGCGCGCCCTCGATCGTCCCCGTCGCATCGATGTAGCTGACAATCTTGTCCGCCTCATCATGCGAGTACCCCAGCTTGAAAAGCGCCGTAGGCACAGTATTATTGACAATCTTAATCATCCCCCCGCCAACCAGCTTCTTAAACTTCACCAAAGCAAGATCCGGCTCCACACCAGTTGTTGCGCAGTCCATCATGAAGCCTATTGTGCCTGTGGGGGCTAAGACGGTTACCTGGGAATTTCTGTAGCCGTGTTTTTCGCCGCTTGCTAAGGCTTCGTCCCAGGTTTGTTTGCTGGATTCGTAGAGAGAACTGGGGACGTTGTTTTTGTTTATGTTGTTGACCGACGCGCGGTGCATCCGGATTACGTCGAGGAATGGTTCGCGGTTTATGTACCAGCCGGGGCAGGCTCCGCCGGGCATTACATTCGAGCCCAGGTTTGTTTCAGACAGGCCCTTTTTGGTTGGCTCGGTAGCGGCTACCAACGGTGGGCATTGTTCTGCGATTCTTGAGGATTGCAAGTAGGCTTCGCCGCACATGATGGCGGTTACGCAGGCGGCGTAGTCGCGGCCGGCGTCGGAGTCGTAGGGCAAGCCGGCGGCCATCAGCAATGCGCCCAGATTGGCGTAGCCGAGGCCCAGCGGGCGATAGTCGTGGGAATTCCTGCCGATCATTTCTGTGGGATAGCCGGCGTTGTCTACGAGAATTTCCTGCGCCGTGATCAGGACGTCGACGGCGTGGCGATAGGCTTCCACGTCGAAGGTTCCGTTGGGAGCGAACTTCAGCAGGTTCATGCTGGCCAGGTTGCAGGCCGAGTCGTCGAGGAACATGTATTCGCTGCAGGGATTGCTGGCGTTGATGCGGTCGGTATTCTTCGAGGTGTGCCAGCGGTTGGTGGTGGTATCGAACTGCATGCCGGGATCGCCGCAGCGCCAGGTGGCATCGGAGATTTTGTAGAGCAGATCCTTGGCTTTGAAGGTGTGCATGGGACGCCCGTCGCGAACCGCTTTGGTGCTGAAGTCGGTGTCGCGGAGGACGGCATACATGAAGTCATCGGTCACGCGGACGGAGTTGTTGGCGTTCTGAAAGAAGATGGACGAATAGGCGTCGGAGTCGGGCGAAGAGCCGTCGTATCCGCTTGCGATCAAGGCGTGGGCTTTGGCTTCCTCTTTCGATTTGCACTCGATGAAGTCGACGATGTCGGGATGGTCAACGTTGAGGATGACCATCTTGGCGGCGCGGCGGGTTTTGCCGCCGGACTTGATGACTCCGGCGAAGGCGTCGAAACCTTTCATAAAGCTGAGCGGGCCGCTGGCAGTGCCGCCGCCGCTGAGGCCTTCAGTCGATGAACGCAGCGAGGAAAGATTGGTTCCGGTACCGGATCCCCACTTGAAGAGCATGCCTTCCGTCTTGGCCAGAGTGAGGATGGAATCCAGCGAGTCTTTTACCGAATTGATGAAGCACGCGGAACATTGGGGAGTCTTGTAGCCAGTGGCTCCAAATTCGACGCGGCCGGCTACGGGATTCCAGTGCCAGTTCTGAGCGTCGGAGTTGGGCTCGATGCGATCGCAGCCCACGTTGAACCAGACGGGCGAGTTGAAGGCGGCGTACTGGCGGATCAGGATGTGCGTCAGTTCGTCGTGGAAAGTGGCGCCATCTTCGGCGGTTTTGAAGTAGCCCTGGGCCAATCCCCAGTCGCGGATGGTTTCGGCGACACGGGTCACGAGCGCGCGGACGCCGCTTTCACGCTCGGGCGTGCCGACGGTGCCGTGCAAGTATTTGCTGGCCACGATGTTGGTGGCGGTCATCGACCAGTCTTTGGGGACTTCGACGTCTTTCTGCTCGAAGATCACGTTGCCCTGGGCATCGGTGATCTGGGCGAGACGGAGTTCCCACTCGATTTCGTCGTAGGGAGAGACTCCGGGTTTAGTGAATAAGCGGCGGAAGTTCAGGCCCGAGGCTTTTTTGGTTAGGCTCGGGGTTTCGGTAGTGGACTGGGCTCCTTTTACAGTGACTTCCGGCATTTCTTTTTCTCCTGCGGAGTCTTTGCTCCGCTGTTTGCCTGGTGGGGCGCGATTGGCCGCGCTGGATTCTTCTTACTTGATTACACAACAACTCTGTTCGTTCTTGCGTCCGGCGGTGCTTTAAAAGCCGGATGGAATCGGCGCTGGAGGCCCAATCTGGGCCTGTCTATTTGATGATTCGGGGCGCAATTCGGAGCGTCCCGCAGGGCGTTGCCAGCAACGCCTCTACAGTTTGCGATGGTGCAATTTGGGGCTTTGCGGATATGGCTTCTGCCGAGGAGGTCATCCAGAGCTGTAAAGAGTTCAGAGCGGACTGGCGCTGGGTTGCATCCTCAATGACTACGTAGCGGGCGAAGCAGCGGCCGGCGGTGAAGCGGTCGCGCTGCGGGCTGGGGGCCAGGAACAGGCGGCCCAAAGCCATGCCCAAATCGTCGGCTTCGGAGATCTGGAACAGGGCCAACATACGTTTTGCCGTGCCGGGGAAACCTTCGCTGCGCTCGGTGGGATCGCTGTTGGAGTCGGGCGACCCACTCATCGCGGCGACTTCCTCGCCTAGGGCGAAGATCCCGGGCTTGCTGGGCGCGGTTACCAGGCTGAAGCGGTCCTGGGAAGAGAACCATTTCGACCATTGCAGGCGGCGATGATCGAATGTGGGTTCAAATCCGTGGCGAACCAGAGATTCCGTGACCAGATGCGCCAGACCTTCCATCGGCAACTCCTCAAAAATTTGCCTTGAAACGACAGGAATTCCGGGCCCTGTCGAGAGGGCTTTTCCACAGCTCACTTGTCAAACTGTTGTCGCATCCCCGGGGGAGGCCGGAACGAGCCGGGCTGACGAGGAAGCGGCCACCGCACTACGCAGGTTTTGGGTTCAGGCTGCAGCCCTACTCGGCCAGAGACTGGATCCTTCCACCAGCTTGATTCGCGGGGCGGCGCGGGGTCACCTCTGGCCACAGCTTCCGCCCCTGTTTTCTTACACTTACCTTGCATCGCACGCCTGCGTTTCCGAAGGCGTTTTAACATCCCTATGGGATGGAAACACTACTCCCGCCGGTTGTGGCTGTCAATAGGTAATCACAATATATTGTATCTCAAAGCAATGACTGCGCAGATGCGGGGTTTGCGACACCGTTTTCCACAAGGGCCGAATTGGGAGTAAAAAAGACAAATTCATGGATCCCTTAGCTGCGTTCATACGAGAGCTTGCTCGCCTATTAGTTTGCTCCCTAGGCCGAAGCCAGGGGACTTGATGGGCTGCGACGTTTTACGGCTGGAAGGAGGTCGCAATTGGTCACTGGCGGTTGCGGTTCGTTGGTTGCCCCCATCGCCACGTAGATATCTTCAAAAATCAGGCGGGGAGCGATGCGTTGGCTGCCGTCGGAGGATTCGACGAGGTAGTCTCCGGGTTGCCCGTGATGTTCACGCCCGAGGGCGTCGACGAAATCGAGCGGCTCGGTGAGTTGCTGAGCTTTGATCAAAAAGCGGGTGCGATAAATTTTCCATGCAGCCGCGTTTTTCTTCCGGTTCCATTTGGGCTTGTTCTGTTTGGGGGTGGAATACAGTGGCGGCAAGGCTGCTGCGTGACCGGATTCGCAATGACTGATTTTCAATTTCAAGTCTCCGAGCCGGATGTTCCGGCGGCGGTGATTTTTTTATCGTTGAAAGATTGATGAGGTGATGAAGAATCTACGCGTGCGGAAGGGTGAGGTCAATGCAGAAGAGTGGTGCACTGGAGGAAAAATTGTACGTGTTCTTTTCGGAAGAGGTCTGCGGCGAGAGGCCGCTAGGGATGCGGCGTTTGGCTGCCATGGGGGCGGCTTTGCGGCTAGTTTCGGATTGGGAAATGGAAATTGGAGATTTTCCTGGTTGGCATTTCCACAGAGGGTGCACAGGAAATGCAGAAAGGCGAAACGCTTTTAGCCGCGCATCGGGTGCGCTCAGGGAAGGATGGGGCGCTAGGAAAATCGGCGGAGGTGGCGGAGAAAATCTTCCAGGGGCCTGAGCAGGGGTTGCATCCTCGAACAAGACGCAAGGTCCCTCGACTGCGCTCGGGATGACAGGTCTTATTGGGCACGCCGATAAGATCGGGACCACATTTAACCGTTCTCAGTTCTCGGCTGTCAGTTCTTAGTTACGCCATCGCTCGCAGGGGCAGGTTAGAGAAACCTGCCCCTACGTTAGCGGTGGAGTTAGCGGGTCGCCATTGCGGGTTCGTGGTGCGACTTGAACATTTCCAGGCGCTTGTTGATTTCGTCCCAGTTGATTACGTTCCACCACGCGGCCAGGTACTCCGGACGGCGGTTGTTGTATTTGAGATAGTAGGCGTGCTCCCAGACGTCGTTGCCGAAGATGGGGAAGAGACCTTGCGAGACGGGGTTGTCCTGATTGGGAGTGCTCATGACCTGGAGGTCGCCTCCGGGTTTTCCGGCCACCCAGACCCAGCCGCTGCCGAATTGCTTGGTTCCGGCGTCGTTGAATTTGGTTTGCAGGTCTTTGAAGCTGCCGAAAGACTTCTTGATCGCCTCGGCGATGGCGCCGGTGGGATCGCCTCCGCCCTGGGGCTTCATGATCTTCCAGAACATGGAGTGGTTCAGGTGTCCGCCGCCGTTGTTGCGGACGGCGCCGCGAATGTCTTCGGGAATTGCGTTGAGATCGCGCAGCAGTTCCGCGGGCTGCTTGGATTGCAGGTTGGGATATTTTTCCAGCGCCGCGTTCAGGTTCTTTACGTAGGCCGCGTGATGCATGTCGTGATGCAGTTTCATAGTGGCGGCATCGATCACGGGTTCAAGAGCGGCATAGTCGTAAGGCAGTGCGGGTAATTCGTACGCCATGATTATTTTCCTCCGTAGTTAGAAAGATGATTGGTTCGATAGCAACGATTCAGGCTGCGAATTTCTTGAGTCTCAAGTTCTATTGTCCGCCAATTGGCGGAGGATTGCACGTGCGGGCGGGGGATTTGCTTCACATGCTAATTTCGCAGAGAGCGCGGAATCAGGAAGCGGCCCCCGCCGTCTTCGCCATTTGTTGTAATCTCTTTGTCATGAAATCGGTCATGAAACCACGTCACCTTGCTGTGCTTCTTCTGTTTGTCCTGCCTGCGGTGGGTCAGCATCTGGTTCCGCAGCCGGTTTTCGATGCGATTGCCAACGAGTATTCGGGGGAGGCGGCGCAAGAAAACGATCGGCAGATTGTGCAGTATCACCGGATTCAGGGCAGTCCTATGATGGCGGAAGTGGCGGAGAAGGTTGTTCTGGCGAAGCTGCGCGCGTGGGGGATTGAAGCGGGCATCGAACAGTTTCCTTCGGATGGGAAGACTTTTTATCAGACGCATCTTTCGCCGATGGGTTGGGACATGCGCGCCGGCGAGTTGTGGGTGGAGAGCGTGGGCGGTGTGGCGGATTTTGTTCCGGTGCGATTGTGCCGGTACAGCGATGTGCCGATGTGCGTTTCGACTTATTCGAAGGGCGGAGATTGGACGGGCGAGCTGGTCGATGTGGGCGCAGGGACGAGCGACAAAGATTATGAAGGCAAGGACGTGAGCGGCAAGGTGGCGCTGGCGTATGGCTATGCGGGAGCGGTGGTGCAGGCGGCTGCGTTGAGGCACGGCGCGATTGGAGTGGTGATTTATCCGCCGGCGGATGATCGTCCGGAGCATCCGGATATGGTGCGCTACAACGGGATTTGGCCGCGGGCTGCGGATTTGGAAAAGACCGTAGGCGGGTTTCAGATTTCGGCGAACCAGTACACGTTCCTGCGCGACCTCATGCGGAAAGGTGCGGTGCGGGTGCATGGAAAGATCGACGCGACGCTTGGGCCGGGGCAACTCACTGTGGTGCATGCGTGGATTCGCGGCAGTAAGAATCCGGAGACGGAAGTTGTGGTTTCGGGACATCTTGACCATCCCAAGTGGAGCGCGAACGACAATGCCAGCGGTTCGGCGGCGATGCTGGAGATGGTGCGCACGCTGCACTCGCTGATTGCGTCGGGAAAGTTGGCGGCTCCGGCGGAGACGATTCACTTTATGTGGGTGCCGGAATTTTTTGGGACGTTTGCTTATGTGACGAAGCATCCTGAGGCGCGGGCTTGCCGGACATGGGATGATCCGCGGGCGACGAAGCCTTATCGCGCAGGAGAGGCTTGCATCGCGATGGATCTGAATCTGGATATGGTGGGCGAGGATACGGTCAAAACAGTTTCGCGGTTTTACATCACGCGCACGCCGGATTCGGTGGATGGGTTTGTGAACGGACTGATGGCGGACGTGATGCGGCAGACGCGCGAGGCTTATCTTTTTGCGCCGACGGGATCGCGTAATTATTGGCCGGCGGAGATTGCGCCGTATGCGCAAGGCAGCGATCACGATGTGTTTATCGGGTTGGGAATTCCGGCAGCGATGTTGGGGCATGATCCGGATTGGACGCACCATACCAGTGAGGACACGCCCGATAAAACTGATGCTTCGGAGTTTCGGCGGGTGGGAGTTCTGGCGGGCGCGGCGGCTTACTGGGCTGCGAGTGGCGAGGGTCGGCCGCAGTTAGAAGGGGCGCGAACCGGGGCGGGGATGGCGGATTACTCTGGACGCGTGGCGGAAATTCTTGCGGGGCCGAATACGCCGGGGGCGCGGGCACGGTTGGATACGGAGCAGAAGATGCTCGAATCATTTGGCAATGAGGAGCGGGCGCAGGCGGGAGTCTTTGCCAAGGGCGGAAATGCGGCGCCGTCGATGGCGCGCGAGGACGGTTCTGGTAAGGGGCCACGGCGGCTTACGTTGATTCCGATCTATGCGGCGGCGTTTGCGGGTATTTCTGGCGATGACGCGAAATGGTGGGCGGAACAGCAGGCTGCGTTTCCGAGTATTTATCCGGGTGGCGGACTTCCGGTGAAGCCGCCTTTCGATCAGGTTGTGTTTGAGGCGATCAATTTTATGGATGGCAAGCGCAGCACGGCGGATATTGCGAGTTTGCTGGCGGTGGAATTCAATCGCGATTTCGATGCGGCCTGGGTCGATCGGCTGGTGGGAATTCTTGCGAAGCTGAATCTGGTGAAGGCGAATTAAGCGGCGGCGAGTCTTCAGGTGCTTATTGTCGGCGATGGTGCATGGCCACTCTGGTCATTGAGACTGCGGCTGCATATCGAGGAAAATCGGAGAGGATCAGGCAGGCGGGAGGTAGACGTGCGCGCGCGATGCGTTCTGGCGACGGCAGTGGTTCTGGGCTGGGCGGCTCTGGCGCAGTCGAAGGATCTGGCCGTGATTTCCAACAAGTCGAATAACGTCGCGGCGCTGAGTTTGCCCGAACTGGTGAAGGTGTGCAAAGGGCAGACGAGCCGATGGCCGGATGGAAAGCCCGTCAGGTTTATCACGCGAGATCCGGCGACGCCGGAGATGAAGCTGGTGTTGGAGAAGGTGTACGGGATGTCGAAAGAGGACGTGAAAGCGGCGATCGCGAGCGCGAATCATGGGCGGGCGGATCATCCGGCGGTGATTGTGGTGGATTCGGATGAGGCAGTCGTGAAGCACGTGGAAACGACGCCGGGAGCGGTTGGGTTGGTGGATGTTTATTCCATCAGCGGTGGAGTGACGGTTTTGAAGTTGGGCGGAAAGTTGCCGCTGGAGCCGGGATATTTGTTGCACGGAAATTAGCATGAACGAATCCGTGGGAAAGTCGGTGGCCAATCCGCAAGGGGCGCGACGGTATGCGCGATATCCGGCGGACATGCGCATCTCGGTGCAGGTTTTTCGCACTGGCGAGGTCACGTCGCTGTGGGGACGTTCGAGCGAGCTGGGCGAAGATGGAGTGGGAGGAACTTTGACCGGTGAGTTGGAGCCCGGCGAAGTTGTTTCCCTGGAAGTTTCTTTGCCTTTGGCGGCTTATCCTTTGAAATTGCGCGCTCTGGTGCGCTACCGGCAGGGGTTGCGGCATGGGTTTGAATTTCTGGCAGTGACCAGCCAACAGCGGGATGTGTTGCGGCGAGTTTGTGAGATGTTGGCGCAGCGCTGAACTGCGGCGGCGGATTTCACGGATTCACACGGATCCGCTTTCCTTCCATTACGTCCGTAACTTTCGAGTAACGTGCTGACAATCTAACATCCCCTTAATAGCTTTGTTTTTTGGTGAGGGGGATTCAATGGGTGACAACATCACCCAGCCGGCCAAGTTGGCTGAGCTAGCACGCGCGAAGTTTCTCCGCGGTATTTTGCAGCGCAACGAGCAGCAGGTCTCCGAGGCCGGGGGCCCCGCCGTGGCCGAGGCATCTCTCAGTTTTGCCCCCGACAATGCCGAGTTGCAACGAGCCTACCTTGAGCAAATTGTCGAGTGCGCGCCGGAAGCCATCAGCATTTTGGATTTGGACTATCGGATCACACGCCTGAACGGTGAGTTCACCCGTATTTTTGGATTTGGGCCAGAGGAGGCGCTGGGAAGACGGATTGAATCTCTGATCGTTCCGCCCGACCGCAGTTCCGAAACCCGCTGGATTACGGACTTGCTGGTGAAAGGACAGAAAGTCGTTCTTGAAACTAAGCGCCAGCGCAAGGATGGGACGCTGCTGGATGTTTTCATCTCCACGGCTCCCATCGTGATCGAAGGGAAGCAGGTCGCGATGTGCGTTCTTTATCGCGACATTTCCGAACAGAAACGTGCTGAGACTCTCAGTTCGGCACTTTACCGAATCACGCAAAAGACCAGCGTCGCGGAAGATCTGCAGCAATTCTACGGCGCGATTCACACCATCGTGGGCGAGTTGATGAATGCCCGCAATTTCTACATTGCGACTTACGATGCGCAGACCCAGTGGCTAACTTTCCCTTATTTCGAAGACGAAGCAGACACCCGGCCCAACCGAAGAAGCTGGGCAAGGGCCTGACGGAATTCGTGCTGCGAAGCGGAGAACCACTGCTCTGCACGCCCGATGTGTTTGAGGGCCTGGTGAAGCAGGGCGAGGTTGAGCTGATCGGCGCACCATCATTGGATTGGCTTGGCGTGCCGCTGAAGAGCGGAAGTAACACATTCGGAGTGTTGGTGGTGCAGAGCTACTCCGGCAGCGTGCGTTTTGGGGAGAAAGAAAAAGAGATTCTGACGTTCGTCTCGCAGCAACTGGCCAGCGCGATGGAACACAAACGCAATGAGGAAGCGCTGCGTCGTTCCGAAGCGCGGTACCGTTCGTTGATTCAGAGCGCGGTTTATGGGATTTATCGTTCCAGCCTGGACGGCAGGTTCCTGGATGTGAATCCGGCATTGATCGCGATGCTGGGTCATGAATCGGGGGATGAGGTGCTGGCGCTCGATCCCAAGCGCGATGTTTTTGTCGACCCAGCGGATCAGGAGCGCCTGACGGGTGAAATCCAGCGGGGCGCGCGTCTGGATAATTTCGAGGTTCGCTGGAAACGCAAAGACGGAAACGCGATTACGGTGCGGCTAAGCGGGCGCGCTGTCAGCACTCCCGGAGAGGCCGGGAATGTCCTGGAGATTATTGCGGAGGATGTTACGGAACGGAGAGTCCTGGAGAACCAGTTCCGCCAGGCACAGAAAATGGAGGCGGTCGGACGCCTGGCTGGCGGAGTGGCGCACGACTTCAACAATTTGCTGATGGTGATCAGCGGTTACACGGAAGTGCTGTTGGAGCAGATCAAGAAAGGCGATCCCCTTCACCCTAAGATCGAGGCGATCTACCAGGCCACGGACCGAGCCACCACACTGACGCGTCAACTTCTGGCCTTCAGCCGGAAACAACTACTGGAATTGAAGGTGGTCGACGTTAACATCATCGTCGCCGACATGGAACGGCTGCTTTGCCCGTTGATCGGGGAAAACATCGAGCTGCAAACCCGACTAGCTCCCGATCTTGGCCGGACTCGCGCGGACGCCGGCCAGATTGAGCAAGTGATTATGAATCTGGTAGTCAATTCCAAAGACGCCATGCCCGAGGGCGGAAAGATTACGATTCAGACCGCCAACGCCAAGTTGAACCATGAGGACCTGCGCGGCGAGCACAATTACATTCGGCCAGGTCTGTACGTCATGTTTTCGGTCAGCGACACCGGACAGGGGATGGACAAGGAAACCCAGTCACGTATCTTCGAGCCTTTTTTCACGACCAAGGAAAAAGGAAAAGGAACCGGCCTGGGGCTTTCTACGGTGTACGGCATCATCAAGCAGAGTGGCGGCTACGTTCTGGTAGAAAGCGAGCCGCGACGGGGAGCGACTTTCCGCATCTATTTGCCGCGAGTGGAAGAAGCCGCCGAGCCGGCCGGTCCAGCGCGCGTGGCGCAGTCACAGACGGGCGGGTCAGAGACCGTACTCCTGGTGGAAGATGAAGAGTCGGTGCGACAATTGGTACGAGAAACTTTGGAGTCGAAAGGCTATAAAGTTCTCGAAGCCGATCACGCCGAGAAGGCACTGCAGATCGCATCCAGCTATTCCGAGAAGATCGACATGCTGATCACCGACGTGGTGATGCCGGGGATGAGTGGGCGCGAATTGTCGGCAAGGCTGTGCGCATCGTATCCGCACACCAAAGTTCTTTACCTCTCGGGCTACACAGAAGATGCCATCGTGCACGAAGGCGTGCTCGACCCGGGCACTGCATTTCTGCAGAAACCGTTCACTTTGCAAATGCTATCGCGCAAGGTGCGCGAAGTGCTGGGCGAACGACGGTAAGAACAATCTAAGTGCCGTCGGCGAACATGGTTTTGTAGTGCCGGTACCAATCGCTTTGAAACCGTTCTTCTGGATCGTACTTCTTCTTCAGTTTAAGAAACTCCGCGAATTGTGGATAGCAGCTTTCAATCTGCTTCCTAGTCGCATCGCGATGGTAGGTTAGATAGTAGGAGCCTCCACGTTTTGCGGCCATGTCGATGAGTCGGCGGAAAGCGTCCCCAGAACGCTGAAGGCCCTCGGGGTTGTGGACTGTGTGCAGATTAAAAATCGTGCAGGCATAGGACTGTTTTGCCCAGGGCAGGAAGCTTTCATCGTCACGCTCGATCAAACGCACAGTGCCATAGATCAGATCAACTTTGTTTTTGCGGAAGTCGTCGCGCACTTCGCTTAGGAATTCCGGCAGCATCGGTCGTGGAACGTCGATTTCGGCGATGATTTCGCTCGCCGGGTAAGGAGCGTGAATCCTCTCATCGATCTCGCGGTGATAGTTGTCAGGGTAGATACTCAACTGGTGTGTGTCTGACCAATAAATCTGTCCGTTCGTTGAAAGGTAGTATTCCGCGTATCTTCCGAATGCCTTTTTTTCGTCTGTGTGGGCGAGGTACAGGAGCTGTCTCCAGTTCTCATCGGAGAGTTGCTTCTGTGAGGCTGGCATTGGAGTATCCGTTGGAACCGGGCGATAGCAGGAGAACACTCCCTTATGCAGAAAGTCATCCGAATCGCGCTCGATGGAGAACTGGAAGTCGCCGTACAGGAATCCGTCGGCGATGCGTTTCTCGAATGCGGGCATCAGATCGTCCACGGTGCAGATTTCCACTGAGCGCGCGACTTTTTGTCTCGGGACAAGACGTAGCTGGAGCGAGGTAACGATCCCGAAGAGGCCGTACCCGCCATGGACCAACCGGAATAGCTCCGGGTTGTCCGCTCGGCTACAAGTGCGAGGAGTTCCAGCCGAGTCCACAAGAACGAAGGATTCAACATCGGCGATAAATGGCTTCATTTTCAAGCCGCGCCCATGCGCATTCGCCGAGATCGTTCCTGCCATGGTCAGGCGATCGGCGCCGGTTTGTTTCTGAGCGATTCCCCAGGTCGGGCCTTTTCCATCCTGCAAGGCGAGATAACCGTCGATTAGATCTGGCCACTCGATGCCGGCTTCGACTTCGAGAATTCCGCGCTGGCGATCCAGATGGAGCATGCGGTTGAGCTTCCGAATGTCGATGAGCACGGTGTCAGTGCCGAATTGCTGACCTCCCATTGCGTGCCGACCACCCGCGACCGAAATTACCTTGCGATCTTTTCGCGCAGTTTTCACAATGCTCTGTACGTCCTCCAGCGAGCGCGGCTGCAGGATTTCAAGCACGCGCGTGGAGTTGAGCTGCGAGTGGATGTCGTTGACGAGTATCGACGCAGTTTCGGCCCTCAACCCTCTTGGGGCACTCGGCACCAACGCGAGAGCGATCGAACCGGAGATGAACTCGCGTCTTGAAATCATGGGTGCTCTTCCAACGGTAGGAGAATAACCTTTAGCACCCACTCCGGGTCAACTCAGCGGCAAAATTCGCTGTCCGGCACTAGGGTGCAACGTTTTCACCCCGTTCGTACTCCAATCGGTAGGAGTCGGGTAGCCGCAATCCGGCGGCGGGCTGCTTCCGTACTTGGTATGGGGGATTTTCATGTTAATCAGGAAGTCAGGGAACACGGCTTCGTCCGAGATCACTCCGAAGAGCCTGTATCTGAACCGGAGAAAATTTCTGGTCGGGACTGCGCTGGCGGGGGCGGCGGCGATTGCCGGTTTTCGTTTGAGCAAGGTCATAGCTCCCCCCATCACGGCGCGGGCCGACGGCAAAATCGACGGCATCAAGAAAAGTTCGCTCTCCACCACCGAGACCATTACACCGTACAAAGACGTGACCAATTACAACAACTATTACGAATTTTCTACGGACAAGTACGAGCCAGCAGGGCTGGCGAAGAATTTCAAGACGCGCCCATGGAACGTGACCATCGATGGTTTGGTGGATAAAAAGCAGACTTTGGATGTGGACACGATTATCAAGATGGCCCCGCCCGAGGAGCGGATTTATCGCCATCGCTGTGTTGAGGGTTGGTCGATTGTGGTGCCGTGGGTTGGTTTTTCGCTCAGTGAACTGATTAACAAAGCCAAGCCTACGAGCAAGGCCAAGTTTGTGGAGTTCACCACGGTTGAAGATCCCAAGCAGATGCCGGGACAACGCGGTCGTGTTCTTGACTGGCCCTATGTGGAAGGCTTGCGGATGGACGAAGCAATGCATCCGCTGGCGCTGCTTTGCTTCGGAATGTATGGTGAGGCGCTGCCGAATCAGGATGGCGCTCCGCTGCGCGTCGTGGTGCCGTGGAAGTATGGATTCAAGAGCGCGAAGGCGATTGTGCGGATTCGCTTCACGGATTCTCAACCACGGAATACCTGGAACCAAATGGCGCCCAACGAATACGGCTTCTATGCGAATGTGAATCCGCATGTGGACCATCCGCGCTGGAGCCAGGCCAAGGAGCGGCGGTTGGGAGAATTCTTGAAGCGTCCGACGTTGATGTTCAATGGCTACGATCAGGTGGCGAGCCTTTACAGTGGGATGGATTTGAAGAAGAACTTCTGAGTTTCATTGCTCCTGGGGCTAAAACCGCACCACTAAGGAAGATTGTTCCCTCTGCGTAGGAGCGCTGCGCCACCCAAAATCAGATGTGGTCTTCGTAAAATCGACACTTATTTGAAGATGATTCGCTGGTTCAAACCCGTGGTCTTTCTCGCCTGCCTGGTTCCCCTCGGGCTATTGGGATGGAAGGCTTACAGCGGCGGGCTGGGCGCGAATCCGATCGAAGTGATTACGCACGCTACGGGCGATTGGACGCTGCGGTTCCTGCTCATCACACTGGCCGTCACACCCATTCGCATGCTGACGGGGCGGCTTTGGTTGATCCGCTTTCGCCGCATGCTTGGATTGTTTGCTTTTTTTTATGGCACGCTGCATTTCCTGACCTACATCTGGCTGGACAAATTTTTCGATTGGCACGAGATGCTGCACGATGTGGCCAAACGGAGATTTATCACGGTCGGTTTCACCGGATTCGTTTTGCTGATCCCGCTGGCGCTCACGTCGACCGCGGGTTGGATCCGACGCCTCGGAGGGAAACGCTGGCTTGCGCTTCATCGCTTGATTTACTTCAGCGCGATTGCGGGTGTGATTCACTATTGGTGGCTGGTGAAGGCTGACATTCATCTGCCGCTGGAGTATGGAATTATTCTTGCGGCGTTGTTGGCATACCGGATCGCAGTGTGGGCGCGTGCGCGGCTGGGTGCTGGCAAAGCGAAACCTCTTCAGCAGCCCCATGCAGGAGTTCCAGAGGGATCGTGAATCTGATGCAATATTCTCAAACTTGTGATGCTAAGCGGCAACACGTGCCAGAGGATCGAACACACTCGTGTCTCGGCCTTCAGTCACCAACAACTGCAAGAATCCCGGTGGCAGTCGTGAGACAATGGAACATTCTCATGGCTAGACAATGCAGGACTCTTTGTCATACATTTCTCTTTCTTTTGATAGCTTTCGTGGTCGCTATTCCTCACGGAATTGCCCAGGAACAGCCCACGCCACCATCATCAGCGCCTGCATCGTCTGCGCCTCCGCCGCCAACTCCATCACCGGCTACGCCTCCGACAACGGCATCGCCCACTGCACCTGACACCAAGGGCACTGCGCCGCAAGATTCCAAAGGCGATCAAGCGTCAAGTGGGAGAGTTGGCAAGAGTAAGCTCGAACAGGAAACTGGGACGGTCAACGATCGTATCTTCAGCGTGTTGCCCAACTACGGCACGGTCGAGACCGCCAACACTCTTCCGCCGCTCCGAACCGGGCAAAAATTCCGTCTCGCAACCGCCGGTGTGTTTGACTGGGCGGCGTATCCCTTCAATGGGGTGCTTGCCGCAATCGCGCAGGCCAAGAATGATCCGAAGTCCTGGGGCCAGGGATGGGAAGCGTATGGGAAGCGCTACGGCGCCTCTTTTGCCGACAACAGTATTGGCACCTACATGACGACGGCGATTTTTCCGAGCTTGCTGAAGGAAGATCCGCGCTACTACCAAATGCGCAGCGGGCCGTTCTTTCATCGCTTTGGATATTCGTTGAGCAGGCTGTTCGTTACTCGCACCGACGCGGGAGGGAAGCGCTTCAACTATTCGGAGTCGGTTGGCAACGCGACCGCGGCGGCGATTTCGAACATCTACCACGCTGACGAAGATCGCACCGCTGCGCGAAATGCTTCCACGTTTGCTTTTCTGATTCTTTACGATGGTTTGTCCAACGAGTTGAAGGAATTCTGGCCCGACATTCGCCGCAAAGTGTTACACAAGAATCCGTAGACCCAGGCTGTGCGCCTGCTCAGGCGCAGTCAAACTATTTTGGAGCGGGTGGAAGAACGTCCAGCTTATCGAATTCCTTTACTACCAATTGAACCAACCCTTTGATCACTTTGTTGGCTGAACCGGGATCGAAGGTGTCGCTCATTCCGGTCCACACCAGGACGCCGTCCGGTGCAGTGGCGGCGTATAGATTGGTTTCAACCCGGACTGTCGTGTCCGTCCGCAAATAGTCCGGCGAATACACTACGGGATAGACCGCCCCATAGTAGCCATAGAACGAAGTGTAGTAAGGCAGGAAGTAGGGTTGGCCAGGAATGTAGATGGTGTTGGTTTCGACTTTCACCAGGCGAGAAACTACGACGGCGTCGACGTGGAATGCCTTGATCTGCTCCCGCAGATAGGGTAAATCGAGCTTGCCTGCGGTGGGGCGGAGCAGGATATCGGTACCCGCGATCGCCTTCATGCCGGGTCTCTTAAGCTTTTTGGCCAGTGCGAGTTCAAAACGTGCTCGTGTCTCAAGATTGTTACTCATCCCGATGACGAGGATGGTCTTGAATCGGGGCCCCGAATAGGCTGGATTTCGCCAACTGAATTTCAGCTTTGCCGATGCCCAGGTTGCCGCAGTCACAGCCAACAGCACGATCGCGATAAGAAACTTGTGTCTCAAAACTGGTACTCCGCTCGCTGATCCCGCGATTTTAGCTCATTGTCGATGGAAGCGAGCAGGGACGCTTTGCTTACTTCAACGTTGCGTTCTTACGGCAGAGTCATTTCGGCTGCGCCTCAATGATGTCAGACCATTTTGCCGTAGTGACCGGCTTGCCTTCTCACCGGCGGATGTTTTACAAGTTACCTCCATGACTAAAGCAAATCGTCTGTCGCGTATGTCATGTTGTGTTTTTATCCTGGTGGCCCTGGCGAGTCTGGGCGCGACGGGGCAGACGGCCGACAATTCCGAATGGCCGAATTACGGGAACGATCCGGGTGGAATGCGGTTTTCGCAGCTCACGCAGATCAATCGCGAAAACGTGGCGAAGTTGAAGGTCGCGTGGGTTTTTCACACCGGTGATATTTCTGACGGCAGCCAGGGCCGAAGGCGCAGCGGGTTTGAAGCCACTCCGATCGTAGTGGACGGAACTCTGTATCTCACCACACCTTTCAATCGAGTAATCGCGCTCGATCCGGCGACCGGCAAACAGCGCTGGGCGTACGATCCCGCGATCGATCCGACGCTGGATTACGGGGATGGGTTGGTCAATCGTGGAGTTGCTACCTGGCTCGATGCCGCGCGACCGCGTGGGCCAACCGTGCCGGCGGCGAATTTTCGAAGCTACGCTGGATGCCCGACTGATCGCCCTCGATGCCGTGACTGGCAGCCCCTGTGCGGATTTCGGCAAAGGTGGGCAAGTTAGTTTGCGCGATGTCCCGGACTATCGTCAGGGAGCGTATCACATGACTTCGCCACCTGCCGTGATTGACGACATGGTAGTGGTTGGGTCGGCGATCAATGACAACAATCGCGTGGATATGCCAGGCGGAGTAGTTCGGGCCTTCGATGCCCGGTCTGGTGCTTTGCGGTGGAGTTGGGATCCAATTCCGCCGAACTCTGCCGGGAAGCGAGTGAGCCAAGAAATGGAACAGCGGTGCGGCGAACGCGTGGTCGGTCATGGCTGTCGGATCGTGGAGCGTCACCTAATTTTCGTGCCCACCGGCAGCGCCAGCCCCGACTACTATGGTGGGCTTGCGTCCGGGCGACAACAAGTGGGCGAATTCGATCGCCGCATTGCGCGCGAAGACCGGCGAAATCGCATGGGGATTTCAGCTGGTTCACCATGATCTTTGGGACTATGACTCGGCGTCGGCGCCGCTACTTACGACCATCCGCCACGATGGCAAGGACGTTCCCGTCGTCATTCAAGGCAACAAGACTGGAATGCTTTACGTGCTGAATCGCGACACGGGCGTGCCGGTTTTCCCTGTGGAGGAGCGCGGGGTACCGCAAAGCGATGTGCCCGGTGAAGTTACTTCGCCGACACAGCCTTTTCCGGTGGCTCCGCCGCCCTTGGTTCCACAGCAGCTTTCGGCAGACAACGCGTGGGGCTCGACGCCCGCGGATCGTGAGGCTTGCCGCGACCGCATTCGAAGCCTGCGCAACGAGGGAATTTTTACTCCTCCGAGCTTAAAGGGATCGCTGGTGGTTCCCGGAAATATCGGTGGAATGAATTGGAGCGGATACGCTTTCAGCCCCCAGCAAAGTCTCTTGTTCGTGAACACCAACAATCTGGTGGCTGATTCCAAAGTCATACCGCGGGCCAAATACGACGAAGCAGGTTCGCGCAACGAAGATGGCGATTACGGCGCGCAAGCTGGCGCGCCTTACGCCATGTTTCGGACCTTCCTGCTGTCTGCTTCGCACTTGCCGTGCAGCGCCCCGCCATGGGGGACGCTGGTGGCTGTGGATATGGAGGAAGGAAAAATTCGCTGGCAGGTCCCGCTCGGCACGATGCAGGAATTCGCAGGTCATCATCGCGGATGCGCCTGCGGGGTCGATAAGCCTTGGCGGGCCGATCGTGACAGCGGGCGGTTGGTTTTCATTGCCGGGACGATAGAACGAGTATATTCGTGCGATTTGATGCTGAGACTGGCAAAGAACTCTGGAAGGCGGAGTTGCCCGCAACCGGAAATGCGACGCCCATGACTTACGTTCTTAAGCCAAAGCGGAAAGCAATATTTGGTGATCGCCGCAGGTGGCCATCCCAAGATCACGGAAGCGGCCAGAGCGATGCGCTAATGGCATTTCACGCTTCCTTAGAGGATGGTTCGCGACAAACTGTTAGAGTAGAAGGTGACGATGGAGCGCTGGATTGCATCCAACCGGCGTGCATGCACGAAACTGGTTTGCGCTTTCCTCCTACAAAAATACGGTATGAGCTCGGTGATTTGCTAGTCGCGTCTACCTTCTGTGTCCACTGCCCAACAAGGCGCTGCCACTGGCGAGCCCATCGTGGTTCGTACTACCACTTTGCCGAAGGGATATCTCAAACGGCCTTACGAGACTCACCTCGAGGCTAATGGCGGAATCACGCCGTTGCACTGGGAACTCACGGATGGAAAGGCGCCGGCGGGAATTTCGCTTTCGCCTGAAGGGCTAATAAGCGGCGCTCCCACGGAAGCAGGCGAGTTTCGCTTTACGGTGACCGTCACCGACAACGGAAGGCCTAAGGCTCAACGTGCCCAGCCGCTTGTGCTTACCATCGTGGCTCCGCTGTTAGTGGAATGGGGTCATTATCCCAAGGTTACAGGCCACCGGTTGGAAGGGTCGATTAAGGTTTCCAACCAGACGGAAGAGGATTTTGATTTTACGCGGTCATGATGGCGGTCAATGAGAATGGCCGTGCCACCGCGATCGGCTACCAGCGCATTCCGCTAAAGAAAAACACGCTGGGGCTGGAAATTCCCTTTGGCGAGAATCTGCCGCGCGGTGCTTACGACCTTAATGTGGATGCGGTGGGCGAAGTTGCGGCGACGAATTCAATCTACCGGGCGCGGCTGGTGCCGAATGAGAAAATGCAAGTGCAGCAAGGGCCCTAAAGTAAAACACGCGGCAGCAGTCAGCCTCAGCACAAGCGAAAAAGCTAACCGGGGAGGGCTGCAAGGACGAGACTCACCGCTGCCACCGCAAACATTAAGAGTCCCGAGGTGGTGTTGGGATCATTCGTCTCGGCCAGTAGCTCGCTTTAGACCCTTGCCGACCTGCCATAGTTGCTGCCCTTGCGGGCCGCTACTCGCGATCTTTGCTCGGGCTCCGGGCTTACCGCCAACCGGATAAACCAACCCAACGCCTCGGGACTCTATCCTGCCTTCAACAAATCTTCTTGTTCGCCTCGACCAGCACTTTGCTATAGACCCTCGCTAACCCTCCCTCAGTCATTTTGCAATGCAGAGGGTGACTTCGCTTGAGCCCCGGACGCCGCACCAACCGGGAAAACTTCAGAAGCTGTCAAAGAACGATTGTGTTTTTACTCTTTCTATTGGTGGAGTCAATAAAAAATGTGCGGCTATATGTGCTTGCGCAGCAATGAGGTGCACGAGGTTCACAGGCGGGTGCAGCGAGGATTGTGCATTAGTTTTCTGATCGCCAATCGCTGATTTCACTTCCAGCGCCATTTTTCGCTGGAGCTTCGACGATTCCGCGCCTGACATCCAGTGTTGTCGCCGCAGGATTCTTGTGGATATCCACGTCAAAACCGCTCTGGATCGAGCTTTTCAGCCATTGGCATAAACCTGCGGCTTTGTACGCGGATGGGGGAGACGCAGCCAGCATCATCCATATTGCTTCATAGCTCGAATTGAAATTTGCCGTGTTCCTTTGGTGATGGGAGTAGAATGCCGTTTCTCTAGAGCACGCTTGTCGAAGCGTGGAGGATTTAGTGAATTCAAAACATTGCCGGCTAATTCTGTTGGGAATCATTTTGTTCGCGCTTCTTGCTCGGGCACAATCTACGCCTGGCGCGGAACAGCGGACGGCGCGTTATCTGGAATCGGTGCGGCGGCAGCCGTCTCTTTTGCTGGCATTCTTGCGCGAGATGCCGAAGGGTGGCGATCTGCACAACCATCTGGACGGTGCGCTTTACGCGGAGAATCTGATCGACTACGCAGTGGACGATGGTTTGTGCGTGGACCGGACGACATCGTTTCTCATCGCGCCGCCTTGTGATGCCTCGTGCGAGAAATTCACCAGCAAGCCCGCAGTGGGTTGCGCGTACGGCGACCACGTGCTCTACAACTCGATTGTGGACGCCTGGTCGATGCGCAACTGGCAGCCGGGAGAGGAATCGGGGCACGATCATTTTTTCGCAACCTTCGACAAGTTCTCATTGGCTACCCGCAACCATTATGCGGATGCGCTGGCCGAGACCGCTTCGCGAGCGGCTGAGGACAACCTGCAATATCTGGAGTTGATGCATACGGCTGATGCCCTTCAATCGGCGCAACTAGGCGCAAAGCTCGGTTGGGACGACGATTTTTCGCGCATGCGCGACAAGTTGCTGGCGGGAGGCTTGAAAGACATCGCCACCGCGACCAGCAAGCGGCTCCGCGACGACGAGAGCAAAATGCGGTCGTTGCTCAAGTGCGGAACTGCCGAGGCGACCCCCGGATGTGACGTCAAGGTTCGCTATTTGTACCAGGTGCTGCGTGGACTCCCGCGCGAAATGGTTTTCGCCCAAATTCTGCTCGCCTTCGAACTAGCGCAGTCTGACCTGCGGTTTGTTGGTCTGAATCTCGTGATGCCCGAAGACCGGTATGTGCCCATGCATGACTTCCGGTTGCACATGCAGATGCTCGATTACTTACACGGAGTTTACCCGAAGGTGCATATCTCCCTGCACGCAGGAGAACTGGCCATGGGATTGGTCCCACCCGAGGGCTTGCGCTTCCACATTCGCGAATCCGTAGAGCGCGGGCACGCGGAGAGGATCGGTCACGGCGCAGATGTGATGAATGAAGATCATCCGCTTGATTTACTTCGCGAATTGGCGAAGGCCAACATTCTGGTGGAAATCTGCCTCACCTCTAATGACGTCACTCTGGGCGTGAAAGGCGATGACCATCCTCTGCCGGTGTATCTGAAGTATGGCGTGCCGGTTGCTTTGGCGACCGACGATGAGGGCGTGTCGCGATCCGACATGACGCACGAATATCTGCGAGCCGTCCAAACCTACGGATTTCTGTCCTATAAAGATTTAAAGCGGATGGCGCGGATGAGCCTGGAGCATAGCTTTTTGGCGGGTCCGAGCTTGTGGGCGTCTGAAAATCGCATGGTCTCGACCTGCGACAAAGACCGGGTCCAAGCAAAGCCGTCCGCCTCGTGCCGGGAGTTTCTTGGCGCTAGCGAACGTGCTACTGTGCAGTGGAAGCTGGAAGAGGAGTTCGCAACGTTTGAAAAGAGGTTCTAAGGGATCCGGATCGTACGGGTTTCAGGGCAATCTATGGCCACCAACCCCGCAGCACCGGCTGACGCCTCGCGCATTTCCAACAGGGTGCTGGCGTTGTTGGCCTTTTCGGTATTCATCAACTACATCGACCGCAGTAACCTCTCGGTAGCCGCTCCGCTTTTGAAGGACGAGCTCGGACTCTCTCCGTCACAGCTGGGATTCTTGTTGTCCGCATTTTTCTGGACCTATGCAGGTTTGCAACTCGCATCGGGATGGTTGGTCGATCGCTTCGAAGTTAAGTGGGTCTTCGCAGCCGGTTTTTTTGTTTGGTCGACAGCCACGGCATTGACGGGACTGGCGCACTCATTCGCCGTTCTTTTCGCAATAAGGATCATCCTGGGAGCCGGCGAGTCGGTTGCCTATCCTTCGTATTCGAAAATCCTGGCAAACCACTGCGGAGAACGCCATCGCGGGTTCGCCAACTCGATGATCGCGATGGGCCTGGCGTTAGGCCCGTGCTTTGGCTTGCTCTTTGGCGGCACTCTGATGTCCCGGTTCGGGTGGCGACCGTTCTTCATCATTCTGGGCGTCGGTAGTCTGGTTTGGATCATTCCCTGGCTTGCATGGATGCCACGCACGCCCACTCACGCTACTGCTCGCGGAGGGCCGACAATCACGGAAATCTTGGGGCAGCGTTCGCTGTGGGGAACTTGTCTGGCGCTCTTCTGCGGGAACTATCACCTGTACTTCATGGTCACCTGGTTGCCCTATTACCTGGTCCGCGAGCGCGGATTCTCGATGGATGGCATGGCGAAAGTGGGTGGCGCGTTTTTTCTCCTCGCCGCACTTTCGGCGTCAGTGTGCGGGCGGCTTTCCGACAGATGGATTGCTGCCGGAGCCACCCCCAATCGCGTTCGCAAGACGTTTATGATTTCGGCTACATTGGGGATTGGAATCGCGCTCGTCGCCAACGTCGCGTCGTCGGGTTCCCTTGCAATTGCCTGGCTACTGATGGCGGCTGCGTTCTTCGGGATGGGAAGCTCGAATCTCTGGGCGGTCACGCAGACGCTGGCTGGCCCGCAGGCGGCGGGCCGTTGGGCAGGGGTGCAGCTTTTCTGCGGAAATACCTCGGGCGTCATTGCGCCGGCCGTCACGGGAATTATCGTCCAACGCACGGGGCACTTTGCATGGGCCTTCCTCATCGTGGCCGCAATAAGCTGGATCGGCGCGCTCACCTGGACCTTCGCGGTTGGCCCGATCAAGCCGGTAGTATGGAAGCGTTCTACAGTGGCTGGGTTCGCGCCCCTGGTGGAACTAGAGTTAGAGATATGACAGACGACTTCGCTCTTGCCGAAACTGCTGCAGAGTTTCTGCTGTTGCAAACAACTTTGTGCCCGCGGATCGGGCTGGTGCTGGGTTCAGGTCTCGGCGGATTTGCCGACGAACTCACCGAAGCGACCCGGATTCCTTACGCGAACATTCCGGGGTTCCCTCGTTCCACAGCGGTCGGGCACGCCGGGCAGATCGTCGTCGGCAACGCTGGCGACGTTGCCGTCGTGGCCATGCAGGGACGCGTACATCTGTACGAGGGTTATTCCGCGCGTGAGGTTTCGTTTCCGACGCGCGTGCTTGGCCGAATGGGCCTCCAGGCTTTGATCATCACCAATGCCGCCGGCGGCATCAATCTGGAATACAAACAAGGTGCGCTGGTGGTATTGACCGATCACATCAATCTCCAGGGACACAATCCGCTGGTCGGAGCCAACGACGATCGCTTCGGCCCACGATTCCCGGACATGACGCAGGCGTATTCGAAGCAGTATCGCGAGATCGCGCTTCGAGCAGCCAGCAAACTGGGCAAGCCGTTGTACCAAGGTGTTTACGCTGGCCTGCTCGGCCCAAGTTATGAAACTCCTGCGGAGATTAGATACCTGCGGGCCATCGGCGCGGATCTGGTAGGAATGTCGACGATCCCGGAAGTAATCGCGGCTCGGCAGATGGGCCTGAAAGTTTTGGCGATATCCTGCGTGACGAACATGGCGGCGGGAATTTCGGACGAAGTTCTCAACCATGAGGATGTGCTGAAAACTACGGAGCGAGTCAAAGGAGACTTTGTCGGTCTGCTGCGCGCGGTATTGCCGGAGATCGACAAGGATCTCGACGGGTGAGAAGCTCTCGCGAAAGTTAGGGTGCGAGATTCTGGGACGGGCGGGCCGCCCGTCCTTCAGACGAAGAATCTCAGAATGTAAACTTTGCTCCTACCTGCATCACCCGCGGTCCGCCGCCTCCCAAACCTGGATTCGTCTGCGCGACATCCGGCGTCTGCGTGATCAATCCCATCGGCAACAAAGCCTGCGCGATGTCTCCATTCACGTGGGCTGCGGGATTCGGCGCGATCTGCGGACTGCCCGGAATGCCATTGTCCACAAAGCCCGGAACAATGTTGTGGGCAGGCAGAGCGAAATTCGGGTGATTGAAAATATTGAAGAATTCGGCACGCAATTGCAGGTTAATCCGTTCGGTCAGCCGCGTGTTCTTACTGACAGAAAAATCCACGTTGCGAAGGCCGGGGCCGTAGATCGAGTTTCGCCCGAGGTCGCCGAAGGATCCAAAAGCAGGTTGGATAAATGCCAGCGGATTGAGATAACCGGTGCTTGGCGTCCAATGCGCCAGGATGGGGTTGACTCCCGGTACCAGGTTAGGCCGTTGATTGAAATAAAACCGTCCGCTGGTGTCGCTGGAATTGTCGATGGGAATCGGCCGCCCACTCTGGATGCTGATGATGCTATTCACCTGCCAGCCCGATCCAAATTGCCGCAGCGCCTTCCAGGTGGGAAGGTCGTAGTTCAGCGCGGAAGTGAAGCGGTGGCGCGTATCGAAGATGGAAGGTCCGCGCTCGGCGGCTAGATTTCCTGGATCCTGCGGGAACGCCACGCCTGGAACGAAGTCAATTCCATCGGACGCATCATCAATCGACTTCGACCACACGTAGCTGGTAAAGCCGGAAAGCCGGTGCGCATTCTGAATGCGTCCGATTAACTGCAGTGAATTGTAAGACGACGAACTCGAAGGTGTGAGTTCGTCCATCGCACCGTAGTTGGGATTGGTCGTGTTCCCACTAGCGTCTGGCTCGTTCAAGTCGGTGAGGCGCACCAGTTTTGTGCCTTTGCTGCCGACGTAGCGGGCTTCCACCGAGGCATTTTGCGCAAGCTTCTGCTGGACGTTGAGATTCCAATTTTGGGTGTAGGGCGAGTGGAAATTCCGCGGCGTGACAAAGATCGAGTAGGGAGGCCCCGCAACGCCGTTCATGATCGGGGCATTCGGAGTGGGATTCGTGCCATTGAACGCAGTCGGGTCAAACGACAACGGCAGAACCGCTTGGGGCCCGATGGGGTTGGTCGCGACTCCTGCCGACGTGGTGAAATTCGCGATGAACAAATCCTGCGGCACGTAATCGTAGTAAATGCCATAGCCGCCGCGTACCACGGTGTTTTTCAAAGCACTCCAGGCGAATCCCACGCGCGGCGCGAAATCGTGCAGGTCGCGGTTGTATAAGCCGTTGACGCCATCGGTGCCTACCATCGCAAGCTTGCCATCCCGTCCGAGATTGGAGAGAAGATTGTTTTTCTCGCTCATCGGTCCGAAATACTCCCAGCGCAACCCGAAGTTCACAGTAAGCGTACGGGCAAGGCGGTAATCGTCCTGCGCGAAAAGACTGAAGCCGTTGTTATAGGTAGTGCGCTGCGTGTTGCCGGCGAGCACGTCGACAAACGAACAACAACCCCCGCCCAGTGTGCCGCCTGTATAGAAGTCTGTGAGCGAATCGACAACGGGATCGTTACTCGCCCCACCGCCAGCGGTGAACTGATAAATGCCGCGTTCCAGGTTATCGTTGAAATTGCTGATGGCAGCGCGGCGGAACTCGCCACCGAACTTGAAAGTATGACGGCCTCGCAGCCACGTGAAGTTATCAAGAATCTGGTAGGTCTGACTGGTGCGTCCGCGAGGAACGCTGAAACCCGTCGCGCCAAGGTTCTCGATATTGGTGAAGTCAAACTCCGGTAAACCGAGCTTGCCGGTGCCGAAGTTCAGTCCAACGGTATTGGGATCGAAATTAGCGTCGAGCGAACTGAACGACGTGCGATAGCGGCTGTAGCCGAAACGGACTTCGTTGATCTTGGAAGTGCTGAGAGTGGAGAGCAGGCTCCCCGACACGACTTGTACGCGAGCGGGTGAAGTCTGCGCGAATTGCGGCAGACGTGATCCTGCGCCAAACCCGCCCGGCGATCCGAAGGGAAATACCTGATCGCTCTGCGCGAATGCGTATCGAGCGGTTAGCAGCTCAGTGCCGGTAAGGTTGTGGTCGACTTTCGCGATGAAGTTGTTGCCATCGTTCTTGTCGCGCACTACACCGGGAATCTGACTGGTGTCACTCTTGGGATAAAAATTCAGGATCGCGTCCAGGCCAGGATTAATCACGCCGCCATTTAATCCTTGGGCGATGGTGCGAGCTTGTTGAATCTGCGATTGCGTCGGAACTAGTAGCAGAAAATCGGATCCCACACGCTCGCGCTGGCCCTCGTAGGCGCCGAAAAAGAACGTCTTGTCCTTGAGGATGGGACCGCCCATCGAAGCCCCGAAATTATTGTTCTGAAAAACGGACTTGTGTGGGTCCGTGTTGAAGAAATTGCGTGCGTCCATCGCGCTGTTGCGCAAGAACTCAAAAGCCGATCCGTGGAATTTGTTGCCTCCAGATCGGGTGACGATGTTGACGACGGAGCCGCTATTGCGGCCATATTCGGCGCCAAACTGCGACTGCAGATTGAATTCCTGAATAGCATCGATGGGCAAGAGCGAGGCTGGTGCGCCGCCGATACCCGTCTGATTGAGCGCAGAGTTATTAAAGAAAGGATCGTTGTTGTCGGTGCCGTCAAGAGTGTAATTATTCGACCGATCGCGATTGCCGTTGATATTGAATTGTCCGAAACCGCCCTGAGTACCGGCGACACCGGAAGGATCAACGGTCGCACCGGGCGAGAGCGCCACCAGTTTGCCGAAGTCGCGGCCATTCAGCGGCAACTGCTCGACCAGTTGCCGGTCGACCACATCGCTCAGCACATCGCGAGTCGTGTCCACTACGGGCGCTTCCTCGGTGACGGTGACTTGTTCCGTCCTCTTTTCGACTCGGGTCAAGTCGAAGTCCGCGGTGGAATCGGAGCCAACATTGACGATCACATTCTGCGCCACCGGCGACAGGCTGGGCGCCTCGGCCACGACGGCGTATTCGCCGACGGGAAGTTCGGCCAAAACATAAGCGCCGCCCTCGCCGGTGACCGTTTCGCGCGTCAGGCCCGTCGCGCCATTCTTCACGGTGATTTTTGCGCCAACGATGACGCCGCCGGTGGGATCCACGACGCGTCCGCGAATTGATCCGCGGAAACTCTGCGCAGAAAGCACGCAAGGCATCAGGAGCACGACGAACAAGAAAAGACTTGCGACTCTGCGACTAAACCGATCTGTCGTCCGGCGATGATTCCTCATGTGTATCCTCTTTGACGATGGTCGTTGCAAATAGTTGTCAGACCCGCGCAATCGCTGCACTGCCGACTGACAAGTTAGTTCTTTGGGCGTGGGATAAAGATTGTGACGGGCGGCTGCACGCCGTACGTGGCAGCGAAGCTTCCTTGATTCACAGCCAAACCAAGATGCCCGCGTGAATCAATGTACAGCAAAGGTTTTTTCAGCGGCACGTCGCTGAATGTACGCACGAATGGGATGTCCATCTCAGTCTTGTTGATGCTCACGTGCACGTTCTGGCCACGCGGGTAGCCGAGTTTGATAAAGTCGTCGCCGCTGATATTGGTCACCAGATTGCCGAACGGCCCGTCGGTGGCAATGACTTCCGCGCTCAATCCGTGCTCATCCAGCTTCGCCGGAGTGATGTCCAGGCGGACTAGTTTGCTCACATCGATCTCAGGCCCGACCCCAGTCCAGTCTTCGCCGTGCACAAGGTGAGCCCCAACCGGCGAGAAGATATCGCGGCCATGAAAAGTAGACGACAGCGCAGCGCCGATCATCCAGTCACGATTTGTAATCTCGCGGGCACCCTCGATTCCATCGCGATCCTGCACCAGCGTCATTAAACCATTGTCCGGCAGCACAAAGAATTGTCCGTGCTTCGATTTCACGACGACTGCCTTGCGTTGACTCCCCACGCCAGGGTCGACAACCACCACAAACACTGTTCCCGCCGGATAATATGGCGACGCCCCATACAGAAAGCGCGCCCCGTCGAGAATAGAAAACGGAGTCACTTCGTGTGTCAGGTCGACAATCCGCACTTCGGGCGCGATCGAATACATCACGCCGCGGCAAATTGCGACCGAGTCGTCGACAATTCCAAAATCAGTCATGAAGACGATCGTCGGAACCTTGGGTCCGGCGCCATCGACTGCGCTTGCAGAGTGGGAAATGAAGGAAGTGAATACAAGCAGAGCAAAATACCACGATAACGTTCTCCACTGAACCGCTCGGCGGTGGGACATAGCTTCTCCTGACAGAAGAGCCTTTGGCTAGGGTCTATGTTAAGAACCAGATTGTAAATGTTGGCTGACGCAAAAATGAAATCGCGAGGGCTTCGCCAAACTGCGCCAGGCCGCGGACCGGCATCGCAAGACAACCGCTTCCGCGGGATAGCATCTCAAAGCGCAAGATGGCTAACGCAAAACCTCAGCCCCGTCTATAATTCTTGCGTTCCGTGTCATCACTGCCGCCACTAAGGAGGAAAGAATGTCAGAAGTTATTCCGCAAAAGTATCGCGACCTCTTCAATAAACGCGCTTTCGCCAGCCTGGGCACAATCATGCCCGATGGCAGCCCTCAAGTCACCCCCGTTTGGGTGGATGTGGAAGGTGACTTGGTGATCTTCAACTCGGCCAAGGGCCGGCAGAAAGACCGTAACGTGCGGCGTGATCCTCGGGTTGCGCTCGCAATCGTCGATCCGGAGAATCCTTATCGTTATCTTGAAATTCGCGGCAAGGTCGTCGAGATTACCGAGCAGGGCGCTGACGCTCACATCGATAAAATGGCCAAGAAATACTTGGGGGTTGACAGCTATCCGTACCGCCAGGCGTCCGAAGTGCGCGTGATTTACAAGATTCGGCCCGAACACACCACCACCATGGGCTGAAGAGCCAGGGGCGGCGTCCTCGCCGACTTGTCCGTTCCAGGAGGCATCGCATTCGTACCTACAATCTTTGCCTGCTCGGTTTCGGCAACGTCAATCGGGCTCTGGTGGAGCTTCTCCGCAAGAAAGATCATGACTTGCGTGAGCGCGGGATCGCTTGGCGAATTACCGGCGTGGCTTCGCGGCGAATGGGATGGATTGCGGACCCCAACGGTTTGGATGTGGATGCGCTTCTGAGTAACAATTTCCCGCCGCCTTCTCGCGCCCGGGGATGTCCGCGCCACAACTAAGAGAGTGGCTTCGAGTGGCCCAGGCCGACGTGCTGTTTGAGGCCACGTCCCTCAGCGTGCACGATGGTCAGCCGGCTATCGATCACATCCGCGCCGCTCTCGAAAACTGGCGCTCACGCGATCACCGCCAACAAGGGTGCCATCGTTCATGCCTATGAAGAATTGCGATCCCTCGCGACCGCGAAGGGAAAACGATTCTTGTTCGAATCCACAGTGATGGATGGTGTCCCGATCTTCGCGATGTTTCGCGACAATCTTCCGGCCGTCCATGTGCTGGGATTTCACGGCATCTTGAATTCGACCACCAATGTGATTCTGACTGGCATGGAAGAGGGGCTCAGCTTCGAGAAGTCGCTGAAGAAGGCGCAAGAGATGGGCGTGGCTGAGACAGATCCCACGAACGACATCGATGGTTGGGATGCGGCCGTGAAAGTCGCCGTCCTGATACGCGTGCTGATGAACGTACCCATACGGCTGGATGAAATTCAGTGCGAGGGAATTCGCAAATTGAGTGGGGAGATGGTTCGTTCTGCCCGAGCCGAAGGCAAGCCTTACAAACTGGTCTGCCGTGCGCAGCGCAGCGGCCAGGGAATCACCGCAAGCGTACGGCCCGAGCAGGTGCCTTTGAGTGACCCACTGGCTTGGGTTTCAGGAACGTCCTCCATCGTGTATTTTCAAACAGACGTCTTCCCCGGTCTCGCGATCACGGAAAACAATCCCGGCCTGGAAACCACGGCTTACGGAATGCTCGCGGACTTTGTCCGTGCAGTAGGGGAGAGGTAGCAGGCTACTTCTCTGCGAGAAGAACAACTTAGCGGTAAAGACGTTATTTGCTACGTCTACTGCGTGTCAAAGATGTATGGGTGCGGCTTCAGCCGCGGAGCTTCAATTCATGCCAACAACGGAACACGAATCCACGACCGCTCTCGATCTTGCCTGGGTGCGTTCCCAATTTCCTTCTCTCAACCAGACAGTCAACGGACATCCCGCCGTTTTTCTCGATGGGCCGGGAGGAACTCAAGTCCCACAACGAGTAATTGCCGCGATTGAAAATTACCTGACACGCAACAACGCCAACACTGGGGGAGCGTACTCAACCAGCCGCGCTACCGACAAGGTAATCGCCGATGCGCGATCGGCAATGGCTGATTTCCTGAACTGCGAGGCGGACGAAATCGTCTTCGGACCCAATATGACGACGCTGACGTATGCCATCAGCCGGTCGATTGGTCGCGAACTCGGCCCAGGCGACGAGATTGTGCTCACCCATCTTGATCACGACGCGAATGTTTCTCCGTGGCGGGCGCTGGAGGAGCGTGGTGTGACCATTCGCATGGCAGAGATTCACGAAGCCGACTGCACGCTCGACATGGACGACCTGGCGCGAAAGATAACTAGTCGGACCAAATTGGTCGCTGTCGGGTACGCCTCGAATGCTGTCGGCACGATCAATGATGTGAAGGAAGTGATTCGCTTAGCGCACGCACACGGCGCACTCGCATACATCGATGCGGTGCACTACGCTCCGCATGGGCCCATCGACGTCCGCGCTCTCGACTGCGACTTTCTGGCTTGCTCGACCTACAAATTCTTTGGGCCGCATATGGGCGTGCTCTACGGCAAACGTGAGCACTTGCTGCGACTGCAACCCTACAAAGTTCGCGCCAACACCAACGCCATTCCCAACCGCTGGGAGTGGGGCACGCTCAACCATGAATGCATCGCTGGGATTAAGGCTTGCGTAGACTATCTTGCCGATCTTGGCCGACACGCAAGCCCTTCCGCCACTTCCCGTCGCTCCGCATTGCTGGCGGCTTTCGACGTGATCCGCAATCATGAGCGCGGATTGATGGAGAAGCTAATCCGCGGTGTGTCAAACATCGCGGGCGCGAAGCTCTACGGAATTACCGATCCGAAGCGCTTCGATCACCGCTGTCCCACGATCGCAGTTCGGGTCCAAGGTCATACCCCGCTGGAACTCGCAACCAAGCTCGGGGACCGCGGCTTTTTTACATGGGACGGCAATTACTATGCCCTGAACCTTACTGAACGCCTCGATGTAGAAAAAGATGGCGGGTTCTTACGAATTGGCATCGCACATTACAACTCGGCAGAAGAAGTGGAGCGGTTTCTGAAGGCCTTGACCGAGATCGTGTAGTGCGGCGCCACCGCCTGCGATTTCTAGCGATGGAATTCTGTGACCTTCCCGCCCCTGGCCAGCAACACCACGCTGGCTAAATTGATAAACAAGCCGTGCTCAACCACCCCCGGCATGTCGCTCAGTTTGCGCGCCAAAGCCGGTGGATCGGGAATCTGGCCAAAGCTGCAATCGAGAATGTGATGACCTTCATCGCTCACGAAGGTTTTCCCGCTCGAATCCTGACGGAGTTTCACGGCAGCACCCAGCGCGGCAATCCGTTTGGCGACCAGAGGCTGAGCGAATGGAATCACCTCGACCGGAAGCGGGAATTTTCCCAGCACCGCAACTTCTTTGCTGGAGTCAGCGATGATCACAACCTGCCGGGATGCCGAAGCGATGACCTTCTCGCGCAGCAACGCGCCGCCGCCACCCTTGATCAGGCGCAGTTGGGGATCGAATTCATCGGCGCCGTCGATGGTGACATCGATCTGCTGAAATTCGTCCAGCGTGGTCAGCGGGATTCCCACACTCGCAGCCAGGTCTCGGGTGTGAACCGAAGTCGGAATGCCGCGAATCTTCAGGCCAGCTTTTACTAGCTCTCCCAGCATGCGCACGGCGAAGGCGGCGGTTGATCCTGTTCCCAGTCCGACGATGTTGCCATCCTTCACAAAGCGCAGGCTGGCGCGAGCAGCGGCTTCTTTTTCCAGATCATTGGCCATGGGCGAGTCGCGATTCGTGCGACCGATTACTCTACCGCTTTTTCTCGCTACCGACGAAGAAAATCACAATTCTTGACCACAGAGGACACAGAGGGACACAGAGGTAGCGCCGGATCTGAATGTTGCTTCCGACACGCTGCTCCGGATATGCGTCCCTTAGCTGCGCAGCAGGTGCTAAACTACCGTCATTTATGGCTGAGAACAGTCGTTCCCGCACTTTCCTCTGGATCATCATTGGCGGAGGAGTTTTCTTCCTCTTCGTTCTCGCGGTCTTCACGCTGGTGTACTTGACGCTGCGCGCAGGTGGCGAGGAAGCCTCTCTGAACAGCTTCGGTGACAAGATCGGCATTATCGACCTGGAAGGTGTCATCATTGACCCCAGCGTGATCGTGCCGCAGATCAAGAAATTTGGCGATGAAGACTCGGTCAAGGCGATCATCATTCATGTGAATTCCCCGGGCGGAGGAGTGGCAGCTTCGGAGGAGATTTACCGCGCAGTCAAGCGCGTACGTGACGAAAAGAAAAAGCCAATTATCACCTCTATCAGCACCGTGGGCGCCAGCGGCGCTTACTACGTCGCTTCCGCCACCAACAAGATTTACGCCGACAATGGCAGCATTGTGGGATCGATCGGCGTAATCCTCGAGTGGGTGAACTACGGCGACTTGATGCGTTGGGCGAAACTGAAGCCCGAGGTGCTGAAGGTTGGCGAACTCAAAGACACGGGCGACCCCAGCCGTGAACTGACGCCCGTCGAACGCGCGTATTTGCAGTCGTTGATCGACAATATGTACGGTCAGTTTGTGCAGGCGGTCGCGGAAGGCCGCCATGCCAAACCGGAAGACATCAAAGCCATTGCCAATGGGCGGGTGTGGACTGGTGAGGAAGCTCTGTCCATGCATTTGATCGATCAGGTCGGGGATTTCCAGACCGCTGTGGATGAAACTGCAAAGTCGGTCGGAATCAAAGGAGAGCCGCTACTGGTACATCCGGAAAGGAACCGCCGCACCCTGGCGGATCTATTGTTTGGCGACCTTTCTCCCTGGCTGCCCACCCGCGAAAAGCTGCTGGAAAACCAGATGGGGTTTTATTATCTGTGGAAGTGATCAGTTTTTCTAGGCGCGAGCGTCTCCGCTCGTGCGGCTTTATTTCTGGGCCGATATTCGCCAAGTCGGGTCGCCCGCGCCTACATTCCGAAAAAGTCACTTGCGCACAACCCCTGAAATTTGAGAAGGTTATGCAGGCCTTGGGGCGGCTCGGGAGCCTCGATCGTCCAGGCAGGCCAGGTTCACAATGAGATCGAAGGAGCGGACAGGCATATGACAAAAGCTGATTTGATCGATGAAGTGTCGCAGTTGGCGGAGTTGACACGCAAGGATAGCGAAGTCATCGTCGAAACCATCTTTGATGCCATCGTGCGCTCGCTTCATGTGGGCGACAAAATTGAGATTCGTGGCTTTGGCAGCTTCCGCACCCGGCAGCGCAAACCCCGCGTCGGACGCAATCCGAAGACCGGCGAGCGCGTCGAAGTCCCCGCCAAGAAGATCCCATTTTTCAAGCCCAGCAAGGAATTGAAAGATCTGGTGAATACCGGAGGGACTGCTTCACCGGCTACGCCCGCTCCTGCTCATCCGTAACGCACCGCTCAGCTCGGCGCGAAGTTGTGTAGATTCCGCTCGTCGCTGTGCTCCTCTGTGCTCCCTGTGGTTAAATCTTAATTGTGTTTGCCCGCAAGATTCGCGTGGAGTACGAACAGGATGGCCTGCGCCTTCGCTGCCCGCTGAAATGGCTGGACAGCTTCTCCATGCGCAATTTCACCAACGCCACGGTTTTTGACAATACTCTGCCAGTAGCCGACGGCGTGATGGAGATTGGAACGCAGGTTCCGCTCGCAGAATTGAAAGACGCGATGGAAGATTGGTTCCGGCGGAAGAGCTATCTTCCCAAAGATGGGTCACTCGTGCTGGTCGAGGCTTAATCCACTTCGCTACAGCCAGCCGCGTTTCTTGAAGCAGTTCACGCCTTCGTTCGGAGCAGCTGCAATATCTTGAAGAAGATCCGCGTCTAGCTCGTTAGTGGACGTCGGCTTGTGGTTTTGAGAACACCGTTGTTCCGTTTGAGGTAAGGGCCTTCTCATTCTAAGGCAATGTTCATGACGAGCCAGTTTCGTTTGGCTGGTCACGTGCATATTAAAAACTCAGCATAGGTCAGCCATTGTGAAATAGAAGGAGGTATTTGTCCGGAATGACGAGTGGTCACGAAGATCTAATCAATTTGGCGTAAGATGGCGCTTAATCTACCCCGCGATTGCATCGAGGGGATAGCTGCGCCGGGATTCAACATGAACATCAACCGTGAATTTGCGCAGTTGGAAATCGTTCGCCACCGACGCCCGAGAAGTCGTTGGTTCGGTGACGACATATCGGCGCTCCTAACCAGGAATCAACCAAACATCGTGGCCCCCAGGCAGCCGGTTGATTGGAATCGAATGCTGGGATTGGCCGCCGTTCTGGTGATATTAGGGCTGAGTTGGACCGCGATTGCAGCCACCATCTCCTACCTTCTCAAATAACTGCGAAGCCAACTACGGCCAACCTATTTGTCGTAATGCAAGAGCGAAAACACGTCGTAGTCCGCCAGCTTGGAGCGGCCGCTCAGGAAGTCCAGTTCCACTACGAATCCCAGACCGACCACTTCCGCTCCTAGCGAGGTTGCCAACTTAGTCGTGGCTTCAGCCGTTCCGCCCGTCGCCAACAGGTCGTCTACGATGATGATGCGCTGACCCTTTTGTATTGCGTCTTTGTGAATCTCAAGCGTGTTGGTTCCATATTCCAACGCGTAGTCGTACTTCGCAGTGGGGGCCGGTAGTTTGCCGGGCTTCCGTACCGGGACGAATCCAGCATTCAGCCGATAGGCGAGAGCCGGCGCGAAGATAAACCCGCGAGCCTCCATGCCCAGCACAAGATCGATTTTCTGGTCCAGGTAGTGTTCCGAGAGCGCATCGATCAGGGTCGCGAATCCAACCTTGTCTTTCAACAAAGTCGTGATGTCGTAGAACAGGATCCCTTTCTTGGGGAAGTCGGGGATTTCGCGAATCAACTTTTTCAGTGGTTCGCAGCTCACGCTCTTCTTGATCGTCGCTAAGTTAGTTGACATGCTTACCAGGCTCCTTCGATGCGAAAAGTTGTCAGGCCAGAAACCGGTTTGGCTTCCGATTCTTCGACATCATCGACTCGCGCAGCTCGCGGGCCCTCCCGCAGACGTGATCGCAGTCCGGTAAGCTGCTCACGCGTACCCATCGCCAGTACTTCCACGCTGCTGTCAGCATTGTTGCGAACCCATCCGGCAACGCCGAGGGTGCGCGCTTCGCGCTCCACAAACCACCGAAAGCCGACACCTTGCACGCGTCCACGAACCAGGAAGCGCCGCGCCTGAGTCGGTTTTTCCGCGGATGTCATGCAGGCAGACTTCAAAATAACAGATTCATCATTCAGGCCACAAAAGCACGCCAAGGGACTCAGTGGGCAGGAAGCTGGTTCTTTATTACTTCCCCACCTTTCATTACGAACTTGACGTTCTCCAATTCGGTGATGTCGGCGAGCGGATCTCCAGCGACCGCGATCATGTCGGCGAATCTCCCCGGCTCCAGCGACCCCACTTTGTCTTGCCATCCCATGAGTTCGGCGGCACTGGCGGTCGCGGCTCGAATCGCATCGACGGGCGGCACTCCCAGCCGATTGAGTTCTACGATCTCACGGGCATTGTGGCCTTGGGTTGCAGCGCTGGAGGCATCGAATCCGCTTGCGATCTTCACCCCGATCTCGCGTGCAATCGCAAGATTCTGACGCCCGCGTTCGATCACTTCCTGGAGACGTTTGCGACCGTTAGGATCCGTCATCGTCTCCAGATCGCCGGCAATTGCCGCGCGCGTGGGCACCCAGAAAACGTTCTTCTGTTTCATCATTTCCAACAGAGACCGGTCGGCCAGGGTTCCATGCTCGATGGAGTCGACACCTGCTGTCAGCGCATTCCGAATGGCCTCGGGGCTGTCCGCATGGGCAGCGACCTTCCGCCGCTTCTTGTGCGCCTCTTCGACGATGACCTGGATCTCGTCAAGGTTCAGCGTGGGACGCCCCCAGTCCGCATAGACTTTCAGCCAGTCGGCGCCATGACTGATCTGTTCGCGGGCCGCTCGCCTCGCCTCCTCCACGCCGCTGATCATTTGTGCGCCAGTCGGAAAATTCTCGATGTCCGGCGAAATGCCGAAGGGATGATAACTGCCTACGGCCGCGATGGCTCGCGTCGAGACTTGCATGCGAGGGCCTTCGACCAGTCCCTGGTTAATGGCGTCGCGAAGGGCTACATCGGCGTAGCCCGATCCCTCGCTTTCCACGTCGCGTACCGAGGTGAAACCGGCTTGAAGCGTGACGCGGGCATCGGCTGCGCCCTCAAGCGCGCGAAATGCTTGCGACTTGGTGAGCAGGTCGAGAGCGTAGGCGTTAGGGTCGTCCGACATGCGCGCCATCAGGTGCGTATGACAATCGATAAGCCCTGGCAGCAAAGTTGCGTTTCCGAGATCGATCACGGTAGCTGCCGCGGGAATGGCCAGTCCACTTCCCGACGCGGTAATCTTGTCGTCGTCAATCAGCACGACAGCATTGCGAACCATGCTGCCCGTTTTGACATCCAACATGCGGGCTGCACGGACCGCGACGATTTTATGGGGAGACTCTGGCGGCTGCTGGGCTCTGGCATGGAGGGCAAAACCAATCACTGTCAGCGCGACCGTGAAGCTGACCGGACGTCGGCGCATTCGGGATGGCCTCGAAATCAGGAATATTCACTGCCTAAACACAACTCCGCGCGCAAGTATCTCACAACCTGCGCACTCTCGATTCAGAAGGCATCATGCAAGAGGTGATGGCGACCGCCGCAGATTCTAGGCTCGCGAAAGATAAACGCCTTCGGCCGTATCCACGCGAATCTTTTCGCCTTCGTTGATGAACGGAGGCACTTGCACCACCAGCCCGGTTTCCGTTTTCGCTGCCTTGGTAACGCTGGAAGCGGTTGCGCTCTTGAGCCCGGGTTCGGTCTCGATGACCGTCAGCTCCACAGTCTGCGGCAGCTCAATACCCACGGCCTTACCGTCGAAAAATTCCACGTTAATCGTCAGGTTGGGAATCAGGTAGTCTACGGCGTCGCCCAAAATGTCGCGCGTAAGGTGCGTCTGCTCAAAATTCGTGGTGTCCATGAAGTAGTAACTGTCGCCGTCGGCGTACAGAAACTCCATCTCCTGTTCATCCACGTTGATTTTTTCAATGGGGTCAGGCGAACGGAAGCGGTGCTCGAACATCGCGCCGGTACGAAGGTTGCGCAGCTTCGCTTGGATAAACGCGCGCAGATTTCCTGGAGTGCGGTGCTCCACGCTGAAAACGGAATGCAGATCATTGTTGTGCTTAATGATCATGCCGGGTCGTAGCTGGGTGGCAGGAATAGACATTGCCGGATGAATCTCCTTAATTAATTGCGGCTGGCCGGCGGAACGCGGGTGCTCCTCATATCCCGCCAGACTCAAGGCTCAAAGTCTTCATTTTACACGGGCTTGAGCAAAGCTGGGAAATGCTGGTTCCCGATGCGGGTTCCATGTGTTCTGTCAGTGTGAGCTAATGGGCATTCTTGATATCATCGCAGCCCGTGGAAAACCCATCGCGTAACTGCGTGGAGGCAGTGATGCCGAAGTCGATCAACCTGATTTTCTCTCTGATTTTCTCTCTGTTGTGCACTTCGATCTCTGGTGCTCAAGTCGCTTTGCAATCCGATCAGTCTCAAGCGAACGCCGCTCCGCAACCCACGAAGCCGCGGCCCAAGATCGGCGTCGCACTGGAGGGCGGCGGAGCGTTAGGTTTGGCGCACATCGGAGTGTTGCAGTGGTTTGAAGACCATCACATCCCCGTAGACTACATCGCTGGCACCAGCATGGGCGGCCTGGTCGCGGGACTCTACGCCACAGGCAAGACTCCCGCACAGTTGCGGACCCTCGTTGCCCAACAGAATTGGGACACAATCATTGGCGGACAGCCTCAATATCCAGACTTGTCGTTTCGGCGCAAGGAGGACCAAAATGCATATCCCAATTCGATGATCCTGGGGTTGAAACACGGATTGGCTCCGCCCAGCGGGTTGAATCAGGGGCAATTGATTACCGCGCTAATTGACCGTGAGATTCTGCCTTATTCTCAGGTCGCATCCTTCGACGACCTGCCCATCCCGTTTCGCTGTGTTGCGACCGAGTTGGTCACCGGCAAAGAGGTTGTTTTTCGCGACGGCGAGCTCGAGCAAGCGTTGCGCGCCACCATGTCGATTCCCGGCGTATTTGCTCCCGTTCGGGATGGTGAAAAAGTCTACGTAGATGGTGGCCTCGTCGGAAATTTGCCGACAGCGGTTGTGCGCCAGATGGGCGCGGACATTGTGATTGGAGTTCATCTGGACATCGCTCCCGCCAAATCCGAAAGTATCAAGTCTCTGTTCGATGTTCTGGGCAGGGCCGTGGAAGTCGTCATTCGGGAGAATGAAATTCGCGGCATCGCCGGCGCCGATCTGGTCATTTCGGTTCCTCTCAGCGATTACACCTCGCTCGAATACAACCGGTCCTCGAACATCATGGCCACGGGGAACAAAGCTGCTGCGGCGAAGGAACAGGTGTTGCAGCCCTACTCGTTGTCTGACACTGACTGGAACGATTATCTCAACCGGCGGGCCGCCCGCAAGCTTTCTGTCCAGGCCATTCCACAGTTTGTCACAGTGGAAGGCGCCGGCGCTCACGTCAGCATTGAACATGCACTGCATCCTCTAGTTGGCAAACCGATTGACACGACAGCCATCGAAGAACTGCTGAATCGCATAGTGGGCAACGGACGCTTCGCCGTGGCGGGTTATCGCATGATCCGCAGCAATGGACAGGACGGTCTACTGGTAACCCTCCACGAGTACTCGAGCGCGCCGCCCACTCTCCAACTCGGTTTTGAAGTGGACGGTTCTGAAGTTGCTGATGTGGGTTTTACGCAAGCGGCACGGCTCACTTTTCTTGATCCGGCCGGTTATCGTTCTGAATGGCGCACCGATTTTTCCTTCGGAAATATCTACAGCATAAGCAGCGAACTTTATAAACCGTTTAACGCGATCAGCAAATGGTTCGTCGCACCGCATGCTTCGGCCAGCGACAGTACCTTCCGCATATATGACAAGAACAATCCGATTGCGGAGTATCGCCTGGGCAATTACAGAATCGGAGGGGACTTCGGCTTTGCTTTCGATCGCTTCACCGAAGCCAGAGTCGGCTACGAAGTGGGATATCTCGATGCCCGAGTTCGCTTGGGCAGAGCGGACTTTGGTTCGGTCAGCGGCCGAGATGGTCAAGCCCATGCGATGTTCCGCATGGACCATACCGACGACCCAATAGTCCCGCGCCAGGGCTTCCGCGCCGATACAAACTTCCGTTACTTCGATACCTATCCCACAAGTACCACGAACCTCCCGACCATCGACGGCCGGGTGCAGTATTTCCAGACAATTACGAAACCGTCATCTCTGTTTTTCGGCCTTGCGGGCGCTACTGACTTTGGGCACAACCAGACCAGTTTCCCACTTTATTTTCTGGGCGGCCCGGATCGGCTCAGCGCCTACGGAATCAATGAGTTGTTTGGAAACGAATACTACCTGTTTCAGACTGGCTACATTCGGGAGATTTTCACACTTCCGCCCTTCGCAGGACGCAAGGTCTTTGCGGTCGCTACTTATGAAGCTGCCAAGATGTTCGATGCCCAGCTCCAAAGCGGATTCCCAACCGATGTGGCGATCAAGGTCGTGGCTGAAACCGCGGTGGGCCCTATGTCCGTCGGTGGCAGCGTGGGAGACACGGGCCACCGTAAGTGGTTCTTTCAACTAGGCCACGTGTTCTAGATCGACCTAAGGGCGTGCGGGGACGGCTTGCGGTGAAAAGTTGGGACCGGGCCCGAATTCCCCTTGTCGGAAAAGAGGCCTGGTGTCCCAATCAGGGAAACTTCTCTAATGTCCCCGGCACTCTGGGGCGGCGTCTATAATGGAGTCTGCGGCAGCTCAATGCTACCGCTGTTCTTCGCAATGAAAAGGAGCTCTTATGCTGGAAGGAAAATACGAATCTTCGGAAGGCAGCTCGGCGGGTACAGCGATTACTTTTCTGCTGATCGGATTGGGAGCTGGAACTCTTATTGGACTCCTGTTTGCTCCCAAGGCGGGGAAACAGATGCGGAAAGAGCTGCGGCGCAAATACAATGATGCCCGCGAGACGTTGGACGATTGGAAAGACGAGGCCAAAGAAGTCGCCGACGATGTGCTGGAACGCGGCTCAGCGATGGCGGATGAATTTCGCGAACGAGTGACGCCTCTGGCAAAAGCCATCCGACGCTAGACGCGCATCTGCCGATGTTCACTGCTTCTGGGCGAGGCTATGCGTCATAAGCCCGATCCTTGCGTCAATATAGCCGGAAGCTCACTTCTACGTTGATCTGAACCGACACGGGCTGGCCGTTGAGGGTTGCAGGCTGGAATCCCCACTTGCCGTGCACTAACTGAAGATGGCCGCGAAAAAGCCTTTGATCTTGCCGAAAACTCCGCGGTGTGCGGTCGGGACGCGAGGCGGGGGGAGGACGGTGGCCTCGATCGATGCCGCGGGACGCAAAATGCTGGCTTGTCGCAGTTCCGAATCGAGTATGGGTGGAGGCATAGGCGGGGGCGGGGCTTCGGCTTTGCGCGCGCTGCCTTGAAGATCTTCGGCGCGAAAGACGAATGGGGCATCCACCTGCACATGAACGTCGCCGGGCTTTGACGGTGGCAAGGCGGCGGTTTCGGGCGTCTCTGCGACAGCGACCTGAGAAGGCGAAGCGTTCCGCAAGCCCACTTCAGAAGTCGAATTCGATACTGGCACCAGCGATGGGTCGTCGCCCGGCTGCGCAAGGCGTACGGGCGACGATGCCTTCGCCTCGGAAACCACCGGATCTGGGATGTTGGCCGCCCGTAGCACGGGTATAGAAGGAGGCGGGCATCCGCAATTGACCGGCACAGCGTTGTCCAATTGGTTCAACCGGCCGGACCGAAATACTATCTGTTCGGTCGGCTTGACCTGATAGTTCCCGTCACCCAGAAGCTCGGAGACGATTACCGAAGCGGTATTGCCCGGCAACGAGCGTACGCAGGTGTTGCCACGCGAGTCGGCGCTAACGGCATAGTGAAATTCGCCGGGTCCGGCCAGCAGGATGCGAAAATCGGGAGTGACGAATCGAGTCCGCGGAAGCGGTCAGATTGTAATGGGCTTCGAGCGCGCCGGTGCTCATTCCGAGCATGAGAGCATTCCCATTCTGTGAAGATGTGACCGATACGGTCGTTCCCGGGCACACTAACACCTCGCCACCGCGCGTTAAGCGCAGAATCGACGTGTCCGAGCCAGCTACAACCGAAGATCCCGGGGCAATGTAACTGCCCGCCAGAATTACGGTGCCTGAGGATCCGGGCGCCAGCGGTACTGCCACGGGCTGAGTGCCTTGGGTGAAAACCGGCACCGACGGAGGCTTGGCGACGGTTTGCTCGGATCCGCGTAGCCGGATCATCAGGCGATTTCCGGCCGCGTCCCAGGTCTGTTCGACTGGCTTGGCCAAATCCACGACCACTCGAGTGACCGGCGGCGCGTTCTGATATTGATTGACGCGAATTCCGTTGATCTCGTCATTGGTGAAGTCGATCCGCTTTTTTACGCCCGAAACCAGAGCATTGGGAAGATCAATGACCAGGCGTGGAGGATTTTCGACCCTACTGATGGCCGGGACGAGTGGACGGCTTGACAGGATCTCTACCGCTGGCCCGGCTTGACCAGGCAAAACTCGCACACTATGCACAATCGCGGGGGCGTCGGTGGTTGCCAACAACTGCGACGTGGACTGGGCCGCGCTCGACGCAGCGAGTACCAATAGCGCGAGGAGCAGGCTGCGAGGGCGTTGCAAGGGCTTCATCTCGGGGTCGACTTAATCTAACGATATCACCGGCCCTGGAGCGAGAGAAGTCCCCGAATGGGCACTAAGGTCATCAGGAGGGGGAATCAGGTAGACCCGGACGGCCTTCGCTGATCGAGCGTTCGCACTGATCTTCGATCCGGTTCTGAGCTAGGGTTCGGAGAGGAATTCGTATTCGTCGATGACGGCAGCTACGGCAACTCTCCCCTCAGAACCGCCGTCGTCGACTCGAACCACTTTGCCTTTGCACCGAACCCGAATGCTTTCCGTCAAAGTAATCTCCGGCGGCAAGGTCAAAGTAAATTCAATCGCCGCGCCCGCGGCAATCGCGGAGTCTACGTAGAAGCAGATGCCACGCGCGCTCACATCTCGCGTCTGCGCTGTCTTCTCGCGAAGCGCGTCGTCGGTGTAAGTAACCGAAACAGGCAACCGCAACGCAAACCGGCGGGTCGCCCGCTTATTGTCCTGCTCGGTCTCGGCCATGAGTCCTCCGCTAAAGTCTGTAAAGCATGGCGTGTTGTGTTCACCGTGTCAAGACTGTACTTTTGTGGTGGGTCAGGGGAGTCAAAAGCTCCTAACCGCAGAGTTCACAAAGGCGGCAGAGAGACGGCTGAGAATGTCTTCCTCTACGCCCTTCGCGGCTCCTTTTCATTGCGAAGTCTGCAGTCCAAAGGCTTTGGGTTAAGCTAGTACCAGCCAGATGGTTTTTGTCTTAGACAACTACGATTCCTTCACTTACAACCTGGTCCAATATTTGGGCGAACTGGGAGCCGAAGTCGTAGTCCGCCGGAACGATCAGGTCACGGTCGCGGATGTCGAAGCCATGTACCCCGAACGCATCCTGCTCTCTCCCGGACCATGTACGCCACAGGAAGCCGGAATCAGCATCGACCTGGTCCGCCACTTTGCCGGCAAGGTGCCACTGCTGGGAGTTTGCCTGGGGCATCAAGCCATCGGTGCCGCCTTTGGAGGCCAAGTCGTACGCGCTCCCAAACTCATGCACGGGAAAACCAGCCAAGTGGAGCACGATGGACGAACTATTTTCAGCGGCCTTCCATCGCCTATGACGGCCACCCGATACCATTCGCTAATCGTCGAAGAAAAGGGTTTGCCGAAGGATCTCGAGATCAGCGCTTTTGCCACCGAATCGGATGGCGCCCGGGTCATCATGGCATTTCGCCATCGCCGGTTCCCGGTCGAAGGCGTGCAGTTCCATCCCGAGAGCGTCTTGACGGTCGAAGGCAAAAAACTGGTCAAGAACTTCCTGCAAATGGGCTCGTAAAATAGCGCCCAGAGATTCACTCACTCCTGAAGCTACTTCGTTGCTTCGAGTTGGAGCTGCACCCGGCTGTGGTAGCGACTGTAGCCGAAGTAAATCACCATACCGATCATCAGCCACACGGCGAGCCGGATCCACGTGACCACATTCAGGCTGAGCATCATCGCCAACGAAATCACGATTCCTAGAATTGGCACTAGTGGCACCAGCGGCGTCTTAAAGGGCCGCGGAAGATCGGGATTGCGCCGGCGGAGAATCCACACGCCCGCGCAAACGATAATGAAAGCCAGCAACGTTCCGATACTCACCATCTCGGTCAGCACATCAATCGGCAGCGACGCAGCTAGCACAGCGACAAAGAGACCGACCGTTAGCGTAGAAATCCAGGGCGTACGAAAACGCGGATGCACCGCGCTGAACCAGCCGGGCAGCAGCCGGTCGCGTGACATGGAGAAAAATACTCTGGATTGGCCTAGCAGCATGACCACAATCGTGCTCGTCAGCCCCATGAGCGCGCCAATCTTCACCAGAAAACTACCCCAGGCAACTCCGGTGGAATCAATGCCGATTGCGAGCGGATCGGGCACATTCAAGTATTTGTAATTCACCAGGCCGGTCAGCACTCCCGCCACCAGAATGTAGAGCACAGTGCAGATCACCAGGGACCCGAGAATGCCGATGGGCATGTCCTTGGCCGGATCCTTTGCCTCTTGAGCGGCTGTGGACACGGCATCGAAGCCGATGTAGGCAAAGAAAATGATTCCCGCGGCGCGAAGAATCCCCGACATTCCGAATTGTCCGAACGCAATGTTCTCCGGAATAAAGGGGTGCCAATTGGCGGCCATCAGTTCGCGATGCCCCAACAGATAGTTGCTGCCAATCGCGATAAAGACCAGCAGGACGCAAACTTTAATCACCACAATGCCGGTGTTGAAATTTGCCGATTCCTTAATGCCAATCACCAGCACCATCGTGCAAAACACTATCGCCAGAAAGCCGAGAAGATTAAATACCCCGTGGGCGTGCGGCAAACTAGCGGGATCGATTCCGAGAAGCTTGAGCTTGGGAACGATCTTGGTCGCGTTTTCCCAGTGATTGTTGTAGAAAATGAATTCATCCCAGTGCGTGCCGGCGATCGAAGCCGGCAGCTTGATGCCAAAGTCACCCAGCAAACTGATGAAGTATCCGCTCCATCCGGAGGCTACAGTAGCCGCACCGAAGGCATATTCCAGCACCAGATCCCACCCGATGATCCAGGCAAATATCTCACCCAAGGTTGCGTATCCGTAGGTGTAAGCAGAACCAGCAACTGGAATCATGGATGAGAACTCGGCATAGCACAATCCGGCGAAAACGCAGCCGACGGCGGCAAAAATGAAAGACAGAATCACCGCAGGCCCGGCGTGAAGCGCAGTCGCAGTCCCAGTAATGACGAAAATTCCGGTGCCGATGATTGCGCCGATCCCAAGGGCAATGAGGTTGCTCGGTCCCAGAGCGCGTTTCAGGCAGTGTTCGCCGGTTTCATGCGCTTCATTGAGGATGGTGTTGAGCGGTTTGGTTGCCAGCAAGTTGGCCATGCACTCTCCTCAATGGCTGGAGGGACTTTGACTTGAGATACGCGAGATCGTTGCGTGAAAGATTGTACTCCCTCGGGGTTTAACGGGAGTTTTTCAATGAAGGTATTACGAAGGTTTAGTCCCGAACGATCGCCCAAAGGCGTTTGTTAACCGCCGCGCGCAACCCTTACCGCTCTTAGGACTGCCTCAGCCTTATTCATGCATTCCTGAAATTCTTTTGCGGGATCGGAATCCGCGACGATGCCTGCTCCCGCCTGAAGGTAAGCTTGCTTGCCTTTCATCAGCAGGGTGCGAATGGCGATGCAGGAATCCAGATTGCCGGCGAAATCGGCATAAAGGACAGACCCGCCATACACACTCCGCCGCGTCGGCTCTAATTCTTCGATGATCTGCATGGCGCGTACTTTCGGCGCTCCGGTCAGGGTTCCCGCCGGAAAGCAAGCGGCGAAAGCGTCCAAAGCGTCGAGGTCTTCGCGCAGCTTGCTCTCGAGCGCGGACACGATGTGCATGACGTGCGAGTAGCGCTCGACGTACATCAGGTCTCGCACTTTCACGGAACCGTATTCGCTTACCCGACCCAGATCGTTGCGTCCGAGGTCGACCAGCATGACGTGCTCGGCGCGCTCCTTTTCGTCGGACAGCATTTCTTCCGCCAGCCGCGAATCTTCTGACTCGTCGCGACCGCGGGGATGGGTTCCGGCGATTGGGCGATATTCCAGTTTGCGTCCACTTACGCGCACCAGCATTTCTGGTGACGAACCCAGCACATGCACATCGCCCATCCTTAAGAAATACATGTAAGGAGAAGGATTCACCGTGCGCAGAGACCGATAAACATCAAACGGAGCGACCTGGGGAGCAAAATCCAGACGCTGGGACAACACCACCTGGAAAATGTCTCCAGCCGCGATGTACTGCTTGCAACCCTCGACAGAATCGATGAACCGGCGACGGCTGGTTCCAGCATGGATCTTCAGCTTGGCCGTGGGTCGAGCAGACTTCTGCCAATGAGCCGGATGCAAACCGGCGGCCAGTTTCTTTTCAAGAATCGCAATATCGGCGAGGGCGCGATCATAAGCGCGTCGCGGACTTTCACGGGAAACATCCGCCGTTGCGATGATGTGAATCTGATGCCGAAGATGATCGAAGGCCAGCAGACGGTCGAAAAACATTAACCCGCAATCCGGCAAGGAAAGATCATCGGCAGCGTGATCGCCGATCTTTTCGAGCTGCCGAACCGCGTCATAGGCAACGTATCCGACCGCGCCCGCGGTGAACGGAGGCAGACCCGCCAACGCCGCCGGCCGATGCTGGCGCAGGAGTTCCTTCACCACCTGCAAAACGTTGCCCGTGCGTCGCTCCCGAGCCTTCCCTCGCTCGATCACGACATCTTGACCGCGGGCTTGCACGCGCAAATAAGGACGCGAGCCTAGAAAGGTGTAACGGCCGATCTGCTCACCCCGCTCGATCGACTCCAGCAAGAAGGCATCGGGTTCTTTGGCTGCGATAGCGAGAAATGCGGAGACCGGAGTCAGCAGGTCGGCCGCGACCGACTTGACTACCGGAACCAGCGTAAAATCTCGGGCCAGACGGGAGAATTCTTTGTAGTCGGGGCGCAGCAAGTATTGTTGGTAAGGCCCTTTCCGATGAAATCGTGCTCGCCCAATTATAGATGTACGCGGGTACGCTGCCGCGTGTCGTGAAATTGAACACGGGCGCCCTCAATCGCTGCCGCCAACCCAGCGAACCAGCGAATGAATTGACGGATTCCACCGCAAGTCGCAAGATGACAGTTTGGCCGGTTTTCCGCAGGCGGAAGCGTATGCGAATCAAGTTCTGGGGTGTTCGCGGATCCACACCAGCTCCTCAGCCGGAAAATATGCGCTATGGAGGCAACACTTCCTGTGTGGAGGTGCGACTCGGCGACAGCGTCTACATTTTCGACTGCGGCACGGGCTTCCGCGTATTGGGGCAAGCTCTGCGGCACGAGTTCAAAGATCGTCCAATTTCCGCGCACATTTTCGTCTCCCATTTTCATTGGGATCACATTCAGGGACTCCCGTTTTTCGGTCCGCTTTACGACAACCGGGAAAATCACTTTCAGTTTCATTGCTCCAGCCGTACTCGCAGCTTGAAGCGCGTGCTTGAAGAACAGATGGCTGCGCCTTACTTCCCAGTCGGCCTGAAGGAAATGCAAGCCAAGCAGAATTTCTATGATCTCGAAGAGGGGCGCATCCAATTGGGCGATGTGACTTTGCAGACCATGTGGCTTAATCATCCTCAGGGTTGCATGGGTTTTCGCCTCGAGACCAAAGAAGGCGTGATGGTTTATGCCACCGACAACGAGCCCGGCGACGCTGTGTTCGACAAGAATGTTCGCAAGCTTGCCGCCGGAGCCGATGTCCTGATCTACGACGCGCAGTATCTCCCCGACGAATACGAGCGGCGGCGCGGCTGGGGACACAGCCACTGGCGCGAAGCCGTGAAAGTGGTCACCGAGAGTGGCGCGAAGGAGCTGATCCTCTTCCACCACGACCCTGATCATGACGATGCTTGCCTGGACAAAGTCGTTAATGAAGCGCGCAATTATTACCCCCGCCTGCGCGCCGCCGCCGAAGGCATGCAAATCGACTAAAGCTCAAGTGACTTGCGGGTTGCTGAAAATGCCCCCGTCGGCGGAATCCTGTGGCTCCCTAAAACTAGGCTGGCCTTGGAGAATCTACATTGGCATCGCTTGGGTGTACACGACCTTTATCAGGTGATCCGCGGCATCATCAAAGGCCTCGCCAGTGTCCTTGTCGTCGCCCGCGAACCGCTGTCGGAAGGTTGTGAGGTCGACACCTTTTCGTACATCTTCGAGCCGAGGATTTTCGACAGTCGCCGATAGTTGATGGAGTTGTGCGGTTACTTGCCCGACCGCACTTTGGAGAAGATCGCGGGATAAGTAGAGATAGGTCTTGTCATACAACACGTCGCCGTGCCCCGGGACGATCACTTGCAGATCCATCTGTCCCATTGCTTCCAGAGTCTGAATCCAGTCGGTTGGATAGCCGTCGTAGGTAAAGAGCACCGGGTGAGTTAATAGATCACCGGCGACCAGGATTTTTTCCTTGGGCAAGTAGACGATTGTGTCGCCCCTTGTGGTGCCTCGCCCTAAGTGTTTTACCTGTACTTCGCGATTCCCAAGATTAATCTCAAGCTCAGTGTCAAACGTCAAAGTGGGCGGTTGGTAGACAAAGCCCTGGAGTTCTTCAAGGACTAGGCTCCTGGCCGCCAACTCTCGCGCAGTCTGCGCTTTTTGGGATTCACTTAGCTCTTTCCCGTCTGCGCCTTTGCCAGTCTCGATCCGTTGTTTTCTTACGCTGACGTACGACGCGAATCTGCTCTGGGTCGTTGCAGTGCGATACATATCCGTCTTAGTGTCGGTATGTGCGATAACGGCCAGGGCGGGAAAGGCGGCGGCATAATCGCCATTTCCTACATTGTGATCATTGTGGAAGTGGGTATTGAGCAAATAGCGAACCGGTTTGTCCGTCCACTTGCGGATCTGGGCAATATCCTCACGAGCGGCGGAACGCTGAAAGCAAGAGTCCACCACCAAGACTTCCCTCTCCCCAATGATGACCGTGGTATTCCCATTCAGGTTGGAATCGGGTGAATCCGGGTGGCGAATTTCGTAGACACCTTCAGCCAGCTTGGTTACGGTTCGTTCGCTGGTATTCACCGAATCGCAAAATGCCGGAGCAGCGATTAGCAGGATAACGAACAGCAGCCATACGGCGGAGAACCGGTTGCTTCTCATCTTATGGGGCACGGGTAGTGTCTCCTCGGTGATTTCAATCATTGTGACCTGAATGAGCTCCAATGATTTGTGGGGTCTGCAACAAGCCGCTATTCGTTACAGCCTGCCAATCTCCTCGGCGTAGGCTCGGCCTACCACTCCCTGATTGACTCCGCCGAGTAACCCCGGATCCACGATGTCCTTCCAAAAGTCGAGGTTCGCCGGATCGTCGCCTGTCATGCTTTTGCGAAAGGGTTCGAGATCGATGTGCAGATCTTCGAATTTGAAGACTTTGGTCTGTGAATTAAACGTGATTTTGGGCGCCTGTTCGTGGACTTGTCTGATCGCAGAATCCAGAAGCGCGATCACTTCATTCAGATAGCTTTTGTCTCGGAGTATGGCGCCGTGTCCGGGGACGATCGTGTCGGCATCCATCCGACTCGCCGCTCGCAGCACTTCCACCCACTCGCGCGGATAGCTCATCCGCATGTATGGAATCGGTGAGGTCAAAAGGTCGCCCATGATCAGTACCTTTGCCTGAGGCAAGTACACGAAGGCATCACCCGGCGTGTTGCCGCGTCCCAAATGCTTTACTTGGACCTCGCGGTTTCCAATATCCAGAGTCAGCTCATGGTCGAAAGTAAGCGTCGGAGGCTGATACTTGAAGGTCCGGTAGTCGGCGATTTCATTCTCGACGTCGGCGATCTGTTGGGGGAGCATGGCCTTGTCTTGGGACGACAATGGCTTTCCATCGTCGTCTCTTCCGCTCGCAAGTTGTTTCTTCAGAGATGGAAGAATGACGGTGGTTGGTCTTCCATTGGGATCGACGACATTTGCTGCGAAGGTTGGATTTTCGTCATCCATGAATCTGGCAGTGTTTGTCTGAGCAATGATTTCGAGGCCAGGAAACGCTTCCATGTAGGCAGTGTTGCCGGCATTGTGGTCGATGTGAAAGTGGGTATTGAGGAGATAGTGTACCGGCTTCGGTGTCAGCCGTTTGATCTCTGCGATATCCTCCTTCGCGCTTCCGGTCAGGAAGCACGCATCCACTACGAAAACCTCTCGGTCCCCGATCACCACGGTCGTATTTCCTTGAGGCCATCCTCCCAAAATCGCATCTTTGTGAATGATGACGTAAACGCCCTCGGCAATCTTGGTGACGCTGCGCTGGGTGGTGATCCAGGAGGCCGCCCCAGCGAACTCCGCCAGGAGCGGAAGCAGGAAAATGCCGATGCCGCCCAAAACCACCCAGTGAAAGAGACTCCGTTCGCTGTTCATGCCGGTTCAGATCCTCCGCCCGACGATCCTGTCGGCTAAGTGCCAGGGAAAGGCCTGTCCGACTATCTGAAAGGTTAATCGAGCGATCCGGGGCTGTATTGTATGTTCTTGCTGTGAGCGGAACAATGCGCAGGTGTAATTCCGATGAGGCGCTTGAAGCGCATGGGGCACTGCCAGATAAAAGGCATTTTGGGCCTATCGATCGAGATTGCCGCACATCGAAACCTGACGGCGAGGTAACCGGCTTTCGGCATCATGGCCTTATAATCTGCGAAGCGGAAATCGCACAGGAGGTTATGCGTGGCTTGGGGGACGGGAAGCTTCGAGAACGATGATGCGGTGAATTGGCTCGCGGCGCTAAGAACGATCACGCCCGACGATCTCACTCAAATCTTCACTCAGGCTGCCGACAATCCCGAGTACCTCGAAGCACCCGCCGCCCGCGTTACTGTGGTCGCGGGCGAGGTCGTGGCAGCGCTGAATGGATTTCCCGCTGAAGCAACACCGCCCCAGATTGCCGAATGGGCAAAAAAGAATGGACAAGCTCCCACTCCAGAACTTAAGGCTCTCGCAGTTCGAGCGCTGGAACGGGTGCGGAGAAACTCCGAATTGAAAGACTTGTGGCTGGAAGCCGAAGGCTTGAATGAATGGATCGCCGCCATTCAGAATCTACAGACCCGAGCGGGGAGCTAGGCGTTGCTCGTCCGCAATAAAATCCAATGTCTACTGCGGTCGCCAGCTCATATCCACGCGCACCGGCATCTCGTTCTTAACCGGGATAGTGAGTAGCGAAGGCGGATCGATTTTGAAATCGGAGAGCGTCGCGGGAATGGTCCCCGAAATTCGAATCTCCTTTCCCTGAATTACCTCGAAGGAAATCTGCTTGTACGTTGCAGTCTGTCCAGCAAACTGAATCTCCAGGTCGGCGTGAATCGTCGCCGCTCCAGATGCCGCCTCAGGCAATCGCGTGCGCACCGTGATCATGGGAAACTCTGCTCCCCGCGTTACCTGGAGCATGTGCAGATCTCGGTTGCTGTCCCCGGAATCAAATGTTTTTACTGGCACCGCAATTAGGAACTCGCACTGCCCTTCGTGACAAACTCCTTTACCCCGCGCTGCATGGCTCACTCCCTCGCTCTGATGAAGTGGGTGGGAAATGTGATAGGTCAGGGTGCTCTGGCCTAGGATCCATTGGCTATCCGCCGAGAAGAGTCTCGGAACCGCCAAGAGCAAAAAAGAAATTAGAATTCTGGCGTTCATAGGCCCTCAGAACTTGACCGATACCGACAAGAGAGCTGCGCCAAACGCACCGGCCGTGACGATGGCGACAGGCATATGCGCCGACGCGATTCCATGCACCTTTTCTCCGTTGCTCTTCTGATCGTAGGCGAGAGCCCCCAAGATGGGGGTCAAAATCATTCCTGGACCGTGCACCCAGGCGAGAGCTTTATGGAGACGAATGGGGCCACGAACTTCTGTTCCCGGCACTCTGGGCGCGCGGATGGCGTAGTAAGCGGTGATGAAATACAAGTCGCCCGCCACTGCACCCAGTGCTAAATGAACGTTTCGACCGGTCGTACTGTCGCTCTTTCCGCCCGCCCCGGGCGATGAAAGAATGGCCGCGAGCAAGGGAATCGTCGTGATGAGACCCATCCGCTGGTGGATCTTCAGCATGTGGGTGCGTTTGTCGAGTAGCGCCTGCTCTTTGGTATTTCCCTGGGTTTGTTCTGGAGTAAAGCCGAGATCGCTCAACGACGGCGAGCTACTTGGGGCATTCGGCAGATTGTCAGACGACTGATTGCCAGACGACTGATTGTTAGGTGACGGATTCGTTGGATTGTTCGCCGCCGGCGAACTCTGCTGGGACTTTCCCGCGTTCAACCTGAGATCGATGTTTTGCGACGCCGTGGTAAGCGTCACCTTCTCAGCTATCGAACCCAACTCTGGCGCGGCCGCCGAGATTTCATAATCTCCAGACACGAGGTTCGAGACACTGAAATGCCCTGAGGAATCGGACTGAGCTTCCGCCAGTTGGCCGGTCGTCACATTCTTGACGGAAACCCTGGCGTTGGGAACGACCCTTCCCGATGCATCCGCGATCGTGCCAGTCAACGTGACGTTGGCCACCTGCGCCCGCGTCAAAGATGGCAAAGAAATGAATAGCACTCCCACGACCAGCGCAACGAGCCTCTGTTCCATCGGAGTGTCCTCCTCTCACATTGCAGAAGGATACGCCACTAAGGATGCTTGCCCCAAGGTATCAAGATGCATCAAGGAAGAAAAGCCATGAAAACGCCGCAAGAAATCTAAGAATTATGGCGGAGAGGGGGGGATTCGAACCCCCGGTAGAGGTGTTAGCCCCTACAACGGTTTAGCAAACCGCCGCCTTCAGCCACTCGGCCACCTCTCCGGCGTGCGGAGCTACAGTTTACCACGCCGCCGGAGGGAGGTTACCGCTCGCGCCGCACACTCTAATGGAATGCCCGGGAAGGGACGATAGATTCCAGAGAAGGAGAATTGTGTCACTACGATATCGCGCGTCGCACGCTGCGAGAGAGGCTCGCTTCAGAATATACAAGAGGCGAAAAATGACAACTAGTTTTGCGAGCTTCGAAATTTGCCCACCCTGGAAAGGACACGACTGCCATGATTGATAGCGACATCGTCCAGGATTTTCTGGTTGAGAGCTATGAGAACCTGGACCGGTTGGACCGCGATTTGGTTGGCCTGGAAAAGAATCCTCAGGACCGGGACGCGCTGGCAGGTGTATTTCGCACCATTCACACCATCAAGGGTACGTGCGGATTCCTGGGCTTCAACAAGCTGGAGAAGGTCGCACACGTCGGCGAAAACCTTCTTACCCGACTGCGTGACGGTCAGCTGACGCTGAATCCAGAAATCACCACCGCGCTGCTCGGCATGGTGGATGCTGTCCGCCAGATGTTGAAGGAGATCAAGTCAACCGGACTGGATGGGGAAGAGGACTATCCCGCGCTGCGGGAAACTCTGACTCGTCTGCAAACTCTTCCCGTCGCCGGCGCTGGAGTTGCGCCATCAGCCGAGCCTGTTTTGGCCGCTGCGAAGCCACCCGCCTTGCTTCCTTCCGCATCTCCAATGCCAAAAGAATCTAGTCCGCCTGCACTGGAAGCAGCCCCTCCGGCGCCTCCTGTGTCCACATCTCCCGAGAAGAAAGACGATTCGCTGCGCAAACCTTCACGCGGAAAAATCGGCGGGCTGCTGGTCGAGCGTGGAGTGGTCCAGAGTGCCGACATCACGCGGGCGCTGGAAGCGCAGGAACATGGGGATCGCCGGCGGCTGGGAGAAATTCTTGTGTCTCTGGGGTTAGCCAAAATGGAAGATGTCATGGCTGCGCAGCAAACCCTGGAAGCCAAACTGCGTGACGCCGCACCCGAAAGCGTTCGCGTAGGAGTGAATCTGCTGGACAAGCTGATGACCCTGGTGGGGGAACTGGTGCTGGCGCGGAACCAGCTCATGCAGCTCACGAGCAGCCTGGAAGAAACTGATTTGCAGGCAGTTTCCGAGCGCATGAACCTGATCGCCACGGAACTGCAGGAAGAAGTTATGAAGACTCGCATGCAGCCGATTGGGAATATCTGGGGTCAGTTTCCGCGAACGGTGCGCGACGTCGCATTGGGCTGCGGCAAAGAAGTGGCGATCGAGATGGAGGGCAAAGAGACCGAACTCGACAAGACCATCATTGAAGCCATTAAAGATCCGCTCACGCATCTGGTGCGCAATTCGGTCGACCATGGCATTGAACTTCCTGAGGACAGAGTGAAAGCCGGAAAGGCGCGCAGCGGGCGCCTGATCTTGCGCGCCTTCCACGAAGGCGGGCAGGTCAACATCGAAATCAGCGATGATGGTGCTGGACTCAACGTTGAACGCATCCGCAAAAAAGCGATAGAGCGCGCTGTAATCAATCCCGAACAAGCACTCCGCATGAGCGAACGGGAAATTTTCAATTTGATCTTTCTCCCGGGCTTCTCTACCGCCGAGAAAGTGACCAATGTTTCTGGTCGTGGCGTGGGTATGGACGTGGTGAAGACCAATGTCGAGAAAATCGGCGGCACCGTCGACATCCAATCCAAACTAGGATCTGGCACCACGGTCCGGGTAAAAATTCCGCTGACATTGGCGATTATCCCCGCGCTGGTTGTCAGCTGCGGCGGCGATCGTTACGCCATCCCTCAAGTAAACTTGCTCGAACTGGTGCGGATCGAACCGGAAGATGTCGGCAAAGGTGTCGAATTGGTTCACGGTGCTCCGGTCCACCGCTTGCGTGGACGGCTTCTGCCGTTGCTCTATCTCGCCCGGGAACTAAAACTGGCCACGAGTATGAATCCTGAAGTCCGAGACGGCGGCGCCGTCAACATTGTGGTGCTGCGAGCTGATGAACGGCGATTCGGACTCGTGGTGGACCAGATCAATGACACGGAAGAGATTGTCGTCAAACCGCTGCGCAAGCAGCTGAAGACGGTGAAGACATTTGCGGGTTCCAGCATCATGGGCGACGGCAAAGTCGCGCTCATTTTGGACGTGCTCGGTCTGGCACAACGCGCGGGAGTGGTTTCGGAAGTGCGGGACCGCAACCTCAGCGACAAGGCGACGGAGTCGGCTGTAACTACAGGAGAAAAACAGACCTTTCTTCTTTTCGCCGGTCCGGGCGATTCCCGTATGGCCATTCCCCTCAGCGCCCTGGACCGCCTGGAGGAGTTTACGGTGGCGCAAGTGGAAATGTCGGGTGTCCAGTGGGTGACGCAGTATCGCGGTCAAATCCTCGCCTTAATTCGCTTGAACGTGGTGTTGGAGGAACGACGTCATAAGCTGCGAGCCCTGCAAGCTCCACCTTCACCAGATGCGGGCCCCATTCAGGTTCTGGTGTTGCATCACGAAGGGCGATCCTTTGGATTGGTGGTGGAACGGATATTGGACATTGTTGAAGACCGTGCCGATGTAAGAGAGGCAGCGACGCGGCCGGCTGTTCTTTATTCCGTCGTCATCGAGCAGCGAGTTACAGAGTTACTCGACATTCCCGCCATTCTACGAAGCGTCGATACAAGCACAGCGCGACCCAGTTCGATGGCGAGCTCGGCGGGGGTTACGAACTAGAGCTATGGCTCACACATCACAGTTTTGCACATTTTATTTGGACAAACTTCTGTTCGGGGTGGAGTTGAAAGGAGTCCAAGAGGTCATTCGTTCATTAGAGATGACCAAGGTTCCTCTCGCCCCGAAGGTCGTCAGTGGTCTCATCAACCTGCGCGGCCAGATCGTAACCGCCGTCAATCTACGTCAGCGCCTGGAATTGGAAGCTGCACCCGCGGGAACGCTCAGCATGAATGTTGTAGTGCGCTCCGAGGATGGCGCAGTCAGTCTTCTAGTGGATGAAATCGGCGATGTCGTCGAGGTCGAGGAAACTACCTTCGAGCCGCCGCCCGAAACTTTGCGCGGTCCCGTCCGCACCATGATCCTGGGAGTCCACAAACTCGACGATCGCCTCATGCATGTGCTGGACATCGAAAAAGCCTGTCTGATGAACGAAGTTGGGGAGACATCTGTGGCTGGGCTGTAGGGGCTATCCCTCCGGCCAAATCGAACCTATTGACGCGAGCTGAGCCAGGGCTCGATACGGTAGCTTCGCCGACCGTTATCCATTCGAGGTTCGAGTCCATGAAAATTTTCGAGCGGTTTCGTTCCTCAGCGGCTGCACTGTTGTTTCTTCCGCTTCTTCCCGGAACGTTAAGGGCGCAGGCTGCCGCAAATTCGACGGAGAGCGGGTGCCTAAATTCTCATGTTGTTTCTGTTCCAAGCCGGCCGACGGTCACGAATGCCACCGACCCGACGCAGTGCGGCGTAGTGGAAGTGGAATATGGTTATGATCACCAATGGCTCGCGGAAGACAAGCACCATGACGACCTCGCCGGCGGCTTGCGCTTTGGTCTGACTCCCAATCTTGATTTCCATTGGTTTTCCGCCTCCTTATTCAGTGTCGCGGATGCGGGCGGCAGCCGCAGCGGCTTCGGCGATACCTGGCTGGGATTGAAATATCGTTTCGTGACCCAAACCAAACGTCGGCCGAGCTTTGCAGTGTTCTACGCTGCAAAAATCCCATCCGCGAGCTATCTCAAGGGGCTAGGTTCTGGGGAGGTTGACCACTCGGTTTCTTTCCTGGCCAGCAAAGATATCAGTCGCCTGCATCTCGACTTCAACCTGATCGAACTCATCGCTGGCCGCCCGGTGGCTCCGGGAAATGATCACAGCACGGGATTCGCGCTGGCATCATGGCTCACTCTTACGCGCCACTTGGCGCTGGTCGTCGAACCCTATGGCTATACGCAACTGAACCAAAGCACTGGTGCATTCGCCTCCATGATGGCCGGGTGCAACTTCAAGGTCGGCGGGCGGACGTATTTGGACGCCGGAGTCGATTTTGGGATGACCCACGAAGCTGCCGACAAGCGCGCCTACGTGGGGGCGACCTATGCGCTTGCCAACGTTTATACCTGGATCAAACCCCGGCGATAGCGACTGGCTGCGTATTAACGTTCCCATTTCTAACGCCGATGAATGGGTCAGAGCATCATTTTGTGGGCCGCCGCGTCCTGATTCAACCGACTCGGTGCAGCACACGCCGTCGAGACAACACCATTTGAACGTGAGGAGCAATCTATGTCGTGGTTCAAGAACCTCAAGCTGACGAAGAAACTGGGTTTGGGATTTGGATTGGTCCTGGCTTTCATGCTGGGCTTGGGCATTCTGGCGATCACGGAATTGTCCAGAGTAGACGCCAGCATGGTGGATGTGAGTACAAACTGGTTGCCCAGCGTCCAGGCTGTAGGAACTTTGCAATTTGATGTCGCCACGATTCGAAGGTTCGAATTGTCGCAGGTCCTGGCCCCCGATGCCGCTGCGATGGAGAAATTCCGGACCAACGCGGACCAGACCCAGCTGAAATTGGCTGCGGACCTGAAGACCTATGAGCCGTTAGTCTCTACCGACGAAGAGCGTGGTCTCTACAACGACTTTCGCGCCGGATGGGACCAATACATGGCTCTGGAAAAAAAGGTCGTAGAACTTTCCCTGCAGAACAAGAAAGCTGAAGCTCGCGATCTGTCGCTCTCGCAAGGGTCTGAACTCTTCGCCGCCGCAACCAAGCCTCTGCAGGCTGACGTCGAACTCAACGCTAAGGGAGGAGTGGTGTCCTCCAAGGCGGGCGATACTGTCTACAAGACTGCTCGATATTTGGTTCTTGGCCTCTTGATCTGTGCCACCTTAATCGGCTCGTCGATGGCGACGGTCATTGGCAGGGACATTGCCCGGGGAGCCGAGCGGGAACGGTTGGCCGCCGAGGATCTGACTCAGAAGGTGGACAGCATGCTGCACGTCGTGGCGGCTGCCACGCAGGGTGACCTCACGCAAGAAGTTTCTGTACACGGCAACGATGCAATCGGTCAAATGGGCGATGGGCTAGGAAAATTCTTTGCCGACCTGCGGCAGAGCATCGGCAGCATCGGGACCAGCGTCATTAGTTTGACCACGGCTTCGGAAGATCTCACCAACGTAAGCCAGCAGATGAGCGCCAACGCTACGGAGACCTCGGCGCAGACTAAGGTGGTTTCCGAAGCCACTCTGCAAGTCAATCAGAACCTGCAAACCGTCGCGACCGGAGCGGAGGAGATGGGCGCCAGTATCAAGGAAATCGCCAAGAACGCCACGGAAGCGGCGCAAGTCGCCAGCGCCGCCGTAAAAGCTGCCGAGACCGCGAACGCCACCGTCACGAAACTGGGAGAATCTTCCGCGGAGATCGGTCAGGTGATTAAGGTCATCACTTCGATTGCCCAGCAAACGAATTTACTGGCGTTGAATGCGACCATTGAAGCGGCGCGCGCCGGGGAAGCGGGCAAGGGTTTCGCGGTGGTCGCGAACGAAGTGAAAGAACTGGCGAAGAAGACTGCCAAGGCCACCGAAGACATCAGCCGCAGGATTGAAACGATTCAAGTCGATGCCAAGGCGGCGGTCGATTCCATTGGGACGATAAGCCAAGTGATCAATCAGATCAGCGGTATTTCCAACACCATTGCGACGGCGGTGGAGGAACAGAACGCCACTACGAACGAGATGGCGCGAAATGTGAGTGAAGCAGCGCACGGCAGCGGGGAAATTACGAGCAACATCGCGGGAGTCGCGGAAGCGGCGGAGAGCACTTCGCGCGGCGCCACGGATACTCAGAAAGCGGCGCAGCAGTTGGTGGAAACCTCAACCGAACTCCGGCGACTGGTGGAACGTTTCAAGATCGAGGGCAAAGCGAACGGGGTGGCAAGTTTGCAGAGCAAAGCAGCAGGCGCGGGGGCATAAGGGCAAACCAGTTGTACCCTCGGGCGTAACTTGCACGGGCCAGCGTTCGGTCTGACAACTTTGGTTCGCTATCGCTACTCCTGATTCCACGGATGATGCGCGGCGATGTGAGGGGAAAATGCTTGCAAAGCATTGTGCCCTCTACCTTTGGCCCCACACCCTATCACCACTATGAAGCTTTCCAGAGGTTCTTGATCCGCGACCCATTTTCGCTATCTAAGGCGAACTGGGGACGTCCAATCTTCGTACCTAGTAAAATCGCTTATGCGTATGCTTTTCGACATTTTCGCGCAGATATTTCGTACCCTCTGGGCGCACAAGTTGCGGTCTTTCCTCACCATGTTTGGTATTGCGTGGGGCGTGGGATCGTTGCTTCTCTTGGTTGGGTTGGGCGAGGGATTCCGCTCGGGCAACAAACGTGAGCTGGCACAATACGGCCAAGACATAATGTTCATTTTTCCGGGGCGCGCTCCTGCGGTGGACGGCAACATGAGCTCGGCTCGCAACTATCTGCTGACATATCAGGACTATGCGGACGTTCGCAAGGAGGCTCCGCATGTCCGCAACGCATCTCCAGTCTTGTCCCGGAGCGACGTGCGTGCGGTCAGCGAATTCGCAACGGCCAATGGCGAGATCATTGGGGTCGAACCCCAGTTTGCCGATATCCGTTATCTTCCGCTTAAACAAGGGCGCTGGCTGAACAATTTTGATGAGTCGCAACGCCGCAACGTTATCGTCCTGGGTGATGAAGTTGCGAAGAATCTTTTTCTCGGACGTCCCGTGGTGGGCACCAATATTCTGTTGAATGGCCTCAGCTTTGAAGTCATTGGCACGGTGGAACGCGTCGGGCGCGGCGACGATAACTCCACCAACATGCGCGGATATATACCTTACAGTGTAATGGCAACATTTTTTCCGCTCAAAGGCGAGAACCACGAGAACTCCATCTCTTTTATTAACTATCAGCCGCGCGTGACTAGCGAGCACCTGTTGGCCCAAGATGAGGTTCGCAAACTGGTCGCCCGCAATCACGGCTTCAACTATCTTGACAAAGACGCTTTCGAAGGCTGGGACACAATCCAGAACTCGCAGGCGGTAGGCAAGATTTTCGACGCGATGAACATGTTCCTTGGCGCGGTGGGATTGGTCACGCTGGCGCTGGGCGCGATCGGTGTAATCAACATCATGCTGATAACCGTTAGCGAGCGGACGCGCGAAATCGGATTACGCAAAGCTCTTGGTGCTACCAACGGCAGCATCCTGGTTCAGTTTTTCATGGAAGGAACGCTGCTAACGCTACTGAGCGGACTGATCGGCATGGGTTTCGCCGCGGGCTTGATGGCGCTGCTAGGCACACAGCAAGGGCCGGGAGGTTTTGATCCTCCCAAACTTGTGCCCTCAACCGCAATCCTGGCAATCGGCAGTCTGACCCTGGCGGGCGTTATTGCCGGCCTCTACCCCGCTCGTAAAGCCGCCATGCTTCAGCCCGTCGAAGCGCTGCGGCAGGAATAGGGAAATGTTTCGCGACTTGCTTCAAGAAGCCTACGGAGCTATGCGGCACAATCGCCGACGCACGGCACTGACCATGCTGGGCATGGCGTGGGGCATTGCCACGGTCGTCATGCTCCTGGCCTACGGCAACGGTTTTGGCCAGGCGTGCGCCAACATCTTCGCCAACTTCGGCACCAAGCTGATGATTCTGGTTCCGGGCCGCAGTTCCATGCAGGCGGGTGGACAAAAGGCCGGTGCGCAGATCCGCTTCACCATGGACGATGTCGATCTGCTTACCACGAACCTCCCGCAAATCACGCATATCACACCGGAGGTCAGCAAGGATTGCATCATCCAATTCGACACTCGAACTTTTACATTCGGAGTCACGGGAAACAACGCGAACGTTGACATGGTCCGCGCTCTCAAACTGGGCGAGGGCCGTTTCTACAATATGCAGGATCAGATGCAGCGCGCGCGCGTCGCCGTAATCGGTTCCGAGGCAAAGGAAAAGCTCTTCTCGGGACGCAATGCCCTCGGCGAAAGAATTCGAATCGATGGACTGAGCTTCGAAGTAGTCGGCGTCCTCAGCGCCAAGATGCAGGAGGGCGATGGCGATATCAATCGCACCATCTACGTCCCCTTCACCACTATGAGTGATCTCAAAGACACTCACTACCTCGACTCCATCTGGTTTAACTACGAAACTCCGGAGTACGAGAGGCTGGAACAATCTGTGCGAGGCGTGTTGTCGACCGAGCACAAGTTCAGCCAGGCGGACCGTCGCGCGGTGAGAATTTTTAATCTCATGGAGCAGGTTCACCAGTTCGAAGTTGATCACGATCGGGCTGAAGATTCTCCTGGGTTTCATCGGTACGCTCACTCTTGGCATCGGAGGCGTCGGCCTGATGAACATCATGCTGGTGTCTGTGACCCAGCGTACCCGCGAGATCGGTGTGGAGAAAGCGCTGGGCGCGCGCCGCACACACATCCTGATGCAATTTCTCGCCGAAGCTCTGACCATCACATTTATCGGTGGAGCTTTAGGAATCATCCTGGCTTACACGGTTTCTCTTTCGGTAGGACGTCTTACGCTTTACAGCGCGATGGCTAAGAATGCCGAAGCTGGAGACGTGCGCCTCATAATCGCTCCCGGCACCCTGATTGTTGCCACAATAATCCTGACTGCAGTTGGATTGATCAGCGGGATGGTCCCCGCAGTACGCGCTTCCCGTCTGGATCCCATCGAGGCGTTGCGTTACGAGTAGAGGGCCTGGGTCGATTGGCCCACGTTTGTTGTGTGTTATCCGACCACGCCAAGGCTGCTCTCGCAGAATTTACAATCAAGATCTTTTCTTCCGTGCTAGACTGCGCCCCAAGCTGGGCTTGGGGTCTGATCGAAATTACCCACGCGTGACTCCTCTAACTTAGATTGGCTGTGAGGTCGTCAGGCAGGGTTCCCGCGGCCACACAAAACTTGTTTTCAATCCATTCTTTGTGCGAAAGGAACTACAAACCATGTTCTGTCACAGTCGCATGACCAAGAGTCTGCTCATCCTTGTCGCCGCCGTTACGCTGGCCGGCTCTGTGCACGCTTCGAATTGGAAGAAACTTTCCCCTTCGAAGTCTCCCTCAGCCCGAGCTTATCCTGCGATGGCCTACGATCCGGTGAGCAAGAAAGTTGTGCTCTTTGGAGGCTTCGGCGCAAGTAGTTATCTCAACGACACATGGACATTCGATGGTGCCACTTGGCAACACGTCAAAACCGCGAAGTCTCCGGGAGCACGTAACGGAGCGTCGATGGCATTCGATAAACGCTCCCAGAAGCTGGTGATGTTCGGCGGTTTTGCGGGCACGACCCGGTTCCTCAACGACACTTGGCTATGGGACGGCGCCACCTCAACCTGGACCCAAGTCCAGATGAAACCCGCGCCGCCGAAGTTGACCGGAGTAATGTCGTTCACCGATTCGCAGTCTGGCAGCGCAATGATGTTTGGCGGCTATAACCGCCTCAAGCCCGCCCAGTTTTCAGGAAGCACATGGCGCTGGACCGGAACGTCCTGGAAGAAGCTGAATCCCTCCACCAACCCGTACGGACGAGCCTGGGGAGTTGCGGCGTTTGACCCCGTAAGGAAAAACGTTGTTCTGGCATCTGGCGTGAATGATACGGTTCGCACGGACAATACTTGGACTTGGGATGGCGCCGACTGGACACAGCAGTTCCCAAGCGTCCAGGTTGGGGCGATTCAGGGCGCGGCCAGCACCTTCGATCCCGCGGTAAATGCAGTTGTAATCTTCGGCGGATTTACCAATCAGGAAACCAACGACACGTGGGCGTGGGATGGAACCAACTGGGCAACAATGAACCCGACCAAGCTTCCTCCGGTGCGCGAGGGCGCAGGTATGGCTTACGATTCGAACTCCCACCAAACACTGATCTTTGGCGGTCTGAATTATGGTACGGGCACGGTTATGGGCGATACCTGGCAGCTCGTCGGCCGCTGACATTCTTGATCAAGATGGGACAGGGATTCGGTTCTCAGTTTTAGCAGTCTTTCCGTAACAGGCAAGAGAAACTCTGAGCCGAGCGAGAACGTTGTCGTGCCGACGGAGCGTGCTTTTTATTCCAGGACGCTGTCGTCGAGTTTTTTTCTTCCCCAATCGGCGGCGGCTTGCACAAATGCAAGGACCAGAGGATGCGGGTTCTTGGGTTTGGATGTGAGCTGCGGTTGATACAAGGTTGCGATGTAGAAGCGGTGAGTGGGGGATTCGATGGCCCGGATTTCACCGGTCGCTCCTCGTGCTACGACCGGGAATCCGGCTTCCATTGCGGCCCATTCGTAATCCGGATTGACTTCGAAGTTGCAGAAGAATTCTTCGGTTGCTACGTCTTGGGAATAGAACGATTGCAAATAGGATCCCGGTCGCAGGCGAATTTCCGGAATCATGCCCGAGAGTTTGGGCGCATCTTTCTTGCGATCAGGAACGGCGCACGCCACCGGGTAGATCACAATGTTCTTGGAGCCCGAATTATTTTCGGCAGTGTCCGCATCTTTGATCCCCAGCACGTTGCGGGCGCACTCAATGAGGGCGTACTGAAAGCCTCCGCAGGTTCCGAGAAACGGCCAATCCCGGCGGCGGGCGAATTCAATTCCCTTCAACATTCCGTCGAAACTTTTGTACGGACTACCTGGTGCAGCCCAGATGCCGTCGAAACTCTCCAGCATCTTTTTTGCATCGGGGGATAGGGCGGATGGAGTAGGGATCCACTGCGAGTCGGCCTTGATTTTCAATTTGGCGGCGGCGTGCTGCAAGGCGTCATTGATGGCTTTGTGGCCGCGCGATGCGGGTTCGAGGTCGCCGAGGATGCCGATGCGGACGGAGTCGGTCACTGGGGTCATTCTAATTGAGAAGTTTGTTCCGGTGAGTAAGCACGGTGGTGACTTTAGTTAGTGTGCTCGCTCGCTTCGCTCGGTTGGCAGACGGGGCCCTTCCCGCATGATTGTGGATCAGGCCGCGGGCAAGCGCCTCTCGCTACTTGATCTATTTGGCTGCGGCGAAGCTCATTGGGACATCCGCTTTGTCGGCTTCTTCCACCTTAAACATTGGGCGTGGGGTTAATTGCATGAAGCTCGCGATGAGAGTGTCGGGCATCTGCTGAATGCGGATGTTGAAGGTGTTTACCGAGTCGTTGTAATACTCACGCCGGTCGGCGATCTGACTTTCCAGGTCGGTGATGCGGTTCTGCAGGCGCGCGAAATTCTCGTTGGCCTTGAGTTGCGGATAGTTTTCGGCAACGGCGAAAAAGCCTCGTAGGGCTGAGGTCATACTCTGGTCAGCTTGGGCCTTCTGATCCACGCTGACAGCTTCTGGTAGAGACTGCGGGCCTGCGTGATCTTTTGCAGAGTTTCGCCCTCGTAATTCATATAGCCCTTGCAGACCTCGAGCAGTTTGGGCAGTTCGTCGTGCCGCTGCTTGAGCATGATGTCGATGTTGGCCCAGGCCTTGTCGATATCGTTCTTCAAGGCAATCAGGCCATTGAAAATCGTGACTGCGTAAGCGGCGAAGCCAACGATGGCGAATCCAAATCCCAGTGAAACTATCGTGTTCATAAACTGATTCCTCTCCGATCTTCTTTTCTGTTCCTTTGCTGTCATAGCCAATCGAAATGCATTGCCAGGATGTACGTACACAATAGAGTTAGGGCTGGGCCTCCCCAAATCATTAAAGTGGACTTCCAGCCGAGTGATCTAACTAGGTCGCGCTGGCTGCGCCAGGAAATGAAAAACGCAGGATCGTGCGCACCTTTCATCAACACCACCGGAGGATGCAAATCGAATGACTCGAGCGCTGTGGCTGGGGCCGCGCCACTTCCGTTGGTGGAAGGTATGGGCGTGGCAACGACCGACGGATTCACCCCTGCGGCCATCCAGGCGGTCGGATTGCTGATGCCGGCTTTCACTAATGCGGCAGTAATTGTTTGCCGTTGGGCAGCGTTTGTCACGATGTGGTTTGCAGCAGCAAGAATTTTCCGATGAAGCGGGCGGCGCTGTGTTTTTTACCGAGGAGAACAGCCCTCCGGCTATTGGAGTGGCTTCTCCGACGCCAAACGATAGTGCCCCAGAGAAGCCCCGCACGTTGAACGAAGCTGTTCGCTGGTCAGAAATTACGGTACGCACCGGGACAGCGGTCGCGCTAAGCCCGGGATTTTGCGCCAGGGTTCCCAGAATAAACAGGGAATTCTTCGGCTTGATGCAGTATTCCTCGACTTTCAGTTTCTGGTCTCTGGAGATGCAGTGCCGCGCCAGAAAGGTGGAGATGTTCGGAGGAATCTGAGGTCCAAAAGACAGCAACGAGGTGCCGAATTCTTCATGACAATCACGGTGGATGTCCATTTCGGCGCTCTGAGGATCCACCAGCAAACGTCCAGTGTTGTCATCAAGAAAGAAAGGGACGTGCAGGCTTTCATCGGCGACTTTGACCCATTGGCTGTTCTTGCCGCTTCGTTGCCATTGCCACGCGATGCTTCGAGCATAGAAACAGGGAACGCCCGTGATAGGGGCAATCATGGTGTAAGGGCCGGTGGCCACGCCATTCACTTCAACCAACCCCAGCGACGCGCTACGAATTTTTGAGGCACGGCGTGTCGAGGATCAATCGCTTGCGTTGCAGGAGCCGGAAGCCGCGGTAAAAAAGATACACCCCTGCGAAGGCGCCGACGGCGGCCCAAATCCAAGCCCCGCCGCCTCTTGGGTAAACAAGAAATGCGAATGCTGAAATCACGCGATTTGATCACGAAACGCCGGCCAGGGGGCGGCAGTTGGCGTCGAGCCGAGGGTAACGGTTGGAGAGGGAGAGTTGCAGCGAAAAACGGGCCTTAAGCTTACGTTGGTAACACACTCTCGAAACGTGAGGCGCCATCTCCGCGTAAATACTGGGTCGGACTAGCGGGCTAGCGTACTGCTACCGGGCGTTCCTTCAAGATCTCTTCCACCGCATCGATGGCGATTTCCAATTCCTGGTCTGTGTTGTAAAAGTGCGGAGACATGCGGACTCCGGCTTTGGGCCGCCAGTCCACCATGATTTCCCGTTTGAGGAGTTCGGCGCAGACTTCTTTCGAGTCCGGCATGTCTATGGAAACGGTACCACCGCGCTTTTCTGGATCGCGGGGAGTGTTCACTCTCCAGCCTTTTTGGTCGGCCAGTTCGATCAGCCTGGCTGTTTGCCGCTTCGACTTTTCGCGAATTCTGGCAACGCCGACCTCGTTGATGATCTTCACGCCCGGGCGGGCCGCCTCCAGCGATGGGACATGCGAGGTGCCATTCATGAAGCGGAATGGGGGATCGGCGTAACGCGTCGGGCCAACTTCAAACCCAAAAGGATTCTGATGGGCAAACCATCCCGTGAGCGTGGGTTGCAGCTTCTTTCCCAGATCAGGGCGCACATACAAATAGCCAACGCCCGGGCCACCGCAGAGCCACTTCAAAACTCCCCCGCAGGCGAAGTCAGTGTTCAGGGCCTGCACGTCTACCGGGACAGTGCCGAGTGACTGAAAAGTATCGAGCACGACGAGAGCGCCAACTTTGTGTGCTTTCTCAATAATCGCCTTGGCATCGTTGATGTATGCGCTGCGGAAAATCACATGAGAAATCGGGACGAGCAGAGTTTCTTCGTCGATGGCATCGAGCAGGCGTTCGGTGGGCACGGTGATTCCGTCGTCGGTTTTCACCATATGCACGCGGGCGCCGCGCGCCCGCTGCGCTTCCCAGAAGTACATAACCGAAGGGAAATTCATGTCGCTGTAGACGACTTTGTTGCGCTTGCCGGAAAAATCGAAACAGGATGCGACCACGGCCTGGCATGCGGCGACATTCTGATGCGTCGAGACTGATCCCTTTGGCGCGTTCATGATCGCGCCGATCTCATCGCCTACTTCAACGGCCAGCATCCACCATTTTTCGTCCCAAGCGCGGACGCCCCGAGTGGCCCAGGTGTCGGCATAACCCTTCATGGCGTCGTAAACCGCGCGGGGCATGGCTCCCAGCGAATTGCTGATCATGTAAGTGGTGCGCTCAAGGATGGGAAATTCGGAGCGGTAGCGGAGCAGATCGTCGGTCATGTGGAGATTGTACCGCTGCCCAGGCGTTTCCGGGCAAACAGGTACGCGAGGCTTAATAGGGCCAGAAAGGGCAAGCCGGTGACAATCGTGATGCGAGTTTGCGGCACCCACCAGGTGGAGGCGACCGCAAGCGCGATTCCCGCAAAACCGACAGCCGATAGGAAAGCTCCCCCGGGCGCGCGCATCGGCAAAGCCGCGAGTTGCGCCGGCGTATGTCGCCGTCGAAAGGAGATGTGAGCCGCCAAAGCTACGCACCAGGCCAGCATTCCTCCGAAAAGGGAAGCGCCGAGGATATAGAGGTATGCCGACTGCGGCGCCCATTGCTCCATGGCAATTGCCGCGAGCACCCCGAACCCAGAAATCAGCAAGGCAAGCCGCGGAGAGCCGGCAGCATTCAGGCGCCCCAGTTTTGCGGGAGCGTAGCCGCGCCGGGCCAGGGAAAACAGCATCCGGCTCGCCGCGTAGATATTGGCGTTCGCGCCCGAGAGCGCTGCGGTGAGCACCACAAAGTTGACCAGCGTGGAGGCAGCGGGAATTCCGGTAACTTCGAAGACGGTCACGAACGGGCTTTGCGAGATGCCGACGCGGTTCCAGGGCAAAATTCCGACCAGCACAGCGGTTGCTCCCACATAAACGAAAGCCAACAAGGCGATCATCATCCGCGTCGCGCGCGGGATTTCTTTTGCGCCGCGAGCTTCGCCCGAAGAGATGGCCACCATCTCGATTCCCAGAAAACTAAATAGCGGGAACGAGACTGCGAGCAACGGCGCAACCGGACCGTGGGGAAAGAATCCGCCGTCCGCGGTGTAGTGGGATGCCGTTCGTCCACCAACCAGCAACCAGGTCCCAGCAAGAATAAACGCCACAATGGCCACCACTTTGACCATGGCGAACCAAAACTCGAATCTCCCGTAACTGCCGACCGTGCTCAGATTGATCAACAGGAGCACTGCCGTGTATACCGCGACCCACACGATGCCCGGTACCGAGGGAAACCAATATTGCGAATACGTTGTGGCAGCCACCAATTCGGCTCCTACCGCGATGGATACTGAAAACCAGTATCCGTAGCGCGCCACGAATCCTGCCCAGGGATTGAGGTAAAGATCCGCATACAGTCCAAAAGACCCTGCGGCGGGATGCGCACTGGCCAATTCTCCGAGCGCGTTGGTGACGATCCAAGCCAGGAACGCTCCGGCCAGGTAGGTCAGAATCACGGCCGGCCCGGCGATCTGAACGGCCGCGCCAGAGCCGAGCAAGAGCCCGGTTCCAATTGACCCACCCACCGCGACCATTGCCATTTGGCCGGCGCTGAGTTGATGCTGCAGTCCGCTTTCCTGGCTGCTCCCGTTTGTCTGAGGCACCCGGCACGTATACCAGAAAGCCCTTTATTTCCCAAGCAGATATTCCTCTAATGACTTTCGTAATCGCTGTAAGGCGTTCCTTCGTTGCCGCGTGAGTAACCTGCTCCTAGACTCTGTATGGGTTACTCCGCGCGGCGCTAGCTCTCATGGCAGACACAGTAAAGCGAATGGATCGGTCAGAAATCGGCAAACGCGTAGAGCGCGCGGAAAAACTGCTGCAAAAAGGCAAGACCGCCGAAGCGCTCGAAGACTACTTGCAGGTGCTCGCGGCGGAGCCTGGAAATGACACGGTTTGCCAGATGGCCGCCGACTTGTGCCTTTCCTTGCAACGGATTCCGCAAGCGGTGAAACTGCTAGGCGACTTGTTTGAGCGCCAAATCGAAGCCGGCGATGCCACCCGCGCTAGCCTGACTTATAAGAAGCTGGCGCGTTTCGTGACTCCGACGTGGCAGCAAAAACTGCGATTTGGGCAACTCCTCGAAGACTCCCACCCCAAGCAGGCGCTGGAGACCTACGAAAGCATCTTCCAGGAATTGAGCAAGCAGGGGCGCAAGCAGGATTCACTTGCCGCATTAAAGCGGATTTTAGCGCTCGATTCCAGCCAGAAGAATTTGCAGCTGCCTGGGGGAACTATCTTCCGAACTTGGTGACAGTAAAGTTGCCGCCGCGGCCTTTCTGAAGGTTGCGGAGCTAGCAAAAGCCGCGGGCGGAGAAACCGCGTCGTGGATGGAACGCGCCTATGGAGAAGATCCTACCGATCCCCAGATTGCGCTGGGTTATGGAAAAAATCTTATTGAGCAAGGGCAAGCTGGCGCTGCGATCTTCGTTCTTGAGCCGCTGGTTCTCACGGGTTCGGCATCGGAAGAGTTACGGGACGCATACGCAAAAGCGCTGGTCGCCGCTGAACGGTTAAGTGATGCCATTCCCGTTTTGTGGCAATTGTTCGAGGAGAGTCCTTCACGCATTCAAGAAATCGCCAATCTCATCGGCCTCTGCATTGATAGCCAACTCGACGCCGAAGCGGTTGAACTTGGACGAAAGCTGGAGCAATACCATCGCCGTAAGGGAGATCGCCGGACTTTCCTCACCCTCATGCAGGACATCGCCGCCCGGCATCGCGCCTCGCCCGACATGCTGGAGTTCATGGGTGAGCAGTTCAATGCGTCGAATCGTGAAGGCGATTACTGCCAGACCCTTCTCAAGCTGTTCGATCTCTATTGTAGCGTTGGAAATTACGCCAAGGCGGCGGATTCTCTGGATCGCGCGGCTGAAGTCGACGCCTACGAACCCGGACACCAGAAGCGGTTGGAGATGTTACACGGCAAGATTGACGAGAACCGTTTCAAGGTGATCGCCTCGCGCTTCTCCAGCATGGCGGATGCAACCACGCCAGCTCCCAACCAGGAAAAGATGCTGGGCGCGGCGACTTTGCAGGATCTGATGCTGCAGGCGGAAATCCTGGTCCAGTACGGCATGCGTTCTAAAGCACTGGAGCGCCTGCAGCGCATTCAAGAGCTTTTCCCTCACGAAGAAGAGCGCAACCAGGACTTGCGGCAGCTCTATATGACTGCCGGATTGATTCCGCACTACTCCGGGAGCGGCGCAGGAGCGGCGACTCCGGCGCCCGTCGAATCGCGTTCGCAGACGCAGGCCGGGCCCGCACAGTCGAGCGACGCCGCCGATGTCAACAGCTTTGCGCGGGTGGCGGAAATTACGCGCAAGCTCTATCGCCAAAGTAATGCCGATGCCGTCATGGTCACCGCGGCGAAAGAAATCGGAGCGCAATGGAATGTGAGCCGGTGCGTGGTCGCGATGCGCAAACCCGGCCTGCACACTGCCAGCGTGAAAGAGTATTGCGGCGAAAACGGAAAGCCAGTAGACGCAGGGGCGCTGGAGAAGATTGTAACCACGGTTCACGATCTGGCCATCAGCCGCGGTGGGGTGTTGACGCTTGCGGATACACAGTCTGCGCCTGAGCTGCAGGGAATTCGCGCGGCCTTATCTCAGTTCGCCATCGCTTCACTGCTGGCTTTGCCGCTCAGCGATGGAACCGAACAAGTTGGGGTCCTGCTCCTGATGCACAGCACGCAGCGTCCCTGGGGGTCGAACGACGTCATGGTGCTCAAAACGATTAGCGATCAGATTGTCATCGCGCTCAATAACGCTGGGCTACGCCGCCTGGTCAAGAATCTCTCAGTCACGGACGAGCGTTCGGGACTGCTGAAGCGCGCATCCTATCTGGATCTGTTGATGGCAGAAACCCGGCGCAACGCGCAGCAGAGCACCCCGGTCACGATTCTGCTGATGCAGTTTGGCGAGAAGGTAGCGATGGTGAAAGAGTTTGGCGAATCCGCCATCGAAACCATGATGCAGCAAGTTGGACAACTCTTCGCCGCCAACATCCGCCAGAACGATCTGGCATTCCGCTACGAAACAACCACGATCGCCATCGTGCTGGGGGAAACACCCGAGAAAGAAGGCCTGATGGCAGCGGAGAAGCTGCAACGTCTGATCGCTCAGGTACGCATGCCGGAGAAGCACGACTCGGTGCAATTCAATGCGGGCCTGGCGGAAGCGGTGGTGCGCGGCGAATATGACCCTGTGGACATCGTCACCGAAGTGATCAATCGTGCTGAGCAGGCGCTGCACACCGCCATCGGACAGGGCGCGGGGAAGATCGTGGCACTGGCACCGTCATTTGCGACGGCGGCAGTAGCGTAACCACCGCATAGGGCGTGGGCGTCTTCGCCCCTACAAATCTCATCGTTGATTTCTCTAAGACAAGAGCGCGAGCCAGGACGCTCGCCCCTACAAAAGTCGCAACTTCTTGACTCACTCCGTTTGCCGCACCCATTCTCCGCTGTTAAACTAACAAGTCCGGTTAACCCACTCAGAACTTCTCTGATGCCGGTAAGCACATTACGAAATCAAAATTAGGAAGCCAATGCTGAAACCAGGGGAAATTGCGATTGTCAGCGGGGCACGCACGCCCTTCGGACGCTATTGCGGCAAGTTGAAAGACTTTACAGCGCAAGAACTCGGTGCGATTGCCGGAAAAGGCGCCATCGAGCGCGCCGGGATCGATCCGAAAGAATTCGACCACGCGGTTTTCGGTAACGCGCAACAGACTTCAGGCGACGCTCTTTACGGCGCGCGCCACGTTGGACTGCGCGCCGGATTGCCGATCGAAACGCCGGCTCTCACCGTCAATCGCTTGTGCGGATCCGGACTGCAAGCCATCGTGAATGCGGCGCAAATGGTTCAACTGGGAGAAGCGAACGTCGTGCTCGCCGGTGGCATGGAAGCGATGTCGCAAGCACCATTTGTAATTCGCGGACGCGATGGCTTTACGCTTGCTCCGGGTGGCAAGCTCGAAGATTCGCTGATGGTTGCCCTGCTCGATTCCTACTGCGGCATCTACATGGCGAATACCGCGGAGCTTTACGGAGAGCAACAAGGCATCACGCGGCTTGCGCAGGATGAGTTCGCCCTGCGCTCACAACAGTTGGCGGATGCTGCCTACAAGAATGAACGGATTCAGGAAGAACTGGTTCCAGTGCCTTTGAGGGATCGCAAAGGCGAACCCAGTGGCGAGATGTTTACCGAGGACGATCATCGCCGCCCGCAGACGACCATGGAAGGGCTTGCCAAGCTGAAAACTGCGTTTGGTAAAACCGGCACGGTGACAGCGGGTAATGCCAGTGGCATCGTGGATGGAGGCGCCGCCGTCGTCGTGATGTCACTCGAGAGCGCGCAAAAGCGCAACCTCAAGCCACTAGGGCGGATTGTCAGTTGGGGCATTGCCGGAGTCGAGCCCAAGTTGATGGGCCGCGGTCCGGTTCCGGCGACCAAGATCGCGTTGCAGAAAGCCGGACTTACGCTCGACTACATCGACCTGATCGAAGTGAACGAGGCTTTCGCCGCGCAATACTTGGCGGTAGAAAAAGAACTCGGCTTGGATCGCGAGAAAGTTAACGTGAACGGTGGGGCGATTGCTTTAGGTCACCCGTTGGGCGCCACGGGCACGCGATTAGTCATTACATTGCTCTACGAATTACGCCGTCGCAAGAAGAAATACGGACTTGCGACCGCCTGTATCGGCGGCGGCCAGGGCATCGCGATGATCGTGGAAAGTTTTAACTAAACCTTTTCACCACAGAGACGCAGAGTCACAGAGAAATAACTAACCTGGAGCGCATCTTACCTGCCATTCACAGGATCTGTTGGTTTTCTGAATTCTCTGTGACTCTGTGCCTCTGTGGTGAAAAGCACTAAAAGGATTAATTAATGGAAATCAAAAAAGTTGGAGTTCTGGGTTGTGGCTTAATGGGTTCCGGCATCGCGCAAGTAAGCGCAACCGCCGGATTCGAAGTGACTGTCCTCGAAGTCGAACAGAAATTCCTCGACAAGGGCTTTGCGGGAATTGAGAAGTCGCTGGCGAAGTTTGCCGAACGCCCTCCCGAGAAGGGCGGCATCACGGCGCAACAGAAAGACGCGATTCGCGCGCACCTCCAGGGCACGACCAACAAAGCCGACTTGGCCGATTGCGACATCGTCATCGAAGCGATTATCGAGAATGTCGAAGATAAGAAGAAGATGTACGCATCGCTCGACGGCATCGTAAAGAAAGACGCGATCTTCGCTTCCAATACCTCGTCGATCTCCATCACTGAACTACTGACTTCAACCAAGCGGCCGGAGCGCTTTGTCGGCTTGCATTTTTTCAACCCTGTGCCGCTCATGAAATTGGTGGAAGTCGTGCGCACCATCGCGACGTCGGACAGTGTATACGACTCCGCTTATGAGTTCGCCAAGAAGCTCGGCAAGGTGCCGGTGCGCACCAGCGATAAAACTGGTTTCATCGTCAACCGCCTGCTGGTGCCTTATATTCTCGATGCAATCCGTGCTTACGAAGAAGGTGTGGGATCGATCGACGACATCGACAACGCCATGAAGCTAGGCTGCGGCTATCCCATGGGGCCGTTTACTCTATTGGACTTCGTCGGCCTCGACACGACGTATTACATCACGCACGTGATGTACGAGGAATTCAAAGAACGCCGCTTCTCATCGCCTCCGCTGTTGAAGCGGCTGGTGATGGCCGGCTGGTACGGGCGGAAATCAGGCAAAGGGTTTTACGACTATGCCGATCCGAACAACCCGAAGCCAAACAAGCTCTAGAACGTGCAGACAGTCCGTTCCGGCTGTTTCGCCGATACTGTAAACATCATTCATGCCCAAATTCGAAAAGCACATCTTTATCTGCGGAAACCAGCGTGCAGCGGGTCATCCGCGAGGATGCTGCGATCCCGAAGCCAAAGCGGAGTTGCAGAAACTCTTCAAGCAAAAGCTGGCGGACCGCGGCCTGAAGGGACGAGTGCGAGCCAATCAGTCCGGCTGCCTCGACCAATGCGAACACGGACCCAACCTGGTCATTTATCCGGAAGCTGTTTGGTATGGCGGCGTGACACTCGCCGACGTCGACGAAATCATTGACTCCCACATCGTCGGCGGAAAACCGGTGGAGCGGTTGAAGATGCGAGATTCCTGCATCAACACCGCATCATGTGAGCACAAACCGCGTCCAGATCAGGTCGCAACAAAACGCGGAGCCTAGAGACCTATCCTGCTAGGTTAATTTTTCCGCCACAACCGCATCCTCCGGTTTGGCGTCCCACTTGAGAATCTTCAAATCCAAAACGAAGATCGCATACATGCAGGGCACCTGCAGTTTCGTAATCAGTGTCGCTACCAGTAATCCTCCAATCTGCGCGTAGCAGAGAGGCTTCCAGAGCGGACCACCGTGAAGCGCGAGGGGGAACAATGCCAGCACTGTGGCTCCCACAGTGATCATGACTGGCCGCAATCGCAGGATTCCCGCGTCGATCACCGCATTCTCAAAATCATCTCCAACTGCGCGTCTTTCTTCGATGAAGTCAAAGAGCACAATCGAATGGCTGACGATCACGCCTACGAGGCTGGCGACTCCCAGAAATGCCATGAACCCAAAAGGCTCGTTCATCAACCACAGCAGTGCGACGGCGCCCACAACTCCGTAAGGAGCCGCCGCCAGTACTAGCAGAGGCTTGATCGCATTATTGAACTGAAAGACCAACGCTAGAAAAATGGCAAACACTGAGATCGCCATCACCAATGCCAGATTCTTGAATCCCCTGGAAGTCTTGTCGTACTCGCCGCCGATCTGCAGCTTGTATCCGGGCGGCAGCGATTTCTCAAACGCAAGGAGCTTGGGCATGGCGACTTTCAAAACTTCGGAAGCCAAGGTTCCGCCAACCGGGAATGCGCGCACATTAATGGTACGAAACTGCTCGAGCCGAACTATGCGAGCGGTGCTCATCCCGTTCTTAATATCGGAAATTTGCACGAGGGGGATTTTTGAGTTGTCCTGTGACGCATATACATACAGGTTTTGAATGTCGGAAAGCCGCGCCCGCTCTTCCATGCGAAGGCGGGCGACAACGGGAATTTGTTTTTGTCCCTCCTGCAACGTAGTGACGGCCATGCCGCTCATAGCAGAATTCGAAGACGTAGCCACGTCCATATTGGTGATTCCCGCGAGATTGGCGCGGTCAGTATCGATGTTCAAATTCACGTCCAGCGATTCCTCGCCCCACTCGTTGCGAACTCGCTCGGCCAGAGCGTCGGACCGAAAAATGTCTTCCACTTGCGCGGCCAGGCTGCGTAGCGTCCGTATGTCTTGCGTCTCATGGGCTGGACTGACGTCCGCCGTGCTCGACAAGCGAATTTCGATTGGATAGTCCAGTGGATTGGTCAAGAGTTGCCGCGCATCCAAACGCGCTCCCGGCACAGAGGCCGCCAATGCGGGCTGCAGTTGCTTGATGAATTCGGGAGTGATTTCTTTATCGGTGACTTCGATGATGACCTGGGCATAGTTCAGTTGCTGAAGCTGCGGTGACGCCGAAAACCAAAATCTCGGACCACCTCCTCCGGCAAAAGTCGTAATGTACTTCAAATCGCGACCTGGGGAACCATCCTTGGCGGGATGCGCGCGTCCATATTTGGCCGCCTCTTCGCGGACTATTCGCTCCACGGTTTGCGAGGTCTGGTTGGTCGCGTCCAGATTGGAATCGTTCGGTAGCCAGACATCGATGTAAGACCAGTACTGAACGTCTTCGGGAAAGAACGAAAGCTTCAGATTGGCAAATATCACCACGCCAGCGACCAGGAACGCGAGCGAGCCAATGAAGAATTTCCACCGATGCTCGATGGAAAACTTGGCTGCGACCGCATAGTAGCCCATGAATCCGGTGGTGCGGCGCACTTCAATAGGGACCTCGGGATGCGTGTCGGGGCGCAGGATGTGATACCCAAGGTAAGGAATAAAGGTCATGGACACCAAGCGCGAAGCCACGAGGGAACAGGTCATCACGATTGGCAGGCTGTACAAGAACTCGCCCGTGCTTCCCGTGACCAGGAGAAATGGCAGATAGGCCACGATGTTTGTGACAGTGGCGTACAAAATCGCGGTCGCCAGTTTGGTAGGGCCGAGCCACGCAGCAATAATTCCCGGGTGTCCGTCAGCCAGACTGCGTTTGATGGAATCGCCTGCGACTACGGGATCGTCGACCAGCAGTCCCAGCGCAATAATCAGGGTCGCGACTGATACCTGCTGAATATCAATGCCCAGGATATACATCATCCCGAACGTCATCGCCAATGTAATCGGAATGGAGATTGCCATCAGCAGGGCGGAGCGCCACTCCCAGAACCCGATCAGCGATACCAGGACGACCAGTGCAATCGCCTCATACAAAGCATCCATGAAGAGGTCGATGTTTTCCTTGACCTGAAGTGGCTGATCGGAGGTGCGCGCGATTATTAGATCTTCCGGAAGATAGGCCTTAACATCCGTCAACTTCTCTTCGACACTCTTTCCGAAGGCATTGATCTGTTCCCCGTCTTTCATCTGCACAGCTACCGTAACGGCCCGGCTGCGGTACCAGTTTCCAGCCGCGTCATGCCAAGTCAGGTAATTGAGGTAGCGCGGCGGGCTTTGATAAGCACGTGAAATGGTCACGAGATCGCGCAAGTAAACTGGGCTGTTCGCTGCCGAGGAAGCAGTGGAGATAATTACGCCGCCAATTGACTGGGCGTCGTCGAACTTTCCCGAAGGATCGATCTGCAAGCTCTTCGGGCCGACTTCAAGCACACCACCCGGCACCGTACTATTGCGCGCACCCAAAACGTCCTTCAGATTTGCTGGCTTCAGGCCATAGGCGGCGAGCCGCTCCTGCGAGTAGTCGAGGTAGATTTGCTCGGGCAACACGCCTTTGCGCTCCACCTTGGCGACTTGCGGAGCGCCCTGAATGGTGCGCTGCATCAAGTCAGTGAAGTCGTCCAATTGGCGGTAAGAATACTTGTCACCCGCGACAGCGGAGAGTTTTTCTTTTGTTTGCTTGGGATCCCGGATGAAAGCGGCTTGCCAGGCATCGGGATGGATTTCTGAACGATGCAGCCGGTCGCGAACGAAACGGCCGCCCCACGCGCGTAAGCTCTCATCGTCAGCCTGGGAACTGGCGTCCAATCCGACGAATCCAGGCCCCTGAAAAATATGCGGGTCCTGGAGAATTTTCTCTCGTACAGCAATTTGTGACACAAGATCGAAAGGCGAAAGCACTGCCTCGGCAGCAACCGACTGTGGAAAGTTGTAAACAATGCTCACCCTGGGCTGAGGCGCGTTCTTGCCCTCGCCCGCCCGCACAGTTTCGATTGCTTTCTCGATCGATCGCGCCCGCAAAGCGATTTCAACTTCACCCACCGGAGGACTGGCCACGGTTAGCATCAGAGCCGCCGTGTCTCCAAAATCGCTGTTGAACTGGATAGGGCCGGCGCCCTGGGGGAGTTTGCTGTTCACTGCATTGAGCTTCAGGTTGATGTCACTGAATTGCTTTCGAGTGTCTGTGACACTGTCATCGAGTTGCACATAAACCAACGAAAGTCCGGGGAAGCTTAGCGAACGAATTCCGAAGTCAGATGGGATCGGAGGCTTGATGAAGGCATTCTGCGCCATGGCCTGCTCGATCGGCCGCGAGACCAGCTGCTCCACTTCCTGAGCCGTCGCTCCCGGCCATTGTGTACTGGCCACCGCGACCCGGACCGGGATCTGCGGGTCTTTGCGTTTCGGCATATGGTGGTAGCCGTACCATCCCCAAACAAACGTTCCCAGCAGCAGAATGAGCGCAACCTGGCCATGCTCTGTAAAAAACCGCGCCGAATTATGGGTGTGCTGAATAATCTCAGCATCTGTTTTGTGTTCCATGAAAATATCCGTGACCGTGGTTACGGAATAATGCGAACCTGATCTCCACTCTTGATCAACGTCGCGCCAGTCGTCACTACTCGCTGGCCGGCCTGAAGGCCATTCATGACGGCAATCATGTTTCCGTAAGCTTCTCCAAGTTCAACTGTTCGAGCTCGGGCCGTGACCGTGTCACCCGTTCCCTCCGTTACCAGCACGGCGAATGCGTTGGGATTTGTAGGATCGCGAATGATCGCCGAGAGTGGAATCGTTGAAACCGAGTGCCGAAGTTCCTTTCCCCCAAGGGAGAGAGATGCAATCATCCCGGATTTAAGCTTGTCTTGCGGATTCTGAATCGTAATTTCCACGGAGTAAACCCGGCTTTTCGGGTCGGCAGCGGGAGATATGGAAGTTACGCGTCCTTCAAACGTGCCAGGCAATGAATCCGTGGTGATGGCCTCGCGTTGTCCCAATTGAATGCCGCTGACGGCAGTGTCGGGAACTCCCAGCACGGCTTTCACCGAACGAGTATCGGCAATCGAGAAACCGTTGGTGGCCGGTCCTACCAAACTTCCCACATCGACGGTGCGTTTTACAATCCAGCCGTCCAACGGAGCCCGCAATGAGCAATATTCCAGAGCGACTTGTGCTTCGCTGATGGAGGCCTTTGCACCTTTGACCGCCGCCGCGGCGCTGTCGAACTGCGCTTTCGCGTTGTCGAAGTCGGGTTTGGTTGCACTCTGAGCGGCATACAAAGCGTTTGTTCGGTCGAAGCTAAGTTTCGCCCTCTCGTAGTCGGATTGAGCGCGATCCGACTGTGCTTTTGCCTGCTCCAGCTTGTCTGCATAGTCTTGCTGTTGAACCACGGCGAGGACCGTGCCCTTGGCCACAAAATCTCCTACGTCGACGTTTCGCATTCCTCCGTTTGCGCTCCGCACCTGGCGGATGCTCTCAACGTAGCCCGGCGACTTGAATGCGAGATCCACTTGCGTATAAGGCACAATGCTGGCTGAATACCGGACCTCGTTTCCGGTATCGATGTTCTGTACTTCTGCAACCCGCACCGGCGTGAGCTGCTTCGGCTCAGACTTTGCTTGATTGCATGCCGACGTAATCACGACGAGGATTCCAAGCAGCGTTCCCGCGCAGCACTTGTGACCGCGATTTATCGTGCGCTCATTCATCGGCTTAGTCCTCTCCTAGAGATTTTTCGAAGTCAGCTCTCGCCGCCCAGAAGGCCAGGATGGCCTGCTGATAGTCCGAGTTGGCGCTCGCAGTAGCAGCCTGCTGTTGCAAGACGTCCCTTAAAAGGACTGACTTCTGCCCGAACTTCTCCGTGATTTCCCGCAGCTTCTCCGTTGCCGCCTTTTGCGCCGCTTGGGTCACGGTTATGAGCATGCGGGTCTCACCCAGCTTGCGAAACTTGCTGTTCACATCCATTAATACTTTTGCTTGCGTGTCTGTGAGTTGGTAGCGCGATTGATCCAGCGCCACTTGCTTTTGGTTGATGTCATCTTTGCGCCGGCCCCAGTCCCACGGCTCCCAACTTATTTCGACGCCGGCGCTCGCCACATTCTTGGGAAGAATCTCGACATTGAAGGGAGACAAATAATGAAACGCCGCGCCTACGTCCGGAATGTACTGTGCCTTCGCCAGCCGCCGATCATACTCCGCCTGCTTCACCGTGATTTCCGCCTGCTTAATCTCAGGGCGTTGCGACATGGCCGTTTGCTGGGCGATCTTGAGTTCCGATTCTTCGGGGGCGGCGGCTGGAACCTGCTCGACCCGAAAAGGAGTGGCGATATCCCTTCCGAGCAGATTATTCAGCTGTTCTTTCTGCGTTTGTTCCGTGTCTTGCAATTGAAAGACTTTGTATTGCTCCTGAGCCAGCTTGGCCTTTACGTCGAGGCTCTCTGACTGGAGCGCGGTTTCCTGGGAGAGGTATTGCATCACCACGCGGTCCAATTCCTCGTATTGCTTGACGCTGGCATTTTCCGCATCAAGCGAACTCTCGGTCTGCAGCACTGCGTAATAAGCCTGCTTAACATCGCGGATCGTCGATTGCCGCAGCCCGCGCGCCTTCTCGGTGTTCAAATCGACCGATAATTCCTGCTCCCGCACCGCAAGATGGACTTTATAAAGTTGCGACAACGGCTGAGCCACTTGAGCGACGACGTATGCCGTCGGACCCGATGAAAGTGAAACCGTGGTGCTGTGGGACGGGTTAGGGGCGCCGCCGAGATCTCCGAAGATGCCGCGCGGAAATGTAAAGCTCGGCGAAGTCAGCATCGCCGACCCAAAGGCATAAGTCTGAAACGCTGGCAGACGCTTTGTCTTCGTGTCTTTTACCTGCCATTGCGACTTGTCCACTTCCAGGTTGGAGATTTTCAGCGGACGATTGTTGGTAATGGCAATCTGAATCGCTTCATCCAGTGTGAGCAGCGGCAGAATCGCAGGCGGCGTTGGCCCATCGGCGCGAACGTCCCGGCCGATTAGACTGACGACGAACATAATCAGGAAGGCTCGAAACGATTTAGCCAACAGACGGGACATATTGTGTTTTGGTCAAGAAGTGGAACGCCCCGAGCGACGGTACTCGTCACAGGCAATACCCAAACGTCCAGCTCAAAAGTGAGAGAAAAACTATCCCGTCAGGATTCGTTTGTCAACCGAAACGCAGCCACGCGATGATGCAACACACAATAACGCGATCGAACCTCGGCAAATTGACTTGCATGGACCGGCAGTTTACGATTCTCCCTCGCTGCAAGGTTCGGTAAGGCACTGCAATTCAAAAATCCCGCAAGCGAGGAATCTTATGCAAAGCGTTCGATTAATGTTGGTGAAGAGCTATTTTTGTCTCGCCGTAATCGTTCTGTGCGGAATTTCTGTGGCTGCTGACACTGCCGCTAATGTGGCTGGAACCTGGTCCGTATCGGCGTCTGATGGAGGACGCAAGGCGGACCAAACATTGGTCATTCAGCAGGATGGCAACAAGATTACAGGGACTTTCAAGGGTCCGATGCAATCCGGAACTCTGGAGGGTACAGTCACCGGGAATGCCATTACTTTTCATGTGAAAGCTCGTCGTGCGCTTGACTACACCGGCTCGGTCGATGGCGACTCCATGAAAGGAACTCTTTCTGGAGGCGGCAAGACTGGCGATTGGACCGCCACGCGATCCAAATAGCTGCCGTCGTCTTGACCGGAATACATCTCTAATTAGTGGACACGGAGAAAAAACGTTGGTGCACATTCCAGAGGAACGAACTATGGGCATTCTTCGAAGCGGGTTGCGATTTCAGTTTGCGATCGCGATTTTCTTAATGGTTGGGATTCCTGCCTGGACCCAAACGTCGGACAGCAAGCGACCACCAATCCAGGCCCACAGCGGTCGGCCTCTGCAACCTTCGTCCATCGCGCCAACTGAGCCACCGCAGGTTCTTCAGCAATTCAACTCGGCACTCGAAGGACTGGTGGCAAAGGTCTCGCCCGCGGTGGTCCAAATATTAGTGACCGGCTACGGCCCGTTGGAGGACAAAGACCAAGCCGACGCTTCACTGATTGTCCGCCAGCATGCCATCGGATCCGGTGTGATCGTCGATCCCGACGGATACATCATGACCAACGCGCACGTAGTCGAAGGCGCGCTGCGCATTCGCGTAGTCTTGGCGGAGCCCTCCATCCAACTACCAGGGCAATTGGCGGCGATGGGAAAAGCTCAAGTCCTCGATGCCAAGTTGGTCGGTATTCATCGGGAGATCGATCTCGCCCTACTCAAAGTGGTTCCGAAAACCCCGCTGCCAACGCTTTCCCTGGGAAGCGGCCGCAGCGTGCGTCAGGGGCAGTTGGTGGTTGCGGTCGGCAGCCCCGAAGGTCTGCAAAGCAGCGTGACCATGGGCATCGTAAGTTCCGTGGCACGCCAACCCGATCCCGACGCGCCGATGGTTTACATCCAGACCGATGCTCCCATCAACCACGGAAATAGCGGCGGACCTTTGGTGGACATGGAAGGCTATGTTGTCGGCATCAACACTTTCATTTATTCGGAAGCCGGCGGCAGCGAAGGTATTGGATTCGCGATTCCCGCGCGGGTGGTTAAGTTCGTGTATGAGAATCTTCGGAAATATGGCCACGTGCACCGCTCCGTGATTGAGGCCAAGGGGCAGACAATAACGCCCGCATTGGCGGCGGCTCTAGGCCTGGCTCAGGATTGGGGTGTAATTATTTCCGATGTTATTCCCGGCGGACCGGCGGAAGCCGCTGGGCTCAAAATCCGGGATGTTGTCTTGGCCGCTGACGATCATCCTGTAAACACCCTCCCTGTCTATGCCGCCATACAGTATGTGCATCCTGCCGATCAGCCACTGAAGCTCGATGTGCTGCGCGGTACGGAGAAGAAAACGCTTTTCATTCCCGTCTATGAAGAAAAACATCCGGTCGATCAATTGGCCGATCTCGCCGGTACGGATGCTTCTCTGATCCCTCAGTTCGCAGTTTTTGCGATAGAACTGAACGACAAAATCCGCTCCATGGTCCCCGATCTTCGCGTTTCCTCGGGCGTCATTGTCGTGGCTCGCGCCATCGATGCGCTGGGTCTCGACACCGGCTTAGGCGTCGGGGACATCATTCATTCTCTAAACCGCACGAACATTGATACTGTAAACAGCCTCAACACTGCCCTGAAGCAGCTCAAGTCCGGGGACGCCGTGGCCCTGCAGATCGAACGGCAAGGCCACCTGCAATATGTATCGTTTGAAATGGAGTGACGCGGTTGAGCGGGCTAGAACTGCGTTCCGGATTATCGAAAAGGGATGGGCACGGTGAGCGTGTTCTGGATTGTTGATCCATTGCTCTGGCCGTTACCGCTGACCATGATGTTATAAGGTCCGCCGTTACTGTCGCTGCAACCGACTCCTGTGAGAAGACAAGCGATCAGCACCAGGGTCAGGCGAGCAGGCAGTTTCCACTTGCGCGCCGGAACAATTACCAGCACCAGGCAGGCAAGCAGCTCTGCTGCACCCCGGCCAAGTCCCGATTGACCCTGGCTGGCGCTCGAAGCGTTTTGGTGAACCGTGAGCGTCGCTCGGCCAGGGCCTGCGAAGGATGTTGGGCTTATCGAACACGTGCCGTCCGCCAGCGCTGATGGTACGGAGCAGGCGAGGCTGACCGTGGAGTTAAAACCGCCGAACGTCGTTACGGTGATGGTTGCCGTGGCCGATGTGCCCGAGACGGTGGGGCTGCCCGCAACCAGCGCGAACCCGGCTACCGTTAGATCAAGCGCGTTCGATGTCGAAGTCTGATAATTCGTGTCCCCAGAATAAATGCCCGCGACTTTGTGCGCGCCGCCAGTGATGAAACTGGTTTTGAATGTTGCCACCCCGTTGGCGACGGGAACCGGAGAGCCGCTGTTCACGCCGTCTACGGTGAATTGCACGGTTCCGCTGATCGGCGCTCCACTGTACGGAGCCGAAGCCACCTGGGCGGTCACCGCGACGCTTGCATTCATATTGACCGTGGCAGACGCGGTGGTAAGCGTAGTGGTTGTTGCAATGGGCGTCGGCACGACTTGGATTTCCCCCATCATGCCGAGATCTTCATGGTCCAGAATGTGACAGTGATAGACAAATGTGCCTGAAATGTTGGGGTCGCGGAAATCCATGCTCAGCTTCACGCTCGGGTAAGGTCCGGATCCACTCCAATAGGGAACGCGAACTGTGTCACGGATGGCCGGATCGTTCACAGGTTGGCCATCGATTTCCAGCACCTGAAAGTGCAATTGGTGTATGTGGAAGATGTGGTCTTCGTTGGTACGATTCTCGATTGTCCAAGCCTCAATCGCACCGCGGTTCACCACGATGTTCGGAGGCTGGTTCATATTGAATATGGCTGGCGCTTGCCCCTCAACCGTAATGTAAAACGACGCTGGCGTAGTTTGAAAATTCTCACTGAAATAAAGCGTTCGTTCTGCGCTCGGGGCGGCATCTCGTAGTCCCTTAAAGCGTGCAGATTTTTGAATACTGATCTTTGGCGGTCGTCGCACAAAATGCTCAGATGCGAGAGCTTTTGCCTGAGCGACGACATTCGCGATCGGACGGGCAGGATTGTTGAACCCCGCAGGGCCGGAATCCCATTGCTCAGTTACCAATTGGGCTTGATCACCAAGACCTGGAGTCGTCACCACAAATTCCGCTCGCGCACCTGGAGGGAGTTCGATGTTTTGCTCTGTCAAGGACTGCGGATTCTGAGTACCGCCGACCGGAACGCCATCGACCGCGATCAACTGCACCGGCTGCGCCACGCCATTGATCACGTATTGCAAGTTGAAAATCGTGAACGACGCCGCGTTGACTACACGCCAGAGTTCCTTCTCCCCCGCCCCCGTCTGAAGCGTCGCCGGAGCGTAGCCCGGAAAAGTGATTGGGACGTAGTTAAGAGAAATGTCGCCGCTCGGCGCCCCGGCACCACCAGCAACTCGATCCTGATCGCGAAGAACCAATGTCCGCTCAAAAAGTCCGCTCACTGCCGGAACTACCGCCTCGATCCCATCCACGATCAGAGCGCCTGAGCCACCTCCGCGAACTTGGCCGGCACTAAATCCATGAGGATGGGGATGGTACCAGTACAGCCCCGGCGGTTCATCCGGAGGGATTTGGAATTCATAATCGAACGACTCCGAAGGCTGGACGAGCGTATGGACCACCTCGTCCTGGTGACACGCCGGCGGAATGTTTAATCCGTGAAAGTGCAGATTCGTCGAGGAGCTGGTCATTTCACCATCGCCTGTACAATTTGTGGAGTCCTTCCTCGCCGAATGCTCCATCTGCATCCCGTCCATGCCTTGTTTGGCGCCGACGAGTTGATTTTGCAAGTGAATGATCAGATGGTCCCCGGGACTCGCGTGTAAGGTCGGGGCCTGCAATCCCGTGTCGCTGACATAGCAATAGCGCGTCAGTCCTTGCTCGTCTACGACACTCAGGAACTTAAAGGTCACCTCAAGCACGCCTTTTTGACTCGTCAGGTCGGCGGGAGGGGTCGCTATGGAACCGGGGGCAAGACGCGGGCAGATCTGGTCTGCGGGATCGGGACTCTGGGCCCAGGCGCAGGAAGCCGCAAGACAAATCAGACAAAAGAGCTGGAAAGCAAAGCGCCCAAGCGCACCTTGGCCACCATCAGCACCTGTGGGGCTCAAAAATGAGCAAAAATCCAGTATTCGCCTACGCAAGGATTCTCCAAATCAGTAGTTTTCGGGGGGGATAAAACAGGATCTTGAGGAACTTAGATTAGCATCTCAGAATGATGTGCGCAAGCGCTCATTAACTGGTTGTGAAACTAAGGTTTAGGCCATCTCAACTATGCATGGTAGGCGCGGCAGGAATTGAACCTGCAACCCTCGGATTAGAAATCCGATGCTCTATCCGTTTGAGCTACGCGCCCACGGGCTCACATAATTGTACGGTGAAAAGCGAGATTTTGGCGAAGAACCACGCCTTAAGAAGTGCGGTCCACCAGCACGGCGCATGACCAAGGTTATGCACTTTGCCAGTGGACCGAATCGAACTTTATGAGGCTATCGTTATGGGGCTACCGTGATCTTAAAGAAGATAGGATCGATGTTCGAGAATGGCCGCCCAAATGGAACCCCGTTCCCCGGGAACACTCCGTAAAACGTATTCCCAACCGCTTTCATTTGTTGGTAGTCACCGAGAATGCGCTGCCGCGGATCGCCATTGTCGGTCGCCGGAGAAAGAAATTTTTCCAGCTTGCTTTGAGCGAACGTTAGTCCGTGGTCAGTGCTTTGAGCCAGCATCGCGGTGTACATGGGGAAATGCGACTTGGGGTCGATTCCATTTGCAATCATGTAGAGCACGCCAATGGTTCCCGTACTGTTCTTGGCGACGGCGACAGAAGGTAGTGCCGCTTGCACTTGGCCGGTAACAAAATGCGGCGTTCCGATCTTAAGGCCACCCTTGCCATCGGCGGTTAGCCTCACAATGCTGAGCCGGTTGTTGTGGGTCTTGACATCGCGATTGCCGAAAACGACATAGACATCGCCGTTCTTGGGGTCAACCGTCACGTGATTCACGCCGCCCAAAAGAGCATTGACTGTGCCAAACTTCGGAGTCGGCTGAGTGCTTTGTCCCTTGGCCACCTGAACTCCCGTCGCGCTTCCATTCAGACTCCAAGTGTTACCGCCGTCAGTTGAGCGATTCAGAAACCAATGAATCGTCTTAGGATCGGCGCTGATGTTATTGCAATTCGATACCGTGGTCGGACATTGCTGGAAGAGCGTGTAGACCGTGCCATTGCGATGATCCACCGCCAATCGCTGCCCCGGATTAACCTCTCCTTGCGAGAATCCTGCGAGACTGTCAATGGTAAAGTTTGGGGGATCACTACCCGCAGCGGCAGCTACACGCATGTCAGGCGCGCCACTGAAGTTGTCGTAGGCAACGTACACATCGTCTTGTGTCGCAACTTTCGGATCCCGATTCACCAGGAGCCATGGTTGGTCTGCATTTCCGGCTCCTTGAGAATTGGTGCGCTGGGTTACTCCGCCGGAAACCAGCCAGTTCCAGTCGCTCGCGACTGCTGGGTTGTCGGTTGTGCCGCTGAAGGCATTGATTCCGGTCGTGTCGAAGTCGAGAAAAGTGGCTGACATCTTACCGCTCTGTCCATAGTCCGGGTCCTGGTCGCAGGGACAGCCCGACTCATTCAGTCCTGGAGGGTTGGGAATAGTAAGGTCCAACGACCAGAGCCCGCCACCGTTAGTGGAATGCCATACTGGCGCATCAGCACCCCACCCTTCCGTGAACGCAAGGATGTCAATCTCCTTGGGGTTCTTGGGATTTATCGCAATGCTTGGTTCTGCGTTCGACGAGCGGTTCGTGTTCTTCAACTTGTGATCCGTGTTGCTGATAACCACGTCACGAATGAAAATGCTGGGAGCAACACCTTCGATGCCTGCAGGCTGAACCGCTAAAGCTGGCTCGCCTCCCGGAGCAAAATCCTCCGGAACAATGCTCCGGTTATATTGGCGGAGATCGGGCGGGTAGTCGCGAACTTCGCTTTTCACCTTGTTGTCTTGCGCCATTCCTAGCGGAATGCCGAAGCCTACTAACAGAAATAGCATGGCGATGAGGGATCGATTCTTCATAAAGCTCCTTATGGTGAGGCGATGATTTTTCGTCGGTAGGCTGGGAGTTGAGCACCGACTTCAACCGTCCAAGCGACGCGATTATATGCAATTTTAGCTTGGTTACTAGCCAAAATAGTAGTCATTGCAGAAGTCGATGATGTGGTAATTTCCGAGCAGATTCCCTATGTCCAAGCACAATACAGCTTAATGGTGTTGTGTCTAATTGCGGCGGCTTGCTTACAATGTCGCTGACCATGCCTGACTCCGCCCAATCCCGCTTGGCCTACATCGACTGGATGCGCGGTCTGGCTTGCGTCCTGATGTTTCAAACCCATTGCTACGACTCATGGCTGGGTGGGACTGCGCGCAAAAGCACTTTTTTTATGTGGTCGCAATTGGGTGGAACCTTCCCTGCGCCCCTGTTTCTGTTCCTGGCGGGAATTTCTTTTGCGCTGGTGACCGACAAGCTGCGACAAAAAGGCGTGCCCAATACCCAAATTGCCCGCACCACTATTCGTCGCGGTGCCGAGATATTGGGGCTCGGTATCCTGTTTCGACTGCAAGAATTTGTCCTGGGATGGGGTTGGTCGCCGTGGACAGATTTGCTGCGCGTGGATGTGCTCAACAACATCGGAGTCTCGATGATGCTGATGGGCTTGGTGTGCTGGGCAGCGTTCACTGTTTATCGCGGGTCTTATCCTCGGATTGCGCCGGGACTAATTGCGGTCGTGGTCGGGCTCTCGATCTCTCTGATGACTCCGTTACTGTGGACGAACTGGCGTCCGAGTTGGCTGCCATGGCCGCTGGAATCTTATATCGACGGCGTTCACAACCTTGGTGTGCCGCAAAGCTGGCTGTTTCCCATCTTCCCGTGGACTGGCTTTGCGTTTATGGGTCTCGCGCTGGGATTTTTGCTGCTGAGCGATTGGGCACGTGGGCTTGGCGCCACAAGCTTCATGCTTGTTGGTGTGGCGGGAGTGGCGTTGATTTATCTCTCTCGCTGGCTTGATGCGCGTCCTCAGCAACTTTATGCGACCTACGACTACTGGCACACCAGCCCCAATTTCTTTCTGATTCGTGTAGGCATGCTGATGGTCATTCTGCTGGCGGCTTACTTGTGGTGCCGGTGGGGAGCGGGCCAGTGGGGATTCAGCCCGCTTATTCAGCTAGGAAAGACTTCTTTGCTGGTTTACTGGGTACACATCGAATTTGTTTACGGCCGCGTTTCCATTCTCCACAAACGAGCGGTTGGTATTGGGACGGCATCCCTCGGACTGCTGATTATTTATCTTGCGATGCTGCTGTTGTCGGTATTTCGCACGAAATTCAAAGGTAGAGGTGCAGATATCACAGCGTGGTTTTCAAGTGTAGGCGCGGCCTCCCCCGCCAGCGCAAGACCTGACCAAGCGGAAGCCAAAACATCTAAATACTCCAATCCGCCGACAACTGGCCGATCGCGTCTTGTGCGAGGTTCAGTCCGATTGCCCACTGTTCCCGTGCCCGTGCTTCATTCTCACTGAAGCCAAAGAGGTAAAACGTGATGTAGAAGCCGTCCCGATGCCCGTGTTCATCGTGGTAATAACAGCGGCGTATCGCGAATTCCGCCGACACTGGAATCTCCGGGACACTTTGCAAGAGTGCGACCAACTGCTTCGCGAGCTGCTCATGCGCTGAAAATGATCGTTGAGACTGCGGATCGGAAAACAAGAGATCAACATAAGAACCGAACTTGTGTTTAGCCCCGAAAATCTCTTCCTCAGGATTGATCTCGGTACTCGCCCAGCAATCGCATTTTGCGGTTTCCAGAATGCACGAGGGCGAGTTTAGAGCGGAAAGAAATCCTCCCAACTGCGGCACTCGTCGCGCTTCCTCAACCTGCGCGACGAGTTCGGGATGACGCTTCAGATCGTAGTAGCGGACATCGCCATCTTCCGACGACCATGGGAACTCGAGCGCTTCGTCGTCACACCCGAGTTCGACCGCGAAATCGCATTGCACACTATTTCGCGGGAGCTGGTTGCGGGGTCGCGGGATTTGCGGCCGGGGGCGCGAAATTCACCTTCGGAACCTGGCGCGATTCTTCCGATGCGGCGAAATAAGCTTCATTGGCCTTAAAGCCAGCCCAGCCTGCATAGATGTTGTTGGGGAACGTCTGCACGTACGTGTTGTAATCCTGCAAGGTATCGTTGTAGCGCTTGCGTTCCACGGCAATGCGGTTTTCGGTTCCCGCCAGTTCGTCCTGCAGGCGCAGGAAGTTTTCATTCGACTTCAATTGCGGATAATTCTCCACCACCGCGAGTAGCCGCCCGATCGCACCATCCAACTGACCATTGGCCGCGATCTTGTCTCCAGGCGTGTTAGCCGAAAGCAAGCGGGAACGCGCGGCGGCGATGTCGCCGAACACCTTTTGCTCTTGTCCAGCAATGCCTTTCACCGTCTCGACGAGGTTGGGAATCAGATCCGCGCGGCGTTGCAATACGATATCCACTTGCGACCACGAGGTCTTGACCGCCTCATTCTTGGCCACCAGATTGTTGCGCACGCCCACGTATTGGCCGAAGGCAAATAACGCAATCAGTACCAGGACAATCACGACGATTAAACCGGTTTTCATTGTTCTTCTCCTCAAAAGAAAACTATCGAATTCATCCGCGTGATCCGGGGATGTCTAGCATTTTATCGACTGCAGCGGTTACGTGCTGTACTGCGGCGAGGTAACGCGCGAAAACGTCGTTCACATCGAGCTGCTTGGTGTCAGTTTTGTGTTCTCGGATGTCGAGCAATTGGAGAAACGCGGATGGGTCAAACTTGACTCGCGCCGCCAATGCCTGGACCGCTTCGCGCTTCGACTTAGGAGTGGTTTCGCCGAGAGCAATCAACCCATGACGGAACAGGGTGGTGAATGTCGATATCGAGCTCAACAACAAATCCCATAGTTGTTTCTGGTTGCCCGCTGCGGAAAGGAAGCGTCCACGCAACAGGATCAATTTTTCGCGCAACTCGTATTCCAACTGGGCACGATGCAAGTGCATGGGGATTTGAAGCCCGCTGAGGATATCGGCCCCAAACAACACGCGATGCCGTTGCTGCATGTCGAGGAGTTCGATCGAAAATACGTCGGTCGAATGTTCCAATTCTTCGCGCGTGAGCACCAGAGGCGCGGGATGCTTCTGCTGAGTCCACCCCGCCACGGCTGGAGAGATTGCGCTGAGCGTCGCGAACGAACTCTCGCGCAAAACGCAGAGCAGGTTCACGTTGGAGAAGTCGGCGTGAAACTCTCCGTCCGCAGCGGACCCGTACAGGATCACGCTCTGGAGATTCGCTCCCGCAGCCTCCCGCAACCGGCTTATGAATTCGGTGATTTGTTTTTCTGCAACCATAGATGCCTCTTGTGTTTCGCTACCAGCTTCCGCTCGCGCCACCGCCGCCCGAACTGCCGCCACCAAAGCCGCCGAAACCTCCACCCCCGCCACCAAACCCGCCTCCGCCGCCGAAACCTCCACCACCACCGCCACGACCAAGTCCGCTGAAAAGGAGCCCCCACAGCAGCGCTCTCCCAAAGCTGGTGGAGAGCAAAATCACACCAATAACAATGAGAACAATAATTCCGGCCAGCGACATGCCCGGACTAGCTTCCGGGCGCTCAGTCCGATAAGTTGGGACGGCGCCAGTCAGTTGAATGCCGGCATCTTGTGCGATGACATCCGCGACCCGGCCGGTCATCAGCGATACGGCGCCGTTGTAATCATTCGCTTTGAGCAACGGGACAGCTTCGCGCCCGAAGCCGCCGGTTTTGCCATCGGGCAGGATCGGCTCAAGTCCGTAGCCAACTTCGATCCGATAATTGCGATCTTGTATGGCCAACAGAATCAGAACGCCGTGGTCGGTGGACTTACTGCCAATTCCCCATTGCTTGAACAGAGCGACTGCGTAACTTTCGATGTCCGAGCCGTCGAGGGATTTGACGGTTACGACCGCGATCTGAGCGTGCGCCTTCTGATCAATCTGCTGGCAGACATTGTCGAGTGTCGCGATCGTGTTCTGGTCGAGAACCCCGGCGAAGTCATTGACGTAGTCCGTCGGGCGCAGTTGTTTTACGGGTTCAGCGCAAAGAGTCAGCGTGAACGCGAGAAAAACAATTGCGGAAGCGAGGGTTTTCGCGACTGACTTCATTCGAGTGTGATTGTATAGGACTGGGAGGCGAAGTTTCTGCTGCCCTGACTCGATCTTCCTGTGGACTGGGGCTGAGAGCGACTGTCCCCGGGTAAGAGCGTTTGACTTCACGACGATTGGCTTTGTAACTTACAGACTCAAGTAGCTCTTGGTCGCAACAGCGTTGTTCCGCAGTGCCGTCCGCTTGCTTCGAGTAGTGAAAATGGGACAGATTCAGCAAACACCCGCGCGATTGGAGAGCCCTCCACCCGGCCCTCCCTTATCCGCTGAGCTGGTGCGGCGCATTCTGGCTTTCTGCCAGGCCCAGGATGCGCGAGCAAGACAGGCCACCGTGACACGGCTGGTCCGCTGGATTCAGCGCACAAATCAGCGAAGGTCGAACCATGCAGAGCTGACAAGTTTGCTCGAATATCTGGAGACGAACCCAGAAGTGCGAAATCAGTTTGCGGTGGCGTGGGCGCTGCTCTTAAACGAAGTTCGCTCGCTTGCGCTGCTTGCGGAGACTGGAATTCCGTCGGACCATGCGCTGATCACCGAAGTCGTGCTGCGGCTGGTGGCGAAAGTGTTTCCATCGGCGCGGCATGAAATGGATGCGTCGCGACTGTTACTCGGCCGTGTACCGGTCGAAATCGCATGTCCGCCAGTTCGGCGAAATGCCTCCAGAATTATTTGCCCGGTTGGCGATGATTGTTTCTCCGCCAAACGCTGATGTTGAAAAAGATGAGCAAGGGTCGGATTTGCGAGATGCTCTGCGGCTACTGGCAACCCGCGTCAGTTGGCTCGGTCTGAAACCTGAAATGCGGACGCGTAACTTGGCGGCCGGAGTGTCAGACTCGCCCTTTTACGAATTGCTGCGCCGCACCGAAGACATCCTTAACCCTCATCCGGCAGAGGCGCGGGCGGCTGTTTCCCCTTGGCTGGAGGTGGTGGGGCATTGCCGGCAGGAGATTGGCGCAGTTCATCGGCACATGGAGTCGGCTGGAGTAAGCGTGGAGCAGGTCTTTGACCTCAAGAAAATTGAAGCCTGCTTTGCGCGAATGGAAGCGTTAGTGGCTGTGCTCTGCCCCACGACACCGCAGGATGGAATCGTCGCTACGCAGCATCTGCTGCGAACGCTGATGGCGGGTTTGCACTTCGATCACAGCTTGGGTGCACTTCTCCACGAGAATCTTGATCTCATCGCTCGCAAGATGGTGGAGCACACCGGTGAGAGTGGTGAGCATTACATCGCCCGCGACCGCTCCGAATACTGGCTGATGTGGCGCGCCGCCATTGGCGGGGGATTGCTGACGGTGCTTACCGCCGCGATCAAGATGCGCATCGTCGATGCGAGCCTGCCTCCGTTCATCGAGGGATTCGCGAGCGGAACCAATTACGCAGTCAGTTTCGTGCTCTTGCAGGTGTTTGGGTTGGTGCTCGCCACCAAGCAGCCTGCGGCTACTGCGGCCACGTTTGCCGGCATCGTTCGCGATTATCGCGGAGCCGAACGCTCAAGTAAGATCGCCGACTTCGTCTCTCGAATTACAAGCACGCAACTGGCCGCCGCGATTGGAAATGTCTTCGCCGTCAGCGCCGGAGCGCTGGTGTTTGAGAGATTGTGGGTGCTGCTATTCGCGCATTCTTATCTTCCGGAAGAGAGTGCGGTTCACGTCTACCAAACGCTGCACCCGTTCGAGTCGAAAACCGCGCTCTACGCGATCATCACCGGACTCATCCTTTGGATGGCTGCGCTCATTGGTGGGTGGTGCGAAAACTTTGCCGCCTACTACCGCATTACGCGTGCGGTTGCGCAGCATCCTTTGGGCGATCGCCTCGGTTCGCGCCGGATGGTGAAACTGGCGCGCGGCGTGGAGCGCAATCTCGGAGGCTGGTCCACCAGCGTCGTTCTTGGATATCTCCTCGGCTTTGCTCCGGTTGTCGGCCACTTCTTCGGCTTGCCCATCGACGTCCGGCACGTCACGCTTTCGTCCGGCACTCTAGCCTTGGCGGTTGCACGATTTGGTACGGAGAGCCTTGGCCAGGCGTGGTTCTACCATGCAGTCGCCGGGATCGGGCTGGTTTTCGTCCTTAACCTGGGAGTTAGTTTTACGGTCGCCGGAATGGTGGCATTGCTCGCCTATGACGTCAGCCTCAAGGAACAGCTCGCGATTCTCCGCGCGCTTTGCTGGGAGGCGATTCGCTCGCCGCTCAAGTTTGTGCTGCCGGTTGGGAAGCGAGACAAGGTCCTGGCCAAGACGATTGATGGATGACGGCTTGTCACTTGCTTTTTACCCGGTAGACAGCCCAGGCAGTTGTCTCGAAGCGAGCTTAGAACTTCTTCAGGAATTCGACTACTTGCTGTTCTGCCCAGTGTCCATCGTCGTCCCCGTTTGGCTCCGCAAGGAATGAGCAGTGGCCGCCGTCTTCGGTTTCAATGAACTTAATATTGGGATTGGCGAGAATGTTTTCCCGTGTTTCGGGAAGTATGCGAATGAAGGGATCGTTGGCGGCTTGCAGGAGGAGCGTGGGCACGGCGATGCGGTCGACGACGTTCGCCGCAGCCGATCGTTGGTAATAGTCGGAGGCGCCGTCGAATCCGCAGTAGTGGGCTGTGATCTTATCGTCGAACTCGCGCAGGCTGCCGATCCCGCGCAGACGTGCGGCATCGAAAACGTCGGGAAACAAGCGCGCTTTCGCTTTCAGCCTCTGGCGTAGTTTCCACATGAAATGATATTCGTACAGGCGATTGGCGGGTAGATGCAGAGCGTCCGCCGATGCGGCCAGATTCGCAGATGGGCAAACCGCAGCGACTGCACGGAACTGCGATGGTCCCGCGTTGCCCCACTCCCCGGCGAGTTTCAGAACGAGGTTGCCGCCCATGGAAAACCCCGCCAGCGCCAGCCGAGAGAGCCGGTCATGATCGATCAGGTTCTGGGCGACCGCGGCCACGTCCTGCGAGCGCCCGGAATGATAGAGCGTTGACGAAAGCGCATCCGTGCCTCCGCAGTTGCGCTGGTTCATCCGCACCACATTCATGCCCGCCGCCGTGCCCTTGGCAGCGATGCCTAGCATGTATCCGGATTCGCTGGAACCCTCGAGGCCGTGAACGATGATGATAGTCAATGCCTTCTCGCGGTCGGGCTGCCAATGACAACGGCAGAGCACTTTCACTCCAGATTCGACTTCGATTAAACGGTCTTCAAATGGTGGGACCTTGATATTGACGAGGGAGAAAAAAACTGGCGAGGGTTTGAAGATGTCCACCACGCAAGAAGCGCCGAGGTGTAAATCGAGGTGCTTCGGTTTGCGGGATCGCCACGGTTTGATTTTAAATGGAGATTGCGAACTGGCGTTCAGGAGTTGAGCGATGCCTATTTTTGAATACGTTTGTAAGGAATGCGATCACGAATTTGAAGCTCTGGTCTACGGAAGCCAGAAAGCCGAGTGTCCAAAGTGTAAGAGTAAAAAGCTTGCGCCGCAGCTTTCCGTGTTCGCGATGTCGGCCAAAGGCTCAGCGAGCGCGGCTCCTTCAGTGAGGGGCTTGCGGCAGTTGTGGTGATCCGCGCGGTCCTGGGGCGTGCTCTTTGGGTGATCTGGATTAAACACGAGTTCACCACAGAGTCCCAGAGAAAACCTTTGTTGTGTGCTTCCTCGCGCTGCGCGGACTCCGTGCGGCCGCCCTGTACAGCGGCGGCACGAGGCAACATGACTTTAGACACTTCCATCGCGTGACCCTCGTAAGTTTCCTTCCCCTTCGCCTTGACCTACCATCGCGTGAGTCTTCTTGCCAGGGCGCAAATATGGATCGTCGTCGGAACCGGCGGGTCGAGGCGTTGCTGACGGTGCGCATCTGGGGCATGGACGCCAAGTCCAAGCCGTTCACACAACACGCCCAGGTTAAGAACATCAGTGATGGGGGAGCGGTGCTGCAAGGGATGACCCGTCCGATGCGGGCAGGCGGGGTTCTTCACATCCAGCATGAGGATGGTCAAGCCCAGTTTCGCGTGGTGTGGGTCGGCCGGCACGGCACGCGAAGGCAGGGAGAAATTGGCGTCGAAGCATTGGCCTCGGAGCCGGCAATTTGGGATGTCGACCTGCTCCACTGCGGGCAGGTTGCCGGAATCGGGTAGATTCCTCCCACAGCCTCCCGTCTTCCATCTCCATAAATCTTTTCTCAGTTTCTAACGTCTGTTTCCATTAGGATTTGCGCCCCGCGCGTGATTTCACTATTCTGCCTCTTCGACTTGAATCCACGGAGAACGCATAGTGCGGCTTATTTTCCTGGCTCTGATTCTCACTCTGGCATTCGCGGCTTCTTCCGCCAGCGAGGCACCTCCCCTGACCCTCATGCCAATGCCAGTCAGCGTAAAAACGAATTCTGGGCAGTTCGTTGTCGACGAGTCGTTTTCGGTGGGAATTCGCGGTTGCGCTGACACACGCTTGCAACACGCAGTGGAACGCTTCTTGGACAGATTGCGGCGTCAAACCGGCATGTCCGCGTTAGCAATGAGGGTGACGGACTCGGGCCAAGCCAAGTTGACGATTCACTGCGAACGCGGAAGTAAAGTTGTTCAGGAACTCGGCGAAGATGAATCTTATTCGCTCGAAATCAGTCCCACTGGCGCGCAGCTCAGCGCGGAAACTCCGCTCGGCGCCATGCATGGCCTTGAAACATTCCTGCAACTCGTTCGCATCACGGCGCACGGCTTTGCGGTGCCCGCAGTTGCGATTGAGGATAAGCCACGTTTTCCCTGGCGCGGATTGATGATTGATGTAGGCCGGCATTTTATTCCACTCGACGTTCTGAAGCGCAACCTGGACGGAATGGCCGCCGTGAAACTGAACGTGTTTCATTGGCATGTCTCCGAAGACCAGGGCTTTCGCATCGAGAGTAAGAAGTTCCCCAAGCTGCACGAGATGGGCTCGGATGGTCAGTTCTACACGCAGGACGAAGTCCGCGATCTGATTGCATACGCGGGCGACCGCGGTATTCGCGTTGTCCCAGAATTCGATATGCCCGGGCACACCACGGCGTGGTTTGTTGGGTATCCCGAGCTGGCCAGCGGACCGGGGCCTTTTCAGATCGAGCGCAAGTGGGGGATCTTCGATCCCGCAATCGATCCGACTGAGGAACGCACCTACAAATTTCTCGATGTCTTTATTGGTGAGATGGCAAAGCTCTTTCCTGACCAGTTTTTTCACATCGGTGGCGACGAGGTAAACGGCAAACAGTGGGATGCAAATCCGAAAATTCAGGCGTTCATGCGCGCCCACGGACTCAAAGACAATAAAGACCTGCAAGGATATTTCAATCAACGCGTTCAGAAGATTGTGAGCAAACACGGCAAGACCATGGTGGGTTGGGACGAGATCATGCGGCCGGATTTGCCGAAAGATGTGGTTGTCCAGGCGTGGCGCGAGGAAAGTTCCGTAAAAGAAGAGGTTAGGCAGGGCTTTCGCGGGCTGCGCTCGGAAGGATATTACCTTGACTTGAACTGGCCGACTTCGCGGCATTACGCGGTCGACCCCATGAGCGGCGCCGGAGCCGATTTGACCGCGGACCAAAAGCAGCGGGTACTCGGCGGCGAGGCGTGCATGTGGTCGGAGTATGTGTCGCCTGAGAATATTGATTCGCGCATTTGGCCTCGAACCGCCGCGATTGCCGAGCGGCTCTGGTCGCCCCAGGAAACGGTCGACGTGAATTCAATGTATGAGCGTCTAGAGGTAACCAGCACCTGGCTGGAATGGCTCGGACTTACGCACCATTCGAATTACGAGCCCATGCTGCGACGGATTGCGGGCTCGAACGACATTTCTGCTGTGCAAACTCTTAGTGACGTGGTTGAGCCGGTGAAGGATTACACTCGCGAAGAACTGGCAACCACTCCGGCGACAAGTTTGACGCCGCTAAATCGCGTCATTGATGCGGCTCGACCCGAGAGTATAACGGTCCGCCATTTTGCGAACCTGGTGGATACTTTGGTTGGGAGCCACGCTGACGTTGCCACTAAACAGGAAATCCGAATGTGGCTGGTTCGCTGGCGTGACAACCAGTCGAATTTGGGGCCCTTTGAGAGTCAGTCATTCTTGGTCCAAGAAGTTGCGCCCCTTTCTCAGGACCTTTCGCAGGCAGCCGTTATTGGGCTGCAGGCCATGGATTATTTGGATCGTGGAGAACACGCACCTGAGTCATGGGCGGTCCAGCAACTTGCCTTGTTGACACAAGCGGAAAAGCCGAAGGCTCAGTTGCTGCTCGTGGTCGTAGCCTCGATTCAGAAATTGGTGAACCAGGCGCAGCGTTGTCCCGGCTGTGGCGATTCGAAATAGGCGCGGGCGTTTAACCTTGCGCGATCAGTTCTTGCACCGCGCGATACGCCTCATCAATTGCCGTATCGGTGTAAGCACTCGCGCCCGCATCGGAGTTCGCTATAAAGATGCGGCCGAACGGCTTTCTTCCCAGCACCCATGGCTGCTCACCCTCCGGCCAATCGGGATCGTATAGAGAGTTTGGTCCGAAGGCGTAGCCATGTGCCCACCGGTTCACGGTGATGCCCTGGATGTCGCGCGCAGGATCGAAGTCCGCCGAACCCAGCATCCGGCCCAATTGATCCCGTATGTTTCGCTCGAAAGTCGAGAACTGGGTGTGCATCAATTCGGCGCGGCCCGCCCGATGTTGATCGCTCGCTGGCAGCCCAGGTTTGCACGGCGTCCGCAGCATAAACAGAACCATGGGTTCATCGGGCTTGCTGGGAAACTCATACTGGCCCAGGCTTACTGGGAAGTCGAGAGCGGTTAGAGTGTGGTAACCCGCCGGCGCAACGATCTGATGAATTCCCAGCTTCTGAAATGCGGCCCAGTTACTGATCGCGACGTGGGTGTATACCAGCGGAACTTTTACCAAATAGTGAAGCGCATCCTGCTGTTTGTGCGGAAGCTCGGGGCAAAGATACGGAATCATCATGTTGTAACAGGCTAGAACGCAAGCGCCGGCTTGCACGGTTTGCAGCTTCCCGCCACGCATGTAGGCGATGGTGACGCCCCTTGCTGCGTCGGGACTTGCCGAATCTGATTTCTCCGAAGCTGGAGGTCCGTTGTGCCGAACCTGCACTACCGTGGAGTTCAGGCGAATCCGGATCGAAGATTTAGCATCATCCAGGCGGCTGTAGTTCGCGCGAGCCGTGACCACATCGTCCATGGTCGTGCCCGGGACCGCATCAGGGATCAAGGAACGAACTAAAAGGCGGGCGATAGAGGCGTTGCCATCGGGAAAATGAAAGATGTAAGGATCGTGTTCTTCTGGTTTTCCCAGATTCAAGCCCTCAAAACCGGGATACGTGAAAGATTCGTAATCATCGGGATTTTCAAAACAGGTGAGGGCGGATACTGCATCAATCCCTGCTCCAAACAAGTCGTGAGGATAAGTTTGGAAAAAAGGGAGTGCCTCAGGAGTAAGTTTGCAAACCTTGGTGAGATAGTCCGCATAACTCATCTTCGCAAGTCGTGCGGACTTTTCTTCTCTCGACAAACCGGGGAGATAGTCGATCTTCTCGCTGTAGATACGCGCAATGTCACGCCGCGCAACCTCGGAAAGCGGAGTTTTGCCGAGGAACTCTGGCCAGGGCGTTGAACCCATGCCTGGCACGAGACGATCCTGCCCAAACGTCTCGCGGTCGAAGAAACATGCGGTTTTCAGCTTCTCGTATAGCTTTTGATCGTAAGCCCTGTAAAAACGCTGCGTGTCGATGCCCAGTTCCGTGATAAGGCCTGCCGCCACTTTGCTGTAACGCGATGGACTCTCGATCGACTGCGTGCCTCCGTAGCTCAGCAGCATTCGGTTACCTGCGCGAAACTCGTTGCGCTTGGCGTGTCCACCGAAGTCGTCGTGGTTGTCGAGGATGAGGATGCGCGCCTTCGGTCCTGCGTGTTTGCGATAGAAATAAGCGGCCGCAAGACCACTTATTCCGCCTCCTACCACCACCAGATCGTATTTTTCACCAGTGCTTTCGGGTTTCTCAGCAGAGTCCCAAAACTCTCCATCACGCAGGCTATGTGCGGACGTGTAAGTGCCTTCATGATTCCCACGCATCCCCATCAGAGCGGGTGGATAGTAACTTGCATCTTTCTCGGGTGCGAATACAGGGTCGGATACAGCTTGGCCGTAAAGTCCGGGAATGCCTGAGGTGAGTACCGCAGCGCCGACGGTGACCGCAACTCCATCTAGGAAGTCACGCCGCGTGATCTTTCGGTTCATCCCCAGTTCGCGGTCGCGTGAATTATCGCTCAAGCGAGTCTCCCTGCGCGGTAATCTAACAAAGACAAAAGCTTACTATAATCGCGCAATGTTACAGAAGGCAGGAAGGGCGGCAGACGGAATGGTTGACTATTTCCACCAGAATGAGGTGTAGATCAAAGTAAGAAGCTCCAGGGCAGCGAGTGAAACCCACAGGCGCTGCCGAAAGACAGAACGCCGCAAATCTCTTTTCAAATCGGCTTCCAGCGCGTGCACAAACTCCACTTCTGCGGGATCAGGTTTGGGTGGGGGCGCGGCGGCGCGCGCGAGGGCAGGCGCGTAGGCCGGCTTAGGCTTATCGGGCAGGAAAACCTTAGGCGTGCTGATGACGGACGACCATCGCGGAAACTGCAACGTGCCCGCAGTAAAGCTGGGATCGTCGACGGGCGTCGAAGTCAATTGCAGAGCCGGCAATCGCTCAGGCGCAGCCGCGTCGGCCAGGCTGCGCAGAAGCGAGGTCCACCACATGTGACTCATCTGGTCGCCAATCAACTCGCCCACATCGACTGGCCGCGACTCCAATCGCAAAGGAGGCAACGTCTCCGGCGAAATCACATCGCCAATATTGGTGAACACCGTGCGATACCAAGGCAAGCTCAAAATGTCGCCGGCGAGCATCCCGACATCCACCGGTTGCGAGGTGAGTCTCAGCGGGGGCAACTTTTCTGGCGAGATGGTGTCTCGCAGAAGATCGAGCAAACGCTTTCGAAGAGGACGATTCCATTCATCCGAAAGCAAAAGCTCTAGATCGGGGCCGTCAGACACTTCATGCTGATTCTGTTTCGAAACGTCCGAAGGTGTGGGTTGATCAAACATCGCGATGGTTGTCCTTAGTTCCGCCAAAATCCCATCTGCCCGCCGGGATTTCTGGCGTTCACGGCTTGGTAATCAAAACCCCGATTACTCGGTCATTCATAGATTCCGCGGCCTTCCTGGCCTGGTCCGGCGTGGTTCCGCTCAATAGCTCGAAGTCGAGCGTCATATCCGCCAGCGAGGGCACGGTTTGATGAAACATCTCCATCCGTATAACCGATTTCCCGTCTGTTCCCTGCATCGCCTTGAAACGGCAGCTGCCGCGCTCCGTATTGGCCATAGATTTAGTCGCTAGAGGGACCCACTAATATTATCGCATCCCGTTTGCAGCATATCGGACAAAATGAACCTCGCGCGAGCGGAATAGTGTCTAATGCCTAGAGTGGATTCCGACAGCAAGCCGAAACCTAAGCCCACCGAAAGACTTCGCGCGGTACTTCCTGAAGTCTGGCAGCTCATCATTCCTCGCCGCGGCGTGCTTGCACTTGGTTTTGTGCTGATGGTCATCAACCGGGTTTCCGGGCTGGTGCTTCCGTATTCCACCAAGTTTCTTATAGACAATGTGATTCTGAAACATCAGGCGCAAATGCTTAAGCCTTTGGTGCTAGGCGTGTTGGCGGCCACCATGATTCAAGGGATCACGTCGTTCTCGCTGACACAATTGTTGTCGAAGGCTGCGCAGCGGCTGATCACCGAGCTTCGCGAAAAAGTACAGACCCACATCGGCTGGCTTCCGCTCTCGTTCCACGACTCGACCAAGAGCGGGGTTCTGGTGTCGCGGATCATGAGCGATGTCGAAGGCGTTCGCAACTTGATTGGCACCGGCCTGGTGGAACTGGTGGGCGGCTTGCTGACAGCCTGCATAGCGCTGGTGCTGTTGTTCCGAATTAGCGCTGTTATGACCGGCCTCGCCTTCGGGTTTCTTCTGTGTTTCGCGTTTGCGCTCTACAAAGCTTTTGGGACCATTCGACCAATTTTTCGCGAGCGCAGCAAGATCAATTCCGAGGTTGTTGGCCGACTCTCGGAATCGCTCGGCGGAGTTCGTGTGGTGAAGGGCTACCACGCGGAACAGCGCGAGGAGAACGTCTTCTCGAAGGGCGTGCATCGCCTGCTCGATAACGTATTACAAAGCCTGACGGCTACTTCGGTGATGAGCCTTTCCGCCAGCTTGTTGTTGGGGGTAGTTGGCGCAGTGATTATGTACGTCGGCACGCGCCAGATCGCAGCGGGAAGGGTGACCGTCGGAGGATTTTTTACTTACAACATGCTGCTTGGTTTCATGATCGCGCCGATCCTGCAAATCGTGCAGATCGGGACCCAGCTCACGGAAGCGCTCGCTGGGCTGGAGAGAACACGCGAAATTCTTGGGGAACGCAGAGAAGACCATGACCCGAAACGTACGGTGACTCTATCTGAGATTCACGGCGACATTGATTTCGAAAACGTCAGTTTCAGTTACGACGGCGTCCGCACCGTTCTCGCAGATGTTTCATTCCGCTCCTCGCCCGGCACGGTGACCGCACTGGTTGGGTCTTCGGGATCGGGAAAATCGACAACCATTGGGCTGATCGCCGCCTTTCATGTGCCGACTAAAGGGAGAATTCTGGTTGACGGGGTCGACCTCAGCACGGTTCGGTTGGACGCTTATCGCACGCGCCTGGGAGTGGTTCTACAGGAGACATTTTTGTTTGACGGCACCATCCGCGAGAATGTGTCTTTCTCACGGCCGGATGCGAGCGAAGAGGAAATCATGCGAGCCTGCCGCATCTCACGCGTCGACGAATTTGCAGAGACTTTTCACGACAAGTACGACACCGTAGTAGGGGAACGAGGCGTAAAGCTCTCTGGCGGCCAGCGGCAACGGATCTCGATTGCGCGCGCAATTCTCGCCGACCCACGAATCCTGATCCTAGACGAAGCGACTTCGAGTCTCGATTCTGAATCGGAGCAGCTGATTCAGCACGGCCTCTCGTACTTGATGCAAGGGCGAACCACTTTTGTGATTGCTCATCGGCTTTCCACCATCCGCCGCGCCGATCAGATCCTGGTAATGGAACGCGGCGAGATCGTGGAACGCGGCACCCACGAAGAACTTTACGCCTTGCAGGGCCGCTATTACGAGCTGTATACCCGGCAACACGGCCTCGAGACCAATTTATTTCTTGCTCCGGGAGAAGGCGATGCCGTGCCGACGGACGAAGAGAATTCCAAAGTCGGCGGTAACGGAGATCCCGGCCTCGCGGACACCTTGCGGCTGGTACGGGGAGAACGGCGTTAACTTCATGTCTCCGTCAGAGCGCGCATCCGCTTCGAATTCCATCGCTATCGAGACTGCGAATCTATGTCGCCATTACTCCATGGGCGAAGCTTTGATCCGTGCCGTAGACGGCATCTCGCTGCAGATTGCTTCCGGCGAGTTCGTGGCGCTGCTTGGCACTTCGGGTTCAGGCAAGTCTTCTCTGCTGAACCTCATCGCGGGACTTGATCGGCCCACTTCCGGTTCCGTACGAGTTCAACAGAGCGACCTGGCGGCCCTCTCGCGCGAGGAACTGGCAAAGTATCGGCTGCGAACAGTTGGAATGGTTTTTCAGTCTTTCAATTTGATTCCCAGCATGAACCTGATCGAAAACGTGGAACTGCCGCTGCGTTTTGCGGAAGTCGATCGCGGGCAGCGCGAGGGACTGGCTCGACAGGCTTTGGATCGAGTCGGTTTGAGCGCGCGGTGGCGCCACCGGCCCGCCGAGCTTTCCGGCGGAGAGCAACAGCGAGCATCGCTGGCCCGGGCGTTGATTAATCAGCCGCAGTTTCTGCTGGCGGATGAACCCACCGGGAACCTCGACAGCCGCACCGGCTCCGAAATCATGAATCTTATTCAAGGATTCAATGAGTCGCTGGGCATGACCATCATCATGGTCACCCATGAACGTACGCTTGCGGAGCGCTATGCGCGCAGAATGATATTTCTCGCGGATGGAAAACTGGTTGGAGACGTGTCCAACGCAGTGCCGGCTGGAGAGAAGATGCAGCGAGGACAGGCATGAAGACCTTTGATATGGCCGAACTCGCGGTGCGTAATTTGCGCGAATCCATTCTGCGAAATTCACTCACCACGGTTGGCATTTCGGTGGGAGTGGCTTCGCTGGTTGCCATGCTTTCGCTGGGAATCGGTCTACAACAGCTGGCCGGACGACGTTTACAGAAATCTGGTTTGTTCGACACTGTAGTAGTGACCTCGCGGCGCGATTTACGCAGCTTCAACCGCGATCAGGAAGAAACCGGCCCCGCTCCCGCGGAAAGCCCGGTACTGAACGAAGATGCTCGCCAGAAAATCGCGCAACTGCCAAGCGTGCTTGAGGCGTATCCTGACATTCGTTTCATCACCGAAATTCGCTACGAGGACAAACAGCACCTCACCATGGTTGCGGGATTGCCATTCTCCGCGAAGAGCAACGATTCGTTCGACGGTATGCAGGGTAGCTTCTTTTCGTCAGAGAACGCGCCTGAAGTCATTTTGCAAAAATCGTTCGCGGCGCAGTTGCTTGGCAAGTCTATGGGATCGGGAAGCGAGGAATTGAACGTAGCCGACCTCGCCAAGCCTCTGCTGGGCAAACAGGTCACCATGCGCTACGCGGAACGAACCGCGACGCCCGTGGCCGGTGCGTCGTCGGAAAATCCCCAGACGATTGGTGCGTCCAGCGACTCGTCCGGAACTGCGTATTCCGTGGTCTCTCACGAGCAAACGTTGAAAATCGTAGGCGTCTGCGACCTCGATCCCGATAGCATGCGTGGACAAGCCAGAGCGCGCATTTTTCTTCCTCTGAAACTTGCGCAAGATTTGCACGTGATGCAACCGTCTGACCTCCGTGACAGCACCAACATGGCTGGTGGTGCATCCACCTACACGACCGTGGAAGTGCACGTCAAAAGTCCGGCGCAGGTGCAGAACGTTGAAGATGCGATCAAGAAGATGGGGTTCAATACCTTCTCCATCGTCGATGCAACTCGCGGAGTGCGCCAGTTCTTCAAAGTGCTCGACCTGTTTCTTTTGATCTTCGGTAGCCTCGCATTAGCGGTCGCGTCCATCGGGATCGTCAATACGCTGATCATGGCGGTTCTCGAACGCCGCCGCGAAATTGGAATCATGAAGGCGATCGGAGCCAGTGACGGCGATGTGAAAGGGCTGTTCTTCGCCGAGGCGGGGGTTATGGGAATATTCGGCGGAGTCGTTGGCGTGGCTCTGGGCTGGACCATCGGACGGATTATCAACTTAGGCTACGAATGTCTATCTGAAGCGCCAGCACTTTCCTCCGGAACAAATTTGGTTCGTGCCGTGGTGGCTGGTTGTGGGCGCGATCGCATTTTCTATCGTCGTGAGTCTGCTCTCGGGGCTGTATCCTGCCAGCCGCGCTGCCCGCCTCGATCCCGTTCAGGCTTTACGCTACGAGTAAACTGAACTTCATGGTTCGGCTCTTTTAGACTACTTTGTATCCTCTTGTCGCTTGCGGTTGCTGCCGCTGCCCAGAGCCGCATCGACTGCAATGTGCTCAAGAGTCGTATCCTCGGAGGAGGCGTTCACTACTGCGTGATGCTGCCCTCCGGCTACGATGCAAAAACCGCCAATCATCCTGCCCAACAATACCCGGTGCTCTATTTCCTGCACGGCCTCGGAGATGACGAGCAGACCTTATTCAAAACTGGCGGATGGAATCTGATCGAAGATTTGCGGCAGCAGCACAAAATCGGCGAATTCATCATTGCAACCCCGGACGCGAAAGCGAGTTTCTACGTGAATTCCGCCGACGGTAAGGTGCGTTACAGCGATTTCTTTCTTCATGAATTCATGCCCTACATCGAAACCAGCTACCGTATTCGACGCGAACGCCGGTCGCGAGCGATTGCCGGGATTTCAATGGGAGGTTACGGCGCGCTGCGTTTCGCTTTTTCCAACCCGGACCTGTTTTCAGCGGTCAGCGCGCAGAGCGCAGCACTGATCACTGACTCGCCAAAGGATCTGAACGCAGCTTTGCATTCCGGTTCGCCGCTGTTCAAGTTGCTGGGATCTGTGTTTGGCAACCCCATCAACGTTCCTCACTGGAAGGCAAACGATCCCTTGGAGTTGGCGAGGAAAAATCGAGCCGCCCTGAACAATCTGGCGATTTACTTTAACTGCGGCCGTGACGATGAGTACGGTTTTGAAGTGGGCGCAAGCGCACTCGATCGCCAGTTACAGGACGAACATATTAAACACGAGTTCCATCTCTACCCCGGCAACCACGGTGTATCGTACTTCGGAGCGCACCTCGGAGAGGTCGTCGAATTCCACTCCAGAATGTTTGGGCTCGAAAAGTAAGGAATCGCCTTTCTTTCCGGCTATTTGTTTTCTTTCTCGTCGACCTCGACCGCTCCTGGCATGAGCTTCTTCAACGGCGCAGAGCGTTGCTCGTCCAGTTCGGGATGCGGCAGCGGTTTGCGGGGCAACATCTGATCGCGCATGGCAGTGTTGTAAACGAAGATAGCCTCCACGGTGGCCGCCTGCGCAAGGTCGTTGGGCTGCAGGTGTTCATAGGTGTCCTGGTTGGAGTGGTGGGTGCGCGAGCCGTAGTCGAGTTTGTCCTGGATAAACTGAAAGCCCGGAATTCCTACCGCATCAAAAGACTCGTGATCGGTGCCCTCAGTTCCCCGGACCGTAATCGCGGTTACGCCCAGATCTTTCAGCGGTTCGATCCATTGAGTGAAGATTGGGGCTTCTGCAATGTTTTCCTGCAAATAAACCCCGCGGATCTTGCCCGAACCATTGTCGACGTTAAAGTAACCGGAGATCTTCTGCTGATCTGGTTTCAGTTGCACGGGGCCTCCCGCTTTGCGCATCCATTCCGGCAACTTGAGCTGATCCGGCGCAGTGGACACGGGGACAAATCCAAAGTGCTCCTTGACGTAGCCAGCCGAGCCAAACAAACCTTGTTCCTCGCCGGTCCAAAGTCCGACGCGAATGGTCCGACGCGGCTTCACCTGCAAGGCATTTAGAATTCGCATTACTTCCATGGCGACTACGGTGCCCGCACCGTTGTCGGTCGCGCCGGTTGCCGACGCCCAAGAGTCTAGGTGTCCGCCGACCATGACCACTTCGTCTTTCAGCTTCGGATCGGTTCCGGGAATTTCGGCGATTGTGTCGAAGCCGTGTTCGTGATCGCCCGTGAACTTAGTGTCGACGTTGAGCTCAATGCTTACTGGGACGTTGGCCTTGAGCAGCCGGTACACGCGTCCATAGCTCTCGATCGCCATCACGACAACCGGAAATTGCATGGCGCCTTCGCGTTTATAGATATCCGACCCCAGCCCGCGGTCGACAAAGATTGTGCCACCGGACCCGCCGTTCTCTCGCGAATCACGGCTCGGTAGAATCACCGCGAGTGCATGCTCAGACAGCAGCAACTCAATAACCTTCTTGCTCAGCTCCCGGCGCTTCAGGTATTCCTGCTTGTAAGACGCGTAAGGATCTTCGTCGCTGAGTGGATGCTCGACAATTTTAGCCAGGCTCTTCTCATCCTCGCGATCGAACAGCGGCTTCTCCAGCGGCTTTACATCATGCATGTCGCCGTAAAGAACAATCTTGCCGCCGAGTTTCCCCTTATATTTGTCGACATCCTCAGCCTTCTTGACGTCGATCCACACCGCCTGCCCGGTTACCGCACCGTTAGTCGAAGGTGACCAGGGTGCAGCCTGAGCGATGAATACTGCCGTATCGGGCGACGCCATGCGCACCCAGGTATTCAGTTGCTGCCAGCCCATGCCGAATTCACCCCAGTCCTCAAGATGCGCATTGCTGCAGCCCATGGCGGCAAATTGATCGCGGGTCCACTCATTCGCGTGCTTCACATTGGGCGAGCCCGTGAGTCGAGGTCCAATCCCATCCATTAACGCGGACGCATACTCCATCACGTGCGAATGGCCAAGCCCTTCCTGGCGGATTCGCTGGTACATGGTGTAATCCAGAGTTTCCGTTGCGGGTTGTGGGGCTTCGTAAGATGGTTTTCCGGCATCGCTGGCGCCAGAAGTTTTGTTTTTGTCAGCTGCGGAGAGTGGTAAGGCGAAAACGACAAGAAAAATCAAAGGGATACGGAACAAGCTCAATCGTTGCATCTAGGGTCCTCACAGGAAACACAGAAGGTTAACAGATGTTGGGATCACTCGCCACCCAAACCAGACCTCGATTTGAGGAACTTGGCCCAGTTTTTCAGCGTATCAACCCACAGGGAAGAGGTGCGTATGAAGCCGTGGATGATCTGCCTCGCCGTTCTGACATGGATTGGGGCTTTACACGCCCAGCACTATCCCTACGAAAACGCCGTGCAGCAGAAATTTGCATCAGGCGGCACTATTCGCCTGCATCTTGAGGCGGGCGGCTACACCATTAGTCCCACAGACGCGGGCGACATCGTTGTCACCTACCATGCCAACTCCTCCGCGCAGTTAGATAAAGTGAAAGTTGAAATCAAACCCGGCATCGCGACCGCCGATGTCTACGTCTCGCGTACCCCCAACAACAAATTCAGCGCCACTATCGAAGTTCCCCGGCAATCTAACCTCTGGGTGAGGTTGACTGCGGGGCAATTGGATCTCGAGAACATAGACGGCGACAAGGACGTCGAGATGTGGGCCGGAGAACTCGATATTGAAGTTCCCCACCCCGAGGTTTACGGACATCGTGACGCTTCCGTCATTGCCGGCAGCCTAGACGCCGCTGTCTTCAACGTCTCAAAGGGTGGTCTGTTCCGTTCATTCAGCGACCAAGGCCCCGGCAAGTACCGACTGCACGCGCACGTGACCACCGGCGGTATTGATCTCCACGGAAGCGAATAGCGCCAGGCAACACGAATTCTTTGGAGCGAACGAATTCGCGCGCGGCTTGCTCACCAAAGCCAATACTTTCCAGTCTATGCTGGGAGAAGAACTGCCTGGAGACCCCATGTTCAAGCATCGCGTTCTGTTGGCGCTGCTTCTTCTCGGCCTGAGTTCCAGCCAAACCCAAGCTCAGAGCGCTGCTCCGTCGACTCAGGCCGCGCCCCGCAAAACCAGCACACCTTATACCGGGGATCTTTCCGTTTTCGATTCGCCTGGCCGGGACGAGAAGCTGCAAATCAATCGCGTGATGGATATTCTTGAAATCAGCCCAGGCAAAACGGTCGCCGACATTGGCGCCGGCTCTGGCTGGTTCAGCGTGCGGGCGGCCAAGCGGGTCACCGAAACCGGCAGCGTGTACGCGGTTGACATCAATCCCGAGGCAACGCGATACGTCGACAACCGCGCTCAGAATGAGGGGCTGCACAACGTAAAAACCATCCTGAGCAAGAGCGACGACCCGCAACTGCCGGCAAACAAGGTTGACGCGGTGCTGATGCTGAAGACCTACCATGAGGTTGATAAGCCAGTTGTTCTTCTGCAAAATCTGCGAACCGCACTTCGTCCGGGAGCTAGAGTCGGAATCATTGACCGCAATGGAAATGGGGAGAACCACGGAGTGGCCCGGGAAATCGTCATTCGCGAGGCTACGCAGGCAGGCTATGTCCTGCAAGCTCAATACGATTTTGTGAAGGGTGACAACATGGATTATTTCCTGGTCTTCGCCGCCAAGGAATAGGCCGCTTGTAGCCCGGAGACGCCTACCGGCGATAGTTCTCGACATTTTCTTGCCCACACCACTTGCGAATTTGATACGATGGTGCCCCTGCGCTTCGCTCCACCGAAGCATCATGGAAAACTGCTGCATTGGGCCGTCAGTCACGGCTTTCAGGAAAGGTGAACCCACGGTGTCAAAGAATCTAAGTTGGACTTTAGCTATTCTTCTGTTCGCTGCAGTTGGTGTTTCTTTCGGGCAAAAGGTGCAGAACCTTGTCAATCAGCCGCCCGATGGTGCGATTGTTGGTTTCCTAATGACCGACGGAACCGTGATGTATCAGGGCGACCAGCAGTCCGATTGGTGGAAGCTCACTCCCGACAATACCGGTAGCTACGTAAAAGGAACATGGAAGCAGATGCCGAGTCTGCCCTCTGGATACGTTCCGCTTTATGTCTCTGCCGCCGTCCTTGCCGACGGCCGCCTACTCGTTGAGGGCGGCGAATATCTTAACCTTAATTACGCATTCACCAACAAGGGAGCAATTTTCGATCCGGTGAAAAATGCCTGGACCATGGTGAAGCCGCCGAAAGGATGGGGCTTTATCGGAGACTCGCCAAGCGCGGTGCTGCCAAACGGCAAATTCCTGTTGGGAAGCAAGTTTGATAAGCGCATCGCAGAGCTGGACCCTTCCACCCTCACGTGGACCGAGCTCAGTTCAACTGGCAAGGAGGACCGCAACGCCGAAGAGGGCTGGACGCTCATGCCCGATGGTTCGATCCTGACCTACGATGTGACAAAAGCTCCCCACTCGGAGAGCTATATCGAGTCACAGCAGAAATGGGTCAGCCTGGGTAGCACGATTGTAGATCTGCACTCACCCACTGACATCCAGGGCTGCATTCCTTATGGAAAAACCGGGTGCTATTATCCGCCGGGAGAAGTTGGCCCTGGCATGTTGCAACCGGATGGAACAGTGTTCGCGACTGGTTCGGCCTCGAACGGCGGCAGTGGCCCTGGGCACACTGCCATCTATAATCCTTCCACGAAGAAGTGGAAAGTCGGCCCCGATTTCCCGAACAACGACAATGCGGGCGACTCCTACGCCGTTCTGCTTCCCAATGGTCATCCACTAGTTCTTGGCGTTTCCGGGCAGTCCTACGAGTTTGATGGCAAGAAATTCATCACGGGTCCCTTCCTCGGAGGTTCCAGTCATCTGCTCGTGCTGCCAACGGGCCAAGTGATTGTGGCAGCTTTTCAAATCTATACTCCTGCTGGCACGGCGAACCCTGCGTGGGCCCCAGCGGTTACGACTTATCCGCACAGCGTAACGCGCGGTTCGACCTACAAAATCTCCGGTAAACAGTTCAACGGCTTGTCGCAAGGCCAAGCCTACGGCGATGAAAACCAATCGGTGACCAATTATCCTCTGGTGCGAATTACCAACAAAGGCTCAGGACATGTGTTCTACGCCAGGACGCACGATCACAGCACCATGGGCGTTGCCACCGGCAACACCATCGTTTCGACTAACTTCGATGTACCCTCGGGCATGGAGTCGGGCGCAAGTACGCTCGAAGTAGTGGCCAACGGCATCGCGTCGAAAAAGATGAATCTGACAGTGAATTAACTTTGGTTACTGAAGAGTCTGCAGCGCGGGCTCAAGTCCGCGCTGCGATTCACTGATACTCCAGAGACCCATCCAAACCCTCACCTGTCACGTACCTCCTATGAAGGCAGTTTCAAAGAAGATGATCGTATTGCCGAACTAGTTTTCCATCCGGTGATAACTTGCGGGCGCTTCCGATCCTGGAAGCGCCTTTTTTTCTGCCCCGCTGAGTAATTCTGTGGCGAAACGCTAGTTAGTCGTTCGCAAGAAAAAACAGCATTCACGAAATCCAATTCGCATTGGTGCCCCGTACTAGTCAATGTAGACGGAGCCAATCGTAAAACTACTGGAGCGCGGCGCCGCGCTTCAGCTGTCTAGCCCACGATTGGCGACGTCCACCAATTCACTCCCAGAGGAAAATCTTTATGAAGAGCCTGAAAACAATGGTGGCCTTCGCCATGGCGCTATGCATGCTGGTTCCTGCCAGCCTGTTCGCGTCCAGCCATCGCGAAGCCCCTATCTCCGCACTCGACCACTCTGCGGACGTAACTGACTGGTACGCCTTTGTCAGCTACGACCACCCGGACCGGGTCACCATGATTCTTAACGTCGACGGATTTCTGGAACCCAGCAACGGACCGAACTATTTCCCCTTCGATCCCAACGTTCGCTACGAAATGAAGATTGACAACAATCGTGACGGCAAAGAGGACATCACTTTCCAATTTCGTTTCAAGACGGAAATTCGTCAGCCCGATGTCTTTACCGGTTTCGTCGGCGGGATTGCCGGAATTCCACCCATTACATCGTTAACGGGACCTGGAGCGGCAGGATTGAGCCTGCGGCAAACCTATACCGTGACCATGTTGAAGAATGGCGTGCCGGTTGACATGGCTGATGGCAAGACTCTTTACGCTGTGCCGTCCAATGTTGGCCCGCTGACCATGCCGAAATACACCGAACTGTTCGAGCAGGGGATTTACGACCTGGGCCACGGGGTACGCGTGTTCGCCGGAACCGTCGACGATCCTTTTTATATCGACCTGGGCGCAGCTTTTGATTCCCTCAACTTCCGCATGGGCGTAGGCGGTATTTTGCCTGCGGCTGAAGATGCGGACGACACGCACAACTACGCTCCCGATGCAGTCGCGGGCTTCAACGTGAATTCCATCGTGCTGGAGGTTCCCATCACCATGCTGACGGTGGACGGAAAAATCCACGGAGCGGGCGACAAGGATGCCGTCATCGGAACCTACGGCTCCACTTCTCGTCAGCGCGTAACCGTTCGACGAGTTGCAGACCAGACTGCTGACGGCAACAACCAATGGCGGCAGGTCAATCGTGAGGGCAATTCGCTCATCAACGAATTGATCATCGGAACCGGTTTCAAAGACAAATTCAGTACCGACGACCCCGTCAATGACAAGCAGTTCGCCAGTTTTGTTCTAGATCCTCTGCTGGCGCACCTGTTCTCGTCAGTCTTGTCGATTCCAATCCCTGCAGCGCCTCGTAACGACTTGCTCTTGCTGGTGCAATACGAGCCTCCGATCTGCCCGGGATGCGGTGCAGGCGATGCAGGGCCGGTCGCCGATCTACTGCGCTTGAACACCGGCATCCCGCCTACTCCAGTTGGGAGCCAGAAGCGTCTCGGCTTCCTGGCTGGCGATGTGGCTGGATTCCCCGATGGACGCAGGCCGATCGATGATGTCGTCGATATCGCCTCGCGCGCCGTGGCGGGGATTCTTGTCGATCCCGTCAAGTACGGTGCCGCCATCGGTGACGGCGTCAACATCAACGAAGTTGGCTACGGCGCCACCTTCCCCTACGTGAGGCCCGCACACAGCGGACGCGACAGCCACCACACCGGACCTGGGCAGAGAGGTTGCAACGGCCAACCTAACGATGTTTGCCCGGTGAAATAAATCACTTCGTGGCCGCCATCGCACCATGGGCGGCGGCCACGACTTTTCTCATAGATCTGAAACATCGAAAGCGAGGAACATATGAAACGACATGCTGCTCTTCCACTTGTGATGCTGGTACTTCTGATGCTGGGAAAGGCGGCCAGCTTCGCACAAGATCCTGGCATTCCTACTGCAACCACTCTCTCTCCTGCCGAGCGCACGATGGCCCAGGCGAGAAAATTAATCGACAAGAACCCGAAAGATTTCGAGGCCTACAACGCTCTGGCCTTGGCGTTATCACGCCGAGCCCGTGAAACCTCGGATGTCAATTACTACACGCAGGCCGAAGACGCTCTGCAACAATCGTTCGCGATTTCTCCCGACAACTTCGATGGTCAGAGAACCCACGTCTGGCTGCTGCTGGGAAAACATGAGTTCGCCGCGGCCCTAGAAGCTGCGAAAAAACTCAACAAGAGGATGCCCGACGACGCGATGGTCTACGGTTTCCTGACCGACGCCAACGTAGAACTCGGGAACTACAAAGATGCCGAGACCGCGGCCCAGTGGATGCTCGACCTGAAGCCGGGAAATATTCCCGGCCTCACGCGCGCTGCCTATCTTCGTGAATTGTATGGTGACATCGACGGTTCGCTCGAATTGATGAATATGGCGTATCAATCGACGCCGCCTAGCGAAGTGGAAGACCAGGCATGGATCTTGACTCAGATGGCGCACTTGAAGCTGGCAATCGGGAAGATCGACGAATCCGAAAAACTTTCCCAGCAGGCGCTGAAGTTGTTTCCCGGATATCACTATGCTCTTGGCAATCTCGCCAAAGTCAGAATTCAGCAGAAACGCTACGACCAAGCTGTTGAACTGCTAAAACAACGTTATCAGGCCGCCCCGCACGCCGAGAACATGTTCGATCTCGCGCAGGCTCTCCAATTGGCCGGCAAAAGTGATGAAGCGGCGAAAGCATTTGCCGAATTCGAGCGCAAATCATTGCTTGAAACCGGTCGTGGAGACAACTCCAATCATGAGCTGATTTTCTATTACGCAGACTACGCAAAGCAGCCGGACAAAGCTCTCGAAGTAGCGAGCCGCGAACTCGCGCGCCGACACGACGTCTTCACTCTGGATTCTTACGCCTGGGCGCTCTACGTGAACGGAAAGTTTGCTGAGGCGCAGAAACAAGAGGAGATGGCTCTTTCGCTGGGCGTTCGTGATGCAAGGATGTTTCGCCACGCCGGAGAGATCGCGCTAAAATCCGGCGATCAAGCGGCCGCGGAGCGCTACTTGAAGCAATCGGTCGAGTTAAACACCCTCGGTTCGGAGCAGGCGCGAACTACGTTGGCCGCTCTCACAACGCCAACGGCACGGCAGTAGGAGTCGAAGATGCGCAGGCTGCGCCTCATTATGACGATTGCGCTTCTGCTGGCTGGTTCCGCTTTCGCAGTGGACGAAGGCGAAAACCATCCGGCAGAACTCAGTCCGCCTACCGCAAACCTCGCTCGCACTAGCGTGAGGGGGCAAGTGGTGACCGCAGATGGAGTTCCAATCCCCGGAGCGACTTTGCAGGCGGGGCAGGCAAACACCACGGCCGACCAGGAAGGAAACTTCTGCTTGTCAGTGATTCCTGGCGACTACAAGTTGCAAGTTTCAGCAGAAGGATACGCTCCCGTAACTCTACCGTTGTCGATCGCTACGGACACGGAAATCAAGATTCAAATGGGATCGTCTTCGACGGTCACCGTCGTTGCCAAGAGCGACGATGTTGATACCGATCTCTCCGCGCGCATTTACTCGGCGGACGAATTGCTCGCCGCGAATCCTGGTCTTCCGGGCACGCCAGTCTCGGTACCCGGATTTCCTTCAGAAACCGCTTCTGGGGGTGTGAAAGCTCCGCAATACTTCGCTCCCGGCGTGGCGGGAGATCATGGCGAACCGATCGCGCAGTACATTCAAATTGGCGACTTCTTGTTTCAGAATAATTTGCCCGCCAACGCGCACGGCAACGGATACGCAGATCCAAACCTTCTCATCCCGGCAGCCGTCGGAAATGTGGAAACCGACGCCGGAGCTTTCGATGTACGGCATGGAAACAACGCGGTCAACCTCGCCGTAGCATACGGACTTCGGCCGCGACTTGAACCTTTCGCCGAGATTATCCGGCGACATGCACGACTATGATTTCGTAACCGGGTGGAGTCCGGCAAACCCGCAAACCGGCGCCTGGCTTGGGTTGGAGATTGGGGGTGGCAACGGATTCCTCGCCTTGCCGGAGAATCGCAAACAATACAAGATCAACGGACAGCGATCTTTTGCCGTCGGCCGTCACCAACTTACTTTGTTTGGGGCCGGCTACTACGGCTTCTCGCGCATTGCTGGCTTGGTTCCAATTGATGTGCGCGTGCCCTCCGACACCATCGACCCGCGACAACAGGATCTAACGCAAACATCTCTGTTCGTCGCCAGCGACACTTGGCAGATTTCCGATAAACGGCAAGTCCAATTCTCCGCATTCTTTCGCGAGTACAGCCTGCGGTTGCAGTCCGATTTCGGCGACGGATTGATCCGTCAATCCGAATTTCGCACCGTCGCCGGCGGCAACACATCCTTCAACCAGCAATTCAACAGCAAGATCTCGTTCAGCTCCGGCCTGGACTTGCGTCAGGATGCTCCTCGCAACGCCGAACTTGCGCACCTTGATGCAAGTGGAGCGTTTCAGCCAGTAACTCTGAATAACTTCACCATTGGCGATGTCGCCCCTTACGCCTCCATCAGCGGCGCGCTCTCCAGGTTCTTCAGCTACACTGTGGGCGTCCGGCACGACGAGATTTTCTTCAACAATACCGACCGGCTCGCCCCCGCCAACTCATATCAAAGCAATCAAGGTTTAACTTCTCCCCGCGGCACAGTCGCATTCCGCGCGCCGGAGAAGACGCACATTCCCACGTTGGCCTTCAGTTACGGCGAAGCGTTTCACACCAACGACCCCCGCATCGGTCTCGGCGAAAATCGCGGCACACCGATTGCCACCTCGCGCGCTTATCAACTGGTTGCAAGCGAGACTGTGGCCGGGACCCAGCTTCGGCTCACGCTAAGCCACGTGACTAACTCACAGGAATTGGCCAAGATCGATCCTGACACTGGATTACAGGAAGATATCGGGCCATCCCTGGTCCGTTCGCTGATGCTCTCAGCCCATCGCCGCTTCTCCTTTGGATCGTTGCAAGCAACATTCGCCCGCGCCACGGCGACGCAAACTCTCACCGGCCAGGACGTCCCCGAAGCCCCACGGCTGATCTGGGATATCTCTGGAACGATGATCCGGCTGCCGGGCAGAATCGTTGCCGGGGGAGAATTCGAATACGTGGGCCGCAAACCGCTGGGCGACGGATTCACCGCGGTCCCAGTGCGCGAGATCCGCGGCTCGCTGACTCGCGCATTCGATAACGGCTTATTCGATGCGGGAGTTCACTTCCTATTGGCGAGCGGTTATACGGGGCAGACGCTGGAAACCCTGCAACTGCCAGGCGAATCCAACCCATTCGAGCGCATCGTTGGCGTACGCAAGGCGTCCTACGCGGGAGTATCCTTCCGCTACCATTTCCGCCGAGAGCATCCGTAAAACGCGAATCGTCCTCAGAACGCTATCCTGACTGATTGTTTTCGTGGATGACCAAATCGTGGTCCATACGTAAAATAGCTCGTCCCACGATGACAACCTTCAAGCAATCGAACTATTGGCTCGATACCGCGCAGATGCCGCCGGGCACTTTGGGCGATTTACCAGAGCGCGTGGATATCGCGATCATTGGCGCAGGATTCACCGGCCTTTCAGCGGCGCGGACGCTCGCCAAGCGCGGCGCGAACGTTGCCGTGCTGGAAGCCAATACGATCGGATGGGGCGCCAGTTCTCGCAACGGTGGGATGGTGCTCACAGGAATGAAGCTTGGGGTTGAGACGCTGGTCGCGCGCTATGGGATGGACGCGACGAAGCGGATGTTCGCGGCTTCGCTAGCGTCTATCGACCTGGTCGAACAGATTGTTGGCGAAGAGAAAATCGAGTGCGACTTCTCGCGTTGCGGCCATCTCGTCGTGACCTGCAAGCCATCGCATTTTGATGATTATGTTCGATCAGCGGAGCTGATCGCGCGCGACTTTCAACATCAACTTCGAGTAATTCCCCAGAACGCTCTTGGCAGCGAGATCGGATCAAGCATCTACTTCGGCGGGATTGTTGATGAAGCTAGTGCCGGCCTGAACCCGGCGCGCTACGTGGCTGGTCTGGGGCAGGCCGCTCTCAAAGCTGGCGCCAGTGTATTTGAAAATTGCCGACTGGAAGGTTTGGGAGCTGCTTCTAAGAACGGCGAGACAGGATTTCAACTCCAAACATCTCGCGGGCGAGTTTTTGCCAAGCAGGTCCTGGTTGCGACGAGCGGCTATACCTCGAGTGCAATTCCCTCGCTACGCAAGAAAATTATTCCGATCGGCTCCTTCATCATTGCCACCGAGCGCTTGCCCGAAACGCTTGCCCACGCCCTGAGCCCGCGCAATCGCATGATCTATGACTCCAAACACTATCTTTACTACTACCGTCTCACGCCGGACAATCGCATGCTGTTCGGCGGTCGCGCCGCGTTTTTTCCCGAGACTAGCAACACGATTCGCCGCAGCGCCGAGATTCTGCGGCGGGGCATGATCGGCGTCTATCCGCAACTGCGTGACGCCAAGGTGGAATACGCCTGGGGCGGTACTCTGGATTTCTGCTTCGATACTATGCCCCACGCCGGATGCATGGACGGAATCTATTACTCCGTCGGATACGCGGGACATGGCGTGGCGATGGCCACTTACCTCGGCGCAAAGATTGCCGAGAAGATGGCTGGCGGCTCAGATGAAAATCCCTTCGCCGACATTCCGTTTCCGGGCGCTCCGCTCGGGTTCTACAACGGACGTCCGTGGTTCCTGCCCTTCGCGGGAGCTTATTACAAGGTTCTCGACTGGCTTACGTAAGACCAGCATCACGCGGCAATCAACTCAAACGCCGGATAATTCGGCGCAACCTCACGAAAAACCGCAACCGGAGATCCCGCCGCCACGGGAAAATAGCGTTGCACCTCGCGCTTGAAATTGTCCAGATAAGCTTTCAATATCTCCGGCTTCTCGGCATCAGCAATTGGCCGCAGTCCAAATCTCAGCCGGGTTCCACCCCGCTTGAGTGTGACTTCTCCAGCAGCCTCGGCATTTCGCACCCATTGCGTCCGCCCGCGCGGAGCCACCAGGAACCGCTTGCCTCCAAGCTCCAGCAGATTGACTGGCGTCGAATAAATCCTTCCGCTCTTACGCCCCCGAACCTGCAGAAGATAGTTGTAGGAATACCCCAACCCTAAGCCAACCAAAAATCCAAAGACGCGATTAAATACGCGCTCGACAGCAGAAGGTTCACGAAACACGGGCATGGAATTCATAAATGAGTAAAGTCGCAGGTGCGGACTCAGCCGCTGAGGTGCCACGATTCCCAACTACACTTGCACCCGCGCGAAAGCCGATTTCGCCACGCCAATCGTCTTCTGAATATCTTCTTCGCTGTGCACCGCACTCACAAACGCCGCCTCAAACTGCGAGGGCGGCAAATAAACTCCGTCGTCCAGCATAGCGCGGAAGAATCGGCCAAAAGCCTCGGTGTCAGATTTTGCAGCTGAGTCCCAATTGGTCACCGGCCCTGCAGTAAAGAACCACGTCAACATCGAGCCGACTCGATTGCAGCACAGGGCGACGCCTGCGTCTTTCGCAGCGGCTACAACCCCATCCGCGAGTTCTCCCGCTAATTTCTCGAGCCGCGGATAAATCTCTTGCTTATTTTCTTTCAAGTGCCGCAGCGTAGCCAGCCCCGCCGCCATCGCCAGCGGATTCCCCGACAGCGTTCCCGCCTGATACATCGGCCCCAGCGGCGCCACCATATTCATGATCTCCGCCGGGCCGCCGTAGGCGCCCACCGGTAATCCGCCGCCAATAATTTTCCCCATCGTAGTCAGGTCCGGAGTCACGCCATAAATTTCCTGCGCGCCCCCAAAGGCTAACCGGAATCCGGTCATCACCTCATCAAAAATCAGCACACTCTTTTCACGCTGTGTGATCAATCGTAGCGCCGCCAGATACCCACCCGAGGCCGGCACGCATCCCATATTCCCTACGACCGGTTCCACAATCACACACGCGATCTGATGCTTGAACTTTTTGAATGCCTGCTCCACCGCGTCGGTATCGTTGAAAGGCAGCGCTACCGTGAACTGGGTGAACTCTTCGGGAACTCCTGCCGAGCCGGGGATTCCAAGCGTCGCAATCCCGGAACCAGCTTTCACCAGCAGCGCATCGGCGTGCCCGTGGTAGCAGCCTTCAAACTTCACAATGTACTTACGTTTGGTGTAAGCCCTCGCCAGACGGATGGCCGACATCGTCGCTTCCGTCCCGGAATTAACGAAGCGAACTTTCTGAATATGCGGAAACGCAGAGAGAACAATCTCCGCCAGATCGGCTTCCGCAGGAGTGGAAGCGCCGAAGCTCGTGCCATTGCAAGCCGCATCCATGATCGCCTCGACAACTTTGGACGGAGCATGCCCCAGAATCAGCGGTCCCCACGATCCCACATAGTCGATGTACTCGTTGCCATCGGCGTCAAAGATGTGCGAACCCGCGCCCCGCACGATGAACGGCGCATCTCCGCCCACGGCGCCAAACGCCCGAACCGGCGAATTCACTCCGCCGGGAATCATCTGTTCCGCCCGCAGCTGCAGCTTGCGCGATATCTCCGTTTTGCGGCCCATGTGCTCTCCGGAAACAACATGGTAACAGCGAGGCCAAACTCATGTGGCGCCGGCGTCCCAGCGTGTGAACCAATTCGCACTCTACGAATAGAAACTTGTCATCCGGGACGCAGCGTTGGCGCGGTGGAGGAACGCTGCATTTCTTGACCGGGACTAAAATCTTCGCAGCCTCACGGACCCTGAATTCACCGGATATTTACACTATCGCAACACTCCTGAAACACGCTCCCGCTACTGTGGTTCCAGTAACGCCCTTCTAACCGGGAGGGTTCTAAGGACAGCCTCGGGGGGCTCCGGGCTGTCCTAATTTATTTTTGAGTGGCGTTTTTGTCTCCCGGCAGTTCTGCCAGGATCGGACTCTCAAGCAGGATCCAACCGCATCACTTCAAGTACGAACGGATAATATCAACCAGTTCGTCCGCGGCCAGCGCCTGCTCGGAGGTCGGCTTCCTCCCCGGATCCAGGACGTGAAATCGGACGTGGTCTTCCACCAACTCCGCCATCAGGCTGTTCATTGCGCCTCGCGCCGCTGTGATGAGCTGCAATACGTCCGAGCAATCTTGTTCCGACGTGAGGGCGCGCTCCACAGCTTCGATCTGGCCCCGAATCCGCCGGACGCGCAAAACCAGTTTTTCCTTTTCCCGGATCGTGTGTGCCATTGTGATTTTTCTGAGTATACTATACCGTAGTATATTACATCGAGGATAATGCTCTCGATTCTCGCTCGACGCAACAGCAATCCGAGCGACCGTAAATCCTGGCGTCAAATCGTGGTCAGCGATATCGCCCGGCAAGTTAACACTGTGTTAACAGAATCGATGTAGCCTCGGTGAATCGTAAAAACGGAAATGCCCAGTCACGTCCAATTCGCACGCCGCATCTCTCGCATGTTGGCGCTGGCACTTGCGACGATCGCCGCTGCGAACTTTGCCTCGGGCCAGCAGCCCGATCCCACTCAGCAACCCGCGACCGCACAAGCCGATGCCGATCCCTCCCCCGATACCACGCCCGAGAGCTTCTTCCCCAACTTCAAAGACACTCGCTTCTGGCTCTCCGGCCAGGCCAACTTCATTTTCCAGACTCATCCCCCGTTCTATGCGAAGTACAGTGGCAAAAATAGTCTCGATCCAAATTACGAAAAGGCGACCTCACGCGTCCTTACTCTTTACAGTGGTTATCGTCTGAACAATTCCACCGAGATTCTCGTCGACATCGAAGAAGCAGGCGGCGCCGCGCTGAGCACGGGCCTCGGCTTGGCAGGCTCGCCAAATCTCGACATCGTGCGCAATCCAGAACTCAGCAAAGCGCCATATCTGGCCCGCGCGATCTTCCACAAAGTCTTCGCCCTGAGCAAAGACAAAATCGAAAATGATCGCACTTCACTCTCATTGTTCGACGAGCTGCCCCGTCGCCGCCTGGAACTCCGCATAGGCAAGTTCAGCATGCCGGATTTCTTCGACCAGAATTCCGTCGGCTCCGACACTCACCTGCAATTCACCAATTGGACCGTGGACAACAACGGCGCTTACGACTACGCCGCCGACACTCGCGGCTACACCGTGGGAGTGGTCGCCGACTACGAAGACCGCAACTTGGGGTTCCGCTTCGCCGAAGCTCTTATGCCGAAAGTCGCCAACGGTATTGATCTCGTCTGGCAACCCTGGAAGGCGCACGCCGAGAATTACGAATTCACCTGGCAACACGGAGTCATTCCGAAAAAGCCCGGCGCCATTCGTCTGCTCGGCTACACCAACTCCGCCAACATGGGCATCTATCGCGTAGCAGTTGCCCAATTCGAAGAGGGCTTGGTGCCCGCGCCAGACATCACCAATCATCCCTGGCAAACCACTCGCAAATACGGTTTCGGAGTCAATATCGAGCAATCGCTCACTCCGACTTTCGTCGCCTTCGCGCGCTGGGGATGGAACAACGGAAAAACCGAATCGTTCGCCTACACCGAAGTCGATTCAACGTTCCTCGAGGGATTGGGAGCGTACGGCGCAAAGTGGCATCGTAAGCACGACCGCGCCGGCATTGCCTTCGTCTCCAACGCCATCTCGCGCGACCATCAAAACTATTTGGCGGACGGAGGCTACGGTTTTCTGATCGGCGACGGGGCCCTGAACTATGGACGTGAAAATATTCTCGAAACCTACTACACCGCGCATCTGTGGAGAGGCATCTACGTCGCTCCCGGCCTGCAGCACGTCAACAATCCCGGCTACAACCGCGACCGCGGCCCAGTCCTGATCCCCAGCTTCCGCCTCCACGCAGAGTTCTAGGACGAACTACGCGGGGACGAGCGCCTCGGCTCTCGTCGTGCAATGCGAGACCAGTTCTACGCCTCGACCTTCACGCCCTTCCAGAACGCAACGTAATCCTTGATCTGCTTGGCTGCGGGAGACGGCTCCGGATAAAACCACGCCGCCCCGGCATTCCGTTTCCCATTCACTTCCACATCGTAGTAACTGGCCGTGCCCTTCCACGGACAAACTGTGTGCGTCGAGCTGGGTTTGAAATACTCTCGCTGGATTGCGTCCGGCGGGAAATACTGATTCCCCTCCACCTCCACGCACCGATTGGATTCCGCAAGAACCGCACCTTCCCACATTGCTTTTGCCATGTAGACAGTTTAATCGACACACTAGGGAACGATTCTGAATACCGCTCCGCTATGGTATTTGTTCTCGGAGTATGTTTGAGAGGTCGTACCGTAGAGTACCCCATCCTTGCCAAGCATTAGGCCCGCCCGCGACGCCTCACGTACACAGTTTCGCCGCTAGCCGCGCAAAAGCAAGCTACGTAGGGGATCCGGCAAGAAGCCTCTAGCAAGTCTTGTTCATGATGAGGCCGTAAATGTCGACTTCATTTTGCGCGCCCAGAAAGACGAACCCATTCGCCACCGTGGGTACCGAATATTTGACGCCGGGACCCGCTACATCTCCCGCGCACTGACTACTGTTATATGTTTCGCCCATGCTTACTGCGTTCAGGGCGTGCAGTACCTCGGGCAGTGGGTTGGTCCTACCATCCGTGTAACCGTTGGGATCGTCAACCGCCCACAGAACGCCCGTGCCGCCGGTGGTACCGCTGGAGGACACCGCAGGCGTAGTGCCGTAATTAAATAACACATGCGACGACGTCCCGGAAGGACATATCGCAGCTGGCAGAGGATTGCCCTGGGAGCAGCATGAATTATCTCCCGCCGTGCCTGTGCAGACCGGAAACTGCGTCAGAGGAAATATGTCCGGAGGGGGGGCGCTCGATGATGCCCCCGCAAAATACAAGTTCCTGTTCCAGTATGCCGGGTTGTTGTGAAAAAAGGCGGGGTAAAACGTACCGCCGGCGTTGACCCCAGCCTGAACCGTTTGCAGATTGTTGTTCGCATTCATGCACTTCGTGGCACAGTTAGTGCCGCAGGAGGCTCCGGTGTAGCCGCCAGGAGTGGTTCGCTCGATGGCCCAAATCTCTCCTTCCTTGTCGGCCTTGAACGCGACATACGGATGCGACCCTATGGTTCCGTCCGGCAGCAGCAGCACCCCGCCCGAACCGAAATCCAAGTCGTTCGGCTGTCCCATGGAGTCTGTGCAGGAATTGCGCCAGTACTGATCGGAGGGTGTGAAGTAGCTTGGTGCGCCCGCCAGATTCACGCCTAACTTCAGGAAGCTGTCTCCGGCGTCAGTGTTGTTCGGCGCTTGCGCATTCAAATCGAAGGTTCCGTCGGCAGTACTGACGAATAAGCTTTCGACCTGATTGTTGTCGAGTCCGACCGCCAACGCCCCGGCACCCTGCCAAAAGCCAGCGCCGACCGCGCTCAACGCTGGAGCCGAGGCATAAAACGACGGAGGCGACGCTAGGTTTACCGCATCATAACTGAAAATCCATCCGCTCGGCCGGGGACGGGTCCCGTCCATCATGGAGAATGCCAGAAAGACTCTGGGCACGGCGAGAACTGTTGGGGGATTTCCGTCGTACCACAGCAACCCGGGCCGCTGAATCTCCTGTTGGGACGAGAACGTCTTTGTCCCCCCGTTCACGGATCCCCCGACCACTGCTGGACCACCGTACTTTTCAGATAAGGCCGCGAGGTCCAGGGCGTGCAAGTAATGGTAGAAACTTGGGAATGGAGGATTCTTCAATTTTGCCTGGCAATTCACGCCTTCGGGATCCGTGCCTTTGTCCTGCGACTCGGTGACCAGGTAAAGCGTCTTCGTAATAGCATCGATCACGGGAGTCCCCAGTACGCCTGCCGAAGGGCAGATGGCCCGCGCCGTGCAATTGTCGGGGCCGTTAGATGGCGGGTTGCCGATGAAACAGGCATCCGCCGGGTGCTGTCCCGCGAGAGTCCCCTGAAGGAGATTCATCGATGTCGATGTAATCTGTCCGCAGGTCTTCCCATCCCAGCTGGGTGGAATCTTAAACGCATAAACCCAATCCTGCATCGTCGCCACATATACCGTCATACCGTTGTCGCCGCTGTCGGCAACGATCAAGGGCTGCCCGTAGACAAAGCCACTAACCGTCATTCGGCACAATAGGCCGAATTGGTTCTTGTTCACATTGCTCGCGGTCAGAGTGACTTCGTTGGTGTTTTGCCCGGTGCGACCGTTGTCGTTCTGATAAGTGAGAACACTAACTTGAGCGCTCAAGCCAAGTCACCAGGGGGACTGCTACGAGATTCATGATCCAAAGAGCGGTTGATCGTCGCATGTATTCATCTCCGGAAATGCACTTTTCCCACGCCGCATACTGCCCTCTGACGCTTACTTCGTTCCGCTTAGAATTTAATGACGCTGTCGCCTAAGCCCAGAGCCACCCAGATATTGGCGCCGTCGAACGCCACACCGGTTGAGCCGTCATTGGCATTGAATATAGCCACGAACTTGCCATCGCTGTCACGCAGTTCTGCCAACCCGATCCCGGCAGTCACCCAGATGTTGGTTCCGTCAAAAGCCACGCCGTAGGGTGACCCGCCTATATGGAACGTGCCCAACAACGTGCCGTCTTTCGCCCGGAGTTTGGTCACATCGCCACTATTCTGGTTTGCCACCCAGATATTCGCCCCATCGAAAGCAATGCCGAGAGGCTGAGCGCCCACTGTGAAACTTCCAGCACTGGATCCATCCTTCTTCAATCGAGCCACCTGGTTGGAAAAGAGGCTCACCCAGATGTAGGTCCCGTCGAATGCCGCCGCGATGGGCGCGCCGCCGACCATGAACGTTCCCAGCGTTTTGCCGTCGCTCGCCCGCAGTTTCGTCACCGTACCATCCTCGAAGTTCGCCACCCAGAGAGCCTCGCCATCGAACGCCATCCAAAACGGATACTTGCCCACGCTGAACGTTCCCAGGTTCTTGCCGTCGCTGGCTCGCAGCTTGGTCACGGTATTGTCGCTGCTGTTCGATACCCAGACGTTCGCTCCGTCAAAAGTTACCCCCGTGGGCAGGTTGCCAGTGTGGAATGTGCCCAGGTTCGTGCCGTCACTCGCTCGCAGCTTGGTGACCGTGTTTTCGCCGCTATTTGCGGTCCAAATATTCTCGCCATCGAAAGCGATGCCGTAGGGGTTGCTGTTTTGAGTCTTTCCCACGATGAAGCTGGTCGTCTGGTTCGCTGGATACCACTTCAGCAGCGCAATCTTCAGCGGGTTCCCTGCCGCCCAGTTGTGCGTAGGCGGTTGCTCGGACGGATTCGCGGCAGCGGTCGCCGCGTCCTGCGCCAGTCCTGGCAGCACACTTGCGGCTGCAACCAGCAACACGAAAGAAATTCCCATCACAATCCGCTTCATGATTTACCTCCCCAGGGTTCGGCCCGAAAAACGTAAGAACTTCCCGACTGCAAGGTATGAAGACAAAAACTGCGGGGTCCCATCTGGCAGCCGGGGTCTCAAAGCTGCCAGTCCGCCTTTCGCGATGAGTTACTCCCCAGAAAAATCAATCCTTTAGCCGATTTCAGCTACAACTTGCCTAAGACGTTGTCGTTAAACTCGCCAACCCAGATATTCGCCCCGTCGAAGGCTATTCCCGCAGTCCCCGAACTCGGCCACCGACCTAGCTCAGCCCCGTCACTCGCACGTAGTTCGATCACAAAGGAATCCCCGGACATCCAGATGTTCGTCCCATCAAAAGCCACGCCATAGGGACCACCGGGCGCGAAGAAATTACCCAGGTTCTTGCCGTCGCTAGCTTGCAGCTTGGTCACGGTGTCGTCGCTGCGGTTAGCCACCCAGATATTCGCCCCGTCGAAAGCTATGCCAAGCGGCTGGAAACCAGTCGTGAAGGTTCCCAGATTCTTGCCGTCGCTTGCCCGTAATTTATTCACGGTTTTGTCGCCGTTGTTGGTTACCCATATGTTGGTGCCGTCGAAGGCAATCGCTGTAGGGCTAAGACCTACGACAAAGTTACCCACGATCTTACCGTCGCTGGCACGCATCTTGCTCACGTTACCCTTCGTACTCGGAACAGTCGTTACCCAGATGTACGCGCCGTCGAATGCCATCCATCCCGGGAACGGTCCGACCTGGAACGTCCCGAGTGCTTTGCCATCACTAGCCCGGAGCTTACTAACCGTCCCATCACCCTGGTTGCTGACCCAAATATTGGCTCCGTCGAAGGTGACTCCATACGGCGCCGCACCCGCCTTGAACGTGCCCAGCACTTCGCCGTCATTCGCCCGCAGCTTGGTCACGGTGCGGTCGCCAAAGTTCGCCGTCCAGATATTTGCCCCGTCAAACGCAACACCATAGGGCTGCGATCCTACCTTGAAACTAGTCGTCGTATTGGCCCGGTACCAGCGCAGCAATGCCACTTGGAGCGGGTTCGCGGGCGGTGCACCCTTGCTCGACGGTGCTTGCTGCGGCGCGCTCGCGTCCCGCGCCCTTCCCGGCAGCAAACTCGCCGCTGCCACAAGCAGCACGAAAGAAATTCCCATCACGATCCGTTTCATGATTTATCTCCCCAGGGTTCGGCCCGAAAAACCTAAGAAACTTCCCAACTGCAAGGTATGAAAACAATAACTGCGGGGTCCCATCCGGCAGCCGGGGGCTAGGGGCTGCCAGTCCAGCCAAGTCGCGAGCATTCTAGTACGGTTTGTCCCCGCCAACCACAAAAATCGCCCTGGCTACGAATCCCGGAATCCCGATTCACGCCGAACCAGCCCTTCCAGACATTATGTGAGCCAGTGTATTGTGTCCACCTCGCTAAAACCCGCGCTGGACAAGGGAATTCTGTTGCCCCACGTCGATCTTTTTGTCATCATGCTATCGCCGGGATGGGCTGATACTTCGCAATCACCTCTGCCCTGAACTCTCCATGGCGGTTTTTCTCCGCAAGCCCAAATTTCTTCTGATGAGGTTCTCGTGACTACATTGCGAAATCATTCGGTCCATGCCCTAGCCCTGTTTCTGGCGATCATGATCGTTGCCCCCGTTGCCCAGGCTCAAACCTTCTCCGTGCTTTACAACTTCGGCCAAAGTTCTGGGGATCCGATCAATCCATCCTATTCCGGCATCCTGGCGCAAGGCCGTGACGGCAACCTGTACGGCACCATGGCGTTCGGCGGCGCTGCGCAAGCCGGCGCCATGATCAAAGTCACACCTGCGGGAAAGTTGAGCGTGGTTTACAGCTTCGACGGCTCTGTCGGTTTCGCGCCGTTTGGCGGGCTCACGCTCGGCGTCGACGGCAACTTCTATGGCACCAACGGCAGTGGTGGCAAGTTTTTTCAGGGAACTGTATTCAAGATCACGCCGCGCGGAATCCCGACTCTGCTCTACACTTTCACCGGCAAGGATGATGGAGCATCACCCTACGCTCCGCCCATCCAGGCTGCGGACGGAAATTTCTACGGCACCACCGAAATCGGCGGCACCAGCCACGCCGGCACAATTTACAAGATGACTCCCACCGGAACCCTGGCCACACTGCATTCCTTTGACAACACGCATGGCGCGCAGCCCATTGGACCCCTTGTGCAGGGAACCGATGGCAACTTTTACGGCACCACCGTGAGCGGCGGCCCAGCCAACGCCGGAACCGTATTCAAGATCACGTCTGCGGGAAAGTTCACCGTGCTGCACAATTTTGACGGGAGCGATGGATTCGATCCCAGCAGCCTGCTGGTGCAGGGAAGCGACGGCAGTTTCTACGGCACCGCGTACAGCGGCGGCAAACAGGGCACAGGCACGATTTTCAAGATCACCGCCCAGGGCAAGTTCGCCGTCATGCATCACTTCAATGGAACCACGGACGGCGGCAATCCCTATGCCGGTTTGACCCTGGCGTCCGACGGCAATTTCTACGGCGTAAATAGTTACAACGGAAATTCCGCCAACCAGGGAACGATTTTCAGGATCGGACCGCAAGGCAAGTTCAAAGTTCTCCATATCTTCGATGGCACGAACGGCGCCACTCCCCAAGTGACGCTGTTGCAGCACACCAACGGGCCGCTTTACGGCGATACGACCTTCGGGGGTTCCTTCAATGACGGCACTTTCTTCAGCTTGAGGGATGGCTTGAAGCCGTCGGTGTCTTTGGTCACCACCTCAGGCAAAGTCGGGAAGTCGATTGGAATTCTTGGGCAGGGTTTCGCCACGGGGATCACGAGCGTGTCCTTCAACGGAGCCGCCGCAACCTACAAAGTAGTGTCCAACACATATCTGACGGCGACGGTCCCCGCCGGAGCCACGACCGGTCCGGTAACTGTGGCGACGCCGGCTTCCACGTTGATCAGCAGTCGGCCATTCGTGGTGACTAAATAATCCGGCGGTACGTACTAATATGTACATGCGAAGAGCATGCCAGCCCGCGCGGTGCGGATAATTGGGTCTTGCAATGCGCCTTAACCGCATCCGCATTGCTTTTGGCGCAGCCGCGGGTTAAATTTCTCGTGTGGCATTCGTCATAAAGGTCGCGATGGATGATGCGGCGACCGCTACTTCCGCGCGCTACAACGGCCACTCCATGGTCGGCGCTCTGAAGCGTGTACTGGTGTGTTCTCCGCGCACCGCATGCTGGAACCAGCCCGAGCGCGCCGCCCGTTGGCGCGAACTCGGATTCTTTCACGCTCCCAAGTTCGAAGCGGCGCAATCGCAACACGAAGCGATGTGCCGCGAACTCGAAGCCGCGGGCGCGGAAGTCGTCGACCTTCCTCCCGCCATCGACCTCTCGCTCGATGCCGTTTATACGCACGACGCATCGTTGCCCACCGATTCCGGATTGATCCTGATGCGCCCCGGCAAACCGAATCGCGTCCCCGAAGGAAAACATCACGGAGCATTCTGCAAGCTGCTCGAAATTCCGATGCGAGCTAAGATCACACCCGCAGCCACAACCGAAGCGGGAGACATTCTGTGGCTCGATGCGAAGACGCTGCTGGTTGGCCACGGCTATCGCACCAACGCGCAAGGCATCGAGCAGTTGCGCACATTGCTCGCACCCAAAGTCGAAGTGCTTTCGGCTCCGCTGCCGCATGGCGCAGGTCCCTCCGCGTGCTTGCATTTAATGTCGCTGATAAGTCTGCTCGACGAACGCACCGCGCTAGTCGACCAGCCCTGGCTCGCAGTCGAAACTGTGGAACTGCTCAAAGCTCGCGGCTACACACTCATCGAAATTGATTACTCCGAGCGCGAGACGCTAGCCTGCAACGTGCTCGCGCTGGGCGAAAAACGTCTGCTCGCTCTGGAAGAAAATCAAAAGACGAATAGCAAATTGCGTGACGCCGGCTTCAGACGTCAGAACCTTCCCTGGCTCTGAGCTATGCCTCAATGGCAGCGGTGGCCCGACCTGCTTGACCCGGCCCCTGCTGCGGGCGTAGGAAAGAGGCCTATTTTCAATAGCATGTGGGAGTGTTCCACGTGGAACATAGCGTCATGACCGTTCTGTATAGACAGCAGCGTCTATACTCGCTTCGGCGGGATTGCTTCGGTGGCTAGCGGACCCGCAGGGTGTTTAGTATGCGCTCGAAGGTCGGCCACAGGGCGTCGAAGTCTGCGTCGGGGGCTACGAAGACGAGGTAGAGGATGATATTTGATTTGCCTTGCAATGCGACCAGCCTGACGCGCTCGCGCAGCGATTGTCCATTCTGTTGAACGGCTGACGTGCCATACCAATCGAGCTTACGGGCGGAGCGATTGTTCAGGGTGAAAGCTTGCGGGCTGTTGGCTATTCGCAGATCAGGATTAGTTTGCTCTATGTCGGCTGTAAGTTCGAGAAGCGCGGCATCGAGTTCTTTGCTGCCTCTACCTTTTGGCTGAAAGCCGCTAATCATGACTCCGTAGGCGAGAGTACCCTCCGCGGAGCCTCCGGGGGGATAGATCGTCACATTCGAGGAATCGGAATTGCCGTCGAGCCGCCAGTTCGCGGGATATTGAATTGCGTAAGCCACATGCTGAAAGTCGAGCATGCTGGCGCTGGCGATATTTTGCAGCTGCAGACGGGTGATGGCTGCGGGTTTTTGTTGAGGGCTTGGCTGGGTGGCGGATGCTGCGCTTAGATTCGCCAGGGATTTTTTTGCGGCTAAGAATTCCGGGCTATCGGATTGTTGGAACTGTTTGGCGGGAAAGCGGGAGAGAATGCTAGAAATATTTTTCGCACGATCGCCGGGGTCGGGATGGGAGTTCAGGAATCCGGGGCCGGTGCTGCTGCCTCCCTGGGCTTTCAACTTCGAGAAAAAAGTGACGATGGCCTGCGGGTCGTAACCGGCGTCGTAGATGATTTGAGCGCCGACCATGTCGGCTTCGATTTCCGCGTCGCGCGAATATTTCATGAAGACGGAACCGGCGGCCAGCGACATTCCCATTTGCGCCAGCGCACCGGCGGCGCCGCCGACGCCCATGCCCAGCACTCCGCCCAGAATTGCCAAGGGCAATTGCGCTTTCATCTGGCGGCTGGCCTGGCGTGTGGAGTGGCGCATCACCACGTGGGAAATTTCGTGTCCCATCACGCCGGCGAGTTCGGCTTCGCTGGCGGCTTCGATCAAGCCGGTGTGAACGTAAATCGGTCCTCCGGGAAGTGCGAAGGCGTTGATCGACTTTTCGCGAACCACTTTGAAGGTATAGGGGAATTTGTATCCCGGGGCTTTGGCGGCGAGCTTCTGGCCGAGCGCAGCGATGTACTTCGACATGGGGTGGTCGGCGGGAAGCAGTTTCACCTGCCGTTCGATTTCCGCGACGCTCTGGCGGCCGAGTTGAATCTCCTGTTCGATGCTGTAGCGATTGCCGGACGTGGGGTTTGCGGTGACGCGGCCTTTTTTCGGATCAACATTGGCGTGTGTGGAGGCAACCAGCAAAGAGAGGCTGAGAAAAATACCGCATAAGAATCGCGATCTAGAGAAACTGCCCACGGCAAGATTCATAGGATTAGAGAATAGAGAAGTGGAAAAGCATTCTAGCTCTGTCTGGGTCGCAGAATCAAAAGTGACGTGAGTGGCTCCGCAGCGAGCTTTGCTCGCCGCACAGTTCGTGACATCTGGGGCCTGCGTTGTTTCGGCTGCGCTGTCTGCAATCCTGTTAAAATCACTGGGAGATGGTTCTTCCCTTCGTCCGCGATCTGTTCGCGGAAGTACAAGGCTTGCCTGCCTTTTTGCGTGTTGCCTCCCACCTGCGAGAGGGCACGGGACGGATCAGTGTTTCTGGACTTACTCCCACGGCAAAAGCGTTGCTTTTGGTTTTGCTGCAGAAGAGCGTTGGGTCTCCGTTCATCTTCGTTGTTGCCGACAATCGCGCCGCTGAGGAATTTGTTCCGATCTTGCAGGCGTTCCACGAGTTGACTGGCGGGAATGATCCGGAATCGGTGGTTGCACTGCCCGGTTGGGACGTTTTGCCATTCCAGAATCTTTCGCCGCATCCCGAAATTCAGGAAGAGCGCGCGGTGGCGCTGTGGAAAGTTGCTACCGGCGCGGTGTCGATTCTGGTGGCGCCGATTGCGGCGACGGCGCTGCATCTTCGCTCTGGGGATTTCTATGCGGGCCTGGCGCAGACCGTGCGGCGGGGCGAAACGGTGGACACGGAGCCGTTGCTTCGCCACCTCAACACCATCGGCTATACATCGACGGACGTGGTGGAAATGCCCGGCGAGTACGCGTTGCGCGGCGGAATTCTCGATGTGTATTCGCCGGAGGCGGACCGCCCGCTGCGTATTGAATTGTTTGGCGATGAGGTGGAATCAATTCGCAAGTTTGATCCGGCGACGCAGCGGTCCTCGACTGCGGTTGACGAAGCGCTTTTGCTTCCGCTCACGGAAACTCCCGTCAACGAAGATTTGTTGGGCGCGATCCATGCGCGGCTATCAGGGAAAAGAATCACCGGCTCGGAAGAGGTGGTGGAGCAGGCTGTGCGCGCGGGCGGGGTCACGGTATTTCCCGGATGGGAGTTTTATGCGCCGGTGGCAGGAGCAGACCGCAGCGTGTTCGACCTGCTGGCTCACGCGTTGGTTCTGACGGACGAGCCGGACACTCTGAAGAAAGAATTCGACCACACCTGGGCGCGGGTCGAAGAGGCGCATGAGCGCAGCGAAGTCGGCAACCTGGTGCGGCCTGCGGAGCTTTATTTTTCTCCCGAGAGCTGGTGGCAGAAGCTGACGAGTTTGCCGGGAGCGGAAATCGAACATCTTGGAATTGCGCGGCCTGGCGCCGCGGAGTCCGTCACTTTTCATTCGCAGCCCTCGCAACGCTTTCACGGCTCGGTTCCGGCGATGGTGGAAGATGTGAAGAAGCAACTCGGTGAGCAAAATCGCGTGTTGATTGCGGTGCCAAATATCGGCGAGGTTGAGCGCTTAGCCGATATGTTCACCGAATACGGCGTGTCGTTTCGCCTGGGCAGCCGGACGCGCACCGGTGAAAGCTACGCCGACGAAACCGCTTATTTTACCGGCGAAGTTCTTACCAGCACGCTGGTGAAAGCCTATGTTCCCGACGGCGCGGTCTTACCGGAAGCTCATCTCACGATCTTCGGGGCTCGCGATCTGTTCGACGAATCGGAGTCGGTAGTTTCACGGCCGCAGCGGTCAAAATCAAAAGTCTCGGCGTTTCTGTCCGACTTCCGCGATCTTCAGGTCGGAGATTACGTGGTCCACGTGGAGCATGGGATTGGGCAATATCAGGGATTGAAGGAAATCAATCAGGGCGACGGCAACGCCGAGTTCATGCTGCTGGCGTATGCGGAGGGCGCGCGGCTTGTATGTGCCGCTGACGCGGCTGGACCTGATCCAGAAATATCGTTCGGCGGAGGGCGCGAAGCCAGCGCTGAATCATTTGGGCACGGCCGCGTGGGCGAAGACTAAGGCGCGCGTCCGCAAGGCCATGAAGGACATGACCGAAGAGCTGCTCAAGCTCTATGCGGAGCGCAGCGCTGCCAAGGGACACGCATTCGCGTCCGACAATCAGTGGATGCGCGAGTTCGAAGATGCATTCGAGTTTACCGAGACGGAAGACCAGGATCTGGCGATCACCGATGTGAAACGCGACATGGAATCGTCGCAGCCTATGGACCGCTTGTTGTGCGGCGATGTGGGATACGGCAAGACCGAAATCGCCATGCGCGCGGCGTTCAAGGCGATCAGCGACAACAAACAAGTTGCGGTGCTGGCTCCGACGACGGTATTGGCGTTTCAACACTACGAGACTTTCAAGCAGCGCTTCGCGGCTTTTCCCGTCAGCATTGAGATGATCAGCCGCTTCCGTTCGGCGAAGCAGCAAAAAGAAATTCTAGAAAAAGTTGGGACCGGGAAAGTCGATATTTTGATCGGCACGCACCGCTTGCTGTCGAAAGACATCAAATTCACCGATCTTGGATTGCTGGTGGTGGATGAAGAGCAGCGCTTCGGCGTCCGGCACAAAGAGCGACTGAAGCAAATGCGCAAGGAAGTGGATGTGCTCACGATGTCGGCGACTCCGATTCCCCGCACCTTGCATATGTCATTGGTCGGTATGCGCGACATGAGTGTGATTGAGACTCCGCCGAAAGATCGAATGGCGATCCAGACTGTCGTGGCCAGTTGGGACGAGAAGTTGATCCGGTCTTCGATCGAGCAGGAGTTGGATCGTGGCGGACAGGTTTATTTCGTCTACAACCGCGTCGAGACGATTTGGGAGATTGCGGCCAAGCTGCAAGAACTGGTTCCGCGGGCGCGAATCATTGTTGGGCACGGACAGATGTCGGAGGGCGAGCTGGAAAAGGTGATGCTGAAATTCATGCATCACGAGGCGGACATTCTCGTGTCCACGACAATTATTGAGAACGGTCTCGACATTCCCCTGTGCAATACCATCATCATCAATCGCGCCGATCGCTTCGGGCTTTCAGAGTTGTATCAGTTGCGCGGGCGGGTGGGGCGTTCCAACCGGAGGGCTTACGCCTACTTGCTGATTCCGGCGGATGTGGAGCTGACTCCGATTGCGCGGCGGCGACTGGCTGCGTTGAAAGAATTTTCTGATCTGGGCGCGGGGTTCAAGATCGCGGCGCTGGATCTGGAACTGCGCGGCGCTGGCAGCCTGCTGGGCGGAGAACAAAGCGGACACATCGAAGCCATTGGATTTGAGCTGTATACCCAGATGCTCGACCGCGCCGTGCGTGAGATGAAGGGCGAGGCTACGCCGGGCGAAGCCGAGGTGCAGCTGAACCTGGGCCTGAATATTCGCATTCCGGTGAACTATATTCCGGAGGAGAACCAGCGTTTGCGAATGTATAAACGGGTTGCCGGAGTGGAAACCGAATCGCAATTGAACGATGTGGGCGCCGAACTCGAGGACCGTTATGGCGAGCCGCCTGCCGCGGTTCGCAACCTGCTCGATTATGCTTCACTGAAACTCTTTGCGGTGCGGGTGGGTGTGAATGCTATCGATCGCAAGCGGGACCTGGTGACCATCAAGTTTCGTCAGAACGCGGTCATCGATCCGGGCAAGCTGGCGCAGTTTGTTTCTTCACAGCGCGGCGCACAATTTACTCCCGATGGCATGTTGAGATTCACGCTTAAAGCGACTGCTGCGGAAGAAGTGCTTCAGCATCTGGAGACGTTACTGGAGAAATTGGCTGCGGAAGTTCCTCAGGCGGCGTCGGAAAAAGTCGGATAGGTGCGAGTCGTGTTTGACGCGGACGGGCGGAACGCCCGTCCGCCCTTGAAATCATCTAGGCATGTACGGCTGCGGGCTTGGCGGATAAAAGCTGGCGCAGCACGAATTGCAGGATGCCGCCGTTAGCGTAGTACTGGGCTTCTTGCGGTGTGTCGATGCGGACCACGGCTTTGAACTCTGTGGTCTTGCCGTTCGATGTGGCGCGTACTTTTACCTGGCGCCCGGCTGCGAAACTTCCAATCAGGTCGCGGATACCGGTGATCTCAATTATTTCTTCGCCAGTCAGTCCGAGCGATTGTGCGGTCTCGCCTTCCTGGAATTGCAAGGCGAGAATTCCCATGCCGACGAGATTCGAGCGGTGAATGCGCTCGTAGCTTTCGGCAATGACGGCGCGCACTCCCAGCAACAGCGGGCCTTTCGCGGCCCAGTCGCGGGACGAACCCGAGCCGTATTCTTTGCCGGCCAGAATCACCAGCGGAATTTTTTCCGCGATGTACTTTTCGGAGGCTTCGAAAATACTCATCTCGGCGCCGTCGGGCAGGTGGCGCGTGAATCCGCCTTCGAGGTTGGGAACCATCTTATTGCGCAGGCGGACGTTGGCAAACGTGCCGCGCACCATGACTTCGTGATTGCCTCGGCGTGAGCCGTAGGAGTTGAAGTCGGACGGCTTGACGCCATGGTCGATCAAATATTTTCCGGCGGGGCTGTCTTTCTTGATCGACCCCGCGGGAGAGATGTGATCGGTGGTGATGCTGTCGCCGAGCACTGCCAACACGCGAGCATTCCTGATTTCCTCCACGGCTGCGGGTTTCAGCGTCATGCCATCGAAGTAGGGAGCCCGGCGGATGTAGGTCGAATCTTTTTCCCACGCGTAGGTTTCGCCCTTGGGAACGGGCAGCGAACGCCAGCGATCGTCTCCGTGATAAACCTCGCCATAGCTGCGGAGGAACATGTCAGACGAAATTGATTTCTTGATGGCTTCATCGACTTCGCTGCGCGAAGGCCAGATGTCAGCGAGAAAAACCGGCTTGCCTTCTTTGTCGTTGGCAATCGCGTCTTTGCGCAGATCGAGATCGACGCGTCCGGCCAGCGCGAATGCGACCACTAGCGGCGGAGACATTAAATAGTTGGCACGAACGTCTGAATTGATGCGGCCTTCGAAGTTGCGATTGCCCGACAGGACCGAGGCGACGACGAGATTCTGTTCGTCGATTGCTTTGGCAACCGCTTCCGGCAGCGGTCCAGAATTTCCGATGCAAGTGGTGCAGCCGTAACCGACGATGTGGAATTTCAATTTCTCGAGATACGGCGTGAGCCCGGCGCGCTCCAGATAATCGCTCACGACTTTTGAACCCGGAGCGAGCGAAGTCTTCACCCAGGATGGAACTTGCAAGCCGCGCTCGACGGCTTTCTTCGCGAGCAGCCCGGCGGCAACCATGACCGAAGGATTCGATGTGTTGGTGCAGCTGGTGATCGCGGCAATGACTACGCTGCCGTGATGAAGATGTCCGTTGCCGGACGGCTCTGCTGGTTTCGCGCTGCCCTTGCCGGGTCTGATCAATGAAGGCAGGGCCTGCTCGAACGATTCTCGCGCCTTGGAGAGAATGACGCGATCCTGAGGGCGCTTCGGTCCGGCAAGACTCGATTCCACGGTGCTGAGGTCGAGAGCGAGCAATTCGGAATATTGCGCTTCGGGAGTTTTGTCGTCGTGGAACAAGCCTTGTTCGCGGCAGTAGGCTTCGACCAACGCGATTTGTTCTTCGCTGCGTCCGGTGAGCCGTAAGTAGGCGAGAGTCTCTTTGTCGACCGGGAAAATGCCGCAGGTAGCGCCGTATTCCGGCGACATGTTGCCGATGGTGGCGCGATCAGCCAACGGCAGGTCTTGCAGGCCAGGGACCAAAATATTCAACGAACTTGCCCACGACCCCGTGCTTGCGAAGCATCTCGGTAATGGTGAGGACGAGATCAGTGGCAGTAGCGCCTTCTCGCAGCTTGCCGGTCAGCTTCACGCCGACTACTTGCGGAATCAGCATCGAGACTGGCTGGCCCAGCATGGCGGCTTCGGCTTCGATTCCGCCCACGCCCCAGCCCAGCACGCCCAGGCCGTTGATCATAGTGGTATGCGAGTCGGTGCCGACCAGAGTGTCGGGATAGGCCGTTTTCTTTCCGTTTGAATCTTGCACAAAAACCACGCGCGCAAGGAACTCGAGATTCACCTGGTGGACGATGCCGGTATCGGGAGGAACGATCGCGAGATTGCGGAAGGCAGTTTGCCCCCAGCGTAGAAATCCATAGCGCTCTTTGTTGCGCAGGAATTCGAGTTCGGCGTTGAACTGGAATGCATTGGGCGTGCCGAACTGATCGACCTGTACCGAGTGGTCGATAACTAATTCTGCGGGCTGCAAGGGATTGATCAGTGCGGGGTCGCCCGATAAGAGCTTCATTGCGTCACGCATGGCGGCCAGGTCGACGACGGCGGGAACTCCGGTGAAGTCCTGCATCAAAACGCGGCTCGGAGTGAAAGCAATCTCTTTGTCCGGTTTGGATTTGCTGTTCCACGCGGCAAGGGCTTGAATGTCGTCTTTGGTCACACTGCGGCCGTCTTCCGTGCGCAGCAGGTTCTCCAGCAAAATGCGCAATGAAAATGGGAGATGCCTGGTTGAGATGCCTTGCTTATCGAGCGCGTCGATGCGGTAGATTTCGTAATCGTGGCCAGTGACGCGAAGAGTAGAACGGCTGCCAAAACTATTCATAAGAGTGCCTTCCTGAAAATATTGTGCCGCAGTCGCGCAGCGTTCACGCTCCATCCTCGGAAACCGCGGGCGGCATCGCGGACTCGCCTTGAAGTCCCAGCCGGTGACGCGCGGAAAACATTGGCCCGTGAGCGGCGGCCACGGGAGCGAACTTCATCAGTCCAAAAGGCTGTGGCAAGTCATCATAAATCGCTTCAATCCCGCCGCGCATGGAGTAGGTTTCGTGCCAGAATCCCGTGCCGCCGGAATTGCGCAGGAATTCCTGCCACCAAAGTTTGTGCGGGTCCGAGCGCGACCATTTTTCCAGTGATTCAAAATCTCTCCAATATTGGCGCATGCCGGCGTGAGGCGGGAAGAGCGAAAATATTAGCGGCTCGTGCAGCAGCAAACCGTCAGGCTTTTCAGCCACCGCGCCGGAAATCTTGGGACCGAATCCTAGCACGGTTTTGATTCCAGAGAGCACATTCACCCGCATTCCCAGATAGATGACCACCAGGTCGGGATATTGCGAAAGATCGACAGTTTTCCGGCTTACCTTAGTGGTCATTCGGGCCCACCGCCTACCCACTTCAGTTTAATCGTTCCCGGCGAGAATGCGTAGAGCGTACGCTGGCGAAACAAAGCAAAGCCTGGCCAAATTATCCCAAGTTTTACCCGCGAAATGACTGAACCAGCAGCCAAACGTTGAGCACTGCGATGAGCACGGCGGTGGCCCACGATAAGGCCTTCAACCAAGGCGCGTTTACGAATTCTCCCATCTTTCGTTTATCGCTGGTGAAAATCACTAACGGGAAAACAGCGAAACTTAGCTGCATGCTCAGAACCACCTGACTCAAAACCAAGAGATTGGCGGTCCCTCGCTCTCCCCAAAACGCCGTAACGATGACTGCCGGAATAATGGCCAGAACCCGCGTGATCAAGCGGCGCAGCCAGGGACGCAAGCGGATGTTTAGAAAGCCCTCCATCACCACTTGTCCTGCTAGCGTCCCGGTCAATGTGGAGTTCTGGCCTGAGGCCAGCAGCGCCAGCGCGAATATTGTGCTCGCTCCTGCGACACCAAGCAGCGGAGAGAGCAATTTGTAGGCGTCGTGAATTTCGGCGACTTGATTGTGTCCGCTACGATAAAAAGTTGCAGCGGCTACGATCAGAATCGCGGCGTTTATGAAGAGCGCGACGGTTAGGGCGATCGTCGAATCGATGGTGCAAAACTTGATGGCTTCTCTTTTCCCTCGCGGAGTCCGATCAAAATTGCGGGTCTGCACCAATGCGGAGTGCAGGTATAAGATTGTGGGGCATCACGGTGGCGCCGAGGATGCCAATCGCGATATACAGCATGCCCGGATCGTGGACGATCTGCAGAGAAGGCACGAAGAATCCATAAGCCAAGCCGGCGAGGCTTGGGCGCGAAAACAGAATCTCCAATCCGAAACAGACACTGATCACGCCGATTAAAGAAAGAACCATTGCTTCAATAAAGCGAAAGCCCTTTTGCTGGAGAAAGAGAATCAGCAAAACATCGAGGGCGGTAAGGCAAACGCCCACCAGCAGCGGAATGTGGAAGAGTAAATTGAGCGCAATCGCCGAACCGATTACTTCAGCGAGGTCGCAAGCGGCGATGGCAATTTCGGCAATTCCCCAAAGGCCAAGCGCTACGGGACGGCTGTAGTGGTCGCGGCAGGCTTGTGCCAGGTCGCGCTCGGCGGCGACTCCCAACTTGATGGCCAGGGCCTGCAGCAGAATGGCCATGAAGTTGGAGAGCATGATGACGGAGAGAAGTGTGTAGTTGTAGCGGGCGCCTCCGGCGAGGTCCGTGGCCCAGTTGCCGGGGTCCATATAACCCACAGCGATCAGAAAGCCGGGACCGGCAAAGGCCAGGAGCTTGCGCAAAAACGTAGCCGACCTTGGGATGGCGAGGCTACGGTTGATCTCCGGGAGACTAGGGCTGGTGACTGCGTTTCTCCAGCCACGCTCTGCCGTGTTCACCGAATCGCTTGCCATAGGCCGCTGCGCGCTACTTTGAAACCCGTGATTCCGCACGCGGATGCGTGCGGCAAGATATTAGCCTTAGTATACACGAGCAGATAAACCATAGTTAATTACTTTGGTGGATTGCCCGTGGGGAAAAGCGGATCAAGCGCGGGGACTGGTACGCCGTGTTCTGCGGTCTTCGCTGGTTACCCAGACTCTTTCCGCGGCGGAACGGCCCAGCGAGACCGTGCCCGCATCGGTCGCCAGGGTCAAAGTCTGATCGTAGTTTCGCCCTGCGACATGCACCTTTGCTCCTGGCCGAACCCCTCGTCCTTCCAGAAATTCCAGCAAATGCCGATCACGCTCGTAGATCCCGCTCACCAGATAACTATTCCCGGCTTCCGCATGGGCAAGAAGCAAAAGACCGCGCCGGCGGCGGCTGCCGGGGCTTTCGAGTTCGCTCATATTGCCGTGCGGGCACGCACCTCCACGGCCTAACTTCGCAAGGAGTTTGGCTTCAAAATCGGGCGAGACCGCGTGCTCCAGGCGCTCCGCTTCATCGTGCACACGGTACCACTCCATTCCAAATATTTCCGAGAGCATGCGTTCAATCAGATGATGGCGAAGCGTGAGTTTGCGCGCGATCTTGCGTCCGGCAGCGGTCAACCCAACGCGACCATCCGCATGCACCCGTACCAGGCGGTCTTTCTTCAAACGGCGGAGGGCCATGGTGACTGCCGGCGGCGTTACCGAAAGCCAGTGCGCCAGCGTGGCAGAGATGACAGTCTCGCCTTCGCTCTCGGCCTCAAGGATTGCCTTGAGATAGTCTTCTTTGGAGACGGTTATCATCCTCGGAGATTATACGGTAGAGTTAAGCATAGTTAATACTGACTAAAGCCAATTCACTGCAGAGACACCGAGACACGGAGGGAATCGACAATATCCGTGGAAGCTTGTATTTGAAGAACCTTTCTTCGCGTCTCTAGGTTTCCGTGGTGGGAATGGCTTGGTTTCGTTTGACATAGTCTTGCTGGCCTCCTAACCTTGTCTATCTCAAGCTATGAAAGTTCTTGTCATTGGAAGCGGAGGGCGCGAGCATGCGCTGGTGTGGAAGCTGCGACAGTCGCCGCGCGTCTCGCAGATCTATTGCGCGCCCGGCAATGCGGGGATCGCCGCCGACGCGACCTGTCTTCCAGGTGACATCAAAAGCGTCGTATCGCTACTGGAACTCGCCACGACAATCAGGCCCGATCTGACGATCGTGGGGCCGGAGTTGCCGCTTCAGTTGGGTGTCGTCGATGAATTCACCCGGCGGGGATGGCGAATCTTCGGTCCGACACGGGCGGCGGCACAGCTAGAGTCAAGCAAGAGCTTCGCCAAGGAGTTCATGCAGCGCCATCACATTCCGACGGCGCACTATGCTATCTGCAATTCTCCCGACGAAGTCCGCGATGCTCTGCCGCATTTTCATATGCCAGTTGTCGTTAAGGCAGATGGTCTTGCCGCGGGAAAGGGCGTGGTCATCTGCAAGAGTAAAGAGGAAGCGTCCACTGTGGCGGCGGAAATGCTCAGCGGGAAAATGCTGGGCGAAGCGGGTGCGCGGGTAGTGATTGAGGAATGTTTGCAGGGCGAGGAGCTTTCGTTCCTGGTTTTAAGCGACGGCGAACGAGTCGCTCCGCTGGCCGCCGCTCAGGACCACAAACGCGTGGGCGACGGCGACACCGGCGCCAACACCGGCGGCATGGGCGCGTACTCCACTGCCAGCATGTTGGATGAGCAGATGCAGAACTGGCTGCTACAGCACATCGCTCGCCCCGTGGTGGCTGGAATGAAAGCAGAGGGCGCCGAATACAAAGGCGTGCTGTACTGCGGCCTGATGATGACCGCCCGAGGTCCGATGGTGCTGGAGTTCAATTGCCGTTTCGGCGATCCGGAGACGCAGCCCATCTTGATGCGATTGGAAAGCGATCTGGTGGAAGCTCTGGAGGCCTCGATTGAGGGCCGGGTGAGCGATGGTGACTTTCGCTGGTCAGGAGACGCTGCTGCTTGCGTGGTGATGGCCTCAGGCGGGTATCCGGGAACGTTTGAGGTTGGCAAGAAGATCGATGGGCTGGAAGATGTCGATAAAATGGGAGATGTGAAAGTCTTTCACGCTGGCACTACGACACACGACGGCGCGTATTTTACCGCCGGCGGGCGAGTGCTCGGCGTGACGGCCAGGGCGCCGGATCTGAAGACTGCGGTCGATCGTGCATATGAAGCGGTTGCGAAAATCAGATTCGGCGGTGCGCACTATAGAAAAGACATCGCTGCACGAGCACTGAAGAAGTAATGCTCCACTATTGAGGACGGGCGAGACGCCCGTCCTGCCGGAACTAATCGTAGGGTCGGGCCAGGACGCTTGGCCTCCATCAATTTACAGGGAGAAATGAATGAGCAAACCGTTGGTGTCGATTGTTATGGGAAGTGATTCGGATCTTGAGATTATGCGCGAGGCCGGCAAAGCCCTCGACGATTTTGGAATTGCCTACGAAATCGATGTGACTTCGGCACATCGTTCTCCCGACCGTACCGCGGACTTCGCGCGCAAGGCTTCGGGCCGCGGCATTCGCGTGATTATCGCCGGAGCGGGTGGCGCCGCACATCTCGCAGGAGTGATTGCCGCGCATACTACATTGCCGGTGATCGGTGTTCCGATTCCGTCGACTTCGTTGAATGGAATGGACTCGCTGCTGGCGACCGTGCAGATGCCCGCCGGTATTCCGGTTGCGACCGTGGCCATCGGAAAACCAGGCGCTACCAATGCCGGGATTTTGGCGGCGCAAATTCTGGGGTTGGCTCATGCCGGGACGGCCAAGAAACTCGCCGCGCACAAGGAAAAGCTGGCGAACGGCGTGGAAGAAAAATCCAGAAAGTTAAAAATTACTTTAGGCGCCTCGTGAACCAGGGATCCAATTTGACGAACTTCATGAACCCACACGCTCTCGATCTCTCACTCGACATCGCCGGACCTGTGCGAGAACCGGGCACGTTTCTCCGCCAGCAGGGGCTAAAACCGGGGAATCACGACTTCCTGCTGACCAGGGCAATGCAGTAGCGAGGTCCCCGCGACGTCATTTGGAGCCTTGTTCTTGACTGGCGCGTAATATCCGCGACGGATTCCGTCATCGACTATGCGCGGATGTGCAGTTGGGAGATGGAACCAGTTTCGATCTCCCGGTCCGATCCGAAGGCCTTCGTCGCAAGCAGGATCGCGAGCAGGAAGACACAGCGCTCGGCAAGGTCGCGAAGGCTGGCCAACAAGAATCCTCCCGTCGCGTTGCATATTATAGCAATCGCCCGATGATGCCTTGTTTCCAGCCGATGTCGTTGAGTTCAGTTCAGTTGGTTACAGCTTCAGGGTCTTCAAATATTCGCGCAAGGGGCCACCCAGGTCTTTGCGTTTGAGCGCGAACTCGATGGTGGCTTTCAGGAATCCGAACTTGTCTCCAGCGTCGTGGCGATTTCCCTCGAAGACGAACCCATACATCTTTTCACGCTTGAGCAACAGGCGAAGGCCGTCGGTGAGTTGCAGTTCTCCACCCGCTCCTGGCTTTGTCTCTTGTAACGTTTCGAAGATTGTGGGAGTCAGGATGTAGCGCCCGATCACCGCCAGATTTGAGGGAGCGTCTTCCAGTTTGGGTTTTTCCACCATGTCCTCAATTTCGAACAGGCGGCCGCCGAAGCGCGTGTCGGCGGGTTTCACTTTTAGCACGCCATAGGCAGAAATGGCGGCGCCTTCGACGACTTGCGTCGCAATTACTGAGCATTGGGTCTGTTCAAAGACCTGCATCATCTGCTTCAGGCAAGGCGTTTCCGCGTCGATCACGTCGTCGGCGAGCAATACCGCAAACGGTTCGTTGCCTACGAGTTCTCGCGCCATCAAAACGGCGTGGCCTAGACCGAGGGCCTCTTTCTGCCGGACATAAGAGGTGTGGATCATGTCCGAAATGTCGCGGACAATTTTCAGCAGATCGGTCTTCTTGCGGTCCTCCAGCATTCTTTCCAGTTCGTAGCTCACATCGAAATGGTCTTCGATCGCCTGCTTGCCGCGGCCGGTAATGATGATGATCTGATCGCAGCCTGAGTGCAGCGCCTCTTCGACTCCGTACTGAATGATGGGTTTGTCGACCAGGGGCAGCATCTCTTTGGGTTGAGCCTTGGTGGCGGGCAGGAAGCGAGTACCTAGTCCGGCGGCGGGAAAAACGGCTTTTCGAACTCGCATGGTCATAAGATTCAGTCAGTAGTCGTTTTGCGATGCGGGGGGTGGAGGTAACAATGAAGATTGTAACTGGTAAGCTTGGCGGCTGGCGAGTGGCCTCAGCAAAGCGTTCCTGGAGAGTTGCTGAGCGCGGACTGTGCAGTTAGCCGGATGCCCCCGTGTTAAAATTTTCGTAAGTATCCCCATGAACGGAGCCCAGGTTTGATCGAGCTTGCACCGTCGATTTTGTCGGCTGACTTTGCCCATCTGGCGGAGCAGGTTCAGGCTGCGGCCGAGGGCGGCGGTACCGTCGTCCATGTGGATGTGATGGACGGGCATTTCGTTCCCAACATCACGATCGGCCCGGTCCTGGTTCGTTCGTTGCGCAAAGCGACCGACCTGCCGCTGGATTGCCATCTGATGATCGAGAATCCCGATCAGTTCATCCCGGACTTTGCGGATGCGGGCGCCGATTGGATTTCAGTGCATCAGGAAGCATGCCCTCATCTGAACCGGACTTTGCATCTTATCCGAGGTCATGGCGCGCTTGCGGGGGTGGTCATTAATCCCGCGACGCCGGTGGAGACTCTGACCGAAGTGTTGGATATCGTCGATTATGTGCTGGTGATGTCGGTGAATCCTGGTTTTGGAGGCCAGAAGTTCATTCCGGGAGCGGCGCATAAGATCCGCAGGCTGGCGGACTTGCGGGCGGAGCGGCGGCTCAGCTACCGCATCGAAGTGGACGGCGGAATTGCCCTCGACACGGTCGCCGAAGTGGTGCGAGCAGGAGCTGAAATTTTGGTGGCAGGCAACGCAATCTTCGGTGCGGGCGATCCAACCAGTAACGCTCAGAAATTGCTTAAGGCAGCAAGCGAAGCCACTTTACAGAAAGTCTAGAGTTTCCGGCGAATCAGTCGGAATGACTGGTTCTCGAGGTCTTATGTCACGTCGTTTTCCGATGATGCTTCTGTTGGGCGCGCTGGCTTTTGCCGCCGGTTGCGCCACCAATAAGAAGGTCAACAATCCGATTGCCAATATCGACTCGAAGCAGCCTGACAAAGTGTTGTTCGATCGCGCCATGGACAACATGAAGCACAATCGTTTCGAGCAGGCACGTTTGTCATTGCAAACCTTGATCAATACCTATCCGGACTCAGAGTTTATTGCTCGCGCCAAGTTAGCCGTGGCCGATTCCTGGTACGCGGAAGGCGGCGCGACCTCGCTGGCGCAGGCGGAAATTGAGTACAAGGATTTCGAGACCTTTTTCCCCAACATGCCGGAGGCGGCGGAGGCACAGCTCAAGATCGCCAACATTCACTATCAGGAAATGGAGAAGCCGGATCGCGACTACACGCACGCGATGCGGGCCGAAGAAGAATATCGTCAGCTCATCCTGCAATACCCCGACAGCAAGCTGCTGCCGGAAGCCAAGCAGAAACTGCGAGAAGTGCAGGAGGTAATTGCGGAACGGGAGTTTAACGTCGGGCATTTCTATTACATGCGTCAGTCGTATCCCGCCGCCATTGCGCGTTTGCGTTCGCTCGTCGACAAGTATCCTCTGTACAGCAAAGCGGACGAGGCCCTGTATTTGTTGGGTCAGGCGTACGAAGGCGAGATTGCCCTGGTCCGGGCCGGCCGGGCGGACGAAACCATGAAGGCCAAGATGATCGAGGACTTTACCAAGGATGCCGACCAAGCCTACGACCGCATCCTCACTCGGTATCCATTGATGAACCGGGCCGACGATGCGAAGGCCCGTTTGCAGGCATTGAAACAACCGGTACCGAGGCCGACTAAAGCCGCCGTGGCGCTAAACAAGAGTGAAGAAGATAGCCGGCGTGAACCGAGCAGCCTGTCAAAAGTGATAGGAACTTTCGGGAAGCATCCCGACGCGAGTGAAGCCGCGAAGGTAGGCGAGCCGACGCTGGTGGATCCCACGCCGATGGCGGCCAATGAAGTCATGCAGGAAGCCGCCAAGGCCGCCATGGCCCCGTCACCCGGTTCCGGTGGAGCCAGGCAGTTTCCGTGGAAACTGTGGGGACAGGCGCACCCGCGGCCGATCAACCGGCTCCCCGTTCAGATACCCCGGCCCCGGCGGACGCGGCGGGCAGTCCGGCACCGACCGATGCGGCCGCTACTCCGGCAGCCCAGCCCGATCCGAATGAATTGAAGCCCAACCCGGTGGCAGCGGACCCGAACGAACTTAAGCCAAATGTAAGTGATGACAACGGCGGCCAACCTTTGCCTCCGCCTCAGCAGGTGAATGAGATTCAAACCGGAGCAGCGAACGGTCAGAGCGGGGGCACCAGCCACTGGCGCCGACGGAAAATCCGGCGATACGGCATCATCCTCTTCCGACCAGAGCGACGACACCGATGCGATGGTTGCATCCAGCAAGCGTAAGAAAAAGAAGGGCATTCACAAAGTTGTTCCCTTCTAAGCCCAGCGTCTTGAATCAAGCGGGACGGCGGCTACGTCGAAGCTCATATTACGCGGTGGTTACTGGCCCCTCGTAACCTGTTTAATCTCTTATCTTCATTGACTTAGAGTGCGGGACAAGTTAACTTCGCGCTATCTCCCCTTTCAGACGTACTACGTTCTAGAAGAGGCCAACGCTTGGCGCGGAAAATACTGCTTGCCGATGACAGTGTGACAGCCCAGAATATGGGCCGGAGAATCCTTAGCGACGCCGGTTACGACGTCACCACTGTGAACAACGGGTCGGCGGCGCTCAAGAAAATTGCCGAGTCGAAGCCCGACCTCATCATTCTTGATGTTTACATGCCGGGCTACGGCGGGTTGGAACTTTGCCAGCGCCTGCGCGAAGCGCCCGAGACCGCGCGCATTCCGGTGTTGCTGACGGTCGGAAAACTGGAACCGTTCAAAGCGGAAGAGTCACGCCGCGTCCGAGCCGATGGTTTCATCGTCAAACCTTTTGAAGCTAGCGAACTGCTGACCGCGCTCGCCAAGCTGGAAGACAAGATCGTTCCACAAGGGCAAACGCCGAAGGTGAGCCGCTTCGCACGAGCCATGGCTGCGGCCGACGAGTCAGCCAAAGAATTTGGCGACAGCGAAACCGGATGGAAGAATCGCCTGTCCATTCCGCCTCCGCACTCCAAGCCCCGAGATATCGAGCCTGAAGAACCGGCGGCAATTGCCGCCAGCAGCGCAGGCGACGCTCAGAAACGCGAGACCAGCCCGTCCGAAATGAAATCGGGATTGGAAGAGGCGTTGCTGTCCTCGCTGCCGAAAGACATTACCGCCGAGGAGATTGCCGCGATCAGAGCCGCTGCCGCCGCGTTTAGTCTGCCCATCGACGAAGCCAGCAGGCCGGAGACGCCACGCGAAAAACTGGAAAGCTCTGCAGTGGAGCGAGAGAGCAAGAATCAAGAGATGCCGCCGGAGGCCGCTGCCAGCGTGCGAAGCGAAGAAAGCACGGCAACTTTTGCATCCGCGCCCGAGCAGTCGGTGGAAGTCACGCCCGAAAATATTGCCACGAAAGCAGAAGCCGAGGCTACGGAAGTCTCAGAGAAGACAACCGTCAGCGAAACTGAGCAGCCCGTGGCGGCTTCCTCAGATTCAACCGCGAATACCGTCCCCGGAAGCTCAGAAGCACACGATCCAGGTGACGAGGAAGTTACAGCGGCCCTCGCTTCTTTGGCGCCTTCGAACGGGCATGGAGAGACGGCTGGGGCAAACAACAATTCCATGCAGGAAGACCCGGCGACGCGGGAGCTGGTTCCCGTTGCCATGGCAGCCGCATCCTCGCAAGAGTTTAACGGTCCCCGTTGGATCGCGGAAGCAGTCGCACTGGGCGAGGGTGAATCCTCCCTCGTGCTCGAACAAGAAATGGAGCGGGCATTCGCAGCCTTCGCAGCGGCCGATGCTGCACGCTTGAGTCTTGCCAGCTCTTCGGTTGAACCCAGCGCATCGTATTCGTTGGCTGCGGCTTCCGCGGTCGCTGAGCCTCCTGCGTCTCCGAGCGAATTCTTCTCAAATTCTGGCAGTTCCGAATCAACATCGCCGGAAGCCGCGCCGGCACCTTCTCCGAGTTTCGAGGAGCCGGCAACACAAGAGTCCAATCATCAGACCGAAATCGCATCGCCCACAGTCGACGCCGTAAGCGAAAGTGCTGCCGCCGAAGTCAAGCCAGAGGCAGCCCTCGCAGCCGCAGCGGCTGCTGGATCCGGCGTTGCCGAATCCACCGCGGCTCCAGAAGCCTCAACGCAATCCGTTCCCCAAGTTCAGGCATCAGAAGTTCAGGCACCAGAAGCCCAGCCAGAAGTTCAGCCATCAGAAGTCGCGTCACACTCGCCCGAACCGCGGGGCGAATCGGACCTGGCAGCAGCTTGGGCAAACTGGAAGCACATCCGTGAGACGGTTCTTGGATCGCCACTCGAAACGCAGGTTGCTGAAAGCGCGAATGTCGAAGCCAAAGGATTTGGCACCGCCGCGCCCTCCGAGGAACCGCCTCAGGCCGCCGAGCTCTCCACTGGCGAAGACAGTGAGGAAATCTCGAGCATTGTAGACAGCGTTCTCGCCGAAATGAAGCCCAGGTTAATGAAAGAGATCGCCAGAAAAATGAGCAAAGAGTCCAAGAAGAAGTAAGCACGGCACTCAGCATTCAGCACTCAGCACCTGCCTAACTACTCCGAAATCATCCCGATCGTCCCCAGCCACGTTTCTACCAATTGCGGCCATCCCGTGATCGGCAACTTGGTGCGCCGCAGGCCAAACCCATGACCGCCCTGCGCGTACAAATGCATCTCCACGGGAACCTTGGCCTTCTTCAGCGCGGCATAGTAGACCAGCGAGTTCTTTACATAGTCCACCGGGTCGTCCTCGGCCTGCAGCAGAAACGTTGGCGGCGTCTGCTTCGTGACGGGAATCAGCCGGATTCAACTCAAACTCCTTCGAGCGTATTTTCCAGCATGTGTCCGGGATAAAGAGCCACCGCAAAATCCGGGCGGCAGCTCTCTTTGTCGGCCGCATCGACGGCCGGGTACAAACGCTGCTCGAAATGCGTGCTTATTGCCGCCACCAGATGCCCGCCCGCCGAAAATCCGAGCACGCCAATCTTGTGCGGATCGATGTGCCACTCCGCCGCGTGAAAGCGCACCAGCCCCACCGTCCTCTGCGCATCTTCCAATGCCATCGGTGATTTCGGATACGCGCCCGACCTGGGAGACAGTCCCTCACCCGGCACGCGATACTTCAACAGCACGCAGGTGATCCCCTTGGACGTCAGCCAATCACAAACCTCCGTGCCTTCAAGATCGATGGCCAGAATCCAATAGCCGCCGCCGGGAAACACAACGACCGCAGCGCCCGTATTCTTTCCCTTCGGCGAATAGACGGTCATCGTGGGCCGCGAGACTTTGCCCACCACAATCCACGGCCTGCCGGCAACCAACTCCGTCACCGTCTCAGTGACCTCCGGCCCCGCGACAGGCTGCGCATCGGGCGCCGTCCCTGGCCATATCGGCACTTGCGTATGTCCCGGCGATGGCTGCCAGTCAGGCGTCTGCGCGCTCAAAGCGCCAAACGTAAACACAACACAGAGAGCAAGGAGCAAAGGCTTCATCACAGTCTCCACAGCTTAGAGCAGTCACAGCCAGAAAGTCCCGAACCCGAATCTGAATAGATACTGAAGCGGAAGCGAGCACGGCTGAAATCCGCTGGGTGCGAAGGAGGAAGTGGCCGGTGGGGTTGTGGAAATTCTACGTGAAGGAGCCTCTGTGCTGGTCGGTGTTTAGTGTTCCACGTGGAACATATCGTCAAGACGATAGCGGGCATACAATAGTGTCATGACAGGCAAGGGTAAGAAAACAAAGCGGGATCGAGGTATTGGACTGCTTCAAGTCCAAAGGCTCGTTTTAAAGGTGGGAACGACGAGGTGAGCGGTCCCAGCTTTGTCTTGACGCCTGAAGTAAATCAGTAACGCGGGCCAAGATGAAAACCCCGACACAGGCTGCATGAGTCCCCACCTTTGCCAAAATCAAAGTCGCAAAGGTGGGCCAGCCACCAGTGCTTGCTCATAGTTCCTCGTTCCTCTCTTTCGTCATTTACGACGGAGACGGCTCCGTCGGCGGGGCTATCAAAACTTATGTACGGAATTGTCGCTGAGTCTCGCGATCCACATATTCGCGCCGTCGAAAGCGACCCCGATGCTGCCGGAGGCATCCCAGAGGCCCATTTTGGCGCCGTCGCTGGCCCGCAGCTCGGTTACATACGGGTCGCCCGAGACCCAGATGCTGTTTCCATCAAAAGCTATGCCATAGCCCCCTGTAAATGAGTCGAAGGTGCCGAGAACCTTGCCGTCGCTAACCCGCAGCTTGGTGGCAGTTCCGTCGCTCCGGTCGGCCACCCACATATTCCCACCGTCAAAGGCGATGCCGGTGGGTCGGGAGCCTACAGTAAACGTACCCAAAACTTTGCCATCGGTGGCCCGCACCTTACTCACCGTCCCATCCGCGGTATTCGTCACCCAGACGTTAGCGCCGTCGAAGGCGGCCGCGATAGGCCCACCACCCACAGTGAAAGTACCCAGAATCTTGCCGTCCCTCGCACGAAGCTTGGTTACGCTGCCATTGCCAGAGGTAGGCGCGGTCGTTACCCAGATGTTGGCTCCGTCAAAAGCCATCCACCACGGAACTGATCCCACGTTGAAGGTGCCCAGGTTCTTCCCATCGCTGGCTCTCAGCTTGCTTACCGTGCCGTCGGCTGTGTTCGACACCCAGATGTTCGCCCCGTCGAAGGTTACGCCGACAGGTTGTGTTCCTACGTTGAAGGTGCCCAGCACTTCGCCATCGCTGGCCCGTATTTTAGTCACGGTCCCAGGAAAGTCTCCGAAATTTGCGGTCCAGATGCTCGCCCCGTCGAAAGCCACGCCATACGGTTGCTGCCCGGTTTTGAAACGCGTCGTTGTATTGGCTTGGTACCACTTCAGCAGCGCCACCTTCAGCGGGTTCGCGGGTACGGTATTGCTCGGCGGCTGTTGCTTCACCGTACCCGATTCTTGCGCACGTCCCGGAAACATTTCGGCAGTCGCCAAAATCGCCAGCACGAAGCAAATTCCGGTCGCTACTAGTTTCATGTTCGGCTCCCTCCCATGGGTTTGGTCCGAAAATGCGAAATCAAGATTTAAACCAAAATCGGAGATGGGCTTTCCAAATTAGGCCCAAAAAATCAAAATTGCGAGTCTTTCCAGCGCGCGGGGTTAAGTCAGCTGGAAACTCAAAATTGGCCGCAACTGTATCACGCGTTTGCCCCATGCTCAAGCGCACGGGCCCCCGCCAAGTTTGACGGGCTTTTATATAGCGACGGCAAAATGCTCCCTCCCCGCCTTCCACCCCCTGTCCTTAGTACCAGGGCCGAATCTTATGGTCCTTCTGGATTCGGAATTTCGCAAGACAGGGTGCAGCTCGGCTGTCGCGAGCGGACCATCTTGATTTTACGCGGAACCCTAAAGGCGAGTGAGATACCAAAAATTTCATTCGTGTCCCAGCCACCAGGCAGGTTAACCGACTGTAATAAGTAGTAGGGCCGAACCGAAAACGAATCGGCGATGGGCAGTCGTACTCCCACCTGGAAGCGGTTCTGGGTGTAGCTGCTGCCGCCATTGGCGAAGGGATTGTTTCCGGGAACGATAAAGAACTCGTTGCTCACGACCAGCACCGGAGGCCGCGACATGCGAAGCGGTAAGGTGTATTCGACGCCCGGGCGAAATCGAAGACGTGCGGAAGCAGGCCGGTTATCAACAAACCGTCCCTCGATGAGCGTCCGGAGCGTCGGCCGCCACGGGCCACGGGATGTACTCAGGGTGAGATTGAGCTGCACCCGGTTTTCGTAAGCTTGTGTGGGATTCCCAGGAAAGCGCTGGTAACGATAAATCGGTATCAACGTGAACCACGGCCGCAGACGGAAGGCAAGGCCGCCTTGAACGAAGTACTCGAACAGGTTGGATCCTCCCTCGTCGAACCGCTCGTGGAACTCTACATCCAGAGATTTATTCGCCGAAAGGCCAGTGGAAATTCCCTGATCGAGCCAGAGTCCTATCTGTTTCTCGTCTTCGGGGTCCTCAGGCAGCTCTTGTTGCTGCGCCCTGGCCGGGACAGCCAAGACGCAACTACACAGCACCGCAATGACACAGACGATGTGCCGCCGCCCATGAACCGATTTCACTTCTTGCAGTCACCAGATGCGGGCTGCGCTTTCACGGCCTTGAAGTGAGGCGTCGGTCGTCCCATCCCATTGTCAGCGCTCGGCGTCGCGTCTTTTTCTCCAGTCAGGGTGACAGACTTTCCGACATAGGAATCAAGCTGAACCGTGGTGCTATAGACCAGGCTCGTGATCCCTTTTTGATCTACCAGTTGGTATTCGTTAGGCTGGCCGGTGCTGGTCAGACAACCGGTAACTGTGCTGTGAGTCTTTGTTTTTGGAGACTGACTGAAAGTGAGAGCTGGCGCAACCACCAGGATCGCAAATACAAATAACCTTCCTCTCATGATTCACCTCCGCCGCCGAACTTTACAACAAAGGAAAAGGAGAGGAACTGGCAAAACTAACAGGAACTGCCAGGGCGTCACAAAGGGTTTTCGCCAACGCCGGGCCGCCCTGAATGTCGCAATATCGCCGTTACAGTCATTGAACCCCGGGGGGCTAAGGGGTTTTGAGCGTAATGGCCTGTGGCTGTTGCCCCCCTCTTTTAAAAAAAACTACCCCGGCCGAAGTAGCAAATGTCCACCAAAATCGAGAACATCGTTTATAGGACATCCTGGCGCGTTGAACTTTCTGCGAACTTCTAGAGTGTGAGTTTTTCGACGGGCTACGCCTGTTTACAACAGTTATACCAAAGACTCATTCTTACCGCTCGCTGAGATTCCCATGTTAATGTGGCCGGGAAACCGGACGGCATGGTCCTGGCTCTCGTTTTCTTGAGAGCGAAGAGGTAGAATTTCCGCACTTAACCTTGAATTCCGCATTCCGGCCCGACATGTTCCACCCCGCGCCCCGGATGATTCGTTCACGGCGGGAGCTCCCGCTGTGTATGGCTGGTGGCGCACCGAGCGGAATGGGAACTACAAGACAACCGTCGCACTGGAGGCTCGAATGAAATGGCATGTATCAGCGACCTTGGCTGTGCTTTTTCTGGCGGTGGGCATTGGGTTATCCCAAGAGCCGGCTTATCAGCCGGGGAAAATCGTATCGATGCACAAGCGGGAGAGGGCATCACCCATGGGGGGTACTGACGCCGCTACCAATCGCCCAGAGGATACCTACGATGTTTCGATCGAAACGGGAGGAAAAACCTACGAGACGGTTTACCACTCTCACTCGGACCTTGATCCTACCTGGGCGCAGGGCAAAGATGTAGAAGTTCAAGTCAAAGGCAAGGCCATGTACGTGAAGAGGAGTACCGGGAAGCCCACCAAATTAGCGATTCTTAAGTAGCAATTAAACCCGGTAGTTTGAATCGAGGCGGGCTCCGGCGGGGGGCCTGCTTTCTCTTGGGTTGAAAGATCTTCCGTCGGTTTTAGGGATTGGATGTCCGTGCCGAGCGTTGAAGCAACTTGCGAGAAGCGAATTAAGCGTCTCCGAACTCACCTCGAAGAATGGATTCCCAAGTGGAAAAGCCATTTCGGTCGCGTTTCCACTCCTTTTCAGTGCCAGATCGCATAGTCGTGACGAAACGAAACCTAAGTCGAACGTGCGGATTTGAGCTGCTGGTGCTCGCAAAAAGTTGCAAGAGCTTCAAGTGCAGCTGGAGTTCTTAGGGTCAAGTTCGCTGGGCGTCTTTTCAGTTGCTGGAGAAGACGAGTTTCAGAATCTTGATCTTGAAGTTGTCGCTGGAGGTCTAGGTCTTCGCCCCGTTCAAGCTCCAGGAGTCCGAATCCTCCAGATTTAACCATGCCAAAACTGTGACGTCGACCTGATATACGAATCCCGCAATCGTCGCAAAAGCATCACGCCCTGCTTTCGGCGTGAAGGGCTGACCATTCATAACGTTTGACAAGATTACTGTCGATAACAGGCGTGGCTGTTGAAAAACTCCTTCCCGCGAAATTCGCAAAAATAAAATCGCGTCAGGATGCCCTGTAAGCAACGTTCTCGATTTTCCTAGACATTTTCTATCCCCCAAATTTCGGTTGTTTTGACGAAAATGGAGTTTTTCAACAGCCACAGGCCATTTCACTCAAATCCCCTCAGGGAAGACAGATGAGTGTAATCGGGATTTATCGCCAACTACGTGGGCTCATAAAGGCAATCACGGAGTATGCATTCCCACCCGAAATGACAAACTTGATGAGCACCGTGGTTTCCACCTCGACCGGCGTTTGGTTGAGGAGGTAAGGTTTGTACTTCCATTGCTTGACGGCTTCTATGGCAGCCGGGCTAAGTAGGGGATGCCCGGTCACTGGCTCAACCATTGATACATTCCCAGTTTTGTCAATGCTGATACGAAGAACCACAGCGCCCTCTACGCGCTGCCTCTCTGCCTCCGGCGGATAACTTGGGGTTACCTTTGTGACGAGGGAACTTCGCATTACGCCCTGAGCAACCCGTATATGCGCAGGGTTGGCGACGCGGGGTAATTGCGTTTCGCTCGACAGGATTCCGCCGATGGCGCTCGTTCCGTCAGGTGGCAGACCTCCCGGAACGTCTCCAACTATGCCCTGCGCAGTATATCGCCAACAATCCCGGTTCCTCACTTTGCACCAAAGGGCGTCCGTGCGATTCCCCAACTGTACCCCCTGATAGCCATCGAAATACACGCAGAGCTTCGCATCGTGGTAGTCAGAGAATTTAAAACGGAAGGACTGGATTTGCTTCCCATCTGATGTGAGCACGACAAGATGATTATTCCGAATGTCCAAGTTCTCGACCAAAAGCGGCTTATTATGAGGCCAGCGTATCGGCTCCCGCTTATCCACCCGCACCATGAGTGTATCGGGGTTGTACTCGCCCCCCGGTGAGATTCTGTTTGATGGCTCAGGCGAATTGGGGAGGACGCAAATGCTTCCGCTCGTACCGTCTCTCTCCGTTGATGATTGTGCCACGGAATTACTTGGACGAGATGAAGCGCTATAGGCGAGCAGAACCGCGACGGCAAGTGTCGAGTTTCTCATCTCCGCCAATCTACGCCCAAACCCAGCAGATTTGAAGATAACTGACGCAAACAGGCCATTACACTCAAATCCCCCGGTTGCAGGGGTCAATGAGTGCTATCGGGATTTTGCGTCAACTGGCTACGACATTCGGAAGAGCTAAAGCCAATCCCCAGTGATCGACATCCCAGCCACGAACATAGCTCCACAGAGAAGAAGTTGCTGGAGTCCAACGATGCAGAACGCAAACCACCGGAAGCCTTTCATTCGATATACCCAAAAGAAACTCAGTGCGAGCGACAGAAAAAAAAGAACATCGATGGTCCAATCAGCGACCGGATTTGCCTTGGGTAGAGGCAGGGTTGGATTGGTGCTGACTCTATACAGAACGCCAACTGTCACGACGGCTGGGTAGAACATAAATTGAGTTAGCACCAGCCAGTAGTGATGCTTCCATCGCCCATTCCCAAACCACCTTTGCCACGCAAAGGAAACCACCACACCTAAGGTTAAGAGCACACACGGGAAGCCCACCACGGGCAACCTCACAAAGTCGAGACCCTGCCTGCTCAGCCACTGGAACTGCGGCCAGAACCCATACGTATTCACCCCGCAATCGTACCCGGCATATCGGGCTCAGTCCACATTACGATTGGATAGTTTGGCAGTCATCCCGCTTAAATGACGCTATCAGGCCATTACACTCATTGAGAATCGCTGCGTCGCTCTCCCTGTTCCCACTTCCGTTTTGTCACCAAAGGGCAGGGGGGTCACTTTTGCCGTCGCTGTACACCAACCCCCGCCAAGTTTGACCGCGTTTTCGACGCGCCTGTAAGATCGAAGTTCGCACTCTTACTTCTGGGCTTGGCAGTTGCCTTCGGAAAACGCGGCGGTGTTGCTGCGGCATCACTTTCTTGCTGAATGCTGATGGCTGAGTGCTGAATGCTCTTCTATGCCCCACGATCTGCCAAAATCGTACGAACCCGGCGCGATTGAGTCGCGCTGGGCCGAGCACTGGATCAAGGCGAAGCTGTTTTCGGTTTCTGCGCCTCCGCCGGGAGACACGCGTCCGGTGTTCACTTTGCTGTTGCCGCCTCCCAATGTTACTGGGCGCTTGCACATGGGGCACATGCTTAACCAGACGCAGATGGACATCATTGTGCGCTGGCATCGCATGCGCGGGTTTCTGACCTTGTGGTTGCCGGGCACGGACCACGCGGGGATCGCGACGCAGATGATGGTGGAGCGCCAGCTCGCCAGCGAAGGCAGAAATCGCCGCGACATGGGCCGCGAGGCTTTCATTGAGCGGGTGTGGGAGTGGAAGCGGCATTACGGCGGGGCGATTCTCGATCAGATGAAGCGGCTGGGCGCGTCCGTCGATTGGGACCGCGAATATTTCACCATGGACGAGAATTTGTCGCATGCGGTGCGCGAAGTCTTCGTCCGCTTGTATGAAGAAGGGCTGATTTATCGCGGCAAGTACATCGTCAACTGGTGCCCGCGCTGCGGAACGGCCATCTCCGATCTCGAAGTGAAGCATGAAGAAATTGCCGGAAAGCTTTACGAGATTCGCTATCCGGTGGTGGGCACGGAGGAGTTCATCACGGTCGCGACCACGCGGCCGGAGACCATGCTGGGCGACACGGCGATCGCGGTGAATGAGAAAGATGAACGCTACAAGCACTTGCATGGCAAGAAAGTTTTGCTGCCGCTGATGAATCGCGAAATTCCGATCATCACCGATGAACTGGCGCAGCCTGAGTTTGGCACCGGAGCGGTGAAGGTTACGCCGGCGCACGATCCCAACGACTTCGAGGCGGGCAAGCGGCACAATCTGCCGCAGATTGAGGTCATCGACGAACTGGGCCACATGAACCAGAATGCCGGCGCCTACGCTCGCCTGGACCGCTACGCAGCCCGCAAGCGCGTGCTGGAAGATTTGCAAGAGCAGGGGTTTCTGGTAGGCGCGAAGGACTACACCATTTCTATTGGGAAGTGCGATCGCTGCGGGACGGTGGTGGAACCGCGATTGTCGACGCAGTGGTTTATCAAGATCAAACCGCTGGCGGAGAAAGCAATCGCCGCCGTCGAGAACGGCGAGATCACGATTGTTCCCGAGAACTACAAGCAGATTTACTTGAACTGGATGCACAACATCCACGATTGGTGCATCTCGCGGCAGTTGTGGTGGGGGCATCGCATTCCGGCGTGGCATTGCAGCTGCGGAGAAATAATCGTCGCTCGCGAGACTCCAGCGAAGTGTGCGAAGTGCGGTAAGTCGGAGCTTAAGCAGGACACCGACGTGCTCGATACCTGGTTCTCGTCCGGGCTATTGCCCTTTACGACGCTCGGCTGGCCCGAGAAGACGCGCGATTTGGAAGTGTTTTATCCGACGACGCTGTTGATCACGGCTTACGAGATACTGTTTTTCTGGGTCGCGCGCATGATTATGTTCGGCTGCCATTTCATGCCGGGGCATCGGCAAGACCCGAAGTTGAAGCAGGCCAGCGGTTGGGGCAGAAAGAAAGACGACAGTGTTCCTTTTCGCGAAGTTTACATCCACGCTCTGGTGCGCGACGCCGACCGGCAAAAGATGTCGAAGACCAAAGGCAATGTGATTGATCCGCTGGATATCATCCAGCGCTTTGGCACCGACGCGACACGGTTCACCCTGGCGGCAATGGCCGCGCCGGGCACCGATATCGCCTTCAATGAAAGCCGCACCGAAGGCTACCGGAACTTCGCCAACAAAATTTGGAATGCGGCGCGGTTCATGTTCATGAACGTGGATCGCATTGCAGGGACGACGGGCGTCTCGCCGGTTGGGTCTGAGAATCGCAGCGGAGTTGCTGGATTCAAAGCGGCCACGCTGGAAGATCGCTGGATTCTCTCGCGCTTCAACCGCGTGACCCGGGAGGTGAACGAGGCTCTCAAGACCTATCGCTTTCACGAGGCCGCCAACCAGATCTACGACTTTTTCTGGGGCGAATTTTGCGACTGGTATCTTGAGTTGATCAAGCCGCGGCTGGCTGAGGGCGCGGATCGCGACATTTCGCTCGCGGCTTGCGGGAATCTGGTCAGCCTCTTCGAAGCTGCGCTGCGGCTGCTACATCCCGTGATGCCGTTCATCACGGAAGAAATCTGGAATGCGATGTATGACGGCCATCCGCCGCTTAAGTCGATCGCGCTGGCGGCGTATCCTGAGGCGGATGAAAAACAGTTGGACCTGACGGCTGAGACCGAAATGGCGATCCTGCAAGATCTGATCGTCAGCGTCCGGAATACGCGAGCTGAGCTGAAGGTTGAACCCAAGGTGCGAGTGCCGATTCAGGTGTTTGCGGAAGATCGCGCAATTCGATCTTTGATCGAACAAAATCTCGGCGCGGTGGAGCGCCTGGCCAGCGCCGAGAAACATAACGTTTGCGGAAAGTTCACTCGCGAAGCTGAGCGGGGCACGGCACACGGCGCGATTTGATGTGCTGGTTATTTATGAAAAGAAAATTGATGCTGTCGCCGAGCGCGAGCGTCTGACGAAAGAGCTTGCTCAGATGGAAAAAGAGATGGCCAACGGTCAGAGGCAATTGGGCAACGAACAGTTTCTGGCTAAGGCTCCGGCGAAGGTTGTCGAGGGTTTGCGAAATCGTGCGCAAGAATTGGCTGTCTTGCGGGAGAAAGCCGAGAGTAAGCTGAAAGAGTTGGAACTCATCAAGTAACAGGTGCCAACGACTGACTTATGGACTGGAATAGCCGACGCATTACCGCAGTCATCGAGAACGCGCTGCAGGAGGACCATGCTACGCGCGATGCAACCAGCTACGCCTGCATCGATCCCAACCAGCGTGCTGCAGCCACGATTCTGGCAAAACAGGATTGCATTCTGGCGGGCATTGGCTGCGTCTCCCGCATTTTGGATGTGTATGCCCAGCTCGATGGGGCGGTGACTTCTCATTACGAGGTCACCACCCATCCCGAGATTTTCGACGGCATTCGTCTGCACAAGGGTCAATCGGTTGCCGTCATCCGTCACAATGCGCGCGTTATTCTATCCTGCGAGCGCGTGATTTTGAATTTCATGCAACGCCTCGGCGGGATCGCGACTCTCACCCGACAATTTGTCGACGCAATCTCCGGGACTAAGGCGCGCATTCTGGATACGCGTAAGACTGTCCCCGGCTTGCGCACGCTCGACAAGTACGCTGTACGCTGCGGCGGGGGGCAGAATCATCGCCTCGATCTGTCAGACGGTGTGCTGATCAAGAACAATCACATCGCGCTGGCCGGAGGCGTCGTCCCGGCTCTGGAACGTGCCCACAAGAATCGCCGCGGCGCGCAGATCATCGAAATCGAAGTCCGCTCTCTGGAAGAGTTAGACCAAGCGCTGGCGAATGGCGGAGAAGCGATCCTCCTCGACAATATGTCGGTCGAAGATGTGAAGGGTGCGGTGGAACGCTGCTCGCGCATGGAACGCCGTATTCCGCTTGAAGTCTCTGGTGGAATTACGCTGGACAACGTCCGAGCGTATGCCGAGACGGGTGTGAACTTCATCTCGGTCGGCGCGCTCACGCATTCCGCCAAGGCAGTCGATATGAGCTTGCGCGTAGCTCCGGCGTAAACCAGTTTTGCCACTGTCCTATCGGCTCATTTCCTCGGTCCCTCCGAACACTTTGCTATTGCACTTTTGAGTAAGACACAAAACGCCACTCGCGCTAAAGTATGTGGACACGGAGGCCCTCCCCCCAATGATTTATCAACTCCGGCAAGCCCTCTCCATATTGTTTGTCGCGCTGGTTTTTGCCACCAGTTCAACAGGAAGTGGAGGCGGAGGCCGGCCGGCAACAGCGGCCAACGCTTCCCCTCCCGCGCCGAAACCGCCCGTCACCGCGGTCAATGTCACGATCGACGTTCTCGCCAATAGACATCCCATCAGCCCGTATGTTTACGGCGGAAGCTATCCCAAAGATGCTCCGACGATCACCGACAGCGGCCTCACGGTCGTACGCTGGGGAGGCAATGCGACCTCGCGTTACAACTGGCAGACCAAAACCTACAACGCGGCCAACGATTGGTACTTCGAAGACTTTGGCTACAGCGAAATCGGAGACGCCGATTCGGCCCAGTACATTCAGGACGTGAAAGCGGCGGGAAGCAATCCGATCATGACCATGGTCATGCTGCCGTGGGTAGCGAAGCCTTCCGGTTGGAGCTTTTCGGTCGCGAAATATGGCGGACAATGCGGCGCCGATCCGTACAACTCCGACGCAGGCAATGGTGTGGAACCTGGTTGCCAAACTGACATTAGCGGAAACGATCCGACCGATGCCAATGTCGAATTGCGCGATTCGCCGCAAAACGGAGATCCTCCGGGAACGGTTTACCGCAATCAGTGGACAGCCGCGCTGGCTGCGGCATTTGGCAGCGCGCCACATTTCTACAACATGGACAACGAGATCGACATCTGGAGTGGCACTCATCGTGACGTCCATCCCATTCCGTCGGCCTACAACGAAATGCGCGACACGTATCTCGCAGAAGCCGGGGCACTGAAGGGCTGGGATCCGGCTGCGATCCGAATCGGCCCGGTGAGTTGTTGCTGGTGGTTTTACTGGAACGGCGCCGACAATAACGACAAGGGTGCGCACGCCGGAGTTGATTTTCTGCCGTGGTGGCTGAATGAAGTCTACTGGCGAGACCAATTGGCGGGCACGCGATCGGTCGACATTTTCGATGTTCATGCTTATCCCGACGGGCCGGATACTTCGGGCTACACACAGGCACAGAAACAAGCTCTCTCGCTGCGCATTTATCGCGACTACTGGGATCCGAAATATGTGAGCGAATCCAGTTCGATCAATCAGAAGTGGGCGACGTTTATCCAGCCGAAGAAAACCATTCCGTTCCGTATCCCGCGCATGCGAGCGTTGGCGAACATGATTTATCCGGGAACCCCGCTGAGTTTTACCGAGTGGAGCGCGGCATTCGCCGGGGAATCGGATTTCTCCACCGCGCTGGCTGACGCCGATGCCTACGGCATCCTTGGGCGGGAGCGCATGTATCTGGCCTCGCGCTGGGTGGCGCCCGATCCGGCAAATCCTAACTATCAAGCGTTGAAACTATTCCGCAACTATGACGGACAACATCACAGCTTTGCGGCGGAATCGGTTTCGGCGAGCAATGACGGCAATCCGAACTTATTCAGCAGCTACGCCGCGCTCGATCCAACCGGCAAGACGCTGACGGTGATGGTCATCAACAAGAAACCGGGCGCATCGGTGCAAGTCCAGTTTGCGATGAATGGGTTCACTCCCGCGACCGTGACGACGTACACGCTCTCGCCCAAATCTCCGACCAAGATCGTGGCTTCGTCGCCCAAGGCATGGACGGCAACTCGCACCTTCGCTCCTTACACCGCGACGCTGCTGGTGGTGACTGGCTCCATGCCACAAGCGCCGAGTGCGGATTGGGATCTGAACCCAGATACCATCATGGTTCCCGCTCACCGAACTGTAACGCTCCAACCCAAGATTGTTTCCGGTTCCGGCACAGTTACGCTCGGCAATCCACAATTCGACAGCGGAATCACCGTTGCGGTCACGCAACCGAATCTCTCATCTGGACAGAATGGAAGCATTACGGTGACGGCCGCGGGAACTCCAGGCTTTTACCATTTCACCGTTCCAGGCACGGACAATGGCGGCGTGACTCAGAACCAGAGCGGCTGGATTGTGGTTGGGAACCCGTCCGCCTCGTTCACGAAGACTGGCGACCATCAAAAAGGACCAGCGGGTGGCCAACTGAATCTCTCGGTCACGTTGCAGCCCGGCAAGTCTGGTGGAAGCGCTGCCGGTGGAACCGTTTTATTCACGACGAAGAAGGGTACGCTCTCCAGTCGTCTGGTCACCACGGATTCTTCCGGCGTAGCATCAGTCGTGCTGACCTTACCTACGACACCCGGCACGTTTCATGTCACCGCCGAAGGCCAGTACGGGCTTGGTCACCCCGTAGCAACATTTACCGAAACCGCGCAATGACGGGATCAGGCCGCGATTGCCCTTTCGCGGCCCATCCCTGATAATTTGCGCATCACACAAGCGAGCAAAAAACGCGGTTCGCGAGCCGGGACGTCTGTATTGGGCGCAGCATCCAACGCTGCCGGCAAACTCGCGACCCAAACCGCCACCCAAACTGATGTTCGTCTGGGCCGCATCGTGCGCCTCCTCATCGACCACGCCACGGTCGTCGTAAGCGGAACGAAGATTGCCGCTGAGATTGGCACCAGCCGCTCCGAAGTCTGGCGACTCATTCAGCAATTGCGCGACCTGGGAGTTGACATCGCTGGCCTTCCCTCGACTGGCTACAGTTTGAAATCGATGCCCGATCTGCTTCTGCCGGATATGCTTGCTCCGCTCTTGCAGTCCACAATTTTTGCCAAGCATATTCATCACTACTACAAGATCGGTTCGACCAACACTGCCGCCATGGAAGCTGCAAGCGCCGGCGCGCCTGAGGGCAGCGTTTTTCTTGCCGAGCAGCAAACCGCCGGCCGCGGCCGCGGCGGCCACCAGTGGCATTCCGCGCGTTCCGCCGGAATTTATTGCTCGGTCATCTTGCGGCCCTCGTTGCCTCCTTCCAACGCGCTAATTTTGTCGCTCGCCGCAGGATTGGCGGTTCACTCCGCGGTGCAGCAGCTCGACTCACGAGTGACGCCTGATCTGAAGTGGCCAAACGATGTGCTGGTTGATGGCAAGAAATTCTGCGGCATTCTCACCGAGATGAACGCGGAGGTGACACGAGTCCGGTATGTCGTGGTGGGAATCGGAATCAACGTAAACCAGGCAACGTTCCCTGCCGACCTGCAGCCGCTGGCAACTTCATTGCGTCTGGCCACGGGCAGCGAGTGGTCCCGCGTCGAACTGTGTTCAGCTTTGCTAAAATCACTCGACCGCGAATATCGCCAGTTGTTGGATCAGAAAAACGCTCGAAACTCGATCCTGGAACGCTTTCAGGAACGATCTTCCTCGGTGCGGGGACGCCCAGTCGAAGTCGATGAAAACGGCGGCTTCGAAGGCGTGACCGAAGGCTTGGACGCCAGCGGGTTTCTGCAAGTGCGAACGCCGGATGGTATCCGCACCGTGCTAAGCGGAACCGTTAGGCTGAAGTGATTCGCGTTGTAGAGACGTAGCTACGTCTTTAGGAAAACAGGATTACCTTCTTCTATGCTGCTCGTTCTTGACGTAGGCAATACCAACACGGTGCTGGGCGTCTTCTCCAAGGAAGGCAAGTCAGCTGATGCGGGCGCGCCGCAATACGAACGCCTGGTCGCCAACTGGCGTGTCTCCACTATCGCCACGCAGACGGTGGATGAATACGGCGTCCTGTTCCGCAACCTGTTCGCCATGGAAAATCTCGAAGCCAAAGCGATTCACGGCATCGTGATCTCGTCGGTTGTGCCCCCACTCGATTCCACGTTGCGGCAAGTCTGTGAGCGTTATTTCAACACCAAGCCACTCTTCATCGAACCGGGCATTAAAACCGGCATGCCGGTCCACTACGACAATCCCGCCGAGGTTGGCGCGGACCGCATCGTAAACTCGGTTGCTGCATTCGAAAAACACGGTGGCCCCTGTGTAGTAGTGGATTTCGGGACCGCGACCACATTCGATTGCGTGTCTTCTAAAGGAGAGTATTTAGGAGGCATAATTTGTCCGGGCATCGGAATTTCTGCCGACGCATTGTTCGAACGCACGGCTCGACTGCCGCGTGTGGACATTCGCAAACCGGCTCGCATCATCGGCAGCAACACCGTAGGCAGTCTCCAGTCAGGACTTTACTACGGCTATCTCGGCTTGATTGACGGCATCCTGGAACTGCTGGTCCACGAGTTAGGCAAAGAAGTTAAAGTGATTGCGACCGGTGGCCTGGCGTCGCTGTTCGGAAACGCATCGAAACACATTCGTGAGGTCGACGACTTCTTGACCCTGGAAGGCCTACGCATCATCTGGGAACGCAACGCCGCCGCCGATGGAGGACGGGCGTCCTCGCCCGTCAGTCGCACGAAAAAGCCGGTCGAATGAAAAGTACAATGGCGGGACGGCACCAACTTTAAAACAAGCCGGGCGCCGACGCCCGCTCTCCATCGCTGAATGATCTTGGAAAACTACTTTAATTACTTCACCGAAATTGAAGAACACTTCCAGAAGCGCCGTGGGCGCATTCATCTGTCTCCACTCGATTGGGCGCTGATCGAAAACTGGAAAGACGCCGGCATCCCGCTGGAAGCGGTGCTGCGCGGGGTGGATGCGGCCTTTGACAAGTATGAGAGCCGCCCTTCGAAATCGCAGAAGGTGAACAGCCTAGCGTACTGCGCGCAGGCCGTGCTGGTCGCGGCTGAAGAAATGAAAGAAGCCGCCGTCGGCACGACGCACGGTGGCACAAAGACCGATCGTCCCAGTGGGTTTCAGGTCGCAGAAATTTCTGCTTTCCTTCGGCAGAATGCGGAAAAACTCGATACCGCGAAGCTTCCCCAGGCAGGGAGCGTCAGAGCAGAACCCTTGGTGCGGGAAACCGCCGGCACATTGCGCGAAATTGCCGCTGAACTTGACTTCAAGAAAACCCTCCCACGCCTGGAAGACCTGGAGCGTCGTCTCACCGTGGCGGAAGAAAAGTTGTACGCCGTTCTCCTGGCCGCCACGCCCGACGAACAAATCATCAACGTGCGCGCCGAAGCCGATCGCGAACTCGCGCCTTACCGCCGCAAAATGCCATCATCGCAAATCGAGCAATTGCAAAAGCAATACATCCACAAGCGGCTGCTGGAAAAATATGGGCTGCCGAGGCTGAGCCTGTTCTACATGTAGCAGTCGAGAAACGGAAAAAAAGAAAAGCAAAAGCCTATCTTCTCTGGGACTCTGTGGTCAGAAGCTTTTGCTGGACTAGTCCGTCGTTAAGCGTTTCCCGCTAGAATCATCTCTTGCAGCTCACCATTGAAAAACTGGTTTACGGCGGCGACGGACTGGCGCGCCTTCCTGCCGATGAACACGGCTCAGGCAAAGCGGTGTTCGTTCCCTTCGTTCTCGAAAACGAAAAAATTGAGGCTACGCTGGTCGAACAGAAGCGCGGCTTCGCCCGCGGACACGCAGAGTCTATTCTGCAACCGTCGCCCCAACGGGTCGATCCTTTTTGCCCTTACTTCCAGCGCTGCGGAGGCTGCCACTACCAGCACACTTCCTACGAACATCAACTGCAAATCAAAGCTGCAATCCTCAGAGAAAATCTTCGCCGCATTGCCAAGCTCGAATTGCAAACAGAAATCTCCATACATCCGTCGCCACCATGGAACTACCGCAATCGCACTCGCCTCAAGGTCGGAGGCACGCCGGAATTCGCGCTCGGCTACTATCGGTTCGGCTCACACCAGCTGCTTCCTGTCGAACAGTGCCCCGTCAGTTCGCCTCTGATCAACCACGCCATTGCCTCCTTCTGGCAAATGGGACGCACAGGAGCCGTACCTGCCGAAATTAATGAGCTCGAATTCTTCGCTAATGCCGATGACACCCAACTTTTGGTCGAGGCGCACTGCGGCCCTCAAGCCGCGAGTACTCCCCTCAGAGAATGGGCTGATGCGGCGCGCGGCTCTTTGCCGGAGATCGCCGGTGTTGTCATTTTCAAGTCAAGCGCACCCAACCCACGAGGCAATGCCGAGGCGAAGCAAATCGCGCAGTCTGGAACCCGGGACCTGGTGTACAAAGCCAATGACGCCTCCTACCGAGTCGGCGCCGGAGCTTTCTTCCAGATCAATCGCCACCTGGTGAGCGATTTGATTAAGCTCGTCACGCAAGGATCAACCGGTGCGATGGCGCTCGATCTCTACGCCGGTGTTGGACTGTTTTCCGGCGTTCTGGCGCGCGGATTTCCACAGGTAATCGCAGTTGAGTCGTCACAGACGTCCCACGCGGATCTGCTCTACAATTCACCCCCGAATGTGAAGGCTGTTCGGGCAACGACCGCTGACTTCCTGAGGGGCACGGGTCGGACGTTGCGGCCCGACGTCGTGGTGGTGGATCCGCCACGCAGCGGCCTGGGGGAAGCTGTGGTTGGGAGCCTCGCCGAACTGGGAGCGCAGCGGGTGACCTATATCTCCTGCGATCCGGCGACTGTCTCTCGTGACTTGGCGGGCCTGCTCGGCCACGGATATCGAATTGAGCAGGTGCATCTGGTCGACCTCTTCCCCCAGACCTACCACATTGAAAGCGTGTTCCAACTCGCGCGATAGCAAGTCGAGTAGAGCGCGGCCGCCCCGGCGGCCCAAGGAAGCACTCGGGATGAGGGGACCGGCAGATTCTGAATGAACAGCAAGGGGACCAGAGCTCCGGGCAATCATCCAAGCGATGCCACAGAACCGGGCCTCGAACGCAGACCACGCACCCGCCAACCTTTACTCTGGGCCGCCTTGGCATACGCCATCGGGATCGTCGCGGGTTCCCACGCCTGGCGGCCGCCATTGTGGTTGCTGATCGCCATCATTGGTTTCTCAGTATTCGGAGCTTATTTTCTTCGCCGTCGCCCGCGTGCCGCATTCGCTCTCGGCCTGGCCGCACTGTTTGTCGCAGGAGCATTGGCCATCCAGATTCGCCCTTCAAATACCAGTGACACCGGCGTTCTCTCTTTCGCGGATGGCCGCGATCTGCTCATCACCGCTCACGTCGCCAAGGAAGGAAATCTCCGGGAAGAGACTGCAAACGAGACGCAGCAAAGGTTAGATCTCGAAACCGAGGAGATCAGCACCGGCGACCAATCATTTTCCGGTCACTCTGGCATTCGCGTCAGCATTTACGGGCGCGAACCCAGGTTTGAGTCCGATACGCCCCGCCTTCGACCATGCCTCAGTTCTACTACGGACAACGTTTACGGTTTCCCGCCAAACTCTTCCCGCCGCGCAATTTTCGTAACCCGGGCGCATTCGACTACGAAGGGCTATCTGGCGGAGAACGGAATCGTCGCCATCGGGTCTGCGAAAGCGGATGCGGTGGAAGTGCTTCCAGGATTCGCTGGCAGCCGCTTCGAGCTCTGGCGGACACGCGTCCGTCGCAGCCTGATCGAAAGAATTCATCTTCTGTGGCCGCCACAACAAGCGGCGTTGCTCGACGCGCTCCTCATTGGAGAAAATTCATTCCTCGGACGCGAAACCCTCACCGAGTTTCAGCGCACTGGTACTTACCACGTGCTGGTGATTTCTGGATTGAAAGTTGCGATCCTTGCGCTGCTCATATTTTGGCTGCTGCGCCGCATGCGATCCAGCAGTGTCGTCGCATGCGTTGTCACGATTCTGCTCACGGTCGCTTATGCAATCTTGACTGACGTAGGCGCACCGGTGTGGCGCGCCACGCTGATGCTCGTCCTCTACCTTGGAGCAAGGCTGCTCTATCGACAAAAATCAATTCTCAACACGATTGGAGCGGCGGCGCTGGCCTTGCTGCTGGTCGACCCATCAGCGCTCTTTGGAGCCAGTTTCCAGTTGAGTTTTCTGTGTGTCCTCGTGATTGCGGGAATCGGAACTCCAATCTTTGAGCGGACGACACAGCCTCTTTCGCAAGCTCTACGAAACTTGGATTCCGTAGCTTATGACTCCGCACTGGCTCCCGCTCTGGCCCAAGTCCGGCTCGATATCCGCATGATTGCCGGGAGACTGCAACGCTTCCTGGGGAAACGCTTTCCCTTGCCTGCGCTTTCTGGCACTGCGCGGATGCTGGTCCTCGGGTGTGAGTTCCTTGTCATCTCGTCCTTGCTTCAGGCAGGATTCGCCTTGCCCATGGCCTATTACTTTCATCGCACCGCCCTGGTCTCACTGCCTGCGAACATACTGGCCGTCCCGCTCACCGAGATCGTAATGATCGCCGCGATCTTGGCGCTATTTCTGAGCTATGCATCACTCGCGCTGGCCAGGGTCCCGATCCTGATTGCAGGATTCATGCTCCAAGCCATGAGTGGATCCGTGCATTGGCTGGGAAGCTTGCGAATCGCAGATGCTCGCGTGCCCACTCCGCAACTAACAGTGATTCTGCTAAGCGCGGCGGCGTTAGTGCTGGCCATGATACTGAGCCGCCGCCGCTGGCTTTTGGTCGGCGTCGGTCTGGCGGGCATAGCCCTCAGCGCAGCATGGATTTGCGCCGTACCGCCGCATCCGATGGTACGGGTTGGAGTCTTGGAACTCACGGCGATTGACGTTGGCCAGGGCGACTCAATCCTTCTGGTCTCGCCCCAGGGCACAACGCTGTTAGTCGATGGTGGAGGAATTCCCACCTGGATGCACTCAGATCTGGACATCGGAGAAGATGTCGTCTCGCCCTACTTGTGGTCGCGAGGGTTTCACCAGATCGACATCGTAGCGCTGACTCACGCGCACGCCGATCACATGGCAGGACTCACGGCGGTGCTCGCCAACTTTCATCCTCGCGAGTTGTGGCTGAGCGTGGACTCGCCAAGTCCGGAGTTACAAACCCTTATCCACGAGGCAAAATCGCTGGGCATCCCGATTATTTTTCACAAGGCGGGAGACAACCTTCAAATCGGCGGCGCGACCATCGCTGTCCTGGCTCCGCCACCCGATCAGGAAGCACGCGCTTCGCGAGCCAACGACGAGTCCCTCGTCATGAAAGTCAGTTTCCGAGAAACCTCCGCGCTACTGGAAGGAGACGCGGAGAAAAAAACCGAGCGGCAGGTCGCCGAAGAAGACCCGCAGGCCGACCTGCTGAAGATAGCCCATCACGGGAGTGCAACCTCGACTATTCCGGAACTGCTGGCCGCCGTGCATCCTCGATTCGCGGTCATTTCAGTGGGTGCGCGAAACGGGTACGGGCATCCCCGGCACGAAGTTCTGCAACGCCTGCAAGACGCAAACGTGCAAACCTACCGCACGGACCTGGATGGCGCGGTCACGTTTTACCTCGACGGAAAAACTGTCAGCCCTCGTTTGCCGGATCTTCCGTAAGCGCGATTTCCGCGGTCTCCAACTCGTCAGGCGTCTGCCGGTATTCTTCAATCATGCGGCGGGCTTTCTCGGCATCTTCCTCACGCACCAGAATCACGGTTCCGCCGACTCCCGGCAGAATATCCTGCTGGGCGTCCAGCGAAGTCAGGTCGTTGTCGATGCCGGCGGAATCGAGCAAGCCGCGCACCACCATGGCTTCCGATTCCTGTTCGGTGTCGAACACGCGCACCAACTTTTCATTGGGGTCGGGAGTTTGTTTCTTGGCGGAAGTTGTGTCTGGCATGAATTGCCTCCGGTTAAGACGTTGAACGATAGCTCCCGCCTGCTCGGGCGAGCACGTATTGATTCTAACTCTATCCGCGCCAGTGTGGGAGCGCATTCCCCGGCGAAGCAGTTTTTCTCCATCTGCTTTCGCCGGGCTAAACTTGTTCGTGGTGACCGAAGACCCTGCACTATGAGGCCATTGCACTCCACGAAAATTGCCGCGAAAATAAGCTCGCGTGGCAGGCGCAACGTGTCCCCGAGGCAGGACATCTAATAATTTGCTGGATCGAGCGGCACGCAGTGTTTCGATGTTGGAGCCCTCATGAATTTGGAGCGGCATGGACAAGCTGTAAACGAAAGAGAGCAAGAGGCGCGCAATATCCGGCGCCTGCAAGTCATGATCAGCATGGTCATGTCGGTGATCGGACAGGACCCCAACCTCACCGTCGAAGAAGCCTCCGAATTAGCCGCGGGAGCCAAGCGCGCCGCCCTGGCCATGTTTCCCGACAAAGAATTCGCCTACGACATCCTCTACAAGCCTCGCCTCCAACGGCTGATGAACGAACGCTTCCGCCTGCAGTAGCAGCCATTCCCAATTCGCTGACTATCTCGCGCCCAGGAGTAAAAGCTGTCTTTTGTTCGAATGTTCCACGTGGAACATAGCGTCGTGACGGTAATGGGCATGCGCTATCGGGCATACAATAATGTCATGACATACAAACGTAAGAAAGCAAAGCGGCAAAAGGCTGGGGCACGGCCCGGCGAGAGTGGGCCGCTGCGGGCTTCGGTTGAGGACGAACTGGGGTTGCAGGCGGATGAAGATACGGGCGGCGAGTCGCGCTGGAACCGTCCGCGCAGGCAGAGGATCTCGTTGCGGGTGGATATCGAGGTACTGGACTGGTTCAAGTCAAAAGGCCCAGGCTACCAGCCGCGAATCAACCGGATCCTGCGACAAGTGATGATCGAGAGTAAGAAACGCACGAAGAAAGATAAAGCGATGGAACTCTCGACTCAAGTCAGCCTCACCCTCGGAAACCCAGTATCCCGCGCCAACTTCTCTGCTGCGAGAAGTACGCGAGTACCTATTCCGCGACATCGAATTTCTGGCACAACGAAGATTTCATAGATTACCAACAGGTTGAGGTCTGGTCGAGGATCGAGAGACAAGACGCAACTTCGCTGCCTCGGTCATACACGAGGTGATGCTTGGTGTAATGGCCCCTCGAACTGTGCACTGCTCGGTAACGGAGCGCGTCGTTAACTACCGTGTGCGAATCAGCAACCTCGATGATCTGAACTTTATCTGAAAGCATGCGCTCTTATGTTAACTGGACTGTCAGTCGCCGAAGTTTGATGATTGGCGAAAACAGGCCGTAGCACTCAAATCCCCTTCGGGAAGACACATGAGTGTAATGGCGATTTATCGCCAACCATTGGTCAGTGGTGAGCGAAATCGATTGCCAGCGCAACCAGCCAAATCGGAATAAGCACGAGCCAGAAGATGCCGATTCGCCATTGTTTTCGGGCGAGGATGAACGCTCCCCATGTCAGATTCAGCACGAAAAAAACCACACACACCGGGAGGACGAACAGAAACCAGATGAATGGCTCTCCCGACACAAATTCCCGTTCCTCCGGTCTCACCCAACCGTGCGAAGCCGCCCACACATAGACAACCGCACCGAGGAAATTCAGCCCTAGCAGCATCACAGCCCATCGCCGTGTCGTCAGATTGCGCCAATTCACGTCGGAATTATCACACGATTCCGCCTGCGGCTTTACGCAATCAGTCCATATCGCTCAAAACCCGACTCAATGCCGACATTCAGGGTGCTTCCACTTCCAGATATTCGGGTTCGACCCAGATAGTGTGCTCCCACGGCTGTTTTCCAAGCACGTGACCCACATCCAGTTTCGCCAGTGGAAACGGCACACCGTCGAAGGACTCGACATCAACAACAACGAACGTCTGCCCAAGGCACTTCTCAAAGAGCGTGCGGGTTTGCATGTCGTCTTTATCTCGCAAATCGGGTGGAATGCCAACTAGCTTCACTCTGTCGCCAGTCTTCATAGGGCCTTAGATTTAAATGCTTTCCCGACACCGGCAAATCATAGTTGACGAAACCGGGCCATTTCACTCAAATCCCCCCGCCTTGGGGCCAGATGAGCGTAATAGTGATTTAACGCCATCTACGTCGATTCAACGATTAAGCTCCGGCAACGAGTACCGCACCGATCCGTTTGCAGGATTGTGGCTACTCAGGTTTTCGTTGTTGAGACGGACCCGTCCCGAAGATCGATGAACTTATCTTCATTCCACGGATTGCGATAGCTCAGTTGTTGGCTATCGTCCGTGAACTTGAAACTGCCTTTCTCGAACCACATTGGTGCGTTACTAGTCATCAAGAGACCCTTATCAATGGGGGTGACCTGACGCGGGGTCCAGAGATCGCCGATCTGGTAGCTGCGCACGAGTTTCACGTCTTGACTTCCCCGGTTCCTGTGATAGATCTTGAGTATCGATGGCCCGGGGACTGGCAGCGCGCGACCAATGAGGACGAGGGATTGCCCGTCGTCGCTGACCATCGGCCAAAATATCCCCCCGTCCGCATCGAGCGTCACCTGCCAGTTTTCAGCGAAACTGAACCACAAAGTAATCGGTGCGTTTAAGCTCGGGTATTTTAGTGCTTCCATGACAGGAAAGGTGCACCGTCGAACGTTTTGCCCACCGTCGTGGGCTGAGTTCTCATATTCTGTATCCACCACGACCAGGAAGCGACCGTTGGCGGACTGAGAAGCTAAGATTGACGGAACGAGCGGGCCGGCGACCACGCGTGTTGCTGTGAACATTAGGGTGAGTAGAAAAAGCGTGGTTGACAAACGGAGCGAAGCCATGGCAGTTCACCTTGTCGTTAAACTTCAATTACACCCCGCAAGGCTTGCGTGGGTCAACACGCTCGTGTTTCCCAGAGCGTCCGCCGTGCTCGGTCTGCGCTAGTCAGTTTATGCAATCAGGCCATTACACGTTTTGAGGAATGGCCGGGGCGGGCCATTGAGTGTAATCGGGATTGTTCGCCAATTGACAGCTCTGGCAGAATACTGCTGACTCTCAAGCTATGAATTATCAATTGGTTTTGCAATTCGCGGCCAGTTCAATGGCGGACTTTGACCGCCTCCTCTCGCTTGAAACGAAACTCATAGAGCAACTGAATGAGATCGGGGTCGTTGATGGACACGATTTCGGATTGGGCAAGTTCAACATTTTTGTTCTGACGAGCGAGCCGGCCACCACGTTCACGCAAGCTCACCAACTCATTCTCAACGAGGGTATTCCGAACGAACTGCGATCCGCTTACAGAGAGGCGAACGGTGAGGACTACGTCATTCTCTGGCCCTCGGCTCTAACGGAGTTCAACGTTTTGTAGATCACGATGAGTGAAATGGAGATGTTACGCCAGTCACGGCGCTGCGGATCGTTCAACTTTTTTGTCGGTGGAGCGAGAACAGATTCCAAACCGAAATCGCGACTACGATGAGAATTGCGATTGCCATTTCCAGCGACCACCTGCTCCAAGCGAAATTTGATTGAAGCGGAATTGAATACTCGCCTCTAAAAACCGCACGGAAAGGGCCCGGAGCAATAAAGTACAGCAGGAATGGAAGGCATAGCAGGCTCGCCAGCAAGCTGATGACCGAGGCGATTCGGGGAAACGGATAAGCAAGGACGATCCCCACAACAAAAACGATGACTGCGATTTCGCACAGTACAACAATCGGGCCAGTCACCCGGCCTCCCCTGAACTCCGTGCCATCAACGAAGCTAGTGTTCCTCAGCGTTAGCCAAGACAACAGCAACAGCATCGAAGCGTGCGCGAGTTTCCTGAAACGAAGAGCGTTTCTCATAGCCAATATTAGTACTTCGGACCTGCATTGACGTGCAATGGGAATCAGATAGATCGATGACTGTTGCAATCAGGCCATTTCACTCAATACCGCCTTCAACGCATTGCCGGAATGTTCTGGATAACCCACTGGCGCTGCTCGGGTGTATCGGGGATCGAGCAACCGCGTGCTGATTCAACGGCGTGGAACGCTTCATTCGCGTCCCAACCAAGTCGCACCAGAACAGACACGGCGAGCACCGAGGAACGTCCGATACTGGCGCGGCAATGTACCGCGAGAGATCGTCCATCCCTAACCATTTCAGTCAGTCGCTCCACGCTCCGCAAGAAATCATCAGCGTCCGATGGTACGGAGCGATCAGGAATGGGAAGGTTTACAAATTTGATCGCAACGGCCTCGCAGTCCTCCGACTCGCTTTCTAAGCCAAGCTCTATAGATTCCTCCTCCGTCAACATGGACACGAGAACATCAATCCCTTCCGTTGACAGTGCGCTTACTTCGTCACGAAGCCAGTCACCACCGCGAGGACGAGCGACGATGGCAACGCGATTAGGAGCGGCGGAATTGATGGGGTAGATCGTTGCTTTCATGCGGGATATATCATAGATGTTGAGAACAGGCCATTGCACTCATTGACCCCTCGCTTTCAGGGGGCAATGAGTGTAATCGGGATGTTACGCCAGCTATGATGAAATGATGAGGGATGTCGGCACGGCAGCGGCGATAGGATTGGCAACGGGAACCTCCGGTGGTTTCATTGGATTCTGCATTGCGAGACTTCTGGTAGAGCGCCTTGCTATGGTGGAGGGCCCTCCAGCAGGTGTCTTGTTGGTACTCCTTGTCTCCAGTCTCACGGTGTTTTGCACGGCCGTAGGCTTTTTTGTGGCGTTTTGGCGACTCCGAAAGGCCAGTGCGCGGAAGCATACTCAAGCTCGATGAGTGCAATGGCGATTTTTCGTCAGCGACGTAGGGATCGCGCGTCGACTTGTCGCCAACACCACGATTTTCGTGGTGGAGGCGCTTCCAAGAATTGAACAGCTTCGCGGAAGGTCCCCGACTTCTGGAGGCAGCTTCGAAGTTGAGGAGAATTTGCAATCTTTTTACTTCTCCGCTAGCTCTTTTGCGGTATCTTGTCAACGATTCGTGCGTTGTCGGGAGATACATTGGCCTTCGATGGCTCACGGGGGAACTCATGAGACATTATCTTTTTGCGGCACTGGTTCTGCTCGCCAGCATTTCCACCGCTGCGAGTCCGCGAGAGAAAACCCTTTACGTCTTCAAGGGTACTGACGATGGCGCCGAGCCTCGGGGTGGCTTAATCAATCTTGCCGGCAATTTCTTTGGCACCACCTATTCGGGTGGAACAAACGACTATAAGGGCAGTGTCTTTCAGTTGTCACCACCCTCCACCCGAGGGGCTTCCTGGACGGAAACCGTGCTTTACGATTTCCCTAACTTTTCCACGGGAATCAATCCGTGGGCAGGCTTAACCTCCGACAAGGCTGGCAATTTATACGGCACAACCTGGCTTGGAGGATCCGGAGCAGACGGGGTTGTGTTTCGTTTGGCGCCGCCTCGCGCCCGGGCTGGGAGTTGGACTTACACCATTCTCTATAATTTCAAGGGGGGCGTCGACGGCGGACAACCACAAGCTGGCGTGGTTTTCGACCAAGCCGGAAACCTTTACGGTACGACGGAGGTCGGCGGGGCATTGAACCAGTGCATGGGCGGTTGCGGAGTCGTGTTCAAGCTGAGCCCGTCGTCGGACCCAAGCGCGTTATGGAGCGAGACTGTCCTTTATAAATTTCCCTCGAATTGCAATGGCTTCTGCGCGGGCACGCTCTCGGGTGTTACTCTCGATCAATCCGGCAACGTGTACGGTACCACAGATTATGGTGGAACCGGCTTCTGCGGCGGGGGCGGATGCGGAACCGTCTTCCGGCTGAAACGACCGGCGACAAAGGGCGGCGCGTGGAAGCACCAGGTGCTATACAACTTCCTGGCGGGCACAGATGGCGCTGCACCTGCAGCCAACCTCATCTTTGACGCCAAGGGAAATCTATATGGAACCACGATGTTTGGAGGCACAGCGTCTTGTGGCGGCTGTGGCACGGTCTTTCGTCTAACCCCTCAACGAAATCCGCAGAAACTGTGGGTGGAAACCGTCCTTTACCGATTCGCTGGAGGTGAAGACGGATATATTCCTGAATCAAGCGTGGTTTTGGATCAAACCGGCGCGGTGTATGGCACGACAGCCGCGGGTGGAGGAACCGGGTGTGAATCCAAGGGCTGCGGCATCATCTTCAAGCTCACGCCCTCGGGAAAATCGTGGGGGGAAACGGTGCTGCACCGCTTCACCGGCGGGGATGGATTCGTACCCATTGGAAGTGTTGTCAGGGTGGGATCGAAGATCACTGGCGTCACTCAATTCGGCGGAGGCGCCAAGGTTTGTACGATAGGATGTGGCATCGTTTTCCAGGTTGCACCTTGACCCACCGCGATGTTCGTAGTCCATTCGTGACTGTTGCAATCAGGCCGTTACACGCATTGAGAGCGGTGAATGTCAGGAGCCTTACGAGTTTCTTGGAATAAGCGCTCAGAAGCGCGGTTGTTGGCAAGAATGAGGCAGAACTTGTGAGTCCGGGATTGGCGGCAAACGCGACGCCCAGACTTAATGAGTGGTCGATGCGGTTTGCTTCACGCGCCAGGCTGAAATTGCAGATGCGCCTCGCGCCAAATGGCCGAGGCGGGCGGGCTGTACGATCTCGCCCGATTCTTTTGTCTGTCCTGTGATAATCGGCTTGCAGGGAACGGTTTCATAGGCGAAGCCAGTCAGTGTGGCCGCGAGTCCGGGATGGTTGTTCACGACAGTGAGCCGAGCCCAACCGTAATGGACCTTTCCCTTGATGAGGAACTGCAACGCTAAGTAGCGTCGTTGTACATTGGCCCATGGTCCGTATTGATCTCCGGCCGCTCGGCACGCAGGGCCCGAGCAATCGGAGAAGCCAGATACGGCGTCATCTCAAATCATTGAGAATTGGCGAACGGTGACCAAAGTCAGGTGCGCCGTGCTAATGCGTCCCACACACCCACCAAAGAGCGTAGGCTTGAAGCATGTACATCACAACCAGAAATATTGCTGGGGGCACATTTATGTCATGTAAAGACTGCGGGGACGCGACCAGCATGGATAAGATTTGTGCGACGCCGCTTCAATCCGCAGTGGACATGTTGAAGCACTTGGCTGCCCACAACGCTGCCCGCGCATTTGCGGCAGTTGCACCTATTACGGAATCCGTACCAGAGACGGTTCTATCAAGTGAACTCATGTAGCTCCAGCCTTACCTTCTGTTTCCTCACCATGCCTGGGTTACACTCATTGACCAGCGGTTAGAACGTGCTGTGCGCTGATTGCGACATCTATCAAGATGAAGGTTCCATCCGGCAACGAACAATGACGTTCTTTCTAACGTTTCTTGTTGGCTGCATCGATGGTCTACGGTCGTTGACGCCTCCGGCACTGATATGTTGGGCTGCGCATCTGGGCTGGCTGCATTTCGCAGGGACGAGGTTCGCTTTCATCGACCATCGATCCACGTTGATAGTCTTCACGTTGCTGGCAGTCGGCGAACTGATCGCAGACAAACTGCCGAACACGCCAGCGCGTACAGCACCTCTTGGCCTGGTCGCACGTATTTTTCTTGGAGGGGCGTGTGGCGTGAGCCTTGCCATCAGTGCAGGCGGAAGCCTCTTCTTTTCGGTGCTTCTTGCCTCAATCGGTGCACTCTTCGGGACCTTTGTCGGTTATCACAGTCGTCGTCTAGTGGTCTCCAAGGCTCATGTGCCAGACTTCGCCGTAGCGGTTGCCGAAGACGCGATTGCGATTGCAGGCGGACTGCTCACCCTCTGGTACGTCGCACAATAGATGAGTTGTGAAGGCTATTTGCCAGTTGTTGCCGCAACCATCGGCCACTGATCCTTCCAATTCCGCACCAAATTGGGAACTTTTCCACTAATAGTCTCGTAATTCGCCTTTTCTTCGCTTCGATTCGTGTGTATAATTCGCACAGATTCATCCTCTCATCACAAAAGGAGCCGCTTCATATGGCCGACGAACGGGCAAAAGCGATTGATCTGGCCTTTGCGCAGATCGAAAAACAGTTTGGCAAAGGTTCCATCATGCGCCTGGGATCGAAGGAAGCAATCGTTCCCATTGCCGTGATTCCCACTGGCGCAATTTCTTTTGACGCCGCGCTGGGTGTCGGCGGATTTCCCCGCGGACGTGTTGTCGAAGTCTTCGGACCGGAATCATCGGGCAAAACTACCATCACTCTGCAAGTGATCGCGGAAGCCCAAAAAATGGGTGGCATGGCCGCCTTCGTTGACGCCGAGCACGCCCTCGATCCTGGCTATGCAAAAAAATTAGGGGTCGACGTCGACAATCTCCTGGTCTCGCAACCCGACTACGGCGAGCAAGCCCTGGAAATCACCGAAGCCCTGGTGCGCTCCGGCGCAATCGATGTCTTGGTAGTGGACTCCGTAGCCGCCCTCGTCCCCAAAGCCGAACTAGACGGCGAAATGGGAGATTCACATATGGGCTTGCAGGCGCGGCTTATGTCGCAGGCTTTGCGGAAGCTTACAGGGACGGTTTCTAAATCGCGCACTTGTCTGATTTTTATTAATCAGATTCGAGAGAAGATTGGGGTGATGTTTGGGAACCCTGAAACTACGACAGGGGGACGTGCGCTGAAATTTTATTCGTCGGTGCGAATCGATATCCGGAGGATTGCGGCGATTAAAGAAGGCGATGTAGTCACCGGTTCGCGGACCAAAATTAAAGTGGTGAAAAACAAAGTTGCGGCGCCGTTTCGGGAAGCTGAATTCGACATTATGTATGGTGAGGGGATCTCGCGGGAAGGCGATCTGCTGGACATTGCGGCGGTGCACAACATCATCGAAAAATCCGGGGCGTGGTACAGCTACAAGGGGGAACGCATTGGGCAGGGCCGCGAGAATGCGCGGGCTTTCCTCAAGGAAAACAAAGACACGCTGGTCAAGCTTGACGCGGAAGTGCGCAAGCAGCTGGGATTGACTCCGGCGGCCGCGCCGGTGGCAGTTCCTGCGGCTGCTCCGGCTCAGGCTCCGGCTCAGACTGGGCGCGTCACCACCATGCCGAGCGCTCCGGAAGCTAAAGTTCCGGCGGCGCGACGGTAAATTCCCCATGCCCCGTTTATTGCGGAGGCGAGAGTTTTCGCTTCCGCCCTTAGCAGTCTTTGCAGAGGATGGGAACACGAGGTCGGCGGTCACAGTTCTTTCCACGCAGAAGTAAATCTTGCTTTGTAGGGTCAATTGCTGCTTCTCATCTCCCAAACACATACGCGGCGCCTTGTTGTCGATGGCCGTTCACTGAAGCGCTCCGGGCGCCCGCCACAATCGTCTTCCCGCTTATTGCTACTGACGAGCCGAAGTAATCTTTCTTTGTCCCGTCCGAAGCGGTCAGCTGTGCGTCGAACTTCGAAGTCGACTTCCAGCCACCGGGTGGCTCGGTATATAGATAAACGGCACCCGGCTCCTTTGGATAAATGAAAGGTTGCTCTCCAATCACGACGTTCCTTCCACTGAGCGCGACGGCCCCACCGAAACGAATACCCCGCTTGGTACCTGCGGCGGTTAGCTTCGCAGTCTCAGTCATGTTCTTCCAGCCGGTTGCTGGCTTCACGAACACATAGGCCGCCCCGGGGACCTAGATTGTTTCGCCCGGCGGGGTTATCGATTGAACCAATCACTATGGTGTTCCCACTGATCGCCAGCGCGGAACCAAACAAGTCGCCGGCTCGTCCGTCGGACGCGGTTAAATCGGCGGTTTTCGCAATGTGCCCCCAACCGCGTTTCGGGCGTACAAATACTCGCGCCGAGCCCTGAGCTTGGTGGTGGCCGACGTCAGTGAGAAAGTCTCCGACTACCACAGTGTCTCCGCTGATCGACACTGGCGCAGGCAGGCCCCCCGCGCCGAAATTAAGGTCCGCAGTCTCCGTCACACTTGCCCAGCCTCCCGGAGGCTTCACGAAAACGGAGGTTGAATTTGATGCACTGATCACTGCGGTGCCTCCGCAAATCGCGACCGAACTGCCGAAGTACTGGTTGAATTGCTGATAGGTATGAGTCAGCTTTGCGACCTCGTTCTCATTGGTCCACCCGTTCGCTGGTTTAACGAACACGTATGCCGCACCCATCTGCGGGTTACCTCTGACGGTGGCCAAAGGCGCTCCAGCGATGACCGTGTTGCCGCTGATCGCGACGGATTTCCCAAGTTCGTCGGCGACAGCGCCGTCCGAAGCCGTCAGCTTCGCTGTCTCGGTCATGTTGCCCCAGCCGCTCGGAGGTTTAACGAACACGTAGATAGCGCCTTGTAGGGAGTTCGGCCCCACAATGGCATCGGGCGCCCCAACCACAACCGTGTCTCCGCTAATCGACACGATGCCAAAAAAATCATTCGCCGCCCCGTCGGAAGCGGTCAATTCGGCCTGCTGTATCCAGGGATCAATCGTCACTGGGTATCGTGCGCCTTTGTCCTCGACGCGGAGCAGCAGCGTTGCGCCACGCAAGTCCACTCGCGCTGGCAATTGTTTTCCGTCCGCATCAGTGGCAGTCAGCCCGGAGTATCGTAGCTGTGCGTGATTTTGGATGTCCTCCAGAGTTAAGCCGGTGTCGGCCCGGTCCACTCTCGCGGCCAAATCTCCAGCGAGTTTCAACGTGATCGTCAACGGTTGTCCGTTCGCCTTACCGGGAGGTTCGTCCAGAGTAAAACCCTGTTCCACACCGACAGGTCCGTTCACGTACCACTCGGTTAGGGATCCATGTCGGTATTCAATGCGGTTCAGATTTGCTTGCGGCGCAACTGCATTCACGCTGTCAAGACTCGGCCCGTAACCAAAGCCGCTCAGAGCCAGCGTCCAGTTCGAATTCGCCGAGCGCAGATTCACACTATTAACGCCGAACCGAGCCACTAATTCCTGGCGCGGATTCATTGTCTGGAGTCCACCCTTTACCGGCTTTGCGTAATAGTCCTCGATATCCCGCCCCAACCTGTCAGAGATGGCGGATTGAGCGGCTGCAGGTAAACTCGAAAAAACGACGCGGGATTGATCGATCGCACTCGCCGAAATCGAGAGTACAGCCAAGATCAAATTCAAGGTTACTGGCACGGTTCGCATGAGACCTCCTCATATGGCTTGCAAGCGGCAAGCCAGCGGACTAGTTCTTAACGAACCAGCCACTCGGTGACGGCGTGCATTTTGTTCAGCACGGTGCCGTAGGTAGCGACTACCCCGAGGACGGTGACGGCTGCGGCGGGCAGCATGTAGTGCCAACTGGTGTTAGAGCGGGTGGTTCGCATTTTGTCCCAGACCATTTTGTCCCAGGCTACGAGGCGTTGCACGCGGGCGCTTAACGCGGTCGAACTGTGCAGCAGTGCGGTGGTGAGTTCGCAGCATTCGACGTGGCCCAAGCGGGAGACTTTAATCAGAGCGGCGGCAAGATCGAGGGCATCACGAAAACTGGAGACGGCGGCGTCGTCGGCGGCCATCTCGGTTTGTTCCGACCAGGCGTTTTCCAGGCCCGCCATTCCAGGAAAGGTCGAGAAGCGGAACAGCAGCTTTTTGAGATTGTCATAGCGCCGGGCGTGGGCGATTTCATGGCGCAGCGCAGTTCGCAGCTCCGGCGGATTCAGCGCGGCCACGGCCGCTTCGGACACCAATACTTTGGGAGCGCAGAGGCCGGCCACGGTAAAAGTAGGCGCATTGTTGCCGGTACGAAAGACGGGAACTGCGGCGCGGGTTTCCAGTTCACCCGAGTCCATCTCGCTCGCCTCGAGTTTGCTGGATTCCATCATGGTGGAACCCTCCAGCCATTTGACCAGCGCACGCGAAGCCTTCATCTGTGCCAGGGCGGCGCGAGCCATGCCTGCTCCCAGCAACAGAAGGCAGCACAGGCCGAGAGCGAGAGGCGCGCGGCCGATGGCCTCGTCGGTGGCGTGCGGCTCCAGCAACAGAAACGATGGGATGGTGAACGCAACCGTTACAGCGGAAGCGAATGCCAAGGGAAGGATGCGAAGGGCGAATAGAAAATCAGCCGAGCTGCGAGCCGAGGCTCGCGGAAACAGACGGCAGAGCAACTCCCATCCGCGGGAAATTGCCAACGAGAGGCACACATAAAGGAGCACAAAGACGGCGAGGGAGACGCCGATGCAGCGTGCCGCAAACATCAGTGTTTCTCCTTATTGCGCGGGTCGTTGTTACGCGAATCGGTGCCGAGTTCGCGGCGTTTTTGATCCAGCAAGCGCTGGAGATCATCCAGCAAGCGGGCATCGTGCTCGCTGACGGCTTCCACCAGATACGAAAGTGGAAGCGAAGCGGATGCTCCCGAGCCCAGCATACGGCCGATGGTTTCTCCGACCGCGGCGCGCTCCAGTTCGGCTTGCGTATAGCGCGGAGCGTAGCGAAAAGCTCTGCCCTCGGCGCTTCGATTCAATAGGCCTTTTTTATAAAGCCGGTCGAGCGTGGTCATCACGGTGGTGTAGGCGAGCTTAATCACGCCGTCATGGATCAACTCGCGGACTGTGGCATCGCCACGCACCCAGAGTTCGGAGAGCAATTGCTGCTCCAGTGGTCCGAGTTGGGTTTTCGACGATGGACGAAGCAAACTCAAAATGCGATTCATTGACAGAATTCCTGGGTCGACAAAATACCGCACGGCGACAGGCGCAGTAGCCAGGGGCCGCAGCTTCTCCGCTGCCGATACGACACGGTTACGGTAGCGCAGAAAGGGTTTTGGCGCAAGGAGAAGAAAGTCGGGGTCAACTGCTTCCTGTCCAGGTGACAAACATAGGGTGGTGCTGGCAAAATTAAGCAGCCACACGACCGTTACGCTTGGATTCACGGAGGATTTGTATGGCGCCACAACGGGGGAACTCTAACTTTACGAATCCGGGATCGAAGAATTCTGCTGCGTTCTCCGCCAGCTCGTTTGAAAAAGTCGTCGACTCCCTGAGGCTTTCGCCGGATCAGTACCAAAGCTCGGCGGAGCTGCGAGACTGGGTGCTGCGGAACAAAGATGAGAAGTATGTTCCGCCGGATTTGCTGAAGGCTTTCGGATTCCGGGTGAACGTGGAGGGCTGAATTTCCAGTTCAGCCGCAGTCTTTCCTCGCACTTTACGGACTGGAATCCAAGTCGGGGATCACTTCCAGTTGCAGGCTGACGTGGCCGTCTTCGTCGACGTGTACGGCTTTGCCGTTGTCCTCGTAGCGTCCTAGGAAATCCGGATCCATATAGGCGTCGCGCTCCACGTGTTCCCAGGCAAAGACGGTGTAATCGCCCGGAACCACATTGCGTAGGGCAAACCTGCCCATTTGATCGCTGCCACCCTGACGATAGTCCGTGGGTGAGAGGCTGCGTTTTCCCTCAGGAACCAGAACGACAGTCGCGCCCTGAAAGGGTTTATCGTCGCTCATGATGGTGCCGTCAACCCGGCCTACGCCGGGGCTCAGGACCAGATCCAGGCCAGCGGGAGCGCGACCTCGTCCCACGGCGATGCCGGTTTCCAGGAGGTCGGTTCCGCCGGCTGTCTTGAGATAGAAACCGGGCGGGACGGGATTGAAGCTGATGTGATAAGTACCCTCGGGAACTTCGCGAAAAATAAAACCGCCATCTGGAGTGAGCGAAGCGTTGTCGATGTCGGGCATTTGTCCCGCCAAAGCCGAGCCTTCCTGCGGCTCCAGAACGGCGACCATCTTGGTTAGATCGAGCGGCGTCTTGCCTTCTACTCGAATGTGACCGCTTACATCGGTTCCCGTGCTCACGAGTACGTCGGCGTGTTCGAGATTGGCGTCACCGACTTCGATCAGGGTGCGTCCCCAGAGGACTTTGGTTTGTTGCGTGGTCGCCGCGGGCTGCGCCGTCAGTACGTACGATCCGGGCGGCACGCCGGGAAAATCAAAAGCGGCTACTCCACCGACGGTGAAGGTCTGACTGGGAGCAAACACCGTCTCGCCTTGATCGCTGAGCAATGTGACTTCCGCTTCCTTGCAGGGCAGAGACGTGCGGGCATCGATCACCCTGCCACGAACATGGACGGTGTGCGCGGGAGCAAAATTCATGTCAATGCCGCCAAGTTCCTCTCCGGCGCGCAGAGCAAGCGAAACCGCACGCGATTGCTCGGTCGCCGCGGAGTAATAAAGAGGGACGTAAGCCTTGCCGGCGGCGAGTTTTGCGTTCAACGACGCTGGGACCTTGGCATAAATGTAGAACTTTCCGGGCGCCAGGCCCGTCATGCGATATTCGCCGGCTTCATCGCTCGTGGCGTGGGCTACGTCCTGCAAAGCGTAATGGCCGTGTACGTACGAAGATTTCATGGCCTGCACCGCCGCCCCGCGCAGCGGCTTGCCGGCTTCATCCGTAATGTGGCCGGAGATGTTGCCTCCGGGGAGCAAGCGAAGAACAACGTCGGTGAGGCGCTGGCCGGGTGAGAGCAGCTGCATTTTGCCGCGACGCGAACCCTCGCCGACATACCCGTCACGCCCCGCATTCAAGAAGTAGCGCCCGGTAGGAAGACCTTCAAAGGCAAATCTACCGGCAGCATCGCTCACGGCGGACATAGACTGCGCGGCGGGAGTCCCGTCGCCCGGCGTACCTCGCAAGCGGACTTCCGCGCCCTTAACTGGCTGCTCGCTGACAGAATCTATGACGGTGCCGGAGATTGCGCCATTGTTTTTGTCCTGGGAGGCGCCATCGTTCTGTGCCCATGCAGCAGGGAAAATGCTTGCGGAAAGGAGGATTGCGGTCAGGAGGGTCTTCATCGTCATCCTAGAGTGTATCGAAAGGCTTCCTGAAAAGTGTAGTGCGTGCGCCTTGCCCGTGAAACCAGCCAATAAAGCCAGACTGCCCGGAAACGTGGTAAACTGCCGCTCCAGCAGGGAGTTTCCTGCCAGCCACGCACGAGTATTTTCCATGCCTGAACCCCTCGCTAAGAAAGTTCTGCTGATCGGATGGGATGCCGCCGATTGGAAAGTGATCAACCCGCTGCTCGACCAGGGCCTGATGCCGACGCTGGACGAGTTCATCAATCATGGTGTGATGGGAAACCTGGCGACTTTGCGGCCGATCCTGTCGCCCATGCTGTGGAATTCGATTGCCACGGGGAAGCGCCCTAACAAGCACGGCATACACGGCTTCATGGAACCGGATACGCAGAACGGCGGCATCCGTCCGGTCTCGAGCACATCGCGAAAAGTTAAGGCGATTTGGAACATTCTCACACAGCGTGGATACAAGACGAATGTGCTGGGATGGTTTGCCGGGCATCCGGCGGAGCCGATCAACGGTATTTCGGTGTCCGATCTTTTTCCTTACGCAACTGCGCCGCTGGGCGAGGCGTGGGCGCTTCCGCCGGGAGCGGTTTATCCCGAGAGCTTGCGCGATACTTTCGCGGGGTTGCGCATGCATCCTGCGGAAGTGACGGAAGCCGCGATCCTGCCATGGATTCCGCGCGCGGCGGAGATCGATCAGGAAAAGGACAAAGGTCTGCTTTCCTTCGCCAAGATTCTTTCGGAGAACTGCTCGATTCACAACGCTGCGACTTGGATCATGCAGAATGAACCGTGGGACTTTCTGGCGGTTTATTACAACGGCATCGATCACTTCTGCCACGGCTTCATGCACTACCACCCACCGCGCATGGAGGGAATTCCGGAAGACCGCTTCGAAATTTACAAAGATGTCGTGAACGGCGCGTATCGCTTCCACGACATGATGCTGGAAACGCTGCTGACCCTCGCCGGGCCGGACACGACCGTGTTGCTGGTTTCCGATCACGGATTCCACTCCGATCATTTGCGGCCGCGCGGCATTCCTGCCGAACCCGCTGGTCCCGCGGTGCAGCATCGCCCTTTTGGAATCTTTTGCATGAAAGGACCACACATTCAGCAGGACGAGCGCATCTATGGAGCGACGCTGCTGGATGTGACGCCGACCATCCTGACGCTGTTTGGATTGCCCGTCGGCGCCGATATGGATGGCCGGGTCCTCGTGCAAGCGTTTGAGGAGCCGCCACAGATCGCGCGCATACCCAGCTGGGAGCAGGAGGCGGGAGAGTGCGGAATGCATCCCGCAGACTTGCGCATGGATCCGGCGGCGGCGCAAGCCGTGCTGCAGCAGTTCGTGGCGCTGGGTTACATTCAGCCTCCGAGCGAAGATCAGAGTAAAGCTGTGGCCAGTGCCGTGCGCGAATCCAATTACAATTTGTCGCGCGATTATTTGGACTGTGGCCGCGCCGAGGATGCGCTGCCGTTGCTTGAACAACTGGCAAAGGACGATCCCAAGCAGACGCGCTTTCAAATGCATTTGGCGCAGTGCTATCTCGCGCTCAACCGGCGCAGCGACGCCAAACAAATTCTGGAAGCTCTGGTCACCGCCGATTTGAATCCACCCGAACCCGAAAAAGCTGAAGGCGAAGCTGGGCAAGCCGCAGCTGAACCTGAAGCACAGGCAGAGCCAGTTGCTGCGGGAGACGCCGCCACTCCCGAGGCGACTGCGACCGAGCCAAAGCCACCTACGCCCCGCCCGTGGGCTGATTTGCTGATGGGCGTGATTCATTTTGAAGAAGGCAACATGGACGAAGCCCTTGGCAGCCTGCTGAAAGCCGAGCAATCCGATCCACGCCTGCCAAATTTGCATTTGCGCATTGGAGAAACTTATTTACGGCAGAAGCGCACCGACGATGCCGACCGTGCATTTCAACAGGCGCTCGAGATCGACGGTGACAGTCCGGAGGCGCACTTGGGTCTCGCCATGGTGCGCTTGCGGCAGCGCCGCAACGAAGAAGCTGCCGAGCAGGCCCTTCTTGCCGTGGGCTTGCAACACTTTCTCCCGCTGGGACATTTTTACCTGGGCGTGGCCCTGGCGCGACTGGGCCATCGTCAACGCGCCATGCTGGCGTTCGAGACTTGCCTGAGCATGCTGCCCGGTCTGGTCGCCGCGCACCGTTGGCTCGCCGCGTTGCACAGTCAACCTGGGGGCGACCTCGACAAAGCGGTGCGCCATCGCAGCCTGTACGCGCAACTGATGCATCAGAGAAAAACGCGAGCCCAGGCGTGATCACGATCGTTTCCGGCTTGCCGCGCTCCGGCACCTCGCTGATGATGCAGATGCTGGCCGCCGGGGGGATGACAGCTCTGACCGATGGCGAGCGGCAAGCCGATTCCGACAATCCGCGCGGCTACTACGAGTGGGAAAAGATCAAACTATTGCCGCAACAACCCGCAAGCATTGCGGAAGCGGAAGGCAAAGTGGTGAAAGTGATTTCGCAGCTTCTTTTCGCGCTCCCTGCGGGACACGAATATCAAATCGTTTTCATGCAGCGCCCACTGGCCGAGGTGGTCGCTTCCCAAGCCGAGATGATTCGCCGCCGCGGCACAACCGGCGCTCCACTGCCCCCCGCCGCGCTGATTGCAGGATTAACCGCTCACCTGAATCAAGTGAATGCCTGGCTCAAAGATAAAACCAATATTTCTCTAGTCCGTGTGCAGCATGGTGATTTGCTGCGCGAACCGTTGCGGGCCGCGGAATCGATCCAGCAATTTCTGAAGTTGCCGCTGGATGTCAGCGCCATGTCTCAACAGGTAGATGGCTCGCTATACCGCCAGCGCGTGCCAGTGTCCATGTAGAGGTGCCACCCAGGCGCAAAGGTAACGAAAATTCCCGAACTTTGGAGGAAGCAATGACTCGCGATCAATTGCGCAACCGGCTTTGTAGCGTTCGCATCCATTTGCGTGGTTCTCGGATTGGCAAGCAGCCTGCGGGGCAGCGCAAGACCGAGCAGCGCAAAACCAGGCAACTGACAACGGCCGCGCCTCACACCACATCAAAACCGTTTTCATTATCCTGATGGAGAATCACAACTGGACGGGCGACGGGAGCCTCGATATCAAGGGAAACCCGGCCGCTCCGTACATTAACAAGACCCTGGTTCCTCTAGGTTCGCATGCCGAGCAGTACTACAATCCGCCGAATCTTCATCCCAGTTTGCCCAATTATCTGTGGCTGGAGGCGGGCACGAACTTTGGCATTCTCGACGATGGTCCTCCCAGCCAGTTCCACCAAAGCACCACCCGGCATCTCGTCACTTTATTGAAGACTGCGGGAATTCCGTGGAAAGCTTATGAGGAGAACACCACAGGAAAAACCTGCCCATTGACCGACAGCGGAGAATACGCGGTTCGGCACGATCCTTTTGTTTATTTTGACGATGTGACCGGCCACCTCAATTCTCATTCCGCTTACTGCATTGCCCACGTCCGGCCTTTCACGGAATTGGGGAATGACCTCAAGAACGGGACCGTAGCCGCCTACAACTTCATCACCCCCAACCTCTGCGATGATATGCACGACCATTGCGGCGGGGACCCGATCGCGCATGGTGACGCCTGGTTGGCCAAGAACCTTCCGGCGATTCTGAATTCGGCGGTCTATAAGCAGGGTGGCGCAGTGTTTATCACATGGGATGAAGCCGATCAGGGAGACGGCCCTATCGGCATGCTCGTGCTCTCACCGTTCGCGAAAGGCAAAGGCTATGCGAACCAGATCCACTACACCCACGGGTCGACATTGCGGACGATGCAGGAAATATTTGGCGTGAAACCATTGCTGGGCGACGCAAATAAAGAGAAGGACCTCCAAGACCTGTTCCGTGTCTTCCCCTGAGCCAGCAGGGATCGGCAACTTCGATGTCCGTCGAGGCATGTCAGTTTCTTAGTCCGAGAAATCGCGTGAGTTGCGTATTCGTTTGGTGGCGGCGGTAGGACTCGAACCTACGATCTACGGTGAGCATGAAAAGGGCGTACAATTGTGCAATTTTTGTAGTCAAGAAAGACGTCCCGGATTCATGAGTCGCCACTTATGTCAAAAGCAAGCTTTCTCCTCCCGTTTCTTTTAGCCGCGGCGCTGACTTCGGCGCGCGACAAGCAAGAGAACTGGCTGGAAGTCAGCAGCCAGCATTTCACCGTCGTTTGCGATGGAAACGAAAAGCAGGCCCGGCGTCTCGCCGAGCAGTTCGAACGGATGCGTATGGTCTTCCGTACGGTCTTCCCGAACATGCACGTCGATCCGAGTTCTCCTATCGTCGTGATCGCGGTGAAGGACGCCAAGGATTTCCGCGCGCTCGAGCCGGAAGCGTATCTGGCGAAAGGCCAACTCGAACTAGCCGGACTATTCGTGCGAGCCCCCGACAAAAATTACGTATTATTGCGGATGGATGCCGGCGGGGAACATCCCTACGATACCGTCTACCATGAATACACCCACCTCCTGTTCAGCAAAGCTGAGTGGATTCCCCTGTGGCTGAACGAAGGTATGGCGGAGTTTTATCAGAACACTGACATCCGCGAGAAGGATACAATCCTGGGGCAAGCCAGCGCCGACGACATCCTATGGCTGCGCCAGAACCGGCTGCTTCCCTTGGCTACGCTTTTTGCGGTCGATCACAATTCTCCCTACTACCATGAAGAAAAAAAAGGCTCGATCTTCTATGCCGAGTCCTGGGCGCTCACCCACTATCTCCAGGTCAACGATCTGCAAAACAACACCGACAAGATCAAGGACTACCTGGTGCTGGTGGGCAGCCAGGTTGATGCCGTAACGGCGGCGACGCGCGTATTCGGTGATTTGAAACAGCTTCAGACAGCTCTTGATCGGTACATCGCCCAGTCCAACTTCAATGCCTTCAAGTTAACCAAGTCAATTCCAGTGGATGAGTCGACCATCAAAGTTCAGCCGATTACCCCGGTGCAAGCCGATGCCGTACGTGCTGATTTTCTCGCATACGACCAGCGCGAAAAGGATTCACGCAGTTTGCTGGATCAGGTGCTCCACGACGATCCTAATAACACGCTGGCGTACGAGACCATGGGATACCTGGAGTTTCGCGCCGGCCACTTGGAGCAATCCCAGGGATGGTATGAAAAGGCAACGAAGCTGGATTCGCAAAGTTACCTGGCTAACTATTATTTTGCGGCCATAGCGATGAACCGCGGGCAGTCGGGTGCGGACATCGATGCGCGGATCGAGGCCAGCCTGCAGAAAGCAATCAAACTCAATCCGTCTTTTGCCCCATCGTATGACCAATTGGCTGCGTTCTATGGGATGCGAAATAAGAATCTTGACCAGGCGCACATGCTGACGCTGCAGGCTGTGCAACTCGAACCCGGCAACGTGCACTTTCGCGTGAATGCGGCAAACGTCCTTTTGGCTATGCAACGCGAGAAGGACGCGGCGACTGTCCTTCAAGCCGCGTTGAAGTTGGCGAAAACACCGGAGGAAGTGACGGCAGTGCAGCAGGCACTAGCGGCTGTGCAGCAATCGCAATCGGCCAGAGCTCAGAATGAGGAACAGGCTCGTCAGTTTCACGAGGCGATGGTTCAGTCGAAGCAGCCTGCCGCGGAAGCATCGGGCCCTGATGCACCGCAGCTGAAAGAAGAGATTCTGACGGGGCCGCACCGAACCATAACCGGCACAGTTAAGAATGTTCGCTGCTCAGCTCCAGCGACGATGGACGTGGATGTGGACGCCGCTGGCAAGACAATCGCGCTTCATGTCCGGAACTACTACAAGATCCAGTTCACCACCCTGGATTACACCCCAAAAGGTGAGTTTCAACCTTGTAGCGAGTTAGAAGGCATGAGAGCCAAAGTGGAATACATCGAGAGCTCCGCGACTAACACGAACGGGCTCGTCGCGATCGAACTGCACAAGTAATGCCGCGCGTTGAGATTCAGGCTTTGAAAA
>CAVYSX010000019.1:0-789097 GCA_963771285.1 uncultured Acidobacteriota bacterium
CAACATACAACTGCGCTACGCTCGGGCCCGCGGGATTGCCAACCGCCGCTCCCAGGACGTCCACGGGAACTGTGTCCTGCGGATTCGGTTTCTGCGCATCCTTCGGAATGTTGAGCGGGTTGCGCAGAGTTACCAGCGCGGAGTTTTGCGAATCCCCAGGAATGAAGACCGCCGCGAAGTACTGGTCGGTTACCCCCGCCCAGTTGAAGGGCATGTGGAACGTATTGCCGCCGCTGACCTTCTTGATGGCCAGGCGTTCGGTATTGTTGTTGTATTGATAGTCAATCTGGCTCGCGGCGTAAGAAGGGAGCGTGTTTTCGTCCCCGAAACCTGCCGGCCATGCCGGATAGGCAGCGACCTGGCTCCCCTTGGAGACGACCGAGGTTTCGATGTGGACCAGGTAGGTGCGATCGAACACGAAAGTCTTGCGGACCGAAACATCGCCGTCGGCGTACTCAAATGTAACTTCGGCCGGAGCGCTTACCGCACCCGACTTCGACGCGACGTACAGCGCAGAACTCAGTTTGTTGCGCAGAGCCTCGTCGTAAGTCCACAGGGAGAGTGGGTAGCCGTATTTCTCCGCAGCGAGGTTGTTGACCAGTTCGAGGGGCTGCCCTCTGTCGTCGTCATACTTCTTCAGCACCCAGGACTTGACCTGCGCTCCGCGATTGGTGAACGCGATGCGGTACAGATCGTTCTCAAGTACGGTTTCACCCTCAGTAGTCGCCTGCTTAGTCGCGCCCGCATTGATCACATTGACCTGCGGCGGACTTGCCTGATTGATGGAAGCCGGAGCCTGAGGCATGATCTGGGCCTGGTTTTGCGCCGACTGCGCAGGCGCCTGTGCCTGCGGCAGAAACTTCTTGAGGATCGGCTGAAACAACACGATCACCAGAAAGGTAAGCGCAAAGACCAGAAGCAGCCTTCGCTCCATGCCGGGTTCTTGCTGAGGGTTTTGGAAGTCTGCCAAATTACTTTCTCAATGACTGCACAGCCCGGTGTCGTGACCGTGAATCGCCACGCCGGAAGATTTCGATGGTACTACCAGGTCAATTCCGCCCCTGGAAAATGGGTTGCAACGCAGCACTCGCCAGATGGCCATCGCGCTCCCGCGCATTGCGCCGTAACGATCCACTGCTTCCAGGGCATACTGCGAGCATGTCGGCACATAGCGGCACGCCGGCAACAGCAAGGGCGAGATCGTCCACTTGTAGGCTCGGAGTAAAGTCAACGCTAAAGATCTAGGAAATTCTTTCATCACGTTCTAGGTAATTCTCTTCTCGACCGATTTCTCCACTACTAAAAATGCTCGGCTGACCTCGTTGCACAACTCGGAGAACTCCACCTTCAGCACCGATTTTCTCGGGTTGATCACTACATCTACCGGCAGGCTAACCAATGGCCAGTGGAGGCGAACCGCCTCCCGCAATCTTCGTTTCATGCGATTGCGCTCAACCGCACCGCCCAACACCTTCCCCACGGTCAATCCGATGCGAAGGCCACCAGCCTGCTGCCGCGGCAGATAGAACACAACCATGTGGGCCGCCTGATGGCGCCGGCCCTGTTTGTATACTCGTTCGAAATCGGCATGCCGGAGCAGGCGCATCGCGCCGGTAAATCGGGCCCGCTTCACAGGACTGGACGTATTGAGATTGCCGTTCGGAGCGAGACCGCTCAAAATTCACGATCCTGACTCTGGTTGCGGATCTCCCGCCAACTCCGGAAAAGGAAAATCGCTACTCACGGAAGCCGGGCTTCACCGAAACCCGCTTGCGCCCTTTGGCGCGCCGGCGCGAGATTACAGCTTGGCCGCTCTTAGTCTTCATCCGGGTACGAAATCCGTGCGTCTTTGAGCGGTGACGCCGGTTAGGTTGGAATGTACGCTTAGGCATGAAACTTAACTACTCCTGATTCAGTTAGTAGGTGCAATAATGGCTGCAGGACGAATGAGAAGTATAAATGAGCCAGGGCATGCGGGCAAACCGGCCTTACGGCGGCAGAGGTACGAAGCGTCCGTTTGGGAGCCGAGCTCGTCCGTCGCGCATCTTCATTCTCTCGAATTCCTGCACCAGGCTCGCGGCAGTTATAAAGTCGCTACTTGACAGATTTTTTCCTGCGCGTGTTGAATCGCGGATGTCGGTAAAAATCTTTCACGAAGATTTCCACAAACATAAATTTTTTGTGCTAGTATGCCGGACTGTTCCTGCTCATTGACATTTTTCTCCGCCTAGCGAATCTGCCCTTGCCGTGCGGGGTTTGCTGGGCTGGAAAATGAGCGCTTTTTTACTGCAATCATAGTTTCAGACGCTGACTTACGGCGACGGCGCCACTAAAAAGAATCTTATGTCGGTTTCAAGTCCAACTCTTGCTCCCAATCCGTGGTTGCGCATCCTCGACGCGCTGGAAAAAAAAATCAATCGCCATTCCTACGACACCTGGCTGAAGCCAACTCGATACAGTCATTCGAGCGGCGGAACGCTTTTCGTGCGCGTGCCTACCTCCGAGTTCTGCCAGGTAGGTGACAAGTACGCCGACCTGATCCAGGAGGCCCTCGACAACCTGGGCCTGGAGTATCAGGAGGTGAAGTTCGTTCCTCCCGGTAACGATCCCGCTGCCACGCCCGTCCGGCACGATGGAGGTCTCTCCGCCCACGCAGCCGTTGCGACTCACCCGTCGCAGTCACGGTTCGATTGGGATGGCGCTGCGCAACTCAACCCGCGCTATACCTTCGACGCGTTTGTAATTGGCAGCGGAAATCAATTCGCTCACGCCGCTTGTCAGGCGGTCGCAGAACGTCCCTCGAAGGCATACAACCCGCTCTTCCTCTACGGCGGTGTCGGCATGGGGAAAACCCACCTCATGCAGGCAATCGGCCACGAAGTGCGCAAGCGCCAGCCGCAATGCGCCATCTGCTACGTTTCCAGCGAGAAGTTCACCAACGAGATGATCAACTCGTTGCGCTACGACAAGATGACCAGCTTCCGCGACAAGTTCCGCAATGTGGATGTCCTGCTGGTCGACGACATCCAGTTTCTGGCACAGAAAGAGCGCACCCAGGAAGAGTTCTTCCACACCTTCAACGCGCTGCACGAGTCCATGAAGCAGATCGTGATTGCCAGCGACCGCTCGCCCAAAGAACTGGCTGAAATCGAAGATCGCCTGCGCAGCCGTTTTGAGTGGGGTCTGATCGCTGACATTCAGCCACCGGATCTGGAAACTAAAGTCGCAATCCTGCAGAAGAAGTCCGAGCAGGAAAAGGTCACTCTGCCTACCGACGTAGCGCTATACATTGCCTCGAACATTCGCTCCAATGTCCGCGAGCTCGAGGGAGCGCTGATTCGCCTGGTGGCGCACTCTTCGCTGATTGGGGCCGAGATCACTCTCCCCTACACCCAGCAGGTACTCAAGAATTTCATCGACTCTCAGGCTCGCAAGGTCACCATCGAATCGATTCAGAAATCCGTTGCCGAACAGTTTGGTCTTCGCTTGGTGGAGATCAAGGCGAAGAATAACGCGCGCGCCATTGTCTATCCGCGACAGATCGCGATGTACTTGGCGAAGCATCTGACCGAAGCTTCCCTGCCAGAGATCGGACGCCAGTTTGGCGGTAAGCACCATACCACCGTCTTGCACTCGGTTGAGAAGATCGATACCGTTCGCAAAACGGATAAGGATTTGAACAGGCTACTCAATAAATTGACCGAGCAGTTAGGCGGATGAAACGTAGTTGTTACTCGGATTTCCACTCACCGAACAAGTATTCTTGAGGCGTCCTGTGAAGTGGATGTGGAAGCTGTGCAAGAGTTGGATGTCGTCATCGCGACTGCCGGAATTGACACTTTTAAACTTCAACTCGGGACCTGATTTTGGACACAAGGGTAGAACGCGGAAAATGATGGTTAGTAAGGGAGTTGGACTTTATTTCCACTTTTCCCCATTGCCTACTGCTACTGCTGGTTTTATATGTTTTTATTTTGATATAAGAGAAGTATTCAAAGTCGCATCGCTCGGCAGGAGACTCTGGTTATGCCGGTAGAAGCCATCGCATCCGCAGCGGGAACCTCCATCATGGAGATCACAGTTAGTAAATTTGAACTCTTACGAGAACTCACGGCGACCCAGGGAGTGGTCGAACGCAAAACGACGATTCCTATCCTCTCGAACTACTTACTGGAAGCGGCCGGTGATAAACTGTCGATCACCGCGACTGACCTGGATCTCAGCCTGCGAACTTCATGCGTTGCCAAAGTGAAAAAAGAGGGTGCGTGTACCATCCCGGCGCGCAAACTGCATGACTACGTGAAGCTTCTCCCCGACGCAGATATCACAATCAAGCTGTTAGAAAATCACTGGGTCAGCATTCGCTGCGGTCGCTCCAACACGAAGATGGTGGGCATGGCGCGCTCCAATTTCCCCAGCCTGCCGGCTTTCCCCACGGCTGGCGTCGTGAAGATTCCAGCCCAGGTGCTGCGATCGATGATCGCGAAAACTGGATTCGCCATCGCCAGCGAAGAATCCCGCTATACGCTGAACGGCGCATTGATGGTGCTGAAGCCCGAGTCCATCACCATGGTGGCCACCGACGGCCATCGCTTATCGCACATCGAACGGAGTGGCGAGAAATTCGATGGCGTTTCGGGCGAGATGAAAACGCTGGTTCCAAAGAAAGCGATGGACGAGTTGAAGTCGCTTCTCGATTCCACGGAAGCGGAAGCAATCGACTTTGCCAAAGACGATTCCACGCTATTTTTCCGCATCGGGCCCCGGCTACTGACGTCGCGCCAACTGACCGGCCAATTCCCCAATTACGAAGCCGTGCTGCCCAAGGACAACAGCAAGAGCATTAATCTGCATGGCGACGAACTCGCTGCCGCGATCTCTCGCGTAGCCCAGTTTGCGGACGAACGTTCGCGCGCGGTGAAAATCCGTTTGGAAAAAGGCGAACTGAAGTTATCGGCATCGTCAACCGAGACCGGAGAGTCTGAGGACTCTCTCGAAATCGATTACACCGGCGATGCCATGGCGATTGGCTTCAATGCTCAATACCTGCTGGACTTCCTAAAAGCCACTGGCAGCGGTGATGTAAAGCTGGAATTCAAAGACGCCCAATCCGCCGGCCAGATGCGCCCCGCCGAAGGCGAGGACTACAAATACCGCTACATCGTCATGCCCATGCGGATCTGAGAGCCAACATCCATGTTTGAGAAACCTAACATGCAATGTTAGATAACTCAAACATAGCTACCCCGCCCATTACGGCAATTAATGGCGTAACAGCCGCGTAAACATTGGGCATCGCACTCATCGCAGCCAGCGAATCATATCGTCAGGCCTCCTGAAACTCTACTACACTCCCCAGACCCCCCTCCTTCAAAGGCAAATATTACTATTGAGAAATCTAACATTGTAAGTTATATTACTCAAACATGGCTTTTACTCCTAGAGAGCTGGCGAGTGTCTTACTCGAGGCCTCCCGGAACTTTCCTGCGATCGTTGTCACCGGCCCGCGCCGCGCGGGGAAGACTACGTTATTGCGGCGTGTCTTTCCAAAAGCCCGCTACGTGTTACTGGAAGATCCCGACATCCAATCCCGGGTACGCAGCGATCCCCGCGCTTTCCTGGAGGGATTGCGGCCTCCCGTTGTGTTTGACGAAATTCAAAACACTCCTGAATTGCTCGACTATGTGCGGACGCTGATCGATAACCGTCCGCGCCGCATGGGGCAGTGGTTGTTTACCGGCTCGCAGGAAGCCCCACTCATGCGCGGCATCAGTGAATCCATGGCGGGGCGTGCGGCCATTCTTCAATTGCTGCCTTTTAGTCTGGCCGAGACTACCAAAGTCGATTTACTACTCGGAAGCTTCCCAGAGGTGCTGGCCCGCCCCAGAGCGCGCTCAGTATGGTTTGCTTCCTATCTGCAAACCTATCTCGAGCGGGATGTCCGCGCCATTGTCGATGTGCGCGATCTGGTGACCTACCGCCGTTTTCTTGCGCTGCTTACCAGCCGTCACGGACAAATGCTCAACAAGACCGATCTCGCTGCGCCGCTCGCAGTTTCGGTGCCCACCATTACCAGGTGGCTGCATATTCTGGAAGCGACTGGACAAATCATTCTGGTCCCACCCTACTTCGAGAATTTTGGCAAGCGGGTCATCAAATCGCCGAAGGTGTATTGGGGCGACTCCGGTCTGGCCTGCTATCTGCTGGGCGTGACTTCGTCAGCGGAACTGGAACGCTCGCCTTTCTTGGGCGCTTTGTTCGAGGGCTTCGTGGCGGCGGAAATACTCAAGAGCCAGATCAACCAGGGCATGCGGAAGGAACTCTATTACTTCCGCGATCAGCAAGGCCTGGAGGTCGACTTCCTGGTGCCGCGACACGATTCCGCCTTGTGGATGCTGGAGTGCAAAGCCAGCAAAACCGTCCGGCCCTCCATGGCGGCTCCACTTCTCTCGTTGCGCCGCGCAATGCCGAAGATGTCAACCCGGTCGATGGTAGTTCACCGAAAGTCCCGCTCCGACCTATCTACAACGGCGCTGGCCCCCGGCATAGAGGCCTTGGACCTGGACCGGTTCGTCGGCGAACTCAACCGCAAGAAATAGCAAATAATCAGCCGAAAACCAGCGTCAGGGCCCGTCGATTTCTGGCCTTCGTCCGAACCTCCCCATGCTATAATCCGCGCTGTCTCGGCTACCGGGCTATGGGGCGCGCTCGCAACCAGGTTCCACTAGGAGTGTGTCATGCCCCGAGCTTCCCTTCTGCTGACCCTCATTCTTTGCGCCGCTGGCACCATTGTGCAAGCCGCGACCAGAGAGATTATTCCCGCTGGCATGTTGTTGCAGTGCACAGTGAGCGAACCTAACTTCTCATCCAAGACCGCGATGATCGGAGATCCGGTGCTGTGTCATCTCGGCGCGCTGGGTGCATTCGGGCATTCCGTGTTTCCCCGTGGAGCTGAGCTGGGCGGTCATCTCGAAGATGCCAAGGCCCCCGGCCGATTCTTCGGCAAAGGCTGGATGCAGATCGAGTTTGATCGCATGATTCTCCCCGGAGCGGAAATTCTGCCGCTTTCCGCCAAGATCGTTTCTTCGCCTCACCTGAAAGCCGACGCCGAAGGCAGACTTCACGGCAAAGGTCACCCCACTAGAGACACGCTGGGATGGATGGTCCCGATTCTCTGGCCGATAAAGGTAATTACTCTGCCCATGCGCGGACCGTACCCGTCTCTCAAGGGCGAAACGCGCCTATCTCTGCGATTGATGGAGGATGTCGAAGTGCCGTTCCCGGTGGCAAGCAAGAATGTTCCTATGCCGCCGTGGGTCAGTCCCAGCAGCTATCACTCCTCATCGGATGGCGTGTTCCGGCCAGCTTCGTCCACCTTGCAAACCCAGCCCGAGGTTCAGCCAGCCTATTTCACGCAACGCCAGTCTGAATCCCTTCCGCTAGTTTCTGCTCAGCCTCCCGCGGAGCAACCGATGACCATAATCGCCATGGCGGGCGGAGCAGCATTTCTGGCCCGCGAATACTGGGTGCAGGACGGCCAACTGCACTGCGTGGCCGCGAACGGCGAACAGAGAGTATTTCCCCTGGAGAAGATGGATCTCTACAACACGGTTAGTGTGAACCGACAACGCAACGTCGATTTCGTGTTGCAGTCGAAAGGTGGGCCCGTCGAACAGTAAGCACGAAATCAATCCTGCATGAGAAGCTCGATCGGCAGCATCGGTAGAGACGCAGCCTGTTGCGTCTCTGCCGAGTGCGCTGGCTCACGCCTTGACCTTGCCGCCATTTAGCCGTAAAGTGGCCAGCATTCGCCCAGGAGGGCTTCTGCCATGCTCAGCGGATTCAAGCAATTCATTCTTCGCGGCAATGTGATCGATATGGCGGTTGGTGTGGTGATCGGCGCAGCCTTCGGCGGCGTGGTCACGGCCCTCACCAAAGACCTGCTGACTCCGCTCATCGCAGCCCTCGTTGGTAAGCCGGATTTCTCAAGCATCAGTTTCACCGTGGGTAGCACGGTCTTTCCCGTCGGCGACTTTATCAACACCCTCGTTTCGTTCGTGTTGATCGCGGCGGCGGTATACTTCTTCGTGGTGACGCCCATCAACGCCCTGATTGCCCGTATGCGCAAGTCGCCGGCACCGGCAGATCCCACCACCAAGAAATGCCCGGAATGCCTTAGTGAGATTCCCATCGACGCCCGCCGCTGCATGCATTGCACCCAGCCGGTAGTGCAAGGCCGGGCGGCCTGATCAAGACGGTCATGGAGGACGGGCATCTCACCCGTCCCGCCATAACACGACCCCTGCTGTAACATAAGTCCAGATGCACCCGCTGGGCAGATGCGTTTTCTATTTCCTCAATCTCACAGTCCTCGCCTGCACCCTTATTGCGCAGCAAGCGGCTAAGCAGCCCTCACCCGCGAAGCCTCCAACGCCCGCGCATATCGACGCTGGAACCATCACCAACGGTGTATACCGCAACTCCTCATTTGGATTCACCTGCAAGATTCCCTTTGGCTGGGTTGACCGTACGCATGAGATGAGCAACACAGACGACGATGCATCGAAAGGAATGGTGTTGCTCGCAACCTTCGAGCGTCCTCCTGAAGCAAAAGGAGATACGGTGAACTCCGCAGTGGTCATCGCCGCCGAGTCGGTCTCGCGCTACCCTGGCCTTCAAAACGCGGAGCATTATTTCGGACCACTTACCGAACTCACCAAGTCGAAAGAGTTTACGGTAGTGAATCCGCCCTACGATTTCCCGGTGGGAACCAAGGCGCTTGTACGCGGCGATTTCAGCAAAGATCTCGGCAAACTCGTCATGCGGCAAAGCACGCTGGTGATGATGCAAAAAGGGTTTGTCGTATCCTTCACCTTCATTGGCGGAACCGAAGATGAGGTCGACGAACTCGTAGAAGGCTTAAGTTTCAACACCCAATTAAAGCCGCCTCCACACAAATAACGGGCTTTGCTCCAAATCACCATTTCGCCCGCCGCGAACCCTCCCTAAACCGCACAAACATCATGGTTTACCGCCTCGATTCCGGGCGAAGAAACGGCCTGTTCTGTGCTATAATTTCTTATAAATCTTTTGCCGTAAGTGTTAATAATTTCAGTAATTTGACCTCGTTTTGAGGACGCTGAAAAAGCGCTCGACGAGAGTTCGAATCCGGCATTCTCCACGGAGCGTAATGGCAACCAAAGGAATCACCGCGGCGACCGTCGTCGAAACAAAAACCGACACGAAAGTCGACACCAAAAATGTCGACACAAAAAATCGCGACGGCGGCCCGAACCCACTGAACGGAAACGGCGATTACACCGCCGATTCGATAAAAGTGCTCGGCGGCATGGAAGCCGTCCGCAAACGTCCCGCCATGTACATCGGATCGACGGGCGAACTGGGACTGCATCATCTTGTTTATGAAGTCGTAGACAACTCCGTAGACGAAGCCCTCGCGGGTTATGCCGACAAGATCGACGTCACCATTCACCTGGACAACTCCATCACCGTCATCGACAACGGGCGTGGAATTCCTGTGGATTCGATGGATATCGACGGCGAGAAAATTCCCGCCGCGCAAGTGGTTATGACCACGCTGCACGCTGGCGGCAAGTTCGATGCATCTTCCTACAAAGTTTCTGGCGGACTGCACGGCGTCGGCGTTTCCTGCGTCAACGCGCTCAGCGAAGAACTTGGTCTCGAGATCTGGCGCGACGGATTTACCTGGGAGCAGACTTATTCGAAAGGCGAGCCCACCAGCAAGCTCAAAAAAGCGGGTGCGAGCAAGAAGCGTGGAACAAAAGTTCATTTTCTGCCCGACCGCAGCATCTTCACCGCAACCGAATATAACTTCGACACGCTGGCGCAGCGCTTGCGCGAACTCGCGTTCCTGAACAAGGGTCTGGTCATCACGCTCACCGACGATCGCACCACCGATCCCAAGACGGGTGAGCCAAAAACTGCGGACTTCAAGTACACCGGGGGCATCGCCGAATTCATCAAGCACCTCAATCGCGGCAAGCAAGTGTTGCATGACAAGCCGATCTACATGGAGCAGGAGCGCGACGGCGTGGTCATGGAGATCGGGCTGCAATACAACGACGCTTACTCCGAGACCGTTTTCAGTTTTGCCAACAACATCAACACCGTCGACGGTGGCACGCATCTTTCTGGTTTCCGCACCGCGCTTACGCGCACCATCAACTACGCCGGCCAGCAGATGGGCCTGTTCAAAGATGTAAAAGAAAACCTGACCGGCGACGATGTCCGCGAAGGTCTGGTGGCGGTGATCAGCGTGAAGCTCCCGCAGCCCCAGTTTGAAGGTCAGACCAAGGGCAAGTTGAACTCCGATATCGCCGGCGTGGTGCAGGCCTTCGTTAACGAGCGCCTGGGCGCCTACCTGGAGCAGAACCCGACGGTTGGACGGAAGATCATCAACAAGGCCATCGACGCCGCCCGTGCCCGCGAAGCCGCCAGAAAAGCCCGCGACCTTACCCGCCGCAAAGGCGCGCTGGATGGCGGAGGCCTGCCCGGTAAGCTGGCAGACTGCTCGGAGAAGCAGCCGGATCGCTGCGAGTTGTTCCTGGTCGAAGGCGAGTCCGCAGGCGGAACTGCGAAACAGGGACGCGACAGGCGCTTTCAGGCAATCCTTCCATTGAAAGGCAAAATCCTCAACGTAGAGAAAGCCCGCTACGACAAGATGCTGGGGCACGAAGAAATTCGCGCCATGATCACCGCGCTCGGTACCGGCATTTCCAAAGAAGACTTCGATCCCAGCAAGCTGCGTTACGGCAAGATTATTCTGATGACCGACGCCGACGTGGATGGAAGCCACATCCGCACGCTGCTGCTCACGTTCTTCTTCCGGCACATGCAGGAACTCATCAAGCGCAACAACGTTTACATCGCGCAGCCGCCGCTGTACTCGATCAAGAAAGGCAAGTCGCAGCAGTACATCAAGGACGATCGCGAGTATGTGAAAGTGCTGGTCAAGCGAGCGTCGGATGGCCTTACCGTCCGCTACGGCGAAGGCGCGGCCAAGCTCGAGGGGGCGAACCTTTCGCGTTTCATGAATGTGCTCGACGAATATCTCAAGCTGTTCGACAAGGTCGATAAGCGGGTGCGCGACGAAAGCGTGACTGCGCTGCTCCCCAAACTCGATCTTTCGAAACGCGTGGACTTCGAGGGCGACAAGAACAACGCGCCCAAGAAAATCGAGAAGCTGGAAAAAGAACTGAAGAAGCTGCAGAAAGAGCGCAACTTCAAAGAAGTCGGGAGCCGCTTCGACGAAGAGCACAATCTGTGGGAAGTGCGCTATGTGAACTCGCAGGGTGCCGAACACCTGATCAATTGGGAGCTGGCGTCCACCGCCGAGTGCCGCCAACTGCTCTCGAAGTTCAAGCAGATCGAGCCTTACATGGAACCGCCATTTGTCGTGGAGACCGTCGCCAAGGGCGCTGCTTCGAACGGCAATGCCGCGGGCGAAGAAGGCGATGCCGAAGCCGACAGTGCAGACAAAGCACAGAAGAAAACTACGCCGGAAGCCGCCGGCAAGACCGTTGCGAAGAAAAAGCCGGCTGAGATTCAGACCGTCGAAAAACTCACGCCGCGCGATCTGTTCGACTACGTCCTGGCCGAAGGCCGCAAGGACTACATCGTGCAGCGTTACAAAGGTTTGGGCGAAATGACTTCGCAGCAGCTCTGGGAAACCACCATGGATCCCGAGCGGCGCACGCTACTCTCGGTCAAACTCGAAGATATTGCCGAGTGCGAAACCATCTTCACCACCCTGATGGGCGAAGACGTAGAAGCCCGGCGCAAATTCATCGAAGACAACGCGCTGGACGTGAAGAACCTGGATATCTAATCGGTCGTGTAGGCGGGCAGTTTTGTCCGCCGCCGTTGATTAAGGAAATTCAACATATTCATAAATCTGTTCGCTGCTCGGGGCCACCTTTGGGCCTTCGGAAACAATGAGTGGAAATTGGACCCTATTCGGCCGCTGATCTTGAAGCAGGACGCTTCGGATTATTGCCAAAACCAGCTCACGCACAGAGTGTCCGCACGTCGTCGTCTTTTCCTTGAGCTTCCGGTATAGGATCGCTGCCGTCATTTCGCCTTTCCAGCCATTATCAGGAGGCTCTTTTGCCTGACGACCAATGGGTGCCTTTCGATCACAAGAAAAAGGATAAACCATGGCACCTGAAAGAAATAGGTACCACGTACATTCTCGGTGCAGGTGCCTCCTATCACTGATGGACGACGCGGAAATGCTTGCCGACGTGAAGGCCTACGATGCGGCAAAAGCGCGCCTTGAAGATGGCGCGGATGAACTCATACCGCTGGAAATCACCGAGCGCAGGCTTGAAGGGAGAGACCGCACTCCGCATTTGGCGCGATCACCGGAAGCTTACCCAAGAACAGCTTGCCAGGAGGTCGAAGGTATCGCGCGTGCTGATCGCGGCGATTGAGACCAACCGCAAGGCCGGCTCGGTCAGCACATGGAAGAAACTAGGCGCGGCTCTTAACGTGAGCTGGGAGCAATTGGCATAGATCAGGTTCAAATCAGTGGCCTCTATTCCTTTCTGCGCTGTGCCGCGTGCCAGACGGTACTGATAGTCACGCGCTGGCCCTGCACGCGATACAGGATGATGTACGGAGTGCCTCCGATCACTAGCTCCCGGATTCCGGGCTCTGCCCCCGCTCGCCCCAGGAAAGGGTGATTTCTAAGAGCATCGAGCATGGCAACGATCCGCGTGGCAAGGCGCTCCGCTGCCTCCGGCTTGTCCCGCGCTATGTATGCGCGAATCTCCAGCAACCGGGTTCGCGCCAACGCCGACCAGACAACTTCTACTGGCACAGCGTCTCGTCATCGTGTTCTTTTCCGCAGGCACACTTTGGAACCGGCAGTTCGTGCTCGGTTCCCCACGATAACAGCCACGCCTTCATGTCCTCGTTTTTGACGTAGTGTCCCGACTTGACCTGGCGATCCGCCTGGCGAACCTCGGCCAGCATCCTTTCCTGATCGCAGACGTAGATTTCCACCGCGTCCGCGATCAGAAAGTTCGAACTACGCCCTGAGGCCTTCGCCAGCTTGGCCAGCCGTTTCTTGGTGTCTGGTTTCAGCCGTATGCTGAGGGTTGCGCTGCGTGTGTTTGCCATGAACACATTTTACCACCGCATCAGATCTGGCCTGAATGGAGTCCACAGGGAAAGGCCTTCCAAAGTAAAATGGTGGACGTCCAGACAGCATCGTTTAAGAATCCCATGCGCATTGCACTCGCCACCTCCGAGGATTTGCCTGATCTGACGCCGGACGATCAAACTCTTCTGCGGCCGCTGGCGGATCGCGGCTTCACGGCGGAGCCTGCCGTTTGGAGCGATCCGAATTACCCCTGGCAAGATTGCGACGCCATCGTAATTCGTTCCTGCTGGGACTATCACCTGCGAAGCGATCAGTTTCTGCGCTGGATCGCATTTCTCGAATCTGCAAATTGCCCAGTCTGGAATCCGCCCGCCATGCTTCGCTGGAATACCGACAAAATCTATCTGCGCCGCTTGGAACAAAAAGGCATTCCGGTTGTGCCAACCGTCTGGTTCGAGCCGGGCGAGTCCCTGAATCTCGCCCATGCCCTGCGAGAAAAATCCTGGGTCAAAGCCGTGATCAAGCCGCGAATTTCAGCCACCGCGCATCGCACGCAGCTAGTGGAGGCACGCGACGCTGAACTAAGCCAGGGTCTGATCGAGGACCTCCGCGCGGGCCCCGGCGTGATGGTGCAGCAGTTTATGGACAGCATTGTCAGCGAAGGGGAGTGGTCGCTGATGTTTTTTGCGGGAGAGTTCAGTCACGCCATTCGCAAGACACCCAAGGCTGGAGACTTTCGCGTGCAAAGCGATTTCGGAGGTAAATCGCAACTCTCTGAACCGCCTGCCCACGTTCTCGAATGGGGAGCACGCGCGGTGCAAGCGGTCAATCGTCCGTTATATGCGCGCGTGGATGGGGTAGTCGATCAAAACCAGCAATTCCGCATCATGGAGCTTGAACTGATCGAGCCTGCTCTGTTCCTGGCCTACCATCCCGCCGCCCCGGAGCGATTCGCGGACGCGATCGCCGCGGCCATCCGCGGTAAGAACCGCCAAGCTGCAAGAGCAGACTAGCCGGCCCTGTATCGAACCTCCGGATAGACGCGGCTAAACGCCACCCAAGCCAGCGCAACTACCGCAAACAGCATCACGCTGCCTTCCGGCCCGACCGACCCGCCGGTCAGCCAGCGCGATCCGTGGAACGACGAATTCAGCAAATGTCCCGGAGACATTCCCCCACTGTCGGGCACGGAGTACAGATAACTCTCACCCCAATCCCACGAAGCGTGAAATCCTACCGCGAACCACAAGCTTCCGGTGCGCCGGAGTGTCAGGCAAAAGAAAATCCCGATGGCCGCCACTGCCAGCAACCCAATCCAGGTTTCCCCGGGATTTCCCAAATGCATAAACGCGAAAACCGTAGAAAGCGCCACTGCCGCCGGCCAGAATCCAATTCCCGATGCCAGCGTAAACTGCGAATAGCCGCGCAACAGAAACTCCTCGAAAAATCCGACCACAAGAAAATACATACCCCAGAACGCGGCGAACTTCAGCAGACGCGTCCCGTGCAGCGCCAGCCTGCCGAGAGAAAAATCGCCAACCCCGCCAATCATCGACATGAGAACCGTGATCGCCACAATTCCCCAGGCCAGTCCCGCCCAGAAGTGCTTGCCAAACGCGCCACGCCATGGAAGACCGTAGTCGCCGAACGGACGTCTCTCAATCCATCCCATCACCACCGCGGGGATGGCGACCATCAGAAACGACCCCAGTTCGGTCAGCAAATCCATCCAGAGTTTGCCCTCGATGTGCGGATCGATGTGATCGAGCAATACGCCCAGCCAGCCGCGGCTCAATCTCCACAGGATGACGTAAAGCAAAAGCCGCCACCCCGCGCGCAATCCCTGAGAGCCGATGAATATCGCATGCATCTGCCCCGGCCGCGGAGGCTGGATTACGAGTTCCAAATCCGAGGGAGGCACCGCCTGCGGTAACACCACTTTCGCATCCGCCATCTCCTCGTGCTTCACTTCGTCCATAATGGATGTTTCCCTATTTGTTCCCGGACATGGTAAAACACTCGCCGTCTCTTCATGGATAAATTTGTCGATGGGTAAATTCTTTACGCGCGAACGTTTCGGCCGGCCCCAGGTGCTGGCCGGATTTCTTCTGCTCGGCTTTCTCGCCCAGTGCGTCTGGCTACTGGCTCGCGGCACCGAGCCCCTGGAAATGGATTCGCCCCATGTTTTCCGGATCATCGAAGGACTGCAGCAGTGGGATGGGCAATTGGTCGCCGGAACGCCTTCCGCCGCGCGCACGCAGACGGGAACGCCGACTCCACCCGAAGTCGAGCAAAACGATGGCTACGATCCGAACCACTCGCCACTCTGGTACCTGCTTGCGTCGCTGCCCATGCTGGGCTGGCATGGCAATGCCAACGCCGACGCGGGGTGGTTCCACTACTGGGGATGGCTGGCGCGCACTCCATACCTGATCTTCGGCGTGCTGCTCGGCGCGTCGTTGTGGTACGTCTCGCGGCGGCTTTATGGAAACGCCGGAGGCTACATTGCCTTGGCCTTGTACTGCGTCTCGCCCATAATTCTTCGGGGCAGCACGCTGTACTTCGTTCAACCGGAAATGGGCGCCGCGTGGGGAACATTCGGAGCCATCTTCACCGCCATCGCCGTCGCCCATACCTTGTATGCGCCGCGCGAAGTCGTGCTGTGGAACTGGCGCCGCATCCTGCTGCTTGGGTTATCGCTGGCGCTGGCGATCGGCTGTCAATTTTCCATGATTATCCTCGTGCCCATTGCACTGGGATTCATGTTGTACCTCGCTCCCGGCCGGCGCGGAGCCGCCGTCGCAATTTGGGCGGCGTCGTGTGCCGTGGCATTCGTGCTGCTGTCCGCTTGCTATCTATTTCGTCCGGACGTTTTTACGCGAAGCATGTATCACGCCACCTTCTTCGGATTGAATTGGCAGGCATTTCGCATGCCCGGAGCGTACATCCGGATGGTTCAGCAAATTGGACAAAGCGGCCCGGTGTTATTCCTGGCGATACCCGCGACGCTGATCGTCTATGCAGCCTGGCGGCGGTCGAGATATTTTGGCAACACCGCGCCCCTGATGATCGCGGTATTCTTCCTGACGCTTAGCCTGGCCACGCCCCATTATCCGGGAATAGGCTTTCAACTCATGGCGACGCCTTTTCTGTTCGTTGTTATTGCGGGCATCGCTGCTGATCTGCTGGAAACCCGTCACCGCGAACTGGTAATGGCGTGTCTCTGGGGATTGCTGCTCGCCAATGCCCTGTGGAATCTGGCCGAACTCGCGCACGTGAGGCACGTATAACTCTTCCAGAGTAAGCACGATAACCGTGAACACCCGCCAGCGCTCGACGCCGGATGCCTCGATAAAAGGAACTTTGCTTACGAACTTAACGTAACCCCGTCTGAGTGTTAGGAGATGACCTCTATGCTTTCACGAACCTTGCGCACTTCTTTGTTATTCATTCTGGCGTCAACGGTTATCAGTTCCATCGCATGGGCCCAAGCCCAGCCTCAGGCGCAAGGCACCGACCAGGGAAACGAATTCCACTGGAAGGGCAAACTGCCGGCCGAGAATGTGATTGAGATCAAGGACATCAACGGCCACATTGAAGCCGAAGCCGCCAGCGGCGACGAGATCGAAGTCACCGCTGAAAAAAGCGGTCCCCGCGCCGATGAAGTGAAGATCGGCATGGTGCAACACTCCGACGGCATCACCTTCTGCGTCGTATTGCCGGGCATGGACGAGCACGGCCGCTGCGATCAGAACGACCATGGCCACCTCTGGAGCCGCGATGGCGACAAAGTCAAAGTGAACTTTCATGTGCGCGTCCCGGAGAACATCCGCTTTTCTGGCGAGAACGTGAATGGCGATGTCCGGGCCGAGGGCATGGGCCGGTTTGTGCGCGCCACCAGCGTCAATGGATCGGTGCGGGTTTCCACCAAGTCGTGGGCCGAACTCTCTTCTGTAAACGGTTCGGTTGAAGGACGCATGGGCAGTGCAAACTGGACGGGAACCCTGAAAATTGAAACCGTCAACGGCTCCATCCGGCTCGAACTCCCCGGTGATTTGAGTGCGGATGTTTCTTTCAGATCCGTGAATGGCAAACTGGAATCCGATTTTCCATTGACCATCCAGGGCAGCTTCGGCGGACACTCACTGCACGGACGTGTCGGCAGCGGTGGCCGCGACTTGAAACTTGAAACCGTCAACGGAAGCGCCGAGTTAAAGCGCAGCTCGATCTAGCAGGCGAAGGCCGAGCCCCCGCAGCCATGGCTCGGCCGCGCCGTTTTTTGTGTACTAAGAATATCCCCCGCCTGTCATCCCACCCGAAAATCCCGCCAAAACTGAGTCTGGCCGCAGAAAGTGCACAAATGCGCACAAATTTGCAGATTGTGTCCCAGGCACTTTCGATGCTAGAGTTGGCGCCCTGTTGCTGATCTTTGTGATTAATCACTCACCCAGGAGAATACTCATGTTCAAGAAATTCGCAATCGCAGCCGTTGTCTTCTTGACGTTCCTAGCCACGGCCCAAGCGTCCACCTTCAACGTGTCTTTAGACGGCTTCTGCAACACCTTCGCTCTGACCTTTAACGGTTTTGAAATCTACGGGAACCGTAGCGGCTGTAACGATAACGAAATCGATGGCGGCGCAAGTGTCCACATCAACGGTGTACTCTACCGGCTTAGCGCGGACACCAACGATGGTTCAACCTTGTTCAACTGGTATTTTACGCCGGCCGTAAAAAACCACGGGAACTGGTACCTGTATGGTTCCAACGGAAGTGGCTACACCGAGCTCAATTCTGGCACCTACACGAAGATGAAGGCAGGCACAATAGTGCGATACAACGGTAAGAAGGACGTAACCGCGAACTTTCGCAAACATTAAAAATTAACCATGGCGGGAGCATCAGTCTCCCGCCTCTTCTCTCCCGGAGGCAGCCGGGCCTCACAGCAGACCAAGCCAAAGATTTTGGTTCAGGGCGGATGCCCTTAAGCTATCAGCCAGTTAGCTGGACTTTCTAAGCCGTCCCCACTGGCACGAAGGTAATTCTCTTCGGTCACGCAACTTCGCCCTCCTCCGCATGCTCTAATAGCTAGAGAAGGGGTGCGCCATGCCTCAAGAACCAGAGTATAATTTCGCAGTGCAAAGGCTGAATCGGGCTACCAGAGCGAGTTTGAATATGAAGTTTTTCGGGCTGTTTTTTTTGGGGCTTACGTTAAGTGCAATGGCGGTCGCCCAAATCAACGGTGCGCCCCCTTCCGTGACTTCACCCGGTTTCGGTGGACGCCAGGTCAATGGCACTGCGCCCAGCGTCACTTCGCTCGGACCGCGAGGTTTCACGCCGCGCGTGCCGACGTGCTGCTTCACGGGCGGCGTTCCGCACAACCCGAATTCCAACGTTAATTTTCATCACCACCATCGCAATGGATTCATCGGCGGCGGTTACATCGTTCCTTACTACGGCTACTACGATTCCAGCAGCTACGCTGACGATAACCAGGCCGACAATCAGAGTGCTGACCAGTACAATGGCGGCCCCACTATCTTCGATCGTCGTGGCCCCGGCACTGCGCCTCCGCCCGCTCCGAGCGTAAGACGTGAGAATCCGCAGCCGGAGCCGCAGTACGAAGCGGCTGCTCCTCAGCCTGATGCAGCGCCAGCCCCTGACTCGCCGCAAACTCTGCTGGTTTTCAAGGATGGCCACCAGTTGGAAGTTGCCAATTACGCCATCGTAGGCAGTACGTTGTTTGATTTGACCGGTGGACGCCGTCAGAAAATTGCCTTAACGGACCTGGATCTGCCTGCCACAGCGAAAGAGAACGATGATCGTGGCGTCGACTTCCAGCTTCCCGCGGCCCCTGAAGCAAATTAGCCTATGCGTGCGCGACGGATTCTCGCGCTCTTGAGTGCGACGGCGGGTCTGTCGATAATTGTGCCCGTGTCTACAGCGCAGATGCGTGCGCCTTCCACCTTTCCCATTGCCTTAGGTCCGCCGCGCACTATCTCTTTCAATCAGATCCCGTTCAACCGGCCGCATCGTCTCTCGGGAGTGGTCCTGGGGGTCGCTCCGTACCTTTACGCCGACTATCCCTCCGAATCGCCTGCAATCCCGGCCGCGCCGTCGCAAATAATAGTTGTGCCATCCGCATCGGCTCCGGATCCTGCGCCGGAAACCAGAGCCGAGCCTCTGCTCATCGAACTCCAGGGCAATCGCTACGTGCGCTTCGGCGGCTTGCCGCAATCCGCAGGACGCGGCGTGAATGTTTCCCCCGACTATGCGCAGGCTGAAAATTCCACACCAGGCGCAGCTCCAGCCGAGCTTCCAGCCGCGGTTCTGATCTTTCGCGATGGCCATCGCGAACAGGTCCGCGAGTACGTTATCGTTTCCGGTGTTCTCTACGCCGACCAGAATTATTGGCAGAACGGCCGTTGGACGAAAAACATCCAACTCGCCACCCTCGATCTTCCGGCCACCGCAAAAGTGAATCGCGACAACGGCTTAAAGTTCATGCTGCCTTCCGCCCCCAATGAAGTCGTCACCCGGCCCTGAAGCAGTAGCCACGTAAGAAGACTTCCCCAATTGTGAGAACAGCAATAGCCTGACTTCGTCCCGTAGACTCGACAATCTAGATGGACTTGACATTATGTCAAGTCGAGGAATAGTATGGTTCAGGCAGAAGGGGCTGTCCCCAATCCCCTTACCGAAGATGAGCTCAAGAAATTGGTGCTCGACGCTATGAATGCCTCCACATACGCCGAGACTCTTGAAACTTACCATGCTTTATACGGTCACATGGATCGCAATATTACCCATGCAGACGTCATCCATGGACTCCAATGCGCTTGGAAATTCGAGCGACAGCCGGTTTTCAATCGGCAGCACTGGCAATGGAAATACTATATTGCCACCGAGAACGTTGACGGTGATGTCATCATCATTGTCATAGCAATTGATAGCTGGCGGCGGGAGTTTGTAGTCATAACACGGTGGCCCGAGGATTGAGGACCGATGCATGAGTGCAGTTCCACGACGAGGCAAGAGTCGAGAGCAACGCAAGACAAGCCCTATCACTACATCGATTGTGGATTGCCTAACGTTTACCTCGTGGGGGTTCGCCAATTTCATTGTGAATGTGGCGAAAAAGCTGTCGAGATTCCAGCCATCAAGCAATTGATGTCCCTGATCGCGCGTCACTTGGCCATGAAGAATGAAGCCCTGTCTGGATTAGAAATCAAGTTTCTTCGCAAGCAGCTTGGACAAAGAGCGGCTGATTTCGCAGCAAACGTGAAATTGCAGCCTGAAACCCTGTCGCGGATGGAAAACGGGAAACAGCAGTCTGGCCATAAGAGCGATGTGTATATCAGAATGTATTACGCCTTTGAGTCCAAAGATCCAGTGCTCATGGACGGTCTGAAAACGATTTTAGACAGAGTCTTATCAACGCGACGAGCCAAAGCGCCCAAGAAACCGCTTAAAACTGTGGCAGTAATAAAGCACGACGAATGGGCTTTAGAAGCTGCGGCAGGCCGATGAAGACGGGAACGGTCCAGTTCGATGAAGTTCTTCATCGGATGCTAGAGAAGCCCCTCCGGAAGACTGCCTTCGATTGAACCCGTAAGAAAATTCGTTCAACTACTTCTGCAAGTCCTTTATCGAAAACTTGTGGAAGTTACCCACAATCCCGGTCAAGTAAATAATAGTGGGTTTACTCTTGCGCGCTGTTGCCAACCTCTGGCCAAAGCTTGATCATCCATAACGGCCATGAAACCACCCTGCGATGAAGCTGCCATCCGGTCGACCAGCGCCGTTGCCCCCTGCAAGCCAGCGGCCGGCAAATGGATCCTCACCGCCGCCGTTCTGGGGTCAAGCATGGCGTTTATCGACAGCACGGTGGTGAATGTAGCCTTGCCAGCACTTCAATCCAGCATGGGCGCGACCGTCACCGACGCCCAATGGGTGGTGGAATCTTATGGACTCTTCCTCGGCGCACTCATTCTGGTCGGAGGTTCCGTCGGCGATCTGTTTGGACGCCGTCGCGTATTTCTCTGCGGAGTCACCTTGTTTGCGCTTGCATCCGCAGCCTGCGGTTTCGCTGTAGACGTTCATCAGTTGGTAATCGCCCGCGCTGTGCAAGGTGTGGGCGCTGCGTTTCTGGTTCCCGGAAGCCTCGCCATCATCAGCGCTTCATTCAGCGAGCAAGATCGCGGCCGGGCAATCGGCACCTGGTCGGGGTTTACCTCGATGACCACCGCCCTCGGTCCCGTACTCGGCGGATGGTTGATCGAGCACGCTTCCTGGCGATGGGCGTTCTTCATCAACCTTCCCCTGGCCGCTGCGGTGATTGCGATTTCCCTGGTGCACGTTCCCGAAAGCCGCAGCACCGCCGCCAGGCGCGTCGATTGGGCCGGCGCAGTAATCGCCACACTCGGCTTGGGCGGCGTGGTCTTTGGATTAGTCGAATCGCCACAACTGGGATGGGCTCATCCCCTGGTTTGGGCCATGCTGACCATCGGCGGAATTTGCCTACTGGTTTTTTGCTTTGTCGAAGCCAGAGAAGCTGCACCCATGGTTCCGCTGTCGCTCTTTCAGTCGCGAACCTTCAGCGGCGCCAACCTGCTGACGCTGTTCCTTTATTCTGCGCTCGGCATTTTCTTCTTCTTGTATCCCTTGAACCTGATTCAGGTACAAGGCTACTCCGCCACCGCAACCGGCGCGGCCGCTCTTCCATTAATTCTGCTGATGTTTCTCTTGTCTCGCTGGTCAGGCGGTTTGGTGGCCCGCTATGGCGACAAGCGCCCACTCATCATCGGCCCAGTCATCGCCGCCGCAGGTTTTGTTTTATTCACGCTTCCCTCCGTAGGCGGCAGCTACTGGACAACATTCTTCCCCGCATTCGTCGTCCTCGGCTTTGGCATGGCAGTCAGCGTCGCGCCGCTCACTACCGTCGTCATGGGTGCGGTCGATCAGGATCGTGCCGGCACCGCATCCGGAATCAACAATGCGGTTGCCCGCATCGCCGGATTGCTCGCCATCGCAGTTCTCGGAATCGTAATGCTCAACGCCTTCAGCACCCATTTGGATCGAAATCTTTCTCAACAGTCGATCTCAAATGAAGCACGAAGTAATCTCGAATCGAACCGCAACCGGCTCGGCGCTCTCGAAGTGCCTGCTGGCCTTGATCCGCAAACTGCCGCCGAAATCAAAACTTCAATAAGCGACGCATTCCTCTCCGCCTTCCGTCTGGTCACCCTGATTTGCGCCGGCCTTTCTCTCGCCAGTGCAGCCTGCGCATGGCTGATGATTGACCGTCAGAGCACCTGAATTGGCAATGCGGAATCGCGCCAGATTAGCCTTTCCGCATGTTATAATCATAGACATCCAGTGATTCACTAAGCTCCTGTAGATGCAATGTGTTAGCGGAATTTCGCCGGCGCATGCGAGCGCCCGATTCCGCTACAGGAATGACTGACAAGGGAGCGCAGGATTTCCCAGAGCTAGGAGCCAGAAGCCCATGGCAGACGACCAGAATCCCGAACTACCACTAACTCCTCCGCCCGGCGACGGCGGCAGTCCCGGCGCCCTGAACATTCAACCCGTCAACATCGAAGACGAGATGAAGAGGTCGTATCTCGACTATTCGATGTCCGTGATCATCGGCCGCGCCCTGCCCGATGTGCGTGACGGATTGAAGCCAGTGCATCGCCGCATTCTGTACACCATGCAGCAGATGGGCCTCGCCTACAACCGCTCCACGCGCAAATGCGCCAGGATCGTCGGAGAGGTCATGGGCAAGTATCATCCCCATGGCAACCTGGCGGTTTATGACGCATTGGTGCGACTCGCGCAGCCCTTCGCGCTGCGCTATCCGCTGGTGGATGGACAAGGAAACTTCGGCTCCGTCGACGGCGATCCGCCCGCAGCTGACCGTTACACCGAAGCGCGTCTCACGCGTGTTTCTTCCGCGCTGCTCGAAGATCTGGACAAAGAAACCGTCGACTTCCGTCCCAACTACGACGGCAACGAAATTGAGCCTGACGTGCTTCCCACCCGCATTCCGAATTTGCTGGTGAATGGTTCCGACGGAATCGCCGTAGGCATGGCAACAAAAATTCCGCCGCACAATCTCACGGAAATTGTCGATGCCGCAATTACGCTGATCAATAATCCCGCGACCCAGCTCCCGGAAATTCTAAAGATCGTAAAAGGCCCGGATTTTCCGACTTACGGAATCATCCACGGCAAAGCCGGAATCTTCGAAGCCTACAAAACCGGCCGCGGCCGCTTCATGATGCGCGCCAAAGCCGCCATCGAAACCTTCAACAAAGACCGCCAGGCCATCATCGTCACCGAGATCCCCTACCAGGTAAACAAAGCCCGCCTGATCGAAAGAATGGCCCAGCTAGTAAACGACAAGGTCATCGAAAACATAAGTGACATCCGTGATGAGTCGGACCGGGACGGCATGCGCATTGTGATTGAGCTTAAGCGCGGGGCTGAGCCGCAGATCATTCTCAATCAGCTGTTCAAGCACACTTCCATGCAGGAAGGTTTTTCGATGATCTTCCTGGCTGTGGTCAATGGACAGCCGAAAGAAATGGGCCTGATTCAGGCCATCCTGCATTTCATCGATCATCGCGTGGATGTAGTGCGGCGGCGCACCGCCTACCTGTTGCAGAAGGCGAAAGACCGCGAGCACATTCTCGAAGGCTATTTGACCGCGCTCGATCACCTGGACAACGTCATCACCATTATTCGCGGCAGCGCGAACCGTGCGGACGCTCGCGAAAACCTCATCGCGTATTTCGGCGGAAAGAAAATCGACATCAACGTCAGTGGGCGCGCTCCCAAGCTGGATGCGGACAAGCCATTCACGGGAATTCAAGCGGATGCGATTCTTGAATTGCAATTGCATCGCCTGACCAAACTCTCGATCGACGAAATCACCAAAGAGTTGAAGCAGGTTCGCGACAACATCGCCGAATTCGAATCGATTCTCGGTTCCGAGAAGAAGCTGCGCCAGGTCATCATCAAAGAGCTGGAAGAAGTGAAAAAGCTCTACGGCGATGAACGCCGCACCGTGATCGAAGACGAAGCCGCGGAAATTCAGCTGGAAGACCTGATCGCCGACGAGCAGATGGCGGTCACCGTGAGCCACAGCGGATACCTGAAGCGCACCGCGATTTCCACCTACCGCAATCAGCGGCGCGGAGGGCAGGGACGCATGGGCATGAAGACGCGCGACGAAGATTTCGTCGAGCATCTCTTCATCGCCTCGACGCACGCTTACATTCTGATCTTCACCAACACCGGGCGCGTCTATTGGGTAAAGGTTTATGAAATCCCCGACGTAGGCGCAGCCGGCAAGGGCAAGCATGTGGGCAGCCTGGTCGCGCTGCAACCCGGCGAGACGGTCCGCACTATGTTGGCCGTCCGCAATCTGGAAGAGGAAAACAAATACGTTTTCTTCGCCACCCGCAACGGCACAGTCAAGAAGACTGAGCTGAAAGATTTCTCCCACGTGCGCGCGGGAGGAATTATCGCCATCAACATCGAGAAAGAGGACGAACTGGTAGCCGCCCGCCTGACCGACGGCGTGCAAATCATCTTCCTCGCTTCGCATGACGGGCAAGCGGTGCGCTTCGAAGAAACCGCCGTCCGCTCCATGGGCCGTAACGCCACCGGCGTGCGCGGCATGAACCTGGCGGAGAAAGACTACATCGTCGGCATGGCGACCACGGTACGGCCCGATGTGGTCGCGGCCGCTCCACCCGCGAAGCCGGGCGACGCTCCTTCCACCGCCGAAGTCGAAGATGTGGGGAAGAAAGGCACGCTCATCCTCTCCGTCACCGAAAACGGATACGGCAAGCGCACTCCCGCCGACGAATACCGCCTGACCAACCGCGGCGGCAAAGGCGTGATCAACGTTAAGACGACGGAACGCAACGGCAAAGTCGTAGGCATCGCCCAGGTAACGGAAAACGCCGAAGTCATGCTGATCAGCCAGTACGGCAAAATCATCCGCATCGAATCGAAATTCATCCGCGAGTCAGGAAGATCAGCTCAAGGCGTGCGCTTGCTGAACATCGAAGCAGGAGACAGAGTAGCCGCAGCGGTAGTGATCCCGCCCGAAGAAGAGCCAACGAACGGAGGCACGCTAATTCAATAGCGTTAACTTGTTGCTGGCGAATGCGTAGCCCGTGGGGTCTTAAGTTACGTTGACCCAGCCGAACCCTTGGAGTAGGCTTTGTCGTCTAAAGAAGTATGAGCAGCCAAACCGACTCACGTCTTGAAGCCTTGCGTTCAGCTCCACTCGATAAGTGGATTGCCTTGTCCGGGGATGAGAGCAAAATCGTTGCCGTCGGCTCAACCTACGAAGAGGCAGTCAAGAATAGCGAGATCGCGGGCGTATCAGACCCAGTTCTTTTGAAGACTCCGAAGGTCTGGTTGCCTCTGTCGGTGTAGCTTCTGAAATTACCGTACAAACAATTTCCACTCCACGGCGGTGGAGTTACCTACAGCGCAATGCTGAATTTGAACATTGCGCTGCCCTCCAAGAGTGCGCCACGCACGAAACGGTTCGAGGCACTGATAGACTCTGGCGCGTCGCGCTGTATTTTTCATGCCAGCATTGACCGATTCATGGGACTGGAAATCGAAAAAAGGGCTGTCGAAGAAACACTTGGCATCAACGGAGTCTCGCGGACTTATCTTCACGACGTCGTGCTTTTCGCGCCAGGTGGAGTCATTAACATTCGAGCGGGTTTCTCTGAAGATTTACCCATTGCGGGACTCCTGGGGATGAACGGATTCTTCGACCACTTCAAAGTCACGTTCGACCCTACAGCTCAGCAGTGCGAGATAGAACGGATTTTTCTAGCCTAGCTCACGAGGGGGCAGCCGCCCCGGCTGGCCCTTCGAGCAAAGCTCAGCGCCGTATTTACGCGCCTTTTCTCACCTTGAGAAAATTGTTGTCAAGGGGATAAAGCCTCCAAATCTTGCTTAAGGCGATGATAAGAGGAGGAATATAAAGTTGGAAAGCATGTCATACTTACCCCCTCAAAAGTGCTAGCATTATATTAGAGAGTTAAATTTCTTGAAACGCGGCCATTCCGGCCGCGTTTTTTATTTCCGGAGACAATTCAATGTTTGGAGAAGGCGGCAGCGACCGCCGGCAGTTCAAGCTGCGCGGCGAGTGGGTAGAAATACTTTTTATGGCGAGGGCGGCTGAGCACGGGCTGCGCGTGATCAAACCTTGGGGAGACAGCAGCCGGTACGACTTCGTGGTGGAGACGGGAGGACGTTTTTTGCGGGTGCAAGTGAAGTCCACCAGCTTCCGGAAAAGCAAGTTCTACGTTTGCAGCATGGTTAGGTTCGGGCAAAAGTGCTACACCAGCGACGAAGTGGATTTTTTCGCGCTGTATGTGATTCCGGTCGACACCTGGTACATCGTTCCATTTCGAGCTGCCCCAAAGCGCACCAAAACGATCTCCCTGTCGCCCCACAACTCGCTTTCGAAACACGCTTGCTTCCGAGAAGCGTGGAATTTGTTGCGAGAAGAGTAAATTCCGGAGTCGAAGAGTCTGCGCCCGCGCCCCGATTGGTAGTGGTGCAGCTAGCTAGAAGATAAAGGCTGCTGCCCCAACCAGTAAATTGGCATCTAACGTGCTAATGTCCTGTTTTGTTAGGCAAGCCGCGGTTTTGATGGCATGGTGAGCACTGAAGTGATAATACTTTCGGTCAACATTAAGCCATGCCGCCACGATGGAAGGTTGATACTCTGGCAAGGAGGCTGGTGCGCGATCTCCAAAAGGAGATTGGTATGGCCCAGTCTTTCTTTCACGAAGGTTCAGTGCTTGTACTGGTGTTCGTTATTTTGGACTCATGGGCCAACAATAAGCTCACTCCTCCAGTTGGCTGGTGGGTCGTAGCCGTTTCGTTCACTTCCTATGTGGCAGCACTGTTGACGGAATGGTTGGCTCTGCAGGTGTTTCGAGTGTGGGTTTTTTCATGGCTGCTCACACAAGAGATGTGGGACGTGGGGAGGTAGAGTGTATGCCAGTAATTTATTTCGCCGGAGCGGGTGTCGGAGTGCTGTTGGCTACGCTCATTGCTGGGATCATCAGGACGAAGGAAACTCGGAGAGATATGCGTCGCCAACTGATGTTACCTGAGCAAGAAGAGCACAACAGTAACGATTACAAGCAAGAGCCTGCTGCATTCGTTTCCGCTAGCTAAAGCAACGCTAGCAATTCTTCGAGCGTCCACACGTGATCGGCAATGCCTGCCTCCATCGCTGGTGTTACCCGAAGCGTCCCGTGAACCCAGTTTTCCACAGGCCGACTTCGGGATGCTAGTCACTGCAAATTCAAACGGAACCACTACCAATTCTTGTTCACATTGACTCTGCCGGGAAACCCTCCTAAGATGGCTCGGCTGATGTTCCCCCTATCAACATTGGCCCAAGCCGCTATCGAACGATGATTGGAAAAACGATTTCCCACTACCGCATCGTGGAATTGCTGGGCGGCGGTGGCATGGGTGTCGTCTACAAAGCGGAAGACACGGCGCTCGGCCGGTTTGTTGCGCTGAAGTTCCTGCCCGAAGAAGCCTCTGACGATGCGCAGGCTCTGGAGCGTTTTCGGCGCGAGGCGCGGGCGGCGTCCTCCCTCAACCATCCCAACATTTGTACGGTGTATGAAATCGGAGAGCATGAAGGTCAGCTCTTCATGGTGATGGAGTGTCTCACAGGAGAGACGTTGAAGCACATGATTCAAGGCAGCGCATTTGAGTTAGAGCGCGCGCTGAACCTCGGCATTGAAGTGGCCGATGCGCTGGATGCGGCGCACGCCAAGGGCATTGTGCATCGCGACATCAAGCCGGCAAATATTTTTGTGACCGACCGGGGTCATGCCAAGATTCTCGACTTCGGCCTGGCGAAGATTGCCCGCGCCGCCAAACCGGCCAGCGGCGACTCGCAAACCCGCGCCGATGCCAGTGCGCTGGACTTGACCAATCCCGGCACCGCCGTGGGGACTGTGTCTTATATGTCGCCCGAGCAGCTGCGCGGAAAAGACCTGGATGGGCGGACGGACCTCTTTTCTTTTGGCGTGGTGCTTTATGAAATGGCCACCGGGGTGATGCCGTTTCGTGGCGAGACCTCGGCGGTTATTACGGAAGCGATATTGAATCGGACTCCGACTTCGGCGGTGAAGCTGAAGCCGGAATTGCCGCCGAAGTTCGAGGAAATAATCGGCAAGGCGCTGGAGAAGGATCGCGAAATGCGCTGCCAGACGGCGGCGGAAATGCGCGCCGATTTGAAGCGGCTCAAGCGCTCGCTGGATTCGTCGCGCACTTCGGTGGTCACGGAGACGGCGAGTTCAACTTCGTCCACAAAGGTAAGCGCCTCGCCCGCGAGCGCGCAGGGTAAAGGCGGCTTATCGCGACTGCTATTTGCATTGGGCGTGTTGCTGGCGCTGGCGGGCGGTCTGCTTGCCGGCAAATTTTTGTTTACTACGCCGCCGATTCCTCCGCCGCTTTATCGGCAGCTTACATTTCGGCGCGGCAGTATTCGCTCGGCGCGATTTGCGCCGGATGGCCAGACGATTCTTTACAGCGCGGCCTGGCAGGGAAATCCTGTGGACGTGTTCACGGCGCGGCCAGAAGCGCCGGAGTCGCGCTCCATGGGGCTGAGTCGAACCCAGCTGATGTCGATTTCGAACTCTTCAGAGATGGCGGTCTTGCTCGACAGCAAAGCGATCGGCGCGTGGGTAAGTATGGGCACGCTGGCGCGGGCTCCGCTCTCCGGAGGCGCTCCCCGCGAAGTGTTGGAGCAGGTGCAATGGGCAGACTGGGCGCCGGACGGAAGCAGCATGGCGGTGGTGCGCGATTTCGGCGGGCAGAACCGCTTGGAGTATCCCATTGGCAAACCCCTGTATCAGACCGGCGGATGGATTGGGCATCCGCGCGTTTCGCCGAAGGGTGACTACATCGCATTTGCCGACCATCCACAGCAAGGCGACGATAGCGGTTCGCTCGCAGTTGTGGACCTGGCGGGGAACAAGAAATTGCTTTCCACGCAGTGGTTCACCATTCAAGGCGTCGCCTGGGCTCCGGAAGGGAAAGAGATTTGGTTTACGGCGAGCAAGTCGGGAACGGACCGGACGCTTTACGCGACCACTCTCGACGGCAAGCAGCGCATCGTGGCGCGGTTGCCGGGTGCGCTGATGCTGCTCGATATCGCGAAGGATGGGCGTGTGCTTCTGGTGCGCGCAACCTGGCGCCGCGAATCGATAGGAGTTTTTGCCAACGATCCTAAACAGCATGAACTCTCATGGCTGGATTACACCTTTCCCGCGGATCTCTCAGGCGATGGCAAGACTCTTCTTTTTGACGAGGAAGGCGGAGGCGGAGCGCTGGACTACTCCAAATCCGGAGGCCTAACCTACGCGGTCTACATACGGAAAACAGATGGTTCACCTGCGGTGTTGCTTGGCGAAGGCGGGGCTGTGGCGTTGAGTCCGGACGGGAAGCAGGTGATTGCGCAGACGCAGGAATCGCCTTCGCAGTTGCGGTTGCTGACTACCGGCGCGGGCGAGCCGAGAGATCTTACGAAGGACAGCGTCAACCATACGTGGGTACGCTGGTTTGCCGACGGCAAGCGCGTTCTGTTTTCTGCCGATGAACCGGGTAAGGGCTTGCGGCTGTATGTTTACGACATCGCTTCGGGAAAGAGCCAGGCGATTTCTCCGGAAGGGGTTAACGGCACGGCCTTCACTATTTCTCCGGACTCGCAGCAAGTGGCGGGAATTGGTCCTGACCAGAAAGGATATTTGTATCCGGTTGGCGGAGGCGAGCCGCGCCTGGTGGTTGGAATTAATCCCGGGGAGCAGCCCATCACCTGGGGAGCGGATGGCCGCTCGCTCTACATTTATCAGCCCGGCGAATTGCCGGCGCGGGTTTATCGCCTCGATTTACAGACTGGACAGCGCGCGTTGTGGAAAGAACTTATTCCTTCCGACCCTGCCGGCGTCGAGAACATTGGTCCCATCCTGATGACGCCCGACGCCAAGACGTGTGTGTTCGGCTACCACCGCATGTTGGCGGATTTGTATCTGGTGGACGGACTCAAGTAAGAGGTTGCGGTAGCGATTACAGATCGTGGCGTTCGTCTTCCGGGGAGAAGGCGTCCGTTAACGCCATCGTCGTCGGCCCGGATGCGAGGACCGGCTAAATCAAGAGTCAAGCGCCGATTATTTTCGGTGACTCTCGAACACCGCCTGTAGCCTGCTCAATTCGAACAGATCTCTAATCCGCGGCTTCAGATTCACCAACTCCAGAACACACTTTGCTCTGCCCGCGGCCAGATAGACACTGACCAGAGCACCGAGGCCAGAACTGTCGCGATGTAGTCTACCTCCGCCATGTCGAGCACAATTCGCTTGGTTCCCGGGATGAGCCGGCGAATTGTTCTCTGCAAGAGATCAGAGGTTGCTGATGTGATCCTGCCCGACCCGTGGGCTACGGTTTCCTCGGCTTTCTTCTCTGTATTAATTCGCAACTCCGGGGTGGGAACAACCGGGTTCGCCGCCATTGTAGAAGCTCCTGTCCTAGTATAGGTGTTGTAAAACACATAGTACTCATCGAGGGGTTTGAGTGTAATGGCGATTTGTCGCCAACTATCGGATTGGGCCACGTTGGCGCAGCGCAAGGCGGAGTACGGGCCACGTCAGTAGCCCGATGATGCAGTAGAGAATTATGTTCACCACGATGACGGTCGTATAGGACAGGATGATGAGAAGAGCACTGCGTTGCCCCTCAAGTCCCATGAGCAGAATTGAACTCGGCCAGAGAATCAGTTCTAACCGACCGAATATCGAGCCTAGCAATTTCCAACGCAGAATGAGTGCTGCTGGGACGAGCATTCCTACCAGTTCACACCAGAACATCCACTTCCAAAGCGTCAGTTTCATACACTCGCATACTACGCCAGATGGTTCCGCTCCTCAATTGACGTGCGAGTTGTTCGATAACTGTCGAAAACAGGCGATTACACGCTTTGACCGCTGGTCAGTGAGCGTAAAGATTTTCGCCACTTAGCCAGAAACTCATCGCCTCGGCCCAGAGAAGCGGATGTAAGAATCTACAAGAGTGATGATGCCTGCGGCAGCAACGACCAGCCACCATTTGGAATCTTTTGCGGCTGCAATGATCGGCAATACCGCAGCGGCCAGAAAGATGCCAAGTACGATAAACTTCCCGGCGCTTGAGACGCCGAAGAGATCATCTGCAATTTCTGGACCGACCCTGACGACCCAAAAGACGACTAAGCAAAGGACGCCAAGCCATCCGAGAATCGTCCCTCGCCACACCTGAGTCATGCGCCGAGTATAAATCGCAGAGCGACTGGCAAGCAGGCCATTACACGTTTTGACCTAGAAGCGGGGTTTTGAGTGTAATGGCGACAGGTACGGCTCCATTTGTTTCGCCGAAGTTGCGGTAAACTTCATGTTGACCTTGCGTCGCCATGCCCGGACAGGAGGTAGGTGATTGTGAAACGCGAACTGATTGGCAGATTCATCGCGGCGGTGCTGATTGGGATGTTATTCGGTTCTTACATTCACCATGACTATGTGAAGTGGAGTCAGCGCGGCCGGGAGGCGTTCATCGCTTATCAGACTCATCGCTTCGACAGGTTTATGCTTTCCCCGCATCCTGCGATTGCCACTGTCTTCACATTCACCTTCCTCATGGTCATATTTCTTGGCATATACGAACTGCTTGCTGCAGTGCTTTTGAGGATGATTGGGTCTACCGAGCTGCACAGCGGAAATGCCTGACGAGAATGGGCCATTGCGCTCAAAACCCCTCAATGAGCGTAATGGCGATATTTCAGCAGCTAGATCGCCGCTCCTACGTAGACCGACAGATTTTTTGCATTTCAGAGATCACAGACTAACGAGTTGAGGTCGCGTGCTTGGCGGCTTTCAACGCGGTCTCTAGGGGAATCTCCTGCCCGGACGCGTCTACCCAATGGATGTCGAATGCCGCGTCCGAAGAAAGAAAAACAATGCAGGCACTCGCCCCGAGACATGTGGCCCGGTGGACGTGATGTGATGGCAGAAAGGCGAAATCCCCATGCCGGGCAACAAATGGCTTGTCATCTTTCATTTGGACTTCGAGCGAGCCACTCACGATCATGGCGGTCTCGCTCGGTGTGTGCCAATGAAATGGAGCGACGCAGCCGGGCGCGAAATGGGCGAGGATCACGGACGCTCCTTTGCTGGGATCCCCCTTGTCAACCGCCACCGTGAAGCATTCCGGGGCGTTCGGAACTGTGCCAAACTTGGCGTTGGCGGCCTTTGCAACCACAGGTTTTTCCTCATTATCCTGAGCTTCTGAGAGGCGTGCCACACTCGTTAGACTCAGCGCCATTAGGAGCACCAAAGAAACGCGGATGTTGTTGATCATGAGCACCTCCGCCCAATTCGCACAAAAAGGAAACGATATGGTATCGCGGCGCAATTTACCTGAAAAGCGGTCTGAGGCCTAGCTAATTGTCGCTATCAGGCCAATTCGCTCATCATAGGTCACGGAGCGACAGCCAGACGAAATTCTTTGTCCTCCCATCGCTGCGTTACGGAGCGCACGATGGAGTCAGGCGGAAACTCCCACACTTCGTCAGCTGGATTGTAATTAAAGGTCGGCAGGACCCTAAACAAGCCATTGCCCAAGTCCACTGCCTGCGTAGGCCGTGAAACATGCGTTCCTTCATCCAGCAGCCGAATATAAAGTTCGACGGTCTCCGCCATGCCGTCCCAATGATAACTGACGAAATCAGATGGGATGAGAAGGCCGGTCTCGGGCGGGATGCTGTAGGCTCCCAAATTATCGACGCGCTCGAAGCGCAAGGGATAAAGGATACCGGCAATGAAGAAGACTAGCACCGTAGCGGTAAAGGCGAGGAAGAATTTTTCTCCACGGAAGTTAACCATCGGTTTGGATCTGGGGGATCGTTCGGGTTGGTATTGCCTGCTGGACGAGGCGGGAGACGTGCTGCTGGAACAGAAACTGGCGACGACTCCGAAGGCGATGCGGGAGGGGTTCGGAGCGATGCCGCGTTGTCAGATCGCGCTGGAAACCGGGATGCACTCTCCGTCCGGTGAGCCGGGTGCTGGCGGAGTTGGGGCATGAGGTGATCGTGGCGCATGCGCGCAAGGTGCGGCTGATCGGAGAGAGTCGAAAGAAAGACGATCGGCTGGATGCGCTAACTCTGGCGCGTCTGAGAAATCGTTAAAAAGTCTTTCGGAACAGAAACGGCGGTTCACCATACGGATAAACCGCCGGCTGGGTTATAAACATTCTGACTAGAAGCGGGCTGCAGAGTGTTGCGACCCGGTTGCTATGGGGATGCCCCACAAAACCGTGCTGACCGCTCGTGTCGGCGTAGTATCCCGTGATCACTCCACTGTTGTTGATGCCCAAGGAGAAGGTGGCTGTAGCGCCCGGCAAATCGAACGTAGCTATCCCACCCGCAGCCTTACGAAAGAAACCGTGAACTTGTCTGTTCGCGTCTATATAGTATCCAGTGATCGCTCCGGTTTTGTTGATGCCCGTGGCGGTGGTAACGATCGAGCCCGCCGGGTCGAATTTAGTAATCGTACCCGTAGCGGCGCGTACGAAACCGTGGATTAGAGACTTCGTGTCGCGGGTCCAACCCGTGATCGCTCCAGCCGGTGTTGATGCTTAAGGGGTCGGTAAGATTCGATCCCTTCACCATGAAAGTGGTGAATGCACCATTCGCCAGCATGAAACCTTTCGTACTACCGTTCAGGGCTATATAGAATCCCGTAATCGCTCCAGCATCGTTGATGCTCACGGCGGTGGTCTTTTGCGAGCCGCGCGGGTCGAACTTAGTGACCTTACCCGTAGCGGCGCGTACGAAACCGTGATATCCGGTGTTCGGGTCGAAGTAAGTTCCTGTGATCACTCCGGCCTTGTTGACACTGAAGGGGAGGGTAGCGCCTGATCCCGTCGGGTCGAAAGTAGTGATCTTACCCGAAGCGGTGCGTCGGAAACCATGAATCACAGACTGCGCGTCGGTATACCGTCCGGTGATCACTCCAGTCGAGTTGATGCTCGTGGGGACGGTACCGGTCGAACCGGTCACATCGAAAGTGGTGAACGCACCTTTAGCGAACAGGAAACCGTGGGTACCACTCGTGTCTGTGAACCATCCAGTAACCACTCCAACCGTGTTGATGCTCGTGGGGTTGGTAGTGATCGAGCCCGGCGGGTCGAAGGTGGTGAAAGACGGGTCAATCGCTGCCATTGACGAGGTTGCGAATGCAACCCCGAGAGTGGAAATAATTAAACCGCGAAAGAGTTTTCGCAAAGAGGATCTCCCGAGAGAAGAGAGAAACAGCAGAGCAACGGCTGGGATCCGAGGTGTCAGCATGGTTAAAGCTCCATTCAAAAGAATTCGATCGTAGTGGCGCGGTCGCAAAACGTCTTTCTAGAACTAAACGGCGGTTCATCATATCGGCGAAGTGCCGCTTGGGTTGTAAAAGTTTTGTCTCCTATTTGGTAAGTTTTCTGCAGGTACAGCTTTCTTGACCTAGATTAGGATGGGCCATACTCCAACCGTTCTCGACGCCATCCCTCCGCCTGTGACGGATGCACGACGGTACCTCGCACTTTTGCATAAGATGGGAATGCAAGTCTGTGACGCGGCTCACTGAGTAAGGTGATCCAGCACGGTCCGCTCTTAAGACAGTGATTCTCAGTTGACGAAATCAGGCCCTAGCGCAAGATTGCGACGTCTATTCCGCCTTGCTGAAAGGGAGGGAGTGCTGTCGAGATTTTTTTCACCGACAAAGTTATCTGAAGGCGAGAGAGTCGATGGGGTGGAATGATTTAAACGGGACAAACGCATTGTTTGTGTACAACTAAATAATTAGTTACGTTTCAACGCTTCGCCCGTCTATCCGAGCGGAGGATGCGATGCTCTTGAGAATTGGCGTGACCGTGCTGCGGATTCTCCTTGTCCTGACGTTCATTATCAACACTAGCACTGCCCAAAACTCAGGCGGCCAAGCGGCAATTCCAAATACTGCTCCGGGAAGATTACTCAAGCAGTGGCTGGACGCGTTCAACTCAGGCGATGTAGCGCGTTACACGAAATTTGAAGCCGAGCACGTTTCGGAAGGCTTCGCGCAAAATGCCGCCTGCGGATGCGGCGAAGCGCGAAATGCAGTTTCGGGAGATGATTGGCGGCGGCTTTGATTTTTACAAAGTCGAAGCATCTTCGGATACGGAAATAAAAGCTCTGTTGAGGGAAAAAGGCGGCGCCGGCTGGGGCGAGATCGTTCTTCGGGTGGATGCGGCCAAGCCGGACGTCATTGCCGCGATGGATTCGAAACGGGTGCCCGCCCCAGCCGAGATGCGGCCCGCGCGCGAAGATCAGGCTGCGCTGGTAAAAGACCTCGAACATTTCCTGCAGGACCTGGTGGCGCAGGACCGATTTTCCGGGGTGGTTCTGATGGCCAAAGAGGGGAAACCGTTCTTCGAAAAAGCCTACGGATATGCCGACCGTGACAAGAAGATTCCGAATGACATGGATACAAAGTTTCGGATCGGCTCCATGAACAAGATGTTTACTTCGGTGGCGATTGCGCAGTTGGTGCAGCAGGGCAAGCTGCAATACATGGACACCGTCGCCAAACTCCTTCCCGACTACCCGGACAAAGATGCCGCGGCGAAGATCACGGTGCATGAGCTATTGACGCACACGTCGGGGCTGGGCGATTTCTTTGGCCCGGAGTTCGATCAGAAAAAAGACAATCTTCGGGAGCTGAAAGATTACCTGCAATTCTTTGCCGGGAAGCCATTGCGCTTCGAGCCCGGCAAGGGCTGGGCGTACAGCAACGCGGGAATGATTGTGGCGGGTCTGATTGTAGAACGGGTTTCGGGACAGAATTATTTCGACTATGTGCGCGAGCATGTTTACAAGCCGGCGGGCATGAAGGATTCCGACAGCTACGAAAAAACCAAGCCGCAACCCGATCAGTCGGTCGGCTACACAAAGAAAGATGGTAAGTGGATTTCTAACTACGACACTTTGCCTTTGATGGGAAGCTCGGCGGGCGGCGGGGATTCGACCGCGCCCGACCTGCTGCGCTTCGACCAGTCGTTGCGCGGCCACAAATTATTGAATGCGGAATTAACCAGCACCATCACTACGGGAAAAGTGAACGCCAGCAGCGAAAGCCGGTACGGGTATGGTTTCGGGGAAACGCTGGTCGATGGCAAACGAGTGGTGGGGCACAGCGGCGGCGCGCCGGGGATGAATTCGACTCTGGACATGTATTGGGATTCGGGCTACACGGTGATTGTGCTGGCGAATCTGGATCCTCCCGTCGCACAACAGGTGACGGAATACATTCGCGACCGGATCGAGCCCTGATGACGCCCGAGGGTAAGACGCCTGCCCTGTTCTGGATGCGCACTATTCTCACTGCTCTATCTTCGTTCCCAAACCCGCATACAAATAGTTCTCTCCGTACGCCTTCTTCAAGCGCGCAAACGCCGCTTCGCCGGTGCAATGTCCGGGCGCAATCCTTTGCACCTTCCACTTCGTCCTTAAATTTTCCACCAGCACATCGATCTCTTCCACCGGCGTGGTTACCAGATGCAATCCCCCAAACACAATCTCCGTTCTCGGATCGACCGAGCTTGCCGCTTCGAGAATGGCTTCAATCCCAGCGTGGGAGCACCCATCCACGAGCAATAATCCGTTGGGTCGCTTGATCGCCAGCGTCAATTCCGGCAGCTCCAGCGTCCCTTTCTTCTGCGAAACTGTCCGCACCAGGAAGATCCCCGGGGAGACTTCCGTCGATTGATCCACCAACACAAAATTCCCCGTGTCATACAGCTTGCCCCAGCTGAAATGTTCCGGATTCGTTCCGCCGAAATACCGCATCTTCGCGGGCAAGCTCTCATCTGCCCGCAAGAACGTCGCCGATATCTGGGCTCCTCCAAAACCATTTCCCCCATCCGCGGGCACATAGACAGTAACGTTTGGATTCAGCTTTAGCACATATCTCAGTCCCGTCGTGTGGTCTGCGTGCCGGTGCGAGATGACCACAAAATCCAGCTTCGTCAGGTCTACGCCCAGCGCCTTCACGTTGTGTTCAAAATTTGCGGCGTCATTTCCCGTGTCGAACAGGATTCGCTTTCCGTTGTGTTCCACGAAAGCGGAAAATCCCCAATCCTTGGTCAGTTCCTTCGATTCCCCGAAGGCATCGTAGAGGATGGTCACTTTATCCTGCGCCCCGCATGGGACCGCCGCCGCAGACACCAGCAGAAACGTCAAGATCGTCAAAGCGTAGATTCGCAATGAACACCTCCGGCCGGAATTTCGGAGTCAGTATAACAAGCGGGATGCCGATGGCTGCTGTTTACAGGCGATAGCAGTTCTGTCGGGGGACACGGCGGAGATGGAGCGCGACATGGCCTGGGCGGCTGGCCGCCCTAACGAAGAAGACCAGATGCTCAACCTCGACGCCGACACCCAGGCCTACTACGGTCGCCTGGGAAAAGCCCGCGATCTCGCCCGCCGTGCTTCTGATTCGGCTGTGCAGCTCGGATGCGAAAGAAACCGGCGCCCAGTGGCTCGTCTATCAGGGACTCCGGGAAGCTGAACTCGGCAACCTGGCTGCTGCGCGCCAAGGCGTCGCCCGAGCGTTGGCGCTCGCTCCCGGGCGTGATGTCAGAGTCCTCTCGGCTTTGGCGCTGGCACGCAGCGGCGAAACCGCTCAAGCCAAGACCATCCTCGAGGCGCTGCAAAAGTCCGAACCTACCAACACTTATCTCAAGGTGTACTGGTTCCCCGTAATCGAGGCATCGCTCGCGATGGCGCAACAGGAGCCCGGCCGGGCGCTTGTCGCCCTTGAGCCCTCGCTCCCCTACGAGCTCGGCAGTCCTCCTCCCGGAAACAGCACAATGTATCCCGCGTACATTCGTGGCCTCGCTTATCTTGCCCAAAAGAACGGCCCCGCTGCAGCCGCCGAGTTCCAGAAGTTCCTCGATCATCCCGGAATCATCCTGAACTTCCTGCTCGGCTCGCTCGCCCATCTCCAACTCGCCCGCGCGTATGCCATCTCCGGCGATACCGCAAAAGCGAAAACTGCCTACCAGGATTTCCTCACCCTCTGGACGGACGCCGATTCCGACATCCCCATCCTGAAAGAAGCCAAAGCGGAGTACGCGAAACTGTAATAGCAGAGAGGCGATTCTGCCAGCCCAGGCTTAACAGCCAAGGGCTATGGGGAAGAACTACGGAAGGATAGAATGCGCATTGGGGGTGCGTAACCGATGCCGACGATTGAAGGGAAAGCCGCGGGTATATGGATTGATAATTATGTGAAGAAGGCGGGGAAGTGTGAGGGCGTGGCCAAGGCGGTGCGAGCGCTGGTGAAAAAGGCAGTCAAGGGAGTTGAGGAGTACGTGAATCCGTGGAAGATTCCATCGTTCGATTCGAACGGACCCCTGTGCTGCTACATGGCCGGCAAAGAGCATGTGACGTTTGCATTCATGCGCGGTGCGGCGCTGCCCGACCCGGAGAAGCTGCTGGAGGGGACGGGGAAGGGTGTGCGACATGTCAAACTGCGGAGTGTTGCCGATGTGAGGAGGCCGGGAGTGAAGAAATTGATTGCCGAGGCAGTGAAGCTGAACAAGAAGGATCCGCCGTCGGGAATGATGGTGGGGATGGAAAAGAGAAAGCGCAAAACTGCTTGAAGATGTGGCGAAGTCAGACTGAGGGGACGGTGGGCTGCCGTTAACAAGGCCATACTACTCGAGACCCCGGTTGGCAAGAGTCCAGGAGTGATTTGGGGATTTCGTGCCAAAGAATCTTCTTCCGCCAGGACGAACTGGTTAGATCGTTTTTCCGTCCCCGTCGCATCGAGGAGAAGCACGGCCGGCGCTCGCCGGGTGCGCCGCACGGGTTGTGATAAACCTTAAGTTTGAACTTCGAAACTATCATCTTTCTTTTTGTTGCTGGAGTCTTCGGCGGGGCGCTGAATGCGGTTGCCGGGGGAGGCAGCTTTATTGCGTTTCCGGCGCTGTTATTTACGGGCGTTCCGCCCATCCCCGCTAACGCTACCAATACATTTGCACTGTGGACAGGCGTCACTGCCAGCGGTGGAGCGTATCGCAACCGACTTGATGTTCCCAGGCGGGTAATGATTCCCCTGCTCGCGACCAGCGTGATGGGTGGAATCGCGGGTGCATTTTTGCTGCTGAAGACTCCGCCACACACTTTTCTACGCGTCCTTCCCTGGTTGATGCTGGGCGCTACGCTTTTGTTCGTTTTTGGCAAGCGGCTGGCGGGAGGGCGCGTCTCGAGCGTTGGTCATCAGGCCACGACTCAGGCGATTGTGTGGGCATCGTTTTTCGAACTCTTCGTTGCGGTGTATGGCGGATATTTTGGGGGCGGCGTTGGCATTGTGAACCTGGCGATGCTGGCCGCCGTCGGCATGACTGATATTCATGCCATGAACGCGATGAAGAGCGTGCTGGGCGTGGCTATCAATGGGATTGCCGTGCTGATCTTTATTTGGAACGGCGCGATTTACTGGCCGCAGGCGCTGGTGATGATTGTGGGTGCGGTGGTGGGCGGATATTTCGGAGCACATTTTGCGCAGAAGCTTCCGCAGGTGTGGGTGCGTTGGTCGGTCATTCTGGTGGGCGCAGGGATGACGGCATATTTTTTTGCGAAAGCATATATGTAGGGGCGGCGTCCTCGCCTACATTGCGGAACGTTCAATTTCCGCCAACACTTTGCTTTGGCGGTAGTGGCGGATTTCGATTACGCTGGCTGAAATAAAGACGATGGCCGCGACTGTTGCGGCGGCAGGCAACGCGACGTGGCGATACGCGACTGGCATGTTGGGCGGGATGCCGCGCAGCCGGGCCGAGATCACCAGCCCCAGGATTCCCAGCAGTAAACTCACCGCGAAAGACAACAGCGTCAGAAGGAACGTCACCAATAATACCCGCACCGGGATGAGGTACCAGCGGGGTCTGGCGGCGGGGGTGTTGGTTGCGGGCATTCGTTCTGATTTTAGCTCCGCTTGTGGCGTCGTGCAGCTTCGCGGCAGCGGCCAGATCGGGACCGTTCGGCTCCTCTCGGGACAGGCTCTCCTCCCTACGCAAGGTTAATTCTTGTTGTGCGCTAGAATAGTCGCTATGTCGCAGGCTGCTTCGGTCATCACGCGCCCACCTTCGGAGATTGTTCGCCAAACTCCGGTTTCGCAGGCGCCCAATGGAATTTGCTATGCCATTTCCGGCGAGGTCACGGTCGCGGCCTCAGATCTCGACCGCATGGTGGCCGCCGTGCCAGATTCAGCCGCAGGCGCTCTGCAGAAAAAAGCATATTACTTCGTTCCTCTCACGGTGAATCAGGGCGAGGAAACCGTGATTGCGGATCGCTATGACGTCGCGCTCAGCGACAATGCGGTTTGCCATCGCAATCTTGATTTGGGCGATTCGCAGTGCGTGTTTATTTCGACGCGCTTGATGGATGATAAGTTTTCCGTAGCGTTCGAGTTTTATATCAACGTGGGGCACGCGGTGGTGGAGAAGGCGGGAGTTTCGCAGGCGTTTGCGGAGCTGGTGTGGAAGCAGGTTGAATCCAGCGCTCGCGGGGAGACTTCGCTGGATGCGTGGGAGTCGCGCAAGGCTGCGACTTCACATGCGCCGGATGCGGAAAAGCACAAGAACGAATATCTGGCGGCGACTTTTTCGGACGCGATTTCGATTTATCTGTTGTCGCTGTTTATCGACGTGGACTATTACGATTTGCGGGAGCGCGACTATCCTTTGCTCGCGCCGGCGCAGATGGCGGAACGATTGCGGAAAGTGGCGGAGTTGTTTCCGGCGAATCCGGGGTTTGAGTTCGCGATTCACTACAAGCGGAGAAGCTAGACCCATTCACCACAGAGAAACACAGAGAAAATCGGATAGCGTGCTGCTTTTATCTGCGCCTCAGATATATCGCAATGTTTGCAACTCCAAGGAGCAGCAAACCCGATACTAGGACTACGGTGACAGAGTATCTCCTGAAGTAGCACCAAATTAAAGCCAACACGATGCATAGGTTAATCAGCGCGGCCTTGGTTCGTTGCGGCATCTTTTCAGTCATACACCGTCTTTTCGCTCTCTATCCAATAATCCCACCAAAACCTGTCCATACTCCAAACGGCGTGGAGGGCTTCCACTTCAGAACAGCCCGCCGCCGATTTGCGGATATATTTGTCTTGCTCACTGTGGTTAAAATCATTTCTCCATGTCCATCACTGTTCGATCGTTTGCCAAGATTAATCTCGGGTTGCGGATTGGTGCGCTTCGGGCTGATGGTTTTCACGAGCTGCGGACTATTTATCAGACCATCGCTTTGCATGATGTGATTCGCGTGCAGGTCGGGCGCGGAACGGGAATCGAGATTCGGTGCGAAGATTCGCGGGTGCCCAAGGATTCGTCGAATACTTGCTGGCGGATTGTGGAACTGGCGATGGCGGCGCTCAAGGCGCGTGGGCGCGTGGTGATCGACATTGACAAGCGGTTGCCAGTGCAAGGTGGATTGGGTGGGGCTTCGGGAAATGCTGTGGCGGCTTTGCTGGGGCTGGAGCGAGCGTTGAAGAAACATCTTGCTGCGTCAGAACGATTGCGGATTGCGGCGGAGGTTGGATCGGATTTGCCCTTGTTCGTGGTTGGTGGGACGGTGTTGGGGGTTGGGCGTGGCGAGGAAGTTTATCCGCTCCCCGACTTGCCTGCGATTGCGTGTGTCATCGCGACTCCGGAGATTGGGGTTTCCACGCCGCGGGCTTTCGCGGATTGGGATGCGCAGGCCGCCCGTTCCCGCTCAACCCATGGACCAAAATTGACGGTTGGGGATCGCTCCGATAGAATGGTTGAGTTCGGTCGCGCTGTTTCGGCGTGGCTGGGCGGTTCGTTCCAGCGCAGGCTGGCTGGGCGAGCTTTATCCGGTGTCCCTGTGAGCAAAGGCAGGGGCCGGGCCGAGACGCCGCTTCTCGACCTCGTCCGTACCGGGATCGAAAACGACTTTGAACGAGTCGTCTTTCCTCAATATCCCGAATTGCGCGAGGTTAAGAGTGTGTTTGAGCGAGTCGGCGCGGTTTATGCGTCGCTCTCCGGTTCCGGTTCCGCAACTTATGGTCTGTTTCGGTCGCGGGATGCGGCTGAGAAAGCTGCGGCCCGGCTGCGCAAGCAAGGAATTCCGGCGACGGCCACGACTACGCTGACGCGCCCGCAATACTGGAAGAAAATTTTTGACTGACGATTTCCGATGGATGATTCGGGGCGGCGAGTTAAACTAGAAGAGCCAGCCAGCGTCATTCGAGATTGCAGGTCGTCATTCAGTTTACTGGGCCGTCGACTAATGGTAGGTCAAGTGCCTTTGGAGCACTTTGTCTAGGTTCGAATCCTAGCGGCCCAGCCAAGAAAGCTGTCAGCACTCAGCCGTCAGCATTCAGCTTTGGTGCTGATGGGACGGGATTCTAGCTGAGAGCTGAAGGCTTAAGAGCTAACTGCTAAGAGCTGATTTTATGGCTACTCTTGCGACAGCGACGGAAAAGAAGGTTGCGATAAGCCCCGACGAAAAAACCGAGCGCAAGCCTCAACGCGGCCGCGTCGACGATAAGTTCAAGATCTTCTGCGGCACGGCGAATGAGGCGTTGGCGGACGAGGTCTGCGCATTTCTCGGACTGACTCGCGGACAATCGCTGGTGACGCGGTTCAGCGATGGCGAAGCTTACGTTCAGATTCAGGAGAACGTTCGCGGGGCGGATGTATTTGTGTTGCAGCCGACCTGCCGGCCGGTCGATGAGCATTTGATGGAGCTGTTGCTGATGATGGACGCCCTGAAGCGGGCATCGGCGCGGCGCATTACGGCGGTGATTCCCTATTTTGGGTATGCGCGGCAGGATCGCAAAGACAAGCCGCGAGTGCCGATTTCGTCGAAGCTGATGGCGGATTTGTTGACGACTGCGGGCGCGGACCGCGCGCTGATCGTCGATTTGCACGCTCCGCAGTTGCAGGGATTTTTCAATATTCCGGTGGACCATCTTTTTGCGTCGCCGGTGCTGGTGGATTATTTCAAGCGGCTGGCGCTGCCGAATCTGACGGTGGTTTCGCCGGATGCGGGCGGCGTGGAGCGAGCGCGCTTCTTTGCCAAGAAAATGGATTCGGCGTTGGCGATCGTCGACAAACGCCGCGTGGAAATGAATGTGGCGGAAGTGATGAACGTGATCGGCGACGTCAACGGCAGGACTTGCCTGGTGATCGACGACCTGATCGATACCGCGGGAACTCTGGTGAAGACTGCAGGTGCGCTGATGGAGAAAGGCGCCAGCTGCGTCTATGCCTGCGCTTCACACGCCGTGCTTTCGGGGGCGGCGGTAGAGAACATTGCGAAATCTCACTTCACGGAAGTTGTGGTGACGAACACCATTCCCTTGAGCGAGTCGGCGCAAAAAGAGCCGAAGATCAAGGTTTTATCGATTGCGGGATTGATTGGACGTGCGATCCAGTCGATCCACGAAGAGACATCGGTCAGCAAATTATTTTTGTAAAACAGGAATCAAATTTATGGCAACGGTAACCGAAACAAACGTATTGGAAGCGCAACCGCGCACTCCAGGCACCAAGAACGACGCACGCCGCGTGCGCGTGAGCGGTAAGGTCCCAGCAGTGTTGTACGGCGCCGGCAAAGAGTCTTTGCCGGTGAGTCTGGATCCGCGCCAGGTGGGGCGCATCCTGCACTCACAAACTGGGTATAACACTATTTTTGATCTCAATCTCGACGGTGGCGAGCGCACCAAAGCCATGATCGTGGACTGGCAGTACGAGCCCATCAAAGGGTCGCTTTTGCACATTGATCTGAAGCGCATCGCCATGGACAAGGCGCTCACGGTCAACGTCCCCATTGTGTTGAAGGGCGAAGCGGTGGGCGTGAAACAGCAGGGTGGAATTCTGGAACAACTGCTGCGCGAAGTGGAAATCGAGTGCTTGCCAGGCGATATTCCAGCATCCATTGAAGCGGATGTGAGCGAGTTGGTTTTCGGCAAAGTGCTGCGCGTTGCGGATTTGCCGCATTCCGACAAGTTGAAATTTCTCAGCGATCCCAATTCGCCGGTGGCGCACGTCACCACGGTGAAAGAGGAAGTTGTGGCTACGCCGGAAGCGGTTGCTGCCGAAGCTGGCGCAACGCCTGCGGAACCCGAAGTCATCAAGAAGGGTAAGCAGGACGCTGAAGGCGAAGGCGCGGAAGCGGCCGGCGATAAGGCGGAGAAATCTGACAAGAAAGAGAAGAAATAGCAGGTTGATTCACCACAGAGTCACAGAGACACGGAGAAGGATTAGGGCCTTTCCAGGCGTTAAGAAAAGTTTACGTTTTTCTCTGTGCTTCTGTGGTGAACGAGTTTAACGATTGGCGTGAAGCTTATTGTGGGGCTGGGCAATCCGGGGATTGAGTACCAATTCACGCCGCACAATTTGGGCTTTCTTGTCATTGACCGGATCGCCAGCGAGTACAAGGTGGACGTAAGAAACCGGCAATGCCGGGCGCTTACGGCAAGAGTGGTAATTGGGACGGAAACGGTCTTGCTGGCTAAGCCGGAAACGTTCATGAATCTGAGCGGGTTGTCAGTGCTGGAGCTTACCCGCAAACATGAAATCAGGCCGGAACTGGACCTGGTTGTGATTCAGGACGAACTGGATTTTCCGTTGGGTACATTGCGTTTGCAAACTCGCCGGAACTCGGCGGGACACAACGGGATCGAGTCGATCATCAGTGCGCTGGGCACGAAAGACTTTTTGCGCATCCGGATGGGAGTCGCGCCGGAACGCAAGATTGAAGATGGCATGAGTTATCTGTTGTCGCCATTTCGCAAGGCGCAGCTGAAGGTTGTAGACGAGATGCTGGAGGTTGCAGCGGATGCGGTGAAGGCGATTGTGATCGACGGCGCGAGTGCGGCGATGAATCGCTTCAATCGTGCGGAGAAAGAGTAGCCACGGATTTCGCGGATGCTCTTGAACAAGATCAAGTGAAGGTGTGGAAGATGGAGACGAATTAATGAATCGTACTTATGAGCTGATGTTCATTGTCCGGCCGGATATGGCGGAAGAAGACCAGGACAAACTTATTTCTACGCTGGAAACCGCCGTCACTTCGACAGGTGGACAGGTGAAAAGCGTCGAGCGTATGGGCAAGCGGCGGCTGGCTTACACGGTCCGCAAGTTTCATGACGGCCTTTACGTGCTGCTGACGGTCGAAGGCAGCGGCGGATTGATTCATGAACTGGAGCGTCGCCTGCGCGTCACGGAACCGGTGATCAAGTTCTTGACCGTGCGCATTGACGAAGAACAGAAGCGGCTGGACAAGATCAAGGCGATCAAGGACGCGAAGCGTAAAGCTGCGGCGCCCGCGCCACCGGTCGAAGCTGCCGGGGAAGCGCCAGCGGCTACAGCATAAGAAATCGTGGTTCGTCGTTTGCTCGATCTGCATCTGGGCATTGGCCGTTGGGCGATGACGAAGCGGCAAGTATAGATAAACGAGTAGCGACCAAGGACTGACTTTAAGGAGCATCATGGCTGAAGAAACTAGAGCTGCAGAATCATCCTCCGGACCGTCTACGGGATCATCTTTCGGTGGCGGCGGAGACCGGCCGGACCGCGGCGAGCGACGTCCGCCCAGCCGGGGCGGCCCGGGCGGCGGGCGCGAAGGTGGACCGGGTGGCCGAAAATATTTCCGGCGCAAAAAGGTTTGCAAGTTCTGCGTCGAAAAGATCGAAGCGATTAACTACAAGGACATTCGTCTGCTCGCACAGTTCGTGGCGGAAAGCGGAAGGATTGTGCCGCGTCGTCTGAGCGGCGTTTGCACACCGCACCAGCGGCGGTTGTCGTCGGCGATCAAACAGGCTCGAAATATTGCTTTGCTGCCTTTTGCCGGGCGCGCTGGGTAAGAGAGCGGCCACGGATCTCGGCCAGATTTTGTTACTGCAAGAAGATCCATGCGAATCCTTGGGGAACGAATTCCAAATGGAGCTATTTTATGGAAGTTATTTTGAAGGAAGATGTAGCTAAGCTGGGCTCGCGCGGCGATGTAGTGAAAGTCGCGGAAGGCTTTGGGCGAAATTATTTATTGCCTCGCAAGCTTGCCATTGAGGCATCGAAGGGCAATAAGGCGGTCATTGCGCAAATGAAGGCGGCTTCGGTGCGCCGATCTGCCAAGGAAAAACTGCAAGCGGAAGAACTGGCCAAGCAGTTCGACGGGCTTTCGATTTCATTCCAGCGCCGTTCCGGGGAACACGATCAGCTTTTCGGTTCTGTCACCTCCAGTGACATTGGCGACGCGCTCGAAAAGAAAGGCTTCAACGTGGATCGGCGCAAGGTGCAACTCCACGAGGCGCTGCGAACTCTAGGCGAGTTCACGATTCCAATCAAGCTGCACAAAGAGGTCACCGCACATCTGAAAGTAGTGATCGAGAAAGAAGCAGAAGCGTAATTCGAAATCCGGGGCGGGATCCTGTGCCCGCCCTTTCTCAACTCCGCCAACTGCACTTCGGTAACGGCGGATTTTCACTGAGCAACAACCTGCGTGCTTCCCGCTGTTTAGCCAACATTTCTGTCAGCAAAAATACGGCCAAACTCCTATAATTCCTGCTCACGGTTCGGGGTCTGCCGCGTCCATAGCTATGCCACCGGGAAGAACGGCAATGGCGCCCGGGGCAGTCGAGGACAACTAAAGATATGCCGGCCGAGGCGTGGGTAATACCCTTTGCAGTTGGCGAACGTTCCCATCCGCAGTCGAGACGGGATCAGCGGGACGAAGCTAGCGGAACGAACGACCCCAGTAGTCGGGCTCATATGGCTGGGCAGGGTCTAAGCCGTATTGACGATACCTTACTGGTTCGCGAAGCGCAGCGTGGCAACCGCGCTGCCTTCGAGGAGCTTGTGCGGAACTATGACCAGGCTGTGCTCCGGTTGGCGATGCACCTTACGGGATCGGAACACGAAGCTCAGGATGTTTATCAGGAAGCATTTCTGAAGGCATATAAAAGCATCGGAAATTTTCGTTTTGAATGCTCTTTTTACACTTGGATTTATCGCATCGTCACCAACCTCTGCCTGGACCACTTGCGCAAACGGCAAGTGCGCAAGGAAGATGCGCCGGTGGCGACGGACGCAAGCGGCGAGCAGTATGATGTGCTCGAACAAGTTCCCGACGGCCGGGCTGGCGCCAATCCCGAGCGCGACCTGATGCGTCGCGAACTGGGGAAACGAATCGGATCTGCTCTGGAAAAATTGACAGCGCGCGAGCGCATGGTTTTTGAGTTGAAGCACTATCACGGACTCAAATTGCGGACCGTGGGAGAGGTGCTCAACACAACGGAAGAAACAGCCAAGAATACTTTGTTTCGTGCGACGCAGAAATTGCGGGGCGCACTGGCCGATATGAGGTGAGCGTGGGGCTCCGGCGTCATGGCCGGCGTTCCAGTGAGTGAGGGTGCGATTATGAAATGCGACTGGGTTAAAGAAAACGTTCTGCTGTACGTCTATAACGAGTTGCCCGACGATGCTCGTTATGAACTGGAACAGCATTTGTCGCGCTGCGCGGACTGTACCGGGGAGCTGAAGTTGACGCGCAAGTTTCACGCCACGCTTTCTGAATTGCCGGTCGAAGAGCCCTCGCCCAATTTGGTGGCGGCTTCGCGGATGCGGCTTCAGGAATCGCTTGAAACCGCCGAGCAGGGCAGGTTCTGGCATCGCTTGATATTTGATCCGGGCGCATGGCTACGTCAGGTGCACTTCGCTCCGGCGCTGGCAGCCGCAATCTTCATCGTGGGGTTTGCCGGTGGAATCGGAGCGACATACAAATACGTAAGTGGCAATGGCGCGGTGGCTTCAATTGCTTCGAATTCGGCGAGCGCTCCTACGCAGTCCTCGATTGCCGGCATTCAGTCGGTTTCGCAGGAGCCGGGATCGAATCAGGTCACGATCAAATACAACACGGTTTCCACGCAGGAAGCGCAAGGTTCGTTGAACGATCAGCGCATTCAGCAGTTGCTGCTTTTTGCGGCGCGCAACAATTACAACTCCGGAGTGCGGATGGATTCGGTCGATCTGCTGACGCAGGAGCCGAATAGCGCGCACGTTCGCGAAGCGCTGATTTATGCCCTGCGCTATGACTCGAATCCAGGAGTGCGGCTGAAGGCTCTGGATGGTCTGGGCGCGTTCGTCAAGAGCGATCCACGAGTGCGGGACGCTCTGCTTGAGGCTCTGGTGAACGATTCCAACCCAGGCGCTCGAACCGAGGCTATGCGGCTGCTCGAACCGGTCCGCGCTGACACCAGCGTGCGTGCGGTTCTAGCCAAACTTGCGGCGAGCGATCAGAACCAATACATACGGTCGCAGGCGCGCATCATGCTGGCCCAAATGCCCGAATTTGATTGAGGTATTCGTGAGCAAGGTTGTGTCGCCGGTGTGGCCGGTGAAAAGTGAGAATGGAAGGTGATGGTTGAAGCAACTCTCTAAACTCGGTGCGGTCCTGTTGTTGATGTTGCCGCTGGCAAATGCACAGCAGACGCGGATTTATGGCGATGACGGAAACTGGACGCGGGAGATCACCGGATCTCTATCTGCAGTCAAGAATCTGAGGGTCAAAGTCGATATCGGATCGGTGCGCGTAGAAGGTGGTTCGCAGCAACAGGGAATCAGCTACGTGGTGCGCAGTCATTCTTATAGCGGGTCAGAAGAGAAAGCCCGGCGTCAGTTCGATGCTTACAAGATTACTGCGTACGTGCGCGGAGATACCGCGTGGATCGTGGGCGATCTGGAAGACAGCAGGCCGCATAAGTTCTCCGGGGAATTCGTTGTCAACGTGCCGCGCGAGATGGGCGAAGTCAAAGTCGAAACCGATGGCGGCAGCGTCAGCACGACTGGAATTACGGGCGAGGTGAACGCGCAGAGCGGGGGGGCAGCATTCGCCTGGATGACATTGGCGGCATTATCAACGCTGAAACTGGTGGAGGCAGTATTGATGTAGGTACGGTTGCTTCCGATGTCAGTCTGCATACCGGCGGCGGCTCCATCAAAGTGAATTCTGCCAAAGGCAAGATCGATGCCGAGAGTGGCGGCGGCAGTGTGACCATTGTTTCCGGGATGCAGGACGCGGTGCTGGAAACCGGCGGCGGCAACATTGAGGTGGAACATTGCGCGGGGAAAGTGAAAGCATCGACCGGCGGCGGCAGTATCGATCTCGGCGACGTCAGCGGTTCCGCAGAAATGGAAACTGGCGGGGGCAGCATCCGGCTGAGTTCGGCCAAGGGTCATGTGCATGCAGAGACTGGCGGCGGGAGCATTGAATTGAACGGTGTGCCGTCAGCGCGCGCCGAGACCGGAGCCGGCGGAATCGTGGCTAAGTTTGTCGCATCAAGTGGCGAGAAGAACGACTCGGAACTGGAAACTTCCGCAGGCGATATTACGGTTTATCTCTCGCCGAACATCAATCTTACGGTTCGCGCCGCGATTGAGGTTGCGAACGGTCACAATATCAGTTCCGATTTTTCTGACATCCGTGTTACCAGCGAAGGCGGCGACTACGGCCCGAAGACGGTCAGCGCGGAAGGCAGTTTGAACGGCGGCGGTCCGGTGCTGAAGATTCGCACTACCACGGGCGATATCTATATCCGCCGCGGTCATTAGCGACATTTTTACGTTGGGGAAGGTGAAACATGCGCAACTCAATTCTGATTACGACCATCGCGCTGCCGCTGCTGGCAGCGATAGGCTTGGCCACGGATACCGATAAGGCTTCTTTCGATGCCGATCAGTCCTACGGCTTCTCCAGCGAAGAAAGCGGCGGTAGCTCTTATCTGGGCGTCGATACGCGCGACATCACTCCTGATCGTTTGTCTGCGCTCCATCTGAAGGACGAGCGTGGTGTGGAAGTGACCATGGTGGATCAGGATGCGCCCGCCGGCAAAGCCGGCCTCAAAGAGCAGGACGTGATCCTCACCCTGAACGGCTCGGACGTGCAAAGTGTGGAGCAGTTGCGCCGCATGATACGTGAAACGCCGGCGGGGCGAACCGTCACGCTCGGAATCAGCCGTGGCGGGCAGCCACTAACCTTGAAAGTGGAACTCGCTGATCGCAAGAATAGCTTTGCGTTTGAGTACGGCCCCAAACATTACAAGTACCAAATGCCGGCGATGCCAACGCCGCCAACCATGCCCACAATGCCAACCATGCCCACGATGCCAGTAATGCCGGTGATGCCCGACATGGACATTCCGGTTTCCATCGTCATGGTGCATTCGTCGGTTCGCAGCGGGTTGATGGTGGAGAACCTCACTCCGCAGCTGGGCGATTTTTTTGGCGCCAAGAAGGGGGATGGTGTCCTGGTACGCTCGGTTGAGAAAGGGAGCCGGGCCGACAAAGCGGGCTTCCGGGCCGGCGATGTGATCGTCAAAATTAACGACGAGCCAATACACGACAGTGGAGACTTCAGCCATGCCCTGCGGGGACGTAAGGACAACACTGCGGCCATCAGCGTGATTCGCGATAAGAAAGAGCAAATGATCACGATCACCTTGCCCGAGCGCAAGCAATCGAAGACATTCGAGAGTTTCGACGTGCCCGAGATGGACGCGGAGACGCGGGCTGAGATCAGCGAAATCGAATCCGAAATGGCGCATCTCCAGCCGGAGATGGAAGAAGCCGTCAATCATGCGGTCCAGCAATACACGCCGGAGATGCAAAAAACAACCCGCGACGCTCAAAAATACGCGGAGCAACTCAGACGACAAATGCGCGACTTGCAGAGAGAACTGCGGGATAGTCAGCGTGAAATTGAACGGGAATTCCAGCGGGAATACAAACACCGCTCTGAGGACATGGACGACGAAGACTGACCTGCCTCAGAACTACTTGCCCGCGCTTCGCGCCAAACCCAGTTTTGGAATGGGAGCCAGGCACACTCGATTCCGCCCAGCCTGTTTTGCCGCATAAAGGCCGGCGTCGGCGGCTTTCACCAACTCATCGCGCGTGGTTCCATGGTCGCCATAGTTTGCGGTTCCGGCGCTGATTGTGACCGGCCGGGGAACGCCCGGAAACTGCCAGGCTTCCACCGTTTTGCGGAGTTTCTCGGCAACTCCGAGGGCGTGCACCGCGTTGGTTTGCGAGAGCAGGATGGCGAACTCTTCCCCGCCGTAGCGGCACAGCACGTCAATCTTCCGCAATTCCTGATGCACGATCGAGGAGACTTGCCGCAATACTTCATCTCCCAGTAAGTGGCCAAATTCGTCGTTGAGGCGTTTGAATTGGTCGATATCGATCATCAACACCGCCATGCCGGTGCCAAAGCGGCGAGCGCGTTCGATTTCTTCGATAATGCGCAGTTCAAAGAACCTGCGATTGAAAATTCCGGTCAGGCCATCCAGATAGGCCAATTGCTTTACGCGTTCCACGTAGTGCGCATTCTGAATGGCGGTGGCACAAATGTCGGCAGCCGATTCCAAGGGCTGCGTGTCATTGGCGTTGAAGGCGTCGGCCTGAGCTGTATCGAGCACCAACACGCCAAGCGTTTGTCCAAATGAAACCAGCGGTATGCACATGCGCGAACCGGTTTCATCGCGGGTTCCGTTTTCAGAGACCGCTTTCACGTTGTTTTCAATCAGAGTCTTGCCCGCATCCAGAGATCGTTGCCACAGCTGTTCCGCTGACGAGACTCGGCCGCCTTCTGCAATCGGAGCTGCAAGTTTTCCGTGGCTGGCCTTGAGCACCAGTTCTTCCTCGTTCTTCAGAAGTACCGAGACGTGGCAGACCTGGAATTCCTTCTGGATCAGGAAACAGACTTTGGAGAGCAACTCTTTCAGGTCGAGAACGGCGGTCATCTGCTGCGCGATGGCATTGATGGCTTCCAGCTGCGAAGCGCGGTGCCGTTCGAGCGAGTACAGCCGCGCGTTCTGCAGGGCCATGGACGCTTGGGTAGAAAACAGCGTTAGCAGGTCAATGGTCTCGGAATCGAAATGATTGAGGTTGTCGCTTTGGCAGTCCAGCACGCCGACCACGTGATCACGCACCATCAGGGGAATGGCCAATTCCGATCGTGTCTTCTTGGTTGACTGAATATAGCGGAGATCCTTGGTGACGTCGGCGGCATAAATTGGCCGTTTCTGTTGCGCGGCTGCCCCAGTGATTCCGGCGCCGACAGCCAGCCGGACCTTATCGTGACCGGCATCCCAACCGACCTGGCAACGCACATAGAGCTCATTTTTGTCCTGCAAAAGGATGGCGACATTCTGCAAGTGGAAATACTCGCGCGCTATTGTCAGGATCTGCTGTAACACCTCGTCCAGATCAAAGGTGGAGAGCACCGCCTGACTCGCGTCATACAGAATGGAAATCTTTTGCATGGGCCCTGCATGATTCTACCTGCGCAGGAAGCCGTTACCGAGGTTCCTAAAGTAACGTGTTCGGCATCAATAGATGCGCTTCTTGCCCCATTGGGAAACACAAAGCTCTCAACCGTGGAAGTCGTTGGGGTTACGCAAATTTCCCCAAGACATGTCTGACGATCTCCGCGTTACCTCTGCCGTCAAGAGCTCTTGCTGGGTCCCGGACTGCGGCCGGCAAATGCCTTAACCACTCCGAAGACGACCAGGCAGAACCAGAAGTCGATTGCCATCCCCCAATCGATCCGAAACGCAACATGCTGTGCCCGCGGAGGCAGAAACCTCTCCACGCCAAAGTACAAAGCGTTTCCACCGAGAACGGCGATCAGGGCGTGTAAGAAATTCGTTAACGACTTAGACATTTGTTAAGTAGCGTCCCCGGCGGCTGCCGCGAGGGCGTCTGGCCGCATCCCGGACTTCAACTCTCCTGCTAACATCGCTCAGATGCTGGAACCAGGTACATCCGTCAAATACGTCAAGGGCGTCGGCCCCAAACTCGCCGAAGTGTTGGCGGGCAAAGGCATCCAGACTCTGGACGACCTGCTCCATTATCTTCCCTTTCGCTATGAAGATCGGTTGAACCCCCGGGGCATTTCTGAACTTCGCGCTGGAGAAATGGCGACGGTAATCGCGGAGGTACGAACTTCCGGCTTGTTCCGCACTCGGCGTATGCCCATCTTTCAGATGACTGCCGGGCAGGGGCGCACGCGCCTGAAATGCATATGGTTCAATGCGACTTATCTCCAGGGAAAATTCCAGCCCGGCCAGGTCGTGGCACTGTACGGGAAGGTAGAACAAGATTACCGCGGAGGCGAACTCCAACTCACCCAGCCACAATTTGAAATTATCGGCGAGACGTCAGCGGACGGCTCGAGCGATGCCGCGGACCAGAAGCTGGCCGCATCGCTCGAAATCGGCCGTATAGTCCCGATATACGAAGCCATCGGGCAGGGCCGCCTGACTTCGCGCTGGTTCCGTCGCATCATTCACACGGCACTCGAGAATCTCACACCCGATCTGCCTGACCCGATTCCGACTGCGGTGCGACGTCATCTGAGTTTGATCTCGCCACGCGAAGCCTTGCAGAAAGTCCACTGGCCTGACCCCGGCGAAAGCTTCGACGACCTGCAATCGTCTCGCACACCGGCCCATCTCCGGCTGATCTTTGAAGAGCTGTTTTTTGTGGAACTGGGCCTCGAGCTTAAACGCCGTGAGCAGAAGGCACAGACCGGCATTGCCTTCCGCCTCGACGATCGCGCCCGCGTTGCCATCAAGAAGATCCTGCCATTTCATCCCACGGGCGCGCAAAAAAGGGCGTTAAAAGAAATCGCCGCCGACATGGAGAAACCTTCTCCCATGCGTCGCCTGTTGCAAGGCGATGTCGGCTCCGGGAAAACCATCGTAGCCTTTGAAGCTGCAATCATCGCCATGGAAAATGGGTATCAGGTGGCGCTGATGGCTCCGACCGAAATCCTCGCGCAACAGCATTATTTTTCCGCTCGCCGCATTCTGGAAACCGCCGGCTACCGGATCGTCCTTCTCACTGGATCGATGGAAGACGATCGCAAGCGGGAAACGCGCCGCCACATCGCCCAAGGCAACGCCCAGCTGGTGATCGGAACCCACGCACTCATTGAACAGAAAGTCGAATTCGACAAACTCGGAATGGTGATCGTCGACGAACAGCATCGCTTTGGAGTCTTGCAGCGCTTCAAGCTAATGAAAAAATCGGATGCCGGCGCGGGCATCCAGCCCGCGCTTCCGAAGCAAAACTCCGCCCCAATCGCCGAGCCCGATGTTCTGGTCATGACCGCGACGCCGATCCCGCGCACTCTCGCCCTCACGCTCTACGGCGACCTTGACTTGAGCGTGATCGACGAAATGCCCCCCGGACGAACTCCGATCGCCACGCGTTGCGTCTCTGATGACCGTTCCGCCGAAGTGTGGGACTTCGTGCGCAAACAGGCCGCTGCCGGACACCAGACGTATGTTGTCTATCCAGTCATCGAGGAAAACGAAGAGACCGAGCTCAAAGCCGCTATGAAGATGTACAAAGAACTAAGCGCTCGCATTTTTCCCGACCTCAAAGTTGGTCTGCTGCACGGCCGTATGGATCCCGACCTGAAGGAACAAGTCATGCGGATGTTCCAGAAAGGAGAGCTGCAAATTCTGGTTTCGACCACGGTAATCGAGGTAGGCGTAGACGTAGCCAATGCCACCATGATGGTGATCGAACACGCCGAGCGTTTCGGTCTGGCGCAACTACATCAGCTTCGCGGACGCATCGGCCGCGGCGCAGCCAAATCTTATTGCGTTCTCATGACCGGAGGCAAAGTATCGGAGGACGGACAACGCCGCCTCGATGCCATGGTGCGTACCAGTGACGGATTTCAAATCGCCGAACTCGACCTCGAATTGCGCGGTCCCGGGGAATTCTTCGGAACCCGTCAAGCCGGCATGCCAAGTTTTCAGGTCGCAAACCTGATCCGCGACGCCCAGTTGTTGGAAGCTGCGAAGCGCGAAGCTGCAGCAGTTTTGGCTGGCCCGAACCAGGAGATATCGCAGGACGAGATCGACAAAGCTCTACGCCACATGCGAACCCGCTGGCACAAGAGCTATGGCTTGGTTGAAGTGGGTTAGCGTAGCAGGCCGGTACTGCCGATTACGCTTTGTACGTAACATCCACGCGATCCAGCCGGCGCAACATGGCTTGCCAGCCAATCTCCTCGCCGCCCCTTCCACTGCGGCCCACTTCCGAGGTAGCCTTCGCCGAATGCGCGGAGGGAGTGACCAAATTACGGCCAGACGCAAGAATTTGAAGTTGTGCCCGCGCCGCTTTCTCCAGAAGATACATTGCGATGAATGCCTGCCCGATCGTGGCCCGGGCCACCAGCGTTCCGTGATTGCGTAACAGCAATATGGACTTGTCGCCGAGGTCGCGCACCAGGCGCGCACGTTCATCCAGATCGAACGCGATGCCTTCGTAGTCGTGAAATGCGATGTCATCCAGGAACAACATGGCAGTCTGCGTGATCGGCAACAAGCCATCGTGCAGGGTTGAGATCGCCATTCCTGCGACCGTATGGAAGTGGAGAATACAGCCGACATCAGGCCGTGCCGCATGGATGGCGCTATGAATCGTGAACCCGGCGGCGTTCACCGAATGAGCCGAGTTGCCAATGATGTTGCCCTCGAGGTCGACCTTGACCAGATTCGATGCCGTCACTTCCTCAAACGTGAGCCCAACGGGGTTGATGAGGAAGTGGTGCTCTGGGCCGGGCACTCGTGCTGAGATGTGGTTGTAAATCAGTTCGTCCCAGCCCTCCAAGTGCGCCAGATGGTAGCAGGCCGCGAGTTCGACGCGGAGTTTGCGTTCCGCTTCACTCACCGGAGCGCCGACTGCGCGCCGGTTGGACTCCATCACTATGCCTTGTGACACTGGTTTTCCCTCTTTGCCGGGTGCGTGTCGCTGGTCCACAGGCTATTTTGACGGAAGAAATCAAAATTTGGACAGGAGGAAAAGAAATTTATCCGGGACGGCCAAGCGAATCAGTGGCCTCAGTCCCAGCCGTTATCCGCCGGCAGATTCTTCTTCCGGCGCGCCATGGCGGCGCAGCAATTGGGGCAGGTTCTGGGAGAATGCGGAACGCGGCAATACCATGTCGCATCCCACTTCGTGCGCCTTCTGCTTCAAATCGCCCTGCACGTGCGACAGAAAACCGATAATGGATGTCTTCTTGAGCTTGGTTTTCAGTTTAGGAATCAGGGTTAGCGGCTTGGCATTCACGTTATTCATGTCGAAGATCAGGAGAGAGGGCTTTTCTTCGCCGTTCAGCTTAATCCGCTCCAACATGTCTTTCTCGTTCTTAACAAACTCGACTTTGACGTTTAGCTTGCGGGCGGTCTCCTGAATTTTCGCCTGGAAAAATAGGTCGTCCACGAAGGCAAAAATGCGCGAATTGGCATCCTGGTTCGGAGGCAGCGGTTCGGGTTCCATGGGAGCGTAGGTCGGGGCGAAGCCAGGACGGCCTCCTCGCCCACGCGATCCTTTGTCCCCATTGAGCGCGCCGCGATAGCTGTGATCCATGGGAGCGCTATAGATGCCGCTGTGTTGCTGACGGTCGCGACCTCCGGGCTGTCCCGCACGATTCGATGGACGGCGCCCACGCCTCCGTCTGCCTCTCCCTCCGCCTCCGGAGGGGCCTCCCGGTCCAACATTCATAGTTGTTTTCTCTTTTGCTAATTCCTGCTGTGTAGAACCTGTGTCTCAGCCACCCGAAGTGAGAGTTGCTTTAATGCTGTGGCACTGCCGCCGTTTGGCTGGCGCTCACCTCGCGCACGTGTAGCGAATATGCGTCAAACCCAATGCGGTTGGAGTTCATTCGTGAATGATCTTTGTCCGTCTAGGCGCCTGGAGCTGATGGGCGCGGAAGGCCAGCTAGAGAGCATGGCCGCTTGGGAACAGTACTATGGTATCGCTCATCACGGACTAAGCGCAAGTCCTAAGTACCGCGGTTTTGCACAGAAGTAACGGTTTCCGGGGCGTCTACTACTTGTGACGGAACAATCTAACTTTCGGCAGTCATCTCCCGCGCCCACTGCATGGACTGCCAATGAACCTGCGCAACGTCACTCTCGGTCACGTGTAACTGGCGGGCCAAATCTGCGCCGCCCTGCCACTCTCCGGATTCCTGGGCCAGCATGAGTTGATAGAGCGGCCGCAGGCGACTGGCTCCGCCCAACAGGACGGCTTTGCTTTCCTTGTCGATGGGAACATTGTCCAGCACCTGGTTCATGGGGATCTCCAGAATGGTATCCATCATGGATAGCAGGCCCATGAGGAACAAATCGGATTCACCATGTTCAATTTTCGGAGAAAGCAATTCACAAAAGCGGGCGCGGACCAGTGCCGAGAGCACCAATTCGCTGGTCCGGCCTTGGCCTGCGCCGAGAGTCGCGACCAGGCGAATCCAGCGGCGTACTTCGCGTTCACCTAAGATTGATAAGGCATGCCGCACCGAGTGGATTTCGGTAGAGAACCCGAATGCGGATGAATTCAAATAACGGAGCAGCCGGTAACATAGAGAAGCTTCCCCTTTGATGGCATTCTCGATTTCTCGCACTTCCAACTCAGGTTTTGAAACCGCCTGCAGCATCCGCAAATAGGCGAGCCGGTTGGCGGGTATTTCGTGGACCTTCAGGGTCTCCGGCTTGCGAAAAAAGTAGCCTTGAAAATAGACGAATCCGGCCTTTTTCGCGACCAGGAATTCATCGCGGGTTTCTACTTTCTCCGCCAGCATGCGGCAGCGCCATGGGCCATAGCGTTTGACCATGGTGGCCGCCTCCGCGGTCGACGTTTGCCGCAGGTCCACCTTGATGATGTCTGCCATGTCGGTCAGCAACTGGCGGGGGTCGTCGACTACAAAGTCGTCGAGTGCGATTTGGTATCCACTTTCTTTCAGCCGATGACACGCAGCGACGACCAGATCGTCCGCCGGGACGTTTTCCAGAATCTCGACAACCGTTTGTTCCGATGGCAACAAGGTGATGTAGTCCTTGATCAAAATATCGCGCGTGCAGTTGATGAAGGCCCGTCGCCCGTCGCAGAGGACATCGAGCCCCAGCAACATGGAAGTATTCAGAGTGCTGCGCGAAGCCACATCCGCGTCTGAATGCCGGAAAAAGTCTTCGATGCCGTCACGAAACAAAATTTCGTAACCGAAGACTTTTTCATCAGCCGTAAGAACGGGCTGGCGCGCGACAAAATGCGTGCCTGGCTTAGGTTCCGGCTTGTCGCCGGGTTTGAGAGCGGAAGAAGGAGCGTTCACTCACTATCTATCGGCGGAATGCCGCTGAGGATTAGCGGTAACCGGCGACCCACCGTCGCTGGCCGCTACGGGGTGCTGGGACGATCCCCGGCCACTGCGAATCCGTAGCTTTTCAGCAGTTCCTTCATGGGATTGGTCTTCAAATAGTCCAGGAATTGGCGGGCCGTGTCTTTTTGCTTTGAGGATTTCAGAACGATTGCAGCCTGCTCAATAGCCGGGTATTCGTCGGCCGGAATTTCTGCGTACCTTCCTTTGTCCTTCATGGCGGGAGCGACGGCTAGTGATAGAGCCACGATCCCGATATCCGCATTGCCCGAAACCACGAACGACGCAGTCTGCGAGATGTTCTCCCCAAGCACAAATTTGTCCGCGACTTTCTCATAAATCCCTTCGTGCCGCAGGGCCGCGACAGCGGCCCGTCCGTAGGGGGCATGCTCGGGATTGGCGATTGCGATTTTCTTAACGCCAGATCGAGCAACACTGGCAAGCCATGGCTCAGATCGAGCTTGGATCCACTCGGCACCCACAGCACGATCTTGCCGGTCGCGTATTCGTAGAGCGTTCCGGTTTCGGCGAGGCCGGCGGCATCGAGTTTTCTTGGATAGTCGATGTCGGCGGAGAAGAATACATCGAACGGCGCGCCGTTTTGAATTTGGGTGAAGAAGTTCCCAGACGAGCCAAAAATCAGCTTTCACGCTGTGTCCGGTATCTTTCTGAAACTTCGCCGCTACATCCTGAAAGGCGAACTGAAGGTCGGCAGCGGCGGCCACGGTTATTTCCTGTCCGGAACTGGGCCGTGCCGACATAAAACACAGAGAAACGAGAAGTGCAGCAGCTATTTTGTGCATGCGGTTCATTCGTCCACCCATTCGATATTGCAGGTGTAGCACTTCCAACTGTTTTTCCGGACTGGGATGGGAAAGGACAAGAGCAACCACAGCCCAAACGTCCAGAAACGATCAAGTTTTTCGTAACCAATGTCGAGTGAGCAGCAGCGCGGACAACGTGGTTGTTCGTACGACTCCCCGACTTCCTCTTCGCTGAACTCCGGCGGAATGGGCTCGTCCAAAAGTGCGCGCGCCGACTCGAGGTCCTGCTGATGCACCTGCAAGCGAATTCCACCGATGGCGTTCGAGAGCAGCCAGTCCATACGAACCAGGTTGCCGTCGGCCAGCAGGCAGCCAATTCCGGCCGACTCCAACTTTCCCTTGGCCAGCAACGCTTCCGGAATGTCGCGGAAATGCTGGAGAGTGATGAGTTCGCGGGACACGAGACAGTTTCTCACAATCTCGCGCAACGAGAAAACGCCGGTCCTACATTGAAAGCCGAAACCTATTGAACGACTACCGTGACAGTCACGGGATTTACCAACGGAGTGGAACCGCCGGTGGTCGCGCTGACCATCAGATTGGGGCTCGTTCCCGCGGGCGTTCCCGGATTCGAAGGTGGCCCACTGCTGCTGCCTCCGCCGCACGCCGGCAACCAGAGTGTGGAGAATGCGAGCATCGCGATCAGGCCCAACAGGCGCACGCCCCGCGAGGTTCGTTTCCGGCCCACAGTCGATACCACGAATCCAAGCAGGCCTGGAATCAGCATGGCAAAAAACAGGTTACTGCGCCCGAAACGATGATCGAGCAACGCCGAAGCCGCCGTCGTCTGGACGGTAAGCGTGGTAGTGATCGCAGTAGTGCCATTCGGAGTGACGCTAGTTGGGTTGAAAGTGCAAGTCGCCTCAGACGGCAGCCCCGAGGGACAACTGAAAGTCACGGCCTGGTTGAAACCCGCCTGCGGAGTAACGGTAATCGTGGATGTCCCGCTCTGTCCCGGAGAACTGATGGTGATCGTGGTGGGATTCGCAGCGATGGTGAAGTCTTCGACCGCGAAAGGAAGGATCGCGGAGGTGGACGCGCCAAAGGCGAAATCACCGCCGTATGCGGCAGTCACGGAATTGTTGCCGCCCGGAAGATTGGTGATAGTCAACGTTGCCACCCCCGCACTGTTCAATGGCGCCGTTCCCAACGACTTCCGCCCGGTGGTTGAATTGGTTGCAAAGAACTGCACGGTCTGCGGCGGACTGGTGACCGCAGGAGCCGGGCTCACGGTCGCCTTGAAAGATGTGCTGGCTCCGAAGATTACCGGTGACGCGGTCGGGGAGGTGAGTGAGGTGGTGGTGGGCAACCCTGAATTGCTCCATCCGGTTACCAAGTTGTAAGCGTCAACCGACCCCAAGCCAGTTACGAGGTCGAAGCCGCTCCCCGCACTATAGCCAAACTGTCCGGCCGCCGGGCATTGTTGGGAGACGGGATAGCCCGGTGGCGTCCCGGGAGTGCAGGGGACAATGTTGTTGCCGGTAGTGATGTCGTGAAATGCGGACGGATTGCTACTACTCAATTGGTAGAGTGTCGGATTGATGTTGGCTAAACCTGGCTGGGTTAGGACACCATTCTTCAAAAGATATTGGTTCAGCAAGGTGACGATACCGGCGAATACCGGCGCAGACGCTGAGGTGCCGCCCACAATACTGTGATCGTTCACAATACCACCGGCGCAACTCCCACTGCTGCATAGAAGATATCCGTCATGGTCAGCCGACGCCGCGATGGTTACATCCGGCACGTCTCGCGCACCATCGCTGCCAGACTGCCATACTGGTTTGCCGAAGTAGATGCTCTTCCCCCCTCCGGTCGAGGCGAACACCACTCCCTAAAGCGGTGTCATTCCAGCCTTCCTCAGGAATGTAGGAAAGAGCTGAACCAAAATTGGGACCGTTGCTGCCCCAGTAGGTTCCGCTTCCCTCATTGAATTCGCTACCGCCCAGAGCAGTGGTTTCCGGCACGCTCGCCGGTAGATTCACTTCGAGGCCCCCGGTGGCTGGAGGAGCTTTCCCCGCATCACACCCCGCCGCGCCGGTATCGCCGGAAGAGGAGATGAAGGTGATGCCACTACTGTTCGCTTGTTGAATAATTGCTCGGATCTGGAGTGCGCTGCTCGAGCCGTTCAGAGGCTCGCAGCCGCCGTAACTCATGCTGATAACAGGCGCCAGTTTGTTGTCAATGGCGTACTGAGCTGCGGTGAATACGCCTCCGTGGCCGGCATCGCACTTAACGAAATTCATGTTCGCGTTACGAGCGACGGCGCCAGACCACTCGAGGTCAAGATCAGCCTCGACCAAATCACCGGTAGTGCCGGGGTCAGCGCAGCCAGTTGCCAATGTCTGCTGAAGTTTGATCGCTGGAAGATTGAAACCGCTTCGGAACTGAGTAATGTCGGACAGAGTGATATCCGTCTGGCCTACGATCACGAGGTTAGTGTTCGTGCCATCGATTCCCGCGGTATAAAGCGGCTTGATGTTGTAGATAGTGGCGATGTCATCTGGAGCAAGAAAGTTCTCCTCCGCCGTTCGAATAAAAAGGATCCAATCCAGAACTTTGCGGCGACATCCGACGCGCAACCATGGACCTCCAAAGAAAATCATTCAGCCCGCGGACGCTGGTCGACAACTCCTACCAGGGCTTTCGGCAGAGATACGTTGGTGACATTCGCGTAGTGCTGTTCGCCGTCGCCGTCGAAGCGATGGATTTGGGTGTGCAAGGCGCTTTGCACCTGCGAGGCGGTGCCGCTGAATGCTACCCAGTTGCGGGCTCGGGCCACTTGCACGATTGTGAATCCCTTGGAGAGCAGCCAATTCGTGATCTTAGAGGTATCCGAGCGGCTCATACCAAATCGATCGGCAAACTGTTCCGGGGTCAGCCAACGGAGGTAACTTGGCGATGCCGAATCTTGTTGATCGGCCAGGAGTCGATCGAGCGCGGCCTGCTGACTCGGGGACGGGCTGACTTGCAGGGTGATGTATTCCAGCTTCAGGGTCGGCTCAACTGGTCCCCGATCGAATATCGCCTCGGCCTTGGGATGAACGGTGCCTTTCAGCTCCGCGGTCTGGTTGTTGTCGATTGTGGTGGCGATACGATCCACACTTGCGGCCCACGCGGTGGACAGGACCGAAAGCAAGAGAATCGGGACAATCCTTGCAGACAATCTCATTCGATCTCCTCGATGGAATGCTATCTCTACATCCGGCATGCGCAAGAGCACTTAAGAACACCTTGGCACTTGGCCAAAGAGTTAATACTCGCGTCATGAACTATAAAGATAGAACGCCCTGGGGAAGTGGGAATTGCGCCGGAGTATACAGGAGCTCCAAGTCAAAGTCTACGCGGAGTTTTCGAGGCAGTCTGACAACTGGTTATGTTTGCGATACCGGGACTTCCCGATTCCGGCGCACGAAAGGGCTACGCACACCTAGGTGATCTCGAATGCAGGAGTTGCTACCTCTAGTTTGAATTCATGTGGTGTATCAGGAGAGTTCAACTGGTTTTATTATTGTCAGCCCTTGTATCTGCTGGATGCCAAGGACAAGAACTTGCGAGCTGTCCCGCACAAGTTCTGGGACAAGCCTAACAAGACGCTTTTCGTTAGTCATGCTCTTCTTGAGGCCCTGGATTTTGGCATCACCCACCATAATCTGAGCCAGGGTGGTCAGGAAATGGACGCCTTCGCAAGGCCATTTTGCGAACATGGAATAGCCGGTCAGGCGGCCTTTTTCGACGGCAGGATGGCGGGCGTCTTGGCCGCCAGCTATCTCCTGCATCAAACTGGCCACCACAAATTGGAGCGGATTTTCCCCGTATATGCCAGCGTCGATTCGGGTTACGGGGTGGTCTACAGCTTCCTACACCGTTAGCGTTTGCGTCGCTTTCGGGCACCTTCGAAACCCGCATTTTGCCCTGATGCCGGGCTCAAAACCCGTGGTAAAATACGCCAGTTCGCCCGCCGCGCCTGGAAGTGGTTCCCCCTTAACCGCCTCTCGCTTCGTTCGACTATTTTGGCCGTGGCCCGGTGCTTGCTCTGCGGCATCTAAAGCTTACTTTTGCCTGACACCCGGAGGGGTCGATAATGGTTTCATTCCGCAATCGAAATGGTTTCCGCGAAAGTCTGACTTTCAAGGCTGGCTCAAAACTGCGGGTTCTTGTGTTTACCGTGTTGGTCTTGGCGGGGCTAAGTTCGGCAACCGATGTGGCGACGTATCACAACGATATCGCCCGTACCGGCCAAAATACCCACGAGACGATCTTGAAGCTCGAGAACGTCAACTCCTCAAAGTTCGGCAAGCTGTTCAGTATGAGGGTGGACGGGGGCATCGATGCGGAGCCGCTTTATTTGTCCGACGTTTCGATTCCGGGAAAAGGAACGCACAACGTCCTGTATGCAGTCACGGAAAGTGACAATGTGTATGCTTTTGATGCCGACACAGGAATGTTGCTTTGGAAGACGTCCGTGCTGGCATTGGGTGAAAGTCCTGCCGATGACCGCGGGTGCAGCCAGATCAGCCCGCAGATTGGAATCACTTCGACTCCCGTCATCGACCGCACCAGCGGTCCCAACGGCACCATCTATGTTGTGGCGATGAGCAAGAACCCTTCCTCTTACTACTTCCAGCGCATTCATGCTTTGGATATAACTACCGGGAAAGAAGAATTTGGCGGGCCGGTTGCAATCAAGGCAAAGTATCCCGGCCATGGCGACAACAGCCACGGCGGTTATGTGATGTTTGATCCCGCACAGTATGCCGAACGGCAGGGTCTATTGCTGTTGAACCACGTGATCTATACCGGATGGACTTCGCACTGCGACGACCGCCCATACACTGGTTGGTTGATCGGATACAACGAGAGCACGCTCGCTCAAACCAGCGTATTGAATGTGACTCCGAACGGACGCGAAGGTGCTATTTGGCAGGCTGGCGCGGGGATTGCGTCTGATGGGCAGAGTCTCTATTTTCTCGATGCCAATGGCACGTTTGACACGATTCTGAATGGCAAGGGCTTTCCCAGGCATGGGGATTACGGCAACGGATTTCTGCGAGTCTCGACTACGAACAACAACCTCGAAGTGGCGGACTATTTCGCGATGCATGACACCGTCCGCGAGTCCAACGCGGATGAGGACCTCGGTTCAGGCGGCGCTCTCGTATTACCGGACATGAAAGATGCTAGCGGTCGAACCCGCTATCTCGCCCTCGGAGCTGGCAAGGATTCGAACATCTACATTGTGGATCGCACCAACATGGGAAAATATAGCCACCGCAATGACCAAGCCATCTACCAGGAAATCGACGGAGCTCTCGGCGGCGGGGTTTGGTCGACGGCGGCGTTTTATCATGGCAACGTCTACTATGGGCCGGTAAACAATAATCTGCTGCAATTCCAATTTTCGAACGCCAGGCTTTCGACTGCGCCCGTTTCGAAGAGTGCGGCGTCGTTTACGTATCCCGGAAGCACCCCCAGCGTCTCGGCGAACGGATCGCAGAACGGAATCGTGTGGGCAGTGGAACACACTGGCTCGAACGATATCCTGCACGCGTACGATGCGGGCAACTTAGCGAATGAACTTTATAACTCCGGCCAGGCGCCGCACGGACGCGATAACTTCGGCCAGTCAACTCACTTTGGAACCCCGATGATCGTCAATGGCAAGGTCTATATAGGGACGACGAGCGGCGTCGCCGTGTTCGGATTATTGGGAAAGTAGAGTTAGGTCGAGGCCTTGGACGCAGCGAGCTACTTCTCTGCGTTGCCTGGCGGATGGCTTGAAAAAGGCTTCCGGCACGGCTTCTGCTGTTCAAATCGCACTGATTATTTCCAGAAAACTTGATAGAATTCCCGGCATTTGAAACTGAGGTGACTCCTTTGGCCGAGGCAGGCGGGCGTTCCACTGCGATTGCAGTTTTCTATTTCTTCATGGCGCTACTCTGTGCCGGAATTTGTACAGCTTCGGCGATCGCGCAAACCGGGCTGAAATCCCTGGATGGTCCAAAAGGCGGCAAGATCGTCTACGGAAACGTCGACGGTCAAACTACGGAAGCCGGAGCGATGGGCGCAGTCTTGCGTTCACTGCACAGTCAGTATGGTGACAGGCCGCAGGTAGGAAAAGTTTTTCAGGTTCGCGGCACAAATTCCGACGCTGTCTTCTTCACGCTGGTGAAGCGTAACCAGGGTAACGAGCAAATTGCGGGGATGCTGATCGCGTCTAAGGTTGCTGCCGACCGCGTCGAGGCAGCGCTGGTCACGGATGATGCAGCTCGGTTCGGTTCCAGCATCAATCCCATGCTTACCACGCTTTTTGGAGTGTGGCATCCGGGCGGAGGTTCGCAGTCTTCTGCGCCAGCTTCTTCGGGTTCCGCCGCAGCTTTGCACCAATATGTGCTGCCCGACCGCTCCGCCGCCGTGTCCTTGCCCGACGGATGGAATGTGACGCCCCAAAGCGGTGGGGGAACGATCTTCGCCGACGGCCCCAACGGTGAGGCGGTTGCACTCGGCTATCCATTTCTCGCGAGTGATACCAACAATCCGAGCGTAAGACAGACGATGAATACCTTGCAGCACGGCGGTTTGCGCAACACAGCCTACGCGCAAGCCCTGTACTACCCCTACGGCGCGGATTTAGGGAAAACGTTTGCGGATTTACTCCAGATGCAACGCAGCAAGCGGGGGCAGGGTGAGATTTCGATCAAGATCACCAGCGAAACCCCGGCGCAGTTCCCTCCGCCGTGGCGCTGCGCCCATCTGATCGGTCAGATTGACCCGCAGGACGGCAAGGGCCCGAGAGAAATGAACACGGTGTTTTGCTCGTCGCCGCCGGGACGCTTCGGAAGCTATATGAGCCTCGCCTATCACACCGCGGTTCCCGTAGCATCCGCGGAGCGGGAACGAGCCACCATGGGAGCGATCCTCGCCAGCTTCACTCCGAACGAGGCGGTCATTCAATCTCAAGCCAACGCCATCGCCAAGCCGCAGATCGATGCCATCCATGAGATCGGCAGGCGAGCGGCGCAACAGGCTGCCGATGCGCACGCCGCGGAAGATGTCCATAATCGATCTGTAGAAAAACAGTGGGATGCGCAGGACCGATCGAACCAGGGATTCAGCAACTATCTTCTCGATCAAACGGTTATTCAGGACAACGAGAAGAACGCCCACGCCACGGTTTGGAACGAGACCGCCGACAACATCGTTCGCAGCAATCCACAGCGCTATGAGTACGTCGACACCTCCAACTATTGGAAAGGTATCGACTACTAAGTCGTCCTAATCCAGTCGCTGCACCTTGCTCGACAAGAATCAAGTTGATTCAACTGTGGAATCGGGCAGCGCTCCTGAAGGCATTCGGGCATCGGCTGCGCGAGTATCTTGATCGCCACAGCCCTTGAAGTGGGACACGTCCTAGGGAAGTAAGGCTCTATTGACACAGAGCCTGATTCGCTTATAGTTCGTACGCTGAATTCCAGAGAGGCTAGGCTACTGTTCGTGCACGGAGTCCGGACTCTTTGCGAATGCGCATAACTTCCCTGGAGGAATCGGTAATGAATCGCAAAATGGTTGTGCACGCGGGTTTCGTTGTACTCGTTTTCGCACTGGCGGCTGCGGCGGCCAATGCCCCAACGCTCACGTTCAAGTTCACGACAGTCGAGGTCAAGGGCGCGCAGGACACTCGCGTGTTCGGCGTTAATAACGCCGGAACCATGGTTGGAGCGTATGTCGACAGTGCGAGCGTCGATCATGGCTTCATGCTGAAGGGCACGAAACTGACGACGATCGATGACCCGCAAGGCACGGGCACGAACTGCGAAGGTATAAATACGGCGGGCGACGTCGTCGGATTTTATTTGGATTCGACGGGCAGTCCGCGGGCGTTTCTGCGGCACGCGGGAAAATTCAAGACGCTCGGGCCCAAGGGTTCGCTCAGTTCGGAAGCGTTCGGGGCCGATGACAAAGGGAGTGTCGCGGGCTACGCGGTGGATTCAACCGGCTTGCAGCATGGTTTTGTATGGAATGGAAAAACCTACAAACAACTCGACGCGCCCGGAGCCACGTCAACGTTGGCTTGGGGGATTAACAACAATGGGCTGGTATCAATCCAGTGGATCGACTCCAACGGCAACACCAATGGCGCGATTTATGACGGGAAAAAGTACACGAAAATCAATGTGCCGGGCGCTGTGGGCAGCTATCCCCATTCCATCAACTCCGCCGGAGACGTAGTTTACTCGTGGGCGGATTCCACGGGAATTTTTCATGGTGCGCTGCGCACCGGCGGGAAAGTCTATAAATTCAACGATCCCAAAGGAACCGACGGTACCTACGGAGATGGCCTCAACGATCATCAGCTAGCAGTCGGCGTCTATCACAACAACGGCGGGGCTACAGCAGAGGGATTCAAAGCGGCTTACAAGTAAATTGTCGGCAAAGTCACAGTTCAAATTCAGCGAACAGGAGGGGATGCAATGAAACATTGCAGGGCTGGTGCGGGGCAACTCATTTTTCTGCTGGCCGCGGTGTTGTGCGCCGTGGCGGCGGAAACTCCGAAACTAACTTTTACCTACACCACGATCAAAGTCAAAGGGGCGCAGAGCACCGCATTGTTTGGAATCAATAATGCCGGAGTGATGGTGGGCGCGTACGTGGATAGCAGCAATGTAACCCACGGCTTCCGGCTTGCCAATGGAAAGGTAAAGAAGATCGACGATCCTAACGGTGTGACGACTTATTGTTTCGGCATCAACAATGCGGGAGCAATCGTGGGATATTACGCGACGTCAAGCTTCACTACGCAGGCATTCTTGTATAAGAACGGAACCTTCACCGACATCGGCCCAACTGGCGCCACGGGATCGCAAGCCATTGGCATTAATGATCATGGGGATGTTAACGGGAACTATGGCGACTCGAGCGGCGCATCGCACGGATTTCTGCTGAAGGCGGGGAAATACACCACGCTGGATGTCCCCGGCGCTGCGTACACGTTGGGCGGTGGTATCAATAATGCAGGACCTGATGACGGAGGTTTGGCTGGATCCGAGTTTCAACTCCCAATCCTCGCTCTACAACGGAAAGAAGTTCACCACGATCAATGTCCCTGGGGAGGTCGATACCTATGTGGGGGGGATTAATAATCTGGGCGACATCGTTTATTCCTGGGAAACGTCGGAAGTATATGGCGCTGCGCTGCGTCACGCTGGAAAATTCTACAAGTTTCACGTGCCGCATCAGGATCGGACCTGGGGATATGGAATCAATGACAAGAACACGATCGTAGGCGCGTTCACTACCGAGAAACAGGCGTTGGAAGGGTTTTCGGCGACTTACTGATTGTTCAGTGTCGTCGAAGAGGACAGCCTTTAACCGCACAATTCGCCAAGGAAAGTGCGAGTGGTTTTAATTCGGGCGGCGGGGAGTGTCTCCGCCGCTCGATCTTTTTTCAACGAGTCGGCGGGAAGGAAGCGATCACGCCTTTCGGGCCGACGGCAATCGCCTGGCCGGATTCACTGATGCTCATCGCGTTCAGATTGAGGTCGGCGATTTTCTTTGCGCGATTCTTGCGGATTTCCAGAGTGAGGCTGGTTCCTGCTGCCAACACACGATTGCTCTTGCGATCAAAAGCCACCGTGGAAAAATAAGCTTGCGGTGAAGCCTTCGAGAGCTTCCAGGTGCGGCCACCGTCATTGGTGAATGCGAGGTTGGGGCCGGACTGCTCGGGGTGCATGTAATCGCCTCCTGCGATGACGCCGTGTTTCGCGTCGCGGAATGCGACGGAAAAAATCCCTGCCGACGCAGGACCGTGAACCATCGGCGTGTCCGCGACCGTCCAGAATTTTCCATTGTTAGTTGATCGAAATACGCGCGCGACTTTTCCTCCCGTGACAAACCAGACGTTGCTCTTGCCTTGAATCGTGATGCAAGTCCCACTGGCCGCAAACGCGCCTTCGCCCTCGATCGCGGTCGGCAGCGCATCGGAAGAAATCGGCTTCCAATTCTTCCCGCCGTCTTCCGTGGAGATCAGCTCGAATCTCAGTTTGCCGGAGCTGTCCGCGACCGGGTCGCCGACGGCGATACCGTGATCGCGATCCCAGAAAGCCATGCAATCAAAAAAGCCCTTGGGATCTTTGTTCGTAAACTGCAATTCCCAGGTTTTGCCAGCGTCGACCGTTTTGTAAATGCGCGATTGCTCGCCGGGTCCGGCGGCGAGCATGTAGCCAAAGTCGGAGTTGAAAGCCTTTACGTCGCGGAAGTCGAGAGCTTCGGCTCCCGGGACCTGTGCCGCTTGCCAGGTTGCTCCACCGTCGGTTGTCCGCAGATAGGTTCCGTGAGTGCCGCTGGCCCAGGCGATTCCGTTGGGAAGTGAGCTAACACCGCGCAGGTTTTCGTTAGTGTTGGATTTTTGCGGAACCGGACTCTGGGCGAATAGAGCACCGGCGACGAGCATGAAAGCGACGTTGAGAAAGCGCATATTGAAAGTGTTGGGACCAACAATTGCGTGAAAAAGATCCTTAACCAGAGAGGACACGGAGTATCACAGAGTTTCTGCATGGGCCTTTCCCGGTGTTCTCTGTGTTTAAACAATCGCAAGAAACGCGCTACTTCTCGCTGAACTCCACGAACGCTCCGGTCTCTTCGTAGTACATGCGAATGCTGCATTGCTTCGGAGCCACGTGCGCAAACGACACCTGCAATTGTTTGGGCGGAGAGCTTACCTGGCCGAGATCCATCTTGGCGCGAACAAGATCTTGATTCTGATCGTAAGTCTTCGGGTTGGTGACGTTCTTACTGACAATCAGTGTCCAGTCTCGCTTGTTGGGAATCACGTACATACTGTAAGCGCCGACGGGAATTTCCACGCGATTGAGAATGAGCGGCACCTGGGTGAACAGCGTCATGGGAGAACCGGCGGGCAACCAGACTTTGCCGTTGTGCGGTTCATCTTTGCCGCTCATCGTTGAGCCGTCGTAGTGCACAGTGATTTCCATACCGTCCGCGAAATCGCAGATAGCGCTGGCCGTGGTGCCGGCCGGATCCTCTGGTGGAGCGAGTCGTGCGGCGGCAAACAACGATTGACATATGATGACGGCGCAAACGGCTAGCACGCGCATGCGGCATTCCTCCCCGGGTCTTTCGTGCCTACCAGTAAATCGGCTTCATTGTACGTCGGGAAGCTGAAAAATTGCAGGTGGAATCGCGAGCGGCGGATTGGAAACGGCAATATTGCAGGTCGAGGCGGCCGGGTGGCCGCCTCGAGCAAAGAAACAGGATTAGAAACCCGGAATCGCTTCCTGGCTATTTTCCAGCCGCGGCACTCTTGGTGAACCCGCCCTGGGCGCTTCCCGTCTTTGACACCACCATGGCGATTTTCGACACTACCTCCGCCATGCTTCGTCCGGTGTCGGTGTTGGCATCGACGGCGGGATGACCTTCGCCATCGGTGTGCATGACCAGGATCCGCGTCGGCTGCACTTTCTTGATCACATACGGCAGGTGATGGCGGTCGTTCCGGGTCAACGTGGGGCCGAGAATCACCAGATCAAACTTCCCTTTCTGCACTGCGTCGTTGATCCCTTTGCGTCCCACCGCGGTCTCCACTTGATGTCCCGCTTTTTGGATAGTAACTGCCTGTGCAGCAAGTATTTCCGCGTCACCCTCGCCATACAGAACCTTAAGCGAAACGGATGACTTCTCACTCTTTGTCGTGTTGTTCAAAGCCATAATGATCAGAGCCAACCTTTCTGTAGTTGCTGGGTAATCACGGTAGCAATGGCAGGGAGTTTGGAGAACGTCACCGAAGACCAATGGGGATCTGCGCAATCTTCCGCCCGGAAACTGGCCCAACGGATTCGGACTGGGCGGGCATCTCGTTGAGAACGCATCTAGAAGGTAACTAGGTGGAGCAGGAGGCGGTTGCAAACCAACCAAAAAATCCCGCAGGGGCGGAAGTTTGTTTAACGTGAGGGTGCGCCGAAGTGGGAAATTCTCACAATTTGCGTCGAATCCCACTGAGTTGACATGCCGCTCGAGTAAAATATCGGCGACCTCTAATTTTGATAGGAACTTGACGCTATGACTGATCGCGCGGGAATCAGCGAGCCCCGAAAAATCTACGTAACCATGAACGGGCTGCCGCTTTCTTTTCATTTGGAATGGCCTTTTCGCAAGTCGACTTCCGGGGCGGACTTTTTTGTGTTGCATGCCGATATCCGGCTGGAGAACTCAGAGGGGCTGCATGCGCCGGTGGCGGTGAATCTTTCGGCCACGGTTCGCGAAGTGATGCCGTCGCTGGAAGCGAAAGATGTTGAAGAGCCCATGATCAACGCCCTGCGCAAAGAAGTCGATCGGCGGCAGATTGAATTTGTGAAATCCGGAAAACTTGTGCCCGTAAGTTTTTCCAGCCGCCACTATGACTTCAAGCGCGGCAAGTGGGTCTTCGGCCAGGCCAGCGACGCAGAGATCGAGCTTCTACTTGTCACGAAAGATCTTTTGGCAGACGCGACTGGTGGGTGGAAGAGTATGGATCGGCGATCCGACCGAGGCCTTGTACGTGGAAACTTCGTCCGAGCATATTCTCGACATCGCCAAGAAACTGGAAATGCAAGGTCTGATTCAGCGGGAAAGTGAGTGGGCTGTCGCCAACCCGGCGCTCATGAAGCAATCGGCAAAGTTTGAGGTTGACATGCGGACCGCACTCGAAGAGTTGGAGAAAAAGCACGCGTATGAGCGTGGGTAAGAACTGCGGGCGCAACGCCTAGGGCAGCCGGCCGCCTTCCATCCATTCCCGGAAAACCGCGACTCTATCTTTAGGCCAAGGATCATCGCAGGGCATGCTGCCGTCGAGCACTCGGGCGTAAATTTCTTCCGCTTGGGCCTTCACATCGTTATACGACGACAGATCGAGCCCGAAATCCTTCATCGTCTCCACGTCGGGCGAATCGCGGAACAGCGGGCGAATGTCTTTGGCAAAACTGAGGGCCATGGCGATTATTCCTTCATGGCATCGATGGTTTGAAAGAGCTGGCTGGTGTCGGTTATCTCGACAAACGATTTACCTTGCGTCTTGTTGTTGACCACATAAATAGTCGGCGTGTGCTCAAGATGGATAGCTTTTCCGATATCACGATCGGCATTGACTTCCGCCGCCAGTTTCCCTTGGGGGTCGACTACAAAAGGCAAATCCACTTTGCGATCGGCGGCAAACTTTTCGGCGAACTGACGTAGGTTGGTCGGAAAGATCTCGGGCTGGTGCTCGAAGATATAGTCGCGGAAGTCGTTGCCTAACTGCTTGGAATGGCTGTCGAAATAACGCGCGATCACCGCAGCTTCGTAGGACCAGTTATGCATAGGAAGCGGGAAGTCGTGGCGGACGACAGGAATCTTATAAGTCTTGCCCGCCTGTTGCACCAGAGGAGCGTCGCGCCGGCACATGGGACATTGCAAATCCTCGAAGACCACGATGGCAACCTGCGATCCTTTGGGTGGACGCAGCGCCGGGTTGACCGAATCCTGGGCGGAGGCAACAGAAACTGTGAGAGCGAAAGCAAGTGCGAAAATGGCGAGAATTTTGTTCATAGCTATTGTGAAACCAGCGTCTTTTGGTTAGATGCGCGGACGGTGCTTGAAAATATCGCCGCTCCGGCGCCCAGCAAAGTCATGAGTGAAATAATCCCCAATGAAGCGGCACAATACACGCACCATACCCCCAATATGTGAGCTTCGATATTGGCAAGATAAAGCGAGAAAGCCAACCCCACCAAGGCCGAGGCCAGAAACCAGCGATAGGCACGTTTCAGCGCAAGTCCACCGAGAAGAAGATAACCCGCCATGCCAATGACCGCCACTGGAACGCCTGCGAGCACCGCAAACGGACTGTGGTTGACGATGCCGCAGTCCCAATGGGCATTAATGCTGCACGGGGAAACATCGGTCCGGTAGTGCTCCCGGAGCGCGAAACCAGAGTCTACGAAGCCCACCAGGGCCAGTACCAGCAGAAGATACCGCATTACTTCCAGACGTCCTTTTTGGATTGCACCACAGAGTTCATTTTACTCTAAGCCCGTTCCGGCGAGAATCCTTGGCGGGGCGGGCGCAAGAAAGGCGAATCGTGATTCAGAGCAGTCGTAGTTGACGGCGTTCCAGGGCGAGTAGTTTCTCTTTGATAGGCAAGCCGCCGCCATATCCGGTGAGCTTGCCGTTGCTGCCGATCACGCGGTGACACGGGATCACGATGGGAATTGGATTGGAGCCATTGGCCAAGCCAACGGCACGCGAGGCTTTGGGATTACCAATGCGTCCCGCGAGTTCGCCATAGGAAATAGTTTCGCCATAGGGGATGTTGCGGAGATTATTCCACACTGTTAACTGAAAAGGCGTGCCTTGCGGCGCGAGGGGCAGGTCGAAATTCTCTAATTCTCCTGCGAAGTAGGCGCGGAGCTGGCGGATAGTTTCTTTGAGAGGCGCGCTCTGTTCTTTCCAGGACGGGTCGGGCTTGGCCGGGCGCTGTCCATTCACAAAGGAGATTTCGTGCAAGCCTTCATTATCTCCGGCTAGCAGTAGCGGCCCGATAGGGCTCTCCATTTGAGTAAACGATAAAGTCATTTCGCAGGTTAAGACTAGAACATCGTCGGGAGAAGCGGTGGTCGTTTTCGGACATTGTCATGGATCGGGTGTGATCGAAGACGCGCCCGTTTCCATCTCAGTTCACAGCGCCGTAGCTTGCTGGCGGCGCTTGGCTTGAATCTCGATGTAAACATTTACCAGCGACACCGCGGCCGGGGTCACTCCGGGAATTCGCGAAGCATGCGCCAAGGTGTGCGGCTTTATTTTCAGAAGCGTTTCCTGCATTTCGCGCGACAAGCCGCTGACCGAGCCATAGTCGAACCAGTCGGGAATGGTACGCTGCTCGGCTTTCTTCAGGCGCTCGATGGCTCGCTGTTGTTGCTGGAGGTAGCCTTCGTACTTGATTTCGGTTTCGATCGACTTCAGTTCGTTGCGCACGGTCGAAGAAAGCTCGGCCACGGATTTGCGCGGATCTTCGCCGATTCCCTTTCTTTCGAAGAATTCTGGCGCTGTGACGCGAAGCACTGGCTCCAGTTGCTCGATTGTTATTTCCGGGCGCTTCAGGAGTTGCGCCAGAGTCTGCCCGGCGGTTGAGTCGTCGAGGGCGGCTGTCGCCAGGTGAAGCATATCTGTCGTCAGCTTGGTTTTCTCCAGTAGGTGCTTCATTCCTTCCAGGCGTTGCTGCTTCGCCTGATGGTCTGCCCAGGCTGGATCGCTGATCAAGCCAACTCTGCGGCCGTGTGGGGTCAGGCGGCGGTCGGCGTTGTCGATTCGCAAGTGCAGGCGGAACTCGGCACGTGAGGTGAACATGCGGTAGGGTTCGTTCGTTCCCTTCGAGATCAGGTCGTCGATCAGGATCGCGGTGTAGGCTTCGGTGCGGTCGAGAATCAGCGGCGCCTCATTCTTTACTTTCAGCGCGGCGTTGATCCCCGCCATCAGACCCTGGCATGCGGCTTCTTCATAGCCGCTGGTTCCATTGATTTGCCCGCCGAGGAACAGACCGGCAATTTTCTTGGTCTCAAGGGTACGCTCGAATTCGGTGGGATCGATCGAGTCATACTCAATGGCGTAGCCGGGACGAAGCATTTCCGCGTTCTCCAGGCCAGGGATGGATTTCAGAATCTCAGCCTGGATTTCGACTGGCAGGGATGTGCTCATCCCGTTCACATAAACTTCGTGCGTGTTCAAGCCCTCGGGTTCAAGAAAAAGCTGGTGCGTGGTTTTGTCTGGGAACTTCACGATCTTGTCTTCAATCGAAGGACAATAGCGCGGCCCGATGGATTGAATCTGACCGCTGTACATCGGCGAACGATGGACGTTTTCCCGGATGATGCGCTGGGTTTCTCGCGTAGTCCAGGCGATGTAACACGGCACTTGCGAATCGTGGTGCGCGACTCGCTGGGTGCGAAAGCTGAAGGGCGTGGGATCGGCGTCGCCGGGTTGAAGTTGGAATTGCGACCAGTCGATGGTGCGGCCGTCGAGGCGCGGAGGCGTACCTGTTTTGAGGCGGCAACCGCGCAATCCAAGCTGCTTCAAAGATTCGCCCAGCAAAACCGCAGCCGGCTCGCCCGAGCGTCCCGCAGGATACTGCTGCTCGCCACAGTGGATCAGTCCGTTGAGGAATGTTCCGGTCGTAATGATGACGGCACCCGCGCCGATGGTGCGGCCATCACGAAGTTTGATGCCACGACAGATGCGCGTAGCGCGGTCATTAGTCCTTAGTCGTTGGTCGTTGGCTGAATTTGACAGACCATTGTTGGCCGACGACTCTTCCATCATCAGATCTTCAATGATCAGATCTGCCACTTCCGCTTGCTTGATCTTCAAGTTCGGCTGCGAGTCCAGCACTTCGCGCATCTTCAGACGATAGGCTTGCTTGTCGCACTGCGCCCGCGGCGACCAGACGGCCGGGCCACGCGAAGTGTTCAGCAGGCGAAACTGAATGCCGACGGCGTCGGTGATCTCGCCCATGATTCCGCCCAGCGCGTCCACTTCACGTACGAGATGGCCTTTGGCGATTCCGCCGATGGCAGGATTGCAAGACATCTGCGCGATCAGGTCAACGTTAAGAGTAAACAGAGCCGTCTTGAGGCCCATGCGCGCCGCTGCCATGGCGGCCTCGCATCCGGCATGGCCGGCGCCAACTACGGCGACGTCGAATTGTTCGGTGAACTGCATTCCACATCCATTCTAACCGCTAGCCTGAAAATCAGGTGGAGGCGGCCACCCCGTCCGTTCGAGAGAAGCTTCACAGATCGGCCAGTCTAGGAAAATTCTGACCAGTGTCGGAAGAAAATCTTAACCACAGGGGTCACAGGGGCCACAGAGGACCATGGGAGACTTAATGACAGGTTCCCTAGAACTGCGGCCCGCCGATATCCGTAAACACGGCCTCTTGCCACTGCTCCGACGGGAAATACCAATTGCTGGCGCCGGCTTCGTGATTGTTGCCTCCCGGCCCGTAAAGCACGGTAGGATTGCGCCAATAGTCCATGCCGATTTGCAGCAGAGCGCCCGGGGAGATCTTCGCGCGAACTTTGACCGTGCAGCCTTCTAGTTCTCCTGCGGGCAGCGCGGCGCGCGGCGATGCGCTCCAGAAATGCCAAATGCTGTCGGAGCGGCGACCCACTCGCAAAATCACCGCGTGCTCGAGAACGTCGTACGCCCTCGGAATGGGTTCGTGCTGATCCGTCTCGAACCAAGGAATTCGCCGGTACAAACCTCCTCGCACACTGGCGCGATCGCTATTGAGCACAAACTCTCTTCCATCTACACGGCAGGACAATTGTGCGAGCGCAATTTCTACTTGCGCAGATTCATAGCCGGGCACGCGCGTGTCCGCAATGGCAATTCCCCACAGCATGGCGGACTTGAACTCGCGTGGCGGCGCCGTCGGGTTCACATAACCCGCCTTGTAGCTGGCTTCGTCCGGAATGCGCGGATCGTTCGCGACAACGAAAGCGGACGGGCTGGAAGCTCGGCCTCGCGTTGTCACCACAGTGATCGTCGACGAAACGGTTTTGTGCGGAACCAGGATGATCAGTTCTTCCGGCGAAATAAGTTTGAAAGCCGCGCTGGTGGCGCCCAAGAAGACCCCAGTGGCATCTTGCAAATTGGTCCCTGCAATTGCAACCGAAGATCCCTCGGTTCCGCTGGTCGGCGAGATGCGGAGAATTTCTGGCGGCGCGGCTTGCGCGATCAATTCGGCAGAGAACTGCGAAATCATCGCTACGCAGAACAACCAGCGGCGGGAAGTTTCACGTCCAAACATGTTCAGATTATCCGCTTGGCCACGAGGCTCTTCCTACGCAAAAGCGCAGAAGCGTGGCAATTCATTCCCAGATTGGCATGCGATCCGCTGCGCGAGCGAGGTCGACCGCGTCTTCATATAGGCCATAACCCGCATTTGCACACACGCGCCCGCCCTCGTATAGTAGTGAGTTCCCGGAGGCGCAATCATGAATACAGAGCAATTCTTTGAGCAGTTGGAAACGCGGATCGCGAAATATGATCTGCTCTGCCATCCTTTTTATAAAGCCTGGAGCACGGGCGAGTTGACCCGCGACGATCTGCGCGAGTATGCGCAGGATTACTACCATCACGTGGAAGCGTTCCCCACATATCTTGCAGAGTTGGCGGTCCGCCTGGATGAAGGTGAACTGCGGCGGGCTCTGCTGGCCAATATGGAAGACGAAAAGGGCACCACGCACTCCGCTGGCGACGAAAGCGTAGCGCATTCTGAACTCTGGCTGGATTTTGCCGAGGGCATGGGTGGCCAGCGTGATCTCCGCCGGCACAACCCGTTGCCGGAGGTAAAGCAGTTGACGGAATTCTTCCATCGCATGGCCAGCGAAGGCGCGCCGGAAGAAGCGTTGGCGGCTTTCTATGCGTATGAGTCGCAGGTACCACGGGTGGCGAAAGAAAAAGAGCGCGGGTTGCGGGAAATGTACGGCGCTAATGAACGGACCACGACCTACTTCACGCTGCACACGACGGCGGATGTCTATCATTCCCAGGTTTGGAAGCAGCAGTTAGGCAAGCAACTGGAGTCAAAACCAGAAATGGCCGAGAAGGCCCTGGCGGCAGCAGAGAACGGGGCCAAATCACTGTGGAACGCGTTGGACGGCATTGAAGCGCGGCGCACGGCCAAAGTGGCCGCGTAGAGCGCAACCACAGAGGCCGCAGGGAACACAGAGGAACTGAGCCGGTGATTCCGTGGAATCAGCGGCTCTTTCTTTTTGAATTTCTTATGGCGAAACCTATACCCCTCGGCACTCGCGGCACGGCGGAGGAAACCGTCGAATTCAAGCACACGTTGACGTCGCATCATGCTGAGCTGCCGCCGGTCTATTCCACTCCCGACATGATTCGGCTGATGGAAACAGCGGCGTTCCTCGCGCTACAACCTTATTGTGAAGGCGACGAGATCACTGTAGGCACGGCGATTCATGTAGAGCATCGCGCGGCCAGCGTGATCGGCGCGCGGATACGAGCCGAGGCAGTTCTAGAGTCCTTCGATGGGCGGTTTTATTCAGTACGCGTCACTGCGTGGGATGATTCGCAAGAGATCGGGCGCGGGAATGTGGGCCGAGCCGTTGTAAGCGTGGGAAAGCTTCAGGAGAAGATGAAGAACCGCAAGTAGGGGCCTCCAGTACTCGAGCTGAGCTACGCCTAGCTCTTTACGCCGGCTTGCGATGTACTATGTTTGCGTGCACCCGCTGGCGCAGAGCGTGCTGGAATACGCTCGGAAGCATGAGCTTCTGAGGGCCGGGGACCGCGTCGGCGTTGCGGTTTCCGGGGGCGCGGACTCGGTTGCGCTGCTCCGTGTTTTGCTGGAGTTGCGTAAGGAAATCGGCGTCGTCCTCTCCGTCATTCACTTCAACCACAAGCTGCGCGGGGCTGAGTCCGATGAAGATGCGCGGTTCGTATCTTCCCTGGCGGAGCAGTATGAGTTGGAGTTGCACTCGGAAAGCGGCGACGTTGCGGTCCATGCCGCAGAAGAGCACCTGAGTCTGGAGACGGCGGCGCGCGAGATGCGGTATCGCTACTTTCGACAATTGCTCATCGACGGGCGGCTGAATCGTGTTGCCACTGCGCACACTTTGGACGATCAGGCGGAGACGGTCATCCTGAAATTAGTTCGAGGGGCTGGCAGCCGGGGTCTGGCGGGAATTTATCCTCAGTTGTCAGTTGCCGGTTCACAGTTGTCGGTAAATGCCTCGTCTATCGTGCGGCCTCTATTGGCAATCCGACGCAAAGACGTTGAAAGTTATTTGCTCGAACTGGGGCAGAGCTGGCGGGAGGACAAGAGCAATCGCGACTTGCGGCATATGCGGAATCGGGTGCGTTACGGAGTTCTGCCACGGTTGGAGCGCTACTTGAATCCGGCGGTGCGCGAGGCGCTGGCGGAGACTGCCGAGATTGCCCGTGCCGAGGAAGAGTATTGGCAAGTGGAAGTGGAGCAGGTGTTGCCGCTTATTTCGAAAGGGCCGCGGGACGCTGGCGCTAGCGAGACAGTTGACCTGACTTCTCTCTTGAAACTTCCCCTCGCGCTGCAGCGGCGCGTAGTCCGCGCGGTCTGCGAGGAGTTGGGCTTGCGGCTCGACTTTCGTCACGTCGAAGAGATTCGCGCTCTCGGCGCGACTTCCGCTGGCTCTGCCATGTTGCCCGAAGGTTGGATGGTTTCGCGTCATCGGGATCACCTGTGCTTTGAACGCGCCGATAAGACCCCGATTCAACCCGACTACGAATATTGTCTTTCCGTGCCCGGAGCCGTCGACGTTCACGAGATCAAATCGCGTTTCGAAGCCGTTCTTATTCCCCGAAGTCTGTTTGAGGGTTATAATCCCCAAGATTTGCTGGGCGGAGCCTTACTGACTCCTAAGTTGACCGTCAGAAATTGGCGTGCGGGAGATCGCTTCTGGCCTGCGCATACGAAGGCGCCTAAGAAGATTAAAGAGTTTCTGCAGGAGCGCCATGTTACCGGACCGGAACGGAAGCTCTGGCCTGTGGTGCTGAGTGGGGCGGATGTGATCTGGGTTCGCGGCTTGGCAGCGTCCGAACAATGGCGAGCGCAAACTACTGATGGTGAGGCCGTATTGATTAGAGAACTGCAGACAGAAGGGTAAAAAACAAAGTCGATTTCGCAATGTGGTCGCCGGACGAACTTGGCTAAATACAATGAACGCTGACCCAAAACCCGACCAGCTACGCACCGTAATCCCCGCAGAGCAAATCCAGAAGCGCGTGCGCGAGATGGCCCGGCAAATCTCGGACGACTATCAAGGCAAGACCATTCACGCCCTCGCATTGCTCGAAAATGGCTTTATTTTCATGGCAGATCTGGTGCGGGCCTTGGAGGTTCCGGTTATTTGCCAGTTCATCAAACCGAGATATCGCCGCGAGGATCAGAACGCCCAAGCTGGCTTCATGGAGATATTTTTCAGCCATGAACCCGACATCTCGGGCCAGCACGTTTTGCTGATTGAGGGTCTCGTGCATTCCGGTGTGACTGGCGAGTTTCTGATGAATGACTTGCGCGGTCGGGGAGCCGCATCGGTCAAGCTGTGCACCTTGCTGGACCGCCAATCCGCTCGCCGAGTGCAATTGCAACCTGACTATTTCGGCTTTTTGGTGGACGATGCATTCCTGGTGGGCTACGGGCTAGGGTCGCCGCAGCAGACGCACCGCAATCTTTCCTACGTGGCGGCTGCAAGCTGAATACTTTCTGTGACTTAAGTTACGGCAAGAACTCCGTTCTTTTTTCCTCAAGAAGCGTTAGAATGGCAGAGCTGGCAATTTCCTCGATCCAAACCTCGCGGCTGGCATCTAATTTATTTGGACGGAGCCCCAGTGGCGTTGTAGGACGAAAGCGCTGCTTTCAGGAGTTTTAGGTGAATTCAACAGTTAAGACCGTGGTTTTCTGGTTGGTGATCGTGCTCTCCGCGTTCCTGCTGTGGCAGGTGGTAAAGGCCGGCAGCACCGGGCAAAAAGAGAAGGAAATCAACTTCTCGCAATTTCTGCTGGATGTGGACCAGGGCAATGTAAAAGAGGTCACCATCAACTTGCAGGAAATCCGCGGCAAGTTCGCGACCGATGGCTCGCCCTTCCATACGATCGTCCCCACCAATTATCCCGACATGTACAAGACGCTGCGGGACAAGGGCGTCAACATGACGGTGCGGGACGCCAGCAGCGGAGGCTGGCCGAGTTGGCTGTTGAATCTGGCGCCGCTCATTTTGTTGGCCGCTCTCTGGTTTTTCATGATCCGCCAGATGCAAACCGGGGGTAACAAAGCGCTTTCCTTCGGCAAGAGCCGGGCTCGCTTGCTCTCGATGCAGCAGAAGAAAGTCACGTTCAAGGATGTGGCGGGCGTAGAAGAAGCCAAGGAAGAACTGAAAGAGATCATCGAGTTTTTGCGCGAGGCGCAGAAGTTCCAGAAACTGGGCGGACGCATCCCGAAGGGCGTGTTGTTGGTAGGACCTCCGGGAACAGGTAAGACTTTGCTGGCCCGAGCAGTTGCGGGCGAAGCGAATGTTCCATTCTTTTCCATCTCCGGTTCAGATTTCGTGGAAATGTTCGTCGGCGTCGGCGCAAGCCGGGTGCGCGATCTGTTTGAGCAGGGCAAGAAGAATGCGCCTTGCATCATCTTCATCGATGAAATAGACGCGGTTGGACGTCACCGCGGCGCCGGCTTGGGCGGTGGCCATGACGAGCGCGAACAGACTTTGAATCAACTACTGGTCGAGATGGACGGTTTCGAATCCAACGAAGGCGTCATCCTGATGGCCGCAACCAACCGGCCCGACGTGCTCGACCCTGCATTACTGCGGCCGGGACGCTTCGACCGTCGCGTAGTGGTGAACCGGCCGGATGTTCGCGGTCGCGAAGAAATTTTACGAGTTCATACTCGCAAGATTCCTTTGGCGGACGATGTCGATCTCTCCGTGCTGGCGCGTGGCACACCCGGTTTTTCGGGCGCGGATCTCGCCAACATGGTTAACGAAGCGGCCCTGAGTGCGGCGCGGCAAAACCGTAAAGCTGTTCTCATGTACGACTTCGAAGTTGCCAAAGACAAAGTTTTAATGGGCGTGGAGCGTAAGTCGCTCATCCTGACCGAGGAAGAAAAGAAAGTCACGGCATATCACGAAGCTGGCCACGCTCTGGTCGCAGCCAAGCTACCGAACTCCGATCCACTGCACAAAGTCACCATCATTCCTCGTGGGATGGCGCTCGGCGTAACCATGCAGCTGCCCATCGACGACAAGCACAATTACACCAAGGAGTATCTCGAGACGGAAATCGCCATCATGATGGGTGGACGAATTGCCGAAGAGATGTTCCTGAACCAGATGAGCACCGGCGCCGGCAATGACATTGAGCGGGCCACGGAACTGGCGCGCAAAATGGTCTGCGAGTTCGGCATGAGCGATCTTGGTCCGCTGACCTTCGGGAAGAAGGAAGAGCAGATTTTTCTGGGCCGAGAGATAGCGCAGCATCGCGATTACAGCGAAGCCACCGCGATCAAGATTGACGATGAAGTTCGTCGCATGATTGGCCAGGGCTACAACACAGCCAAGGGAATTCTGGCCGAAAACAACGACGCGCTGATCAGGATTGCGCTGGCGCTGCTGGAGCGCGAAGTGCTCGATGCCAAAGAGATCAAGATGATTATCGAGGGCAAAGAACTGCCGAAGCTGACGCCTCCGCCGAAGTCTGACGATGGAGTTCAACAGGTTTTGAAACCGGAGCCAGGACGCCCGGGTTTGAAGGGCGGAGAGAGTCCGGCTCGCGCGTGAAGTGAATCCTAGGGATCTTTGAGGCGGCTCAATCGAGCCGCCTTTCTTATTTTCGGATGCCTTTATCCGGGCTATCCGTTCACGGCTTTCATCATCAGTTCGGGATAACGAGGGCCGGCTGCCGCGCCCGATGGGAAGACTTCCTCGATGCGCCGCAAGTCTTCCGGAGTCAGGTCGATCGCGAGCGCGCCAACATTCTCTTCGAGGTACTTCCGGCGCTTCGTGCCAGGAATAGGGATGATGTCGTTGCCCTGCGCAAGCACCCATGCCAGGGCGAGTTGCGATGGCTTGCAAGCTTTTTCGTTTGCGATTTCTTCCACGCGATGCACCAACTCCAGATTCTTCTGAAAATTCTCGCCCTGGAATCGCGGTGAATTGCGGCGGTAGTCGTCAGCGGGAAGGTCTTCGAAGCGGGCCAGTTGTCCGGTCAAAAATCCGCGGCCCAGCGGACTGTAAGCGACAAATCCGATTCCCAATTCGCGGCACGTAGCCAGGACCGCATCTTCTGGATCGCGTGTCCAGAGGGAGTATTCGCTTTGCAGCGCGGCGATGGGATGCACCTTGGCAGCGCGCCGCAGCGTGGATGGGCTTGCCTCTGACATGCCGAGGAATCGGACCTTACCTTCCTTCACCAGTTGCGCCATAGCGCCAACCGTTTCCTCGATCGGAGTATCGCGATCAACCCGGTGCTGGTAGTAGAGATCGATTGTCTCCACGCCCAGGCGTCGCAGGCTTGCCTCACAACATTGCCGCACGTACTCGGGCTTGCCGTTAACCCCGCGAACATTTGGATTAGCGGGATCGCGAACAATCCCGAATTTGGTTGCGATGACGACCTGCTCTCGGCGACCGCGAATCGCCCGGCCCACAAGTTCTTCATTCTTGTAGGGTCCGTAGACGTCCGCGGTATCGAGAAGCGTTATCCCTAGATCCAAGGCGCGATGAATTGTGGCGAGGGACTCAGCGTCGTCGCGAGTGCCATAGAATTCCGACATCCCCATACATCCCAGGCCCATGGCCGAAACTGCGAGACCGCTGCGTCCGAGCTGGCGAGTTTTCACAAGTGCTCCTTATCAAAGCTGAGCCGGTGGACACTCTCGTCATCGGCTCCGGTTCCTATAGATGCGATTGTGGTCGGGTGCGGAGCAGAAGTTTGCCGCGTCGGTTTGGTTTTTCATGCATCCATTGATGGGAGCCGTTCTCATTCTTCCCCAGGAGTACGCATTCATGGTACAGGTACCGATTTGGTTTGAGCGTAAGTTCGAGTTCACGTTTCCGGCGGAGTTGTACCCCAACCTCTGCGTCCGGCTGCGGGGCGCGCCTGCGCGGCTGGAAGAAACGGTTCGAGGGGGTTCTCGCGAGCGCTTAGTGAAGAAGATGGCTGACAAATGGTCGGCGCAGGAACATGCGGGACACTTGCTGGATCTCGAGTCGCTGTGGCTGGCCCGAGTCCAAGACTTTTCCTCCGACGGAACCGAGCTGACGGTAGCAGATTTGGCCAATCGAAAAACTCATGAGGCCAACCACAACGCGCGAGGCATTACGGAAATCCTGGGCGAATTTCGCAAAGAACGGCTAAAGCTGATGGACCAGCTGTCCGCCAAAGATGCCGCGCAGTTCGCCCACACGAAGCTGCATCCTCGCCTTAAGAAACCGATGCGGCTGGTTGACCATTTGTACTTCGTGGCCGAGCACGACGACCATCATCTGGCGTGGATCTGGGAGTTGATCAACGCATAAATGAGCTGTCATTCTCAAGGTGCTCACGGTGATCAGCGGTTTGGATCCGGGCAGCACTTCACCAATTTCAACGGCCGGCACTTCTGCGGCGTTGAGCGCCCGCATCAACTCAATTGAGTCCTGCGGCGCAACCGAAATCAGCAACCCTCCGGCAGTCTGGGGGTCGAAAAGAATCGCCTTTATCTCGTCGTTGACTCCATCTTCGTAACCAACGACGCACTCGGCGAAGTCGCGATTTGCTTTCAATCCTGCGGGGACGTGGCCGGCACGAACGCACTCCAGCGCACCGTCAAGCAGAGGAATGCGACCGGCATGAAAACGCAGCGAGACTTTGGAAGCGAGTGCAATCTCCCGAGCGTGTCCGATCAACCCAAAACCCGTGACGTCGGTCATTGTGTGCACAGACCACTGAGGACCATCGGTAATTACTTCCGCCGCGGTCTTGTTCAGTGTCGTCATGGAGGCAATTGCAGCGTCAATCCATGATTGTTTCGCCATGTTTTTCTTGATCGCCGTCGAAATTACTCCCGTGCCCAGGGCCTTGGTAAACAGCAAACGATCCCCCGCTTTGGCGCCATCGTTCGCAAACACTCTTCCGGGATCAATCAATCCAGTGACCGAGTATCCGAACTTCAATTCCTCGTCGCGAACACTGTGCCCGCCGATCACGGAACATCCTGCCTCGATCATCTGGGAAAGGCCGCCGGCGAGAATGCGTTCCAGGATTGCCAGATCGCTTTTCTGCGGAAAGCACACGATGGCGAGCGCCGTGATAGGGCGCCCTCCCATGGCATACACATCGCTCAAGGCATTCGTCGCAGCAACCCGGCCAAAGGTGTACGGATCGTCGACCATGGGCGTGAAGAAGTCCACGGTCTGCACCAGGGCAGTGCGGGGGCCGATCAGATACACTCCGGCGTCGTCGGCGTGATCGAAGCCAACCAGAACGTTCGGGTCATGCTGCCGGGCTAATTTCCCAAGCACCGTGTCCAGCGCCGCCGGACTCAGCTTGGAAGCTCAACCCGCAGCTTTCACCGTCTCCGTCAACCGAATTGGCTTTGCGTCGGCCATCGGATCATTCTAAAGGTCGGGGCACGGATCTGCGCGGATTACACGATTGCCGAACAAAGAACATCAGTGAGAATCCGCAAGATCGGTTGTGCTATCTGACCGTAACGTCGGTGACTTGCAGATCGGGATAGGCTTGATTCCAGTCGCTGCTGATGTGCTCGAAGGTGAGACGAAACGGTTTTCCCTGGCTGGGCGCGAGCGGCGACGCGATGAGATCGACCGCATCCGGGTAAGGTCCGCTGGTCTGGAGAACGTGAAGAGGAACGTCTTCAGCTTGCGCGACCTCGGCGAGAGAATTCTTGAAGGCAACATGAACCACCGCGTGGATTACAGTTTTATCGCCCGTATTGGACACAACTCCGTCGATGTAGGTTACGCTGGCTCCGACAAAATTTTCGGCCACGCTCATCTTCAAATTCGAGAGTTCCAGCTTGGAAGCATAAGGATGGACCGCAGCGGTACTCTTCGGACTACTGCGCAAGAGGAAAGCAGCTATTCCGGCGATTACCAGCACCACCACAACGCCCACAACGATAGGGCGCATGTTGGAATCGCTCTCTTGATGCGCTGCCGCAGACGGTTCGAGCAGGCTGCCCATGCAGCGATTCTAGATTGTCGATTTCTGATTGTCGATGTTTTCGGAGGGAATCGGCCACGCTACAAGCGACTGGGGCTGGTCTTGAAAAATGAAACCAAGAAGAGGATGGCGAGTACCGAATCAACGCCCGCGAACAGCAAATCCGCCCCGTGCAGGCGACTCTGCAAATAAAGCACGACTACGGGAATGCCGAAACTGAACTTTTCCAGCGCGGAGAGGATCATCATAGGGCGCAGCCGGATCGGGTCGCGCGAGATGACGAAGAAGGCAATCTGCCAGGTCAGCGCCACGCCCACGAAACCATAGTAAAACGCCGGATGGGTGATGGGCGGAGGGTCCTGCGCGCTGATCCGGTCAAACATGAAATAGAGCGGCGCGAGGATCAGCACGCCCCAGATGCTTGCGACCAGAAATACGATTTTGGCAAATTTCATCGCGCTCCGGTTATTGTCTTTATTCTCCGCCCACCGTCAGGCCATCGATTCGGATCGTAGGACAAGCTACCGCGCCACGGAATTCGAGATCACTTCCAATTTCGGAGATGTTGAAAAACATTTCTTTCAAGTTTCCGGCAACGGTGATTTCTTCCACGGGATAAGCCAGCTCGCCGCCGGAAATCCACATACCTGAAGCCCCGCGGGAATAGTCGCCGGTCACCAGATTCGCGCCGTGTCCGAGAAACTCGGTCACGTACAGGCCGTCTTTAATTTCGGAGATCATTTCCTTCGGCGTTTTCTTCCCCGGCTCCAGAAAGTAATTGCCTGGCCCGATTCCCGGCGTGCCCGCCAATCCGCGCGATGCGTTGCCGGTGGTCTGCAGGCCAAGCTTTTTCGCCGTATAGGTATTGAGCAAGTAGGACCTGAGCACACCGTTCTCAATGACCACGGTGCGTCTCGAGGGTACGCCTTCACCATCAAAGGGGCTGGTGCCGAATCCACCCGGGATGGTGCCATCGTCAATCACGTTGACGCGATCACCGGCGATCTTCTCACCCAGCTTTCCCGCCAGAAACGAGGCACCGCGATAAACCGAATCCCCGTTCACGCCCTCAAAAATATGTTCGAGGATCGAATTTGAAACCATGGGATCGAAAACAATTGGCACACGCGCAGTTTTCGCTTTTCGCGCGCCCAAACGGCGCAGAGTGCGTTGCGCGGCAATCTTGCCAACGTGCTCGGGAGACTCCAGGCGGCCCAGGCTACGAGCCACCGAGAACCAGTAGTCGCGCTGCATGGCGCCGGTATCCGATTGTGCGATGGGAACAGCCGCGAGCGAACAATAGGAGCGCTTGTACTCGCCGACAAATCCATTGGAGTTGGCCAGGACTTTGTGGCCGGTGGCCGCGTCGAACGAACCGCCTTCAGAATTTTTGATGCGAGGATCGTAGTCGAGAGCCGCTTTCTCGGCCCGCCGCGCGTAGCTGATCCGCTCCTCGCCTGGCAGAGAATAAACGTCGGCAGAATAAAGATCCAAATCGCCTTTGAGCGAACCCAGCTGATCGCGCTCGGGAATTCCGGAAAATGGATCTTCGGAGGTAATCTTGGCTAGTTCCAGCGCCGACTTCACCATGCGATCGAGGCCAGCGGAAGAGAAGTCGCTGGAATACGTGCTCGCGGCGCGCTGTCCATAAAAAACACGCATTCCAATCGCTTTTGAGCCCGACTCTTTCAGCGTTTCTACCTGTCCGAGCCGGACGACGGTAGAAAACTCGTCGCCCTCGCGAATCACGCACTCCGCGGCCGAAGCCCCGCCCGAGATCGCCCGGCGAACGATATCCTGCGCTAAGTCGCGCAGGTCGGTTTCTGACTTTCGAGTTTCTGTTTGGGTTTGAACCATAAAAATTCATTTACCACAGAGACACGCAGCCACAGAGAATACAAACGAAATGAAATTGAGCTTTCCCTGTGTCCCTGTGGTGAAAAGCCTTTACTGCATGAACCCGCCGGGATCTTTCCTGGCGGTTCCGCCAACGGTCAAGCGATCGATTTTGATGGTTGGTATGCCGACACCGACCGGTACGGCCTGCCCGTCTTTGCCGCAGGTGCCGACACCTTCATCCAGCTTCAAATCATTCCCTACCATCGATACGCGGGTGAGCACGTCCGGGCCGTTTCCGATCAGGGTCGCGCCTTTGATCGGAGCAGTGATCTGGCCATCCTCAATCAAATATGCTTCCGACGCCGAAAAAACAAACTTCCCGTTGGTGATATCCACTTGCCCACCGCCGAAGTTTACGGCATAAAGGCCGTGTTTCACCGAGCGAATGATGTCTTGGGGATCGTCCTGACCTGCGAGCATGTAAGTGTTCGTCATGCGCGGCATGGGGATGTGCTCGTAGCTCTCGCGCCGCCCATTGCCGGTATCGGCCATGCCCATGAGGCGCGCGGAGAGCTTGTCGCTCAGATATCCCTTGAGGATTCCATTTTCAATGAGCACCGTTTCCTGCGTCGGCTGGCCTTCATCATCCACATTGAGAGAGCCGCGCCGCCACGGCATGGTGCCGTTGTCTACGACTGTACATTTTTCGCTGGCTACTCGTTTGCCGACCAGTCCCGCGAATGCAGAAGTCTGCTTGCGATTGAAGTCTGCCTCCAGCCCATGCCCAACAGCCTCGTGCAAAAGCACGCCGGGCCAGCCCGGGCCGAGCACGACTTCCATATCGCCGGCTGGAGCTTCGCGCGCATCGAGTTGGAGAATCGCCTGTCGCGACGCTTCCTTCGCAAAAAACTCCGGCGTCTTTTCGCCAAAGAAAAAATCCAACGCAACGCGCCCGCCGCCGCCCGAACTACCTCGAGCAGAATTGGTTTCCGTCTTTGCAATGCAGGAGACGCTCACTCGGGCCAGCGGCTGCGAGTCCTCGGCAAAAGTGCCGTCAGATCCGACCACAAGAATGTTCCGAAGCTCATCAACGTAGCTGGCGCGTACTTCCTTGATGCGCGGGTCGAAGGCGCGGGCAGCCTTGTCCGCGCGCATGACCAGCTCAACTTTGGCGCTGATTTCCGCATCCACCGACGGCAGCGTGATTGGATATAAACTGCGCGCCGTTTTTTCCTGGAAGCCAACCGACGGGGTCTTGGCCGGACCGCTGGCAATCAGAGCGGCGGTACGAGCAGCATGAAGAATGCGCTCCGGGGAAAGGTCGTCGGTGTAGGCGTATCCCGTGCGTTCCCCCGCGATCACCCGCACACCGCATCCGGCTGAAATACCCTGGGACGCGGACTTCACCATGGATTCATCCACCATCAACGAGGTCGAAGAAAGATATTCGAAATAAAGATCGCTGTAGTCGCCGCCGGCCGAGAGAGCTGCCGCCAGATATTGCTCAAGATCACGTTCCGTCAGCCCGTAGTGTTCGAAAAAAAACCTATTTTTGTCCACGTTGATTGGATGCCTCAGGGAAGCCAAAAGGCTCCTATCCAATTATCCCACATGACATTCGCGTGGCGCGGACGCCCCTCCGCCTTCTTGCGACGAAACGCAGCTTAAGCCGGTCATGGAGCAAAGGTCGACGCGTAGCGTTTTTTCTCCACCTAATGGTCATCCGTCACAGACGAAGTCAGCCGAAGACTGAAACAATCCCCCCATGAACCCGGAATCCCTCACTCGCACCATCGAAGATTTTCTAACCAGCGCGCACAATGCCGTGATTATTGAAGACGGCGCTGTGGTCTTCGACCTGGCTGAATCCAAATATTCCATCTCAGGGGAATACAACAAGTGCTTACTGCATTTATGGTCCACCGAAAGGAACTTCGTTCGGCGAATCTTGGAGGCCGAAGTTAAAAACGAAGTTCTTCGGCTGGCGGTACAGCGTATGGGACAAACGAAGCCAACCAAGCTGGAGATTTGCCGCGAACGTGACCGGCGGACCCCCACGGCTAAGCGTACCGCTCGAACCGCTTATCAGAACAAGCTGCAACGCGTATTACAACGCCATTTCCCCGGCGCCACCATTGGCCGCCTTACCACAGCGATGGATCTGGAACGATCTTTTGGTCCGATTTATGCGCGAGGCTTGCTGCACCAAGGGCAATCCGCCTTCGCCGTGTTGGGAGTGAACAGTCAGGAGACGCAAGGTTCCATCGACGCCGCCCTGACCTTCGGCATCTTGTGGCTCGATGCCTGCCGCACTGCGAAAGCAGGGAAATTCGTTGTTCAAGGCCTAAGACTGTTCTTGCCCCCAGGCGCTTCCGCACTAACCCGGGAACGGATGGCGCACCTGGATCCGAACGCCGCTAAATGGCAGCTTTATGAACTGGACGAGCGAGACGATAGCTTGAAAGAACTGGACGCTTCGGACCGTGGCAATGTAGCGACCCGGCTGGTGCACTCGGCCAACGAATCGGCAGCACGAGAGAGATTTGCAATCACGATTTCACAAGTGCGCGAATTAATGTCAGAAGTTGAAGTTGCAATCTTGTCACCGGCTGAGATCGCATTTCGCTGCCATGGCCTGGAGTTTGCGCGCGCCCGATTGAGCCACGAACCCGGATCCTTCAACAGCAAACCGGAGTTGGTGTTTGGACTGGGCGCCGGGGAGCGCATCCTCGGTGAAAATAATCGCGCGGATTTTGCCCAACTCGTACGGAGCATCGGAGAGGTGCGCCACGCGGAGGGGCCGCGCGATCATCCGTTGTGGCGTCTACATCCGGAGCGCTGGCTGGAATCGTTGGTCATGAACAATATCGTAGCCGTGGATCAACGATTGGCCACAGACGAAAACCCGCAGAAATCTTGCCTATATTCCCAGGTGCCGGCTTTTTCCGCCTCCGATCGTGCCATGATTGACGTGCTTAGCGTTACCAGGGAAGGGCGCCTGGCGGTCGTAGAACTGAAAGCTGACGAGGATATTCATTTGCCCTTGCAAGGCCTCGACTATTGGTCGAGGGTGGCATGGCACAACGCTCGTGGCGAGTTTCAACGCTTTGGATATTTTCCCGGTAGAGAGTTACTGGCTGCTGCGCCGCTGCTCCTGCTGGTCGCCCCAGCCCTACGCGTGCACCCCGCAACGGATAACCTCTTGCACTACATTTCGCCGCAAGTAGACTGGACGCTGCTGGGCATCGACGAGAGATGGCGGGAAGGAGTCCGCGTCGTATTCCGCAAAAGACCCACGCCGGCTTCCCATCTAAGAGCAAGCTAGAACTCCTCTAGCCGTCCTCCCGCCACGCGCCCAGCATGCGCCGCAGGTCTAACATCTGTCCCAGGTGATAGGCGTTGTGGTCGGCCAGCAACAACGCTTCGCGCAAAACCGTCTTGCCGTCACCCGAAGGAATGGGCGCAAACAAATCCGTCTTGGGGTTTCGCACAAGGGCCTCCATCGCTTTTGAGTCTTGGCGGAATTTCCGGATGCTGGCATTCCATGCAGCTACGCTAGGAGGAGTCGCGGTTTTCGGCCAATATCCCTCGGGCCATTTTGGAGAAACGTGTTTCGGATTGCGGCTGAACTCCAGAATGTCCCACTGCGCAATACGCATGTGCTCGAGCAACATCCAGGGCGAGTGGGGCAGTCCCTCAGGTTTTCGCCCGTGTAATTTCGCCGGAATGCCGGCAATAACATCGTCGAATTTGGCATGCGCCCCACCGCCGCGAAGCAAATCGAGCAGGTGTTGACGCAGTAATTTGTCATGAGTATTCGATTTCATCCCTCATCTCCGTGTGAACTATCATCCTGAGCGCAGCGATGGATCTATGGATTCTCGGGTCTCGCCCTCAGGACTCTCTCCGCGATAAACTCGGGAAATCCCCCGCACCAATCGCCGCAATGGTAATGTGCCTTTGTCGCCTGCAAAAAAGACTTCCCCTACCCGGCTACTCCGGTAAAACCAGCGTTTCAACAGCGCAAGATGTTCCATAGTTTCAAGCGCGGTGGCTGCGACCGGCACAGAAAACGAAGCCAGCGTCTCCTGCACCCGCGACTCCATCGATTGCGATTTAGTGTGCTCAGATGCCTGAATGGGAAACGAAACCGGGCCGGAAATGCATCCCGCATCGATCCGGAAAAAAACCACCGATTCAGCGCTGCTGCTGCGCTGCACCATGACGCCGGAGAGCCGATCAATCCGCCCCACAATTTCTGGGAGCTGGCTCAGCATCGGTTTGAGCTTGTCCAGGCGAGTATGCAGCGCCGCAGCATTTTCAAATTCCAGACTTGCCGAAGCCGCATCCCGCTCCATTGAAATCTCCCGGACCAGCGACTCCCCACGGGAGTCGAAGTAAGCCTGCACGCGCGCCACTTCGGTCCGATATTCATCGTCGCTGCAACCCTTAAAGCAGGGTGCGAGGCACATCTTCATCTCAGAATAAATACAACCGGGGAATGCGGGATCGGGATGCAGGTCATCGACGCACCGCCGCATTTTGAAAAAATCAAGCGAATCGTTGGCAAACTTTTCGGCTACGGTTCGCGAGCGAAACGGCCCATAGTAAATCGACCGTCCACCCAGACGGCCGAGCCTGGTGGTGATCGAGGCTCGTGGATACTCATTAGCTAGGTGAAGTTTGACCAGGGGAGCAAAGCGCAACCGGAGGCGATCGGAGTAGGTTTTGGGAAATGACGAACGCAGGAGCCGATAAAGCAGAAAACCAGATTCGAAGTCTGATCCTGTGGCAGTGTATTCAATCCAACGAACGCGGTCGCGGAGATTTAACTTCCGGCTGAGCTCAACGGGTGAGCTGAGCAGCCGTTGCAATCGCCGCCGCAAGTTGGCGGTCTTGCCCACATAAGGCTCGGATTGAGGATCCTCCCCACGGAGCAGAAAAACCGCCGGCGCTGCTGGGACCACAGCAAAGACCTCGGAGTCGTTTGCAGGAATGAACTTGAACCGCTCAGTCAACACACATTCATTCTAGTTTGGATTGATTACAGAAACGAAAGGGACCTTCGGCTAGGCTGTTGCTCATTCTGGATATCGAGCTGCGCTCGACTCGATCCCCGGCTTCGATCCGGGCAGGCTGCCAGAGGGTGCTGTTCCCGCGTCATTTATCCGAAGCTGGCACTGCGGAATTTCTGGCGAAAGTCCGCGCCTTCCATCTTTACGATGCGACACATTTCGTGCAGCCGCGAGCGCATGCGTTCGCCGATGCGATCGCCCAGCGTCTCGGAACGGGCCGCCCCACGGGGCCCCATTGCCAAACCCGCCGCCTCGTCTTCAAAATTCGTGGTAATGATGGTTGTCCGATTGTCGTTGTAGCGCGTGTTCAGGATGAGGCTGACCGTGTCCCAAACCCACTCCGTGGGCTTGACGGCTCCGAGTTCGTCGAGCACGAGCACTTCGGTTTCGAAAACCGGTCTTAGGACTTCGAGTTCGGTTGCCTTGACGGAATCGTTATACGAATTCTGGATCTGTTTGAGGAGTTCCCGATAGTCGTAAAAAAGACACGCAATCCCCTTGCTCAGGACAAGCTCCCGCACAATGCCGACTGCCAAATGCGTCTTACCGACGCCGATACCGCCGATGAGCAACAGTCCCGTGTTGTCCAGAGGATAGTTCTCCACGAACCGGCAGGCAGCCATGCGGGCGGGAGCCAGCGCCAGGTGTGGGCCATCAAATTCAAAATTCGAAAGTTCGCAATGCTCGTAGCGCTTCGGGATTCGAGCCGAAGTCAGCAACGCTTCGCCCCGCACGCGCAGTTGGCAATCGCAGCGCGTGACCCGCCGTTCGGAGCCGATCGCAACCGGCTTCCATCCCGTACCTTCGCACAACGAACAAACTTCCGCCGAGACCTTCATGGTTTCCTAATTCGACTTTGCACCGATTCCTCACGAATGTGCAAGTGCAAAAGCCAACGCCACTGTGTAGATGTTGTGGAGATGTAGCTCAGGTTGTGGAGAAAAGAGGAAATCGCGGCTTCTCATTTCGTTCATCCGCCAAACCCGCGGCTTACTTACGCGTCCGGCGCTTGCCACCCGAGTCGCGTATCGCGGTCGAACCCTCATTCGCCGCCTCTCGAACCATCTGGAGAAACGCGCGAACCTCGGTTCGCAGCGGACGATGACGAGGATGCACCACATCGAGACTTCTTCGCAGCGGCTCCGCATCGAGGACTTTCACTATATCCAGCATGCCGCGCCGCATCTCGCGCCCCACCGCCATTTGTGGGAGGAATGAAAGGCCCAGCCCGCGTTCGACCATTCGTTTCGCGGTCTCGATCGAGTCGACTTCTAGCGCAACATTCGGCACTAAGCCGGCTGTGCGAAACAGGCTGTGACTCAAGGTCCAGTCGCTCGAACCCCGCTCGTAGAAAATCAACGGCCAACTCGCGACCTGCTGCAACCGCGCCCGACGCGAGTGTTTCGGACCACGCGTCGGATGCGCGACCAGTAACAAAGGGTCGTCGCGCAAGCTGATGGTCTCTACTTCTGGATGTTGCAAAGATCGCGCCAGTCCGATTTCTGCCTCCTGGCGCAAGACCATATCCAGCACTTCTTTTGAATGACCGGGGCGAATGCTGATGATGACATTGGGATGAGCCCGCTGAAATCGCTTCAAGATGTCGGGAAGAAAGTACACCGAAATTGAAAGTGCTGCCGCAATCTGCAGCGGAGTTCCACTGGCTGCCTGCGACTCGTGGACGGCCTGGCGCGCCAACGACGCCGTTCGCAAAAGCAATTCGGCGTGCGGACGAAACGTCCGTCCCGCATCGGAGACGACAAGCCCGCCCCGCGAGCGCGAAAACAACTTCACTCCAAGAGATATCTCCAACGCCTTGACGCGGGCGCTCACCGCGGGCTGGCTGATGTGCAGCGCTTCCGCCGCACGGTGAAAGCCGCCGAATGTCGCCACCGCAAGGAACGTCTCTACTTGGTCGATTTCCATGCCGTTTGCCCGCGTCCCTACCCGCCCTAACAATGTCCTATTATCACAAACGCGGCCACTGATAACAATTGTTTATCAGCACGATAGAAACGTTACGTTTGACTGGATTCGCTTCCGGCCCCACAATCTGCAAGATGTAAGCGGGTTTGCGTGGGTTCACAAAACTCAGGTAAGGCTACCTTTTAGCCTGTTTTCCCCATCTGAGAGGTGTCCAAAGACGACCCGGCGTCCAAAGACAGGGGAAAATCATGGCTAGTGCTCCAACCGACGTTTCTTGCGTAGGCTTTCCGCTAAACCAGCCGCCCGCCGGATTCAGTCCAGAACGCGACCTGCCCCAAGGATTCCTGGAATTTTTCACGCCGCTACATCGGCAATTTACCCCTCGCCAGGAGGCATTACTCCACGAGCGAAAGCGCGTCTTGGCTGAATCCCATCAAGGCGACAAGCCAACTCACCACTATCCTGCTTCTGCGGTTCGCAACGGCTGGCGCATCGAGCTGCCTGCCTGGTGCCAGGACCAGCGCAATCAAATGACGGGACCCGCCGATGACGGGGAACTCGTTGTTAAAATGCTGAACTCCGGCGCCCCCGGCGTCATGCTCGACCTGGAAGATTCCACCGTCAACGAGTGGGAACATCAGGAGCTTGGAGTTGAGAACATTCTGGCGGCGCTGCGCGGGACTTTGAATTACTTCGACAAGAAACGCGACAAAGTTGTGGGCATAAAACCCAGCGCGACCGTCATCTGGACGCGGGCGCGTGGCCTCCACATCCATCAGGCCGGCATTTTCGCCAACGAACTCACCTCGGCATCTTTGTTCGACGTGGCCCGCGTGGCCTTCCGCGTCGATCCTGCGGAGCTGAAGCATCCGCTGGCATTTTATATTCCCAAGTCCGAGTCAGCTGACGAAGCCTTGTGGTGGAGCGATCTGTTCAAAGCCATCGCTGAAGCCCGCGGCTGGCCGCGCGATTACATCAAGTGCATGGCGCTGGTGGAATCGCATCCCGCGGCGTTTCAGATGGAAGAGTTCCTCTACAACCTCCGCGATCACATCCTGGGCCTGAACCTCGGTCGCTGGGATTACATGGCGAGCCTTATTCACTTCAATTTGAATGATGCCGAATGGGTGCTGCCCGACCGCAACACGATCCCGCACAATGTTGCTTTTTTCCAGAACCTTCGAGAATTGTTGCCCGAGATTTGCCACAAGCGCGGAGCCCTCGCGATCGGCGGTATGACTGCACTCTACCCCAGCCGCGAAGATGCGGAACTGAATGCCCGCGCTTTAGCGGCGCTGCAAACCGACAAGCAGAACGAGGCTAGCTGCCTGATGGATGGGGCCTGGACTGGCCATCCGGATCAGAATCAAATCGCTCTCGATCAGTTTCCTTGTCCGAATCAGATTTACGCCCGCCGGTCTCAAGCGGAGCGCTATCCAGATCTACGACCGGCACCCAGGCATGTGGGACAACGCACGCTGGCGGGAACACGGGCGGCGGTTCGCACCGTGATTCGCTATCGAAACGGCGTCCTGAATGGCAGGGGTGCGAGCCTGCTCGACGGCTACATGGAAGACCTGGCCACGGACCGGATTTACCGCTTAATGATTGCGCAACGCGTGCGCCACAGCAAACAAGTTTCGATCCTCGGGGATACCGGCAATCCAGTTCCCCATACTCCTCAGCTCATCACGCAATTGTTCGATGAGGAACTCGAGAAACTGCTGGCGAATCCCGCCAAAGCTGACCTTGGCACGCCGGAGACGTTCCGCGAGGCTCGGCGGATAAGCGAAGCGATGATCGTGAACGGGGAATTTGATCCGATCTAAGAATCTTAAGGGAAAATAGCCGGCGAGGGCGCCGACGCTACAGAGGAAACAAATATGGGAACCAACGGGAACGGAAAACTTTCAACTTACGGGACGGAATCGAAGTCCAACGCGCGCTGGGCAGGTATTACGCGGCCTTATACCACGCAAGACGTCGAACGTTTGCGCGGCTCGATTCACATCGAGCATACGCTTGCGCGGCAGGGTGCGGAGCGCCTCTGGGATCTCTTGCACAGTGAATCTTACGTTCCGGCTCTCGGCGCCATGACCGGCAATCAGGCCGTACAGCAGGTTAACGCCGGGCTGAAGGCGATCTACGTCAGCGGATGGCAAGTCGCGGCCGACGCCAACGACGCCGGGCAGATGTATCCCGACCAAAGTCTGTATCCCGCCGACAGCGTGCCCAATCTATGCCGTCGCATCAATCAAGCTCTGACCCGTGCCGACCAGATTCGCCATGCTGAAGGACAACGTGATACTCACTGGTTCGCGCCCCTGATCGCGGATGCCGAAGCCGGCTTCGGCGGCAATCTCAATGCATTCGAGTTGATGAAGGCCATGATCGAAGCGGGCGCAGCCTGCGTCCACTTCGAAGATCAGCTTTCGTCCGCAAAAAAATGCGGCCACTTGGGCGGCAAAGTGCTGGTGCCGACCGTGGAAGCGATTCAGAAATTGGTTGCGGCCCGACTGGCCGCCGATGTCATGGGCGTGCCCACACTGATTATGGCGCGTACCGACGCCGATAGCGCTCATTTGCTCACCAGCGACGTCGATCCACGCGACCGCGAATTCCTTACCGGCGAGCGGACCGCCGAAGGCTTCTTCTGCATACGCGGCGGAATCGATTCCGCCATTGCCCGCGCGATTTCTTACGCGCCCTACGCCGACCTGATCTGGTGTGAAACTTCGCATCCCGACCTGGGCGAAGCCCGCCAGTTCGCCGATGCTGTGCATGCGAAGTATCCAGGCAAGATGTTGGCCTACAATTGTTCGCCGTCATTTAACTGGAAAAAGAAGCTGGACGATGCCACCATCGCTCGCTTCCAGACCGAGCTCGCGGCGATGGGTTACAAGTTCCAGTTCATCACCCTCGCCGGTTTCCATGCCCTGAACTTGAGCATGTTCGAGCTGGCGCGCGAGTACAAGACCAGCGGCATGGCGGCATATTCTCGCTTGCAGCAGCAGGAATTCGCCAGCGAAAAAGACAACGGATACGAAGCCGTGAAACACCAGCGTTTCGTGGGTACCGGTTACTTCGACACCGTGACTCAAGTGATCGCGGGCGGAACTTCGTCGGTAACCGCGCTGGCGGGATCGACCGAGGCCGAACAGTTTTCCCCGATGAAGCTAGCGGAACAGCCTAATCGAGGCCATGAATCTCGCCAGAGCAATCCTGTCGACTTCCCTTCGACGGATGTAATAGCCCAGTTGCAAAATGCAGAGCCGGGACCTGAGGAATTGCTCCTGCCATCGGGCGACTAGTGTCGCCCGCTTTAGGGCACGGTAGAACAATTTCAGTCCGGAGAAATACCCGCCTCCCATCTTCCTCGCCAATCCGCGAGGGTAGCGGGTTTTGCCTCCACGGACTGTCCAATCGCCGGACACTCGTGGCTCCGGGAGCCAAACAAGGCATCCCGCGCCGATTTTCACAGTTGACTTTCGCTTCTGGCGGGCGCTAAATAAGGCCGCTGGGTTTCACACTCAGGGAGTGCTCCCCTCCCCCGCGCGTCCTGAGAACAAAGAAACCTGCCAGGAGAGACGATGAACAAAGCCGATCTCATTGACCGAATTGCATCGGGTAGTGGCATCAGTAAGGTTCAAGCCGCGACCGCAATCGACACCGCCGTGGACAGCATAACCGCTGCCCTGAAAAAGGGTGATCGGGTGGCGTTGATTGGTTTTGGTACATTTTCCGTATCGCAGAGAAAAGCGCGCAACGGACGCAACCCGCAGACGGGAGCAACGATCAAGATTGCAGCCCGCAAGGTAGCCAAATTTTCCGCCGGTGCCGAGCTTAAAAAGGCCGTCAACCGCAGCAAGTAGTACAGGGATTTCACATCGAATACGGCAGGGGGTCGGCCCTGCCGTTTTTATTTCTGCGAGACCTGAAACACCCGAGGCACACTACCACAGGCGCGGCGTTCAGAAACCCGGTTTGCCCGATTTAAGCCTGATACTGGTCGCCGAATTCGGCGGTCATCAGTTCTTCTTTTATCCTGGCTTTGAACACTTGGGTGGTCCCTGCCAACAGCACTCCCAGAATTCCACGCCGCTCTCCCACCGAACGGGGCAGTCCCTGAGCATGCCAACAAAAGCCTTGTATAAATCGGATGACGCACGTACGCATAGGGACCTGATCGGATGAGTTGGTGTCCTCCTTGAGGACGACTTCGGAACTCCAATTATTGGCCCCTTGGTTCCTGCGTCAGCAGAACTGTCTTTAACAACCCCGCTTATTTTTGCTTGACACTCATCTAACCAACATGATAATTACTGCGTGCATACGCACCTACTACAGGTAGCAGTTGTTGTTCTGGCGTCAATCGCGCATCAGGAGGAATTGAATGGCTGCTCCTGCTGAACTAATCCGCAACCGTACATGCAAGCGTTCGTCCTACCTTTGCAATCAAACTCGACCCCAAATTGCCGGGACTAGAAAAGCATTGAATGAAGGCTGCGATCACGAGGTTGAGAGGCTGTTCTGCGGAATCCGGATGGGGCGTCCATAGCGCCAGCACTTAATTTTTCTCTTGTGACATCGATCAGGAGGGATGAATGACCGCGTCGAGGAAGAATGTTACCGGCATCTTGATACTGCTGATGCTAGTTGTGGGGAGTTTCCAGCAAGCCCAAGCCATCCCAGCCTTTGCCCGCAAGTATGGGTTGCGCTGCTCGGCATGTCATGAGGCTTGGCCGATGCTGAACTACTTCGGACAGAAGTTCAAGGACAACGGCTACCAGTTGATGAATGATCGGGACGCTCCCATCTGGCAGAACCCCGGGTACTGGCCGGTTACCTTCCGCATCATTCCGTTCTGGCATCGGGAAAGCACGGACCGGGTTGCGGTCGATACCTCGGCGACCACCATGAACGAGCAGCAGATCACCTCGCACGGGTTCGACTTGAGCGGCCTCGACTTTCACACTGGCGGCACATTAGAGAAAAACATTTCTTTCTATGCGCTGCCCTCATCCGACGCTACAGGCGCCTTTCATTTTGAAACCGTGATGGCGCGGTTGGACAACCTGTTTGGCAGCTCCTGGATGAACGTCAAGCTGGGTAAGTTTGAACTCGACAATTTGGTTTCAGAAAAACGAATCCTGACGCTGACCAACATTTCCGGCGTCTATCAGACGTATCACTTCGTTCCTATAGGCGACAGCAATGTCTACGGCCAAATCGGAGACAACCAACTCGGCGTGGAATGGATGGGGCATTCGGTCAACGATCGCACTCGCGTGTCCGCCGCACTCCTGAGTTCCAACGATGGACAGGTGGGCTTGCCCTCGAGCAACGCCTACAGCGGATTCTTCGCTGCCAGTCAGGCCTTTGACGTAGGCAAGCTGGGCGTGGACCGCGTGGGCTTCTACGCCATGATCGGACAAGCGCCGACGTACTTCCTCACCACTGCGGGCGGCCCGGTGGCGACGCCTTTTGGGAACAGCGCGGGTCAGGGCAACAAGGGGTTCAGCCGCGAAGGCTTCGTCGGATTGTTCTATTTCCGAAAGCTGGACTTCCTGGTCGTCACTCAACATGGATCCGACAGCGCCTACTTCGGAACCAGCACAGCGGGCAACACAACTCTTCCCACTGGGGCGCGGTCGCCGAGTTGGAACGGCTACATGGTCGAAACCCACTTTGTGTACAGTCCTCAACTGGTTTTCCTGCAACGCTCCGAGTGGGAGCGAATGTCGCAGCAGGCTATCCCTGGAACCCCGTCAAATCTAGGGAACATAGACATGTACACATTCGGTTATCGGTGGTATCCCATCATGACCAGTCGCGCCGGTTTTGCGTGGCACAACGAGTACTCGTGGTTGCGGACCAACGGAATATCTCCCTTGTCAGCAAATGATGTGACCTCGCAGCAGTTTGTTGCTGGGATTCGACTTCGACTTTTAGAGAGGGATCGCGATGCGCATGAATCTACGCAAGTGGTCGACTGTTGCTGGGTGTGGCTGCATTCCTGGCTAGTGCGGCAGTTTCCGCGGCGCAAACCAAGGAGCAGCAGCAACAGTGGATGGGGATCGAGAGCCACATCGGAAATTTAACCGGGCACGCGAGCAACGCCAAGGAAGATTACCGGCGCTACTGTGTGGGATGCCACGGCGACTTAGGCGACGGCCAAGGGGAGAACGCCCAATGGATTGATCCCAAGCCGCGAGACTTCACCATTGCCCAGTTTAAATGCCGCTCCACGCCGACCGGCACTTTGCCGACCGACGAAGATCTGTACAACACCATCGCCCGCGGTTTGGACAACTCCAACATGCCGCAGTGGAATACCTTTACCAAGCAGCAAAGAGCGGATCTGGTGGCGTACATCAAGCATTTCTCGGCCAAGTGGCAGACCGAAAAGTCGGGAACGCCCATTCAGATTCCAGCCTGAGCCTGAGATCACGGCCGATCGGATCAAAGCTGGTCAGGCGCTGTTTAAGCGGCTGGAGTGCTGGAAGTGCCACGGACCGGAAGGTCGTGGCAACGGGCCTTCGGCGGACACTCTTACCGACGACCTCAACCGTCCGATCAAACCCTTTAATTTTCACGATGGAACCCGGTTCAAGTGTGGCACCAGCGATGCCGATCTCTACAAGATTTTCATGACCGGGCTGGACGGCACGCCGATGCCGTCATTTTCCGACAACGTCAAGCCTGACGAAGCATGGGACCTGGTGCTGTATCTCCGCACTCTCCAGCCCATGAAGTCGAAGGAAAAGGAGATTGCAAGGCAACTCGGTCTGAAACCAATCGATCCCAATGCACCGGCACCGGCGGCGCCGCCGGCGCAGTAGATTGCACGGTCTGAACGGGCTAACAAATTCTTGAAAGAAGGAAACCAAATGAAAGCGGGACACAAAATCGCAGTAGTAAGTTCAACCCTGTTAGTCGTCGCGTCCGGACTCTTGTTTTCCGGAAAAAACGTGAGCGCCGCTTCCGATGGCAAGATTACCGGAACCATCAAACTCGACGGCACAGCTCCGCGCCAAAGGCCGATCGACATGTCCAAGGAGCCGAGTTGCGCGAAGATCCATGAAAGCAATCCGGTCCACATGGAGAACGTGGTTGTCAGCTCGAGTGGCGCCTTGCAGAATGTCGTGGTTTACATTTCCGAGGGCTTGACCGGGAATGAAGCCAGTGTCGTGTCGTCCGACAACCCGACCTGGGACCAGAAAGGCTGCCAGTATATTCCGCACGTGATGGCGCTGAACCCGAACCAGCATTTCAAGGTCACCAATAGCGATCAAACTTCGCACAACATTCACCCCATGCCGAAGCCGGGCGGCCCTAATCATGAGTGGAACAAATCGCAGCCGCCCGGAGCCCCGCCGTTCGACGTGTTCTGGACGAATGAAGAAGTTGCAGTGCCGGTGAAGTGCAACATTCACCCCTGGATGCACGGCTACATGGCTGTGGTGAAGGGGCCCTACGCGATCAGCGATGGGAATGGTTCCTTCTCTCTAAACCTGCCGCCGGGCAGCTACACCGTGAGCGCCTGGCAGGAGGAGTACGGCATACAAACTCAAAAAGTGACGGTGGCGGCGGGCAAACCAGCGACTGCGGACTTTACCTTCAAAGCGAAGTAGTTGGACAGCCACGGAACGTGCAGTGTCTTACAGCAAGCGGAGGCAGCCGAGGAATCTGCCGGCCGGGAGGTGAGGGGAAATGGCGAAATTCTTTGCAGTCACGATCATCGTAATCGCAATCGCTTCCGCGGTTCCCATTGTTCGCCATACCTGGGGGGCTCCGGAAGATATCTCTACTCATGGCGCTCTGATCGACGAGCAGATGTCGGAGACCATGGCGGAAGCGGGGATCTCATTTCTTGCGGCGCAGTTCATCCTGGCGATCTTCATCTGGCAGTTCTCCAGCCCCCGTCCCGACTCCAAAATCAAGAACTTTCCCGGCGGAGCTAAAGGGCTGGTCATCGGCGCGCTGGTGCTGGTGGGGGCGGAAGTTATGGCGCTCGGGATCTTCGGAGTCAAAGCCTGGGCTGACGTGTACTTCACCCCGCCATCGGCCAACGCCATGCCGATTCAGGTGCAAGCCGGACAGTTCGCATTCTATTTCCGCTACCCCGGCCCGGACGGCACATTCGGCCCGATTCATCCGGAAATGATCAATGAAGGAAATCAGAATTTCTACGGTCTCGACACCGACCATGATGCCGATTCCAAAGACGACATTGTGACCGCCGAGATGGCCATCCCGGTGAACAAGGAAATCCATCTGCTCATGCACGCGAAAGATGTTGGACATTCCTTTTACGTGCGGGAGTTGCGAGTGCAGCAGGACTTTGTTCCGGGCCTCGATGTGTCGCTGCATTTCACGGCAACCAAAGTCGGGAAATACGAAATCGTCTGCACCCAGCTGTGCGGACTGGGCCACTACAACATGAAAGCGTACCTCTATGTAATGTCCCAGGAAGACTTCGACAGTTGGCTGAAGAAGGAAGCGGCAATGCAGTAGCCTGGCCGTCCACGCCGGGTGGACGGAGAAATCTGGTTCGAGGTGAGCTCATGCACGATGTGTCCTGCCCACGCGGCGCAACATCACGCGCCCCCGACGAGCTTCATCCGAAAACACGTTTTCAGCCTGGACCACAAGGTGATCGGCAAGCAGTATTACGCTCTGGCCTTGGTCGCGGCGCTTGCCGGCATGGTGCTTTCCTGGTTCATGCGCATCCACCTTGGCTGGACCAATGCCGCGATTCCCGGCCTGCAAATGCTCTCCAAGAACGGCGCGCCCGGCGGCGTGATGACGCCTGAGTACTACCTGCAACTGATGACCATGCACGGCACGATCATGGTGTTTTTCGTGCTCACCACGGCGCCATTCGCGGCCTTCGGCAATTACTTTCTGCCCATTCAGGTGGGCGCGGAGGACATGCCGTTCCCGCATTTCAACATGATGTCGTTCTGGGTCACGTTCGTGGCGTTTCTGGTCCTGATCGCGTCTTTCTTCGTAGGCGACGGCCCGACCCTGGGTGGCTGGACGCAGTACGCGCCGCTCAGCTCTGTGGGAGCGGTTGCCGGGCCCGGCGAAGGCATGGGTGTGGTTCTTTGGGCTAGCTTCCATCGCGATTTTTTGCGTCGGCCAATTGCTGGGCGCACTAAACTTCATCACTACGACACTCGATCTCCGCGTCAAAGGCATGAGCCTGATGCGCCTGCCGCTAACCGCCTGGGCATGGTTCATCACCTCCTGCATGGGTCTGACGGCATTCGCCGTGCTAATGCCGGCTTGCATTCTGCTCATTCTGGATCACGTCGCCGGAACCAGCTTCTTCGTCGCGTCCAATCTTGTCATCAACGATCAACTGCAGCCGCACTCCGGCGGATCAACTCTGCTTTGGCAGCATCTGTTCTGGTTCTTCGGACATCCCGAGGTCTACATCGCGATCGTGCCGGGCATGGGAATCGTCTCGCATGTTCTGATCGCCAACATGCGCAAGCCGATGCTGAGCCATCGCGTGCTCATCTATTCCATGGGAGCGCTGGCAGTCCTCAGCTACATGGTTTATGGGCATCACATGTTCGTCAGCGGGATGAATCCGTTCTCCTCGCTGGCATTCTCCTTCCCCACGCTGATGATCACGATTCCCTCCACGATCATCGTGCTGATCTGGATCGGGAGTCTGTACGGCGCTAAGCTGCGCATCAACTCAGCTTCGCTGTTCTCCCTGGGCTTTGTTTCGATGTTCGTCAGCGGCGGCGTGAGTGGATTCTTCCTGGCGCAGCCCTCGATTGACATCATGCTGCACGCCACCTACTTCGTGGTGGGCCATTTCCATATGGTGATGGGCGTCGCGGCCATGTTCGGCATTTTCGCCGGAACCTACTTCTGGTTTCCCAAGATGACCGGGCGGATGATGAACGAGACTTTGGGCAAGGTCCATTTCTGGCTTAGTTTCGTAGGCGCGTATTGCATCTTCATGCCGTTCCACTACCTGGGGATGGCCGGGAATGTCCGCCGCTACTCGGCGTTCGTCGTTGAGTACCTGCAGCCGCTGATTCCGGTGCATCGCTTCATCACCGTAGCTGCAATTGCTCACCGGCGCTGCCCAACTGATTTTTGTCTACAACCTGATTCACAGCCGCTTCTGGGGCAAGCCGGCGCCGGACAATCCGTGGGAAGCGACGTCGCTGGAGTGGAGCACAGCCACGCCGCCGCCTTTCGACAACTTCGGCGGAAAGCATCCCGTGGTTTATCACGATCCCTACCAATACGGGGTGAAGAGTTCGACAGGCGACTACCTGATGCAGACTTCGCCCGAGCAAGTAGCGACCGCGAACGAAGAGAAATAACAGGATAAGACTGAATTGACTATGGCAACAACGATTCACGAACCGCCGCAATCGATTCACCAGGTCCACCGCCAAGCGTTCCGGCAATGGTGGCTGGCGGAATCTGGCTCCAGCCGGCTGGCGACCTGCGTGCGGTGCAGGATTACTCGCCGCCGCCTTCTTCGACGGGCATCTGGGTCGTGCTGTTTTGCCATCACGATGATGTTTGCGGCCTTTACCAGCGCCCTCATCGTTCGTAAAGGTTCGTCGCTGGACTGGCGACATTTCACGCTTCCCTCGATTCTTTACTTCAACACCCTTCTGCTTCTCGCCAGCAGCGTTACGCTGGAGGTCTCGCGCCGCCGTGTTGCAGCTTTCATGGGCGCGCATGAAGAGCCAGGCTGAGAGTCCGGCACGCTGGCTCTACATCACCTTAATTCTCGGCTTGCTGTTTGTCGTCGGGCAGTACATTGCGTGGCTGCAGTTGAGCGCTCAGGGAGTTTTCCTGGCCACGCAATCCCAGCAGTTCATTTTTCTATGTGCTCACGGCGGCTCATGCACTGCATGTATTGGGAGGCTTGGGCGGGTTGATCTATGTGATTCGCAGGCTCCAGCAAGTCGATCTTGCGACGAAGGTCGCTGGACGCCGATCTCCCGCTACTGGCATTTCATGGGCGTTCTTTGGGTGTATCTGCTATTGCTGCTTTGGCTGAAAATTTGACGCACGCTGAAGGTTGTCGCAAACGAACATCTCAGGAGGCGCCGTGAGCCAAGCCGATTTGACCATGCAAGGGCACTCCACCGGAATGGCAGCCGGGTTGCCATTTGCCATGCCAACAAAAAAGCTGGCGATGTGGCTGTTCATCATCGCTGACACCATGACGTTCGCCGCCTGCCTGGTGGCGTACGGTTTCCTGCGCAATGGCACTCCCAATTGGCCCAGACCTTTCCACAGCATCACCAACGTCGCGGTGATGACCTTCATCCTCCTGACCAGCAGCTTGACCATGCTGCTCGGAGTGCGCGCCGCCAAGGCAGGAGACAAAGCCGGCGCATTCCGCTGGACCATGATCACCGCTGTGTTTGGCATTGTTTTCGCCTTGCTGCATGTGCGCGAATGGTTCGGACTGATCGGCGAGGGCATGACGCTGCTCAAGAATCCGTGGGGAACAGGGCTGTTCGGCTGCGGCATTTTTCAGCGTCACCGGCCTGCACCTCACGCACGTCGTTTGCGGCGTGATCGCCCTGATCGTGGTCGCGTTGCGCTATCAGGCGCGGCCGTTACAACGCCGACGACATAGAGATTCTCGGCCTGTACTGGCACTTCGTGGATCTGGTTTGGATGTTCGTTGTGCCGTTTGTTTATTTCCTGAATCTTGCTCATTGATCGAAAAGCGAGCTGAAACTTATGGCAACACAAGAAAAAAGCGGTGGGATCGGGAAGGATTTGCTGGTGTACGTTTGCCTTCTCGCGCTGGCGGGATTGCAATTCGTCATCGCCTATCAGAATATTGACGCGTCGAAAATGTTCTCGCGCATGCTGACCGTGGCGCTGGTCGAGGCCGGGCTCGCGGTCATGTTCTTCATGCATTTGTGGTCGGAAAAGCGCGGGTTCGTGGTTTTTGTTCTGGTGTTCACAATTTTTGTCCTTCTGACCATGCAATATGGGTGGACGGACAGCTTCCGGATCGTCGATGGCGTGCCTTTTGCGCGCTGACCCGAAAGCTTTGAGTCGTATGGGAATGCAGAAACCAATCCGGCTTCTGGCGCTGCTCTTGGTCGGCCTTAGGTGTGCTGTTGATCCCAGTGCCAGCATTTTCGCAAACCTGCGCGCTGTGCTACACGCAGGCTGCGTCCGCGGGCGCTCGAATGATTCAGGCCTTGCGCAGCGGAATTCTGATTCTCATCGTGCCTCCCACGCTGATGTCCGTCGGCATGATATTCATCGTGTATAACAAGCGAAATCAATTTCAGAGGGATGAATACGCAGACGAATCAGGCCAGGACTGGTAGATGGCGACAGCTCAAGTAATGGGAAATCCAGCCCGCGCGCAGACTCTCACCACAAAACTTCGGGACTATTACACGCTCACCAAGCCTGAAGTAAATCTGCTGATCCTCATGACCACGTCGGCGGGATATTATCTTGCCGCACGCAGGCCATTTCACTTCGCGGGACTACTGAACACCCTGATCGGGACCTTACTCGTCGCCAGCGGCACGGCTACGCTCAATCAGTGGATGGAGCGGGTCTGGGATGGCCAGATGCGCCGCACCGCTTCCCGGCCGCTGCCTTCAGGCCGCCTCAACACTCGCGAAGCGCTGGCGTTTGGCATTGCGCTAAGTGTTGCCGGAGGGCTTTATCTGGCGGTTACGGTCAATGTCCTGGCAGCTTCGCTAGCCATGGCGACGTTGCTGTCGTATCTCTTGATCTATACGCCCCTCAAGCGAAAAACTGCGCTGTGTACCCTGCTGGGCGCGTTTCCGGGCGCAATGCCCACACTGATCGGGTGGGCCGGAGGGTCAGGGCGGATCGACGGTCAAGCGTGGTTCCTCTTCGCGATCCTGTTCCTGTGGCAGTTCCCGCATTTTCTGGCAATCGCGTTGATGTATCGAGAGGACTATTCGCGCGCGGGCTATCGAATGTTGCCGGCCTTTGATCGCGATGCGCGCTTCACCCGGGCGGAAATCGTGGGCTTCACACTGGTATTGATTGCAATCACGATGATGCCGCTGGCAAGCCGCGGTGGGCCAATTTATTTCAGCGGCATGCTGATTGCGGGATGCTTCTTGCTCTACCACGTCAGCAAGCTGGCGGGCTCAGCGTCGAAAGTGCTTGCCAGCCGCGTAGTTCACGCTTCTGTGATTTACCTGCCGGTAGTTCTCGCCATCCTGGTCGCGCGAAAGGCCTGACCCGCCCGGATTACCGCGCTCGCGCCAGCACCAGGGTCACGTCATCGGGTTGTTCGTTGGAGCCAATCCAATCATCCACGGCGGCGGTCACAATCTCGCTAATCCGCGCCAGCGGCAACCCGCGATTTTCGCGCAGCAAATCGATCAGCCGCTGCTCGCCAAATTCGCCGAAATCGTTTTCCGGTTCGGTGACGCCGTCGCTATAGGCCAGGAAAAGTTCGCCTCGCCGCAGTTCGACTGACTCTTCTTCATAGCGCCGTTGATCGAACAAGCCGACCACCATGCCGCCGCACTCCAATCGTCGCACCGAGCCGTCTTCACTCATGATAATCGGCGGCAAATGCCCGCCGTTGCTGTAGGTCAGGCGGCGTTCGGCTCCGTTGTAAATTCCCAGAAACAGGGTCGCGTATTTCTCCGACGGCGTGCTTTCGTAAAGCTGGTGGTTGAGCAGCGAGAGCAAAGCCCCGGGAGAAACCTCGGCGCCATGAAATCCAGAATCGCGCATTTTGCCGGAACCGGGGACAGCCCCTGCGGCCACCGCTTCACGCAAGATCGGCGCACTCTCCAGACTATACGCACGCACGGCGGAGTGAATGGTCGCCATCAACAGCGCCGCGGAAATTCCTTTTCCACTGATGTCTCCGACTGCCAGCAATAACCGATCCGAGTCCAAAGTGAGGAAATCGTAGTAATCGCCGCTCACCGTGCGGGCGGGTCGGCAGAAGCCGTGGACTTCGAGAGAGGCGAGTTGCGTGATCTTGTGCGGGAACAATTGTTCTTGCACTTCCTGGGCGATCACCAGTTCGTTTTCCAGGCGCTGCTTTTCTTTTTGTTCTTCGATCAATTTTTCCAGCGACGCCGTCATGGAATTAAACGAGGTCGCCAGGGTCGCAATCTGGTCAGTCGACCTCACCGGTATGCGGTGGCTGAAGTCGCCGCGATTGACGCGCTGCGTGCCGTCATAAAGTTGCGCAACCGCTCCGGTGACGGTGCGCGTGAGGCGAGTGCCGATCACGATGGCAATCAACTCCACGATCGCAAAAAAGATTACCGCGGCCAGCAAACCAAACTCGACTGCCGGCGCAAAATCTCCCTGAGCTTCAAACAGCCTCTCGTAAAGCTTGGAAATCCGGGTTTGCACCGTAATGCCGATAGGATTGGAGTTATCACCCGAGTTCCAGTCCATCACTGCGACGGCAGTCGGGAAAGTCACGCCCCGATCCAGGCTGCGGATCGCGGGGGGCACGACTCCGGCGCTGAATGCTGGCTTCGCCTGGGTAGTATCGAGTACGGTTTTCTTGTTGTCTTCGGTTAAGATTTGCGTCCCCGCTTTGGGACCCGGTTGAGAGCGGTCTACCTTTTGGAGAGTCAATCCTTCGTACAGCGTGATTTCTCCCAGGTTGGCAGCCAAGATCTTGTATCAGGCGCTGGCCGAAGGGTTCGCTCGAAACTACGGTCAGGAATCCGTCGCCAACAGGAACCGTCTCAAGCGCTCGCAGGAAGAGCATATCGTGGTCGCGGACCACATCGCGGAACGGGCTTTTTGGGTGTGACGGAAGCACGGGTACCGCATCCGCTTCAGACGGAGAGATGTTCAGAATGATCTTCTCATTCAACCAGGCGCACACCTGACGATTGGCCCAACGCTTGTCGGCATGGCGCAAGCTCTCTTGCGAAATGGTCAAGGTTCTCGTTCCGCTTTGTGCTTCAGCGGCGAGATGGTGGGCAATCGTAGAATTAGCGGCGGCCAAGCCGTTCAAATCAGAATTGAGCTCTGAAGTAACGATGAAAGTAGCGAACTGTCCCGCAAACAAGTAGAACGACCCGATCGCAAGCGCAACCAGCAAGACGAGCGGGATAAATCCGATGAAAACATAGGTAACGATTAGCCGATTGCGCAGCCGCCACAGTACTCTTGCTTTCAGCCAGCGAAATGCCAGAATCGCAAATAGCAGGATGACGACAAAGTTGAGAAAGGTGACCCATCCGCCGAGACTCTGCCCGTAAGCAGGGTTGAACCAGCCAAGCAGTTTGTGCAGCAGAAATAGCAGCGCATCCATGCCCAGTAGATAGCAGGCAATGAGCGCCATCTTGCTGGTGGGCAGCAATCCCGCCTCGCTAAGACGCAGCCGAAGATAGCGGTAAGAAGATCCCATAACGCAAGATCGAATTATAGATGGAGAAGGGTGGAGGGTTCAGGCGTCGAGTCTTTTAGGCTTCAGGAAGATCAACTGGTAACAGGCCCGAATCCCGTTGGATGAAGACTGACGCCAACCCTTCAAATCTCCGGATAGAAATCGAAGAACGCCGCCAGGCTGATCTTCAATTGTTTTTCGATATCGTCTTTGCTGCCTTCGAGCACGTGCATGGTGACGTGCGCCTCACGGCCATTCTTGAGCTTCAGAGTAGCGTCGCCCACTTCGGCGACTTCTTCCGAGGGCAGCAGCCGCAATCCATAAACCAGAGTCAGGTTTGCCATGGCATGATTCTACCTTTATCGAAATCTGCAGGTTTGATTCGGGCGGGAGAGGCAGCTAGCTAGGTCTCCGCGATAAGTCTGATAGATGCAGTTTCGGATTTTTACTTCGCTCATTTAGAATGCCCTCGTGCTCCGAAACATCCTTGTTTTTCTGATCGCCGCTAGCTGGCCATTCCGCGTCTTCGCTCAGGAACCGTCGCAGCCCAAAGTCAAAGTGAACGTGCTGAATGTGTGCGCTCCGTCGCCTGAGGAGCAGCAGGAAATTGCAGCCGCTTTGGCGCATGTCCCCAAGCAACCTCTTTTTAGCCCTGATTTTGAAGTGGACCGAGGTCGCTCGACGCTCGACGAACAGCCGGATTTCCTGAAGACAGGCGCGGGCGCGCAAGTTTCTGCGGATTCTGGAACCGCAGACTGGGTGCGGATTCGCCGCGAGTTTTCGGTGCAGGCGATGTTTTCGACGGTGCAATATTCTTTCAGCCGCGACCCGAAAAACATGGTGGAGACGTTAGTTTTCCGAGTGCGCGATCCCAAGGACTTGATGCAGGTCGCCATTGAAGACAGCGCTTCTGCCGTGACCACGCCTGCCGCCATGCTGTCCACTAACACGCCCGCTGGCCGCATCAAGCTGGAAAGATTTGGCAAGTCATCGGTGGTGTTGGCGCGTTGCTCCGGAACTGCAGACAGTCCTCCGCCGGATCAGAGCTCTTACGAACCGCTGTTCCAGAGCGCGACTGCGATTGTGGCGAACTATCGCAATCTTCTGGCAGCCCAGCAAACTGTGCCTGCGGAGTTGACGCGCGTCAGCGCAGTCGGAGGAACAAAAGCGAAGCCACCCGCGAAGCCCGCGACCAAGAAGGCCGAGCCCGAGAAGGGCGCAAAGTAGCGCCGCCGTTCACGGCGCTGCAGTGGGAATGTCCCGCCCACACAACCCAAGGGGACGCTGGCGGTGACGCCAACAGTTGCAGTGAGATCGACAAGCTTGAACCGAAATCTGGAAGCCGCAATCTAATATCTGACTCTTATGGATAACACTCGCAACGTCGTTATTATTGGCTCGGGCTGCGCCGGACACACCGCAGCGCTCTATACAGCACGCGCTCAGCTGAAACCGCTGGTCCTCGAGGGCCACGAACCGGGTGGCCAGCTTTCGCTCACAACGCTGGTCGAGAACTTCCCGGGATTCCCGGATGGCATTCAAGGACCGGAACTGATCGACAATATGCGCAAGCAGGCTTCGCGCTTTGGCGCCGAATATAAGCATGGCCACGTTACCAGCGCCGACCTCAGTGTGCGTCCATTCAAGCTGCATGTAAGTCACGAAGTCGTTCATGCCCGGACTCTGATTATCGCCAGCGGCGCCTCGGCACGCTGGCTTGGGCTGCCGCACGAGCAACAGCTCATCGGACATGGCGTTTCCTCCTGCGCAACTTGCGACGGGTTTTTCTTCTCGGGGAAAGAAATCGCGGTGGTGGGCGGTGGAGATTCCGCCATGGAAGAAGCTATTTTCCTCACGCGCTTCGCTACGAAGGTTACCGTCATTCATCGCCGCGATCAGTTTCGCGCTTCGAAGATCATGCTGGACCGGGCACGGCAAAATGAAAAGATTGCTTTCCTCACCGACACGGAAGTTGAAGATGTTTACGACAGCGAGAAGAAAGAAGTGACCGGTCTGAAGCTGCGCAATGTGAAAACCGGCAAAATCTGGGATCTTCCGGTCAGCGCGATGTTCCTGGGGATCGGCCATATTCCTAACGCCAAGGTTTTCGAAGGGCAGTTGGATATGGACAAAGATGGTTACCTTAAGACGCTCGACTACGTTCTTACCCGCGTGCCCGGAGTTTACGCCTGCGGAGACGTGCAGGACCGCCGCTTTCGCCAGGCAATCACCGCTGCGGGTACCGGTTGCATGGCGGCGCTCGAGGCGGAGAGGTTTCTGGAACAGTAAGGCGGTGAGCGCAATTCACGGCAGTGACTGTGATACAAATTTGTGTGATCTTCCTCTACCGGATGCAAGCCAGCCATAACGTCATCGCCGCAGCAGGCGCACGGTGCTGAGAGCGGTTTTTATCACTCTCTCGGAGAGCAAAGGGCTGCGTGCCGTCGCCGAGCGTTCCTCGATCGGTCAGAAGCTCTCCAGCCGTTTTGTCGCAGGAACGCACGTCGAGGATGCGCTTCGTGCCACGCGCACGGTGAATCAGTCCGGCTTAAGCGTCTCCATCGATAATCTCGGTGAAAATGTAACCAATGCAGACGAGGCCCGCGCCAGCGCCCAGCTATACCACGAACTGCTCGACGATATCGCTGCCCAAAAACTGAATGCCAATATCAGCTTGAAACTTACTCACATGGGCCTCGATGTGGACGAATCTCTCGCCCACGATCTTGTGACTGAACTGGTGAGCAAAGCCGCTGCCATGAGTCCTCGCAACTTTGTCCGCGTTGACATGGAGGGCTCACCGTACACGCAGCGTACGCTGGATTTCGTTCATAAGCTGCATCGCGCACCCGGCAATCAAGGATGCGTGGGCGCGGTTATTCAGTCCTATATGCGGCGCTCAGAAAGCGATGTGGAGAAGTTGCTGGCGGAAGGCATTCGCATCCGGCTTTGCAAGGGCGCGTATAAAGAACCTCCCGAGATTGCCTTTCAGGCGAAGTCAGAAGTCGACGCCAACTACGTCAAGCTGATGAAGATTCTGATGAAGAGCAAGGTTTATCACGGCCTCGCTACGCACGATGAAAACATCATTAATCAGGCAAAAGCTTTCGCAACCGCAGAAAACATCTCTCGTGACGCCTTTGAGTTTCAGATGCTCCACGGAATCCGGCGTGACCTGCAACAGAGCTTGGGACGCGATGGATGGCGCATGCGGGTTTACATCCCCTTCGGCACGGAATGGTATCCCTACCTGATGCGGCGGCTGGCCGAGCGTCCCGCAAACGCTTTGTTCATCGCCAAGAATCTATTCCGCAATTGAGTTGTGCGGTTAGTTCTACAGATTTCCGCCAGGATTTCGTCCCTCGGCCAGTTTGCCTTTCTGCTAGCATGAACGCATGGGCAATCACGGCCGAGCAGCTCCCGCCGAGGCCTTTGCCGCTCTGGTTGGACCGCACGTCGGGGATGACGACATCGACCTGGTGCGCTCGGCTCTGATCATCGCCTCCACCGAGTATCCCAAACTCGACGTCGAAGCCTATGTGAAATGCATTGACAAACTTGCGGACGCGGCGCAGACGCGCATCACGGACATCGGCGATCCCGCCCAGACGATCACGGCTCTGAATCGGGTCCTGTTCGAGAATGCCGGCCTGCGTGGAAATCGCGAGGATTATTACGATCCGCGAAATTCTTTCCTGAACGATGTGCTCGACCGTGGTTTGGGCATTCCCATCACTCTGGCATTGATTTATATGGAGGTCGCCCGGCGCCTCGGTTTCCCGCTGTTTGGAGTCGGCATGCCGGGGCATTTTCTCCTGAAGCATTGCGACATCAATGGCCGCGAGACCCTGGTCGATTGCTTCAACAATGGAGATATCCTCAGTCCTGAGGATTGCCAGCGGCGGCTCGACGAAATCTATTCCGGGCAGATGACGTTGCGCCCGGAGTTTTTGTTCGCGGTTAGCCGCCGTCAAATTCTCACTCGTATCCTCAACAATCTAAGGACTATTCATATGTCCGCTCGTAATTTCCGCAAGGCGCTGCCGCTGGTGGAGATGGTGCTCGTGATCTATCCACGGTCTGCGGAAGATGTGAAACAGCGCGCATTGTTGCGCTACAGTCTTGGCCAGACCAGTGGCGCCGCCGAGGATCTGGAGCGATATCTAAAGATGTCGCCCGACGCTTCGGACGCGGACGAGATCCGCCAAACCGCGCTCTCCTTGCGCCGTGTGCTCGCATTGATGAATTAGTGCCAAGCCTTTCGGCCCACATCCCAGTTCGCTGGTTCCCCTTTCGGTCCTGTTTTGCACATCGCAAAAACTTTCATCTTGACAGCCCTTGCAGGCTGACCCACAATGTTGCGACATTTTTTTTGGCATCCGAATCGCTGTTTGTGGAAAAGCCTCCCTCCCCTTTATTGCCGTCCCCTCGGCAATGGCGTTTCCGTTTTCGGAGCCGGGAATTTTCAGCCTAATTAATCGGCGTGACCGAGAGAAGAGGTTCGTCTAGCGTGTTTCCGGCAAGTTTGACGGCCGCTGTAGGGACACGAATCTGCGTTCTGATGGTCGTTCCGGTGGAAGAATCTCGTAGCAATTTCTAAGGAGGATTTTATGCGGTCCATGAGTTTCTTGCGGGTAAGCCTCACCGCTCTGCTCGCGATCTTTTTGCTATCCACGGTTACCGCCTTCGCCAAAGACGGGCGTGACTTCGTCGGCTTCTATAACGTAAGCCATCCGATTCCGCAGGGCGACCACATGCGCGTCACCCTGAACTTACAAGTGCGTAACTTCAGTTCTGCGGATGTTAAACAAGCTGTCGTCATGTTGCGGCAGAACACCGGTCTCGACCTGGTCGGACAATCTGCCCCCATCAAGGTGTTGCATGATCACGGCAGCGTCAAGGTCAGCCAGCGCTTCACCGTCTCCCGTGCCGAGTACGAACTCTGGCAACAGGGCACGCAACCCACGGTCTTTCTTGTCTACAAGGATGCTCGTGGACACCAGCTCGATCGCTACATTCAGCTCGCGCCCAGTCACGGATTCTAGAGATTAGAGAACGGAGCGTTTTATGTCGTTGTCGAATCGTGCGCCCCAATCAACCGACTTTTCAGGAGAAATATCTATGCGTCGCTTCATTCAAGTTTTTGCATTTCTGCTGACCGCCATGCTGCTGTGTCTACCCGCGCTGGCGCAGCAAGACATTATCAGTACCGTCATCGGCGGTGGTCCCAATGACTACCCCGCCGTGGACGCCAACCTTAACCAACCGGATGCAGTTGCTGTCGACGGTTCCGGAAATTTCTATGTCAGCGCCTTCGCGCAGAACCGCATTTTCAAGGTGGATACCCACGGCACCCTGACGGTTTTTGTTGGACAGGGGATCCCCGGATATGCTGGCGACGGCGTTAAGGGCGGAGCACCCCAGGCACTCATCAATGGCCCGCAAGGCCTCACGGTGGATGGCACCGGCAACGTTTATTTCTCCGACTATAACAATTGCGTCGTTCGCAAGGTGGATACAACAAACACCATTACGACCATCGTCGGCAACCACGTTTGCGGCTTTAGCGGCGACGGAGGCAAAGGAACCGTTGCCCAGCTCAATTTCCCGGTCCAAGTAGCTTTGGACAGTACCGCCGCCAACCTCTACATTGCCGACATGAACAACTGTCGCGTACGCAAAGTGGCACTGAAGACCAACATCATCAATACCTATGCTGGCGACGGCACTTGTGGTTTCTCGGGCGACAACGGGCCAGCTCTTAGTGCTGAACTGAACGGCCCTGACGGCGTCACGGTTGATACCGCCGGCGACGTGTTCATTGCCGATACTCGCAACTTGAGGATCCGCGAGGTTACAATAAACAACAAGAAAATTAATACCGTCGCTGGAAACGGCACCAGTGGCTGCAATGGCGACGGCAATCCTGCAATTAACGCGAATATCACCACCGTCGTTGAATTGGCAGTGAGCGGTGACGGCAAGACGGTGACCTACCCCGACCAGAATTGCCAAAAAATGCGTCAGTTCACCGTTGGCGGTGACATCAAGACCGTGGCTGGCAACGGTACAGCCGGCTTTTCCGGCGATGGCGGTTCGGCTACCAGCGCCGAACTCTTTAACCCCCAGGGTGTTGCAGCTGTCACGGGTGTTACGAAATTCCTTATTGCCGATCTCAGCAATGATCGCGTTCGAGAATTCACTGTCAGCGGCAATATCAGCACCGTAGCCGGCAACGGAAGTCCGACCGTTCCGACGTTACTGAGTGGCATCGCCCCCTCCGGCGTAGTGCTCAACAATCCCTGGGGCGTCTTCGAAGATTCATCGAGTAACATCTTCGTCGGCGACACCAGCAACCAGATGGTTCGTGAATTAGTGAATTCCACCGACTTGGTCGACTTCTTCGCCGGTAACGGCACGGCAGGCTTTTCCGGCGACGGTGGCCCTGCAACTAAAGCTCAACTCAATAACCCTCGTATGGTCGCTCGCGATAGCAAAGGCAACATTTACATTGCGGACGAAAGCAATCAGGTCATTCGTAAAGTTGATACCTCCAACAAGATTTCAACCTTCGCAGGCATTCCGGGGAATTGTCGCTTTGAAGGCGATGGCGGCCCGGCGACCAGTGCGTTCCTTTGCAATCCGACCGGCGTCTACGTGGACACCAATGACAACGTTTACATCGCTGACATGTCCAATCACGTAATCCGCGAGGTCATCAACGGTACGATCAATACCATTGCAGGAATCGGTGGACAGTGCGCTTACGGGGGTGATGGCGGTCTGGCGGTTAACGCCAAGATCTGCAATCCCCAAGGAGTGGCTGTCGACGGCCGGGGAAACGTCTTCATTGCGGATACCAGCAATTGTCGCGTTCGTGAAGTCTCCGCGCTCACCGGAGTCATCAACACGGTAGGCGGAACTGGCGCCTGCGGCTGGACCGGCGACGGCCCGGCGACTCAGGTTGACATCAGCTCCCCCAGCGGTGTCGCCGTCGACCACAGCGGCGACATGTTCATTGCTGACACCGGTAACCAACTCGTCCGCTGGGTCGACTCGTCCGGGAACATGACGACCATCGCCGGCGATCGAGCTTGCGGCTTCTCGGGTGACGGCGTTGTCGCTACCGCCTCCGGGCTTTGCAATCCAACCGGTGTTTTCGTAGACAACTCAGGAAACTATCTGATCGCCGATCAGAGCGACTTCCGCATCCGGGGCGTCTCCGCATTCGCTGCCCTCAATCTGTCTAATTCCAACCTGGTGTTCCCGTTGACCAGCGTCGGCTCAACCAGCAATCCGCAAGTCGTGACCCTGACCTCCCTGGGTCCGCTGACCATCGCCAATATTCAGACCAGCGGCGATTTCAGCGAGTCGGATGACTGCCCGTCCAGCCTGCCTAGCGGCCAGAGCTGTACCGTCTACGTTTACTTCTCACCCACAGGTTCGGGTATTCGCGTCGGTACTCTGACCATCAATGACAACGGCTTTTTCAATGGCAGCTCTACCGTCAATCTGTCGGGGATAGGCTCCGCGATCACGGTCACGGGTGCGCCAATCAATTTCGGTGCGCAGCTAGTGGGTAGCAGCAGCGCGACGAAAACCATCACCGTGAAGAACAATGGCACCTCGTCCATCACGATGGGCGCCATTACGCTGAACGAAACCAAGGACTTCGTCCTGAAGTCGAACAACTGCCCGGCTTCCGGCAAGACGTTGGCGGGCGGGGCGAGTTGCGCGATTGGCGTGGCCTTCGCACCGAAGTCCACCGGCGCTAAGGAAGGCGCGGTGATCATCAACGATAGCGATCCTAGCTCTCCGCAAATCGCGGGCGTGAGCGGGACCGGTACCAGCAATGTGATCCTCAGCCCCAGCACCGTGTCCTTTGGCAACCAGGCAGTGGGCGTGGCTAGCGCCGCAACCACTATCACCCTGGTCAACAACACCGGAAGCACGCTGACCCTCGGCAATCCTGCCGTGACCACCAGCACCGGCTTCATCGTGAACACCCATCGACGACCTGCACCAACGGTCTGAAAGTCGCTGCGGGCGGCACTTGCGCCATCGGTGTCCAGTTCAAACCGACGGCGATTGGCTACCAGGCGGGCACAGTGAGCGTGGCTGACAGCGACACCACCAGCCCGCAGACTGCGGCCCTTAACGGAACCGGAATCTCCATCGGGTTCACGCCTACATCGGTGAACTTCGGGACCGTGACAAAAGGACAGCAGCGATGCGATACCGAGACCATTACCAACTCGGGTCCGGCGCCGGTAACCTTCACCGGGTCTGACATAGTTGGCCCCAATAGTCCGGATTTCTCTGAATCAAATTCGACCTGTCCCGCAACGCTGGCACCGGGTGCAAACTGCAACATCAATGTCTGCATCATTCCCACCAAGAGCGGGAAGGAATCAGCCACCTACAACTTATTCGACAACAGCCTGGGCAGCCCACAAAAACTGCCAATGACCGGAGTCGGACAATAAGCCGTTCGATGGATTGACGGTTTGGTCAAAAACTCTCGCCGCCGGATCAACACGATCCGGCGGCGATTTTCTTTTGCGCGGGATCGGCCTCATGGGGCCGGGACTGACAGTTTTCTCTGCTCGATAAAATCATCGCGAACTTGCCAGTCTTACAGAGCCGCCAAGCGGATATGAAATAGAGTTCTTCGTTTGGATGGAACTTCGGCGAGCAATGCCCGGTGCATTTGGGTCAGAACAATGAACGATCTGACACAAGGGTCGGCGCTATCCTCCGCTCGCCTGCTTCTTGAACACCTCCTCCTGCACATGCCGCGGGAGGTTGTTCATGCGCTTGATGAACGCAGCCATGGTCCACAGTTCCTGGTCGGAGTCCCATAAGCCGTTCGAGAACATCCCTGTCCGGCGGATGCCGTGCTTTGCCACCCACAATATCTGCGCTTCGGTGTACTGGGTTCCTACAGTGGCAAATTGCGGAGCATCCGGATTGAGGCCAGTGCCAAACTTGCGTTGCTTTCCAGGTCTCCCGTGGCAGCCCTCGCACTCGCCAAGATATTGTTTGCCGCCGGCAATCAGGGTTTCGTCGGTGGTCGGAACCGGGTTGGCCATGTCGGGCGCACTGCGCCGGACTGCGGCGTGAACGGCAGAGGTCAACAGGTAACTCTCCAACCGGGATGGCGGCACGTCCCCACGAACTTCAACCAGGCCTAGCCGCATATACACAAGAATTGCAATTCCAAGAACAGCCACGCTCGTGAGCGCACCCAAGAAGAAATTTCTCATCAAGTCCTCCGCTTAATTTGCGACAAAAAGTGCCCGCGCTCGCCCGGACCGCGCTCGTTCAAACAACGGCACGTCGAATATCTAGAGGAAGTGAACAGCAGTCAAAACATGTGGGGTGAACGGGATGTAGTGAGGTTTGGTTGCCCAAAAAGCGAGGGTGTCCAGGTGCGCATCAAGAGCTAGTTCGACGGATTGTCGGGCAGCTTCTGTGCTCGGGAATTTTGCCGGCAACATATCATTGAAAGCTGAACCGTGTGCGGACCTGGGAAGAACGGCAAGGGAAAGATCACAAGTGCCTCAACGGCTACCGTGAAAACGCACAACATTTCCCAAACCGTAAATCGTGTTCGGGAATCGTAAAAATTTTGTGCGGTTGTTAAATGGCGCCCAAAGGTATGTTAGCGTCAGCAATCATCCCACGCCCGTTGCCACTCCCCCAGTCGCAACGGGAGTTGCCGGAGGCGAATGGTAAGTCTGTGGACGGACACTGCTCCCCAATGTCCGCCCGCGGTTCGCCTCCGACATTACTCTGATGCACAATCACCGAGTGCCTGTGCTAACAGAAATACCGTAGCAACTCCCCATTAGATTAACTAGAAGAATTGACTAGGCTGCTTTGCGGTCGCGGAGCGCCTTTACGGCGTTGTGGGACTCCTCCACGTGAGCTGTTGCCGCTGCAGGATATGCCGAATATTGGGGGAGAGCGTTTCTTCTTTGAGCGCATTCGCAAATGCTTCCTTCGCAGCATCCTCTCCCTGCTCGGCAGTCTCCAGCAGAGTGTGATCGCCGCCTCCGAAATTGCCCTTCAGGTCGCCCCAGAACCGGTGTACTGCGCCAACCACTGTGCCAGAATTGTCTTTTTGGTCTTTGTTTAGGCCGACCGCCGATTCCAACTCCAGTGCATACTCATGACGAGTTTGCGACTCTTTCAAGAATAAAGCCTTTGCCTGCGAATCTTTTATGTGTTGCGCGAGATCCCAGAACCCCTTTTGTCCGTCATGCAGAATTTCCACTACATTCTTCACGATATCTTTTTCATCAGCCATGATTAGTCCTCCGGGCCGCTTAGACGCGGCATCAGCAAGTGCGGTTGTCTGGACCGAAGCCATCGTTGTTCCCGGATTTGCTGGTTGGAATTGGTGGTCGCGATTGAGGATAAAAAGAAAGAAAGATTGAAAAAAGCTCTGTGACTGGTCGTCGCGGAGCAAGACTCGGTCTGGCTCCCCCTAGTGGAAAAGGTCTAGGCTGCGAGATGGATCATCGCTTCGGCCAGGCAACCTAACCTACGCCGCATCATCAATCCAGCGCGTCGCGTCGATCCACCAGGCGCCCCGTCTCTCCTGCAGTCGGACTATCGAGCCGTCGATCTCGATTCCGCGACTGCCAGGGCAATGCCGCACGACCGTCGGGCGATTGGTTTTCCCTTCGGTATTAATCAGACACTCCAGATGGCAGCAATCGCATGTGAAGAAGTAAGTGCTCGTCTTCATGTCAGATCAATGCGGTCCTGCTGATGCAGGTTGCCCAACCACTCTCAAGAAAACTGGCAGGCAAAATGTGTTGGCGCGCGTCGAAAGAAAATTTGTGTCCACAGTACGATCCGAGAATTCGGCAACAGGGATCCCGGTCTCGGCATCGTAGGTTACTCACGAATTCGGTTCTACTAAGGAGACGACATGCCTACCAAGAAAAAGAGCAGTTCCCGCAAATCAGGCAGCCGCAGGTACGGAAAAGCGGCGGCTAAATCGGTGGAACGCGCCATGCGCCGCGAGAAAAAGGGTACCCTCCGTTCGGGAAAAGGCGGGAAAGGCGGCCCGGTTAAGAGCCGCAAGCAGGCGATTGCGATCGGCCTCTCCGAAGCTCGCAAAAAGGGAGCGAAGGTTCCCGCGAAAAAGACCTCATAGACAATAATTCCCGTTGTGCATAACGAAGGGTTCCCGCGGCGGGCAAACTTTCACGGAGATCGCTCGGCAGGTAGCGTGGAGTTCGGGGAGCGCGGAGGTCTCCCGGTTAATGGTGGGCGCTATAGGATTCGAACCTATGACTTCCACCGTGTGAGGATGGCACTCTACCGCTGAGTTAAGCGCCCACTGTGGTGCGGTAAGTTCATCATTATACCTAAGTTCTCCATCCACGATTCGTGTCCCTCGACGGCCGGCCGGACTAAGCGCGAGCGTTTTACTTCACGCTCTTGGCGATCTCGGGATGGTTTGGTGTCACCGGGGATGATCTTCGACCGCTTCCGGAGTCGGCAGAACTTTGAGGCGGTTCAATCCCATATTGCGGAAGAGCGTCGGCCAGTAATTCTTGAACATGTTTCCGCCAAATTGCCAGCATAAATCGATGGCGAAACGCTTGGCCGTCCTGCCGACGGTGCGCTCGGAATCTGGCAAATAGGAGTTAGCGAGAGATTCCGCAGCCAGCGGAGCCAGCACGCCGGACGTATTGAATTCGTCCGAGCCCGCATCGCTACGGGTGAAAACTACGCGATCCGCCGAATACTTCACGCTGCCCCAGAGTGAAGGGTGGCTTTGAGGAAAAAAGCGGGGGTCCTGGTGGAGCATGGAAGCGAATACAAACGTCCCAAAGAAACTGTTGGACGAGGCCCGCGCCATATTCGCTCCGAAGCGACTCGCATACCCGTCCCAACCCTGGCCATAGCCCGCGGGCACATCTCTCGCTTGATTGAACGCCGCGCTCAGCCCCGCCAGCACGATATACGGCGGGGAAATGCTTTGATTTATGAATAGCTTGAATTTCTGCCCTTTGGTCATGGGGCCTGCACTGGTCGCGATGTCCGGAAAAAGAATCGACCGGTTGGTCGCGTAGCCGATAAAGGCCGCGGCAGTTCCCGTCGGCGCACTCTCTTGATGGGTTGGAGGAGAATCGGGCACAGAACTTGCACCAGCAGCCGGCTGCTGAGCGAACAGGCATGGGACGAAAGCAAGCATGAAGGTCGAGAGAAGATAATTTTTCGCTCGCCTACTGAGATAGGAAGATTCGCGGTAAAGAGTCAGACGCTGTCTCCTGTGGATCTTTAGCTGGCGCTGGTGGGTCGACCAAGTGCGATCGACTTAGTCTATCGAACTATTGAGTTGCATCCTAGCGGGAGTTTCGCTGGTCGCAGTGCGCGGAGGTAGATGAACCTCTTGATCGGCGCTGATCTGCGGGCGTCTTCAGGGTCGCGCGGCGTGGCTGCGAGCTATTGGGATCGGCAAAAGTTACGGAGCGACGGATTGCTTTGCCACTAAAACACCTGCCTCACGACCCGTCAGGATGGCCTACCCCCTTCGCTTTACCGGTGGGCAAGGCCGTAGCCGACAGCGACGGCAGAGGCGCCGAAGTTTAGAAGGGGTGTTAGGCGCTCCAGTTTGTGATGGCCGGTTTGGTGAAAGAAATAGCTGAGTCCGATCACGCCGCCGGTTTGGCCTACAAAGTTCGCCGCCAGGCCGGCAGTGCTGCCGCTGAAAATACGGGTCACCGGGTTTAGCTCTTTGCCGCCATTTTGCAGATTCGAGTAAGTGACCGCGAAATCGGCGGCGCTCCCAGCAGCGGTTGCCGCGAAAAGGACACGATTCTCCCGATCCCAGAACTTATGATGGCTGGGCGCCTCAGGGAGGGCCTGCGAGCTGCTCATCATCATGCCAGAGGCCGGAGTGCTGGTCTCGGGGGCGGGATAGCCAAATCCCACGGTCTCCGGTTGATTCATCGCCACGGTCTGCTGGCCCCAGCCAGAACCGGCCAAAACCGCAGTGACTGCTATTGCCTGCAGCGCGTTCTTCAATATCTTGCCGAACCAGATAGTGTTCATAAACTTTAGGAGGGTGCCAACCTTGGCCACCTGTACTAGTACTATCGGGTTGTCGGTGCCCGGACAATAGCCTGTTGGTGCTATTAAACTCTTTAGTTTGATTACCTTCCGGACGTGCTTGGGGTTACGACTGTCATCGTCCAAAGGGTTTCCACAGGGCTGAATGGCAAGCCTGAGGTTGGGAAAACGGCCTCCAGAACCCCCGGGATTGGCTGCCATATTGTGGCAAGGAAACAGTTTTTCGAGGACCGCCTCCCGTGATAGCCTAAGACACCGCAGCCCTCAATCTTGCACGCGGAGGTCACTTGGAGGGTTGTTACCTGGCACCAATGGCGAGCAAATTCAGCCCCGCGAAACCGCCTGTAGCTGCCTCTCTCGAGGCGGGTTCCGGGCATTCCGCCGGCCCAAAACAGGGCCCGGACGGGACGCAACTTTCCAAGCCCGGCAGGGTTCAAACCAGTGTGAGCAGCGTAGCCATGGATCGCGGGTTGCTTGCGATGGCGGGCACACCGTCCCGGCCCGAGGGGGAGACTGTCCCTCCCTTGGCCGACGGGTTGACCGACGCCCAGATCATGCTGCAAGTGAAGAGTGGCGACACTTCAGCTTTTGACTATCTGGTGCAGAAATATCGCCGCCCCATGCTGAGCTTTATGTATCGCATGGCGCACAATACGGCAGTAGCGGAAGATCTGGCGCAGGAGGTTTTCCTGCGCGTGTATCGCTCGCGCGAAAATTATGAAGCCAGCGCGAAGTTCACCACTTGGCTTTATCGGATCGCGACTAATCTCGCGGTGAACCATGCCCGCGACCGGCGCCATGAGCGTCCGGAAAATACGGTTAGCCTGGATCAACCGGATGAGAACACCGGATTGACGATGGACGTACCGGACACGTCGCTGACTGCGGAAGAAGATATCGTGCGGCGGGAACGGCTGGCCGCGATCCGGCAGCGCGTACAAGCGCTTCCCGAGCGGCAAAAGATGGCGGTGGTCATGCACAAGTATCAGCAGATGGATTATCGCCAGATTGCGGATGTACTTAAGCTGAGCGAATCTGCCGTGAAATCTTTATTGTTTCGCGCTTATGAAACGCTGCGCGTGCAACTGCAAGAGTTTGTATGAAGGACGTGGTTATGAAATGTAATGACGTTAGCGAACTGATGCCGGACCTGGCTGTTGGCATGGACGAAGTCACGCCTGAAGTAAAGGGGCATATCGAAAGCTGCACCAGTTGTGCGGGCAAGCTGGATCAGTTCCGCAAGACCATGGCGCTGCTCGATGAATGGCAAGTGCCGGAGCCTTCGCCGTATTTTGACGTGCGGCTGCAGGCAAGCTTGCGCGAAGAAGTGGCAAAACATTCCGTGGGCTGGTGGCAGTGGATTCGTAAGCCGGCGCTGGCAGTTTCGCTAGCCGTGCTCATGGTGATGAGCATCACGTTGTTCCGTACGGACGCTGGCCGTAACCCGGCGATGGGAACTGCAACGGTGGTGGAACCGGGAACTGCGGTGGGAGATTTGCAGGCTCTGGACAAGAACAACGATTTATATTCTGATTTTGAACTGCTGGATGATTTGCAGGTGCAGCAGGATGTGGTGGCGAACCCGTAGAGTGACGTGGATTCGATAAAGTCGCCGCGCCGCCGCACATCGCAGGTTTACGTCGTATCCTGAATATTCTGCAAACCATTGGGAAACGAAAGAGGGGATAGCGTGCAAGCGAGGTTCTTGACGGCGAGGGTAGCGGTTTTCACCCTGGTGCTGGCTGTTGGCAGCGCAGCGGCGTTCCCCGCACAAAAGGGGCACCGCGTCGAGGAACATCCGCCGAAGAAGCAGCAGCAGGCCCAGCACCACGCTGGGGAATGGCTGCGCCAGCACAAGGACATGCCTCCTGAGCAGCAACGCAAGGCACTCGAAAACGATCCTCAATTCCGCAATCTTCCACCGCAGCGGCAGCAACAATTGCGCAATCAGTTGCAGCGCTTCAACAGCGCTCCACCTGAGAAGCAGAAGCAGATGCTGAACCGGATGGAAACCTGGGAGCATCTGACCCCGGAACAAAAGCAAGAGGCGCGCCAACTCCACTCGCAAATGCAACAGCTTCCACCGGAGCGCCGCCAAGCCGTCCAGAATGCAATACAGGCTCTGCGGGGAATGCCCCCCGAGGCACGCCAGCGCCAGATTGACTCCGACGCGTACAAGAAACAGTTCTCCCCAGACGAGCGCAATATGCTGGGCGGAGCCTCCAAGTTGCCCCTGGCTCCCGCCGAGACCAACGAAGCCGAACCACCGGAAGAGTAGGCCGCGAAGCGCGGCAGAGTACTACACCTCATTGGCGCCCCTCAGAAACCTTCTGACCTCGCAGCCGGCGCGTGATCTTCCAGCGGTCAAATTTAGAAGCCTTCTTCCAGGATCAGGACAGGGGACGCGGTTTCTTGGTACTCTACACGCGACCGTAACTACGCCGGTCGTCGCATGCCTGACTTCCCTATTGCCTGGGTTCGCGAGTGCTTTCCTGCACTCAATACCAAAGAGAAGTTCGCCTTCTTGGATAACAGCGCGGGTGCGCAGGTTCCGCAGATTGTGCTGGACGCGGTGCAACATCATCTGCTGACTTGCTGCGTACAGCGAGGTGGCCGATACCATCAGAGCCAGGAAGTCGATGCCGCGATGGCTCGGGCGCGGCAGAGTGTTGCCACATTTCTGAATGCTCGCGAGCCGGACGAAGTGGCGTTCGGTATGAACGCGACTTCGTTCATCCGAATTGTGAGCCTGGCCCTGGCCGATACGTTGGGTACGCGGAACGAAATTGTGGTCAGCGACTTAGACCACGAAGCCAACGTTGCAACCTGGATTGCCCTGCAACGCAATGGCGTCAAGATTCGCTGGTGGCGGATTCGTGCCGACGGCACGCTGCACCTTGCCGATCTCGAACCTGTGCTCAATTCCAAAACACGGCTGGTCGCTTGCACTGCCGCGTCCAACGCATTGGGATCGATTGTGGATGTGAAAGCTGTGGCCCGGATGTCACACGCCGCAGGCGCCGAGGTCTTTCTCGATGCCGTGCAATATGCGCCGCACGTGCCCATTGATGTGCAGGACCTCGATTGCGATTACCTGGTCTGTTCGGGATACAAGATTTTCGCTCCGCACATGGGTTTTCTTTGGGGCAAGCGTGCAGCGCTGGAAGCGCTTCCCACCTTCCGTGAGGATTTCATCCCGGATACGATCCCTTCGAAGATCGAAGTTGGAACTTACGTTTACGAGAATGTCGCGGGAATGGATGCCGCGATCACTTATCTGGAAGAGCTGGGCAAGCGGACCTCGCCGAATGGAAAACCGCCCTCACGTCGCGCGACGTTGGTCAACGCCATGACTGCAATTCGCGACTACGAAGCTCTTCTGTCTGCGGAACTGCTGAAGTTGTTGTCTAAAATCGACGGGGTCACGGTTTACGGCGTCATCGAAGCAGGATCGATTAGCGGACGTGTTCCAGCCTTCTGCTTCAACTTGCGCGGTGTCGATCCCGCAACCGTGTCCATCAAGCTGGGGGCCAAGGGTATCGGGGTACGCGATGGGAACATGTACTCGCCTCGGCTACTGGCGCGACTGGGAATTCCGCCGGAAACCGGCGCGGTGCGAGCTTCCCTGGCTCACTACAATTCGCTCGAAGAAATCAACCGTTTTGCCCAAGAGCTGGGCGTGATCGCTCGCGGTTGACAGCTGCATAATTATCTCCGGCATCTCAGGTCGACGCGACAATTTTTCTAGAAAAACAACGTGCCCGAAAACATTAAGCCGATTGTCGAAAATCCGGTCGCAGATCCACACCGCGAGGATCTGCATCGTCGCTTGACCCAGCGGCAGTTGTCCATGATCGCCATTGGTGGCGCAATCGGGGTTGGCCTCTTTCTCGGCAGCAGCGTAACTATCGAACTGGCGGGACCGGGCGTGATTGTGACTTACCTGCTGGGCGCCTTGATCGCGATCGTTGTGGCCTACGCTCTCGCCGAAATGGCGGTGGTTCAACCGGTCGCGGGATCCTTCGGAATCTACGCCGAAACTTATCTGAGCCGTTGGGCCGGATTTTCGGTCAGGGCAACCTACGGTTTGGTGCAAGTCATCGCGATCGGCGCGGAAGTCACAGCAGTGGCAATCTATTTCGCCTACTGGTTTCCGGGCGTCCCGGGATGGCTGTGGATCGTTATTGTCTCGTCTGGACTTGTACTGGTCAACGCTCTTCAGGTGGGCAATTTCGGCGAATTTGAATATTGGTTCGCGATGATCAAAGTGCTGGCGATCATCGTCTTCATCGCGGTTGGCATTGCACTGATTACCGGTCTTGGAGGGCGACCAGCCGTGGGTCTATCGAATCTGACTCAAAACGGCGGCTTTCTGCCGCACGGCTGGCGCGGCGTCTGGCTGGCTTTAACGCTGGCCATCACCAGCTACATGGGCGTCGAAGTAATCGCGGTGACTGCCGGCGAGGCGCAGCGACCCGAAGAGAGTATTCCGCGCGCCATGCGTACCATCGTTTTTCGCCTGATCATTTTTTACGTTCTGGCGATGGCGGTCATGCTGGCCATGACTCCCTGGAACCAGACCGGCAGCGCCAGCATTAACGGCAGTCCATTTGTGCGCGCCTTTGCGACGGCTGGGGTTCCTTACGCCGCGAGCATCATGAACCTGGTGGTGATTACGGCGGCGCTTTCCAGCGCCAATACGAATCTCTACCTTACGACGCGGATGTTGTTTTCTTTGTCTCGCGGAAACTATGCGCCCGCCTGGGTTGGTCGCTTGAGCAGCAATGGCGTGCCGCATCGCGCGTTGGCGTTGTCCACAGCGGGCATGGTTGCAGCGGTGCTGCTCGCGATCTTCGCCCCCAAGAACGCGTTCCTGCTTCTTTATGGAACGGCGGTGGCGGGAATGTTCTTTGTGTGGATCGTAATTCTGCTCACTCACTTGCGCTTTCGCCAATCTCTCGGCGCGCAGCAGGTTTCGAGATTGCCGCTTAAGCTCCACGCGCATCCTTTACCCACGTTGGCTGCAATCGTTGCTCTCACGGCGATTGCGCTCAGCACATTCTGGGTCGATGGTTTGCGTTATACGCTACCCGCATTCGCGCCGTTCCTGTGCGTGATTTCAGTGTTCTACCTGAAGAGTCGGCGAAGTGCCGCGCAGGCACTGTCGGCCGCGAAGGTCCCCTCATCATGACGGCTGTCGTCCCAGCTGGGAAGCTGTTGTTGCCGTGCCCGATAGCGTTGCCCATCCCCGCCGCGAAAGATCCCAGAAGATCAGATAGCCGGCCACAGCCGCGATCAGCAAAAGCGTGATTCCCCAGAACCATTGCTGGAAAACCAGCTTTCCAATGCCGAATAGGCATCCGTAAACTAGCACGCATCCCATCACCCAGTTGAACGCATTGCTGGCCAAATCACGCACTTCGGGCATCTCGGGAACCAGCTCAGCAATGTGCTTCCAGCCATACACCGTCGGGTGAACTCGTTTATAGAACGCGACCAAAGTTTGCTGGGACTCTGGTTGGGTTAGAAACGTCGCGAGCAGCCATGCGACGGTGGTGACGGATCCGGTGATCAGCGCGGTTTTCGCATACACCAGCGCGTCGTTGCCAGCGAATTGAACGCGGCTGAGCCCGATAGTCATCGCCGCAGCGACGGCCATCGCGGAAATCTCGCTCCACGCATTGATGCGCCACCAGTACCAGCGCAGGATGTAAACCGCGCCGGTTCCGAATCCGATGTTCAAAACCAGCTGCCAGCCCTGGTTGATGGAAGTGAGTTGCATCGCTGTGTAGCCGCTGCCGAGCACCAGCAGTACGGTAAAAATCTTGCTGATCAGAACGTAGTGACGCTCGGTTGCGCCGCGCACGAAGAAGCGCTTGTAAAGATCATTCACCAGATACGAACTGCCCCAATTCAGTTGCGTGCCAATAGTCGACATGAAAGCGGCCAGGAATGCGGCGACCATCAGACCGCGGAGCGCGGGCGGAAGATAGTCGCGCAACACCATCACATAGCCTTGCTCCGGATTCTGCACGAAAGCGGCACTGGGATGAAGGCCCCCGTTTGGAGAATAGACCACGATGGCGACCAGCCCGGTAATCACCCACGGCCATGGCCGCAGCGCGTAGTGCGCAATGTTGAACCACAGAGTTGCACCCAGGGAATTCTTTTCGTCTTTCGCACTGAACATGCGTTGGGCGACGTATCCACCGCCGCCCGGCTCCGCGCCGGGATACCACGCCAGCCACCACTGCATGCCGAGATAGACGACGAACGTCAGCAGCGGCAGAGTCCAAAGCGCATTCGTGGTCAGTCCGAGATGAAAGTCGGGCAGGAAGGCGACGGGGTCGGCTGTCTGCACGCCGGACTGGCGAACATTGCTCTCGATTACTTTCAAGTGGGTTTGCAGTGCCTGCATCCCGCCGATCTTCGCCACCGCCACCCATGCCAGCACAATGATCATGGTCATCTTCAAAACGAACTGGAACAAGTCGGTCACCAGTACGCCCCACAGCCCTCCGATGAACGTGTAAAGGCCGGTGAACGGAATCAGCACGAAGATGCAAATCAGCAGAGACGTGGAACGAGGATCACCCAGCGTGTACTGAAAGAGGTGACCCGCGACTGCGAAGTGAACCATGCGCCCTTGCGCAATCGCCGGCCCCAGCAGCACCGTGATGATGCTCACCATAGCGATCGTTACCCAGCCCAGGATGAAGCAGTTCATGAACAGGCCGAGGTAGATTGCCTTGAATCCGCGCAGGAACGCTGCCGGTTTTCCGCCATAACGAAGTTCGACCAGTTGAACGTCGGTCAAGACTTCAGCCCGCCGCCAATAGCGCGCGAAGAAGAAAACCGTCATCATGCCGCCGACGCAGGATCCCCACCAGATCCAATTCCCGGCGATGCCCTGACGGGCAACCAGTCCGGACACCAGCAGCGGAGTATCGGCAGCGAAGGTGGTAGCCACCATCGACGTCCCCGCCAGCCACCAGGAAACGTCGCGCCCCGAGATAAAAAACTCTTCGGTATTTCCGCTGGCTCGCCGCCGGTAGTAAATGCCAATCAAGAGATTGATCAACAGGTATCCGACGATGACAATCCAATCGGTCGAGGTCAGGGACATGGGCTCTCCGTTTACCGGGACATTCTATCCGCTCAGGCCAGGAGCGTCAGATTAATCAGCATGCAAAACAGTTACAATCGAATTGAGTTTCCAACAATGACCCGATCGACCCGCCTTTTCTTCCTTACAATATCGCTGGCGTTGCTGCTTGCCGTTTCTGCCGGTTCCCTCGAGCAGAATTCGGCCAAGCCGCATTTCCGCATTTATGTGACCAATGAAAACTCCGGCGACTTGAGCGTGATCGATGGTACGACGCTCGAAGTGGTGGCCACCGTCCCGCTGGGCAAGCGTCCCCGCGGGATTCACGCCAGCCCGGATGGCAACACGATTTACGTGGCGCTTAGCGGCTCCCCCATCGGTGGGCCGGGTGTCGACGAGAGCAAACTTCCCCCGCCCGACAAGAGTGCCGACGGCATCGGTGTTTTTGACGTGCGCCAGAACAAGCTGCTGCGGATCATCCAAAGCGGATCAGATCCGGAAAATTTCGATCTCAGCAAGGATGGGCGTTACATTTTCGTTTCCAACGAAGACGACGCCAAGGCCAGCATGATCGACGTGGCCAGCGGCAAGGTCACAAAGACATTTCCGGTTGGAGAGGAACCGGAGGGAGTCAAGGTCTCGCCTGACGGCAAGTTTGTATATGTGACCTCGGAAGATACCGGAACGATTTCTGTGATTGATGTTTCCGCTGCAAAAATCAGCAAGACATTCAAGGTGGGCCGACGTCCCCGCTCGGTTGTGTTTATGCCCGATGGATCGCGGGCTTACGTCAACGCCGAAAATGACGGTACGGTGACGGTTGTGGACGCGGTGAAACATGAAGCCATTGCAATGATTACGCTGGGCGAACGTGGCGTGATCAAGCCGATGGGACTGCTGCTTTCTCCAGATGCGGCGAAACTTTACGTGACTACCGGCCGCGGACACAAGGTCTTCGTCATTGACACAAAAACAAACCGGGTCGGTAGCTCGTTTGAAGTTGGCGAGCGCCCGTGGGGAATGGCGCTTTCACCGGATGGCAAGACTCTCTACACCGCCAATGGGCCCTCGAATGATGTTTCCGTGGTGGATGTGGCCAACCAGAAGGTGACAGGCAAGATCAAAGTTGGCCGCGGACCCTGGGGCATCATTGTTTTGACACAATAAAAGGCCGAAACGGTCTGAATAATTCTGAGGCAAGCAATCACATGACAACATTATGGTTCGCAAGAGTGCGCCGGGTTGCTATGGCCGCCGGCATTTTTCTCATTATTCCGCAAGTGCTGTTTGCCCAAGACGCCAGTTGGCGAATCGATCCATCGCACAGCGGAGCGCATTTCGGGGTTCGCCACATGATGATTTCGACCGTGCACGGGGAATTCACCGGCGTAAATGGATCTGTGACGTACGATCCGAAAGATCCTGCCCATGCCACGGTCGACGCCACCATCGACTGCTCCACCGTGAACACTGGAGTCGCCAAGCGTGACGCTCAACTCAAGAGCGCGGATTTCTTCGACGTGGCGAAGTATCCGGTGATGAAGTTCAAGTCCAAACGGGTGGAGAAGGCGGGCGACGGCAAGCTAAAAATCACGGGCGATCTCACCATCAATGCCACCACCCAGGAAGTGGTTCTAGACGTCGATGGCCCCAGCGCACCGATACGCGATCCCCGGGGCAACGAGAAAATCGGACTCAGCGCAAGCACGCAGATCAGCCGCAAGAAGTTCGGAATCGTGTGGAACGAGGCGATGGAGTCGGGCGGGGTTGCGGTAGCCGATGAAGTCTCGATCACCCTGGACTTGGAGCTGATCAAGAATACAAAGCCGCAGTGAACAGTTGCGCGGGACCGCGGCAGTGCTTAAGCAGTCCGGGAAAGCGCGTGCGCGCATGAAGCGCAAATTGTTTCAAGTGTTGATCTGCCGTCGCGTAGACGGTCTTGCGGTTGCCTACACCGAAATGAAGCAGCCCGCTTTAGGTGTGAGATGTGGAGACAGGGACGTTTTCCGAAGTTATGCTTCGCGAGCGAGAAGGGCCAACCATCTGGATTTAAGGATCCGGAATGCCGATTAGAGCGTACTACAACGCTGCCGTACTAGAATTCCTAAAGGATGATGCTGAACGCATTCTTGGTATTCTAACGGCAGGACATCATCATTCCTTAGAGCAGCAGCAACGTTGGGCTTGGCTTCAACAGATTTCGATCCTCAAAGATTCCCTGGCAAGCCAGCCGGACGGAAAAATCTTCCTTGAGTTCTATATTCCACGAATGGGTAAGCGCGCTGACGCCGTACTGATCGCAAAAAGCATCGTTTTCGTGATCGAGTTCAAGACTAGGGGCAAGCGCACACGAGTCGAGCGATTTTGATCAGGTGGAAGACTATGCCCTCGACCTAAAGAATTTTCATGAAGGCAGTCACACTGTTCCAATCGTTCCGGTGTTGGTCGCGACACATGCTGAATCTCGGCCGATACCCGAACTCAAGTTTGCCGATGACCTTGTCGCTTCACCTGTCGGGACAAACAAGACTGACCTAGGGGCCCTGATCGATACGATTTGCGCTGCGCGCACTGTTCCTAGTCTCGATATTGACGAGTGGATGGCCAAGGGGTACAAGCCTACACCTACTATCGTTCAGGCAGCGGAGATCCTTTATCGCACACACACCGTGATCGACATCTCTCGATCGGATGCGGGTGCGAAGAACCTCCAAGAAACTAGTGTCACCGTCGGCTGCGTAATCGATCGAGCTCGGCAGAAACGCCAAAAAGCAATTTGCTTCGTAACTGGAGTTCCCGGCTCGGGTAAGACTCTAGCCGGACTGAACATCGCTACACGGCGCTCCGTGGAGCATCTCGACGAGCACGCCGTGTTTCTGTCAGGCAATGGCCCACTCGTTGATGTCCTTCGAGAAGCACTTGCGCGCGACAAAGTCGCTCGTGAAGGCGTTCTAAAAAAGGATGCCGAACGCGAAGTGCGCAGTTTTGTCCAGAACATCCATCATTTCCGAGATGAATATGTCAGTAATAGCGCTATCCCTCTCGAGAAAGTTGTTGTATTTGACGAAGCTCAACGCGCCTGGACACGTAAGCAGACAGCTAGCTTCATGCAGCGAAAACGAGGATTGCCAGACTTCAATATGTCCGAACCGGAGTTCCTCATCAGCGTGATGGATCGGCACTCAGATTGGTGCACGATCGTTTGCCTCGTCGGCGGAGGTCAGGAGATCAACACGGGCGAAGCTGGTATCTCTGAATGGATCAATGCTCTCGAAAACCGATTCCCCAGTTGGGACGTCCACATCTCATCACGCATGGCTCTTCCAGAGTACGGCTCCCAGAGTCAAGTCGAGCGTTTTCTCGCATCGCCACGAGTCCACTCGAATGAACATCTCCATTTGGCGGTTTCGATGAGGTCGTTTCGGGCGGAAGCTCTCTCGGGATTCGTTGGGCACATCGTCGACAACCAACCAGATGCTGCCCGCGCCATCTATAAGAAAATAGAAGCCGCCTACCCCATCTATCTGACTCGCGATCTTCGCGCATCAAGGGCTTGGTTGCGTCGCCAAGCCCGTGGAACGGAGCGCTTCGGTTTAGTTGCGTCTTCAGGTGCTCAGCGCCTTCGGCCGGAGGGGATTCACATCAAAGCAAAGCTCGATCCGGTTAACTGGTTTCTGAATGACGACACAGATGTTCGCTCCTCTTACTACCTAGAGGATGTGGCAAGCGAGTTTGCCGTTCAGGGTCTTGAACTGGATTGGGTCGGGGCGTGTTGGGATGGAGACTTCCACTACAAAGATAGTGCGTGGGTGTACCAAAGCTTCGAAGGCGCAAAATGGCAATCCATGATTGATGAGTCCAGGCGACTTTATCTGAAAAATGCCTACCGGGTAATCTTGACACGAGCTCGCCAGGGGATGATTCTCTTTGTCCCAAGGGGCGATGCGTCTGACCACACGCGTCCACCGTCTTTTTACAACGGTACATTCGAGTTTCTTCTTTCGTGCGGGATTCCAGCCCTCGATTGAGAGTCAGGGAGAAAGCCGGGGGCATGGACTGTCGGAATCTCGCGGCGGCCTATTCCAAGCGCAACCAATTTTGCAGTCGCAGGCCCTTGACCCGGGAGAATTCTCTTTCGTTGTCAGTGACAATCACGTAACCAAGCGCCAGCGCCTGAGCCGCAATCAGCAAGTCATTCGCGCCGATGGGTGTGCCCGCCTGCTCGAGACGAGTACGCAGCAATCCGTAGCTGACGTCCGCGGGAGCCTCGAAGGGTAAGACTTCCAGCACTGCAAGCACGGCGTTTAACTGGGATGAGAGCCGCGGCGAGCCTTTCTTATTGGCTCCATAACGCAACTCCGCAGCGACGATGATGCTGGTACAGACGTGCATTTCCCCAACCGCGCGAACGTGCGTTGCCACTTTACCCTGCGGGTTGCGGACGAGATCGGAAACGATGTTGGTATCCAAAAGGTAGCGCATTAAAGCTCGACCGAGTCAGGGGGAATATCAAGAATGGGAGGGAAGTCCTCCGGCAACGGCGCAAGCTTCGCCAACAAAGCGAGTAGAGATTTCGTGGGAACGGGCTCGATGACGAGCCGGTCGCCTTCCTTTCGCATGATGGCCTCCTCACCCGGAAACTCAAACTCGCGGGGAATGCGCACGGCCTTGTTCCGTCCATTCTTAAAGACTTTGACGTAGCGTTCGGGGCCTGTTTTGGCGCGTTCCGATGGCATATGTCAAGCATATGCCAAGCGAAGGTCATTTGTCCACCACCGCCCGGTGCAGCGCGGGTTGGTCACGTGTCCGGAGGATTGGACGTGGAGCAGGCCCGTTCACTATGCAGCCGGGGAGCGACAGCATGGGCTAGGCCGCGATCCCGTTCAGCTTCCGAGGGCCAGCGCGATCCGCCGCAGGCCTTCGCCGAACATTTCTGTGTTTACGCCCATGCCGATGCGGAAATGGTTGGGCATTCCGAAGAATCGGCCGGGCACCGCCGAAGTTTCATATTCTGTGCGCAGCGTTCCAGGAATGATTCTGCGTCGCCGTTTTTCAGCCGCAGAAACGAAGTGGTTCCAAAGCGGAGTGCGTGCGGCTGAAACTCCCGTCTGCTGCGACAGGAATTCATTCAGCAAGACGCGATCGGCGGTCACGATCTTGCGGGCTCGCTCTCGAATCGCCGGGAGATGCTGGAATGCCACCACGCTCAGCAACTCGGCGGGATGCGCCGGGATGGATCCGTAGAGATCGTTCAGGCGCCACATGGCGCGGGCCAGGTCGGGTTGGGCGAGAATCCATCCGCAGCGCAATCCGCTCAAGCCGTAGATCTTGGTCAAACTGTTGGTGACCACGAACTCGGGCCCGAGATGATACGAAGTTCGCGGCGTGTTTTCGTAAACCGCGTCGAGATAGACTTCATCTACGAGCACGTGGGCGCCCACACTCCGGGCCAAATCACCCACCTCGCGCAGCACAGAATCCGGAGTCAGAACGCTGGTTGGGTTGTGGAGGTTGGTAAGGACGATTAACTTCGTTCTCGGGCTGATGACGCGGCGGACTTCGGCGGGGTCGAGCGCGTAGCCGTTCTCTTCTTTTCTCGCGAAGGTTTTCAAATCAGCACCCAGATACGAAGCCGCTGCAATCAGCAGTTCGTAGGTGGGATGCTCGATGAGTACTTCGTCACCGGGATTAATGAGTGTAGCCATGCGCCAGATGATTTGCCATCGAAGTTCCGGCGGCCGCAACCACGCAGTCTGGGTCGACTCCGCATTTGTTCGCGATGGCGCGCTGCAAAGGCGCATAGCCGTAGGCGCTCGCGCCATTGATCTCCAGTTGGTCGATGGTCACCGGCAGTTCACGCAACGGAAAGCCGGCAACGCCGCTGGACGCGAGATTAAACTTCGCATCGCTGTGCAACTTAGCCCACGGCATGTATTCGGAATGTTTCGGTCTCATAGGTCGGGCGGCGCGGGACGGTTTCGCCGGCTCCAGAACAAATATACGGGGATGCCCGCTACCAGAATAGTTAGTCCAATCGCGCTGTGCGCAGGTGCGCTGGCAATGGTGCTGATGACGATACCCGCCGACGCAAGCACGAAAAGCGCAGTCGTATAAGGGTGACCGGGGGTGAGATAGAGTCCCGGCGGCCGTTCAGCGCCGCCGCGAAAAACAAACAGCGATGCCGCGGTCAGGCCGAAGAAGATGAAGTCAATCGACACGACGTAGCTGAGAATGTGCTCGTAGCCTCCGGTAACAGCGATCACGGTTGCGGCGAGACCTTGCAGAACGATGGCAACGACCGGCACTCCGGAGCGCGCAGAGAGCCGGCCAACGCTCTTGAAGAAAAGTCCATCGCGGGCCATGGCGTAATAGACGCGCGGCGCAGTCAGAATGCCCTGGCTCAGAAATCCAAGGGTCGAGACTGTGATGCCGAAAGCAATCCACTGCGCGCCCGCTTCGCCGAGTGCGGCGCGCATCACGGCGGATGCCGGAGTACGAGTCGCGGCGAGCCCATCCGGGCCAAGCACGCGCACGCAGACGTAATTCACTGCCAGATAGAGCAGCACCACGCCCAGCACTCCCGCGATCAATCCACGTGACAAATCGCGTCGCGGATCACGCATTTCCCCGGCGACGAAACTCGCGGTCTGCCAGCCGCCGTATGCGAAACCCACCGGAACCATCGCGGCGCCGATGGCGCGAGCCAGTCCAAAAGAGACAGGCTGATCCAACAATGGCAAAGGCTGCACCGAACCGCCTCCGAGCCACAACCCGGCGAGCACCATCGCCGCGATGGCAGCAGCTTTCAACAGCATCAAGGCGCTTTGCACATTGCTGCCGGCACGGACTCCGAAGCAGTTCACGGCGGTCAAACCCAGCAGCACGGTTGCAGCGATCGGTCCATCTCCGGCGCGAAATCCGGTGATCTCGCGATAGTAGCGGGCGAAAGTGATGGCCACCGCCGCCATGCCCCCGGTCTGGATCACCAGCAGCAGCACCCAGCCATAGAGGAATGCGACTGCAGGATGATAAGCCTCGCGCAGGTAAAGATATTGACCACCCGCCCCGGGCAGTCGTGTGGCCAGTTCTGCCCAGATGAACGCGCCCAGCATGGCGAGCGCGCCACCCGCGAGCCACACTCCCAGAATCAGAAATGGAGTATGGACGCGAAGCGCGACCACGTAGGGATTAATGAAGACGCCAGAGCCCACGATGCCACCCATCACGATCATGGTGGCATCGAAAACATTCAGCAGGCGGCGGGGTTTGGAAGTCGCCAAGCGAGTAGGCTCAGTGCGTATCGCGCAGGAATGCGTTCCTTGAATCTAAGGCACAGGTCGGGGGCACTCGAGCATGCGGTCAGAATTCAGCCGCACGCAAGGATGCACAGGACCGTCGCTGTGCTCAGGATGACAGTTGTCGGGAAACTACCAGCGTGGTTCGCGAGGCTGGCGCGCGTGGCCTTGATAGTCGTCACGTCCACCACCGCCGCCACCGCTGGAGCGTCCGCCGCCGCCCGGCCTTCCACCACCACCGCCGGGACGCCCGCCGCCGCTGCCGCCGCGGAATCCGCCGGGGCTGCGCTCAGTCTTGGGGCGAGCTTCGTTGATGTTCAGCGCGCGCCCGCCCAGATCTTTCCCGTTCAAGGCGGCAATGGCTTTCTCAGCTTCGGCATTGTCGGCCATTTCCACGAAGGCAAATCCGCGGGATCGTCCGGTGTCGCGATCAGTGACCACACTGACCTGATCAACCTTGCCGTGCGGTTCAAACAAAGTGCGCAGTTCTGCTTCGGTCGTGCTGTGGGGGAGATTGCCAACAAAGAGCTTCTTCATAAATTTCCTTTTCGGTGAGCCAGACCAAGACGGCAGATTTGGTCGGCGTGTGTTGGTGGAGCAAGTTGGGTCCAGATGCAGAGCGCCCACTTCAGGGGAATGGCGCGTCTTGCTACGTCATGGCGCAATCGAGTTCTCGCATTCGCGAAGACGCAGTATAACGCTAAGTTTGTGTCTTCGTTGGGTAAGTCGCCCTGATTATACCTGCTCGGCTCAGCTCGCAAGAGGAAAAGTGGCGTAGGAGCATTGGAACTGAAATAGGCGGACCGGTTAGCCTCGCAGCGATTCTTTGGGGTCAAGGTTGACGAATCTGCTATACTAAGCATGCGTTTGACCGGAATCGGTTGTTGAGCAGCTTCTTGCATACCAGCTAGTCCTGCCCTTAGTACCTCCGATCGCTCCAGCGTAATCAATTGAAAAGGATACAAGTAACAAAATGGCAGAACAAGGAACAGTAAAGTGGTTTAACGACGCTAAAGGCTACGGCTTTATCAGCCGTCAGACTGGCGAAGATGTATTTGTGCATTTCTCGGCCATCCAGGCTGGCGGTTTCCGCAGCTTGCAAGAAGGCCAGAGTGTTGAGTTCGAGGTCACCAAGGGACCGAAGGGCTGGCAGGCTGAGAACGTTCGCCCTCTGTAATCTGGCGCCGTTCATTTAGAGTTCGTGCCCGCCAACCGCAACAAGGGGCGGGCACGTTCCATCAAGAGCAAAACCCTAGTTTCCCGGGATGGTCTACCGCATGCAAGGTGAAGCAAAGTCCTCTTTCGCAGTGATCCGATACAACTTACGTACTTACGAATCCGGCGGCGTCATGGCCGTGATCAAAGGTAAAGAAAGCGCCGAATCAATCCTTAAGCAATTTGAACGAAGCCAGGCTTCGGAAGACCGGCACGCTGGCTGGCGTTACTTTCTCGAGAAAACCGATCTGAAAGCTGGCATGGATCCGGTGGAAGCCACCAACCTCCGCCAGTCCCGTCTGGAAACGCGCGAGTCCCAAGCGTAACTTAGTTTTTACCCTCTGCCCCTGCTGTGTCCAAGGCTAGTCACTGTCCACGTGCGAACGTATTTCTCCGTAGCCTGCTCGGGAGTTTGCATCTTGATTCTGATATGGCTCCGTTGAGTAATCCTCGTCGCTGTGGATGTGCTCATGCACTATAGTCTGCAGTGAATGGCTGCCTTTGAATTTCTCCATTCATTGGAGGCTTCCATGAAGTACGTTTGCTTGCTTTGCGTGTGTACGATTTTTGTCGGCGCTATTGCGCTGGCGCGGCCGCTCGTCAATCAACCACCCGTTCCCGCGAGTGTGAGGCCGCTCCGCAAGACCTTCATGCTGACCTTGAACGGGACGGGGTTTGCGCCCAAGGCCGTGCTCAAGTGGAACGGATCGCCCCGCGCCACTTTAGTTCTCTCCAGCAGTAAGCTGCGAGCGAAGATCAACGCGGCAGATGTGGCGAGGACAGGAACCGCATCATTGACGGTGGTCAATCCGGGTGGCGTTGCTTCCAATGTGATATTCCTTCCGGTCAGAAAGCCGTCGCACTCGATCGCGATGCTAGGCCACCAGGTGTTTGATCACTGCTCTGCCGTTACCGTGGGTGACTTCAACGGTGACGGAATCCTCGACGTGGCATGGGTTGGTTCCGGCGCCTTGAATGCATCGTTTGGCGACGGAAGAGGTGGGTTCCATCCATCCGTCGCAAGTAATGTGGCGTACCCGCCAGATTCTCAGATGGTTTCGGGCGACTTCAACGGGGACGGCAAGCTCGACGTGGCTGGAATTACCGAAGCCGGTACGGCAGCGGTTTTCCTAGGCAATGGCGACGGGACATTTAGGGAAAGCTGGTCATGGGTAGGAGAAAACGTTTCCAGTTACGTTGCTGCCGCCGATTTCAATTCCGATGGAAACCTTGATTTGTACGTCACCGGACATGATTTGGGTGGTCAGTGGTTCCAGACTTTTCTAGGCAGCGGAGACGGAACGTTTTCACTTTTTCAGACCTACTATATCGACGCGTTCGGAGCGCTCGCGGGAGTTCCTGCAATCGGGGACTTTGACCGGGATGGCAAGCTCGATCTGGCCGTCCCTGTGTCTCAATCTTCTCTAAGCCAGCTCTATCTCGGCAATGGCGACGGCTCTTTCAACCCGTCGGCGACGTTTGCTGGCGCACAACAGTCGGTAGTGAGTGCCGACATGAACCATGACGACAGGCTGGACCTGGTACTGGACGACGGGTGTATCGACCTCGGCAATGGTGATGGAGCGTTTAGGGATGGTGGCTGCATCGGTTACGGTGGCACAGTCGTAGGCACCGGCGACTTCAACGGCGACGGAATCTTGGATGCTGTCTTGCTTTCTACAGCAGGTTCCTCACCGGCCGTAATGATTCTCCTAGGCAATGGCGATGGCACATTCCAAAACTCGTTCTCGTTCCCGGTAGGAGGCAGTTCCGGCAGACCCTCTGGGGGAATCGGAGATTTCAACAACGACGGCAAGCTGGACGTAATTGCGGGAAATGGATTCCTCCTGTTGCAGACTGCTAGCTCGTCGTCACCCAAACTCGCGCTCGGAAACCTGAAAGTGGGAACCAAATGGTCTGGCCAATCTCGCCATGAGCCGGATCAAACCGTAAAGAATCAGCAAATCAGTGCCGGCGTTCGGTTTCACGCAGTATGGTAGCGAAGTTGCGACCGCCAAAGGCAAATCCCTGCTGTAGACGGCCGGTGACCGCCACGTTTGCGCCGCTACCGGGGATGCCGTATTTCTCGCTCAATACCCACATGGTTCCTGTGCCATCGTCGATTTGAAAGACGCCCGTGCCCATGGCGCCGAACGAGTCGGCGACCCGGCCGGCGATGGTGATTTCTTTGCCGGCATAGCGCCCCGGATCACGGTTGATCTTTTCGATGCTCTCGCGAGGCGGACATCCCGCCAACAGAAGTGCTCCTGCGACAACTAAAAATACCGAATAGATTCGAATATGATTTCTGTTCACGCAATTCTCCCGAAAAAGCTGAAGGTAAGAGCCACGAACTAGGAAACCCGAATCGCCGTGGGAAGTTGCCTTCGACCTTCGCGCGGGGCTGACTATCGGCGTCCAGAACCTATGGTTTCAACGCGTTGCTGGGTGATGGCAACACCGGGTTTGCCGACCCGCCGAGATCCGACGTAGAGTGTCTAGTTCGGAATCGCGAAAGGTGGGTAGTCCCGTGGAAATGTTGGAACATATCCGGCGGCTTTTTTCCTATGACGACTGGGCGAATCGAGAGATTTTGCAATCGTTTCAGTTATTAGAGTCGCCGCCGCAGCGCGCGGTGAAACGGTTTGCTCATATCTTGTCTGCGGAAAAGCTTTGGCTGGAGAGACTGCTTGCTGGCGAAGCAAAGCCTGCCGGTTTGGCCCGCCTTCCCGGTCGAGCAGTGTCGCGTGGAACTTGACGAACTGAAGGAACGTTGGAAACGCTATCAGGATTCCCTGGGCGAGGCTGGGCTTTCCGAAACGCTCACTTATCAGAACACCAAGGGCGAAGCGTTTACCAGTTCGAAGCAGGACATTCTGATGCACGTGATCATGCATTCGGCGTATCATCGCGGCCAGATCGCCGCCGACATGCGGGATGCCGGATACGCTCCTGCTTATACCGACTTCGTTCACGCGGTCCGGCAAGGCTTTGTGGAATAGACATCAGTAAAGTTTGTCGCCATCTTTTTTCGGATCGCGGTGTTGAAGGAATGAAAGACGAAGATTCCTCGACTCGCTTGGGATGCCAGTCAATCTTAGTTCGCGTTCGGATGCGAGCGCCAAGCGAAACTTGGTAAAGAGTTTGCTTGTCGTCGCGCTCCTGGCCCTGTTTGTGCTGTACTTCGCGAAGCGGTTTCCGGAGATGCAGAAGGGAACCGACTTCGCGGATTTTTATGCGGCAGCGCGGATGGTACAGGATGGGCGTGGCAGCCAGCTTTATGATCCGGCTGAGCAAGACAAATACTTGGCGCGCTATTCCGGGCGAGTCGGCACTTACTACATTCATCCGCCTTTCGAGACGTTAGTTTACTTGCCGTTCGCTTGGTTGCCGCTGGCAAACGCATACCTGCTCTGGTGCGCTTTCAATGCGCTGCTGCTGGTGCTGGTTGCGAGGATGCTCGCGCAATACCTCGCGCTCCCGTGGAATTGGGAGATTCTGGTTCCTGTTTCGCTGCTATTCGTGCCGCTGCTGCTGAATTTTCTGCAAGGGCAAGACGCATTGCTGCTGCTTTTGTTGTGGACCGGCGCTTTAGTGGCTCTGGGTCGGAAGCGGCCGTTCCTCGCGGGATTCCTGCTAGCTTGCGGACTCATCAAATTTCATTTAACTCTGCCCATGGCGATTCCATTTCTGCTCGCCGCCCCCAGAAGAGTATTCGCAGGGTTTGTTTCAGGGACAGCTGGGCTGCTTCTTATTTGCGTGCAAATTTGTGGATGGGCGGGTCTCGTTTCCTACCCTCGATTCTTGGAACAGTTGAGCACGCTTCCCCTGGCTGGCGTTCGCAGCCAGCAAATGGCGAACCTCCGTGGTTTGTTTGGAACCGTTTTTCCGCACTCTCGCGATGTGGCGTTGGGGTTGACGATTGTCAGCTCAATTCTGATCCTCCTACTCACGGTGCGCGCGTGTGCGCTCGCGCTTCGCACCGGTCTCCGGATGCAACTGGTGTTTGCGAATGCGTCCCTGGCAGCCATTCTTGTGGGCTATCACCTGAGCCCACACGATCTAACTCTGTTGCTTTTTCCGCTGGTGTTGGTCGTTCATCATTTGTTGGTTGGCGCAACTACGACGAAACATACGACGAAACAAATGAGAGTTCTTCTGCTTTCGATGGCGGCATTGCTGTTTCTTCCGCCACTCCACCTCTGGCTGCTGCAGGCCCACGTTTACGCGTATGCGAGCCTTCCGGTTATCGTCTTGTTTGCTGTGACTTACGCCGAGACGGTTCGCAGAGATGGGCGCATTATCGAGAAGGCATCAAACAGGCAGGAGCCTCAGACTTCGTGATCTGCCCAAGGCGCGTCGCTTAAAAGCTATGCCAAAATCATGTTTGCGGGCGCTCGTTGTTGATAAGATTGCTTCATACGGTTGTTCAGTTTTCACTGGAACTTCATGAAAAAGCGTTCTGCGATCATCTTGTCGGTTGCTCTCGCGGGTGTGCTTTTCGCCGCTGATTCTGTGGTCGATCCTATCCCGGATCCCGTCTCCAATAATGCAGTCGCTTTACAGAAGGTCCACGGTCAGCTCTTGTTGTTTTCTTTCATGGGAATGGGGCCGAAGAAAACTTGGGATGCCATTACTAACTCGGCATTTTCCCTGGATACGCGAGATGGGAAGTGGGCCGCCATCCATGCCGTCCCCGGTCTGGTGGGACGCATTGCTGCCGTGGCCGCTGCGGCCCACGACAATTTGTACTTGTTCGGAGGTTACGTGATGGACGCCCGTGGCGGCGCCCTGATCGTTCCGGACGTGGGCATCTACCATCCCTCGGGCGACCGGTGGCTTCGAGGCGCGGATTTGCCGATTCCGGTGGCTGACTCGGTCGTCGGCGTTTATCGTGACCGCTACATTTATCTAGTGAGTGGACGCTCCAATAAAAGTGTCGTAAGCAGCGTTCAGATCTATGACACCGACAAAGACAAGTGGTTGCAAGCTACATCGATTCCCGGCCCACCGGTATTCGGCCATGCCGGAGCGCTGGTCGACGACACCATTGTCTATGTGGACGGAGCGGGCAAGAACCCCGCAACCACCGGCCCAAGGTTTGTAGCCTCCGACGAATGTTGGATGGGAAAGATCGATCATCACGATCCCACGAAGATTGAATGGAGCAAGCTGGCGGCCCACCCCGGCGCGGCCCGTTTCCGCATCGCGGCTGGGGGTTCTGAAAAAGATCAGAAGATTTACTTCACTGGTGGAACCGACAATCCGTACGACTACAACGGCGTCGGATATGACGACAAGCCAGCGGAGCCCTCTCCGGTGACGTTCGACTTCAACCTGCGCACCGGGAAATGGGAAACCATAGATGAGAACACCCCGGACCCAACCATGGATCATCGCGGGCTGCTGGTGACGCCGGAGGGATTGGTGCTCATCGGAGGCATGGAAAAAGGGCAGAAAGTTACCGGGCGGGTGACGCTGTTGTCGAAGCAGCCGAAAGCGAAGTGATGTCCCGCGCGAGGCGAGTGCAAGATGCGCTCGCGAAAGCTGGCTCGAACGTCCGCGCTATGTCAGCTCTGCTCGATCGGCCGGAATCAACAATCCCACCCCAATTCCTGCTCATCTTGTTGTAGACTGCCGACAAAAGGATTCCTCAGGCGTTCGTGCGAGCTGCCCCCACAGCCGGTTGGGGAGTCGCGGACTTATATGGATCGCAAAGACCTGAATGCCGACGAGAAAAGCGTGAACGAGAGCCCTCGTCCGCGGAAGAAACCTTATCAAAAACCGGAATTCCGCTTCGAGAAAGTTTTCGAAACCATGGCGCTTTCCTGCGGCAAAGTCACCCCCACGGAATTTCAATGCCGCTTCAACCGGAAAACTTCGTAGTGTCGATTCCGTCGTTCACCACCGGCGGTCGAGAGGATTGCCGGCTCGATCTTGCGGCACAAATCCTCAACTCAGGTGGCGTCATTCGGATGCAAGTCTCCGGGGCTAGCATGCTTCCTTCGATTTGGCCCGGAGACACTCTTGTCATCGAAAGCAAAATGGGTGCCAAGATTGTTTCTGGCGACATCGTGCTGATTGCGCGCGACGGTAGATTCTTCGTTCATCGTCTGGTCGGCAGGCTCAACTCGCAATGGATTACACGCGGCGATTCCATGCCGCAACCTGATCCGCCCGCGACCACAGCCGACTTGCTGGGTCGAGTGTCTGCGATTCATCGTGGGAGGCAAGTCGTAAATCCCCGGAGACGAGTCGCGTTCTGGGCGAGCGCGCTCGCCTGGATGCTGTGCAACTGGGACGCTTTCCGAAACCTTACTTTGCGAGCCCACTTATTTTGGTACAACCACTCACCAAGGTATCTCGGGCGGGTAGGCGCTGCGAATCGGGTTGATGCATGAGTTCTGTTTCGCACATCTCGGCCAGCGACTCGGTGGCTAGCGATTCCGTGGCTATCGAGATCGGAGGTATGGCAATTGCTCTGCGTACCTCAGATATGCCGTTTCGTCGAATGCTTGAAGACCGCTACACGGGATTCATCAAGCCCGAGGTTGCTCCTCAATTCGAGTTCGAGATGGAGTTGTTTGATCCTTCAGACGAACCGCACGCGCCGGCGGTCAATGCCGACGAAGATGTCCAGGTATTGCTTAAGGACGGCCAGTGGGAGCTTCAGCGCGGCGACTTCCGCGCTCTCTGGAATGCTGCCGAAGGCCGTGGCCGCATCCGTCAGTCGCGGAACCCGTACGCCATCGATTCCGTGCTACGCATCATTCACACGCTGATTCTGGCAAAGCAGGGCGGATTTCTGCTTCATGCCGCCAGCGCCATTCGCGGCGGACGCGCGTTCCTGTTCGCCGGCGTTTCGGGCGCGGGCAAGACTACGATTTCTCGCCTCGCGCCACCCGATGCCAGGTTGCTTACCGACGAGGTTTCGTATGTCCGGCGTCAGGGAGACGAGTACTGGGCCTGTGGTACCCCATTCGCCGGAGAGTTGGCGACGGTGGGAGAAAATCAATCCGCTCCAGTAAAAACGCTTTTCCTCTTGGAGAAAGGAACTGAAAATCGCATCGGCCCGGTTGCGCCGCCGGATGCCGTCCGGCTGCTCATGCGAAACATTCTGTTCTTCGCCGATGATCCAGAGCTGGTGAGCCTGGTCTTCCAGTCCGCGTGTCAGTTTGTAGAACGGGTACCTGTCTGGCGATTGATATTTGCTCCCGACAGGCGAGTCTGGGAGATAATACGCTGACAGGGGAGATAAAAATCACCGAAAAATACATCGCGCGGAGCTCCGCAATAGCGGCCCGCCTGGTCGGCGACGAAATGATGGTGATGTCGGCGGCGGACTCGACTTTCTTCACGCTGAACGAGGTTGCGACTGCAATCTGGCAGGCGGCGGACGGATGTACGCCGCTTTCCGGGATCGCGGATAAAATTTGCCAGGAATTCGATGTGGAATCGAATCAGGCGCGGCAAGACGCCGATCAGTTCGTTCGCGAACTTTCTCTGCACGGAATTCTGCTAGTTTCCGAGCAACCCATCACAACTTCGCCAGCGGAGGTCCGGTGAGCCTGCTTGCAGAGATGAACCAGAAGGCACAAGCACTGGGCATCCCCATCAGCGTTCACCTCGATATTACCTATCGCTGCAACGAGCGTTGCATCCACTGCTATCTCGATCACGACGATCACGGCGAGATGACGACGGCGGAGATTCGAGATCTGCTCCAGCAGCTCTGCGATGCCGGAGTTTTCCTGCTTACGTTGAGCGGCGGAGAAGTCCTGATGCGCCGCGATTTCTTCGAGATTGTGGAATATGCGCGCCGTCTGCTGTTCAACGTGAAAATAAAGACCAATGGAGTAATGATCGGAGAGCCCGAAGCGCGTCGAATCCGTGAGCTGGGCGTGGAGCAGGTGCAGATCAGTGTTTATTCCCACCGGCCTGAGATTCACGACGCAATCACCAAATTGCCGGGTTCGCTGAAACGAACTGTTGAAGCAATAAGATTCCTCAAGGTGCACGGTTTGAAGGTCGTGATCGCCAATGTGCTGATGGTCGCGAACTCCTTTGACAACGCGGGAGTCATGGCGCTGGCCAAAGAATTGGGCGTCGCGTACACGCTGGATCCCACAATCACCCCGAAGATGGACGGAGACACATCTGTCCTCGCTCTACGCATCCCTGGGTCAGAACTCAAGCAGGTTTTTCACAATGAACAACTGGTAAACAACGTGGAAGAATTTTGCGCCGCTCCGCCCCCACCCGGCGAGGACATTATGGACGGGTATCCGTGCAGCGCCGGCCACACCGCTTGCTACATTTCTCCCTACGGCGACGTTTTCCCGTGCGTGCAGTTTCCATTGCCCAGCGGCAATGTCCGGCAGCAGAAATTCCTGGACATTTGGCAACATTCTCCGCAGTTGGAAGAAGTCCGCTCCATTCGCGCCCGCGACCTTCCCACCTGCTCCAGTTGCGCCCACGTGGGAACTTGTACACGTTGCCCCGGTTTGGCGTATATGCAAGGCAACATGCGAGGGCCATCCAATGCCGATTGCGAGAAATCGTTTCAACGAACCGGAATCCCAACCGCCAATATGCTATCGCGTGGGCAAGGGACATTCCCGCGGTTGATTCAAATCCAAGCCAGCGCCTAAACCCTTAATAAACTGATCGTGGACGGACCCGTCTCATGGCACGCCGGTCACCAATCGGGAATCCGGTTGATCACTCGGAGTTACGAAAGTAAGCATCAAAACCCCGTAAAGTGAGCGAAAATGGGAACGGGATTGGTCCGCACCCGGGGAGGTTCGAGGTCGCAGGGTTGGGACTTGAGGTGAAAACCATGGTGCAAAGGAATGCCCGCCACAGTAGGCTCAACGACGCCTTCCTAGGCTGCGTGATGGCAGGCCTGCTCGCGCTTGCAGGCTCCGCGGTGGGGCAAGAACAGCGTGTACAAGAACACGTTGGCATTCCCCTGGACTGGAGCGCCCGGCACATTCTTTTCACCAACGGAGGTTCTCCCGAAAGCCGCACTGCTGCCGCTCGCGATCTGCACAGCTGGATCAACTGGAACCAACGCACGCCGTTATCGTTTTTCCCGAGAATTCCGGATCGCTCGGAAGTAGGGTTGGTGAAGAAAAAGCGTGCGCGCGTGGACTGGGCGATGTCGTTGGGGCCGGGCACCGGCACTCCGGTTACCGGTGGCATGGCGGTCGGAGAAAGTCCAGCGAAGTATAGCTTCAGCAGCAACGGTACCTACAGTTGCGCCAACGATTTCGCCGTCTACACCGTCGCTGCAACTCCCAGCGCGACCCAAGCCAACGTTCTGGCGTTTAACAATCTATACGTGGGAACGACTTCATCTTCCTGCCCGTTCGGGCCGCAGACGCCCCCAACTACCGACTTTACCAAGCCAACTTTCATGTGGTCCTATGCCATCGGCGCGTCGCCATCGTTTCTATCTCCTACGCTTTCGCTGGATGGCAAGAAAATCTCCTTCATAGAAAACGGCACGCCCGCATTGTTCGATGTCCTGATTCCGACGGCAGGACAAGGAACTGACGCAACCCACCCGGTGGTGATAAAGGTTGCGGGAGCATCCCTGGTCCGGCTGGACTACACCAATTCTGCTGCGACGGGATGTAAAGCCAGTGCCGGCAACAGCAATTCATCCGCTTACATCGATTACACCAACGACATTGCGTACGTAGGCGCCGACAACGGGAAACTTTACAAGATAACCGGCGTCTTCAAGGGCACGCCGACAGTGCAGTATTGCGTCACGGTAAAGGCCAATGCGTTGTTGACGTCTCCGGTCTACGACCAGGTCACGAACCAGGTTTTTGTGTCGGATGGCTTCTCCGTATACTCGTACACTCCTGGAGCGGCGGGGTTTGTTGCCGGAGGATCGATTGCAATTGCTACTTGTACGACGCCTTGCGATCCCATCGTACTGTCTCCGATCGTGGACTCGACCAATGGGTTTGTCTATGTGTTTTCTGCGGCCGATGCCACCAATGCCCACTCGATTGTGGCTCAGATGCCCTTGAGTCTTGCATCCAAAGTGGTCGCCGATATTGGACCGGCGAGCACACAATTTATTCTGGATGGCGACTTCGACGACGCTTACTTTACCACCGGGCCCAAGACGGGAGCTGGAACACTTTACGCTTGCGGCACGCAAGCCAACGGCCCCACCAAGCCAAGCCTGTATGCGATTTCGTTCAGTGCGCCCAATGGGTTGATGAACGCAACTCCGGCCATGTCGGACGATCGGAACATCAACGGCGCCGCCAATCCGGCCGGGACGTGCTCGCCTTTGCTGGACTTTTATGATGGAACCACCGACCGGCTTTTTGTTGGGACAGGCAATTTCAACGGAACAACGGGTGCGAACCTGGTGACCGAGTGGAATGTTAATAACAGAATCGTGCTGAACACTACGCCGCCCAACAACACTGCGGTGAACGAATGGGGCGGCGCCAGCGCATTTACTATCGACAACGTCGCCCTTGTGCCGCAAGCCGCCAGCATCTACTTCGGGACGCTGCGCCCTCCCCCGAACGGGAATACCACGCCTTGCGGAGCCACAGACTTTTGTGCGGTTAAGCTCACCCAATCCGGGTTGCAGTAAGAATTGGTCTAGAGCTTGAACGGTGCGTCTTTTCGGACGCTGGAGCCTCGACGATAGATCACTAAAACCCTGTCTTGTTTGTGTGGCTTAGCGGGTGATCTTCGTTTGTTCCCGGCTTGAGCTATGCTGCATTGATCTCATCCATGTTCGAGTAGGATATTTGGCCTCGCAAGCAAGTTAGGAGGCGAAGATCGATGTCCACGCAAATCTACCCGCAGGCAAGCCACCAGCAACTGGGGTTCACCCCGGCGACCAGACTGCAGCAGAGCTTCGTGGCCGCAGCCGAGAAAAGGGCGCTGTTATGGCTGGCGGAGCGAACGCCTCGCTGGGTCAACTCCGATCACCTTACGGCGCTGGGTTTTGTCGCGCAGTGTATGGCTGGAGTTTGGTTTGCCCTGGCGCGATGGAACAGCTGGGGATTATATCTGGTCGTTGTGTGTCTCGCGCTGAACTGGCTGGGCGACAGTCTGGATGGGACGCTAGCGCGGGTACGAAATTGCCAGCGGCCACGCTATGGATTTTATGTCGACCATATTGCCGACACCCTTGCAGCGTTTTTCCTGATGGGCGGAATGGCGCTTTCGGGATACGTTCATCCGGGAATCGCACTTGGAATGCTGGTCGCGTTCCTGATGCTTTCGATCGAGGCTTACCTTGCCACTTACACGCTGGGGCAATTCCAACTTTCGTACTGGAAGTTCGGCCCGACGGAAATACGTCTGTTGCTTGCGGTGGGAACCCTGGCGCTACTGCGTTGGCCAACCGTGAAAGTTCTAGGTTGGCAGGTGCATTTGTTTGACCTGGGAGGAGCGATTGCGATCGTTAGCATGGGCTTGATGCTGATGGTTTCGGCCATTCGGCACACGGCAATTCTGTATCGCCAGGAGAAAATCTCGTGAGAAAGCGGTCGCGCAGCTGGCTGCGATCGATTGAAAAATCCAGTTCTCGCTACCCTGGCTTGCAGCGTTCGGCCAAGTTCGCTCTGGTGGGAGTTCTTGGGATCATTGTGCAGTTGTTGGTGCTCGAGCTTTTGACTGCCATGGGCTGTCACTATCTATGGGCTACTGGCCTGGCAGTTGAGGCTGCGGTACTCCACAATTTCATGTGGCATCAGCGCTTTACCTGGAAGGATCGCGATGCTGCAGGATGGTCCGAATCTTCGGCCCGGTTGCTGCGTTTCCACTTGAGCAATGGCGCGATTTCGATTTGTGGAAGCCTGGTCCTGATGCGGTGGTTGGTTGGCCAACTGGGCATGGGTGTGCTGGTCGCGAATCTCATCACAGTTGCAGCCTGTGCGGTGGGGAACTTCCTGGCGAGCGATCGCTGGGTATTTTCTCCAACTGGGACTCGTAACAAGCCGGTGCCCTCGGTCTGAGTCGGAGATTTGCGTACTGTCGGCGGAGCTTCCCTTGGGCGACCGAGCAGCTTGTTTCGATGTGACTAGCGTTGGTGGTCGCCCATCAGCAGCAAAGTCCGTTGGGCGAAGGGAACATAGATCAGCGCGGCTGTAGCAGCCAGCGCTGAGCCGATTCCAATCTGCGGCGCGATGAGAAACGGCGACAGCGCCCAGAGTTCATCGAGTGGAAAGGTCACAGCAAAAAGCCGGCGGAATTTGCGAGTCAATGCGGCAAGATCGAAGGTCACGGCAGAGATGAGATACAAACGGATTGGAAGCCCGATCACGGCGGTAACGACGAGCAGGGTGAGAACCCAGGCAGGGTATCCGAGCATTCGCTCCAGGAGTTCCTGCACCCGCATTAATCGAGCCAAGGCTACTACGTAGAAACTCAGATACATAATTTGAATCAAGAGAAAAAGCAGGCGCACGTGGAGTCGCGAAACGGCCGGCACATCCTCGGCGCGAGTCAGAACAAAACCTGACGAACGCGGTTTATCGACCATGCCGTCCGCGGGGGGCTCGGTTGAAGCGCCCACAGTGAAGGCATCGGGCGGTGCCACGGGCATAGTTGCAGTTTGTTTGACTACGAATTCCACCGGTGCCAGAAAGCGATATCCGCGACGTGCCAGGGTCTCGATAAAACGTGGGTTCGAAGCGGAATCACTGAGAGCTTCGCGCAGCTTGTTGATCACCGTATTGAGACTGTGATCGAAGTCGACAAAAGTGTCGGAGGGCCAGAGTTTCTGCCGCAATTCGTCGCGCGTGACTACTTCTCCTGGCCGGGCGAGCAGGGCCAGCAGCACCTGGAAGGGTTGTTCCTGGACGCGCAGCCGCAAGCCCGATTTGCGGAGTTCGCCGGAATCCGGATCGGCCTCGTAGATACCAAAGCGGAAGGTGCCATTGGGCCGTTCTTGCGGCATGGCCATCCATCTTAAACTAATCTGATTTTTCGGCTGAGGTCCTTGATCTCGACTCCCAAGCCATGGTCATACCGACATTTAGCGGGTTATTCGCAGTTGACCTCGGGTTGAGTTGCGATGCATTGAACGCCGGATGCCGTAAGCGTAGTCTTCAACTCGAATCATCCAGAAGGACTGTCATGGGCCGCTACTCCATATTGTCTATTGCGCTTCTTGCCGTCTCTGTTTTTGCAAACGCGGAGACTCTGCAGCCAGCGACCGCCGCCGCTTTCGACCACTACGTAAATCTGAGTGAGGCTCGCATGGATAAAGAACTACATTCGGGCCCATTCCTCTGGCCTGATGGTCTGGCCGCTGCGCAGCGCGAAGCCGTCTATGCGCGCCTGAGGCGCGGAGAAGTGGTGACCCAGAAGCTGGAAACACTGGATCGAGGGACGCAGGTACCCATCTCCGGTGGCCTTATTCATCACTGGTTGGGTATTGCGTTTCTTCCGGGCGCAAGCCTCGCGCAGACGATGGCTCTCTTGCAGAACTACGACGAGCACTCACGAATCTACGCACCCCAGGTGATTGGCTCGCACTTGATCGCACACAACGGCGACGATTTCAAAGTTTTCCTTCGCTTGCGCGAGCAGAAGGTGGTGACCGTCGTCCTGAATTCCGAATACGACGTCCGCTATTTTCACCTGGACTCAGCTCGTGCCGGCAGCTCTTCTCATAGCGTTCGAATCGCCGAGGTGGAAGACGCAGGAAAAAGTGACGAACGCGAAAAGCCTGTCGGTGACGATAGCGGATATCTCTGGCGGCTCAATTCCTACTGGCGCTTCTGGGAGCGCGACGGAGGCGTCTACATTCAATTGGAGGCGATTTCTCTCACCCGCGACATTCCTGAGGGGTTGGGATGGTTGATTCGTCCCTTCATCACCAGCATTCCAGAGGAGTCCTTGCGCTTCACTCTGAGCCATACTCAGGCGGCGCTTGCGGGCCCGCATGTCGCGTCCGGCAAGCGGTAAAGAGCCTATTGGACTGTGACCGTTACCGAGGCTTGTGTGCGTCCATACTGGTTGGTCGCATACAGCGTATAGGTTGTCGTCTGAGTGGGCGTCACTGTCGCGTTGCTGCCGCGCACTGCGCCGACTTGCGGCGAGAGAACGTAATACGACGTTCCCGTGGCTTGCCAGTTGAGCGTAACTTTGGTTCCCGAACTCACACTGCTGGAACTCGCGGTAAAGCTGCTAATGCTGGGCGCCGCACCCTGCGGCACGGTGGAAGCGGTATAGATGGGATTCATCTGCACCACTTCAAAAGCCGAAGCCGGCACCTGCCCGAGGTTGTGAAGATCGTTGTTATCCCAGCGGTCGTCGGGAGCGCCGCTCAGGTACATTGAGCTGCCGTTGTCGGCCATGATCATTCCGTACTTCTTGAGCGCGGTGAGAATCACCTGCACATTGGCCGAGAATCCGGAAATATCGAAACTCGATTTGAGCCGCAGCCGCATTCCCATGGGCGCGGCGAGCGGGTTCGAAGAGTTTGCTGCCCAGTGCGATGCTGGCGGCACCATCGCAGCCTGACTGTTCTGCAGAGTGAAACGGATGGCATGCTGAATCTTTCCCGCGGCAACTTCGTCATATCGCACCAACCCGGGGAAAATCGGCAGGCCGGCGGCATCGGCGGAAGTCCACGTCCAGGGGCGCTGCTCATCGTTCTCCAAGTCCCAAACTGCGGCGGAGCCGGCATTCCAGGTGCCGTCGCTGTTCACGGAAGCGCCGTAGAGTTCATACAGGAAGCAGTTGCCGCTGTCGATGACCAGCACGTGCTGATCGCCAGGATTAGGGAAGCCTTCAATTTGTGCGTTGGCCGGGATGGGCATGGGACCGGGATCGCTCTCATCGCCATAAGCGTTGAAGTTGATGTTCACCAGGTTCTGCGAGGAGCCAACGACCGCATAAGGGATGCCGATGCTGGATCCGCCGTACTGGCCGGAGCCGAAGTCAGGATGCAATCCAATACTTGGCCCAATGAAATTGATGATGGCAGCGGAGTTGGGGTCAACAGAAGCGGTGGAAATGTCCTGGTTCCAGAGGTTGTCGGCGGGGAAAAGACGAGCCCCGTTCAGGCTTGCTCCCGCGCCCACGGCCATGGCGCTACACGCGCCGTTGTTGCTTCCGCCCGATCCGCCGTTGTTGCCGCCACCAGTGCTCCCGCCTCCGTTCTGCGACTGTCCCGAAGATGAGACTCCGCCGCAACCGGCCAACACCAAGGAAAGCAGTGACGCCACAGTGAACGCAACCCGTCTTGAAAGCCGTGTGCTCAAGTGATAATTTCCCCCGAATCATTGTCAGCGGAAACTTGATACGGGCAAACGGGTGAACAGGTCAATCATGCGGGGGAATTGGGACATGTACAGCGAGATTGAGAGTTCACTGAAATCAGGCCTTGCAACCTTCATCGACGCAGGTATGAGTACTCTAAGTTCCTTGTCTTCTCTTTCTTCGCTTCGTACTCTGGAATCGATCTGTGATTTTGCGGCGATGGTTGAGGTTCCTGTTTTGTGAAGCAATTTTTCGTGGCGGCGCTGTTGGCGTTGAGTTTGGGTGGGGCGGTTGCAGTGTGGAAGGCGACTGCCAAGGCTGCGCCTGGGTTGCGGACTAAAGACGTTCCGCTGCTGGAAATCACTCACCCACGCCCTGACTTGATTCACGAGTTTCCCGAAGCTTTCCCACTTCAAGTCGCGGTATTTTGGACTAATCCTGGCCCCGATCCAGAGAATCCTCTTGCGCTTGTGCACTCCCTAAAAGAAATGGGTATTCCGTTCTTCATCACCCGAGATCTCGGTCAGGCACTTAAGCATCGTCTTGTGATTCTTTATCCCAGCGTGGATTCCCACACCTTCACTTCTACCCAGGCGGAACAGTTGACCGCATTCGTAAAACAGGGAGGGCAGATTTTCGCGCAGAACGTTTTTTGGGGTGGACTGCAATCGCTTTTCGGGTTTCGCAGCTTCGCTCCGTCGCGCAAACGTTACCACCTGGCATTCGCCGCCACTGCGGATCCTGTCATGAAGTATCTGAATCGTCCTGAAGAGCGCGAGATTCGTTTGGGAAGCGACCAGATGCCAGAGATTATCTGGAGCAATGGCTATGTCTCCTGACAGCGGAGCGCAGGTGCTGGCGCACTTTGATGACGGCAGCGCCGCTCTGCTGGCGAATTCAGTGGGTAAGGGCAAAGCGTATCTCCTCGGATTGAGTTTGCTCGATGTCGTACTGCGCAATCAGAACGATCACGACTACGAGGCGCAGCGCCACTATGTGAACGCATTTGAACCGGGTGCAGACGTATGGTTGCTGATTCTGAGGGCCTGGTACGAAAGCTACGCCAAGGATTGGGTTCGCCTGGCTACTATTCCCGGCGGGCAGCGGTCGGCTATACTACTTTCTCATGATGTGGATTGGGCGAATTCGTTTGCGCCGGGCCTGGACTTTGCGCGAATCGAGAAGTCGAACCAAGCCAGCAGCACGTTTTTTATCGAGACCAAATACGTGGATGACGCCAACAGCAAAGGCTACTTTTTCGAGCCGAACCTCAACACTCTTCGCGAACTGAAATCTGGCGGATCGAGTATCGGCAGCCATTCCATTATCCATTCGCGGGGTTTCAATAAATTCGAGTTGGGTTCGGGACATGAAACTTATGCCAGCTACAATCCGCGCGGGCTGGGATTCGATACGGCGTCGGGAGCAACGGTGTTCGGCGAGGTGCGAGTCAGCAAGGAATTACTGGACGGAGAAGTTCCGGCACAAGATACGATATTTTTCCGGGCGGGACATTTGCGCGTTCCGAATTCGCTGCCGGAAGCGCTGGAGCGATCCGGCTATCAGTTCGACTCGTCGTTTACCGCCGACGATGTTCTCAGCAATTTCCCTTTCGCACTTCCTCGGGAGCTTGGATTCGACGAAGACAGCGAGATTTACGAGTTTCCAGTGACGATTGAGGACGAAGAATCTCCCGGCTTCGCTAACCGCATACCGCAAGCGGTACAGGTGATCCTTGCCAACGCGGAAAATGGAGCCGTGAGCGTGGTGTTGGTTCACTCCAATGAATCGCGTCTGAAGGCTGCGGCGGAGGGGGATCTGCTTCGTCAGTTACCCGCCGACATCCTCAAAACCGACATGCTGAGTTTTGCGAAATTCTGGCGTGCTCGCGATCGTCTCCAGTGGAAAGTCAAAGCCACGTCGCCCACCGAAATCGTGCTGCAAGTGAAGTCAAAAGAGCCCGCCAGCGGTCTGACTTTTGAATTCCAACGCCCGATAGCAAAGATTTCAGGTGGAGCAACGCTGTCTCCGGATCGAACTCACGTGGTGCTCCCCGAGTTGAATGCCGAGCAGGAATCGTCCTTCCGTCTGACCTTCGCACATTGAGCGCCGATGAAACCTTCGCATCTTGCAATGCCGTCTCCTTGTCGGTCGTAGTTCCCTCGGCAGAATCGTTCAGTTTCTTGACACTTCTTTTCGCACGCAAGTAATTGACCTTGTGTAACTTACATTGATTTTCGCATTGCCTCACAATCTTTAGAAGAAGGCATGTCGGTCGGTTTCTATGCTGCTTGAGTTCGCCAGCGTGTGTATCTCCCTGCGTTGCGCTTCATCATCCGAATTTTTCGCCTGGTTGAGGCTTGAGGCGACCGCCGCTTTGAAGGAAAAGAAACTCATTGGAGTCGTGTCGTGAGAGTCGTCGCTAGACACTTATCTAAGCATCGGCGCACCGCAATTCAAATCGTGGCAGTTCGGAGCCTTGCTGGCCGTGTTCGCACCGGCGTCTGCGCAGCAGACTGCGAGCGATTGGCAGCAGAGTGTGCAGGACGAAGTCAAAGCTCAGCATCTCGATGCGGCAATGACGATTGTCGACCAGCGGTTGGCCGAGGCACCTGACGATATGGAAGCCCACGGTTGGCGCGGACGTTTGCTGGCCTGGAACGGCCGCTGGTCCGAGGGTGAAGCCGAGTACAAACTCGTCCTCGACAAGTTTCCGAACGACGCCGATATTTTGACCAACCTTGCCGACGTCCTGCTGTGGCAGAAGAAATATCCCGAAGCTCTTGCGGTGCTCGATCGTGCAAGAGCAATCTCCCCGTCGGACCCTGAGATTTTGTCACGGCGAGCTCGTGTGCTGTCCCTGTTGGGACGGACTCGGGAAGCGCATTCGGAGTATCAGGAAACGCTTCAGTTCGATCCGAACAACCAAGACGCCAGAGGCAGTCTGGCGGGTCTTCGCGGAAATGCCAAACACGAACTCCGCATCGGCGAAGACGTCGACTTCTTCAACTACACCGACGACGCCCAGACCCAGAGCGTCAGCTTGAGTTCCCGCTGGAACCAGCGTTGGTCAACCGCCTTCGGCGTCACCACCTACCAACGATTTGGCGAGGATGCAGTCAAGTTTCTTGCCAGCACCTCATTCCACGTGACAGCACGCGATTGGATCAGCGTTGGGAGTGCCATCGCCAATAGTCAGGATGTGGTGCCCACCAACGAAGCTTTTTTCGAATATGGCCACGGCTTTCGCATCGAAAACCGTTGGGTGCAAGGCCTGGAAAGCTCATACCAGCAGCATTGGTATTGGTACCAGGGGGCGCATGTCCTGACGCTGAACACCAGTCAAATTGTTTACTTGCCTCGCGACTGGACGTGGTCACTGAACGTGACGGGGGCACGCAGCGGTTTTGCTGGGACTCCCATTGACTGGACGCCCTCTGGCTGGACTAAGTTGGGGTTTCCTCTGCAACGTCGCGTCGCCGGCAACCTCTTCTTCGCAGTGGGCAGCGAGAACTTTGCCCAAATCGATCAGATCGGACGTTTCTCTGCGCACACTTTTGGCGGCGGCCTGCGTTACCAGTTTGCCGAACGGCAAGACATCAACGGCTATGTGGCTCGGCAAAACCGAACCCAGGGTCAAACCGATACCAGCTTTGGACTGAGTTATGGGATTCATTTTTAGCGGAATCGAGAAACTCGGGCCCGCTGGGCTGGTTTTGCAAGCCATTCTGGGATCTCTGCTGGGAATTTGCCTGCTGATCGGATTCATTGTGCTGAGGCGCTGGTATCGCGCGCGCTACTTTCGCCGGAGGAATGAGCGGACGGTTGCCTTACGCGCGCGGTGGGACGACATCGTCTCCGGTAAGGTCTCAGCCGAGGAGTGGCGGTTCGATCCGCTCGACTGCGACATCGTCGAATCCATCTTGCTCGATGCTGTGGAAATGGCGACCCCCGAACAGCTGCCCAGACTTCTGGACTGTCTCCGCAACAGCGGATTGCTGGACATGCGTATCTGCGAGGCGCGTACTTTTAGCGGCTGGAAACGGCGGACCGCACTGCTTGCTCTGGGCCGTACCCGGGCCATGGAATCGATCCCCGCCCTGGCGGATGCATTGGACTCTCCGTCGCGTGAGACGCGAATCGCATCGGTTCGCGGCCTGGGTCGCATCGCACGTATGGAAGCCGCCATTCCAATCCTGGATCGCGTCGTCAGTGGCAACTTCGACGTGCCCGAACGGACTTTGAAAAATACCCTGGTCAATTGTTGCCGAAACTATCCCAGCATTCTGGTGAATTACGTCGAGCAAACCCAGGGCCCGCTGCGGGAATTGTTGGCTCGCGTCCTGGGCGAACTGGCCTCGCCGGACTTGGGTGAGGAGTTACTGATCCTGGCGGCCGACGCCCTTCCAGAAGTGCGCGCCTCGGCGGCCCGCGCTTTAGGCAATACCAACACGCTGTTTACCCTGCCCGCGTTGCACACGTTGGCCACCGACCCCGAATGGTTCGTGCGTCTGCGGGCAGTAGTGGCGCTGGGTCAAATTGAAAACATCGGAAAGATCCGGATCCTGTTGCGCACTTTGTGCGACTCCAACCGCCACGTGCGGCAACGAGCCGCATGGGCTCTGGCGCGCATGGAGCCGCAACTGGAGCAGATTCTCGAAGACGTCGTCGCCACGCAGGATGAATACGCACTCCAATCCTTTATTTCCGAACTCGAACGCTCGGGCGCCATCGAAAAGCTGGTCGGCGCATCGGATGTTGCTCGGCCATGGCTCGGCCAATGACTCGGCACAAGCGGCGTTGATGGAAGTCGTCACCGCCGTGAAGAAGAGGGTGCAGAATTCAGAAAAAGCCGCAGTCGCGGCCGCGGGACACTGAAAATGCACTTCCTCGCTATTTCGAACGACACACTGTTTATCTACTACCTGCTCTCGAATCTCATCTACCTGGCGCTCCTCATCGTCGCCATCTTCAAGAACACCGTCCATCGTCATCGTCTCGGCAGCCTGCGGCTGGAACTTATCAAAGCGTCTCCATTCACGCCGCCCATCACGCTCATCGTACCGGCGCACAACGAGGAACGGTCCATCGTAGGGAGCGTTGGAGCCCTGCTTGGGCTGGAATATCCCAGCCTTGAAGTGATTGTGGTCAATGACGGATCGAGCGATGGCACCATGGAAAAGCTGCGGCTGGCTTACCAGTTGCAGACGGCCCGCATACTCTACATTGCGGACATCGCAACTGCACCTCTGCATGCCATTTATCGCAGCGCAATCGAACCTCGTCTTTTTGTTCTCGACAAGGAGGCGGCGGGCTGCAAAGCCGATGCCATTAACGCGGGGATCAATGCCGCCACCAGCCCGTACGTTTGCGTGGTGGACGCCGATTCGATTCTGGAGAAAGAATCCCTCATCCGCATCATGGCGGGGGTATTCTCCGATCCCGACCGGGTTGTGGCCGTCGGCGGCATCGTGCGGGTCTTGAACGGCTCGCGGGTCGTGAATAATCAGATCGAGGAAGTGCGACTCCCCAAGAAGGCGATCGAGGTCATGCAGGTCATCGAATACCTGCGTGCTTTTCTCGTCGGACGCGAAGGCTGGGCCGGCTTCAACATGCTGCCGATTATTTCCGGCGCCTTCGGAGTTTTTCAACGAGATCTGGTCAAGCAGGTGGGAGGCTTTCGCACCCATGCGGTCGGAGAAGACCTCGATCTGGTCATCCGCATGCACCGACGCTTGCACGAGGAACACCGCCCTTACCACATTAACTTTATTCCCGACCCCACCTGCTGGACCGAGGTGCCGACGGATTTGAAATCGCTGGCTCGCCAACGTGCCCGCTGGCACAAGGGCTTAATCGATACACTCTGGCCCAATCGCGACATGCTGTTCCGCAACCGCTACGGTCGCGTCGGCTGGGCGGTTCTGCCGTACATGTGGATCTTCGAGTTCTTCGCCCCAATCATCGAACTGGTTGGTTATTCCACAATCATCATTGCGATGATGACAGGGAATCTGAGCAGGTCTTTCTTCTTGCAATTTCTGCTGTTCGGCTATGCCTTTGCCACTTTGATCTCCATCGGTTCGGTTCTTCTGGAAGAGATGACATTCCGTCGCTACAGCGACTGGCGCGAAGTCGCTCGCCTGCTCATTTACTGTCTGTTCGAACACTTTCCCTACCGGCAGCTCACCATGGTGTGGAGGCTGCAAGGCATCTGGCAATACCTGCGCGGCGACCTGCAATGGCGTGAGATGAAGCGTGTTGGCATTTCCGCGAATCCAGTGGGCTAACCACGGTCTTTCGTCACCCTGGCAGGCCTTCGTAAAAACCGTCCCCGCTGGGAACCCTGGATTACAATGAAGCTAGTTTGCGGGTGTTGGCTGATCCTGCTTTGAAAGGGTTCTTGAGTGGCGCAGCTCTCAGCACCGTGGCCACATCTGTCGGTGATCTCGATCATCGACATTCTGTTGGTCGCATTCGTCATTTATGAGTTTCTCGCCCTGATCAAGGGTACCCGCGCCTCGCTCATGCTGGTGGGAGTGGCAGGACTTGGGCTGGCATTTTATTTCTCCCGCCTGGGAAACCTGACTGCGCTGAACTGGCTGATCAGCACCCTTCTTCCCTACACCGTGTTTGCTCTCATCGTGGTTTTCGCAGCCGAAATCCGCCAAGCGCTGGCGCGGTTGGGGCGTGGACTTAGTCTGAGCAGGGCGTCGGGTTCCGAGGCGGAGGCTTACGACGATATCGTGCTGGCAGCAAATTTGTTTTGCCAGAATCAGACGGGAGCATTGATCGTAATCGAGCGTGAAATCGGCTTGCGGACTTACATTGAGAGTGGCGTTCCACTGGATGCGCGACTCTCCTATGACTTGCTGGCAACGATCTTTCGGCCGAGTGCGCCTTTGCATGACGGCGCCGTGATTATACAGAACGATCGAATTGCCGCGGCCGCCTGCTTCCTTCCACTGTCCATGAACCCCGTACTGTCGACTCAGCTGGGGACACGGCACCGCGCTGGAATTGGGGTGACGGAGGAGACCGATGCCATCGCCGTCATCGTTTCCGAGGAGACTGGCAGCATCAGCCTGGCAGTCGCCGGCAAGATCGAGCGTGATCTTAGTGTGGAGCAGCTACGCGACCGGCTGGGAGAGCTGTTGCGACGCTATGTGCCGGCTTCGACCTTGCCGACACCGATTTCAATTTCGGGTGAAGATTCGGCCACATCCGGCGCAGAGAGCCTGTCGCGCAGCGGGGATTCGCGTCTGAATCAAGGAACCGACGGCTAACCATGAGAGATTTCCTAAACCGTCACGTGCTGCACAACCTGGGCCTGAAGCTGCTTTCGTTGGCTTTAGGGGTAGGCCTGTGGCTTGCCGTGGCGCGCGATCCGGTCGCCGAGGTTGCCGTGGATGTGGCCATTGAGTTTCACAACATTCCGGAAAATCTGGAGATCAGTTCCCAGAATATTCCCAGCGCTCAAATTCGGTTGCGCGGTCCGGAGCGCGTGATTCACCGGCTTCAGCCTTCCGATGTCTATGCCGCGATTGAGTTGAGCGGCGTGAAGCCGGGCGAGCGAACGTTTGATTTGACCACTCAACAAATACACGAACCTTCCGAGTTGGAAGTGGTCCAAGTGGTACCCAGTCAGTTCCATATTGTGTTCGACTCGCGCCTGACGCGGATGGTTCCGGTACAGCCACGTGTTACCGGAACATTCGTTCCCGGCTACAGCATTGACCGGATCGCGGTGAACCCATCCATGATTACAATTAGTGGGCCGAAGAAGCATGTCGATGCGGTCGACGTGGCGATCACCGACCCCATTGACGTCAGCGGGGTTATGAGCCAGACCACATTCCTTCGACACGCCTACGTCTCCGATCCACTGATTCAAGCCTCAAGCTCCGATCCCGTGCGGGTAACGGTTATCATGCAGAAGAACGAGGCGAGTGGTGCGCAGGTTACCAAACCAGAATGACTTCTCAGACAAGACAGCTTTTTGGCACCGATGGTATTCGCGGCGTGGCTGGAGAATTCCCATTGACGGTGGAAAGCGTCTACCTCATTGGCCGGGCACTGGGCCATGACTTGATTCGGGGGAATTCCAAGGCCAGCGTTGTGATCGGCCAGGATACCCGGGAATCGAGTGCGTGGATTGCGGACCGGGTCACTCTGGGCCTTATGTCAAGTGGCTGTCAAGTTCACAGCGCAGGCGTCATCACGACGCCGGGAGTTGCTTATCTTGCGCGATCGCGGAAGCATGCGGCGGGTGTAGTTGTCTCCGCCTCGCACAATCCCTGGACTGATAACGGCATCAAGGTTTTTTCCGGCGATGGATATAAACTACCGGACTCGCATGAGTTGGCGATTGAGCAGGAGATTTTTTCTCTTTTGCAGAACCCGGAGCGCAATAATCCGGCCACTTTGAAGCCCGCGCCAAGCCTACCCGGTGAAGCAAGCCTTCGCCATGCTTATATTGAGTGGCTTTCTCAGGGTGTGAAGAGTGATTTGAGCCGCCTGCGAGTGTTGGTGGATTGCGCCAACGGCGCAGCGACCGCCGAGGCCCCGGGATTGTTTAGCGCTTGTGGCATTCAAGCGACGTATATCAGCGCGTCGCCGGATGGGAAGAACATCAATCAGAATTGCGGCGCCCTTCATCCCGGAGCGCTGGCCAAAACGATTGCCGAAAAAGCAGGCCCGTTCGATCTGGGCGTGACTTTTGACGGGGATGCAGACCGCGCTCTGTTCAGCGATGCGAATGGCCGCGTGATCAATGGCGATGGCGTCCTGCTTCTGGTTGCACGCGATATGCAGGCGCGCGGTGTTCTGGCGAATTCCACCATCGTCGCGACGACAATGTCGAACATGGGCCTCGAAATAGCATTGCGCAAGTCAGGCATACAGATGCTGCGCGCCAACGTAGGAGACAAGTACGTACTTGAGGAGATGTTGAAGACTGGCGCAATTCTAGGGGGAGAGCAGTCGGGCCACATCATCTTCCGCGACGGTGACGCAACCACGGGCGATGGTTTGCTTACTGCACTGCGGGTAATGGAGATTATGGCTCGCACTGGCAAGCCGTTGGCCGACTTGATTGGAGATCTCAAAGTGTTTCCGCAGACGATTCAGAATATCCGTGTCCGCGAAAAGATACCGTTTGCTCAGGTACCAGAAATCCAGCGTGCCATTGAAGCCGCCGAACATGAACTTAACGGCAACGGGCGCATTGTCGTGCGTTATTCGGGAACAGAACCGCTGGCGCGGGTGATGGTAGAAGCCGAGTCGGAAGCAAAGATGCAGACGCTGGCAGGTAACATCGCGGGCGCGATCAAGCAAGTCCTGGGTGCCTAGTTGCGTGACGACAGCCGCACCCGGTTGTCCAGGCTGAGCGATAATTCGCCGTCGTCAACGAACAGGTTCCATGAAAACACTCTTGTCCAACGCCGTTGCTGTTTGGAATCTGGTCCTGCTTATCGTTGTCGCGGCGACCCTCCTCTGGTTCCTGTATTTTTTCGGCGTGCGGAGAATTATCCGGGCGAGAAGGATTGCTCACTCGCGCGATCGAAGAATGCTGCGGGAAGCTGCCGAGCGGGAAATAGGGCGAGAACGTTCGTGAACGTCCGCTGAAATACGCTATTCCAGATCACGCCAGTTCGTTCCCACGCCAATATCGGCCACCAACGGAACCGTTAGAGAATGAACTTTCTCCATATGTTCTTTGACTAACGGCTTCATCGTATCCAGCTCTTGAGGATGAACCTCAAACACTAATTCATCGTGGACTTGCAGAGTCATTCGTGATTTCAGCCCAAGTTCGCGCATCGCGACATCAATCCGAATCATCGCAATCTTGATCAAGTCCGCGGCGGTTCCCTGCAAAGGAGTATTGACGGCAGTGCGTTCGGCGAAGCCGCGAAGATTTGCGTTCTTACTGTTAATGTCAGGAATCGGACGCAAGCGTCCGAAGAGTGTGCTCACTCTTCCGTCGCGGCGAGCCTCTTCAAGCGTCTTATCGATAAATGTCCGGACGCCCTTGTACTTTTCAAAATAGGCGCTGATGAACTGTTTGGCTTCCGCCGGTTCAATCCCCAGGTTCTGGGATAATCCGAAAGCTGACAAGCCATACACAATTCCAAAGTTCACTACTTTAGCCTGTCTGCGATGGTCGGGCGTCACCATTAATGGCGGCACGCCAAAAACTTGAGAGGCCGTCAGGGTGTGGATGTCATCACCCCGGCGATAGGCTTCGACGAGCAGCGGATCCTTCGAAAAATGCGCGAGCAGCCGCAGCTCGATTTGTGAATAATCCGCCGCCATCAGTAGGTGCCCCGGCTCAGCTGTGAATGCGGCGCGAATCTCGCGGCCCAGTTCGGTGCGAATCGGAATATTTTGCAAGTTAGGATTGGTGGACGATAATCGTCCGGTCGCAGTCCCAGTCTGCCCAAACGTCGTATGCAAGCGCCCGCTTGTGGGATTAAGCAGTGCGGGCAATGCGTCCACGTACGTCGACTTGAGCTTTGTGAGCTGGCGGTATTCCAGCACCAGGCGTGGCACATCGTGCTCTTCTGACAATCCCTCCAGTACATCAACTGCCGTCGAAATCGTTCGGCCTTTGCCATACTTGACCGGTTTCGGCAAGTTCAATTTGTTAAAGAGGACATCTCCCAGCTGTTTGGGCGAGCTGATATTAAATTCACACCCTGAACGCTCGTAGATTTCTTTAGCTTTCTTCTCGATCTCGAGTTCCAGGCGTGACGACATCTCCGCCAAAGTTGCACGATCGATTTTGACCCCAGCCCGCTCCATTCGCGCCAGCACCGGCACCAGCGGCAAATCGATCTCTCGATACAGCTTGGTCAAACCTGCATCTTCCACATCGCGGCTCAGGGCCGTTGCCAATCTGCCGGTGATGTCGGCTGCCTCGGGAAGCGTTCCCCCGAGTTTGAGGTTGAAGCGCCGCAGCGCAACATCCGCCAGGCGATGCGACGAATAAGTTGGATCAAGCAGATAGGAATACAACATGGGATCGTGCCGCACACCGTGTAGCGCGATTCCTTGCGCCTCAAAGACATGTGAAGCTGCCTTGTAATCGTGGATGGCCTTGGGCGAGTTCGGGTCCGCGAGAACGGATTTGACCTTCGCCGTCGCACCTTCTGCTGCGGAAACGACGGTAACCGCTACGCCGGGCGCTGCGGAGATCGCGATGTTTCGCGGCCGTTCCGGCGTCGGCTCCGGCACCAAGAGGAGCATCCCACTTTCCGGTTCGTTCTCTTCTGTCTCTTCTTCCTCGATCGTGTCCGCTTCCACCGCGACCGCCAGAGCGCCTCCTGCGGGAACCGCATGCAGCACCGCGTCCACATCCGCGGCCGATGCAGCTTCACGGTAGTGAGCCTCACTCACCTCAACCACTGGCAGGAGTTCTTTCAACAGTGAAGTGAACTCAAGTTCGGTGAAAAGCGCACGTAACCCCTCAAGGTCAGGCTGGCCCATCCGCATCGCGTCTACGTTCAGCTCGATAGGCACATTGCAGTCGATGGTCACCAACTGCTTGCTGAGGAGGATGTTGTCGCGGTTGTTCTGCAATGACTCTCTATAAGTTTTCTTTTCAACTTCCGCCGCGCGGTCGAGGGCCTGTTCCACCGAGCCAAAACGCTTGATGAGTTCAACCGACCCCTTGTCGCCGATCCCAGGCGCTCCGGGAACGTTGTCGATGGAGTCACCCCGAAGTGCCATCACATCGATCACCCGGTCGGGAGGGACGCCGAGAATTTCTTCGACTTTGGCCGCATCGCAAATCAGGTTGTCTTTTGGAGGATTCAGGACGAGAACCTGATCATTCACCAGTTGGAGCATGTCCTTATCGCTGGAAACCACATACACGGAATAGGATTCAGCGACCGCTTTGCGCGCCAGCGTTCCGATCACGTCGTCGGCTTCATAGCCGCCGAGTTCGAGAATCGGAATGCGATAGGCCTCCAGCGCTCTACGGATGAAAGGCAATTGCTGCACCAGGTCGGGCGGCATTTCTGTACGATTGGCTTTGTACCCGTGGTATTCGACTTCCTGAAAGGTTTGCGTTTTCAGATCGAAGCGCCGCACACTTGTGATGGCTTCAGCCTGCTGATCGCGGAAGGTCGGCGCGGCAACATCAAACACCGCAGCCAGATAATGTGGCGAGAAATCGTCGCGCAACTTGCGCAACATGTTGACGAAAACATAGGTCGCCGCCGTCGGCAAACCGGTTTTTGTGGACATGCCCCGCTGCCGCGCCATTGCGTGGTAGGCGCGGAAGATGAATGACATCGTGTCAATCAGGAAAATACGTCCGGGTTCACCCTTAGCGAGCTTCGGCGCGGGCGCAGCGCGATCCACGGCCGGTGCTGTCCCAGCGTTTTCAACCGTGGCCAGCGAGGATTTCTTCTTAGGAGACAACCCGCTTAGTTTATCAGCAGGCGTGCGGCGAGGCGCTCTTTCGCGCGAGGCACTCTTATTCAAAGGTGACGCTGAAGTCGGCTTGCACGAACTTGGTCTTGGCGCCGCCAGAGGAGTTGTTGAAAACCAGATGGTACGCCTGCGTTTGATCGGACGTTGCTGGGGCTTTCCACTCGACTCGCTGATCGTGTGACGGGTCGATTTGGTAGGTGGCGGCCACCGGCTTGCCTTGTTGAAAGTCGTCCAGTTGCTGGTCGTTCAAAACCATCACGTCGATGTTCGCTGTGTCATCGCTGGTGGAATCGGGTGCGCCACGTTTGGTGAACGACCGGAAAGTGCCGCGCAGTCTCGCATCCTTCTGGTGCGGTGGCACCGAAAATGCGAATTCCGCATGATTGCTTACAGAGATCACCCGGTGCAGAACTTTTACCGGATCCAGGTGGGAACCGGCGCTGCGATCGACGGAATCCATGTTGGGTTGCGGCTGCTCATAGGCCGGTTGTTTTTTGGAGCAACTACAGACCAGCAGGGTCGCCACCGCAAGCAGCCACCACACAAATTTTGGGTTCATAAATGCCTTCCAGGTTTCGTAAGTTATTGTCTTACGGCTACCCCTGGGAGGCACAAGTGACCGAAGTCACCGGCACGGCTTTCCGTATTCAGTGTGGTAGCTCAGTTTGATTTCGCCGCACGTGCCCTGCTCCGCAGAGTACACAACGCAGCTATCGAAAGGACGGGAATAAACATGCAGACTGACCGCTCGCTGGTTGAACTCGCGCGGATTGTAGACCCGGTGTACCGGTTCCACGGGATCGACTGCGCACGGATGTTGGGCATTCATCTCGACGGTGTCCGCGCTCTCCAAATTACAAGTGCCAGCGTCAAGTTGTTGGGAAATCACGCGGTAGTTGTCGACCAGCAATCTTCCGACGGGCACTGCCATCCAGCAATTCTGGTCACGGTGATTATGTACAGAACTAGCCTGTCCCACTTCCCAGCAGATGGCGATCAGCTCGTAAAGCGGCGTCTTGTCGATCAAGTTTCGGGTATAGTGCTGTCGATCCCAAGTTAGGTAACGCGCCAGCGTGTCGGGTTCCACGGGCTTGTCTTCAAGAAACTTGATGATTTGTTCAGTCCCAGCGAACGAAGCTTCAGGAAATTTCCGCAACGCCACAACAAAGTCGTCGATAGACACCGGCTTAGACAGCGCTTGTGTACCCATGGTTCACTCCTTGCGAGCCCAGTATAACCCGTAAATTGGCCTCAAAAACGCCCTGATTATTCTAAGAACATGCAATCACCGTACGAATAGAACCGGTATTTCTGCGCGACTGCATGAGCATAAGCGCTCAATACTGGTTCCACCCCGCCAAAGGCGCAGACCATCATCAGCAACGTGGATTGCGGCAGATGAAAATTGGTCAGCAGGGCTCCGACAATCTGAAAATCGAAGCCGGGGTAGATGAAAATATCGGCCTGGCCGCTGCCCGCCGGCACGCGCCCTGTTTTTGATTGACTGGCCGCGTATTCCAAGGTTCGGACGGTGGTCGTCCCCACCGCTACTACGCGCCTGCCAGCGTCCAGGGCGCGGTTGATCTGGGCTGCTGCCTCTGTCGGAATTGTATACGCCTCCTGATGCAGCTTGTGTTCTTCCACATTGGCGACACGCACCGGCTGAAATGTGCCCAAGCCGACGTGCAGAGTAATCTCCGCTGTTTCAATGCCACGCTCGCGTATGCGATCAAGAATCGCTGAAGTAAAATGCAGGCCCGCGGTTGGGGCGGCCACCGAGCCACGCTCCCGCGCATAAACCGTCTGGTAACGCTCGCGATCCGCGGTGCGGTCCTCGCGGTGAATATAAGGCGGCAACGGCACATGACCTAATTGTTCAACCGAGCCGAAGAAGTCTTTGGTTGGGTGAAACCGCAAGTGACGCTCGCCGAAGCTACCCCTCGCGACTACTTCCGCCTGTAGTTCACCGTCGCCAAAGATAAGCCGCTCTCCCACGCCAATCTTGCGGCTGGGCCGTACCAGACAGGCCCATTCATTTGGGTCATCCGAAAGCTGACTGGTGAGCAAAACCTCGATTCTGCCCGCCAGAAAATCTGCAGCTGCAGCTGCCGGGTTTCGCGTGCTCACGAGTTGAGTCTTGATCCCATCTCTCCTGCCATACAGTCGCGCTGGAAGCACACGCGTATTGTTGAAGACGATCAAATCGTTGGAACGGAGTAGATCAGGAAACTCCGGAAACTGTCGGTCGTGAAGCTCTTTCGTGGCTCGGTCCAGCTGCAAGAGGCGAGAAGCGGATCGTTCTGCCAGAGGTTCTTGGGCGATCAGTTCCGCGGGGAGTGAGAAGTTAAATTCAGAAACCAGCACTCGCCGATTATAAGTTCAGACATTTGTCATCCAAAGTGCCGTACAGTAATAAACGGATTGTATTGAGGCGCTGACCTGCGGTACCATACGCAAACTGGACGGTCTGCTCCCCCCAAGCTGCCCAAGAAATGTGCATGTTGAGCGAACGCCAACATCGACGCGAAATGGCCTTGTTCGGCCAAATGCTGCACCGTGGTGGCTATGTAGCCGCTACGGACGGCAACCTCTCCGTACGTCTCGATGATGAGCGCATTCTGGTCACCCCCACTTGCATGAGCAAGGGCATGTTACGCGCGTCCGATATGGTGATTGTGAACCTGGAGGGCCGCCGTCTCGCTGGGAAGCGGAACGTATCCAGTGAAATCGCTATGCACCTGCTGATCTACCAGCTGCGTCCGGACATTGGCGGAATCGTGCACGCGCATCCACCCACCGCTACAGGCTTTGCCGCTGCCGGGCTAGCTCTGAATCAGCCTCTGGTTTGCGAAGTTGTAATTGGTCTGGGCTCTATTCCGTTGGCTAAGTATGGAACGCCGGGTACGCCCGAGCTCTCTGACGCGCTGGCTCCTCTAGTGCCGAACTATGACGCCATCCTGATGGCAAACCACGGAGTCGTCTCATATTCTGACACCCTCCACCACGCCTACATGAAGATGGAGACGGTCGAGCATTTCGCGAAGATCGCGCTGGTCACCCATCTTTTGGGCCGCCAGCAGCCACTCGGCCAAGAGGATGTGGCGAAGCTGGAGTTGGCGCGCACCAAATATCAAAGTTCTAATTCTGCCGTCGTTCCCGTGTTTTGTTCGGTTGGAAACAACCACCACGAACGCCCTCGACCGAGTGCCTTACCGCTGGAGAATTCCGTGCGGACCATGAACAAGGATTTCGGCACCCGGTTGAGAGTAAAAAGCTAGAGCAAGCGCCGATTTTCAATCTCCTCCGATTCTGAATCGCATTCCCGCCCGGAAGTTCGTACCTAGCGCTGGATACCCAACTACCTCCTGATACTGTTTGTCGAAGGCGTTCTGCAAGCTTACATAGGCAGTGACCCGAGAGTTGACGGCATACCAGCCGCCCATATCGACGCGCACATAACCCGCCGCGTGATCGATCCCGAAACCGAAGAAGTCCGAATCAGCACGCCTCCCCACAAAACTTCCGCCCAGATTCGCTCCCCAACGACTTGCCACATAAGTGACCTGCGCGGTTGCCGAGTGCTTGGGGCGGCGGATGAATGGCTGTCCCGCTGCAAGCAACGGATCGCAAAAATTTGCAGGCGTACACAAGGGAGCCTCCAGAATCTGCGTCGACGTGTAGGTGTAAGCAGTGTTCCAGGACAGCTTCGACCAGACTCGGCCTTGCAATTCGACCTCTGCACCTTGGGCAAACGATTCATCCACGTTCACATACTGACCAATGAATGTAACCGGGCTGGTCGCGTAATCGATTCGATCGCGGAAGAGATTGTTGAAGTATGTAGCATTCAGCGAAATCCGATTCTTCAGCAAGCTTTGCTGGAAGCCCGCTTCAAACGCCCGGTTTCGCTCGGGTTTCAAGTTAAGATTTGGAATGCTGAAGGGCGGCCCTGCGAAGGTTTCTTCCAACCGGGGCTCCTTGAAGCCAGTGGCATAAGAGAAGCGCAGCCGTGTTCCCGAGAATATTTCCCCACCGCGTAAAGCGAGATAGGTGAGCGCAATCCGCGGGACTCCGACGTTTCCGTAGCCGCTGTTGTGCGCGAAACGTGCTCCGGCTACTACCGACAGGCGTTTGTAGTTGAGAATTTGTTGCGCATAAACATCGTTATTCAGTCGCTGGCCGGGAGCCAGATCGGTGACGTCTCCCACCAAGCCGTTTTCGTCTTCGAAGCGGTAGCCAATGGTCGTGCGCGCCCAACTCTTTTCCTCGTAGTCGCCCTGATACTCAAAGCCGGCTCGATTGAACAGGGCGAGATCATTGAAAGGGAGATCGATATTGCCGAATGAAGGCGAGACCCGTCCCGGATCGATCTGGAAGTCCGTGTTCGTTCGTCTTTCGTGATAGTCGAATCCATTTAGACGATGCTGCCAACGCGAAGGCCCTTTAATGGTGATTTCAAAGTTTGCCAGCAGTCCGTTCAAATGAGCCTTCTGATCGCGATCCGGCTGCATGAGCGGGTCGCCATTGAAGTTCCATTCTCCGGGTACGCCCGTAGAACTATTGGAATGCCGTAGCAGCAGCCGCAGGGCGATTCGATCGTTAATTGCAACGCCTAGATTCCCTCCTTGCAGCGAATTGGAGTAAGCATCGTTCACGCCCTGGCCGCTGGTGTTGAACTGGTCAGCAAACAGGTTGTAGTCGAAGCGACTACGGGCGCCCGCCAGTGATGCAAAGCCATGCGCGGTTTCGAGGTTCCCTCCGTCCGCGCCAAAGCGTAGCTCCGGGACGGCGGTGCTGCCTTCTCGCGTCCACGACTGCACGACGCTGGTCATCGCATCCGTTCCGTATAAAGTGCTCTGAGCGCCGCGGGTGAACTCCACGCGGTCGGATTCCGCCAGTGGCAGAGTTCCAAAATCGAAAGTCCCACCCGGTTCGTTGATCGCGACTCCATCAACAATCACTTTGTTGTATGTGGAATCGCCACCACGCACGAACAGGGATGCACGACCGCCGCGCTGGCCGGCAGTGTTGATAATTGCTCCGGGCAAAAAACGAATCGCGTCGTCAGACGCGATCGGCTGCATGGTTTCCAATTGGGCCGCGCTCAAGGTTGCAACATCGGCGCCGGCTTGTTCACTCGCCACCGGACTACGCGTCGCGGTCACGACAACGGTTTCCGCTGCCGCGGCGAGGCGCAATCTTACCGTAACCAGATCGTTGCCAGAAGGGAGATCGGTGGTTTCCACGGCAAAGCCGGGAGCGAGCACTTGCACTTGGTAGGTGTTCGAGGTCACACCGGGAAACACAGCCAGGCCTTCCGCCGATGTGGTAGCGACTGCGACGGGGGTATCGCCACCTCGCGGCAGGAGCACCACCTGCGCCCCGGCCACCACAGCCGATTGGGGATCCACAACTTTGATTTTGATTTCGGCGGCTGAAGCTACCGCCAGCAGAGAAACCACGCTCACAACAATATGAAAGAACCGCATGCACTCCTCCTTTGACTCGCGAAAGGGGTTGGTGTGGACGGTTCGCGCCAGTTTCCTGGCTTCGCGAGTTAGGACAGCTTTTCGCCGTCCGACCAGCACAACCGGCCTTCCCAGGAATTCCCCAGTGACCGGTCGCGAATTTCCTCGCTTACAGTTGCGCGGCAGCGCGGGATTCTCACCCGCTTCCCTCTTCGTCAGTAACGATCCGGACGAACCCGATCAATTACGACGAAGACGCGCGAACCAAAGAAGTTGAGAAAGAACAAAATCCACTCGCTTTCCCTCCGGCGTGGGGCCGAAAGCGAAAGCGAGTGGATTGAAGTGTACCCGAAACTCCCGCAACGTTGCTAGTCGACGGTGATCGCAGTCGGCGCCGAGGCAATGCCGTTGGCGACGACAACCACGCTGCTGGCACCCGCTTCCATGCCAGCCGGAACATCGAAATGAGTTGACACGATCCTGTTGCCGGTCGCGACGGCCATGGTGCTGTGGTCGTGTGTCCGCGCGTAGAAAACGTGTCCGCTTGCAGTGTTGGTTATCCGAACCAGCGGGTAGTTGCTGGCCATTTGGGCGTCGTCCCCGTAAGAGGCGCCTACCCCTAGACCGTTGAACTTCGTACCTGAAATCGTATAGCTCTGCCCTCGGGTCACCGTGGTTGGAACGGTTGTGATTGTTGGCAACCAGGCGCTCTTGGCCTGTCCCTGAGCGGTATAGATCTCGGCATCGATGGTATTGCCGTCCGCCAAGGTGTAAAGCACCTGGCCAGTCGGAAGCACCAGGAAGCGGCCCTGATAGGAAGTCTTGGTCGGGCTGCCCTGCTGCTTCGGCGAAGGCACCTGATGGAATGTGGTTCCGTCGAATTCGTAGAAGGTCAGTGGAGGATTGAAAACGCCGGGGCTGGTTTCGCAGAGCACATTGCCGCTCGGCAGGACAGCCGCGGGAGCATCAGCCATATCGTTGCCATTCGGGAAATCGGGTCCCACCTTCCACTTGCCTGTCTTCGTGTTGTAGATGGCTGTGTGTCCGGCAACGCCGTCGCCGTCCGCGCCCATCGCAAACACAGTGCCGTCAGGTCGCAGCGCGCCGGGTCCGATTTCTTCGCCAGCATCGATCGACAAATCCACACCTACGCTGCCAGCGCTGCTCCAGACAGAAGTTTTCGGGTTGAAAATTTCGGAATTGGGAGTGTTCTGCGTATCGACCACCAGAACTTTTCCGCCGGGGAGGAGTTCCATCCCCTCTTCGACAAAACCGTCCGCTTTGCCAGTTCCCCTTTGCGACCACCCCAAAGTTTTAGGATTGAAGAAAGCATTCTTTAGAACGGAAGAGAAACCGCCTTGCCCCATCATGAAGGTTCCTCCCGGCAAGATGATCGCCGGCGAGTCGCCAATGGAAGACCAGCCGCTCGGGGGATTGACATTGGTCCATTTGTTCTTTACGGGATCGTAAATCGCTCCGAGGTTGGTTTCGTCCTGCACCAGAAAGTTGTACTCGCCGCCTTCCACTAGAACCCGGCCATCCGGCAGTACGGCGGACGCGAAATACAGAGGCGCATAGGTCGATGGCATGGAGGCCAACTTCGACCATGTTCCATTGAGATAGCTGCCCGTATTGTCAGGCGTTAGCCGCCACCAGTTCGGAGTATTGTATTGATGAACCATGACGGTCCCGTCGGTGAGCAAGAGAGCGGTGTCGGTCTGAACGGTGGGCGGGTGGGCCAAATTTTGCCATTTTTGTGCGCTGGCAACATTCACTACAGCCAACCCGGCGACGATTACGACGAAAAGCGTCCGCAACATCTTCATTTCGATATTCTCCTCAAATATTTTCTTCCAGGGGCGGAAAGGCAGTACAGGGCATCAATAGTTGGCCGCCACAAGATTGGTTTTGCAAATTAGCCGAGACAATTCGCCTCAGAAAGTTATCCGAAAGTCTGGGCATCGTCAATGTGGTCTTTCTTCTCTTTTTCCGTAGGAGTTCCGCAGAGAAATCCAACAATCTAAAAACCCCGTGGCGGAAAAACACCGATCGAAAGTAAGCCCGGGCTCTGCGGATCAATGGCCGGTGATGCTGGCAATTCCTTGAGCGTGCACTTCCCGCCACTCGACTTTACCGCAACCATCGCGATGGATCCGGGATTACCGAACTCGGCTGCGTAGACCACGCCCCCGCTTCCCGACGTATTTTCCAGCGCGAGCGTTCCCACGTAAGCCCAATCGCTGTCAAAGCCCTTCAGAGGGCCAGAATCACATCCCTTCGTGAGCGTTCCATGGGCCTTATCGAAAAACGCAGCCGTGATTCGGCCAGCCTGCGTATTGGCGATGTAGAGGAGCGTTTCGTCAGGACTCAGCAGCACGCTGCTGGAATTGCGCTTGGCACCCAGGTGGTAGACGATCGTCTTGGTGAGCTGGCCAGAGGAAATATCCGATACTTCCACGGTCGTGGTCACTGACACATCGCCGAAGATTGCATAATGCCCATCCTGAGTGATGTCCACGCCGCCGGGGGCGTTTCCTCCTTTGATAAATCCGGTAGAGTTCTGCTTGTCGCCGTTCGAGACTGGCTCTCCTTGCGAGATATCAAAAGATTCGACGGAACCGTCGACATAGGTGACCACCAGCAAATTGCCGTGGACTGCCATGCCGTCCAGCGATCCGCCACTCAGGCCACTCGCGTCAACATCACCAATGAACTTCAGCTTGCATCCGGGAAGGACTTCGAAGGTGCCTATAGTATTTGACGCCGTGAAGCTAGCGTATAAATGAGCGCTGTTCATTGCCAGGCCGACGCCGTTGAACATGCCGGAATCGGTCTTGGAGCCCGAAAAAGCTCCCGCAACCTTGAGTGACGGGATGACGATGCCCGCAACCGCGGCGGTGAAGGAATCCGAGACGTAGGCGCAGCGCTGGTTGCCGTTTTGCAGGGCAGCCACCTTATCGAGTCCAAAATACCCGCCGCCGATTCCCCCGAAGCCTGTTGTAATGAGCGCCTGCTGCGTCAACCCTCCGCCTGCGCCCACTGCGAAGAAATTAGACGAGTTGGAAATCTTCCCCGGCGCGTCGTTGTTGGTAAAAACGAAATGGTGCGGCTTGGGAGCGGCAATCGCAGCCGGTACAAGAAAGAAGGAAGCCGACAATAGCAATCTAGGGAAAAACATTATCTTCATGGGTTTATATGTCTATATCTGTCGGCCTTCATTTTTCGGTCTTCAAACGGCAGGCGGAAACTGCTTACTCAGCACTGCGGACGAACACCGCTAGAACGGCGCGGGAGGGAATGTTCCAATCGACAGCAATCCCGGACTGTTGGGGTCTGCCACGGGCGACTTCGCGGCTTCCTTCAGCGTGCATGTTCCGCTCGATGATTGCACGTCGACGATACCGATCGAGGCTGGCGCGCCGAACTCCGCCGCATAAATAGTGCTGCCAGTTCCCGTTGAGTTTTGCAAAGCTAAGGACGCTACATACGCCCAGTCCGTATCGAAGCCTCTGAGGGTTCCGGAAACGCATCCTTTTGCCAGTACGCCGGTAGCTTTGTCAAAGAAGGCAGCAGTTATCTTGCCTGCCTGGTTGTTGCTGATGTATAGCATGGTCTCGTCGGGACTCAAGAGCACGTTACTGGAATTGCGCGCACCTCCCAGGTGATAGACGAGCGTCGGCGTCAGCTTTCCAGAGGAAATATCGGAGACTTCGACTACGGTAGACGAAGCCGTATCGCCGAAGATGGCGAAATGGCCATCCTGCGTTATGACGATGCCATTCGGATAAGTGTTGCCGCCGCGCGAACCGGTGGAGTTTTGCTTGTCGCCATTCGATACCGGCGCGCCCGCCGCAATATTGAACGATTCGATGGAGCCATCTCCGTACGTTGCTACCATGATGCCACCATGGACGACCATCCCGGCAATCACGCCACCCTGCAACCCGCCGACGGTGATGTCACTGACAAACTTCAGCTTGCAGCCTGCCTTTACCTGAAACGTCCCGATGGTGTTGGAGTCGGTAAAGCTGGCATAGAGATATTTGCTATTGGAAGCCAGGCCGATACCATTGCTGGTGCCGCCGTCGTTCTTCGAACCACTCGCGCTGCCTGCGACTTTCAGGGTCGACACCAGGATACTGACGATAGCGCCGGTCGCGGCCTGTGAGGCGAAGATGCATTGCGACTTGCCGCTGTCGAGCGCACTCACCCGGTTGGCGGAAAAGTAGCCGCCTCCGATACCGCCTCGACCAGTTAGTACTTTGCCCTTCCTGGTCAGCTGACCTTGCGCGCCGATGTTGTAGAGGGTAACGCTCGAAACGAGGGGCGGGGGAACGTCATCATTCGTAATTACGTAATGCGGATTGTCCGCGCTCAACGCAAACCCACTCGCGAAAATGACTAGCAGCGCACTTGCCAAACACGATGACCAAGACCGGACTGCAATCCTCATAAAGGTGGTTCCTCGCCACGCCCAATCGGGGCATCCGGCTATGCTATGTCGACACCACGCAGCCGATCAACGAAAAATAACCGAACCGGAAAGAAAAATAGCTGCGGTTGAAAATGTTTGCGGAATAGTGGCAAACCGTTGAATGTGCAGAAAGTAAAACTATCGCCGGTAGTCAGACGTTCTGGCTGCGCTCAATCTCGAACAGAAAAAAACTCCACTCGCTTTTCCCGGCACTTGCGACCAGAAAAACGAGTGGAGTGAATATTTCCTGCTAGCTCGTTACTGTACGGTAACTGCGACCGGCGCGGACGGGATTCCGTTGGTGACTACAACGAGTCTGCTGTCGCCCGTCTCGGTGCTCGCTGACACGGTGAAATGAGTCGATTCCGCCTTGGTGCCAGTCTGAACAGCAAAGGTGCTCGGATTCGTCGTTTTAGCGTAGAAAACGTGCTTGGTCGCGTTATTCGTGATACGCACCAGAGCGTAGTTGGTTGCGTCCTGGAAATCGTCTCCATACGCGGCACCTCCAGACATCCCGCTGAACTGGGTGCCTTTTACCAAGTAGGTTTTCCCGCGAGTGACTGAGCTCGGCGCCGATGTGATCGCCGGTGCCCACGCCTTGTTGTAGGTTCCCTTTGGCGTGAACACTTCGACGTCATTGCTCAGATCGGCGAAAAGCAGCTGACCGGTTGGCAGTTCGAGGAAATGTCCATAAAAAGATGAGTCGCCATTTGCGTCAGGTGGCCCAACAATTTGTGTGAGCGTCTTCCCGTTCCATTCAAAAAACACGGAGCCGGTCTTGCCGTACCCAGGGCTGGTCATCACAATGACGTTGCCGTTGGTTTCCAGAGCTGCCGGAGCGTCAGCGGCATCAAGGGAGCCCGTGAAATCCGGGCCCTTCGCCCATTTCTTAGTTTTTGAATTGTAAATCGCAGTATGTCCCGCCCCTGCGGTATTGGCCCCCGTTGCGTAGACCGTACCGTCTGGCCGCAATACTGCTGGTCCAATTTCTTGCGTGCTGGGATCCTCCAGGCGGACAATCGTGCTTCCCGCGCTCGTCCATTTTTTCGTCGTCGGATTGTAAACCTCGGAGTTCGGAGCAGCGATTGCATCGACGGTCAGAACGTTCCCATTAGGAAGCAGGTTCCAGCCTTCTTCGTCAAAGCGGTCGACCTTGCCTGTATTGATGATGTTCGTCCAACCCAGCGTTTTGGGATTGAAGTAGGCTTGGTCGACTCCGATACAACAACTGGCCTGCATGTAGGTTCCATCGCTCAAAAGAATCGCTTGGGCGTCACCAATCTGAGAGAACCCGGCAGGAGGGTTCACGGGCGTCCACTTGTTCTTCACCGGATCGTAAATGGCACCCAGGTTGGTCCAAACGCCCCTGCAACTCGGGGTACATAGATCCTCGCCGCCCTCTACAACCATCCGCCCATCCGGCAGGACTACGGAACCAAAAAAGATCGGTCCATATATCGTTCCGTTGATAGTCGGCATCGTGGCGACCTTCGTCCACTTTCCGTTGATATAGCTTCCCGTGAGATCCGGGGTCAGCTTGTACCAGTTTTGCGCATTCTGCTGTTCTTGATGCGCCATGACGGTTCCGTCTGTCAGCAAGAGAATCGCACCCATGGGAACCGGAGCCTTGGTTTTAACCGGTTGCCATTTCTGTGAAAAGCCCATACTGGCCAAAGCCAGCACAATGAAAAGCCCAATTCCTAATGTTCGCAACACCTTCATGGATCGTTTCCCCTCAGTTAGATTTTTTTGCAAGAGGCAGGTTGGCACGGTGAAGACACAGGAGTCGCGGCCTGCATCTTTGGGACCTGCAAACCGAGCAAAATATTCGCCGCCAAAACTGTAGCGGCTGGTTTGTGTGAAGTCAATGAGGCCTTTCTTCTCCTAACACGCATTCGGAGCACGAATCATCTCGGCGTACAATGACCGCATGATTCCCCAAGACTTGCTTGACATCCTGGTTTGTCCGGCTTGCCGCGCCCCTCTCAAACTCAAAGAGAACGGAGAGAGTTTGAAATGCGCTGAGTGTCGTCGCGTCTATCCGGTTCGAGATAATATCCCCGTTCTGCTGATCGACCAAGCGGTGATCGAATCCGCTTGAGGTGGAAACACAAAATTCCCGGCGCAGAGAGTCTGCCTGCGATGTGGTCACAAAGGCGAGTGTCGAGGCGTGTTGGAGCCCGCGTCATTCTCTCGGCGTTGAGAAAAGAAACCCTCCGATTTAGGCCGTGAAGTTTCACATCGCCCCAATTCCGTCCCACTATGACACGTTGTGTCAACCTAGCGAGACAATGTGGCCTCAGTGCATGGTTGTGCAACTGTCTGGTCTTCGCGCAACTCCTTGCCCAACTATGGGTTGACATTCAATTAGGGGATTCCCACAGTGCGGCCCCTGAATTGCATGCAACGTAGTGGGTGGCAACGGAGTCTAATACGGTAACAGTGGTTTTTCGGTCGGAGGTGACACGGCCATGAAAGAGAGATTTTCGGTTACGGAGTTGACGGCGTTACGCAACGACTTGCTGCAGGGCGGCCTGATCGACTCGCGGGAAGCGGCCGAATTGCTCCAGGTTTTCTTGATGGGCAGAGGCTATGGCGTTTCGCCCCAGGCGGCGTTCGATGCCGCCGGTCGGGTGGAAATGTCCGGCTGCTCGATTCCTGTGTTGCAAAACGAGCTTGAGAATCTGGCCCTGGTGATGTAGTTGGCGGGGCAACGTGCTCGCGAGCGCGTGAATCTAATTTTGTGAGAGTGAATTTTAAGAAGATCTGAGGGGAATTTCAAAACCAAGTCAATCCCCAAAAGGTGATGAACAAGAAAGCCGGGGCAACCACCCCGGCTTTGCTGTCTCTACATCTCTACAGGTGAGGAGGTGTAGCGCTGCGTCCCTCCGACTCCACAACAAATCGTTACTCGGCAGTCGCTTTTGAAGTCGTGCCAAGGTCTCATATCCCAGTCCGAACGGCAGGCTAGTGACTGATCAGCGTCGATTGGCTGGCAGCGCAAACCCAGGTTGCGTTTTGCTTGACCCAGGTATCAGTAAAGCGTCCTCGCCGGAGATACGGTTTGCCCTTGTTCACACCCTTCTCGCGGTAAACTCCCGTCACCACGGCACTGTCCCGATACACGTACGCAGTCATCGACTCATTGACGATTTGCTCCGGATGCAGTGATGGCGCCTTGACGCTGGCGATGAACTGCGCCTTGTCCATAGCCGTTCCGTCGTAGTCGATGTAAACCAAGGAGCTGGCCAGCAGGCCGTCGAGCGCTTTAACGTCTTTGTGCTCCTCCGCCTGATTCCAGGCATTCTCCAGCGCCAATATCTTGGTTCGTTCCGAATCCGCATCAGGGGCGTTCTGCCCTACAGTAATAAGGGAAGCACTCAACAGCAACGCGCAAGCGGCCAACTTCGTTCTCATCGAGATTGCTCCTTCCCGCAAGCGACCCGCCGGGCACCAGCCAACGGTGCCGTGCTTTATTATACGGAGGTCGTTCTTACTTCCCTTTGAGGTCCTCATGGCGCGAATACAGCTGGTTGAAATTGAAAACGCATCTCCCGAAGTAAAAGAGATTTACGAAAAGGCGCTTCGCGGCAAACCGGGCAACGCGCAAAAAGCGCTCGCCAATCGCCCCGACATGCTGAAGAACTTCCTTCCGTTCTATGCCAGTGTGGGGAGATCCCTCGACCGCAAACTGTACGAGATGATTTACTTGCGAGTGTCATTCATAAATGGCTGCCGCTATTGCGCGCAGCATCACGTGGCATCGTCCAAGCGGGCGGGGTTGGCCGCTGACGATTGGAAGGCGCTGAAAGAGGGCTCTTACGCCCGCTTTACGGAAAAAGAGCAGACTGCTTTGACTTATGCGGAGAAGCTGACGCGCGCGCCGCGAGATGCGAGCGATGGCGATTTCACGGAGCTGAAGAAGCACTTCTCCGATGCGGAGATTGTGGACCTGCATCTGCTCGTCGGTCTTGCCAACCTGACGAACCGATTCACCGATCCCCTCGGACTGGAGCTCGAGTTCCCGGAAGAGAATATCTGATCTGTTTCTGAGATCAGAGAATCACTCTATCGTTTCCCACCCTCCGCGTCACGTGTTCGCGGTCCAGGTACTCGAGCAGAGGAATAGCGTACTTACGGGTTGCTCCCGTCAGATCTTTGAAGCGCGCTACATCCAGCTTTGCGGATTTGGTTTTTTCTCCCGCCAGGCGATTGCGAAGGTCAGCCAGAGCATCGCGGTGAAAGACCAGATCATCGGAAATTTTCACCAGAACCTTGTCGCGCAGCAGTAGCGTGACGATCTTTAGCGCGCGGGCTTTGTCCACTTTTAGTCCGGCGAGCACATCCTTCAATGCGGGGACTTTAAGCCCAGCAGTTGCAAACGCCGACTTCTATGATTTGTTTCGATTCGGTTTCTTCGTCTTTCATAGAAACGCCGCGACCCGCCAGGCGCACCAGTTCGCCAGCCACTTCGATCGTCTTTCGAGCCAATGATTCTTCAACAATGCTTGAAAAGATCTCCGGTGCGACATCGGAAAGATGTCCCCGCAACTCTTCCTTGTTCATTCCAGCCACCAAGGCATTCTGCCTGTGAAATGTATCGAGGAGAAGAATGAGGCGTTTTCGTAGCAGTTCCAGCGCAGTTTTGGAGATCAAAATATCGCCGATGCGCACAACTTCAGGACATCGCGGACGAAACGGATACAATCTGTTGCGAAGGCCAACCCATGCGGGCAACTGCTTCCGCAATAGTCAATCCCCCGGCTCCGCTTCCCGAAACGCGTGCGAGTAATACGTTAGGCTCGGATTTTTCGCTTAGCCGCCCGAGAAATTCACTGTGCCCGGCCGCGTCCTTTACGCGCTGTGGAGGAGTATTTTCCAACACAACCCCGCCACCGATCGTGACTACAGGCGAAAACTGCCGCATGATGAAGCGGTCTCCCGGTAATAGAAGTGTCGGCTCACTCAAACGCATTTGCGCAAAACCAGTTTCGCCGGGACGGAGTTGCTTTCGTTCATAGAGCACGACCGTAGCGATGCAGTCCGAGGTATACGAATGAAAATGCACACGGGCACGATCCCGCAAAGGCTTCGCTGACTGGCAACAGAGACAGCTCAGCGTCTGCCCGCACCGTTGCGCGAAGCGTGGCTGGAGGAGCCAGCATCATACCGCGCGCAAGTTCAGCCGTCGTAGCGCCCACAAGGTTCAGCGCCGTCCGCTGTCCCGCCTCGGCCTGATCCGCCGCCTTCCCATGCACCTGAACCCCACGGACGCGCACGCGCCGTCCATGCGGGAAATACTTGCAATTCGTCGTCCTTGCGGACGGTGCCGGAGACTAGCGTGCCTGTGACTACCGTCCCGAAGCCTTTCATGGTGAAGACACGATCAATCGGCAGGCGCATGATTGCGTGTGAATCACGCGCCGTTGTTTCGGCCGCCACTTTCGTGAGCGCAGCTTTCAGCTCGTCGAGGCCTGCGCCGGTCAAAGAACTAACCGGCACAATCGGCGTCTGGGTGGAATCGAGAAACGACCCGCGCAGAAACTCTTCCACTTCAAGCCGCACCACATCCAACGTTTCCTGATCGACCAGATCGGCCTTGGTAAGCACCGTGATGCCGCGACGAACCGAGAGCAAGCGGCAGATATCGAAGTGTTCGCGCGTCTGTGGCTTGATGGATTCGTCGGCCGCAATCACCAGCAGCACCAAGTCGATTCCACCGATTCCTGCGAGCATATTGCGCACGAAACGTTCGTGCCCGGGAACATCGACAAAACCGAGTCGCAACGTTTCGCCACTGGGCATGGGCAGTTCAAGGTTGGCAAAACCGATGTCGATGGTAATACCGCGGCGCTTTTCTTCGACAAGCCGGTCGGCGTCGATGCCCGTCAAAGCTTTGACTAGCGCGGTTTTACCGTGATCAATGTGGCCCGCAGTGCCGACGATGACCGACTTCATGGGGAGAGTATAGACGGGAATCAGCTGCCACGAAGCAACCACGCGCAATTCTGCTTCCCTACATTCCGCCGCAAATGCGACAATAGAGTTTCCCCATGACCTCTGCCATGACCCTTGCCATCACTCCCGAGATTGTGCGGGAACACGGCCTCACGCCGGACGAATACGAGAAAGTAAAGCAGCTTCTCGGCGGACGCGAACCCACCCTCACCGAACTCGGAATCTTCAGCGTGATGTGGAGCGAGCATTGCTCCTACAAATCTTCGCGCGTGCACCTGAAGCGGCTGCCCACGCGCAGCCGTCGCGTGCTGCAAGGACCGGGCGAGAACGCGGGCATCATTGACATCGGCGACGGCTGGGCTTGCGCTTTCAAGATCGAGTCGCACAATCATCCTTCGTTCATCGAGCCGTTCCAGGGAGCGGCAACGGGCGTAGGCGGAATTCTGCGCGACATTTTCACCATGGGAGCGCGGCCCGTAGCGGTGATGGATTCGTTGCGATTCGGCCCGATCACCAATCGCGCGGGGAGGACACCGTCCGCCAACGCGGGCAATGGCCCCCGCGCTACACAGGCCGAGATGCACAAGAACCAGTCTGTCTTCGAAGGCGTGGTCAGCGGAGTGGCTTCCTATGGAAACTGTTTTGGTGTGCCCAATCTCGGCGGCGAAACTAAGTTCGAGGCGTGCTACTCGGGCAATCCTCTGCTGAATGCTTTTGCTTTGGGCTTGGTGCGCCGCGATCAGATCTTCTATGCGCGCGCCGCTGGGGAGGGCAACCCGGTGATTTATGTTGGCGCAAAAACTGGACGCGATGGCATTCACGGCGCCACCATGGCCAGTGAAGAATTCAGTGAGGCTTCCGAGGCCAAGCGTCCTAATGTTCAAGTTGGCGACCCGTTCCTGGAAAAACTCCTGCTCGAAGCTTGCCTTGAGGCGATGCAGACCGGCGCAATCGTCGGCATTCAAGATATGGGCGCGGCCGGACTCACCTGCTCCACTTGCGAGATGGGCGGACGCGGCGGCGTGGGCACGGAGATTGAACTCGATCTCGTTCCCCAGCGTGAAACCGGTATGACTCCTTACGAGATCATGCTGAGCGAATCGCAGGAGCGCATGCTGCTGGTGGCGCAGAAGGGTCGCGAACAGGAAGTCTTTCGCGTCTTCCAGAAGTGGGGACTCGACGCGGTGGAAATTGGCCGCGTCACTAGCGACGGCAAAATGCGCGTGTTGCATCATGGGAAGGTCGTATCGGAAATCCCGAATGAAGCTCTTACCGACGATGCCCCTGTTTACAAACGTCCGCTGGAGCGCTGGGAGCCGCCGGTGCCGCGAGAAATGCCTGGGCACATTAAGCTGGCGGCGGGCGGCGATCTCACCGGCAATTTCAAACGTCTGCTGGCCAGCCCAAACATTTGCGGGAAGCGCTGGGTGTGGCAGCAATACGATTCCATGGTGCAGACCAACACGGTCGAAGGGCCGGGCGCGGGCGACGCTGGATTAATCCGCATCAAGAATTCTGATCCCGCCGCGCCTGAGCGTGGCCTCGCCATGGCGCTCGATGGCAACGGCCGCTGGTGTTATCTCGACCCGCAACTGGGTGCGATGCACGCCGTGGCTGAGGCTGCACGAAATGTTGCCTGCACCGGCGCCACTCCGGTGGGCGCGACCAATTGCTTGAACTTCGGCAACCCCGAGAAGCCGCACATCATGTGGCAATTCTCGAAAGTAATTGATGGCATCACCAAAGCCTGCGAGGAACTCGACGTTCCCATCACCGGCGGCAACGTCAGCTTCTACAATGAAACCCTGGGCGAAGGAATCTATCCCACGCCGGTACTGGGAATCGTCGGCATTCTTGACGATGTGCGCAAGGCGATGTCCCCGAATTTTCGCGGGCCGGGACGTGCGGTCGTTCTCTTGCGGGCTTCCGAGTCAGGCGACGCCACCGATGCCGAATCCGAGTTTGGCTCGTCGGAGTACGCCAAAGAGGTTCTAGGTACAGTGTGGGGATTCCCGCCCGCACTCGAATTGGAACGCGAAGCTGTGTTGCAGAAAGCCGTGATCGAGATGATCGGCGGCGGTTTGATCGAATCAGCACACGACTGCGCGGACGGCGGCCTGGCGGTCTGCCTGGCTGAGTCGATGTTCGCTCATAAAGTTGGCGTACGAGTGGACTTGCCTTCGCAATCGCTCTCACCGGAATTTGTTCTTTTTGGCGAAGATGCGAGCCGGATTGTCATCTCCTGCGACCAAAGCCAGCTTTCGCGAATCCAACAGGTAGCCGGAAAGTACGGCCTGTTTGCCGAACAGATCGGCGAGACAATCCCCGAACAAATAGAAATCAAATTAGATGGACAAGCGGTAGTGTCTGCGACCGTAGACGAACTGAGCAAGTTGTACGAAGGAGCGCTGGAAGCCGCGCTGCACGCGCGGAGGAATGACGGAGTGCCAAGTTCTGAATGCCGAGTGCTGAAAGCTGAATGCCGATGCCTTTCGACAAATTTCACGACGAATGCGGAGTGGTCGCCATCTTCGGCAATCCTGAAGCCGAGAAGCTCGCCTACCTGGGATTGCATGCGCTGCAGCACCGTGGACAGGAGTCGGCGGGCATCGTCACCTCCGATGGCATGACTCTGCATATGCACAAGGCCATGGGCCTGGTCGCTGATATTTTCAACGAAGAGGTTCTGTCGAAAATGCGGGGGACTCTGGGCATCGGTCACACGCGCTATTCGACGGCGGGCGATTCGGCGCTGCTCAATGCGCAGCCCATCATGGTGCAATCGAACAAAGGCATGATGGCGCTGGCGCACAATGGCAATCTGGTCAACGCGCAGGATATTCGTCAGCGACTCGAGAGTCAGGGATCGATCTTTCAGACTAACAGCGATACCGAAGTGATCGTGCATCTGATCGCGCTATCCAAAGAGCAGACTTTGCCTGAAGCGATGGCTGATGCGCTGCGACGCGTCGAAGGCGCATTTTCGCTGGTGATGATAAGTCCCGACCGCATTTTTGCAGCCCGCGATCCGCGAGGTTTTCGGCCCCTGGCCATGGGTCGAATTACCGCGCAAGGCAGCGACAAGCAGGACACTATCGTGTTTGCATCGGAGACCTCCGCCTTCGATTTGATCGGCGCCACGTTTGAGCGTGACGTAAAAGCGGGAGAACTTGTCGTCGTAGGTCCCGAGGGAGTGACCTCGCGTATGTACGCGCCAGCTCTGGAGCAGTCGAGCTGCATCTTTGAGCACGTATATTTCTCCCGGCCTGACAGCCTGGTGTTCGGACGGGCTGTGCAGGAAAGCCGCGAGGAATTAGGACGCCAGTTGGCACGGGAAGCTCCGGCCGAAGCCGATCTGGTAGTTCCGGTGCCTGACTCCGGCGTGACCGCCGCGATGGGCTATGCGGCGGAGAGCGGCATCCCGTTTCGCTTCGGATTGATCCGCAATCATTATGTAGGGCGGACGTTCATCGAGCCGCGACAAAGCGTCCGTGATTTTGGAGTGAGACTGAAGATTAATCCCGTGCGCAGCCTGCTCCAGGGCAAGCGCGTGGTGCTGATCGACGACTCAATCGTCCGCGGCACCACCAGTCGCAAGATCGTGCGCATGGTGCGCAACGCCGGAGCAAAAGAAGTCCACATGCGCATCTCCTGCCCCCCCACTATTTCGCCTTGCTTTTACGGAGTTGACACACCATCGAAGAAGGAACTGATCGCCGCCAACAAGTCAGTGGAAGAGATTCGCGAGTTTATTGGTGCGGATTCACTGGCCTATCTCTCGCTGCCAGGGATGAAAAAAGCCTGTGGAGACGGCGTCAAGACCACGTATTGCACGGCCTGCTACACCGGAACGTATCCCACCAACTGGGTGGACATCGAAGAAATCCAGCCTGCCAGCGCCGCCAAAAACTAACCATCAGTCGCAAGTGCATTTCTAACGCCGGAGCTTTTATAAAAGAAGCCTGGTGGTGTAGTCGGCCATGCTCAGCGCGAGCAAAAGAAACAGCCAAAAGATCGCCGAAACAATTACGATTTTGGTCAGCTTTTCGCTGGTGTACTTCACGTGCATGAAGAACAGTACGACGAGCAGCGCTTTGAAGGTGGCGATTACAAGCGCAACGATGGTGTTGAATGGGCCCAAATCCACAAAGGAAACCGCGGCCGTGACGACCGTCAGGCAAAGCAGCGCGATCCAGATGCCGTAGTAAAACTTGCTCGACATGATGTGTTCAGACATGGCTCACCTTAGCGGCTTTCGGTCGATCAGATACAACAGCGGAAAAAGATAAATCCAGACAATGTCCACGAAGTGCCAGTACAGCCCGCCCATTTCAACCGGCGTGTAATATTTCGGCGTGTATCGGCCCTTCCACGCGTAATAGGTCAGGAACACGAAAAGTCCGATGCCGATGATCATGTGCAACGCGTGTAGGCCGGTCATGGCAAAGTACAGCGAGAAATAAATCTGCTCGTGCTGCTTGTCGATGTGAATCTGCGGATACTGCTGCACTAGATCGTCAACGTTAAAGGATGAGCCGGGGATGTGATGCTCTTTGTATTTGTCATACCACTCCACGCCTTTAATTCCCAGGAAGGCGAAGCCAAACACGATTGTCAGCAGCAGCAAAACAACCAGCAATTTGCGTTTGCCCATTTGCGCGGCACGAACTCCCAGCGCCACCGTCAAACTGCTGCAAATTAGGACGGCAGTGTTGATTGTGCCCAGCCAGATGTCCAGGCTGCGACTGCCTGCAGCGAACTCGTTGTAGTACCAGTAACGGTAGATCAAGTAGGCGCAGAACATCCCGCCGAAAAACATTATTTCTGTGGCCAGGAACAGCCACATGCCGAGCGAGGCGGCATCGCGCTGTTGTTCGGCATCGCTAAAGTGGTGCAAGAGCTCGGGGCCGTGTTGTTCAGCCGCGATAGGGCTATCGCTCAACCGGCACCTCCGGAGCAGGGATTTCGTCGTAGTTATAAGCTTCCCAAGTTACTTCAGGCGCTTCATCGAAATTAAACGTGGGCGGCGGCGAGGAAGTTTTCCATTCCAGGCCAGCGGCTCCCCAAGGATTGTCTTCAGCAATTTTTCCGTAACGCATCGACCACAGGAAATACAACATGGGCAAAACGTATCCCACGGCAAGGATGGTCGATCCCGCAGTCGAGAGCACGTTGAGTACCTGGAATTCCGGCGGATATTGCCAATAACGGCGCGGCATTCCCATATATCCCAGCAGGAATTGCGGAAAGAATGTGAGGTTGAAGCCGATGAAGACAATCAAAGCGGCAAGCCTTCCCCAGGCTTCGGGATACATCCGTCCGGAAATCTTCGGCCACCAGAAATGCAGGCCACCGAGGTACCCCATGACCGCGCCGCCGACCATGATGTAGTGGAAGTGGGCGATGACGAAATAAGTATCGGTGACATGGACATCGATTCCCAGCGCGGCGAGAAAGAGGCCGGTCAAGCCTCCCATGGTAAACAGGCCGATGAAGCCGAAAGCGTAAAGCATTGGTGTGGTAAATGAAATGGACCCTTTGTACATGGTCGCGGTCCAGTTGAAAACTTTTATGGCTGAGGGAACAGCGACCAGGTAACTGAGAATCGAAAAGATCAGCGCCGAATAAAGCGAGATGCCAGCCACGAACATATGGTGTGCCCAGACCAGGAATCCGAACACGGCGATTGCGATACTCGACATGGCGACGAAGTTGTAGCCAAAGATGCGCTTGCGGCAGAAGCAGGCGACCACTTCACTCTCCACGGCCATCGCCGGGAGAATCATGATGTAAACCGCAGGATGCGAGTAGAACCAGAACAAATGCTGGAACAACAACGGGTCGCCGCCGCGCGTCGGGTCAAAGATGCCAAGATTGAAGGCGCGTTCGAATACGACCAGCAGAAGAGTGATCGCGAGCACGGGTGTTCCCAGCAACTGTATGATGCTGGTCGCGTAAGTCGCCCAGATGAACAGCGGCAGCCGCGACCAGGTCATGCCCGGAGCGCGCATGCGATGAATGGTCACTACGAAATTCAGGCCCGTAAGAATAGATGAAAAACCGGCGATGAAGATGGAGATTCCAGCTTCAATCACCTTAGTGTTGCTGAAGGCAGTGCTGAACGGAGTGTAGAAAGTCCAGCCCGTGTCTACGCCGCCGGTGAGCAGGCAGTGCACCATAACCACGCCAGCGATGATGTACAGATACCAACTCAGCAGATTAATGCGAGGGAATGCCAGATCTTTCGCTCCGATCATCAGCGGAACGAGGAAATTTCCCAGCACCGCGGGGATCGATGGAATCAAGAAGAAGAACACCATGATCTGGCCGTGCATGGTGAAGAGTTTGTTGTAGGTGTCTGCTTGGACGAGGTCGCCCGCGGGAGTCAGCAATTCCAGGCGGATTAGCAGGGCCAGGAACCCGCCGATAAAGAAGAAGAAGGTGATTGAGATCAGATACAGCAACGCGATCCGCTTGTGATCGGTGGTCAGCAGCCACGAGCGGATGCCGTACTCCTGATTCAAATAGTGCTCGCGTTCGGCGGTGATTGCTGCGGTTGCCATTTCTATTCCTTAGGGTCTTGCGATTTCGTGCCAGCCGAAACTGGGCCTGCTCCGGCTGCGGCTTGCGAGGGGCCAAGTGTTTTTACGTAAGCCACCAGCGCAGTCAACTGTTCCTCGGTTACGAGTCCCTGAAACACGGGCATGATGGGATTGAATCCCTTTACCACTTTCGCGCTGGGACTCAGAATCGATTCGCGAATATAGTTTTCGTCGGCAACGATGGTGCGGCCGTCTTCGAGTTGCACCGACTTGCCAAACAATCCCGCCAGGTTGGGGCCGCGCCCCTGGGCATCAGCTCGATGACAGGTCGGGCAACCCAGTTGCTGGAAAGTGCTTTCTCCGCTCGCGGCCAGGGATCCGGTGTTTCCGCCGCCGGAGAGCCATGCCTGGTATTGGGCGGGCTCCATCACCACGACTTGCCCAATCATTCCTGAGTGCATCGTTCCGCAATATTCCGCGCAGAACAGGTGATAGACGCCGGGTTTGGTGGCGCGGAACCACGCAGTCGTGTAGCGACCGGGAAGCACGTCCTGCTTAATGCGAAAAGCAGGGACGTAGAAGCTGTGGATTACGTCTTGCGACGTCATAATCATTTTGACGTCGCGGCCCACCGGGACATGCAGTTCGTTAATCTCGCGCTGGCCTTCCTGGTGCTGAAGTTTCCACATCCACTGTTTTGCCACCACATATACTTCAGTCGCTCCCCGAGGTGGCGTGCGCTCACGGAAGTAGATCACGGCGCCCCAGGCGAAAATGACCATGAAAATTCCCAATGGGATGATCGACCAGGTCAATTCCAACGCGGTCGAACCTTCAATCTGCTCAGCCACAACTCCGCGGCGGCGGCGATACATGGTCGCGAAAACCAGGATCATGGTGAAAATAGCCAGGCACATGAATGCCGAGAGTGTCACCAGGAAGATGTAGAGCGCATCTACGCCCGCCGCCCCGGTGGACGCTGATGTTGGCCAAAGTGGAAAATTGTCAAACATAAAATCAGGTGTTGGTTGTTGGTCGTCGGCCGTTGAGCCTTGGTCGTGAGGCCATTGGCGTAGGGTTCATCCGAAACATCACAACCAGGAATGTTCCGAGGATCAGTACGGTTGCGCCCGCCGCCAATTGCAGAATTCTGCTGATGATCGCGCCGTATTTTCCTGTGTCAGGGTCGTAGTGGTAACAGTAGAGCAACACCTGATCGACGACCGTTCCAATTTTGTCTTGTGACGCTTGAATCAGTCCCAGGCGCAGATCTTTGGGCGCAAACTCGACTCCGTAATAATATTGGGCGATCTTGCCTTCGGGCGTCAGCACCATGATCGCCGTGGCGTGCGCGAACTGGGCAGTCTTCGCGTCGTATTGATATTGAAAGCCAGCCGCTTTGGTCAGCGCGTCAATTGAAGTTTTCGGCCCCGACAAGAAGTGCCAGCCTAGCTCAGCGCCTGGTCGTCCGTAACGCTTCAGGTATTGGGCTTTTTTTTCTGCCGCCATTTGCGGCGTTTCTTTCGGATCGAAACTGACCGTGAGCACGTCGAACTCCTTGCCCACGTCGAACTTCAAAACACGAAGCGCGCTGTCTAGCCCGGTCAGGACTTCTCCGCACAACATCGGGCACTGGTAATAAACCAAGTTCAGAATCATCGGCTTCTTGCCGAAGTAATCTCCCAAGTGGATCGTGTTGCCGGTTTCGTCGCGAAAAGTAAGGCTGGGTGGAATCTGTTCGTTCAAATGCTGCTCGATGCCAACATTCTTCAGCCCCGGCGGCCGCACATTAGCAGGCGGCGACATGATTCCCTGGGTCATTCCCTGTCCCCAGGCGAGGGTCGCCAGGCAAACACTTAGCAGCGGCTTCATGAGCCACTTCGGGTTGGGGCACTCTATTTGCACTTCGTCGCTTCCGATCTTCTTGCCTTCCGGCTCGCTTCGGCTCATAGATAAGCTGACGCGGCCAGGCGATCTACTTGGGTAAAACTGGCAATCCTCGTTGCGCTACCAACTGCATGGCGCGTTCAATAGGAATGCGCACCACTCCATTTTTTTCGTCGACCCAGCCGTAGCTATTTAGCTTCTGCTCCTCGGTCAAGCGAAACTTGTTGATTTCAGTACGTTCGTCGCTTTCGAGGCCGGGTTGAGGAAATTTCTTGATCTCGTCCTCGGGCACGATGCGCGTGTCGCTATCTACTTGGTTGACCAGCGGATTCAGCTGAGGCTGACGGGCTCGCTGACGATAATCCAGGAATTTGTACATACCCCACACCACCAGAAAAACCAGCACGCCACCGACGGCCAGGCTGATCAGGAAAGCGAAGACGCCGCGCGCCCCCAGGTCCTGATGTTCGTAGCCGCCCTCCTCGTGCAATCCGTGTTTTAGATCTTCACTCATGACTCATGCGCCGGTTCCAAAACCTCTTTCGCGAACACATCGTACTCAGGCAGCAGCGGCAACGAATTCAGAGTTGCGGAAAAAGTACGCCAGCCATAGACCGCCCATGGCAACGGGAACAACGATGTCCGCCAAAGTCACATTCAAGGTCTTGGAAAAATTGGGTTCGATAATCCAGAACAGGTCGAGGTAACGCATCAACATCACCCAAACCGCAAGCCAGACCAATCGGCGAATGTCGCGCTTGAAAGGCCGTGACAGCAGGAACACAAAAGGCACACAGAACTGAAATAGCGCAAGAAACAGTCCAATGTATCCCCAGCCGCCATTCAACCGCCTCATGTACCAGGTGATTTCCTCCGGCAAGTTTCCCGACCAGATAATGAGCCATTGCGAGAATGAGAAGTAGGCCCAAACCATGATGAACGTCAGCATCCATTTGCCGTGATCCTGCACGAAGTCGGGCGTAAGCAGCTCTGACATCGGCTTATAGTTCACCAGAATCCGCTCCACAACCACTGCGAAACACATCGCAGAGAGCAACTCACCGATCAGAATAAGTAGTCCATAAATCGTCGAGACCCAGCTGGGGTCGATCGACATAACCCAGTCGATGGCAGCGAAGGAAATTGTGAACGCGTAAAGGATCAGCCCCGGTCCGCTGACGACCTTGAAACGTGCGCTATTGTCGCGCAGCGGAGGTGTGTCCTGCTCCCGCGACCACTTGGTCAACAGATAGGACAACAAGTTCCAAATGGCCAAATAAATCGCGGCGCGAATGATGAATCCATGCACCGTGAGGTATGTCCTGGCGAGCTCTTGCAAATGCTCGCGCAGATGTTTGTCCGCAATCGTGTCCAGCGGGCGCGCCCATATATAGAGCTTCGGCAACCCGAACAATATGGGGACGAACAGGATTGCCATCAGCGGCAAGCATCGCATCGCCGCCCCTAGTATCCTGCGGATCACCATGCCCCATCCGCCACCAGTCAGGTGACGGATCATGAGAATCGCCATCGAACCCAGCGTCACCCCCAGCCACGCCATGTACGCGAGGAGGTAGGCGCGAAAGAATTCGTCGGAGCGAAAGAACGCGAGACCGAGCGAAATCGCAGCAAACACTAGGCCGATGATTAGCGAACGCCCTTGGATGGTCTTCGCCACGGGAGGCGCCATCAAATCGAGATGGTGGGCACGCGCCGCGCTCATTTCGCCTCCTTTTCGTTGTGTTCGGTGGCTTCACCGCTGGCCGCAGATTGCAGATCGGGCAAGGTGGCGCCCGACCCCGGCTCTCCCCGGAACTGCGGAGGCGTTGAAGGAACTTGTTGTCCCGCCGGGACATCGCTCATGGCCGCAGTCTGGCTCAACTGCAAAGCGCGAATATAAGCAATGATCGACCAGCGGTCGCGCGGCGGGATTTGGGAAGCGTAGTCCGGCATCGCACCGAATCCGTTGGTCATGACGTCAAAGAAATATCCGAGTGGAACTTTGCGCAGGCGCTCGATGTGAAACGATGGCGGGCGGCGCAAGCCACGCTGCACAATCACGCCATTACCGTCACCCACGCGCGAGTGGCAAGGCGCGCAGAAGATATTGAAGCGCTCCCGCCCCCGCGCCATAACCTCATCGGTCACCGGGAATGGCATGTAATCTCCAGGATTGTTTCCCAGTTTGCCGGTGTAGAGGTACGAATCTTCATGCAGCTGGCCGCGGGCCACGGTGCCATCAACCGGAGGCCGGGCGGAGCGCAAGTCGGAATAAAAGTCGCTCTGGGCCAGCGGCTTGAAGCGCGGCTGATCCTGCATGTCGTGGCGGCAGCCTGCACACAGCAGCACCAGTAGCAAACCCAGTGGCGAAATGTTTTTCAAACACAGCATGATTTCAGTGCAACTTGCAGTTGTGACAAAAACTCAGTTTCCTGTTGCCAGTTCTGCATTCTCAATTCTCAGGTTCGCTAGCTCGGCACCTTAACTCAGCACCCTAGCTCGGCACTTCCGCAATCGAGCGTGGTCCCATGCTTTCCAGAAAACGTCGTGTTTCTTCCGTCCGGTACAAAGGGTCGGAAGAGAACACAATCAGGAAAAATCGGTCTTTGGTGGCGAAGGCAAAGCGCGGCACATTGAACACCGGATGATACGGCATCGGCAACCCGTTGAGCGCCAGCATTCCGAACACCGCCGCGATTCCGGCAAACAGAATGGTCATCTCGAACGTCACAACAATAAACGCCGGCCACGAGTGATACGGCTTGCCGCCAACGTTCACGGGATAACTCACCGCCGAAATCCAATATTGCATCAAGTATCCGCTCAACCCGCCGATCAGGCCGCCGATCAGCACCACGAGAGGCACATTGTTTTTGTGGAACCCAATGGCTTCGGCCAGGCCTTCGATGGGGAAGGGGCTGTAAGCGTCGATCTTCTGATATCCCGCCTTGTAGGTGCGATGCGCTGCCTCCACGAGACTTTGCGCGGAATCAAATTCCGCCATCATTCCGTACATCGGAGTGCGCTTCATTCCTTCACCTCCGCTTCGGGCAGGAGGGTACGCATTTCAAAGATCGAAATCATGGGCAGAATTCGCACGAATAGGAACATGGCGGCGAGAAACATTCCTATCGTGCCGATGTAGGTCATCCAGTCCCAGCGAGTGGGGTAGTACATGCCCCAGGACGACGTCAGGAAGTCGCGTTGCAAGCTGACCACAACAATGATGAAACGCTCCAGCCACATACCGACCAGAATCACGCCAGAGATTAGGAACAGCGCCAGCGGATTGGTACGCAACTTACGAATCCAGAGCACTTGAGGGATAAAGATGTTGCACGCCAGCAGTGCGTAATACAACGGAGCATAGGGCCCGTGCAGCCGGTTCCAGAGCGTGAACATGTCGTAGCGATTCCCGCTATACCAGCCCATAAAGGCTTCGATGGCATAGCCGTAAGCCACGATTAATCCAGTGGCAAGCATTACTTTCGCTGAGTTCTGCAAATGGGTCTCAGTGATAAAGTCTTCGAGGCCATAAAATTTGCGGATCGGGATCGCCAGCATCAAGACCATGGCGAAACCGGAATAGATGGCACCCGCGACAAAGTAGGGCGGAAAGATCGTAGTGTGCCACCCCGGAACAATGGCGACTGCGAAATCGAAACTGACGACGGTGTGCACCGACAAAACCAGCGGCGTTGCCAAGCCCGCGAGTAGCAAGTAGGCCGTCTCGTAGCGGAACCAATGGCGAGCCGAGCCGCGCCAGCCCATGGCGAATAAACCATAAATCATTTTCAAGGCGCGGTTGGTAGAGCGGTCTCGTAGCGTGGCCAGGTCCGGAATCAATCCGATGAACCAGAACAGCAGCGAGATGGTGGCGTAGGTAGACACCGCAAATACGTCCCACATCAACGGGCTGCGGAACTGCGGCCACACGTTCATGGTGTTGGGATAAGGAAACAGCCAATACGCCAGCCAGGGGCGACCTACGTGGATCAGCGGAAAAATGCCGGCGGCAGAGACCGCGAATAACGTCATGGCCTCTGCGAAGCGATTGATCGAATTTCGCCAGGATTGCCTCAGCAATAGAAGAATGGCCGAGATCAAGGTACCGGCGTGGCCGATGCCAATCCACCATACAAAATTCACGATGGCGAAGCCCCATCCGATCGGAATGGTGACGCCCCAGATGCCGATGCCCCGGACAAATAAATATCCAATGGCGAAAAGCATCATCATGGTCAGAAGAAACGCGACGCCAAAACCGATAAACCACCCGTTGGAAGTGGGACGGGTCAACACGATCGAACTGATTTTGTCAGTGACCGTCCCGAAGGTGTATCCAGGCTCGATGATCGGAGCGGAAGTCCGGATTGCGTCGGATTGTTGGTTCTCTGCCATCGACTGCTCTGTCTAACTTTCCAGTTCCGGATTGGGGTTGCGTATTTCGGCTAAATACGTGGTCCGGGGCCGCGTATTCAGATCGCCCAGCAGGCTGTAGTTGCGCGCGCTGCCTTTCAGCTTCGAAACCGCGCTCTTGGGGTCGTTGATGTTGCCGAAGATGATGGCGTTTGCCGGGCACGACTGCTGGCATGCGGTTTGCAGTTCGCCATCCTGAATCGTGCGATCTTCGCGCTCGGAATCAATGCGGTGCTGAGTGATGCGCTGCACGCAGTAGGTACATTTTTCCATCACACCGCGGCTGCGGATGGTCACATCCGGATTGCGCATCATCTTGTATTGCGGCGTCTCCCAATCCTGGAAGAGTAGAAAATTAAAACGCCGCACTTTGTAAGGACAATTGTTGGAGCAGTAGCGCGTGCCCACGCAGCGGTTATAGGTCATGTCGTTCAGACCCTCCGTGCTGTGGACGGTTGCGCCCACCGGGCACACCACCTCGCAGGGAGCGTTTTCGCACTGCATGCACGGAACCGGCTGGAAGAATGCCTTGGGATTGTCGCGATCGCCTTGATAGTAAGCGTCGACGCGAAGCCAGTGCATGTGGCGGCCAACGACTACCTGTTCTTTGCCGACGACCGGAATGTTATTTTCTGACTGGCAGGCGATCATGCAATTGTTGCAGCCGACGCACGAATTCATGTCGATGGCCATACCCCACGCGTACGGTTCTTTTTCGTAGGGATACGGCTTGTAGAGTGTCAACTCAGTTGGCGTTTCTTCGTCTTTGGCGAAGTCCGGTTCTTTGCGATACTCCTCCAGGCTCGCGGATCGCACTTGCGGACGCGCGCCCTCTGGCGTGTCCATGGTCTGATACCCCTGGGTGGTCGCCAGCTTGTAGGTGCCTCCGGTCTTGGAGATGTTCACGGCGCTGGCGAACCATGGCGCTGCGCTCGTGCGCAACTGATACATGTCGAAGCCCGCACCTGTTCCGACGCGGCCAGCGCGCTTGCGGCCGTAGCCCAGAAAAGCCGTGACGGAATTATCCGGATGACCGGGTTGGATCCACACCGGAGCCGTCAGTTTTTTGCCGTTGAGTTCGAGCGTAATTAGATCTTCCGTGCTCAGCCCCATGCGGGCCGCCATAGCCGCTCCGACCAGTACGGGATTGTCCCACGTCATTTTCGACATTGGCTTCGGCAGTTCTTGCAGCCAGCCGTTGTTGGAGAATTGCCCATCGTAAATCGAGGGATCGCGGCGGAAGTTAATCTCGATGGCTTTGGAATCGGCGCTGGCAGAAACTGAGCTGTCATTAGCAATCTTCGAGCTGACTTGCTTCGGTGCGAAAGACGTGCCTTCGATCCAGCCGTCGTGCAGTGACTTCCGCCAAAACGTGTCGAAGTCCGTTCCCGGATGCTGTTTCTTCCAGTATCCCTGCAGAATGTCATGCCCTGCCGCCTCGGACTGCCCTTGCAGCAGCGCGACCAGTTCGTAGGTGCTCCGCCCACCGTAAAGCGGGGCAATAAGTGGCTGCACTAGACTGACTGTCCCGTCGTGGGCGCGCGCATCGCCCCAGGCTTCAAGATAATGCGCCTCGTTCACATGCCACTGGCAAAGTTCAGAGGTCTCGTCCTGATAGAGACCGAGACGTACTCGCGTGAGAATGCCAGTGTTTTTGAGCGCGTCGGCAAAGTTCAGATCCGCGGGCGCATCGTAGGCGGGATTTCCGCCCAGGATGAACAGCATGTCCACCTTGCCGGCGCGCATGTCGGCGACGAGGTCTTTGATTGAATCGGTTTGATTTATTGGGTTCGCGTCGACGGGATCAGTGTAGAAGACTGTCTTTCCTACGTTGCCGAGCGCCTGGTTCATGGTATGAGCCAAAGCGTGAACCGCGGGTGGTTGATGATCGCCAACAATTACGACGCTAGCGCCGCGGTGGCTCGCCAGGTCCTTATACGCGCTGGCAAGAAACCCCTGCTGCGGACCATCCAGGCCCGGAATATTCGAATTCATCGTCTCAACGACAGGCAACGACCTCGCGATCAATTCGATCTCTCTTGCCCGCGCGGGCAACCGATGGTCCGCCTTGGCTCCGGTCGAACTCGGCGTGCTCTCGACCACATACAAGCGGCTCATGTTGCCAGAATCGGGATTGCGGCGCTTGGCGAAATCGCGAATGTAACGCACGTTGCCGGGGAAGCCGGCGGACAGAAAATCTGCATCGAGCGAGAGGATTATGTCCGCGTTATCCAGCTTGTATTGCGTTTCAACCGGCTGGCCAAAGGCCATCTTCGCGCCTTCGAGCACGTTGTCGCGGTTCACCGGCTCATAAACATGCCACTTGGCCTGCGGATAAAGCTTCAGTACAGAGCGCAGTTGATCGGCGAGAGTCGGCGACGAAACCGTAGGTGTCAAAATTCGGATGCCCGCGCCCTGCACGGCTTTCTGCGCATTCAGCGGCCCGCGAATGGCTTCCAGGAAGTTCCCCCAAGTCCGCACTTCACCGAAGTTGGTGATCGTTTGCGAGCGATCGGGGTCATACATTCCAAGAATCGAAGCCTGCGCGAAAACATCTGTTCCGCCGAGGCTCGCGGGATGCTGAGGATTGCCTTCGATTTTCGTCGGACGGTAAAGATGACTCTCCACCAGTAACGGCGACGCGTATCCACCCAGCGTGAATGCCGTTGCGTAGAACATGGGGCGGCCGGGAATCAGCTCTTCCGGTTGCTTTACGTATGGAACAATCGGCTCGAGTGGCTGCTTGGTGCACGCGGTCATGCCCGCCATGGCGAGCGAGGCGCCCATGAGCTTCATGAACCCTCGCCGCGAGACTCCGTCCAGCCATTCCGACGCGCCTTTGGGAAACTCGCGATGCATCATCTCCTGAAATTCGGAGCTGCCTGCGAGTTCTTCCAGGCTGCGCCAATATTCCGGGCCGCTGGTATCGGCAATCCGCGCGCGCGCTGTTGGCAAATCGAGCTTGTCCTTCTTGCCGGGACAAACTTCCTCGCGGTGCGGTCCGTTTTCTTGTTCCATCTTCATTCCAATTCTTTGCTTATTGCCTCAGCGATGACATGTTGAACAACTGGTAATGTCGGTCACTGTGCGTAATTTATACTTCTGCGCCAGATCTGTGCCCAATGAAAATTGATCGGTGTATTCTTTGCCATCGACAGTCACCGGCTGCAACGCCGACGGCTGTTCGTAACGCATGTTGAAAACCTGATCGCGAGGACGCAGATACTTCTCCGGCGCGCGATGACACTCCAGGCACCATTCCATTTGCAGCGACGCGTAATTGAACATGAGCGGCATCCGATCCACTGGCCCATGGCATGTATTGCAGCCGACGCCCTTGCTCACGTGAATGCTGTGATCGAAATAAACAAAATCGGGCAAATCATTGACCCGCGTCCAAATCAGCGACTTTCCCGTACGGAAACTTTCGCGTACTGGCTCCAGCAAAGCCGCTCCAGTCCAGATCTGCGCATGGCAATTCATGCAGGTCTTGGTGGGGGGAATGCCGGCAAAGTGTGAATTCTCGACTGAGGTGTGGCAGTAACGGCAATCAATTCCCAACCCGGCGACATGATGCTGATGGCTGAACGGAACCGGCTGCGGGCGCGCCACTTTCGCGTAGGTGATATAAGGCGAACGTTGCAGCTCCAGTACGACCCAAAGCAGCGCCGCGACCAGAAATGCGGCCCCATAGATCGTGGCGCGTGAGATTGTGTTCGTACTGCGATGAAAAATCTGCATCGATCAGAACTTTCAGTGCAGCAGGGAAGGTCCACTCATCCCCAGTTGATAGATCAGTTCGGGTCAGCGCAAAATTCGCGAATGCTATCGATTGAAACTCGCGATTATAGCAGCTTGCGTCGCCTTCGGATCGGCGGCAACGATTGATTTCTAGAAAAACATTTCGCTTCGTGTTTCGCTTCAGGAAAAACGCAAACGAAATTCTAACAAAACTGGACGCGTTTGGCGTCGCCGCCCGTTGAAAAATTTTTTAATTCTCGCGTTGGCGGCGACTGTGAGTCTAAGAAGCCATCGCCTAGCGCAGATTCATCACCAGCAATTTAGGCTCAGTCATTTCCTCGATCGCATATCGCAGACCTTCGCGTCCCAGCCCCGAGTCTTTAATACCGCCGTACGGCATGTGATCGATGCGGAATGTCGGCACATCTCCAGCCACCACGGCGCCGACTTCGAGTTCTTCGTAGGCATTGAAAAGCAGTTTTGCGTCACGGGTGAAAATTCCCGTCTGTAAACCGTACGCAGAACTATTGACCTGCTTCAACGCGTCGTAAAAATCGTCGTAGGGTTCAACGCTGACTACCGGAGCAAAAATTTCCTGGCAGCTGACCTTCATCTCGGAGCGGGTTCCGGTCAGAACCGTTGGTTCAAGAATCGATCCTTTGCGCTGCCCGCCGCAAAGCAACCGCGCTCCCCCACGAACCGCCTCCTGCACCCAATCGCTGGCGCGAATTGCGTCGTTCTCCCGAATCAGCGGCCCAACATCGGTCGACTCCAGCATCGGGTCGCCGGTTTTCAGCTGTTGCACTCCCGCCACCAGGAGGTCGGTAAATTTTCCGCAAACCGAGCGTTCCACCAGAATGCGCTGTACCGAGATGCAAGACTGCCCCGCATAAGCAAATCCCCCCGCCACGCAGCGCTCCGCCGCGTAGGCCAGGTCGGCGTCCGAGTGAACGATGACGCCGGCGTTTCCGCCCAGTTCCAGTGCGACTTTCTTTTTCCCGGCGCGGCGCTTGATTTCCCAGCCAACTGCGTCGCTGCCGGTAAAGCTGATCAGCTTCAACCGTTCGTCTGTGATCAGCAGCCCGGCGTCTTCATTCGAAAGCGGAAGAATATTCAGCGCCCCGTCAGGCCATCCCGCCTGCTGTATGGTTTCTGCCAGCAGCAGCGCACTCATCGGCGTTTGCGGCGCGGGCTTCAACACCATAGTGCAGCCACAGGCAATGGCCGGAGCCACCTTGTGAGCGACCAGGTTGAGAGGGAAATTAAACGGCGTGATGCCGGCAACCGCTCCGAGCGGGAAGCGGCGCACCAGTCCCCAACGCCCTACTGTAAATTCCTGCCAATCAAGCGGCAGATATTCACCGTAGATGCGGGTGCTTTCTTCGGCGGCAACGGTGAAGGTAAAGATGGTGCGCTCGACTTCAGACCGAGCCGCCTTGATCGGCTTACCAGCTTCCAACGCCAGGGTGTGGGCGAACTCTTCCTTGCGCTTCGACATGCTCTCCGCGACTCGCCGTAGCACTCGTTGTCGCTCAAACGCGGGAAGCCGGCGCGTGGTGCCAAACGCTTTTACCGCAGCGCCAATCGCCGCCTCGGCATGCTCGCGCCTGCCTTGAAACACACGACCAACCACAGTTCCGTCGTAGGGCGCTCGAATCTCGACCGGGTTGCCCTCTTCCATCCATTTACCATCGAGGAGAAAAGCCTGCGTGGAGACGGGAGTGGCAGTCATCTGTGCCATGGCAGTTTTTGCACCTCAACAATCAGCGAAAAAATGATTATAGGCTTTTCAGTGCAGGCGGGAGTTGGCAAAAAACTCTGCAACACCGGGGGCAGAGGAAATCACAAAATCTGACTCGTCCCGCCCCCTGTGTACCTTTGTGTCCACTGTGGTTTAGGCTGTGAGCCAGTCGAACGAGACTATTCATAGATGCCAAATAAAGAGTTGTTACAAAAGTCGATTCTGGAAGTCAGCGCCATGCTGCGCAAACGCGAAGTCTCTCCAGTAGAGCTAACCAAAGAATGCCTCGCGCAGATTGAGAGGCTGAATCCTACGCTGAATGCATTTATCGTGGTGACGGCGGACTCCGCTCTTGCGCAGGCGCGAGATGCGGAAGGCGAAATTTTGAAGGGAGCCTGGCGCGGTCCCTTGCATGGGGTCCCACTGGCGCTAAAAGACCTCGTCGACGTAGCCGGAATTGGCACCACTGCGGCAAGTGCCCTGTTCAAGAACCGCATCGCAACTGAAGATGCCGAAGTCGTACGGCGCTTGAAAGACGCCGGAGCAATCCTGCTGGGCAAACAGAACTTGCACGAGTGCGCCTACGGCGGCAGTTCGATGATCAGTTATTTCGGTGAAGTCCACAATCCGTGGAATCCAGCCCGCATTTCGGGAGGATCATCGGGAGGATCAACCGCCGCGGTGGCCGCCGGACTTTGCTATGGCGCGATCGGCACGGACACCGCTGGTTCGATCCGTGAGCCGGCTGCTTTATGCGGTATCGTAGGCTTGAAGCCTACCTACGGGCGCGTCAGCGCGCGAGGCATAATTCCACTCTCGTCATCACTCGATCACGTTGGCCCCCTCACGCGAACGGTTGCCGATGCCGCTGCTATGCTGCAAGTTGTGGCCGGCTTCGATGCGCAGGATCCGACCAGCGTCAATATGCCAACCGCTGACTATCTTGCCGCCATGAACAAATCGTCGAAGCCCGCAAGAATCGGGGTACCCAGGAAATATTTCTATGAAGATCTTGATCCGGAAATCGCCGCAGCCGTGGAAATGGCGTTGCGCGTACTTAGAGAACTCGGCGGCGGCATGATTGACCTTGAACTTGAAGTTCCCACCGACCGCACGCTGCAAAGTGCGGAGTCGTACGCTTATCACAAAGACTTTGTGGCTGGCTCCCCTGAACTGTACCAGCCGGAAACTTTGCGACGCATCCGGAGAGGCGAGGGTTTGACTGTGGCCGAAGTAGAGCGGGCCCATCGCGATCATCAAAGAACGCGCAGTGAAATCAAGGAAGTGTTTGCGAAAGTAGACTTCCTCGTAACCCCAACGACCCCTATACCTGCCCCAGCAATCGAAGAATTGAAGCGCGACCCGGATCTTCTCCGCCCTCGCGAACTCGTGCTGCTGCGAAATACCCGCCCGGTAAACGTGTGGGGGCTGCCGGCAATCTCAATTCCGTGTGGGTTTACCGCCGCCGGCCTGCCCATCGGCCTTCAGATCATCGGTCCTCACTCGGAAGAAGGGAAAGTTCTACAACTAGCGCATGCGTACGAACAAGTAACAGAGTGGCACAATACTTATCCCAAGATGCTCAAGGTGCCATAGCCTTGTCCATGAAGTTCACCTGATCACTCTTCATCTTCTTGAGACTTTCGATCGGCAAATACGCCATGTGCCCGGATTCGTAGCCCGCGAACGAAATGTTTTGCCGATACTTCCCTCCCAGATCCAAATGATCCATGGTGTAGTTGGCGGCGAAGTAAGGAGTGGCCAGATCGTAATAACCCTCCATCACCAGCACTTTCATGTAGGGATTCTTCGCCATCGCCTCCCGTAGGGCGGTCGCCGTGTCGGGGAAACCTTGATCCGCCGATCCCCAATCCCATTTTTCAAATCCTGCCTGCTGCGCAAAAATGTAGTACGGCATGTCGGTTTGATAACCCAGCTCGCCGCGCACGTAGTTATTGAAAACGGATGCGTAAGGTGGAACGATCGCCGACTGCGTTGGATCATAAAATTGAGTGTCCAGCAGCCCGTCAGGGTCGAGTCCCGTGAAACGCCCGTCCAGCCGGCCCACGCGCAGTTTCTGATCGAGCAAGAGGTTGTGAGTAAACTTCGGAACATCAATGCGAAGGTTGGCATCGTCAATCAATTGCTTGCTCAAGCCTGTGTACCGTGCCATTTGATCAATGATTTTCTGCCGCTCGTCAGGCGTAAGGGCGTCGCCCTTCCCCAGCGCCAGCGTGTAATCGTTTGTGGCCCACTGTTCCGCTTCCTGCCGGGCCTTGGACATGTCGGCGCTTAGATCGGCCGGCAATTTGTGGTGATAACCTGCAATGTTCGTAAACGTGGGGATCAGAAGGATGTAGGGCTGGTCGTTGGTCTTGGTATCTTGCAAGGTCTGAAAATTAAGCACAGTGGAAAGCAGAGTAAGCCCGTTGAAAGAAATCCCCCGATCGATCAGATAGCCTGCCACCCCCGCGGCTCGCGTGGTTCCATAACTTTCGCCCAGGAGAAACAGCGGCGAACCCCAGCGCTGGTTGCGAGTGAGATATAGACGGATGAATTCGCTGAAAGCCGCGATGTCGCCTTTCACTCCCCAGAATTTCTTGGACAGCTCGGCGTTGGCCGCGCGGCTGAACCCGGTGCCAATCGCGTCGACCAGCACCAGGTCGCTCTTGTCCAGAAGAGTGTAGGGATTGTCCGCAATGCGATACGGCGCCGTCGGCATGAACCCGTCGGGCTGCATGGCCACTCGCTTCGGTCCCAACGCGCCCATGTGCAGCCAGATGGACGCTGACCCCGGGCCACCATTGAACGCGAAAGTCAAAGGACGCTTGCTGGCCTCCTGACCGTCCAGGGAATACGCAACGAAGAACATCTCCGCCTCTATTTTGCCGTCCGCGCGTTTGATGGGAAGTCGCCCCGTCGTGGCGGTATATTTCAGCATCTTTCCATCGAGCGTGGTCTGGTGATGCGTGACCACAGGAGCAACTTCGGTCACGTCGTAGTGCTCTTCCTTGTCTTTGTCTTTTCCATCTGCTTCGTCTTTCGCAGAGTCGGGTTTCTGCTCGCCAGCAGATGCGGCTGCCTCGGGGGCCTTCGCCGACTCCGGAGATTTCTTCTCCTGACTGTTCGGCGCTTGCTGCTGCTTCTTCTGGGGTTGATCTTTCTCCTTGGAATCTTTGGACGAGTCCGACTGCTGCGCCCACGTAGTCGTCAACAGCATGCAGAGAAAAACCACAATCGCGATCACATTACGCATTGCGATCTCCTTGACTTGTTTGGATTAGAAGGGTTCCACTGTTCCCGGACTGCGTTACCTTGGGGCTTCGCACTATAGACGCACGACAGCTATTCAGGATAGCCAACGGCAATCCTGGGTTCATAGACGTCCGCGTTCATTGGGCAGCACGTTGTCCGGTGTGGAACGACGTCCAAGGGCCGGACTTCATGTCACGCAGCCGCGGCGACTCCCAGGAATAATCTGGATGGGCTTCCAGGAAATCCTTGGCAATAAAGTCCTGGCCGCATGGATGCCCAGCGCGGGCTTGAAAACTCATGTGCTCGGCCATCTTGCTGTCCATCACCTTGCCCTGCACCGCGCCCCCAGGATAGAAAGCTCCCCAACTCCAGACGTTCACACCCCTCGACGAAGCATCGACGTGCCCGCACAAGCTTCGTTCATCGGCGTGCTCCTTCTTTTCGAAGCTGTCAACGTGGTCGGCCATAAATGCTTCCGCCATCGCAACATCGATTTTGCCTTTTGACTGTTTGATCAGCTGCTCCCAGCGGGCTCGGCGGGCATTCGGTGAGGTCGACATGTCCTTGGGATTGAAACTGGGAGTATCGTCGTGGATCACCGCGGGATCACGAGCGAAGTTCGAACTCACAAAGTAACCGTCTTTGGTCCGCCACATGGGCGTGTGTTTCAGGCCCAATTCGAGGTAAGCAATCTCGCCCGTCTTGCGGTCCCCGATGAGCCAGTCGTTGGCATAGCCGCCGTTGTTTCCGTCTTTGATAATGCGGGCATAGTCGTCAACGGAATTCGCGTACTGCAGAGCTTTGCGCGATCGCACAAACTCCGGCTTGCCCTGCGGATCCCATCCTTCAAACTGCGTGATCGTGGTCTCCGAAATCATCATCCCAGCGGAGTTAACCGCGAAGTCATCGTCGCTGGTAATGACACCAGGATATCCATCCATCAGGATGCGATTCCCGTGTTCGGGAACGATGTCGAACACGATCACCCACCGCGAACCAATGAGGTAGCTTGTCCAATTGTTGTGGGCAATCACAATCTGGTGATCCAGGGTGTAACTGCCGGTCGCAATGAACGCACTGCAATTGCCCGGACTGGTCAATCGCGGTGCGTCGGCCACGTGTTGCCGCTGATTCAGCCAAGGTACGTAATAGTTTGGTAGTTCTTCGAAGGCATTCAATGCAACCACGTCGTCCACATCGAGAGGCACACCGCGGGCTTTCAGTCCTTCAGCGATTCCGGCGAGTTCCTGCTTATACTCGGCGTCAATTTTTGGCCATAGCATTTCATGCGCGGCTTTTCGGAAGAACTCCCAATCGCGTCCGGTGGTGTGGGTATCTTCCAGCTTGACTGCCTCGAATGCGTCGGTGATCTCGGGTGCCAGCAAGTAGCCGTGTTGAAAACCAATTTGCTCTGGAGAACCCTCCAGATGAACGTAAGTCCATCCACCCTGTTGGAAGCGGTAAGCCTTCCGCAAACGCGGATCAGGCGAGGCGCTCGCCGAATGACTGTTAGCCGCTTGCGCTACAGCGCTCTGCTGTGACAGGCCAATTGTGGGAGCGATAAGAAATAGTCCAATCCAGAAAAAAGCCGAGGCAACCGTAAGGCGATTAGCAGAATGCCCGATCCTGTGCATGCCTGTTCTCCAAGCTCGCAGAGTGAATCCCGTGGAACGCAACGGATTATAACGCAGGCTCACGACAATCTCGTCATGCCGGTTGTAGCGGCCGACCCTTGCCCAGCTTCGAATCGGGGATAGGGAGGTTTCGCTGCGCTCAGCACGACAGTCGATGGCTAGTACTATGTTCTAGTGGCAATCAAGCAGCCAAAAAAAACTCAGCCAAGCGTTGTGCATTCCGAGAAACTTGCCAGCGTGCCCTGGCTCGTCCATGGATTTAGCACCAGGCTCGGCGGCTCTTCGCGCGCTTACGGCGGTCAGACTCTAAATTTAGGGTTCACCAAACAAGATTCGCGCAGCGCGGTGGAGCGCAATCGGCTCGAATTTATGCGCCAGCTCGGCGCCGTAACTGCGAAGAAGCCCTGGCCGCTCGTCACCCTACGCCAGATACACTCTGACATCATTCACTGCGTAGTCGGGCCAGCCGATGAGCCTCTCGCGGGCGACGGGCTGATCACGCAAGTCCCGGAAATTGTTCTGGGCATCCAGACTGCCGATTGCCTGCCAATCATTCTGGTAGATGCAAAGCGCCACGCAGTCGGAGTCTTCCACGCGGGATGGCGCGGGACGGTGAAGCGCATTGTAGAAAAAGGCGTAGGGGAAATGCGCCGCTGCTTTGGGACTGTGCCGGCAAATATCAAAGCGGCAATTGGCCCCGGAATCCATGCCTGTTGCTACGCGGTCGGCCCAGAAGTCCGCACCAACTTCGAATCTCAGTTTAGCTATGGCCACGACTTGTTTAACGAGGTTGAGGAGTCTGATCCCGTCCGCGAAAAATATCCGCTGCTATTCCTCACGGCGCGGGCTCCCGGCCACAGTGAATTGCCAAAGAAAATCTTCCTCGACCTGGTCGAAGCCAACCGCCGTCAGCTTAGGGACGCGGGGGTATCGGCAAGAAACATCGGCGCATCTCCACTCTGCACCTCTTGTCGTCCAGATTTGCTGTTTTCCTACCGCGCAGAAAAGGGCGCGACTGGACGCATGATGGCTGGGGTGGGAATGCGCGACTAATGCACTGATGACCCCGGCTCAAGTTTGAATCTGCCCGCAAACCCCTGTATAAATGGGATGCAAATCCTCGTGGCCGACCGCCATCCCAACTCTCGCCGCTGGACCGTGATCGCTTCCGCTCTGCTCTGCGGCGGCCTCGGTATAGTCGTGATGTACACTCGCCGAAACGCTTTTTCAAGCCCGCTCGCTGTGGTCGTGGTAGCGGCAATCGGATTAGCCGCGGTGCTTCTCCAACTGCGCTTTTACAACCGCGAAAGCACGACTCCAGTGCGTGCCCCGGTGTGGCTCAACATCCTTGGAGTGGGGTGCGCGCTGGGCGCATTGTTCGCAGATCTGCTTCGATTAGGGCCGCAGGCAGCAGAGGCGATGGCACTAGGAGCAATTGGCTGTTTCGGCATCAGCAGCGCCTTGATCATGCACGCATTCCGCAAACACCGGGTTTCATCGAAGTAATCTGATAAAGGCAACCGCAGGAGCAGGAAAGCATTCTCGCAAAGTCGGCCGGCTAATTTCCGCGGAACTCCACCGCCAACGCAGTCTTAACCTGCACCGCCTGACCGTTCACCAGATACGGGTGAAAGCGCCACCACCTCACAGCATCCACCGCCGCCGGGCCGAGATCGTCAGGGCCGCTCACGGCGCGTACGTCCAACACGTTTCCATCCGATCCGATGAGCGTGTCGAGAACCACGACGCCTTGAATGTTCGCCCGCCTTGCCGCCTCCGGATAAATAGGTTCCGTCTTGTGAAGGATTAACTTCTGCATGACGTCGGCCGGAACGGCGGTCGGCACGACCTGCGCGGACGTCTTGCTGGCGGGTAATTGCGACTCCAGTTCGTCCCACGCCTGGCGCCAATACCACCAGCCCAGTCCTCCCATCACCAGCGCAGCCGCAATCACGATCCATAACGCAGGGCGGAAGAGGGAGCTGCGCGGATTTTGGACCGGCTCATCGATCACCATCGGCGCAATGACCGCGGTTGTGGGCGGCCCAACTGGCAATTGAGGAGCCGCTATGGGGGGTGCTGCAGCTGGCGGCGGCACGTGCGCTTCAACGCTCTTGGCTGCCGGCGAAATCGGAGGACCGGCGAAGTTCTTCTTGCGCGTCCAGTGTTCGATCAGCGTTTGCTGTTCCGCGGTCATGTTCAGAAATTCGAGACCGCATTGCAGCAACGCCTGGTAGCGTACAACCGCTTTCAATCGCAGCCGTCCGCCAGAATCCGGCAAATGGAATTCCAGCCCGACAGGGTCACCCGGCTGAACTTCTCCAGCCAAGACCACGCCCAAACCACGCTCGCCAATCGTGATCGACCGTCCGGGAATGGTGCAAGGAATACCCGAACGCAGCACCGTAACGTCCGTCGGAACTGACAAGGGAAAGCGGGGGAAACGCCGCGAGTTCTTGACCGGACGAACTGGAGCCTGCGCTACACCGGCACTCATGGATGAACCTCTACTTGCACGCGCACATCCTCAGCGTCGCCTCGATGGAGAGACGCAATCAAGACGATGATTGGCCAGAGTTATTGGGTGGAGTATAGCATCGCAGCCGCGGTGGATTTCCTCTGAGATAGAGCAACCACGGATTCACCGATACGCGGAGATCAGTGTCTTTTTCGATGTTACCGGTGGAGTCGTAAAAATTCGTATCTCGAAATAATCCGCCGGCCCGTGCCAAGGTTCGCGAACGGGCTTGCAGGTTCTTCGCACGCGCCGCATTAAGGCCAGCGCTTGGCCGTATCTTCCCATCCCGCGGCGCGTGCCGGTTGCGGGCTGGCGTTCACCGCCGCTTGCGGAATACGTATCGGCTGCTGGGTTGAACTGCTGGTGGCCAAAGTTGGTTTGTTGCTGGTGGCCTCGCCGAGCGCCTCCTTGTCGTCCGACAACAACGGAGCAGCTACGCGCAAAGCTTCGACTTCTTTTTCCAAGCGGGCCAGTTCCAATTCCTTCTGCCGCAAAACTTCATAAACATTCTTCATACGTGGGCACCTGTCAAGAATGCGTTCGGGCAAAGATACTGGCCGCAATGTAACAGGTATGTGCGTTTTGTCAAGGCAGAACACATAAAGGATAAACACCAGCGTTAAACCAGTTTGGATCGAAGAAAGTGAGCCCGGCGGCTTGCGGCTTGGGTGATCAAAGGTTAGCGGTAGCGCTACACCAAAATCCCTAAGACAGAAAGACTTACGCCCACACATTCCAGAATGAACAACCCGTGGTTCCGAAGCGGGAACTTTGGCTACCCTTTCATCTGTGTACCCGGCGAGTCAGCTTAATCAAGCGGCGAGTCGGTGATGGCGCTGAGGTAGGGGATGGCCGAGCTCGGCACTTCCGCATCGCGTTCGACGGCGCAAACCTTTGGACGACAGAGTTTAGCAACACTGCGGTTGCGATCTTTAGCTCCATTCGATTGAGTAGGGCGAATCCATCTGGCATCTTCTGGCGGCAAATCCGATACAATAGAACGGTGGTTCTCGAGCTGTAGTTATGGAAGCTCGGTATAAATTTCGGACAACTACTTCCCCTGTAACTCCGTCTTACCGAGAGATGGGAGAGCCTTCCTCCGGGCGGCGTGGTCAGCGGGTGCTGGTGGTGGATGATAATCCGCAGACCATGGCGCTCATGCGCGAACTGCTCGCCACTCGCGGCTATGACGTAGTAGCCGTTCCGGACGCGGCGCAAGCCGAAGCAGAAATTCGCCGCGAGCTGCCCGACCTGATTCTTTCCGATGTGATCATGCCCGGCAAGTCGGGCTACGAGTTGTGCCGCGAACTGAAAGAAGATCCTGCCACGCGGCTGATTCCCTTCGTTCTGATTACCGGCCTCAGTGATCGCGAGGACAAACTACGAGGCATCGAAGCTGGCGCAGACGATTTTCTCAACAAGCCTATTTTCTCCGAAGAACTATTTGCCCGGGTCAAATCGCTGCTCAAACTCAAAGAGTTCACCGACGAATTGGAAACCGCCGAGTCGGTGCTGTGCACGCTCGGTCTGAGTGTGGAGAGCCGCGATCCTTATACCGAGGGCCATTGCGAGCGCTTGGCAGAAAATGCCAGCAGCCTGGGGCGGTATCTCGGGCTGGGGGACGAATCGATCGTGGCTCTGCGGCGCGGCGGATACTTGCACGACCTGGGAAAGATCGCAGTGCCGGATGAGATTTTAAAGAAAGGCACGAACCTCACCGACGAAGAGTGGTTGGTGATGAAGCAGCATCCCATCACCGGGGAAAATATTTGCCGTCCGCTGAAGTCGTTGCGTCTGGTGCTGCCTATTATCCGCAATCATCACGAACATTCGGACGGCAGCGGCTATCCCGATGGATTGCCGAAGGCAAACATACCCCTCCTCGCGAGAGTGTTGCAGGTGGTCGATGTTTACGATGCGCTGCGTACGGCGCGTCCCTACAAGCCTGCGCTCGGCCACGATCAGGCCGCTCTCACCATGCGTCAGGAAGCGGTCTCTGGGCTATGGGACGAGGAACTTGTGGCTGAATTCCTCTCCATGATCGAGCGACAACGGCGGGTCGCGTAAACCAAGCTGCTCGTTCTCAGCCGTCGGCTTCCATTAACGTTTGACTCAGGAACCTCTATCCTTGACACTAGAGGCCATCTCAAAAACTAAGCATTGCCATCGCGAGAGAAGCGAGGAAATGTCCGGTCGCGTTGGGAATCGTGGTCTGGCAGGTATGCTTCGCTGCTCTCGGTTTAGCAGGTTGTCATAACGCAGCATATTGCATCTCATAACAGAAGCTGAAAGCTGAGTGCTGACGGCTCAAAGCTATCCCAGAGTTCTGACTTGGAACCGTTCACGTACAGCATCATTCTCCCGGCCTATAACGAGAGCGCGCGCATTGGGGCCACGCTGGACAAGATTCTCGCCTACGCGGCGAGGCGCAGTGGCAATGCCGAAGTTGTCGTGGTGAATGACGGTTCCACAGATGGCACGGCGGAATTAGTTCGCGAGTACGCACGCAAACATTCCGGCCTGCTGCTGCTGGAAAACCCCGGGAACCGCGGCAAAGGATATAGCGTGCGCAATGGGATGCTGCATGCTCGTGGCGACGTCTTACTATTCAGCGATGCCGATCTCTCGTCGCCAATTGAAGAAGCGGACAAGTTGTTCGCTTCAATTAGTAATGGCGCGGACGTCGCGATTGGTTCGCGCTGGCTCGATTCGGCTTTGCAGACAAAAAAACAACCACTTTATCGCCAGCTGTTTGGCAGGATTTTCAATCTGGCGTTGCGCCTGATTTTGAACTTGCAGTTCAAAGACACACAATGCGGCTTCAAGGCTTTCACGCGGCGCAGCGCGCAAGCAATTTTCCCGATGCAGAGAATCGAACGCTGGGGATTTGATCCCGAAATCCTATACCTGGCTAAGAAGTTCGGGTTCAGCGTCAGCGAGGTTCCGGTGGCCTGGTCGCATCGCGAGGGGACTCGCATTAATCCGTTGCGCGACGGCATCCGCATGTTCGGAGAAATATTGCGCATCCGCTGGTACTCGCTGCGGGGAAATTACAGCGCCGCGATCGCGGTTCCCAATTCTCGACAGGCCTAGGCGGCATGATCTGCCGCTTTGGCTTTTCCCATGGGACATTGGAATGAGAGCAAAGCATCGTCCAGCGTGGGATGAATATCGAAAACCGACACCAGATTTGTCAGCTCGAACAACTGTCGAATGCGAGCATCGGCTCCCGCCAGCTTCATCGAGCAACCGCTCGCCTTCGCCCACATATGCACGACGACCAACTCGCCGAGGCCGGCGCTGTCGAGTGCCTCCAATCCACTGAGCTCGACGACGACCTGGCGCACGCTGGGTAGAAGTTCGGCCATCTTTCCGGAAAACGCCGTGGCTTCGTCGCGATAGGTAAAGCGTCCGCGGCAGGACAACACGACAACTTTGCCAACGGTTTCAGTTTCCAAATGTAACTTCACCTTTGACTCCTCAGTTGTCAGTGAGAAACAAATGATAGTGATTAGAGGTGTCTGCGCGGGTGCACGACTGTGAATATCCAGTTAAATGTTTGAGTCTCCTTCCGCTCACAAGAGCGGTGATTTTCCGGCATCCCCTCTTGGCAAGAAATGCATCCAACGTTGATCGGACCAATTCATAATGGCTTGACTAAGGAGGATGTTTCTGTGAATAAAATCATAGTGGCTGTTTGCACGTTCTTATTACTGGCAACTGCGGCGCTTGGCCAAGTCCCGACCAGCGGGAATGCTTTCATTGGATATTCGTACTTGAGCGCAGATCAAGGCTCGAACGGCCGCGCGAATTTGAATGGCTGGAATGGCTCGATCGAAGGCAAAGTATTTCCGTTCATCGGCATCGTCGGCGACTTCAGCGGACACTATGGCTCGGGTCCTCTCAGTCCAAATGGCGCATGCACGACGGTGATTGGCGGCACCTGTTCAGGAGTGAACACTTCAACGAGCATTCACAATTTCTTATTTGGTCCGCGAGTATCGATTTCCGTGGGTAAAATCAGGCCCTTCGCCGAAGCTATGTTCGGCGCTTCCCACATCAATGAGAGTGCAAGCCTGGTTTCTGCTTCTGATACATCATTTGCGTATGCGTTGGGCGGCGGTGTGGATTATCACTTGATCCCACTGATCAGTTGGCGCGTGCAAGGAGATTTTCTGCAAACCCGCTTTTTCAGCAACACGCAGAACAACGTCCGAATTTCAACAGGGATCGTGATTCATTTTTAGAAGAAGGCAAGTAGCGAAATTCTTGACCTAGGAGTGCTGCGTAGCCGGCATCAGCTTTTCGGAGGCGGAGTTCGCATTTGAATGGGGGAACTTTGGAGGTTGCGAGTCCTCGTAGCATTTTTCCAGGATGATGGGCACTTCAAACAGCGCGCGATTGGAATACGCGCTGGCATTCAGACGGAATTCGTCGAAAGTCGGGCTCTGGAGCAGGCGTTGCACTGCGGGAGCGATCTCGCGGAAGCTCGGCACGACGATTCCAAACCTCTTCTCGGCCACCCATTCCGCGTTGTAGCGCTCTTGCGGCAGCGTTTTGGAATTGCATTCCACGATGACGGGCAAGTGGAACTGCAGTGCTTCGCTGATCGAGCCGGGGCCCGGCTTCCCAATGAAGAAATCGGCCAAGCGCCATGTAGTATTCGACATTCTCGGCGAATCCTTGCACCAGGATTGGTTTTCTGGTTTGCAGGCTCTTGAGTTCAGTCGGCGAGCTTTTGGTTGTGCCCGCAAAGCAGGATCAGCTGCACGCCGCTGTCGCTCTCGATCGAGTTTCCTGGTGATGTCAACCATCACTTGTGAGCCGTGGCCTCCGAACAGGACAATGCCAGTTGGGCAATCGGGTTCAAGGCCGAGCCGCTTGCGCTTTCAGCGACGCGGTCGACGGTCAGTCTTCTGGTAGAACTTCGGCTTCAGGATCATTCCTGATGTCTCGAAGATGTGGTCGGCGGGAATGCCCCATATCCAAGGCTTGCTGTTTAGCGCGTTCCGTGCCGACGATGATGTATTCCGATTCCGGCTCGATCCAGAAGTGTGGCGGATAATCGGCCAGATCCGTGATCAGCGTGACAAAGGGGATGTTCAGTCGCCATTCCCGCTGAAGGCTCTCGGCGATCGCGATTGAAGTGCGGGATCACGGAGAGCACCACGTCCGCCGGATGTTGCGCCCAGTAAGCTCGCAGCGTCTTCACGACCGGCGCATGAAAGAGCGGATCGTCGCTTGCAGAACCACCAGCAGTTGCGGCGTGAAGCGCGTCCAGCCTTTGCGCAGGATGAGGTTATAGGTGTCCTGAATGCGCAGGCCGGTGGCGCGGCGAATGAGGTCGAGCGGATCGAGCAGATCCTGAATGTTCAGAAGAGTGATTTCCCACGGATGTTCTTGCTCGGCGAGAGAGTCTTTTAGAGCGGTTGCTGCGCTGCGATGTCCTCCGCCGGCGTGGTGGAAAACGATGGTCAGTTTGCGCAAGAGTTCTCCCGTCCCGGCAAATTTCTGTAGCCGTCCTCAGTTGCCAATGTTTTCAACTTCAGCCTCTTCAGCATTTCCGATTCGTCGGCGAATTCATGCATTGCTGAACCGGTTTCGTCTGGTTCTTCGCCGGCCTCGCGATCGCCGGCCGCTCCTGATATTCATGAATGCGCACTCCGCCTTCGTCGATGGTGATGTAGGTAGGATGCGCGTCGACCCAACCGCCCGAGTTGTAATAACCAAGGCCATCGCGCTCCCTAGTCATGGCGGCATGGGTGTGCCCGCAGAAAATGCGGTCTGCTTTGTGTAAGCGCGCATGAAACAGCGCCCCTGACGCTACTTTCTCTGACATGCGCAGCCAGCGCGTGTTAAGGCGGTCGAGGAACCGGGCCACCGGCTTGCCTTTCGAGATCGAGCTTCTGCAGTTGCAGATAGAGCAGCGTTCCCAGATAGTTGAGCCGCACGTTGTTGGCGACGAAGCGGTCGAACTGATGCCCATGAATGGCGAGATGGCGCAGACCCCGCATATTCCCAGGCATATTCCTGGTAAACCCGTACTCCGACCAGATGGGACATGATGTCCGTCAGGCCCTGGTCGTGGTTGCCTTCGACCCAGACCACTTCGACATCGCGTTTGGGATTGGAGAGCTTGCGAATGATAGCCGAGAAATTTCCAGTGCTCTTTTTTCAGGCGGCCGAAGTTGAGGTCGGCGAAAATGTCGCCGAGGAGAATCAGCCGGCGAAATCGATTTTCCTTCAGCACGCGGGTGGCCTCACGGGCGCGGCTGCAGTCCGAGCCCAGGTGCACATCGGAAAGGATCAGCGTGTCGTAGACGGGCGGATCCATGCACTATTTCTAGTGCACTAGTGTTACAGGGTGATGAACGGCAGATGACAATCCGGTAAACGCGTACACCAAAAGGTAACTACGGGATTATTCAGTTAAGAGGAAGGCTGCGAATCCGGCTACTTCTTGAGTGGCGCCACGTATTGCGCGGGCAATGCGGCCCCTTCACCGAAGAAGAACTGCTCCATCTGTTTCACGATCGCTTCCTGATCTTCCTTGCGCGCAGGGTTCAAGCGGTACTCATTGAGCAACATCTTGCAAAACTCGGTCCACTGGCGCCACGCTTCCTGCGAAATGTTGTCGTAGATCTTCTTGCCCAACTCCGTGTCGAAGGGCGGCTCGTCGAGGCCGGGGAGTTCCTGGTGCAACTTGGAGCAGAGAACCTTGTGCTCAGGCATAGTTTCCTCAGGTAGCTGTCGAGAAAATTATCTCACAACGCCTCCCGCGGCGATGGCACTCGCCGGACCATAGATCGACGAAAGTCGCGCCCAACGTGGCGAAGCGCCGAAATGAGTGTAGAATGGCGGCTGTTTTCGCGGGACTGGGATGACCCGGCCACACACGACTGCCCGGCGATTCGCCTGAAGACCGGCCGACCTTGAGTTCGAGCAGTGTCGTCGGGCGAAGCAATCGGAGCAGAGCACTTACCCAAGGAGAGAAACACAATGAAGACCTGCAAATCGTTTCTGCTGGTATCAGGACTGGTTCTAACAATGATCATGTCGGCCATTGCGGCCAACGCGCCGACTCTGACCTTCAAATTCACCGCAGTCAAGGTGGGAAAGCTGACCACCGGCGTCGGAGGCATTAACAACTCCGGCGTGATGGTCGGCCAGTATCAGGACCAGCCCGCAGACATGCATGGTTTCATGCTGGACGGTAAGAAACTTACCCGCATCGATCACCCCAAGGGAAACAATACCGTGTGCGTGCACATCAATTCCCTTGGTGCCATCGTGGGTTATTACACAACCGCCGCAGGCCGTTCGAAAGGATTTGTTTATCGGAACGGCAAGTTCACCGATATTTCCGGCCCCAAAGGATCGCTCGGCGCGCAAGCCAACGGCATCAACGATAACGGAGCAATCGTCGGCGCTTACACCACCACCACCGGTTCCGCGCAAGGATTTCTTCTGAAGGGTAAATCGTACAAGACTCTAAACGTTCCCGGCTCGTCGGCCACGATTGCGAATGGCATCAACAAGAAGGGCGATATCGTGCTGAGTTGGCTCGACAGCACCGGTGCAGTCGAATCCTCCCTCTACAACGGCAAAACCTACAAAACGATCAATGTTCCGCACGCAGCCGAATCCTACGCCATGGACATCAGCAGCACGGGCGACGTGGTTTATCAGTGGTTCGAAGGCTCTTTCCACGAACACGGTGCGCTTCTCCACGACGGCAAATACTATGGCTTCAATTGCCCCAACAGCATGAGCACCGCTGGCGCGGGGATCAATGACCATCGCACGGTTGTGGGATCCTGCCAACCCATCAACGATCTGGTGCATGGGTTCCGAGCAACCTACTGATCGCGATTGAGTTGGAATTCCTGTTCGAAGCGGCGGAGGTGGTAGAGAGACTTCTTGTGGTGGGCCCGGTAGGACTCGAACCTACAACCAACAGATTATGAGTCTGCTGCTCTAACCGTTGAGCTACGGGCCCACGTTGCCCATATTATAGACGGCCGCCGCACGTCGCCGGTGTCCGACGAGGGAAGTTGCCCGTTTTGTTTGAATCCTCCCGCATCGACAGCGCGAATGGGCAAGCGAGCCTGCCGAAAATATAGGCCCAGCGTGCGATGGCGGCGGTCGGCGAAGCAGACGCCGACATCGTGCTGGTTGATGGCTTGTTACAGTAACCTTCCTGCGCTTCGTAGTCCACGGGTTCGATCGCTATTACGTAAGCTTTCAAAACTCAGTAACGCCCCCGCCGGATAGTTTTGTGACAGTTCCCGCACGCTTTCAACGCTTTCCACCAATACGCCGACCAGTCATCCACTTCAGGTTACCGAAGTTTACGAAAAAGCCCGTAAATCATTGTCCCTAAACATATTAGATGATATTTCTAGTCATCGAATCTGCTGTGCTCCCCCGGAGATCACAGGACCTGAATGACTGGCCAGTCACAGTCGTGGAGAGAACTGCCACTCAGCGCCAAGACGTTTATTGGCCTGGTGATAACCGTGGGCACGAGTGTGCTCGTTTACGGAGTCGTCCACCAGAGCAGCAAAAACATCGCTGAGTTCATCTGCTACCTCGGAATCGCGATCCTGGCCTCACGCATGAAGGTCAACCTGCCCGGAATTACGGGCGCGATGTCCGTGAACTTCCTTTTCGTCCTGGTGGGAGTTCTCGAACTCAGCTTTTCAGAAACTCTAATCCTGGGAAGCATCTCGATCCTGGTGCAGGTGCTTTACCCGGATCGGCCCAATGCCATTCAGGTCACGTTCAACCTGTGCGCAGGTGCATTTTCTACCGCTTTGGCCTACGGGATTTATCACCACCCGCTGGCGCATCAGTTGCTGGATAACCGTCCACTATTGCTGTGTGTGGCGGCTTGCACGTACTTCGTTGCCAACACCGGTTCCATTGCGACCGTCATCTCCTTAAGCGAAGGCAGACGGTTGAAGAAACTTCTGGTGGATTGTTATTTCTGGTCGTTCCCCTATTACCTTGTGGGCGCGGGAATCGCCGGAGTGATTGGCTGGTTTAACGAGAACTTCTACTGGGAAACCTCGCTGCTTCTGGTTCCCGCGATCTACGTGATCTACCGCTCCTACCGCTTGTATCTGGGAAAACTGGAAGACGAGAAGCGGCACGTCGAGGAGATGGCGAACCTGCATCTTCGCACCATCGAGGCTCTCGCACTCGCCATCGAAGCCAAGGACCACACCACGCACGATCATTTGCAGCGCGTGCGCGTGTACGCCGTTGAAGTCGCCAAAGAACTGGGCGTTACCGGAGACGAGATGCAGGCCCTGCACGCCGCTGCCCTGCTGCATGATATCGGCAAGCTGGCCGTGCCCGAGCACATCATCTCGAAGCCCGGACGACTCACCCTCGAAGAATTCGAGAAGATGAAGATCCACCCCGTTGTGGGTGCGGAAATCCTGGAACGAGTCCGCTTCCCTTACCCGGTGGTTCCCATCGTGCGCGCCCACCACGAAAAATGGGACGGTTCGGGCTACCCTCTGGGGCTGAAGGGCAAAGAGATTCCCATCGGCGCTCGTGTCCTCTCCGCCGTAGACTACCTCGACGCCCTGGCTTCCGATCGCCAGTATCGCCGCGCTCTTCCCCTCGAGGAAGTCATGCAGCGCCTGGCCGGAGAGTCTGGCAAATCGTTCGATCCCAAAGTCGTCGACATTCTCAAGAAGCGTTACGTAAGCCTGGAAAAGATGGCGATGGCAAAGTTTGGCCAAAAAGCCAGCTCGCAACTTTCCACCGAAGTCAAAGTTGAGCGCGGACTCGCGCCCGCCGCAGGATTCGAACATGCTTCCGGCAACGAAGGCACCGGCCATGAAGCGACGTTCCTGTCGTCCATTGCAGCCGCGCGACAGGAAGCGCAAACCCTTTTCGAACTCAGTCAGGACTTGGGCGCTTCCCTCAGCTTGAGCGAAACGCTTTCCGTTTTCTCCGTGAAGCTACGCTCGCTGGTTCCATACGACGCCATCGCGATTTACGTCCGTCGCAACGACGAGCTGATTCCCGAATACGTGAATGGCGACAACTTCCGCCTGTTCTCTTCATTGCGAATTCCCGTAGGGCAAGGACTCTCGGGATGGGTTGCTCACAACAAGAAGCCGATTATCAACGGTAATCCATCCGTCGAGCCAGGATACTTGAACGATGCCACCAAGTTCAGCACACTGCGCTCCGCGCTGGCGATTCCGCTCGAAGGACTGGCCGGCGTGGTCGGCGTCCTCGCGCTGTATCGAAGCGAGCGCGATTCTTTCACCTCCGATCATCTGCGTATCCTGCTGGCGATCAGCTCCAAGATGGCGCTGGCGATTGAGAACGCATTGAAATATCAGCAAGCCGAAAGTTCCGCCACCACCGACTACCTTACCGGCCTGCCCAACGCCCGCTCGCTGTTTCTGCAACTTGATCGCGAACTGGCTCGTTGCAAGCGGGACAACTCCGCGCTCACCGTCATGGTCGGTGACATGGATGGCTTCAAGCAGATCAACGACCGCTTCGGCCATCTGGAAGGCAACCGTGTTCTGCGCCTGTTCGCGCAAGCGTTGAAAGATTCCTGCCGCGAGTACGACTACGTGGCTCGCATGGGCGGCGACGAGTTTGTAGTCATCGCTCCCGGCCTGCTCGCCGATGCTGCCGCCAAGAAAGCTTATCAACTACGGGAACTCGCCAAGCAAGCTGGCATCGAAGTCTGCGCCGAAGAGATTCTCTCCCTGAGCGTCGGCCAGGCCATGTATCCCGAGGACGGCAAAGATGCGGAAGAACTCCTGGCTGAGGCCGACCGCCGCATGTATCAGGAGAAGCAGCAACAGCCTTCGCGGAAAAATCGGCGCGTCTATTCCCGCATGAAGTGTCGCATCGCGATCGAATTGCAACCGGACAATGGGGATGCCCCCGCCGTCGGCAATCTGATCGACATCAGTCTGGGCGGGTGTTATGTAGAGACCAGCGCCATCTTCGCTTCCGGAAGCACGCTGAAGCTGGTTTTCTCGATCGACGACGGCCAGCTAAGCGCTGAGGGCACAGTTGCAAGAATCCATCCCGGATCCGGGTTGGCCATACAGTTTAAGGAATTGAACCGCGAAGACAAAGGCCGGATGCACCGCATCCTCGAATTCGTGCAGAACTCCACCACCTTCTATGACAATCGCTACTACGGAAGCCTGGCGGACCGGTAAGTCGTAGCCGACCTTTCAAACTCTCTGGTACTTTTTACAAATCCCCACTGATTTGCAAATAAATCTGCGAACGCCAGAGCTTTTTCCCAAACACCAACGTCTAAGCAGCCCAGTGGCAAAAACTAGCGTGGATGATCGAGGAGATTGGAACATGAAAAAATCAATTCTTTTGGCAACATTTCTGTGGCTGAGTTTGACTGTTGGAACCCTGGGCGCATTTGCACAGAACATGCAATCTGCAGCGCCGGCTGACACCACTCCCCCCAGCTATGATATGAAGCCCCAATCCCTTCTTGATCTGGAAGGCATGCAACAAAAATTTGTAGCTCTGGCGAACGCCGTGCCCGCAGACAAAATGACTTGGCGTCCTTCACCCGATTCGCGTTCTTTCGCGGAAGTCTTCCTTCACGTAGCTGGGGAGCGTTACAGCATCTTGGCCCTCGGGGGCGCCGTGCCCCCTGCAGGATTCGATGCCAAGACCTACGAGAAATCCACAACGGATCGCGCCCGCATCGTGGAAGAATTGAACAAGTCGTGGGAGTTTACCAAGGCAACCATCAATGCGATGACCAACGCTGATTTCGCGAAACCAATTCCCAAGCTGGGTCCGCAGGCCAACGCCGGGGACGTCATCTACATCCTCGTGAGCGATGCACATGAACATCTTGGCCAGTCGATCGCTTACGCCCGCGCCAACGGCATCGTTCCGCCTTGGACGCTGGCCGCCCAAAAGAAAGCAGCCGAAAAGAAATAGCGGCAAGCACGCGTAGACCCGGCGCTTCGCCCTGGGAACCGGAGAACTTGATTTCGATCAGATTTGGGGCGGGCAGAGAAATCTTCGCCCGCCTACTTCCTGCCTGGATGGGCCTCGCCCTTGATCGAGAACACCGAGTAAGGCCACTCATTTTCTTTCTTGGGCGGAGCTACCGCTGCGGCCGTGGCTTTCGTTTCTCCCCAGTCGGCCGGCGCCGGCTGGATACACCAGATGTTCCCCGGCTCTTCGAGTGCCAGTCCTATCAGCCAGAAACTGCTTCCTGTCCCTAAGGGGACGCAGTTTGCGACGCGTCCACCCGCGCTCCCTCCACCCGGGAGTTCGCTAAGCAAAACCTGCAACCCTGGCTCCAACGGACGGGTTAGCCGAACTCCGCAGCCCTCGGTGTTGACCACCAGAGTATGGCAATGCTCGTCCAGGCTAATCGCCGGATCCACACTGACCAGCCGAAAAGGAATTTGCGCTCGTATCCGAGTGCTTCGCCGCGCTGCCTCAGATGATTTCGCCGACAAGCTCATATGCGTTACGTCCTAAATTGTACGTCGGGCAGGAGACTTCCTTGGCTCTTGCTGATTACGAGTCGAAACCAAAGTAACCAATTCAACGAAGTTCCGCCTGAGGATTTCAAAACTCGGCTTGCTCATGAAGCTGCGGGGACAAATCCACCTGCGTCAGCATGCGATATACTCCGCCATTACCTCCGCAATGCCCGACAACTTCGCCGAACTCGCCCGCGCCGCAAAATCCGTGGCAGTAGACACCACCGCGCTTGCCGAAGCGCTCGGCCGAAATGTCCGCGGCGAAGTACGCTTCGATGCCGGCAGCCGTGCTCTTTACGCCACTGACGGCTCCAACTACCGCCAGGTTCCGATCGGAATCGTTCTTCCTCGCGACATTGACGATGTAATCGCCACGATCTCCCTCGCCCGCGAGTACGGAGCTTCGATTCTGTGCCGCGGCGGAGGCACATCTCTGGCCGGCCAATGCTGCAATGTCGCCGTCATTCTCGATTTCACCAAGTACATGTCGAACATCCTCGAAGTCGATCCGGTGCGGAGGATCGCTCGCGTGCAACCCGGCGTAGTCCTTGATCGCCTGCGCAACGCGGCCGAAAAACACCAGCTGACTTTCGGCCCCGATCCCGCCACCCACGATCGCTGCACTTTAGGTGGGATGATCGGCAACAACTCCTGCGGCGTTCACTCCGTAATGGCTGGAAAAACCGACGACAACATTGCCGAACTCGAGATCCTGACCTACGACGGGTTGCGCATGAAAGTCGGCCAGACCAGCGATGCCGAACTCGAAAACATAATCGGAGAAGGCGGGCGTCGCGCCGAGATTTACCGCGGCCTGAAAACTTTGCGTGACCAATACGCTGGCCTGATCCGTGAACGCTATCCTGATATTCCGCGCCGCGTCTCGGGATACAACCTGAATTACCTCTTGCCCGAAAACGGATTCCACATCGCCCGCGCCCTGGTCGGATCGGAAGGCACCTGCGTCACCGTTCTCGAAGCCTCATGCCAACTCGTGGAAAGCCCGCCGCAACGCGTGCTCCTGCTGATCGCTTATCCGGACATTTTTCAATGCGCCGACCGTGTCCCCGAAGTCATGGCTCACGGACCGATCGGACTTGAAGGGGTCGACGATCTGCTCGTCGAATTTACTCACCGCAAAAATCTCAATCCGGAAGGGCTGGCGTTACTTCCACCCGGTGGCGGATGGTTGTTCGCCGAGTTCGGCGCCCAGACCGCTGCCGAAGCGGAAGCACAGGCGCGAGCGCTCATGGCCTCCCTCAACCGCGGATCGAGTCCTCCGCAGATGCGTTTGTTCACCGACCGGCAACAAATCAAGCGAGTGTGGGAAGTGCGCGAATCAGCGCTGGGCACGACTTCTCACGTGCCCGGCGAACCGCTCGGATGGGAAGGCTGGGAGGACTCTGCGGTCACTCCTGACCGGTTGGGAAACTACTTGCGCGCCCTGCGCAAGCTGATGCAAGGCTACGGATATCGCAGCGCTCTCTATGGACACTTCGGCCACGCCTGCGTTCACATGCGGTTGAATTTCGACCTGCAATCGAAGCCAGGCATCGCCAACTATCGAAAATTCGCGGAAGAGGCTGCCGACCTTGTCGTCAGCTACGGTGGATCGCTTTCCGGGGAACACGGCGACGGCCAATCCCGCGCTGAACTGCTGCCCAAAATGTTCGGCCCTGAACTGGTTCAGGCTTTCCGGGAATTCAAAGCGCTCTGGGATCCCGAATGGAAAATGAATCCCGGCAAAGTCGTCGAGCCTTACAAGCTGGATGAGAATCTTCGACTCGGCGCCGACTACAAACCCTGGGAGCCGGAAACACATTTCCAATTTCCCGAAGACCATGGCAGCCTCGCCCACGCCACTTTACGCTGCGTCGGAGTCGGGAAATGCCGCCGCGACGACGGCGGCGTCATGTGCCCCAGCTTCCGTGTCACTCGCGATGAAGAACATTCCACCCGCGGCCGCGCTCACCTCCTTTGGGAGATGACGCAGCAAGGCGTGATTAAAGATGGCTGGAAAAATGAACACGTAAAAGACTCGCTCGATCTTTGCCTGGCTTGCAAAGGCTGCAAGAGCGATTGCCCGGTTGGCGTGGATGTTGCCACCTACAAAGCGGAATTTCTTTCTCACTACTACGCTAGCCATCGCAAGCCAAGCGGCGCCTACGCCTTCGGCCACATCGACCGCTGGGCGCGGCTGGCGTCGATAGCTCCGGGGCTGGCGAACCTGGCCACGCAACTGCCGATCCTGCGTGACATCGCCAAGTTTGCCGCGGACATTCCTCATGAGCGCAGCATTCCCGCGTTCGCAACTCAGACATTTCGCGATTGGTTCACACGTCGTCAACTGAAAAATCCGAGCGGCGCGCCGGTCCTGCTCTGGCCCGACACATTTAACAATTATTTTCTTCCGAATACCGCCCGGGCTGCTGTGGAAGTATTGGAATCTGCCGGATTCCGCATCGTGTTGCCGAAGGCTGGGCTTTGCTGCGGCCGTCCCCTCTATGACTGGGGCATGTTAGATCGCGCCAAGAAGCTACTGCTCAGTATCCTGACGTCGCTGAAATCGGAAATCGACGCCGGCATCCCTGTAGTAGTCCTCGAACCAAGTTGTGCCGCAGTCTTTCGCGACGAACTCTCGAACCTGTTCCCCAAAGACGATCGCGCCCGCCGCCTGTCACAACAAACTTTCTTGCTGAGCGAGTTCCTGGAATCCAAAGCAAGACATTTTCAACTACCGAAGATGGCGCGCAAAGCTCTGGTCCACGGTCATTGCCATCACAAATCCATAATGAAGATGACCGCCGAAGAAAGCGTATTGCGAAAAATGGAAATCGATTTCCATGCGCCAGCCCCGGGCTGCTGCGGCATGGCCGGATCGTTCGGCTTCGAAAAAGATAAATACAAAATCTCCGTAGCCATCGGCGAACTGGAACTCCTGCCCGCAGTGCGAAACGCAGCGCCCGACCACTTGATCATCGCCAACGGATTTAGCTGCCGAGAACAAATCACGCAGTGTACGACTCGCCAAACCCTCCACCTGGCCGAGGTGATTCAAATGGCAATGCATTCGGAGAAGTAGCGGCCTGGAAGAGCTGCCCGCAGGACTCACGACCCTAAACCCTTGATATCAAAACCGATTCGCCATCCATCTCGCCATCCCCGCAAGATTCTGGGAGAATAGCCAAACACATGCCTCGCGATGCCGAACCCGCACGCACCATGACCGATACGTCGGGTCACGATGTGATCGTGCCGCCATCCGACACCTCCGTTCAAGGCTCGGTCCTCGTCCTCATTCAATTCGACGTTTGCGAAGAAATTCGCCTCGACCAACTTCGCGAAATCTTCGGCGCCCGCACTTTGCAGCAACCCGTGCTCAAACATCCGACTCCGGGCTATGTGCGGTACCAACGTCCGCCGGTTGTCGAACCCATCGAGCCATTGGTCCTCGAAAGCGGCGAGCGCCTCGAAGGACAGATCAAGTATTACGACTACGGCGTCCTCAGCGTCGTGATGGAGTTACCTTTCTCCGGCGATTGGGACACGCTGGTTCGCTTAGGCAGCCGCTGGGTCTGGGACGTTGATTTTTCCGGCCATGCTTCCCGCATCGTCCGCCAGAAACTCGAACGCGCAACGCCCGCCCTGGTTAAGCCCTACGCCGACTGGCTCAGCGAGGATTATTTTATTTTCCATGTGCGCGAAATCAGCGGCTCTCCCACCGTAGCGGAATTAGTGGCCTCGCAAGGAGCGCGCATCGCGCAGATCGTTCGCGGCGAAACTGCCCAGCTCTCCGACGGCGAACGCAACGAGATTCTGCAATCGCGAATCTCCTATTATCCCAACGACCTCGCCGTCATCGGCTGGAACGCAGCGTTCCTCTATGACAGCGAAGCCGGCGCCGAGACCGCCATTCAGCTTCTCGAATACGCCAACTCGCAGCTGCTTGAATTCCGCCACTACGATGAGTTGCTGACCAAAGAATTAGAAAGCGTCTACGCCTCGCTCGATAAAGGCACCGGCATGCTGGCACGCTGGCGCATGGCGCGCGATGCCACCAAACTTCACACCGTCCTGCTCGACGTAAATGAACTCACCGAGCACGCCGACAACGCCATTAAGTTTCTCAGCGACATGTTCTCCGCGCGCCTCTACAAACTTGCGGCCTTGAAAGTGGGCGTGCCCGACTACAAAGATCTGGTCACACAGAAAGTACAAACCGCCGAAGAACTTTATCGCTTCATGGTCGATCAGTTTAACCAGAGCCGCGCCTTCGCCCTCGAACTCATGGTAGTAATCATTCTGGTAATCGAACTGGTATATTTCTTTCGCGGCAAACCAATCTGAGAATCGGGAACTAAGAACATGCGAGGCCTCGATACCAAACGTGTGCTCATCACCGGAGGCGCCAGCGGCATCGGCGCAGCCACAGCCGCTCGTTTCCTGGAAGAAGGTTCCGCAGTCTGCGTGCTCGATCGCGATGCCAAAGCCCGCGACCAGATCCGGAAACAGTTGCCTGATCTAGCCGAAACTCTCGACGCCGACGTTTCCAATCTCAACCAAGTGCAAAGCGCGTTCAACGACGCCGTTCGCATCATGGGCGGCGTGGATGTGCTCATCAACAACGCCGGCATCAGCATTCGCCACGACTTCCTGAAAATTACGCCGGAAGAATGGGACAAAGTCATCGCGGTGAATCTCACCGGCGTGTTTTACATGGCGCAAACCGCAGCCCGCCACATGTGGGAGCGAGGCAGCGGCGTGATCCTGCAAACGGCTTCCACCAATGGCGTGATGGGCTATCCATTCTATGCCGACTACAACGCGACCAAAGCAGGCGTGATCGAACTGACGCGCTCCATGGCGCTCGAGCTCGCGCCCAAGGTGCGAGTGTGCGCGGTTGCACCCGGCTATGTGTTGACGCCCATGCAGCGCTCCGAATACACCGAGGCCATGCTGGACGAAGTGAATCGCAAAATTCCCTTGGGCCGTCACGCCAAGCCGGAAGAGATCGCCGCCCTGTTTGCGTTTCTCGCCTCGGATGATGCCGCCTTCATGACCGGCCACGTCTACACCGCCGACGGCGCCGAGACCGCGGGCGGACTAGCCAGCCGATAGGTTTGGAATCGTGAATAGTGTTCCACGTGGAACATTGGGTATAGACGTTTGTGTCTATACCCATTCGGAATACGAAAGCGAATTAAGTGCTTTATACACTGAGGCTTAGGTGGAACAGATTGCTGACGAAAAATCCGGCGGTGTTCTGACCGGACGGGTTGCGCTGGTTACGGGTGGGGCTTCGGGGATCGGGCGTGCGACTGTGCTCTTGTTTGCACGCGCCGGGGCAGCCGTCGTGATCAGCGACATCGACGAGGCGGCCGGAGCGCAGGTTGCGCAAGAGATTGTCGAGGGCGGCGGGCGGGCTTTCTTTGAGCGCGCCGATGTAACATCCGCTTCCGATTGTGCGCGAGTTGCGGAGCGGGCGGTGCGTGAGTTTGGCGGCATCGACATTTTGTTCAACAATGCAGGAATCATTCGGCGGGCTTCCGTACTCGAACTCAGCGAGGAGGATTGGGACCGAGTGATGGACGTGAATGTGAAGTCGATGTTTCTGATGTCGCGTCTGGTAATTCCGATCATGGTAAAGGGGGGCGGCGGTTCGATCATCAACACTGCTTCCGGTTGGGGATTGGTTGGAGGACCGCAGGCCGCGGCCTATTGTGCTTCGAAGGGAGCCGTTGTGTTACTGACGAAAGCCATGGCGGTGGACCACGGTGCGCAGAAAATTCGCGTGAACTGCATTTGTCCGGGAGACACCGACACACGCATGCTTCGCGACGAAGCCAGGCAACTCGGGGAGCCGGAAGACAGATTTCTTGCAGAGTCGGCACGGCGTCCGCTGGGACGAATGGGAAAAGCCGAAGAAATTGCGCAGGCCGCGCTCTATCTGGCAAGCAACGCGTCGTCGTTCGTCACCGGAACAGCGTTGGTTGTAGACGGTGGGGGTTTAGCGGGATCGGTGTGACACGGTTCGGGAACTTCCCGCCTGTGCCAGGTTTTTCGTCCGGTCGTCTCCGAATCCGAGTGTGGGCCAACGCTCAGAATAGGGTAGTGATGGAGGCCGGCAAATTCCCGCCTCCCTCCCTCGTTCCTGAGCCACCCTTTGCGAACGGGGGCGTCCGCGCTACTTGATGGGGGAAACTTGAGCCTGTGACTGGAGTAACAGCGATGTTGCTATCCTGCTCGGTTTCAATTTGCCGCAACTCTATAATTTTGCTGTGACCAGACCATCCAGGGCCGGCGAGATTCTTCTCGTTGTTTTTGGCATGGTTTTTGTTTTTGCCGGAATCTTCTTCATGGTCAGTTTTGCACCCGGCGTTCCCGGTCAGGTCCAGGGGAACCGCTGGGTGGGAGTGGTGATCTCGACGATCTTCATTCTCATTGGCGGAGGCATCGCTTACGGCTCCATTTACGGGACCCGCAAATTACAAGAGCAGGCAGCAGCCGCGCAGGCAAATCCGGAATCTCCGTGGTTGTGGCGGAAGGACTGGGCGGATCGCCGGGCGGAGAGCAAGAAGCGTAACATCGCCATCGCCCTTTGGGTGGCGGCAGCTTTTTGGAGTGCGATTGCGCTTCCCGTTACATTCTCCACGGTGCCCACACTCTGGCGCAACTCCGATCCTAAAGCCTTCCTGCCTCTTGGAGTCTGTGCCATCGGTCTGATTCTGGCGGGAGCGGCGCTGCGGGCCAGCATTCGCCGGAAGCGCTTTGGCACAACTTATTTTGAGTTCGCTTCGCTTCCTTTTTGTCCGGGTCAGTCGCTGAAGGGAAGCATTCATCTGCGTTTCAATACCGCCGCTAGACACGGTATTGATTTGAGTCTTAGCTGTGTCCGACAAGTCGTCACCGGCAGCGGCAAGAATCGTTCGATCCAGGAGAGCGTGCTTTGGCAAGCGGACAAAAATGTGCCGCAAGAAATGCTGACGGGCGATCCTATGGGTGATGTAACGATCCCGGTGGACTTCAGCCTGCCGAGCGATGCCTATGAATCGTGTGAAGAACAGCCCGACGACAAGATCCTCTGGGTTTTGCACGCGCAAGCCGACGTGCCCGGCATAAACTATTCGGACGATTTTGAAGTGCCAGTTTTCCGGTTGACGCAGTCGCCGACCGCAGCCTCGTCACCGGCCACAGTTTTTTCTGGCCAGGCCGCAAGCGCAGCACCGGCGTTTGAATACGATCCTTCCGACGTCTCGGCTCCTCCGAACCCCAAAGTTGTGGTCTCGACCGGAATGAACGGCGGCACCGAATTCTACTTCCCAGCTTTTCGCAACCCGGGCCAAGTTTTGCTTTTGCTTTTTTTCACTGCTTTGTGGACGGGGGTCATTTATCTCATCCGGCATTCCCAAGCCCCATGGGTCTTCGCCGCAGTGTTCGGGTTCTTTGACCTCTTTCTGATTTACGCATTGCTGCGGGCTGCGCTGGGATCGTTTCGTGTGGAAGTAGGCAGCGGGAAGATCGTTTTCCGTCGGGATCTGCTGGGGATGGGATCGGCTCGCGAGATCCCTTTCTCAGAAATTGCGCAGATTCTGGCCGCAACGGCTCCACAACAACAAAGTTCGAGAGCCTCGTATTCTGTTTGCCTGTTTAAGAAAGATGGGAAGAAGCTGGTGCTTGCCGATGCCATCGGCGACCGCCAGGAAGCGCGTTGGGTCGCGGCCCAATTAGAAAAGTTCGTCGGCCTGAAACTCGATACGCACGTCGCCGTGCAGGGTGCTTTCGGAGTGAACGCTCCGCCACCGCAGCGCGGACGGCTTTCTTCAGGATCGTCCATAAATGTTCGTCGCAACAGCCCGGTTGGAATCGCGATAGGGCTGGCGATCTTTTTCGCATGGACGGGCTTCCTCGCCTACCGGGTCTTCTCGCATGGCAACGGACAGCCCAAACGGGTTGCGAAGTTCGCTGCGACGGCCAAATCTTCCCTGCGGCAGGTGAAGTACTCGCCGCTTACCGACGACGATGCGCAGCGCCTCCAAACGCTCCCCAACCAGGAGCAGGCGGAAGAATTGCTGGCGCGGGCGATTCAGCACGATCCCCGCGCGCTTGATCTGTTCGAGCAGAATATTGGCGGCTGGCACGATCTGGAGCGAACGGCGCAGATGAACGACTTGGAGAGGCACGCACGTTTCTCCAGCGACCTGCGCGTGCGCAACGCCAACGCCGATCTCGATCTGGCGCTGGACGGATTCTCAAAAACCGAGCAAGCGGCGGACCAGCTTATCGTGCAGGCGCAAGCTGACCCCGTGCATCGTCCTTACAGCGTGTACCACCTGGGAATGCTGGCGGGCCGTGGCGTGGGCACCGATCGCATTTATCCCGTTCTGGTGAACTATGCCAAGAATGACGCCGACCCGCAGGTGCGGCAGTGGGCAGTTGAGGGCTTGGCCTACCTTGGCACCGACGAGGCGCTGGGCGAACTCTTCGATTCCTTTACGCATGACGCATCCAATGCGGTTCGTGATCGCGCAGGCTGCAACGTCTCCGATTGCGGCAACTTCATGCGCAAACAGCGCATGCGAATGGTGCCGAAGCTCATCGAGCTAGCCGCTGATCCGCAAACCACCGCGCAAATGCGCAATTGGACTTTCCTTGCGTTGCATGAGATCACCGACGAAAGCCTGCCTGCGGATGCATCTGCATGGCAGGAATGGTATGGGCAACACGGCGAGGAAAAGACCGCCGAGTTTGAACAGTCGGATTGGTGGAAAGTTCGCGGCGATCAGTAGCACGATCTCGCGACGGTTCGCGACTGCAGGATCACTCGCTATCGGCCAAGGTGCTGCGTTTTTTCCAGTGGCGGTTGTTCAAGACTAGCCTCTCCAGGGATCTGCATCTCCAGGACAGCCTGCTGGGCAGTCCGGATTCGGGCTGCGAAAACGTTGCTGCAATCCCCGGGATCGTGGATTTCCTGCGCGACCAGCAGGGCGCGATCGTAGAGGGCGGCGGCCACAACGTAGTTGTGATTTTCGCGATGCCGCTTGGCCAGCGTGCATAAGTTCTCTGCAATGGCCCGAAGTTGACGAAGACGAAGTAGACTCACACCGTTGGAATTGCTCATCGAAACTTCCTTTGAACGGTATGCAAAAGACTGCCTCCGAGAGCAGCTTTACGACCCGCACGGTCGGCGCGACAAACCGTCCCTTGTGCCGCTTTGTCCTGCTTTGCTTTGTCGTATGCCAGGATCCCGTAATACACGGCGCTGTCGAAGAACTGATTCAGCACCTGGTGCAACTCGAGTTCTCCATAGAGTTCGACGACACTGCAGGCAAACGCCTCTCTTTGAAGGAAATGCCACAAATGATCACGGCTGATAATCAAGGCCCATACGAATTGATGGAGACCGATTCCCTCGGCTGCCCGGCGCGCGGCGATTGCCCCAAATCGGCTCTCGATATCATCTTCGGTTTTTTGCGATAGCCATTCCCCGAGGTGTCGGTAGACCTCGGCGGCCGCCAGTTCGAGTTCTGCAGCAGGGATCTTTTGGAAGTCAGAGGTACGTTTCGAGGTTTGGATCTGCTCAGTCAATTCCCGTATCAGTTCCCCGGAGTGCTTCTCGATCAAGCGCACGAGTTTTAGCGCCACCATCTGTCGTCCTCCTTAACTCCCTAGACAAAACAGAAACTATATCGTGTTACGATATAATTATACCGCAAACGCGAGTGATAATAAACATTTCTGCGCCGGCAGAGAAGACAGCTTAGGTTGGCTCAGCAATCTTGGTGATTGACGGTGTGGCTGAAATAAGCAAGAAATAGCGAAAGTGGTTAGTGTTTTCTTCCCAAGACTCCGCCCAGGCCTTTGGTCAGGTCTTTGGCGCCGGGAACTTGTCCCTTGGCGACGTTGCCCAGTTCGCCCTTGACCAGGCCGCCGACCATTGCGCCCATGTCTGGGATGAACTTCGGATTCGAAGTGGTGCCTTCAATAGCGAAGGGAATACCGCCCTTACCGTTGCCGGTTCCAACTGCTTTTGAAAGTCCGCCCACCATCCCCCCGTGTAGGTCGGCGAGCATCTTGAAAGCCAGCGCTCCCGCTGGGCTGACGGTCCCCGCGCCCGTGATTACGCCGATCGCTGGCAGGTTCAAGTTGATTTGATCGACATTCGTAGCTTCAGGTGCGACGTGCGCATTCAGGCTGGCATTTTGAATTGTCGTATCCGGGCTGGAAACCGATTTGCCCGCGAAAGCCGCGAGCGATCCCAGTTTCGATCCCAAATCGAAGTTGGCCAGCTTGGTGTTGGACAAGCGAACGGGCCCGGTGATGACGAGTTTATCCAGCGGCCCCACGATTGCGAGATCGGCCGACAGCGTGCCGCCCTTCAATTGCGATCCCGACGGAACCACGATTCCCATCGAAGGCAGCATGGGCTCCAGTTCGTCGACCGGCATGTTGGGCGCATTGAGCTTCATGTTGAGAACTTCGGTATCGCCCTGCGCCTGAAATGTTCCGGTCAGATGCGCTTGTGCTTTGCCGATGGAGACGTCTCCCTGGGTGATGGTTCCCGTCTGCTTGTCGAGATCCAAATCTACGGTGTGCTTGACGACCACGGTTTTCGGACCGGGCGTCCCTTTCGGCGAGAACTTCAACTGGGTACCGGTAAATACGCCGATGGCCTTCGCCTGGCTGCCGTTGGAGTTCAGCGTTCCGTCAAAATTCGCCAGCCCGGCGATGCCGCTAGCCGGGTCGATGACGCCTAACGCTCCGATGTTCATGTTGTTTACCTTGACCGCCGTTTCAAATGGAGTCTTGGCGGCGTCCTCGGCGCTGATCGGGCCAGCTTTGCCGGAGATCTTCACATCTCCGCTTTGCGGAAGTTGCGCGGTCAGTTGGAACGGGAACTGCGAGGTGAAAGAGAAGTTCGTGACTTCAATGTTGACGTTGTCGTAGACCACCGGCTTCGCGGAAGAGTTTGCTTTTCCCACCGACAATCTTCCGTGGTTCACGTTGACCTTCGCCACCGAGAAACTTGGCGGCGCGGACGCATCCGGTTTCGCCGCGTGCTTGGAGGAAGCCGCGCCCAAACTGGAGAAATTCCACTTGCCGGCGGCGGTTTTCAAGCAGCGTGATCTGCGGCTCTTCCAGGGAGATATCGGTGACGTTGAGCTGCTTGGAAAAGATCAGCGGCATCAACTCGACTCCGACCTTCAAGGATTTCGCGGTTACGAACGGCGATTTGCTGAATGCGGGATCGTCAGCAATCGAGATGTTCTCCGCGCCGACGCTGCCGGAAAGGATGGACAAACTCAAATCTCCCACGCTGACTTGCCGACCCAATGCGGCGGAGGCCTCCGATTCCACCCTGGGGCGGAAGCTGTTCACGTTGATCAGAAAAGGGAGGACGATGACGATCAGTAACAGAATGCCGACCACGATACCGCCAATGCGCAGCCAACGTTTCATAAAGTTCTACCTGCCTTGTCGTTAAAACGTGCCAATTTCACGCGTGCCGGAGCGAGAAACTGGAGTTGCATGTTGTGTGCGATCCTAGTTACTCGTCTCGTATATGGGTTGTCAACTATAAAATGTGACGAGGCTGTCGACAAGCGCGCGAGGCGGCGCGCAGTTGTGGAGCGAACATGCGATTGCTTGGTAAAGTTGCCGTGATTACGGGTGGGACGTCTGGGATCGGCGAAGCCACCGCTTTGCTGTTCGCCAACGAGGGGGCGAGTGTAGCCATCACCGGTCGCAATGAAGAGCGCGGGCGCGCAGCCGTGGCGAAAATAGTTGCGGGCGGCGGCAAGGCGTTGTTTATCTCTACGGACGTTCGCAAGGCTGACGATTGCCGGCGCGCAGTGGACGACACGCTGCGGGCGTTCGGAAAGATTGATGTCTTGTTCAACAACGCGGGTGTTTTTTATCCACACACCATTCTCGATTGCACGGAGGAGGAGTGGGACATGCAGATGGATGTCAATTTGAAAGGGACATTCCTGATGTCGAAGTTTGTGCTTCCCGGAATGATTGCGCGGGGTAGCGGAGTGATCGTCAATAACAGTTCGGGATGGGGGCTCGTGGGTGGCGATAAGGCGGTGGCTTATTGCGCTTCGAAAGGCGGCGTGGTCTTGCTGACTAAGGCCATGGCCGTGGACCACGGACGGCAAGGCATTCGGGTGAACTGCGTTTGTCCTGGTGATGTGGATACGCCCATGCTTCCGGAAGATGCGCGCCTGCGCGGTTTGAAGTGGGAAGACTATTTGGCGGGGTGCGCGAATCGTCCAATGGGAAGAATTGGGACGGTGGAGGAGATTGCCAAGGCAGTTTTATTTTTGGCGAGTGAGGAGTCTTCGTTCATGACGGGAGCGGCGCTGGTAGTGGATGGCGGGGGCACGGCGACGTAGATCGCGTAGAGATTACAGAATGAAATCAGGCAGCTCAACTCGTAGCCGGGTTCGTTCGCGGGAATTATTTGCGCGCGCACAGCAGTCTTTGGTCGAAGGGGTGAACTCGCCTTCGCGAGGGGCGGTAGTTTATTCTCCCGGGCCAATCTTCGTAGAGCGCGGCGGCGGTTCGCATCTTTGGGATGTGGATGGCAATGAGTATGTGGATTTCATGATGTCGTTTGGCGCGCTTATTCATGGGCATGCTCATCCCAAACTGGCGGTGGTGGTTTCCGAGACCATGGCGGAGGGGTCTCATTTCGCGGCGGCGACTTCGGCAGAAGTGGAAGCAGCGGAGCGATTCCGCCGCATGGTGCCTTCCGCGGAAATAGTGCGCTTTGCCAACACCGGCAGCGAAGCCACGATGCTTGCGTTGCGTTTGGCGCGTGCTCACACCGGCCGACGGAAGTTTTTGAAGTTCGAAGGGCATTACCACGGCTGGTACGATCCTTTTCTTTTGAACGCGCATGGACATCCGCCGGATCAGTTAGGCACGCCGGAGAATCCGACTCGAATTCCTGACTCGGAAGGAATTCCTCCTGCGACTTTCGACGATGTGGTGCTGGCTCCGTGGAATGATGTCGCAGTTCTTGAACGCGTGATGAAAAAACATGCGCACGAACTTGCCGCGGTAATCACAGAGCCGATCATGGCGAATATGGGCTGCATCCTGCCGCGTGAGGGCTATCTGCAACGCTTGCGGGAGTTGACGCTCGAGTACGGCGTGCTTTTGATTCTGGATGAGGTGGTTACTGGATTTCGTTACGCGCCGGGTGGGTGCCAGGAGTATTTCGGAATTCAGCCAGATCTGAGCACCTTTGGCAAGGCGCTGGGGGCGGGATTTCCGGTGGGCGCGGTGGCCGGGTCGCGCGCGATTCTCGATCGCATGCGCTGGGGCGACCACATGGTCTTGCACTACGGAACCTTTAACGGGCATCGTCTGACCATGAAAGTGATTGCGGCGAGCCTCGACTTGCTGGCGGCGGATGGGGCGTACCGCAAGTTGCACTCTGTGGGAGACGCTGCGATTGGCGGATTGCGTGATGTGTTCCGGCGGCGCAAGGTAAAGGCGATCGTGCAAGGATTTGGGCCAATGTTCCAGATTTATTTCACGCAGCGCGAGGCTATTCACGACTATCGTGACTATTGCGCGTACGCTGACACGGCACGCTACTCGCGATTTGTGCACGCCTTGCTGGATCGCGGGATTTACATGACTCCCTCGAACGGGCTGCACTGGATTATTTCTACCGCCCACACCGAGGCGGATGTGGCGGCGCTGCTGGAGGCGGCAGACCAGGCTTGCGGAGAAATCGCTTGATCGTATTTTTGGGCGGTGGACGCATTACGGCGGCGTTGGTGGCGGGATTGCGGCTGGCGAAATTTGAAGAACCAATTCTGGTGCACGATCGCAACGCGGACAAACTGCAGCGATTGAAAAAGGAATATGGGGTTGGCATCGAAAGTGATTTGCGGCGGGCAGTGAAGTTGGCTCGAGTGCTGGTGGTCGCAGTGCGTCCGAATGCGGTGCGCGGGCTGTTGCAGGAAATCGGAGAAATTAATCGGTCAGTGACCGCGATCAGCCTGGCGGCCGGCATTCCTCTCTCGAAATTGCGTGGAACATTAGGACCGTCGGTGCGCTGGGTGCGTGCGATGCCCAGTCCGGTATGCCGCAGCGGGCATGGGCTTACAGCCCTCACATTCGATCGGCGTTTTCCTCGCTCTGCCCGCCGCGACGTGATGAACTTGTTCGAGAAGGTGGGATCGGTTCTCCAAATTCCAGAGAGCAAGTTCGATGCGTTCACGGTGACTTACTCCAGCAGCCACGGCTATCACGCTTTGGCGACTTTGGCGGGCGCGGCGGAAAAATTGGGGTTGACTCGCAAAATCGCGTTGACGGCCGCGGCGCACGCCCTGGCGGATGGAATTGTTGCGTGGCGTGAGGGCGGAATTCCTTTGGACGCGCTTCTTTCCGAATCCGCCACTCCGGGCGGCATTGCAAGGGCGGCGATGGCGGCTATGGATTCGTCCGGTTATGCGCGCAGCATCGCGCGCGGGTTGCGGGCGGGAATGGCACGGGCGCGGGGGAATGCTCGCCTGGAATAGGCTTGCGCAAAGTCGACTGCTTTTCACCACAGAGTTCACAGAGGAAAGTCTAAGACTCTGATTCAGTTGGACGACGCCAGTCTTCTGGCCAGCCGTGACAGGCGCACTATGCGGTACAGCGGGGAGAGAGATTCCGGCAGTTGAAACGTTGACCATTCACTCAGGCCCGGGGTGAATGCGAGTCGCGCGATGAATCGTGCCTGATCCCGGCGGCGTTCTCTTAGGCGCATCATCAGGCGGAAATAGGGGATCGACTCGGTGTCGTAGGCTTGGCTGCTTTCGATGATCGGGTGGATTCCATCCGCAAGAAGTCTTGTCGTCTGGTCTCGTAGTAATTCTCCGCGAATCGATTGCGGCAATGCGGCGCCCAGCAATTGCTGAGCAAGAAGCAGATTCACGAATAAGATTCGCTGCATGCCTAATCGCTGCGCATGCTCATGGATTGCACCCCAATCAAGATCGCGGGAAGCTACCAGCTGCGCGATGTCGCATAGCCAGGAGAGTTGTGTCCAGAGGTGCTTGGCGGCATGCGCGCAAAGGACGAGGAGGAGATCTGCCGCGGCCATCGTCCGCACGATATGGCCACCCACGGGAAGTTTGTCCGCTCTTTCAAACAAGCTCTCCATGTTGAAGTCCACGGAATAAAAGTGCGGCAGAATTTGCCATTGCAACTCCAGCAAATGCGAACCGTGAGTGCCGTGGAATGAATATTCGTATCCGTTTCGAATGTAGGCCTGCTGCTGGCGAGGGCCAAGATCAATTCCGCATTTGTATCCCAGTTCGAGTAATGCTGTTCTCGCCCTGAGCACATCCGCGGGCCGCACCAGAATGTCGAGATCGCTAAACTGACGCTGCGTCACTTCTCCGTACAATGCCCGCGACAGCACGGGCCCTTTGTAAGGCAGCGTTTCAATTCCTACAGACTCCAGATGGCTGACGATGCGAACCAGTTCTCCGGTGAACCAGAGAGCCTTACACGCGTTGTCGCGATAGCGCGACTGGAGTGCGCGGAAGATTTTGTCCGGGAGGGACTCTCGTATTCCTGCCAAAGCACCATAGGCCTGCGGAACTACGCGGTGGTGATCGACAAGGCTTAGCCAGCGCTCCCAATTGATTGTTTCGGGGACAAAATCCAAAACCTGATCGGCATGGCTAGCTGATCGTTCAGCACAGCATGCGAGCAGCAGGCCGAATTCGGGATCGTCAGTGATAGCGTGCTTTGAGGCTAGATCGACCTCTTCATCAAGGATGGGTCGCGGCTTGGCGGCGGTGGACATGCTGGACCAATTATTTTGTGCGAAGGAAACGAATCGAGTCTGAGAGTCCTCCCACAGGCCCAATCATACAAGCCATTGCAGTTCGCGCATGACGATGCTGGCATCGAGGAATTGATGCCTCAGGTTCCCATGCTTGCGGCCGTCCTGCCACGTTAGTACAGGGCGCGGATTCGACTAAGGTCACCCAGGGGGGCACGGATGGGCCATTCCGTGTTTCGTGGCGTCAGGGCACACTGGATAGCAGACAGAGAAACACATGCATCCGCAAACTATCGACAACGACATTTTCGTGACTCTGATTCAGCACTACGAGCACGATCCCGGGGAGTTCGTGGCCTTGCCACGACAGACAGTGGATTCCTCCGTGTGCCGTATCGCTGTTGCGGAACTCCGTAACGAGGGCTACGTTGAGGAACAAGTTCGGGGCGTGGTTCGGCTGACCCGCCGCGGGTATATGGTGTTCCGCAGCAAGCCGTTGCCTGCCGCTTAAGTCCCGCTTCGATCAGAAAAATTTCCAACAGAACCATTTTCAGGATACGAATCAAACCGCTTCCTAGGGCTTCGTCAGAGGCGCAATTTGTTGCTGTGGCGGAGCCACTCCTGGAAGCTGAGGCACTGGGCGGTAGAGCGCGGCCTTTACCGAGTCGGGAACTTTATCGGCGTGTGCGAGCAGCAAGCTTACCTGCCACATTTGAGTTTGTGATAGCGAGTCGCTGAAACCGGGCATGCCGGTCAGGCGAATTCCGTTGGTGACTTTCCAGTAAGTTTCTCCGGGAGGGTCGTCCGTCACGCCGGTGCCTTCCAGCAGCTTCGGAGGCCTGGGAAACATTCCGCGGGCAATGGCGGTGGGGGTGCCTCCGGGAACGCCGTGGCAGACGGCGCAATTTTCGCGATAGACTTCAGCGCCTGCCAGGAAATTGGTTTCGTCGGCCGCGATGGGAACGGACTTGGGCATTTCTTTGGCGACGCGGGCGTCCAGTGCACCGTGAGCCAGGGTCTTCTCGAAGGGCATGGCGGGCGCAGAGGTGGCCACTGGGGCAGCGCCGGTTATGAAATACAGGTAGATGCAGAGCGGGACCGCGATCACACCCAGGATCAAACCGATGATGAAAGTCTTCAAGGAATTCTCCTGCGGAAGTCGCTAGTATACACAGTCCTAGAGAGCCGACGGCGTTTCACCGCAGGGAGGACAGAGGTACACGGGAAACCTACTTCTGCAGATCAAACCAAAAGAAAACGCCGCCCTGATTTTTGGGCGGCGTGCTTGCCTGAGTCTGGTTTTAGCGTCCGGCTCGGCCTCCGTGCGAACTTCCGCCTGAGCTGCCGTGGTAGCTGCCGCCTCCACCGTAGGAGGGCGATCCGCCATGGGAACTCCCGCCGTAAGAACCTCCGCCGTAGCCACGTGACGATGGCGCCGAATAGCTGCGACCGCCTCCGCTGCCACTGTAAGATCGGCTCGATCCGCCGTAAGGCGATCCAGCAGAGGGCGACCCGCTGTAACCGCGAGAGCCGCCGTACATGCTGCTCTCGCCGTACGACCGCGCCGAGGCTGAGTAGTTGCTGCGGCTCGGGGCTGAATAGCTGCGAGGCGCCGGTTGAATTCGTCCGCTGGGGCGCGGCACGTTGGTTGGCACGCGGGTTGGCATGCTGTGTCCGGAGTTTGAATTGCCGAACGAACGCGGTCCAGCGGACATGCTGGGCGCCGTGTTGCGCGCGGACATGGTTGGGCGGTTCATGCTGCCCTGGGGCGGACGAGGCACCGACCGTGACGAGTTCGAGGGCGTCATGCTTCCTGATCTCGCGCCGGTGCTCGATGGTTCCGGCCTCACGCTGCCTACCGGCGGACGCGGTATGTTGTGGTTCATCGCCATCAGCGAAGGTTCAGAGTGGTTTGACCCCTGCGTTGACCCTGAAGATCCGCTGCGGGCGGAGAGTCCAGACGCGGAAGGCGGACGAGGGATGAATCGCCCCGCGGGCTGTGGCATCGATCGTGCGCCAGCTTGAGTTTCCGACCCGCGCGCCGGCGATGGAGCCGCCGTGTTGCGAGCGCCTGAGTTTTCCGGTCCACGTGCTGCGGGCGTAGTTGACCGCGCGCTGGTGGTGGGTTGCATGCGGCTGACGGTCGGCCGCGTGGTGGTTGCCAGCGACGGATGCGCAGCACTAACTCCGGTCTTCGGTCCCAGCGTAGCTTCGCGCGTGGGAGAAACATTGGGCCGCCCGATGCTCGGCGCGCTCCTTAGAGCGCTCGGCGAAACTCGGACGGAATTCGCGGCGACTGGCAATCCGCGCGTTAAGGTGTTGCTGGAAACGGCGGTGAAGGCTCCGGGACGGCTCGCATAGCGCGGCGTTCCGATGCCGTTTCTACCGTAGTATCCAGCCCCATAGCCGTTGCGGTTATAGATGTTGGTAATGTTCGTGATGTTGGTAATCCGCGTATTGCTGATGTTGACGTTGCGGAAATAGAATCCGCTGGCGCGGTACCACGGGAAGAACGGCTCCCCGAAGCCGAGCGGGCACCAGCCAAATCCGCCGCCAAAGCCAAATCCGAAACCTACGCCCCAACGCGGACCGCCATACCAAGCCACCAGCGCAGGCGCGTAGTAAGGACGCACGTAGTACGGTCCGGGCGCCCATCCCCAGTAGCCATTGAAAGCAACCCAGCGGCCGTAGTGGAATGGAGCAAATCCCCACGGAGCATCGTCAACCCAGGTCCATCCCCAGGGATCGACCCAAGCCCAATGACCGTTGTGATAAGGTGCCCATCCCGGCGCAACCGCGGTGGGAACCCACACGTGGCCGTATTCGGAAGTATCGCGCCAAGTCCCGTAATCATCCAGGTCGCGGGTGCCGACTACGCCGGGCGCGACATATTTCGCTGAGACGGAATTGTCGTCTCGGTCGTCACGCGTCTTGCACCATTGATCGAAGCTGTCGGGACTCGTGGCGTCGGCTACCTGATGCTGAAGCGATTTTCCACCGGTGAATGTGACCCGCTCTCCAGCCTGAATACGCAGCGGCTGGCCTTCGCCGGTAGATTCGCCTTCGCCCTTGCGCACGGTCACGACAGTCGTGTCTGCGTTGGGATCGACGTCGAAACGGTATTCGCCATTCTTGGTGATGGTGAATGCCTGGTTCGGCGTGTCGATCTCATAAGTCTCGCCGTCGTACAGATGGCGCACATCGACATTCAATGCACCCTGGTGCAATTGTGCCTGCACGGAATCGTTGGTGACGTTGGTCAGAGTCAGGCTGGTTTCCGAACTGATGCGCATGAAGCCGGTTCCGAGGTTCAACTCGGCGCGGGAATCTTTATCGGCCCAGACGTTGTCCGCGTTGGTGAGCGGGCGGTTCACCGAGCCTTCAACCCAGTCGTCGGTTCCGTGGGGTTGGACCGAAACCGATCCATTCATGTATTCCAAACGAGCCACGCGACCGGAAGGATCAGATGCCTGGCTGACTTGTGGCGGACTGGCTTGCTCCGGACCGGCTTGTGCGGAACTGGCTTGCGCCGAACTATCCGGCTGGTCGGCGGTTTGCCCTGCGGCGAAAGTCAAAGCTGTGGTCAGTAACGAAACGGATAATGCGATCTGAAGCAGGCGCTGATAAATCTTCATGACCTTGAACACCCCCTGGAACACTGCCAGTAGCGCTGTGTTCCTCAGTTCCCATCCCCCTGCTTTCTGGCTTGGGTAACTGATTACTGCTTTCATACATTATGAACCCCGGTCAGCCTTTTGAGTTGCGCTAACTTTTGAGCAGGGGAATGAGTGGGTTGCAGGGAATGATGGCAATCAAGCGACTGTGCAATGGATTACCTTCGTCACCGCTAAAGCCTTTCCCTCCTTATAGATTCGCGGGTTGCTATGCTATTTTCGGCTTTGGCCCGGCTCGGAATCAAGCGCGGCAGCACGGTGCTGGCTTTGGAAGTTTACGCAGGCCATCGTTGGGGGATGCATTGGAAGCAGGCGCGGCGGTTGGGCGTGAAATCCACGGCACAAAATTCATTGTGGCTAGTGGCGCGATGCAGCGCTTCATGCTCCTGGTGGAGCGCGTTGCGGGGCACACGGAAACCGTCCTCATAACCGGGGAAACCGGCAGCGGCAAAGAACTTATCGCCGGCAGCATTCACGAATACTCCTACCGTCACGGCAAGCCCTGGATTGATATCAACTGCGCGGCTTTGCCCGAGCATCTCGTTGAAAGCGAACTGTTTGGCTATGAAAAAGGAGCTTTCAGCGGAGCCGACAGTTCCAAGCCTGGACTGTTCGAACTGGCCGACAAAGGCACGCTTTTCCTCGATGAAATCGGCGAATTGCCACCTCACATTCAAGTAAAGCTGCTGCGCGTGCTGGATGGCGCGGCGTATTACCGGCTGGGCGGACATCGCAAAATCACTGTGGATGTGCGCATTGTTGCCGCTACCAATCAGGATTTAGAAGCGGCTGTGCGCGAAGGCCGTTTCCGAAAAGATCTGTTTCATCGGCTGAGCCAGTTTCAGCTGAGAGTTCCTCCCTTACGCGAGCGCCCAGAGGATGTTGCCGCGCTGGCAGGACATTTTCTCCGCTTGAAATCGGAGGATTTGCGATTCAATGCGGAAGCAATGTCTGCATTGCAATCCTACTCATGGCCGGGAAATGTGCGCGAATTGCGCAACGTAGTGGCTAAAGTCGCGATGGCTGCGTCAGGCCCGGAGATTAGCGCGCAAAATGTTCGCGCCGAGCTTTCTGCGGAAAAGCAAAGCGTTGAAATGCCCCTGCCGGCGGGCGATCTGCAAGACATGGAGCGCCAGATGGTGATGAAGGCGCTCGAAAACACCGGCGGACACCGCGCCAAGGCTGCCGAACAGCTGGGGATTTCGCGCCGGACTTTAACCCGCAAATTGAGCGAATACAAGATCACGGCGCCAAGCGGCGACCCAAGCCAGGCTTTGGGGACGCTCAGCCTCAAACAGAAAAAGTTCTTCCGCGCCAGAGTGGAAATGCCGGTGGTAGTGCGGGACAGTCGAGGCCAGGAAACGCGAGTAAAGGCGGTCAATCTGAGCGTTGGCGGCATGGGATTAGAAGGCTTGCCCGATCCGCGGCGCTCCGAGGGACTGGTCGATGTGAGCTTTGTCCTGCCCACGACTCAGACGCAGATCGAGGCAAAAGCGCAGATTGTATGGGCCGACCTCGATGGCCGGGCCGGAGCGACGTTCGTCGTCATCGAACCCGCAATGTACAAAGAGCTGCAGCAGTGGACCAATGAGCGCATGAAAGAAGAAGGCTGGGAACTGCCGCTGTAATATCCTTGTTTCCAGCCGGTTGACACGACCAACTCACCCACTTCCAATCAAGCAGTTACCTCCCAATCCTCAGCGCGAATCGAGCCAAGTTGACCATATCCGGTGACGCGGGGACAGTTTGTCCCATCGCGGCGTGAGGCCATCCTCATAAGCTATTGATCGGCAAAGGTCGAAACCTGCTTCTCGGTGGCTACTGGCTTGCACCCATTGGCACGTGCGCCAGCCGTCTTCGGGCGGCAAGGAGCTTTGAAGTTTATGTTTGAAGTTACTAAGGTCACTTCGCGGTTTCGTTGCTTCGCCTTCGCCGGCCTGCTTGTCGGCGCGAACCTGGCGCTCAGCACGCTCGCGAGCGGCGCGATGGATTCTCACAAGGTTTCCGCGGAGTTGCAGCATGCGCCCGCGAGCAAGCGGGTAGACGTAATTGTGCAGTACCGCGTCCAGCCGACTTCGGCTCAAGTGAAGCGCGCGATCGTAGGCGGCGGGTCGTTGCGGGGGCGTCTAAGTTCGATCAATGGCGCTGCGTTCACGATCAATGCAAAGTCGTTGCCGGCGTTGGCGAGTGATCCAAACGTACTCCATGTTTCCGTCGACCACGTCGTTAAAGCCACAGCGACCGTGACCGATTTTTATGATCAGGCTGTGATGGCTCCCTATGCTTGGTCTTCGAATTTGAGCGGAACCGGAATCGGCATTGCCGTGATCGACAGTGGAATTAACTCTGGTAAGGATTTTTCTCTTTCGACGCGGCGCGGGCTCGCGCATCGTCTACAGCCAGAATTTTGTCAGTGGACAGACTTCCGTCAGCGATCTCTATGGACACGGTACGCATGTTGCGGGCATTCTCGCCGGCAACGGCATGAACTCGAAGGGCGCGAATTTCCGCAAGACCTTCATGGGCGTTGCCGACAATGCGAACCTGATCAACTTACGGGTGCTCGACCAGAATGGATCGGGCAATGACAGCACGGTGATCGCCGCGATCGACAAGGCAATCAGCCTGAAGACCAAGTACAACATTCGCGTGATCAATCTGTCGCTGGGACGTCCGGTCTTCGAAAGTTACAAGCTGGACCCGCTATGCCTGGCGGTAGAAGCGGCATGGAAAGCCGGCATTGTGGTCGTGGTCGCGGCGGGTAACGACGGACGCGACAATTGGCATGATATCGACGGCTACGGCACTATCAGCGCGCCCGGAAGCGATCCGCTGGCGATCACGGTAGGCGCAATGAAGCCTATGGGCACGGCGACCCGCGCCGACGATCAGATTGCCAGTTACAGTTCGAAAGGGCCGACGATGCTCGATCACATCGTGAAGCCTGACATCGTGGCGCCAGGGAACATGGCGATTTCGGTCTTGGCGTCTTCCACCGCGACTCTGGTGAAAGCGAATCCAGCGAACGTTGTTGCCCTGAGTTCCTATAGTTCGGGCAAAACCGGAGCTTCTTCCTACTTCACGCTGAGCGGCACCAGCATGGCCACCCCGGTCGTGAGCGGAGCCGTGGCTCTGCTGCTTCAGAAGAACGCCAAGCTAACGCCTGACCAGGTGAAGGCGCGCTTGATGCGAACTGCTTACAAGAATTTCCCGCGTTCCAGCACCGCGACCGATCCGGCTACAGGCCGATAAGTACACGAGTCAATACGACATTTTTACGGTAGGCGCTGGATATCTCGACATTCAGGCAGCTTTGAACAATACCGACCTCGCTCCCGCAACCGTTGGAATTGCGAAATCGCCGGCTGTCGGCGCGTGACAAGAGCGGAAACGTGTATCTGGTGACTGGTTCTTCCGTTTTGTGGGGCGGTTCGGTCACATGGGGCACGTCGATTGTGTGGGGCACATCGGTGTTGTGGGGAACTCTCACGAACGGCGAGTCCGTATTGTGGGGATCGTCCGTCACTTGGGGCTCCAGCACCAACAAAGGTTTCAGCGTTCTCTGGGGCTCGTCCATCGTCTGGGGAGCAACCACCGAGACCAGCAGCGAGGCTGCGGTCTTGATCACCGGGGAAAAGTAGCCGCGGGTTCAGCCATGCCGCGGGAGTGAATTGAGTTCGCTCTTCAGTAATTCTGCGTTTTCCAGTTACCGCCCATTACCGAAGTTTCGCGAATTTGCCGCTAGTGATTGCCCTCGCGCAGTGCAATTGATATCACTGAGATAACCCATTAATTCTGTAGTCCCTCCCCGGGGCGTGGTACGCCGGGCCGTAATAGGCATCGACCGGCCCGCAATTCCGGAGTCTCCGGCACAGAGGGATATCGAACTGCTATCTGCACTGCCCAAACTCGCAGCCAAGATTCTGCTCACCGTTGTTATTGGTGGCTTCCTGGGGGCGACCCTGGTGCGCGTCGCTCCCGGTTTCGGAATGGATGAGGAAGAGTTGGATGCGCGGCTCAGTGACCGTAGCGTTCAGGCACTGCGGGATGCGCACGCGAGCGACGGCAATCTTTTCGCTTTCTACTTCCGTTATCTGAACCGCATGATGCACGGCGATTTGGGAAATTCGCGGACTTTGCAACGTCCGGTTTCACAACTTGTGGCCGAACGCTTGCCTGAGACTTTGAAGTCGGTCGGATTGGGGTTGCTGCTGGGATGGACGCTGGGCTTCTCGTTGGCGGTGGCCGTCGTGATGTCGCGAGCCTGGTATCTGGATCTGCTGGGCAGCTTGCTGGTCGGAGTTTTGCTTTGCCTGCCTGCGGCGGTGCTGGCATTGCTGTTTGTGCTGGCACTGGCTCCGGCTCGATTGCTGCTGGGATTGGTCGTCTTTCCAAAAATATTTCGCTATTCGCGGAACCTATTGGGTAGGAGCGCTGCTTTGCCGCACGTGCTCACGGCGCGAGCCAAAGGCCTCGGCAACATGCGCCTGCTGCTGTGGCACATTATGCCAACGGCTGCGCCGCAATTGATCGCATTGCTCGGAGTCACGGTCAGCGTGGCTTTCACCGCTGCGATCCCCATGGAAGCTCTGTGCGACATTCCCGGCATTGGCCAGTTGGCATGGAAGGCCGCGCTGGGACGCGATGTGGCTCTTCTGGTCAATTTGACGATGATCGTTACTCTGGTGACGCTGGTCGCCAATTCTGCCGCCGACACGATAGGCAAACCCTTCCGGACGGTCGAAGCATGAAATGGGCACGCGCCATCGCGATCGCATTCCTGCTGCTGGTTTCGGCGGCGTGCCTCCTGGCGAATTTCATCGCCCCGGCATCGTACGCGCACCAGTTTCGCGAACTGCCCAATGCAGCCCCTTCGCGGCAGCATTGGCTTGGCACCGACGATCTGGGACGCGATCGCTTTTCACGCGTCCTGTATGGAACCCGCGTTTCGCTGCTGCTGGCCCCAGCGGCGGCTTTGCTTTCGAGTTTGCTTGCTGCATTGATCGGCGGCGTCGCTGGATTTGCCGGTGGCTGGCTCGAGCGCTGCGTGATGGCGGGCACGGATTTATTTCTGTCGTTGCCCTGGCTTTTCCTTCTGATCACGGTTCGTGCGTTGCTGCCGTTGAACGCATCTCCCCTGGTTTCGGTGTTGATCACATTTGCTTTACTCGGGTGTTTGGGATGGGCAGGCGCAGCTCGAGTCATCTGCGCCGACACGCGCGTTTTGGCGCAATCGGATTTCGTTCTCCTGGCACGCGCTTCAGGCAGCAGCGGCTTTCGGCTGCTGTGGCGCCATCTCATGCCGAATCTGAAGCCGATTCTCTTCGCACAATTCTGGATTTCCGTTCCCGTATTCATTCTGACCGAAGCCAATCTTGGAATTCTTGGCCTGGGCGTCGCCGAGCCTATGCCTTCCTGGGGCAGTCTGCTGCGGGAATTGGAAAGCTTTTCGACAACTCCGAATCCGTCGTGGCAGTTGGTTCCACTGGTCTTGTTCATTCTTGTTGTGAGCAGTTTTCATCTTGTCCTGACAAAAGAGGAGTTGCCGGTATGAAGAACCGCGTGTTGGTCCTGCTTGTTTCATTGTTCACGATCGGAGCATTGGCGCAGTCGGGCGGCGAATTGCATTTCTGCCTGCGTTCGGAACCCAAGACTTTCAACCCGCTGCTCGCTGCCGACGACGCTTCCGAGACTGTCCGCTATTTGACTGGCGGCGTGCTGGTGCGCGTCAACCGGCTCACCCAGGATCTCGAACCGGGTCTGGCCACTGCGTGGAAAGTGAGCGATGGCGGCAGGACGATCACCTTCCAAGTCCGCGAAGGGCTGCATTTTTCCGACGGAACCCCGTTTACTACGGACGACGTGGCTTACACCATTCAGCAGCTCATGGATCCCGCGATGCACTCGCCCACGGGAGACTCATTTCGATCGGCGGAAGGCAAGGTAGAGACCAAAGTCCTGCCGAAAAATCGGATCAGCATAACGTTTCCCGCGCCCATCGCCGGCCTTGACCGGCTGTTCGATCAGGTAGCGATTATGTCCTCCAAGTCCCCACAAAAAGAGATGGCCGTTCTCGGGCCCTACTACGTGTGGGAGAACAAGGCGGGCGCTTACCTGGAGCTGAAGCGGAATCCGAATTACTGGGAAAAGGATTCATCGGGCCGCCCGCTCCCCTACATTGAATCCGTGAAACTGGATATTCAGCAGAACCGCGACATCGAAATGCTGCGTCTGCAACGCGGAGAAATTCACTTCATCAACTCGCTCGACGCGGAGTATTTCGACAAAGTCGCATCGCAAGATCCATCGATGGCGCACGATGCAGGCGCATCGCTCGACTCCGAGGAAGTGTGGTTCAATCAGGTTCCGAATTCTCCACTGCCGGCATACAAGAAAGCCTGGTTTACTTCGACTAACTTCCGCCGCGCAATATCGGAAGCCGTCAATCGCGAAGACATGGCCCGCATTGCATTCCGCGGACACGCCCGCCCTGCGATCGGTCCCGTTTCACCGGCCAACAAATTTTGGTTCAACGCCAAGCTGCAGCCCCATCCTTTCGATCAGAAAGCGGCGTTGCAACTTCTGACCCAGGATGGCTTCCATCTTACGGACGGCGTATTGCGCGATCACGACGGCCACCCGGTCGAGTTCTCCATCATCACCAACGCCGGCAACAAGTATCGCGAACGCATGGCGACCATGATCCAGCAAGACTTGGCGGGCATTGGAGTCAAAGTGAACGTCGTCACACTGGATTTCCCTTCGCTGATCGAGCGCATCACCAGCAGCTTTAACTATGAGGCATGCTTGCTCGGCTTGGTGAACGACGAACTCGATCCCAACGCGCAGATGAATATTTGGCTGAGTTCGTCCGACACTCACCAATGGAACCCCAGCCAGAAAACTCCCGCAACCGCATGGGAAGCCGAGATTGACAAGTTAATGCGAGCACAAGCAGCGACGCTCGACCCGAAGAAACGCAAGGAAGCCTACGACCGCGTCCAAGAAATCGCGTGGCAGCAGGAACCGTTTATTTATCTCGTAAATAAAAACGCGTTGTCGGCGGTTTCTTCTTCGCTACACAATGCCCATCCCGTGGTGCTGCGACCGCAGGTTTACTGGAACATCGACCAGCTATCACTCACCAGTGAGGTCGCAGGGAACCGCTGATGGATGCGCAGCCACTCCTGTCACTGAAGCTCTCGGTTGACTATCCGGGAAAGCCAGGAGTGCTGCGCGATCTCTCGCTCGATATCGGCAGGCAGGAAATTCTTGGGTTGGTCGGCCAAAGCGGCTGCGGGAAGAGCACGCTGGCGCTGGCAATCTTGAAGTTCCTTTTCCTGAAGAAGGCCAAGGCACAGGGGTCAATCCACTTCAACGGTCGCGACCTGATGACGCTCAACGAACGCGAAGTCCGGTCGCTACGCGGCAAAGAAATCGGACTCATCCTGCAAAGCCCGATGTCGGCGCTGAATCCTGCGCTTCGCATAGGCGCTCAGATGGAAGAAGCGTGGAAAGTTCATCGCCGCGGTTCCCGCGACGAATGTCGCAGCGCAGTCCTCGAAGCGTTAGAGAATGTCAGCTTGCCCGCAGATTCGTCGCTTCTGAGAAGATATTCTGCCCAATTAAGCGTCGGCCAAGCGCAGCGCGTGCTGATTGCGATGGCAATCTTGCATCGACCGGCATTGCTGATCGCCGACGAGCCGACCAGCGCACTCGACCTGATTACGCAGGCGGAAATCTTGCACCTATTCGCCGGCCTCAGTGCAAAGTTCGGCATGAGCATCCTATACATTTCCCATGATCTGTTGTCAGTGGCTACTATCGCCAATCGAGTAGCCGTGATGCATCACGGAGAAATCGTGGAATGCCGCAAGACCGCGGATTTGTTCCGCACACCCGACCATCCTTACACCCGCCAATTGATTCAAGCCCTTCCCGTGGTGCCGCGGGCCGACGCAGCTAGCGCCGGGGGGCGATAAGAGACGAATCAATGTTTCCCTTCGCGTTTTTTGTAATAAGCGTCTCTTCGTGGAAGGCGCTAACGAAGCGAAGCGTCACAAAGGAAAGCAAGCTCTCGATCATTCGCCCGCTTTGGCGGGCGCGGCTGCGGGAGCCGTGATCTCCAACGAATCAGGGGTGGTCCACTCCGGTTTGCCGTCTTTGATCTCCAAGCGGTTCATCGTGACTTTCATGCTGTGGTGATCAACCTCTACCAAGAGATAGTGGTAGTTCACTTCCTTGCCAAACAGCGGATCTCCCGCTTCCCGCGCAACCGGGACGGGAGTCGCCCCACCGCCTCCGGTTACGAAATAGACGACGCCGGCGTGTTCATACCGTTCGTAGTTGTGAACGTGGCCGGCGAAAACCACAATTCGCGCACGCATCCCAGCTTGGCGATGCTCGAGCATCGCGCCCAGCGCCTGCTCGCCTTCCCGCGCGGAGTGGCCTCCGCCGAAAAGGTGCTCCGAGGATTTCGTGTAGGGAGGATGGTGCAGAACCAGGCAAACAAAATCTACGTCAGACGGGATGGTGTCGAACTTGTTTGCCAGCCATTGACCTTGTGGACCAGAAGTTTCGTCGAGCGAGCTGTCCAGCATGAGGAAAAGCGTGTTGCCCGCACGCGCCGAGTAATAGCGATTATTCTGCAAATCCGGGAAGCGCTGAAAATAGTTGGCCAGCGCGATCTTCTGATCGCCGGCAAGATCGTGGTTCCCAAGTTCCGGATAGACCGGAATGTTTCGCTCTCGCCACACTGCGGTCTCTTTGTCCCAGGTCTTCCAGTCATCGCCATTGTCGCCTTTGTAGGAGATGTCTCCACCGATGGAGATGAACGCGGGATGAGCGTCGGCGATCGCCTGCACCAGCGTCTGGCGCACCATAGGATTAGAGACTCGAGTATCTTGGGGATCGGTGAAGCGAGTATCTCCGTAGGCCGCGAAACGGAACGGCACACTGATCTTAGGCTGAAGTTCAACCGGCTGGGTCTGAGCAGACAACGGCAGAATCGCAAAAATAAAAAGAAATCGCGCGGCAATCTTGTAGAGAGTCATATCCAGTTCATTCCAATGTAGGCGCGAGTGTCCCCGCTCGTGCTTTCTCGTTGTGCCGCGATTCCCGAAAAACCGCAGACACTTATTTCACTTCCACGCGGGCCAAGCCTTCCCGCCCCACACTGCTAGCTGTCCTCGCCAACTTTCAGCACCGCGAGGAATGCCTCCTGCGGGATGTCCACGCGGCCGATGCGCTTCATGCGCTTTTTGCCTTCTTTCTGTTTCTCCAGCAGCTTGCGCTTACGCGAAATGTCGCCACCGTAGCACTTGGCCAGCACGTTCTTGCGAATAGCGTGCACGGTTTCGCGGGCGATGATCTTGGCGCCGATCGATGCCTGAATCGCGACTTCGAACATCTGTCGCGGAATCAACTCGCGCATCTTCGCTACCAGCGCCTTGCCTCGTTCATAGGCAAAGTCACGATGCACGATGATGGAAAGTGCGTCCACCGGTTCACCAGCAACAAGAATATCCATCTTGACCATCGGCGATTCCCAATAGTCGGCGAGGTGGTAATCCAGCGACGCATAGCCGCGAGAGACCGATTTCAACCGGTCGTAGAAATCGAGAACAATCTCGTTGAGCGGCAGTTCATAGTGCAGCATCACCCGCGAAGAACTCACGTACTCGAACGTCTTCTGCTTGCCCCGCTTTTCTTCTACCAGCGCAAGAATGCCGCCGACGTACTCTTCATTGGTCAAAATCGTTGCCAGAATCACCGGCTCTTCAATCTTGGCAATTTCGCTTGGCGGGAGCCAGCGCGAGGGATTGTCGACTTCGACCATTTCTCCGTTGGTCTTATAAATCTTGTACCGAACCCCTGGCGCCGTCGTGATCAGCTCAAGATTGAACTCACGCTCCAGGCGCTCCTGAATGATCTCCATATGGAGCAGGCCGAGAAATCCGCAGCGGAACCCGAATCCGAGCGCGACCGAACTCTCCGGCTCGAAGAAGAATGACGAGTCATTCAATCGCAATTTCTCCAGCGCTTCTCGTAACTGCGTGTGCTGGTGCGCGTCCACCGTGTAGAGCCCGGCAAACACCATGGGCTTGATTTCTTCAAAACCGGGCAGCGGCTCGATCGCCGGATTGTTTTCTTCGGTAATCGTGTCGCCGATTTTTGTGTCGGCAACGTTCTTGATATTTGCGATCAGGAAGCCGACTTCGCCCGCTCGAAGTTCCGCGATCTCCACCGGTTTGGGAGTCAGCACGCCTAAGGTCTCCACATCGAGAACGCGCCCATTCCACATCAGCCGAATCTTTTGTCCCTTTCGCAGCGTCCCCTGGAAGACGCGCGTCAGCACGATCACGCCACGATAAGGATCGAACCAGGAGTCAAAGATCAGCGCTTGCAGTCGCTTCTCGGGATCACCCTTGGGCGGCGGGACGCGTTTGACGATTGCTTCCAGAACATCCGGCACGCCTTGACCAGTCTTGGCGCTGATCAGTACGGCGTCAGACGCGTCCAGACCCACAGCACCCTCGATCATTTCTTTCGTACGCGGAATGTCGGCGCTGGGCAGGTCAATCTTGTTGATAACCGGGATAATTTCCAGCCCGTGATTGATCGCCAGATACGCGTTCGCCAGAGTTTGCGCCTCGACGCCTTGGGAAGCGTCCACCACCAATAGCGCGCCCTCGCAAGACGCCAGCGCCCGTGAAACTTCATAAGAAAAATCGACGTGACCCGGCGTATCGATCAGATTGAGTTGATAAGTCTGACCATCCTGCGCCGTGTACATCATGCGCACCGCGTGTGCCTTGATGGTGATGCCACGCTCCCGCTCCAGGTCCATCGAGTCGAGCACCTGCGCTTGCATCTCGCGCGCGGTCAGCGATCCCGTCAGCTCCAGCAGGCGGTCGGCCAGCGTGGATTTGCCATGATCAATGTGAGCAATAATGGCAAAATTGCGGAGAAATGCGGCGTCCATGGCTACAGGGGTCAATCCTTGATTCTAACAGGGGTTGCGGATGAGCTCGTGTGATGAAGCCGTGAGGGCGGAGTAAAATCAGAGCATGCGTTATCTGGTCAGAGCACGAGTGAAGCCCGGTTGCGAACAACCTCTTCTGAAGAGTATCGAAGATGAAACTTTGGGCGAAGGCTCGGTTGCGGAGGGCGAATACCTGCGAAACATGGGTCAGGCAAGGCTATGCGCCGATGACACCGTTCGCTGGGTCGAAGTCTGCTATTGCCCTACGCCATTGCTCGAGGAGCGTCCGTACTGGGAGAAGTACTTCGATCTAACGCGAGTACAGGATGCGCACGACCGGCGAAAGTGCCGCGATGAAAACGGATCGGAGCCGTGGGCGTGCGGCGATTGCGATTGCACACAGCGCCTGGAACGCAAGCTGGAATCTTCCGGAAAGCCATTTCTCGAATCGCTTAATCGTCAACGGCCGGATCCGCCGTCGGCGGCGCCGAAGAGCTGATCATGCCGGCAACTCCTTTCATCGCTATTGACCACGTCCAGCTCGCCATGCCCGGTGGAGGGGAAGATCAGGCTCGCAAGTTTTACCGCGATGTGCTCGGGATGGCTGAGATTCCCAAACCATCGGAGCTCGCGAAACGCGGCGGATGCTGGTTTGAAAGCGGCAAACTGCAACTTCATCTGGGGATTGAGAACGATTTTCGTCCCGCGAAGAAAGCCCACCCGGCTTTGCGCTGTCAGGACTATCGAGCCACGCTTGAGCGTCTGCGCGCAGCCGGTGTCGAGATCAACGAGCCTGCCGACATCCCGAACGTCCAGCGCTGCCACATTCACGATCCCTTTGGGAATCGCATCGAACTGGTCGGCTCTTAGGCAATCGAGCACGTCTTCCTCTACAATCTCTCGGTCATTGCAATTGAGGCATAACGCATGCGCCATTTTCTTGGGGGAAATTGTTTTTCGCTGTTGGGGAGTCTCGCCTCGGGGCAAACCATCTCTCCGTTGGTTCGCGAATTCGTGAAAGTGGACGCCCCGCGGTGCTCTGACTCGTGTCCGCGCAATCGACGGTACCGGCACGATTCAGCCAAGCTCATCGAATCAGTAGCGGGCTGGTTGGGATCCGCTAAATGCTCGTTCTCGCATCCGCCTCCCCACGTCGTCAGGAACTTTTGCGGAACGCCGGAGTAGCCTTCGTCGTACAAGCGGCCGACATCCCGGAAATCCCCCGGGAGGGCGAAGCTCCTCGACCCTTCGCTGAACGCCTCGCCCGAGAAAAAGCGCAAGCCGTCTTTCGTAAGCGACCTGCCGACTTCGTCCTGGGCGCTGACACCATCGTCATCGTGGACGGAACGATCATGGGCAAGCCTCGTGATGCCGCCGATGCGGCCCGCATGTTGCGCCTGCTCTCGGGTCGCGTCCACGAAGTAATCACAGGAGTTTGCTTGGCCGGGCCGCTGCTGAGCGCCGACCAGCAGGGGCTGACAACGACTTTCAGCGATGTTCGGTTTGAAATCACGCGCGTCACCATGAGCGCGCTTAACGATGATGACATTCACGCCTACGTCGCAACCGGCGAACCCATGGATAAGGCCGGGGCCTACGCCATACAAGGCAGAGCTTCGCGTTGGATTTCGCGTATCGAGGGCGACTATTTCAATGTGGTGGGACTGCCGGTAGCGCTGGTTTCCCGCATGTTGCGCGAGCATTCGGCCTTTTGACACCCTCGAAACCTTATTTGAATTTGGTTTTCGAGGGCACTCCACAACATTCAAACCACAAAGAACTAGTCTGAGCCGCTCAGCCCAAGCCGATTCTCATCATTGCGTATCCCGTTCGGGAAAAGTAAGATTCAAGTCTCACAAAACTTTGAGGTCCAGCGATAAGCATGCCTGAGGTCACCAAAACGCCCTCCACGAATGGGAATCACGCATCTCCCGAAACGCCAGCCGTGGAGGTTTTTGCTGTCTACGGCGTAGAGCCAGAAATCCAGGCTTACGCTATGGCAAAGTATTCGCGTTCATCTCTTTCGATGAAGGAGTCGCTCAAGGAAATCAGCCAGCAGAAAGCTGAGAAATTTCTCAACACGTTCTACTTTCAGTATGGACATCGTTCCATCGCCGACCTGGCGCATGTTGCTCTCGCCATCGAGAAGCTGTCGATTTTGGCCGCCATTTCCGTCGCCGACGAGCAGCGCTGGGATGGACAGGAACGCTCCACGCGTTATCAGGATTTCAAAAAGAGCGGCTACTTCACCCCCGATTTCGGCGACGACCAACCGTCGCGCAGCTTATATCAGCAAACTATCGCCGGCCTGTTTGCGGAATACGAGTCGCTTTCCGAGAAGACGTTCGAATATCTCCGTGGGATCACGCCGAAGCCCGCCGAAATGAAGCAGGAAGCCTACGAGCGCACTTTGCGCGCTCGCGCTTTCGACATCTCACGTTACCTGCTGCCGCTTTCCACCAACACGTCTCTGGGAGAAATTGTCAATGCCCGCACGCTTGAAACCCAGGTTTCGCGCCTGCTTTCGCATACTCACAAAGAAGTTCGCCATCTGGGAGAGCTGCTGAAACGAGCGGCCATCTCGCCCGCGTATAACGCGAATCAAGATTCGTTCGCAGAATTAGTTGAACAAATCCACGCTCTTTCTCCTGAACTTGGTGCGCGTGCCAGCCAGGAATTACTTCGCGAAGTCCGCGTAGCTCCGACACTGGTGAAGTACGCCGACCCGAACCCGTACGAAATCGAGACACGGCAGCGCGCTAAGCCAATTCGCCAGCCAATTGATGGGAAGCGCGTCCATCACAGCTGCACCGACGGTGGATCTTCTCGACGAAGAACCGCTGGAAGTTGAACTCGCGGCTACGCTTCTGTACGAACACAGCCACTATCCCTATCGCCAAATCCGGCAAGCCGTACAGGATGCCGGAGAACACACTCGCCGCGAGATCATCGACCTCGGACTTCAGCATCGCGGCAAACACGACGAAGTGTTGCGCGCCTTCTGCGCTGGACAACAATTCCGCTTCGACATCCTGATGGACGTCGGCGCCTTCCGCGACATGCACCGCCATCGCCGCTGCATCCAGATTGGCCAGGACTTCACGACGCTGCACGGCTACGACGTCCCCGACGAGGTCGATGCCGCAGGAGTGCGAAAAAGCTACGATGCGACTATGCATCAAACCGCCACCGCAGTCTCACAACTAGCCCAAAAAGCTGGAGCCGAAGCGAAACAGAATTCCCAATACGCCATCCCGCTTGCCTTCCGCAAGCGCACATTGTTCAAGATGGACTTCGCTGAGGTGATTTACATCTCCGAGCTGCGGACCGGGCCAGCGGGACACTTCTCGTACCGCAATGTGGCGTACAAAATGTATGAAGCTGCAGCCCAGAAATACCCAGCCTTGGCCAAGCATTTCAGAGTCACCGACGTGAGGGAACCTGTGGACTTGTTAAAGAGATAACGGTAAAAGAGAGGCACTGCTGGATTCGGTTTTCCTTTGACTTAGAGAATCTCTGTGGGAGTTCAGTGCCTCGTACGGCTTCTTGGCCTCCGCTTGGCGTCTGGTCGACTGAGACGATGAGAGCTAGGAGATCAAACCCCGATCACGAGTCACGCGGGGGTCGAAGGAAAAAGCTGCTGTCGCTCGCTTGCTGGCGCGCTTTCCGCGGAAGATGCGAGGCTCTTGAGCGCTGCCGTCAAAGCCATCCGGAACAATTGGCGTTGATTTTTCTCTGGGTCTCTGTGGTGAACCGTTCTCTACGCGTACGTTACCTTGCGTTCGCCCTTCACGATTCGCCCTACCGTAAACGCCTTTTCTCCCGCCCTCTCCAGCAGCGTTTGTGCCTTCTTGAATTTCTCTGACGGGACTACCAGGAGCATGCCCAATCCCATGTTGAAGGTGCGGAGCATCTCGTCCTGGGGCACGTTTCCCAACTGTTGCAGGTGTTCAAAGATGGGAGGAACCGGCCAGGAATTAATTTCAATGACCGCCGCCACTCCACGCGGAAGCACGCGAGGAAGATTTTCCGTGATTCCTCCGCCGGTAATGTGCGCCATCGCCGAAACCGATTGCCCTTCCACCAACCTCTTCACCGCCGGCCAATAGCTCTTGTGAGTCTTCATCAGCTCGTTGCCGACTTTCCCCTTGAGTTCGTTGACGTAAGATTCCGGCGTGTAGTGCGCCACTTCGAACAGCAGCTTCCTGGCAAGCGAATAGCCGTTCGTGTGCAGCCCATTCGAGGCAAGCCCAAGAATGACATCGCCCACCTGCACCGTTTTCCCCGTGATAATGCGCTCGCGCTCGACTACACCGACAATGAATCCCGCCAAATCGTATTCGCCTTCCGGATAAAAACCAGGCATCTCGGCAGTCTCGCCGCCTATCAAAGCGCAGCCGTTGTGCTTGCAGGCTTCCGCCAGCCCTTCGATCACCTTCTCGGCAACTTCCGGTTCGAGCTTGCCGGTGGCGAGATAGTCCATAAAGAAGAGCGGCGTCGCGCCCTGCACCGCAATGTCATTCACGCAATGGTTCACCAGGTCGGCGCCAATGGTGTGGTGCACCTTCATCTCAAACGCGACTTTCAGCTTGGTGCCGACGCCGTCCACGCTCGAAACCAGCACCGGGTCCGCAAACTTGTGCTTGTCGATCGCAAACAGGCCGCCGAACCCGCCGATTTCGCTCAGCACCCCCCGCGTAAACGTCTTGTGAGCAAGGTACTTGATCCGCTTCTTGGTACGGTTCGCGCGGTCAATATCAACCCCGGCGTCGGCGTAAGTAATGGGAGCGTCGTTAGCTGGACTTTGGGCCACGGGTGCTGGTTCCGCCTCTTATAAGGTTGCGGGATAACACTGGATGTTGTGTTGTCGAAAGAAGTGTTTGAGTGCGGCTCATTGTAGCATGTTCGTCCCGCCGCCTGCGGAGAGCCGAACCGGAGCGAATTGCAGATCAACTCCCAGCTTTCACGCGGATCTGAGAAGGAGAGAATACACGACAAGCGCCTTACCAGAGCGGAGGCGCACGTTCGCCAATGACCTGGGCTGACCGTTCCGTGCCGCTAGTGAGTAATGTAGTTCGAAACGTAATAGATCAGAATGCCAAACAGCGCCAATCCAGAAACACCATAAGCGGTTAAGACCCAGGCGCCGCGGCCTTCATGGTGAGTGCCAGAAGACTGCGTACCGGATGCCGGGGAATTACCAGGGGCCCGTTGCTCCATTCCAACCTCCAAGGTTCTAAGAACTGTGATGGCGAGAAGGCCGTCACAGTTTGCCCGCGTCGCCCAACTCGGCAAACGCGATGGCCGAGATATTACTACATATTTAATCCTCCGCAAGTAAAGACTTGTCGCGGCTTTGCAAAATGAATGTAAAGCGTTAGCACGGGCGCGCCAGCCCGTGCAGCGACCGTAGATGGGCCATCTCGCGCCCATAGCCGAAAAGACTATTCGGCAGCCTCTTGATAAACTACCGCCGGACCCCAATCGCTGCATGGCTTAGAGCCCGGAATTCGTCAAGCAAGGGTGGGGAACTCTAGGGACTTGCGAGAAGCATGAATTCGAAACCCAACCAAAAAGCCACAAAGTCGGAGCGTTCGGCGGTTATTACAGGAGCTGCCCAAGGCATCGGCCGCCGTACGGCGGAGTTGCTGGCGGAGCGCGGATGGCATCTCGCCCTGCTCGATTTGCAATCCTGTCGCGACACCTGCAATGCGGTGGGGCGTTTTGGTGTCGAAGCCATCGAATTCCTCGGCAACGTATGCGATGAGGCTTTCGTCGCCGCCTGCGCGGCAGACGTGGCCCAACGATGGATCGCCCCGGACGTCGTCGTGAATAACGCCGGGATCAGTTTCATCTGCCCCGCCGAGAAAACCGCGGTCGCCGATTTTCGTAAGATTCTCGAGGTGAATCTAGTCGCGCCATTTCTGGTCATGCGCACATTCGGGCCGCTGATGCTCTCCCAGCGCCGCGGTTCGTTCATCAATGTCGCCTCCATCGCCGGCCTGGCCGGCGTGGCGGACCGTAGCGCGTACAACGCTTCGAAACATGGTCTGGTCGGTTTAACGAGAACGCTCGCAGCCGAGTGGGCAGGCCGCGGAGTGCGCTGCAATGCGGTGTGTCCCGGGTGGGTCAAGACTCCGATGGATGACGTCGAACAGGCTCGCGGAGTCTATAGCGACTCCGATATTACCAATCGCATTCCCATGGGACGCTTTGCTTCGACCGATGACATCGCGCACGCCATCGCCTTCCTCGCCGACAATGCCGAAAGCGCTTTCGTGAATGGCCACACCCTCGTGGTCGATGGCGGATGGACTTCCGACGCCAGTTGGGAGTCGCTGCGCCTAGCCCAACGTTCGCGATAGTGGAGGCTGGAGATGCTCCCGACATGCTCGCAAGAGCGGAGGGCACGAGTGCTATTCTCCGACGGGCCTGCCAACACAAGTTGCCTCAAGGTCTAAAGTCAAGGGCGCGAAAAGCCGGTCCAGTGGCCTGCTTTGGCCTGATCCGTGCTCTAGGGATATGGTAAGAAGTGCGACGCGTTGGGAGCTTGACGGACGAATAGACCCTCGCGTTGAGGTGGATCCGTGGCTTTTCCCGCCCTCGATTGCCCGTCTTTCCAAGAACCTAAAGCCCTGGCAACTTCCCACGAGAGTGGCCGTGACGTCGAACTAAAAACACGCCGCGCCGCCATGGACGCTGCGCAGTTTGTGTCTATATGTGAAAACCTTTTCATATCCAAGTTCGGACCGCAAATGCTGGACATTGCAGTCATCCCATGGGAACGGCGATGAACCACGCTGTTTCTCAGTTTCACCGGCACACGCGTCTTGCTATTTGCGCCTGCTTCCTCCTTGCTGTGCTGCAGGTGGGCGCCTCCGACTCTGCTTCCTCTCGCACCTCAAATGAAGGAGAACACACCTCAAGCTCTTCCACTCCGGCAACCGCATCAGAGCAGAATAAGACCGAGAAAACTGCCAAATATGATGTTGATCGCATTGGGCAGCGGGACATCGGAAAAGGCGCGAATCTCTACTCGCTGGAGAAAGAGCGCTCCATTGGCCAGGCGATGGCGGCGGCGATGGATGTTCATACCAGGTTCGTCACCGATCCTGATATCAATGACTACATAAGCCGGCTCGGTCAGAAAATCGCCCGCAACTCCGACGCACAGGTTCCCTTCATCATCAAGGTCATCGATTCCCCGGATTTCAGAACCTTCGCTCTTCCCGGGGGCTTCCTTTACGTCGACAAAGGATTGATCCTGGAAGTCGATAGCGAAGCCGAATTAGCCGGGCTTATGGCGCATGAGATCGCCCACGTTGCGGCGCGGCACGCGACGCGCTACGCCTCGCAAAAGTCTGCTTGGAACCTAATCTCGATTCCACTGGCCTCGCTCGGTCCCGCCGGGCTCGGAGCCCGACAAATAGGTCCGTTGAGCTTAAGAAAATTCAGCCGTGATGCGGAGCTGGAGGCAGATCTGCTGGGAATGGAATATCAGTACGCTGCGGGCTACGATCCGCAGGCTTTCGTTGACGCATTGGAGAAACTGCACAGCCACGAAATTCGGATGCGGGCCCGCGCCAATGCCCTGCCGAAAGTCGGTTTCCTCTCCCGGATGCAGATGCCCAATCTCATCGCTCACGCCTACTCCAGCTATCCTCCAACCGAGGAGCGCATTCTGAAAGTGCAGACGGAGATAGCCACCCTGCTTCCGGGGCGCGATGACTATGTATTCGATACCAGCGAATTTCAGGAAGTGAAAGCCAAGCTTGCCTGGGCGGATCGGCCCATTCTGCGCCGACATCGCCCGGGAGACAGCCTGGCCAACGGCCCCGTCTTACATCGGCGTCCGCCATCCGAACTCAACCAGCCACTGCAACTGCGGGCGACAGCGGGTTCTGGGACCGTAAGCGGCGATTTATAAAGTAGTTCCGTCCCGTTACGAAAGTCGGGCAGTTCCTTTGTCTTCAGTTACTTGCCGACTTTTCCACATTAAATTTCACTATGTATAGCACTTTTTGACCTCAGTTCAGGCAAACACCTATGTTTTGCCTGATTCGATCGGCTGCCGATGCGTCGATTCGGAGAGGAGTGCTAATTCAAGTTTCAAGGAGCGTTTTCATGCGCAAGTTTATTACGTTCGCTTTGTTGTTCGGCACATTCTCGTTAGCGGCGTTCGCACAGGAGAACGAGGCTGCACCCAAAGCCGAATTCTTCGGCGGATATCAGTACACACGTTTTGACGGGGGTGTGAATGCTAATGGGTGGGATACTTCCGTCGCCGGGAACCTGAACCGTTGGTTCGGTGTAGCTGCAGATTTCAGCGGCGCCTACAACACCCAAAACGGCGTGAGCCTCAACACTTACACGTATACTTTTGGGCCACAGGTTTCGTGGCGGCATAACCCGACGTTCACGCCCTTCGCACACTTCCTGGCGGGCGGTTCGCACGCGTCTGCGTCCTTTAGCGGTCTGTCTGGGTCGGCCAATGGATTTGCCATGATGGTGGGTGGCGGACTGGACATCCGGGCGACGCAACATGTCTCGCTGCGTGCAGCTCAGTTTGACTGGCTCTCGCTGCACTCCAACGGAGCCACCGACAACAACAACATGCGGATTTCTACCGGAGTTCTTTTCCGCTACTAGTAGGTTGCAGGTTCGCGACAGTCAGGGCGGTCGAAAGAGGCCGCCCTTTTTTTATTGATTCCTGGCTGCACCAAGCGTTCTCGATGTTTTTCGGACACGCCGAAATTTGATTTGAAGGGTTGTGCCATCCAACCACCGGCAAGCTGCCGACTTGTGAAGCACGTCCCGCTGGGAGGCGTCCACCCGATAACCACGCAAAACCGGCCCACCTGTCAAGAAGCGACGAGTGCTGCGGCCTCGGTTTTGCTGGTGCGTGTGGGCCAACTGCCCGACACGTCCACCATTCGCCTTGACACTGTCTTCGGTCCTGAATAACAATTGTCCCGTTCGACGGCGCTGTATCGCCCGCCCCGCGCCGTCGGGCAAGACCCCTGGGAGCATTCCACGGTGGTCCATCTCATTCCATCGAGGAGGCTTCATGTCGCGCAAGTCTTTCGCGCTCGTGCACGATCTCACCGTTGTTTTTCTGGTCATCGCAGCTTTCACGCTTGTGTCCTCTCTTGCGGCGTCGGCCCAGCAGATGAATTCGGCTCAAGATCCCGACCGGCCATGGCTGCGTTTTGCGCAACCGGGCAGCGGGTCGCAAGACGACACGACCATCTTCCGTTCTCCACTGGCGGGAGTAAATTTTCGCGCGGCAGTAACTTACACCACCACCGGTTACAACCCTTACTCAGTCGCGGTTGCGGATCTGAACGGCGATGGCAAGCTCGATCTGGTTGTGGCAAACCAGCAGCAGAGCAGGAACCTTCAGGCAGGCTCGATCAGCGTCATGCTGGGGAAGGGTAATGGAAAGTTTGGCGCGCCGGTAAATTACAGCTCGGGCGGGGAAGGCGCGTTTTCGATCAGCGTCGCTGACGTTAACGGCGACGGCAAGCCAGACTTGATCGTGGCCAACGGTTGCGACGGAACTTGCACCACTGGCCAGGTCGCCGTGCTGCTTGGAAAGGGCAATGGAACTTTCAAGAATCCGGTGACCTACAGCTCGGGTGCTCCCTCCACTTTCGGATCGCACGTTGCAGTCGGAGACGTGAACGGCGACGGCAAACTCGATCTAGTCGTCGCCACCACCGGAACGGGCTGTGGAAGCGGTTGTCCCCCGGGGCTGGTTGGCGTGCTGTTGGGGAATGGTAACGGAACCTTCAAAAAGGCGAAGACCTACAAAACCGGTGGATTCGATGCCATCGGGTGGGTCGTGATTGCGGATGTGAATGGCGATAAGAAACCCGACCTGATCGTTGCCAACTACTGCGCGTCCTCGTGCAGTTATCCTCCGAGCGCGGGATCGGTCGGAGTGCTGCTGGGGAAAGGGGATGGAACATTCCTGCCCGTGAAGACATTTCCCTCGGGTGGCAATGGGACGGTTTCGGTCGCGGTGGCGGACGTGAACAAAGATGGCAAGCCCGACATCCTGGTAGCGAATTGCGGACCTTTAGCCTGCGGCCCAGGCTCTCCTGGAGGCAACGTCGCAGTTTTGCTAGGAAAAGGGAACGGCACCTTCAAACCCGCAGTGACCTACCCGGCGGAGAACTCGCCCTTCGACGTGGTTGCCGCGGATGTAAACGGCGATGGCAAGCTCGACATCGTCGTTTCCAATTGGGGTACGTCGAATGGCGGCTCCAATGATGGCGCCGTCACCATTCTGACGGGCAAAGGCAACGGCACTTTCTCGCCGGCGAAGACTTTTCCATCGGGCGGCGCGGAGAGTCCGTCGGTCGCGGTTGCGGACGTCAACAAAGATGGTCTTCTGGACGTCGTGCTGGCTTGCGTCGCCGATACTTTGAACCAGAGTTCGACCGGGGTGGTCAGCGTCCTGATCAACGACACCAAGGGCGGACTTCGTCTGAAATAGTCGTGTGTAAATATTTGGTGTGGGGCGGACGCTCTTTGTCCGCCCCTTTCACTGCGACCTAGGCAGAATGCGTCCGCCTATGTGCTACTCCCGGTCGCCGGTTTGACCCTCTCATCCCACGCGGTCTAGACTCGCTGTTTAGCGGAGAGATTCCATGAAACGTCTTGCTCTTATTCTTACCATCTCACTGATGTTCACACTGAGCGCCGCCGCCAACGACGATGGCCATCATCACGAAGAACTGACGCAGGACCAACTGGGCACGGTACATTTCCCGGTATCGTGCGCGGCAGCGGTGCAGAAGCCGTTTGAACGCGGCGTCGCGCTTCTCCATTCTTTCTGGTATGAGGAGGCGGAGAAAGAGTTCGCGCAGATTGCAAAAGACGATCCGCAGTGCGCCATGGCGCATTGGGGAACAGCTATGAGCATCTGGCACCAGCTCTGGAACCATCCTGACGCGGCCACCGTGAAGCGAGGTCAAGAGGAGATCAAGCAGGCCAAATCGCTGCACCCGAAAACCGCACGCGAACGCGATTACATCAACGCCATGGATGTGTTCTATCAGGGCAAGGATCGTACGTATCAAGATCGGGCCAACGTGTACTCGAAGGCGATGGAGACTGCATATCGGCGCTATGCTGACGACCGCGAGGCAGCCGCGTTCTATGCGCTCTCTCTGCTCGCCTCCGAACCGGACAATGACACGACGTTCGTCAACCGAAAGCTGGCGGCTGCGGTTCTGGAGAAACTGTTCGCGGTGGAACCTGATCATCCCGGCGTAGCGCACTACTTGATTCACAGCTACGACAAGCCGCAACTGGCGCAGCTTGGATTGCCCGCCGCGGAGCGTTACGCAAAAATCGCTCCCGCTGCGCCGCATGCTCTGCACATGCCGTCGCACATTTTTGCTCGCCTCGGTTTGTGGCAGGAAGACATCGATTCCAATCTGGCCTCGATCGCTGCCACGCGCAAGACTGCTGCAATGCACATGGGTGGCGAAGGTCATCAGTTTCATGCCATGGATTTTCTGAGCTACGCGTATTTGCAGTCTGGGCGCGAAGCGGACGCGCTGCGGGTGCTCAATGAAGTGAAAGCCATGCCGGCGAAAAAGGACGACATGTACGGAATGGATTTCGATCCTCGCACTGACGCGTTGGTAACTTTTTCCGCACGTTACGCGCTGGAGCTTCATCACTGGACGGACGCAGCTTCACTGGCACCGGTTCCGGGAGCGGAAACCGGCGACAGCGCGATCACCTATTGGGCGCGTGCTATCGGATCGGCGCGAGCAGGTAATGTGGCTGACGCGAAGAGAAATCTAGCTGAGATCGAAGCGATTCACAAGACCCTGGTAGATCAAAAGAAGACGGGCCCTGCGGAATTCGTCGATCAGGGTCGCCGCGAAGCGGCAGCGTGGATAAGTCATGCGGAGGGCAACAACGACGAAGCCATCAAAGCGTTGCGCGCGATTGCGGAAAAAGAGGAAGCTGAAGGCGACGAGCCTTTGGCAATTCCCGCGCGCGAAATGCTCGCTGACATGATGTTGGACACGAACCATCCGGATCAGGCCCTGGCCGAATACGAAGCCGATTTGAAGTTCAATCCCAATCGCTTCAATGGACTGTACGGTGCGGCGCGAGCGGCGGAAATGGCCGGCAAGAACGATCAGTCAAGTACGCTCTACGCTCAACTGGTGAAAGTCTGCGCCGGATCGAATTCGGACCGGCCCGAACTCAACCACGCAAAGGCACTGCTGGCGCAGAAATAATTTTCTTTTGTCATTCAGTACGCGGCGAAGGATCGGGACATCGGCGAGCTTGAGTCACTTTTCAATTCGCTGTAAACGAAAAAGTAGCGTTCCCCATCCCAACTTTGATCGCATCTGCACCGGTGTGTGGTTGGCGTCATCGGTGAACCACGTCCAGACGATGCCTTTGCCTTTCAATGTGCCGGAGATCGGTTCCGCTTTGATCCGTACCGTCTGAAATGTGCCGGCGGGCACTTTGATTTGTTCACGAGTCTCCACCTGCGCCATTATCTCCGTTGTCTTATTTCCGTCGTTGATAGGAAACGTGTAGCTGTTGCCCGGTTGCAATGGCAAAGTGGCCAGGTAATAAAATCCGCTGACCACGTCGGTGGCGCATCCCGGAAGATCGTTCTCCAGGTGTTTTTGTTCGCCGGTCTTCAAATTCTTCTCATCGAGAATCGTTTTGCCGCGTGCGTAATCAAAATGCAACTCAGTCTGGCGCGAGTGCGAGCCTTCCTCGGAATGCTTCGACACCCGCTGTGAACAGAACGTGCGCGGATCAAAAAACGCTTCGAATCGATCCTGAACTTTGTACAACGCATTGACGACGCCAGCCGAGTCCGCAAGCGCAGTCACGTGCTGCTGTCCCCCATCGCTCTGCAGAGTAACTTTCGCAGTGCCAGCATTGAATAGATGCCACTCAACTCCATACACATAAGTTTGCCCGTTAGGAAAACGGTATTCTGGCGGTGGCGGAATAATTCGCGACGACGATGAGGCGGTAATAGTCGGAAGCTGGGGTGGGCTTGGGGCTGCAGGTGGATGAGTCTGGCCTTGCAGGAGAGCGACCGAAAGCGCCGTGAACGCACAGCCCGCCAGGTTGGCCTTCCTCAGAACGCCCATATGGTTTATACGATCGACTTAAGTATTTGGTGAGACGCGCATTCCCGGCCAAGAGATGCATCGAGCAGTCCCATCTACCGTGAGCTCCAGAAAAGCTTCCCCGCAAGTGCGGCCAGCATCGCGGCGGAACCCAGAGCAGCATTGTACTCGCGATGCTTGCGATACAGGCTCGCGGAAAATGATCCGCGATTATTGCCGAACGAACTCAACCGAGGCAATAGGCGCGGCACTCGGAGCGCGTATTCGGCGAATTCGGGAAAGCGTTCTCTTAAGAACGCTTCTTCGCCGCGAATCACGGGCAAATAAATTATGAGAAACATTGCGACGAGCCCCGCACCGATCCACCAGTTTCGCGCCGCAATGGCAAACCCGACGGCTAAAATCAGCGAACCCAGATAAAGCGGATTGCGGGTATATGCGTAAGGTCCTGTGACGGCAAGCTGTTCGTTCTTCTGCACGTGCCCAGATGCGAGTGCGCGAATGGCAAGGCCCGGAATGATGAGTGCGCCACCGATGAGCATGGATGTGATGGTCGGCTTCGCGAGCCACAAATAAATCGCCGTGAAAGCGAACCCCAGCGGCACGCGGATGCGGCGCGCAATTCTTGCCCAGGTTATGCTAGCCACGGTCGCTCCTCAACAGTTGGTGCGCTGCCGTTACGACTTGATCGACACCAATTTCTAAGAGCCCCGCATCAGCTTGTGCACGGCGCGCGTGCGTCGTCGGACTGCTGGGGCTACGCAGGACGGCACCGTGTGTCCCAAACGGCCCGTTGCGCGCCGGGTCTGTGGGGCCAAACAACGCGACCACTGGAACTCCGAGAGCCGCGGCCAGGTGCATGGGCCCAGTGTCGCCGCCGATGAACAAGCGCGCGCGGTGCGTGAGCGCGATCAACTCTGTGAGTGAGCACGCGAGTGCGCAAAGCAGATCCGCTACTTGCATCCTCGACGGAACGCGCTAGCGATTCTTCACCCGGTCCGAAGTTGACGAGCGACTTGATCCCATCTTTCGCCAATCGTTGAGCCACTTGCCCGAAACGCTCGGCGGGCCACCGCTTTGCTCCCCAGCCCGCGCCTGGATTGAGCAACACGAACTCACCGAGATTTCGAGAAGCAATCTGTTTTTCGACTGCTTCGTCGTGGGGAAATTCTATATGCGGAATCTCCAATGAGCGATGCGCCACGGCCTCGGCGAGCGAGAGATTCTGTTCCACGATGTGTCGTCCCCGAGCAATCATCTGGCGCGTGTAAAACATGCTGGCAATATTTTCGCGCGGTTGCGTCACGCCGTATGTCACGGGCGCCCCGGACCAGCGTCCGAGCAGCGCCGATCGCAACGAACCTTGGAAGTCCACCGCAAGGTCGTAGCGAGGAGCGCGCAACTCGCTCAGTCCAGCGGCAATCTGCTCCCAAGTCTGAACCGAAAATGGATACTTACGCCACGTCTTCGTGTTGACTGTGTGAACGCGATCAACCAACGGCCTTCGCGGGGAGCGCGGCCCGGAGCGGGGCTCGGGCAAAGCGCACAGGAGTTCCGCCCAGCGATCTTCTACCACCCAGCCAATCATGGTCTCAGGAAACGCTCTTCGCAACGCAGTGGCAGCGGGGAGCGTGTGAATAATGTCGCCCATGGCGCCCAGGCGCACGATCAATAATCGTTGCGGAACAGATAGCGCAGCGATGCTGACAGATGCGTTGGCCGGCGCTTGCATGGTCAGGATCTTCGCGGAGGCATTCGCGAGATGATCTCCGTCGCCGAGTGGTCCTTGGGATCTCCCACGATTTCCACCCGCCCGCCGCACTCGATTACAACATCCCTCTCGGGAACCGACGCTGCCGTATAGTCGGTGCCTTTGGCGTGAACGTTCGGGCGAAGCTCGCGGATCAACGCGCGTACGTCCCGCTCAGGGAAAATTACCACAGCATCCACGTCGGCGAGGGCGGCGAGAATTTCGGCGCGTTCTGCCGCGGACATGAGGGGGCGGCCCTCGCCTTTCAGCGCGCGCACCGACTCATCGGAATTAATGGCCACGATCAAGCGTCCGCCAAGCAGTTTGGCCGCACACAGGTAGCGCACGTGGCCGACGTGCAGGAGGTCGAAGCACCCATTGGCCAGAGTGATGGAATCCCCCGCCTGCCTCCAGGCGGCAACGCACTGCTTCAGGCCTTCGCGGCTCACAATCTTTTCTGCGGACATGGTTAGTGTAAAAGGTATCTTAAATGCCGAGTGTCGTGTGCAGGGACGAAGATATGTAGGGCGTTGATCAGCGATCGACGCAAAAGATGCGGCAAGAGCAAGACAGGATCTCAAAACCTAAGCAAAACCTAGCGCAAAGATCCAGAGCCACTTAACGAGAGACGTTCTTTGTCAGTGCTGCCTGGTCGCGGGCGGCGACTGTTCGATCGCGCCGAGCAGTTCCTGCCGCGATACTGTGGCGGTTCCGCGCTTCATTACTACGATTCCACCGGCATAGTTGGCCAGGTGGGCGGCTTCTTCGGTTGTGGCTCCAGCGGCGAAGGCGGCGGCGAAGGTGGCGATCACGGTGTCGCCGGCCCCGGTGACATCCGCTACTTGGTCCGAGCCGAAAATGGGAATGTCCACCGGCTTGTGTTTGCCGGCAAAGGCTGCCATGCCATCGCGCCCGCGGGTAATGACCAGCGATTGCAACTTCATGCGCGACATAACCTGCTGGGCAGCGCGGCAGAGGCGCGCCCAGGTATCGCCGTTGCCGATGCGGCTGCCCAGTGCGGCTTCGACTTCGGGCTCGTTGGGCGTGGCTGCGGCTATTCCTGAATACTGCAACAAGCGGTAACGCGAATCGAGCACGACGGGAACTTCATTGAGACGTCCACGATGGCGAACCGCATTCAGAATTGCGGGACTGGCGGCGCCGTAGCCGTAGTCGGAAATGAGCAACGCGTCGGATGCGCGGGCGTACTCGCGCGCCGCCAGTACAAGTTCACGCTGCAAGTGCAGACTGGGTTCGTTTTCCGGTTCGCGATCGACGCGCACCACCTGCTGGCGGGAGGTATGCGTCATGCCGGCGAGGATGCGTGTCTTAGTCACGGTCGCGTAGGTCTTGTCCTTCAAGATGCCGCTGACTGGGATGCGCTTGTGGCGGAAGGCTTTCAGCAGCAGGCGGCCGGGTTCGTCGTCGCCTACGATTCCGACCGGAAGGACGTTGACGCCGAGGTCGGCGAGATTGTTGATGGCGTTGGCGCCGCCACCGGGAACCACGGTGCGTTCACGATGACGCAAAATCAGAACTGGAGCTTCACGGGAGACGCGAGAAATTTCGCCGAAGATGAATTCATCGGCTACGAGGTCGCCGATCACTGTGATGGTGATCTTGGGGAATGACTCGACTATTTTTCTGAGGCGGTCAGTTTCTTTGGAGTGCTTGGTCATCGTTTCTCAGTATCGCTGTGTTTCGGGTACCTCAGCGGCAGAAGCCGCCTTGAGTTTAGCTCTCATCGCAGCGCTACAGCGCTGCGCCATCCCAAACCAGATTTTCTCATGGGCTGCGTCTTCGCTCCGCAATCATGGTTAACATCGTATCGACTGCGTTAGCTGCGTCCAGCAGTTCCATTTTTACCGGCACGACTGTCAGCGGCTCCAACGCGGAAAGATAGCCTCCCAGATTGACTGCATCTTTTTCTGTGGTGATGAAGCCTTCAGCTTCGCTTTGCTGGCGCAGTTTCAGTAAGTCGTGGATATCTTCTTCAGTATAGGCGTAGTGATCGCGGTACAACGCTTGGGCCACAGGTTCAACTCCGGCAGCCCGCAGTTGCAGAATGAAATTTTGGGGGCGGGCAATACCGCAGAATGCGACCGGGCGGGTTGGAATCTCTTTTATGACGATGCCTCTCCGCACTCGCCACGTCAGCTTTCCATTCAGTGGAAACGACTCGGGCACTGCGCCGCTGGTCAAGACTACCGCATCGGCCCGGGACAATGATGATGGCGGCTCACGTAAGCGTCCCGCGGGAAGCAGGCGGTCGCGCGCGTCTTCGGGAGTGACCAGGACAATGTCGAAATCACGGGCCAAGGCGCGGTGCTGGAAACCATCATCGAGCAGGTGAAGTTGAGTGCCACATTCTTGTTCGGCGAATACTCCCGCTGCGTGACGGTCTTCGCCTACGATCACGGGAACTCCCAATTTGCGGGAGAGTAACAACGGTTCGTCGCCGAAGTCTCGAGACGATCCTCCTGGGTCGACCAGCGCGACGCCGCGTGTCTTGCGCCCGTAGCCGCGCGACAGAATGTCGAACTTCACGTTTCGTGCTTTGAGCATTTCGCCCAGGAGCACGGCGAATGGAGTTTTACCTGATCCTCCGACTGACAGGTTGCCGACACTAATCACGGGGCCGAGGAGTTTCCGCGCGGGAACGATGCGGCGATCGTAGAGTGTGTTCCGCATCGCTATGCCTGCTCCGTAGATGGTAGACAAGAGGCTCATTTGTTTTCTTTGCTGGAGGCTGGGTGTCCTCGCTCACCCTCCAACAATTTCGCCAATGCTTGCACGGTTCTTCCTGTTGCGCCCATTTGCGATTGCAGGGTTTCCGCCGCGCGTCGGCCTAAAGATTCGCGTTCTGCCGGATTGGCAATGAGTTCCATGAGTACGAGCGGAAGCTCGGCGGGGCCTACGATACGGACGGCATCGCGACTTTGGAATAGCGCGACCATGTCGCGGAAATTTTCCGTGTGAGTGCCCACCACAATAGGAACTCCATGCAGAGCAGGTTCGATGATATTGTGTCCGCCGCGCGGAACCAGACTTCCACCCACAAAAGCTACGTCGGCTAACGCATACAGGGCGGCGAGTTCGCCAATCGTATCGAGCAGCAGGACGCCGCCAACGACCGGCTCGCCACTCCACAATGAACGCCGCCAAAACTTCATGCCGAGTACCTGGAGCAGTTCAGCCACTTCATTAAACCGTTCAGGACGCCGCGGCGCCAGGATCATCACCGCGCCAGGGTGGCTGGCGAGAACGTTCGCAAAGGCTCGCAGCAACAGGCGTTCTTCGCCATCTACCGTGCTGCCGGAGACGATCACCGGGCCAGCGTTGTTGCTTTGAAAGCATGCACGCAAGCTCGCAACGATGGGAGGAGCCGGCGGCGCGAGCACATCAAACTTCAAGTTGCCGGTTACTTCGATTCGCTCGGATGGCGCGCCAATGTCCTGTAGGCGATTTGCATCTTCGGCAGTCTGCGCCAGAAATAGGTCGATTTGTGGCAAGATTTTGACCAGGAGACGACGGAAACGGCGATATCCGGGCCAGGAACGATCGGAGATGCGGGCGTTAACTATCGCGATCTGTGCTCCGCTGCGATGCGCGAGCCGGAGGAGGTTTGGCCAGAATTCGGTTTCGGCGATCACCATCAGTTCTGGGCGCAACGCCGCCAGATAAGGGCGGACCGCAAACGCGAAATCCAGCGGAAAATAAAACACATTTTCCGCGCCGAAGCGCGTTCGAGCGAGTTTCTGGCCAGTGTCTGTCGTAGTTGAGATAACTACGCGATGTTTTGGAAAGCGCTTCCGGAGTTCTTCCACCAGGCCAGTGACCGCGAGAACTTCGCCGACGGAAACTGCGTGGATCCAGATGGCTGGTCTGTCAGGTTGAGTAGCCAGCCGCCGTGGAATTCTTCCCAGGCGCTCGCCCAGGCCAGCGCTGTACTTGCCATGGCGCAGCCACTCCAGCAGCCAATACGGCAGGCTTACCAGCAGGGCCGCCGCCAGCAGCGCACTGTAGATCAAATACATGCGGGAAGGGACATTCTACCTGCAAGGCCCGGTACACGAGGCACCACCATTCAAGAAGATTGCATCCTATAATCGAAAAGCATGACTCTGCCTAAGAATCATTCACTGTTGCGAGGGATCGCCCGCAGTTTTCGCTCTGCTCTTATTTTCGATGGTGTGCCTGGCGGGCAAGCATTTCGTCATGCCCACGGCGCAGCCAGCGAAGAATTATCCGGCACGGGATGAGCATCCCACGGAAGGCGTCACGCTGGCGCTCGATCCCTACGACATGCCTGACAAAGCCAGCATCTTTGCGAACCATTACAGCGAAGCTGGATTTCTACCCATCTTCGTAGTGATCAGCAACGATGGCGACCAGCCGATCGCGCTGGCAGAGATGAAAGCCGAATTCATCACCGCCAGCCGGACCAAAATTCCTTCAGCGACGGAAGACGATATTTACCGGCGTTTCGCGCGGCCGTCGGGCGGCGTCTCTCCGAACCCGCTGCCCTGGCCTAAGAAGGCGAAGGGCGGCGTGAGTAAAGATCTGATGGACGAAATCCGGGACGCGCAATTTGCGGCGCGGGCGGTCGAGCCTCACGGAACACAGTCGGGGTTCATGTTCTTCGATGTGTCAGGAATCTCGACGCCCATGGCGGGCGGGCACTTCTATCTGACCGGCGTACGCGATGCCAAGGGAAATGAGCTGATGTACTTTGAAGTTGCGCTGGAAAAGTACCTCAGCGCGCCCGCGAAGCCGAACTGACCGCCCCCCGCAGAATCGATTTTCCCGAGACCCTTATAATTCAAGGAATATGGCCACAACGGCGGAGGTGTCCCGCGCGGCCCGCGCCAACTACGAGCCGACCATTGGACTGGAAGTTCATGTCCAGCTTCTGACTGACGACCAAGATTTTCTGTTCCTGTTCTGCGCGTTTTGGCGATCCGCCGAATGCCAATGTTTGTCCGGTTTGTTTGGGCCTTCCCGGAGCTCTGCCAGTGTTGAATCGCAAGGCTGTGGAATTTGCGGTGCTGGCGGCGATGGCGCTGAACTGCCGTACCCATCAGACTTCTATTTTTGCGCGCAAGAATTATTTCTATCCTGATCTTCCCAAGGGATATCAGATTTCACAGTATGACAGGCCGCTGGCGGAGTTCGGATGGATCGACATCGGAGCAGGCAAGGCAGCGAGGAAGATTGGCATCACGCGGATTCATCTCGAGGAGGATGCTGGCAAGAGCCTGCATGAAGGTTTCGCAAATTCCGCTCAGACGACCGCCATCGATCTGAACCGCAGCGGGGTGCCACTGATTGAGATCGTCAGTGAGCCCGAGATGGCTTCGCCGGATGAGGCATATGAGTATCTAGCGCGGTTGAAGGAAATCATTTTATACACCGGGGTCAGCGATTGCAGTATGGAGGAGGGGTCGCTGCGCTGCGACGCCAATGTCAGCGTGCGCCCACGCGGTCAGAAAGAGTTCGGCGCCAAGGTCGAAATTAAGAACGTTAATTCATTTCGATACATTCGCGAGGCACTGGGATACGAGATTGATCGGCAGATCGCGGCTGTAGAATCCGGGGAGAAAGTCACGCAGGAGACTCGGCTCTACAACTCGGCTGAGGGCAAGACTTACAGTATGCGCTCGAAAGAAGAGGCGCACGATTACCGGTATTTTCCCGAACCCGATCTTTTGCCGCTGGTAGTTGACGAGAAGTGGCAAGGGGAACTGCGTGGGACTTTGCCCGAGTTACCCCAGGCGCGCCGCAAGCGGATGGCGGCGGACTATGGAATTACAGAATACGACGCGCAAGTGCTGACCTCGAGCAAGGAACTCGCCGACCAGTTCGAAGCGGCCGCCCAAGCGGCGAAGAATCCGAAGCGCGTGGCGAACCTGGTGCAGAGCGAACTGATTGGCCGACTGAAAGCCAAGAGCCTCGAAATTTCGCAGTCACCTATTTCGATGAGCGGAGTCGCGATTTCGGCGGATCTGGTGGAGAGCGGCGAGATTTCCGGCAAGATGCTAAAAGACTTGTATGACGCATGTTTTGCGTTGGGCCAGGATTTTCCGGCGGTATATGAAAAAGATAAACCGCGGCAGATCACGGAGCCGTCGGCGATCGAGAAGCTTATCGACGAAGTGATCGCGGCCAACCCCCAGCAAGTTGAACAGTACCGCGCAGGAAAAACTACCGTAATTGGGTTCTTCGTGGGCCAGGCGATGAGAGCATCGAAGGGCCAGGCGAATCCACAATTAGTAAATGAGTTGTTGGCAAAGAAACTGACAAAACTAGGCGAAGCCCCATGGAAATTCAATCGATCGACTCGTTTCTGGAATATTTCGATAAAGTTCACAAACGCACCGCGCGAGTTGCTCGTTGCATTCCTGCCGATAAGATCGAGTGGTCTTATCGCGAAGGTAAGTTCACCCTGGGCGATCTGGTTCGTCACATCGCAACTACCGAGCGTTATATGTGGGCGGAGAATGTGCAAGGCAAGCCGAGCAGGTACGCAGGCTGCGGCAAAGACCTTGCCGACGGTCATGAGGAGGTTTTGCAATTTACGGAGAAGCTGCATCGCGAGTCGGTCGAGATATTTTCGCGACTGACGGATCAGGACCTCAACCGCAAGTGCGCTACTCCTGACGGCGCTTCCATCGCCGTATGGAAATGGCTGCGGGCGATGGTCGAACATGAAGTCCATCATCGCGGCCAGATTTACATTTATCTTGCCATGCTCGATGTGCCTACTCCTCCGCTTTACGGCCTGACCTCAGAACAAGTGCGGGAGCGCAGCGTCAGGGGATGACGATTCCGGGCTTCAATCAAATTGGACGGTTGAATTGTGAATGTGAGAGGGTATGGACTGCGGCAAAGGTCGTGGAAAGTTCGAGGTTAGCTAAATCCTTGTTGGCGGCGCGCTTTCGCGCTGGTTGAGATTCAACTTTCGCTTCGCGGGGCGAGCGGCGCCGCGCTATTTTTATGTTCAAGAAGATTCTGATTGCGAACCGGGGCGAGATTGCGGTGCGGGTGATACGCGCGTGCCGCGAAATGGGGATCGCTTCAGTTGCGGTTTACTCGGACGTCGATCGCGCCTCGCTCCATGTGCGCAAGGCGGATGAGGCTTATCACATAGGGCCGCCCGCCGCGTCTGAATCGTACCTAAACATCGCCAAAATTCTGGAGGCCGCGAAACGTAGCGGAGCCGATGCGATTCATCCCGGATACGGCTTTCTCTCCGAGAACGCCAGATTTGCGCAAGCTTGCGTCGATGCCGGCGTGAAGTTTATTGGCCCATCCGCAGCTTCGATGGAAATGATGGGGTCGAAGACAAGGGCCCGGCAGGCCATGGAGGGAGCTGGAATTCCCTTTGTGCCGGGGACTTCACGGGGCTTGGCGTCGGCAGAACAGGGGGCCGAGGTCGCCGCAAAGATCGGCTATCCCGTGATGCTCAAAGCTGCTGCGGGCGGCGGCGGAAAAGGCATGCGACTGGTGCATGCGCGGGAAGAGTTGAAATCGGCATTGGAAGCGGCGCAGAGCGAGGCAGAGCGCGCCTTCGGCGACCGTGAAGTCTACATCGAGAAAGCGATCGTTAATCCTCGCCACATCGAGATGCAGGTGCTGGCGGACGAACACGGCAATACGGTTTATCTGGGCGAGCGCGAATGTTCCATTCAGCGGCGACACCAAAAAGTGCTGGAGGAGGCGCCATCGCCGATCGTGGACGAAGACATGCGTCAGCGCATGGGCGAGATCGCGGTTCGAGTGGCGAAAACCGCGCGCTATAGCAACGCCGGCACAGTGGAGTTTCTGGTCGATAAAGACAAGAACTTTTATTTTCTGGAGATGAACACCCGGTTGCAGGTTGAGCATCCTGTGACCGAACTGATCACAGGCCTCGACCTGGTGCATTTGCAGATTCGCATTGCGGCGGGCGAGAAGTTGCCGTTTGTGCAGGACGATGTTCGCATCCGCGGTCACGCGATTGAATGTCGCATCTACGCTGAAGATCCTGACAATAACTACTTTCCGAGTCCAGGGAAGATCACACTTCTGCTCTCGCCGGCCGGGCCGGGCATACGTTGCGACAGCGGCATGTATGAAGGCTGGACCGTCCCCATTGACTACGACCCGCTGCTGGCCAAACTGGTCGGATTCGGGAGCGACCGACCACAGGCCATTTCTCACCTGGCACGCGCGCTGAGCGAGTTTTTTGTGGGCGGGATACAAACGAATATTTCGCTTTTCCGCCGCATTCTAGCCGATGCAGATTTTCGAGCAGGAAAACTCGACACCGGATATCTGGATCGATTGCTGAAGTCCCAGCCCGTCAACGCGAAGAACAAAGAAGATGCAGAAGTCGCGGCGATTGCCGCTGGGATCTTCGCAATGATTGACCCGGCAGCGGCGATCTCAAGTAACGGAAGCATACGACAGGACAATGACGGAGTCACACCAGTAGCGACCTCGAACTGGAAACGCGCGGGAAGAGTAGAAGGAGTGCAGTAAAGCCAGTCATGGTCTACGACGTCAACATTGACGGCAAGAATTACCGGCTCGAATTGGACCGTGCCGAGGCGGAATGGCGTTGCCGTGTGGATGGGCGCAAGGTTGAAATAGACGCAACGCTTGTCCGTCGCGATGTGCTTTCCCTCCTGATTCGTGGCAAAGCCTACGAAATCAAGCGCGAGAGCACTGCGACCGATCTCCATTTCTGGGTGGGGGATGTTCGTTACGCTGCTGAATTGAGCGATCCTAAATCGCTGCGTGGCCGCAAGCGGTCAACCGCCGATGAGACAGGTCCGAGGAAGTTAATTGCACCGATGCCGGGCAAGGTCGTGCGTGTCCTGATCGGAGAAGAACAGATGGTCGAGGCAGGTCAAAGTATCCTGGTAGTGGAGGCGATGAAAATGCAGAATGAGATCAAATCGCCCAAGAAAGGCACTGTGCGTAGGATCGTTGCTGCCGAGGGTACGAATGTAAACGCCGGAGACGTGTTAGCGATTGTGGAATAAATTCGCTCGCGCAGCAGCGAACGAACCAACCAGGCTCACTGACTCGATCCATTCCCTTGCAAGACTCTTTCCGCGTAGTAATTTTCGATTTTGGCCTGGTCGCGGAGAACTTCGTAATACGCAGCTTTCAGCAATTGTTCGCGCCGGTCGCGCAGCTGCGAACGGATCGCCTCTTGTACGCGGGGATCGGCCAATTCGCGCTGGCCCGCGGGTTCCTTGGCGAGCAGCTTCACGATGCGGAAGCCGACCAATTGCTTGGTCATTGGGTTCATCACGGTGATCATCGGACTATACTGTCCGGGCTTCAACTGCAGAACCGTGTCTCGCGTTACCTGGTCGGTGTTTTTCAACGCCGACTCCGGAGTAAATCCCAAGTCGCCTCCGTTCCCAGAGGTCTCGGCATCTTCGGAGTAATCCATCGCCAGCGTCCCAAAGTCGTCGCCGCTGTCCAGACGATTTACCAGCATTTGAATCTTCTTGCGCGCGTCGGCCTCGTTTTGCGCCTTGTCGTTCTTCAGATTGTGTATCTGGACGTTGGGCGCGGTGGTCACAAAAATCTGCGCCATGTGATATTGCGGCTCGACCAGGTTGAACTCCGCCTTATGCGCGTTGTAATAGTTCGTGATGTCCTGATCGGAGATATTAATCTTCGATGTGATCTCTTTGTTTAGTACCTTGTCGACCGTGAGCGACCGCCTCAGGTCGCGCTTAAAATCGTCGACGGTGAGTTTCTTCTCCTTCATGTGAGCGTCGAATTCTTCTTTGGTGAAGGGCGACTTGATCTCGTTAAGCTTCCGATCTACTTCGTCATCGGTGGCCAGAAGGCCGAGTTTTTCAGCCCGCCGCATGAGGATCTCGTTCTCAATCAACTCGCGCAATATGCTGAGACGAAGGCTGCTGGCCTGCTCTCCTGCCGGTTGCTGCTCCGACCCTGATGTTTGGTTCTGATAGTACTTTTCCACGTCGGCGCGATAGATTTTGCGACCGTCGACCGTGGCCGCGACATCGTCGCCGGCCAACTTGTTTCCGCAGCCGATATTAAGCCCGACCAGCGCAGCTAGCCGCCGCAATCAGGAAAAGACGAAATGGCGAGTTAGTTTTCAATGGATCCTCTCCGCACTATTTGCTTGGCGTTTCAGGCTTGCCCGGTTCCGATGACGCCGAGTGAGCCGGCACTGGCACGCCAGCTTGCGTCAAAGCCAAATCAATGGCCGCCCGCACTTCGCTAATGGGAAGCGCGCCGTCCATCTCCTGGCCATTGACGAACAGCGTCGGTGTCGCTGTCACGCCTACCAGATCGCCATCTTTGATCGATGCCTTGATGGAGTCCGTGCTCTGGGCTTTGACACAAGCCTGGAGTTTTGCCTGATCGAGGTTGTGCTTCTGACCCTGCGTCATGGTAATGCGGTCCAAAGCGGCTGAACTGGCCAGCCTCTCCCTTTTCGGAATTAACTTCGCGCTGGTTGGCATGGACGTAATCGGCGAAGTCCCAGTAAGCGTCCACACTTTGCGCTGCCAGACAGTTCGCATTCACTGCCGCGTGTGTGGCCCAGGGATGAATTTCTTCCAAAGGATAGTCCTTGTAAACGAATTGCACTCGATCACCGTATTCCTTCAACAGCGTAGGAAACAGATTCTGGTGCATGCGAGAACAGAAAGGGCACTGAAAGTCATCGAAGTTGACCACGATAACTTTGGCATCTTTGCTGCCGCGCGTGGGGCGCCCGCTCAAATCAATCTTGTTCATTACTTCCGCATAAGGGTCCTTAGTGAGATCCATCTTCGTCATGCGCAGAAGCGTCTTGTTATCTTTGGAAACCAGGAAGTCGTAGGTCTGCTTCTTTTCGCCGCCCACCATATCAATAGTCACGGAATCATAGCCGGGAATATCGCTTGGCTTGAGCGGTTCAATCGTGATCTTCACACTTGCGGGAATGCTGTAGGTAGCGCGCACCCGGCGTTCGATTTTCTGGGCAAGGTCGGAAGGAACGGACTGGGCTGAACAGCCGAGACAAACAATCATGAGCACAAGGATGCAACGCCGATAAAGAATCACAAGAAACCGCCTGCGCATTGGGATAAAAAACGATTATCTCATATGGGGCCTTCAGAGGGGCTAGTCATGCGGGTTTGGCGCGCATTCGAGTGGGACGAACCGGTTCTAGCTCAACTCTTTTGAGACAGTTGTCCTAAGGGCAGCAGGGAGTTCATGGAGCCAGAGCGGAACCCTTCGAGGTCAAGAGTTACGAACTTGAATCCGAGGTCTTTGAAGAGCCTGGTCAAAGTCGCCGCCATTTCCGGATTCAGTGCACGGTGCAATTCTTCCCGTGCAATCTCAATACGGACCATTTCACCGTGATGGCGCGCCCGGACCTGGCGGAAGCCTAAAGCGCGCAGCCCATCTTCGCCCCGCTCAACCGCACTGAGCGCATCGCGCGTTACCGGACGGCCATATTCGATGCGGGAAGACAGGCAAGCTGAGGCCGGCTTGTCCCAAACCCGTAAACCTTCCGAGCGCGCGAGTTCACGAATCTCCAGCTTGGTTAATCCGGCATCGAGCAGAGGAGCTGCGACGTGGTGCTGTCGAGCCGCGAATTGACCCGGACGGAAGTCGCCCTGGTCGTCCAGGTTGACGCCGTATGCGATCGCATCAAATCCATGGACAACACGAAAGCCTTCCATCACGGTGAATAGCTCATCCTTGCAATGAAAGCAGCGGGACCCATCGTTGCGCACATAATCCGCGCGCTCGATCTCGCTGGTGGGGATCACTGTCAGAGGGATGTCATGCTCGTTCGCGAAAGCGGTGGCGTCGGCCAGCTGGCTTCGAGCGAGGCTGGGTGAATCGGCGATCACAGCCATCATGTCTGCGCCGAGCACCTGGCGCGCAGCCCATGCCAGGAATGCGGAGTCAACGCCACCGGAATATGCGATCAGCGTGCGGCCGAGAGCGCGCACGCGTGCCTCAAGAGCGGCGCGCTTCCCATCGAGAATCGTCGCGGACACCATCCGCTTATCTTAATACGATCGAGCCGCGTCTGATGAAAAGGGCGACAATGACAATCACAATCACGAGAAGAATCATTGGCGCCCCGGACACCTGGCAAGATACGTCTCTACCGCGCACAAGCCTACGTTGTTCTTACTTGCAATCCTTGTTGCTGGAACTGTCTGGAAAGGTTCCAAACATTGAGAACCAGCCGTTCACCGAAGTCGATGCTGGCGCTTTTGCAAACCACAACTCGAAGGCCAGATCCTGGACGTAGTACTGATGCGAGTTGCCAGGAACCTTGACCGGCTCGGCCAACCCGGGCAACGGCTCATATGTCTCCAGAAGGTTGTGGCAGCCGACACTCGGTTTATACGAAGATTTCCAGTTCGGAGTCGGATTCGTGCCAAATGGATCGTTGAAAATAGAGCCCACCACCGCGCTCATGCTGACCATGTCCTGGAAGGCGTGATGCGGCCCGAAGTTCTGATCGGAGAATGTTCCCACGCCGTAGATTACGCTGGCCATCGTGCTGTGATAGCCGAGAATGCCTCCGTCCTGGACCACGTCGTAGGTTAGGAAATAAGGGAGTTCATTCGGCTGCATCTTGCGTTGCACCATAATCTCGCGCAACCGCTGATCGAAAAACAAGCCTTTGACATCGCCGTAGACTCCGCAACCGTGACCAGACACTGTTGTCCCTTGATCGGCGGGGACCTCCATCGTGGCTTCTTTCTCGATGACTGGCTTGAGCAACACGTGGTAGTCGGGCGCCGACCCATCGGCAAAGTTCCACCACTCAGCGCGCTGGAACGCATCACCATATTGCGTGTTACCGACTTTAGTCCCGCCCTGCGTCCAGTCGACATTCTGGAGCATCGGGGAGTTCTGCGTGATAGTCAGCGCGGAGTCCGATGCCCCGGCATTGAACCGGCTTACTGGGATCAAGCACGGTACCGTCAGAGAAGTGGACGGCAAGCGGAATGACAACCAGCTTGATCTTGCTGGTCGCTGAACCCAGGGTCGGATCGGTGCCAACCATGTAAAACCCGTAAAACTTCTGGTTATGTTGGAAGAAGGCTCCCCAAATCGGAAGCGCCTTTCCCTCGTCAGCCATCTGCTTGTAGGTCGAGGGTTCAATCGGTTGTGCTGGGGTTCGCACAGCGTACCTGGGCATAACATTGACAGTTTGGTTTTGAGCGACGGCGACGAAGGAGAGCATCACGCTGGTTGTGAGGGCAAGATGCAAAGCGACTAATCTCATTTGTTTCCCCGAGGTCTGAAGTATCGAGCTTCCGAAGTACCGAGCTGAGGCAGGGTGGGAACGCACCATGCCATCCGAGCCGGGAAGTTTAGCACGATGACGTTCGCAATCGCGGAAGGCTGGGGTAGAGCCACCACCGAGCAGTGTCCGCTGGACAAAGCATCTCCGCTATTTGTCATCCGAAACGCGCAGTTCGTCCCTTGTGGGTTTTGTCTGCCAAAAGGTGGGTCGAGGGCTATCTAGTGCGGGAGTACAGCAATATCTTCACGCCGGAGATTTCGTGTTGCTCAACGCGTGAAAAGGCTGATTCCAACAAATGCGTAAGCTCGAGTGTCCTGGCATCGGGCATTCCTGCCGGAGTTTCGGCGTATGTCAGTACGAGCCAAACACGCGAGTAGTTCGCAAGCGAACCAGTCAATTGAGCATCGTCCGGCTTCTCGACAAAATCGAGGAACGTGATGTGATCGGCGTGATGAGGGTATAGCACCACGGGAGCTGAAGTCATCGGCTGCAGCGAACGATAAAACTCGTAAGGCATGCGTCCCATGGGCACGTGGAATAAGAGAGTGTCGCCAGGGCCAGCGTGATCGAACAGATATTGAGAAATGCTTCGCCAGTCATCACGCTCAATGTCAACGTCGTGCCGGTAGCAGCCGGCAGTGGCGTTAAGAGAAAGCGCCAGAAGCAACAAGGTTGCGGGAGTGGTCAACCATACAGAACGTAGACGAACCACACCGTAAGCCGCCAATAACAGAACTGCAGGCAAACAGAAAATGAAGTAGCGAGGGACAAAAAGCGGTTTCACCAACGAGACAGAAAGCGTTAGGAGCGGCGGAACAATGATCCACAGCTCGAGAAAGCGACACTTCCAGTCATCCTGTGAAAACCTCCGCAGGTAGCGCCCAGGTCGTGTGGCGATGACTGCCCCTAGACCAGCGGCAGCCAATCCGCCGAGCAACAGCGGGCCTCCGTTACCGGCCATGTGAAGGGCAAAGACCCACAAGTCCCCGAAACTCGGACGATGCACCCATCGCAGTGGGCCTGTACCCGTGGTCGCGACAAAAACTAAAATCGGAGAGACAGCGAGCGCGATCCACCGCCAGTCGTTTTTGAGTCGTGCCACACCTACACTGGGTTCCCACCGGCCCAGTGATAACCAATGCGCCAATACCAGCAGTAGCGAGAAAAACTGGGCGTAAACCGCCAACGCGCTGACGACGATGTAAGCCACGCGGTTTCGACACGAAGGTTCCGCCAGACACTTTAGGAAACAGAGACTTGAAAGCGCGCAGAGCAGCACCATCAGGGTGTAGCTGCGCGCATCCTGCGAGTATTGGACGTGATATGCGTTGACTGCAAGCAAGCTCGCCGCAATCAATCCCACGCGAGCGTCAAAGAGACGCCGCCCCAGCCAATAAATGGCCGGGATGGAAGCTACCGCAAACAGTACGGAGAGCGTCCGAATGAAGTACTCGCTGCCTCCGAAGTGCAGCCAGAAATGAAGCAAGAAGTAATACAGCGACATGTTGGCTTCGCGGCGCCACAAAATGCGGACGAAGTTGTACCAATCCAGCCGCGCGATGGCCACGCTAACGCCTTCGTCGAACCAGAATGGCTTAGTGGCCAGGCCGTGAAAGCGCAGCACCGCTGCTACAACGGTGATCACGGCAAGCGTGACCACTTCCGAGATCGAGGAAGCACGCGGAGGTGCTGCGGAGGCTAGGGGTTCACCCGGCATTTCGCCTGCGACAGTCACGGTGGAGGTCATTATTACGCGATCAATGGTACGCGAAAGAATGGTACGCGGAAGAATGGTGCGCGAAAGAGAAGATCCTGAACTTAGAACAATTTCTCGTTCCGCCGCAGATTGCCTAGCGCGCCCAGATTCGCTAACGCAAACGTGAAGCGATACTGATTCTCATTGCGCACCGATCCCAACGCGAAACGCCGGAATTCCACGCTGACACCACAACAGTCCCAGTTGTAAGTGCTCTGCACGGCCGCGTACTGCAAGAATCCTTGTTTCGCATCGAAGCCAATATTGGTCGCGGCACTCAGACCCCTTTTATTGGTATGACCGTACCCCAGGAGAAGCCGGAATTGATTGAAAAGTTGAGGCGGGAAAATGAGAGTCGATGCCTGGGTTTCGCCCGGGACCTGCAGGTAAGCATCGCCTCCGCCAATGGTGAAAGATCCAACGCGATAATTCGCCAGAACCGTACTGGCATCTACGCCACCCAGCTTGAAATCATAGTCGACATCCCATTCGATGTCGGTCCGTTCGCTGGTCTGAACGCGCAGCCGTGAGATGAGCGGCGAAAGATGGCGAGCGTCGGTCAGGAATGAAACTCCCGTCAGATCGACCGTGTTGGCGAAAACATTGCTGCGCCCAGGCGTCAGCGCCCCTCCGAATGTGGGGTCGATAAAATATTTTTGCGCCAGCTCCCAGGTCACAACCTCGCGCACTTGTGGTCCCGTGTCGCAAGGTGGATCCGCCGGCTGGTTCGCCCGTTCCCACGGCACCCGAGTTGGTGCAGCCGCTCCGCCGATAAACAAAGAGGGCATTCCCTCCTGGCCGCAGTTCTCCGCGTGCTCTGACGTTCGTTTCGCATAGAGCCGGTTTATCACCCCGTATTCCACTTCATTGGTGTTGCTGAGAATATCGCGTTCGTCGAAGCGCAGAATGTTTGCGAAATTATCTACCCCGGTAACGTAGTTGTAAACGACGCGCGGCTCGATAACGTGCTTCCACTTTCGGCCCAGGAACTCGCGGCCAAAGATCCGGCTCACCGCGGGAGGCCGCAACTCGACGGAAGCCTCAAGAGCGCGGCGATTTACGGCGTCAGATTCGGCAATTTTGACTCCACCTCCGCCTGCCAGTTGCTGGGTGTAAATGGTATCCCGGAGTGAGAATTCCGGACGGAACGACCATCCATCGAGATGTAAAGGCAAAGACAACGACGGATTCAGGTCAAACCGTCCGAGCAGGGCGGCGGTGCTGAAGCCAGGCTCACTGCGCGAGAGTCCTTCAGCCGCTGCATCGTACGACCAGTAGAACGGCGAGTGCCCCAGTTGGCGATCGACACTGGAAGCTTCAATGCTGGGCGCGTGCAGAATCCTGATGTCATCTCCGGGTGTGGTGCTTTCGAAGTTTTGATAACGCTGCATCGAACCGTTGAAGAAAAAGCCGTTGGTGGTATTCGAGAGGAACGCCTCGGACTTTACTTCCGAGCTCACGGCTTGAGTAAACACCTCGCTGAACGCCAGGCGAAAAACAAACGAGCTGAGGTAATCGATATTGGCGACGCCGCGGAAGTTGTGTCCGAACGCACCTTCCGCGTTCAAACGAACATCCTGTCCGCCCTGGTCGACCGGCGGATGTCCAATCCCGCGGTCCAGCACGCTGAAGACGTTGAGATCAATAAAAGATGTGTCACTGGGCTGCGCCCGAAACTCTCCCGATTGCGCCCATCCTCGCGCGGAATAATATTCGGCGCCGACGTGGAGGTCCATGCTGCGATTGATTGCCCAGAAGAACGACTCACCGATGATGGTCCCCTTTACCGATGAAGTTCCGAGATTGGGAATCAGGAAGCCGGATTGCCGCGGCACGCGTTCCGCAGGGAGCGTGGCGAAGGGAAAGTAAAGTACCGGGATACCGCGGATATCAAAAGTGCTGTGATAAATCTTGGCGGTCCCGCCTACGTCGACGGAAACTTTGTTCGCGTTGAACTGCCACTTGGGTCGAGGCAGTTCGCAAGTGGTTACGGTGCCGTCGTAGACCTTGAAGTGGTCGGGACCGTTTTTCTCCACCACTTTGCCGGAAAAGAAAAATGGATTCGACGATGTCAGCATGACTCGCGTGCCCCGCAGGTGCGCACCAATACTCCCGATGACATTCTCGAACCGACCACGCTCCTCCCAGACGTTGTACTTGCCGCGGCTGGCTTGGATGTGCTCATCATTCAGTCCGCCTTCGAGCGTCACATGACCATCTGCGGTGGAATCTCCAGTGTCGGAGTTGTACGTGATCTCGTCACCGCGGAGGATGTAAGTGCCGTAGTGAATCTCAACGTTGCCGTGCAGGGTGTAGAGGGGCCCACGCTTCTCCTGGGTTAGCGCGCTTAGGGTGACGTCGTGTTCTTTTGACGCATGAAAGCGAATCGGGCAGTTTGGGAGATGCATTGGCATGGTTCGTCGGACGAAGCAACTGGCTGGTAACTAGCGAAGGCGCGAGTAGCAGATGACAAACCAACGCCGCCGTGATAAGGAATCGAGTGCGGGAAGTCATCGGAGAACGCACGAACTCCTCAGGCAAAGTCCATCGCTGAGGTAAAGTGAACTTAACACGGCACTTGCCCGAGAGGCAAAGTGAGGCGTGCTGATCGCCGCTGGTATTTCTTGGGCCCTGACTTTGTTCTGGTCCATTCGTCCGCGCTGGTTAATTTTAGGTGAAATCTAAATTCCAACTCGATGTCGATCCGAGCGTGCCTGCTCAGCCCGCCGCTACTCTGATCGACCCTGAAGCATACGATGCCAGCGAACAACAGTTTGCCGCCAGCGTCGAGGGGAAGCTCGCGCGCCCGCGGTTCATTGTGGATGACCAGGAAGTCGGAACTGGGGAGTCTTTGGAAGTTAACGTCCCTGGAGCAAGCATCCGAGTTGGCGATGAAAAGAGCGTTCTTTCTCAGGAACCTGACGAACAAGAAACAATTTCCAGCAGAGCTAAGGCAGGTGAGGACGCGGAGGGAAACTCGGAAGCCGCCACTCTAGCTTCGTCGCCATCGTCCGAAGTTGCGGAGTCGCAAGATTCCGGTTCTTGGCGCAACGAAGTAGCAGCCCGCGTCAGCCACTACAAAGCTCGGAGGCAGCCACGAATGCCTCGCTATCCATCGCTGCAGTTGAAATTTGATCCTCCGGAGATACCGAGGGATTCACCCTCTGGAGCGAGTCGCTCAACTCAATCTCCGCGATCGCGTCGCCTGGCCGTCGCAATGCAAGAGAGGGTTACTGCACCCGAAATACCGTTGTCTCAGTTAAGAACTGATGCCGCGTCCGACCGCTTAGCTTTTGCCGAAGCCGGGGCGAAGATTCTGGAGTTTCCCCGCTCAGCGTCCACTCCTTTGCCTCTACTCGACGAACTGGCCGAGCCAGTGATGGATAGGCCGCGCATCCTGGAGGCTCCGGAGTTGGTGCCTCCACCTCCGGCACTCGGCGGCATCCTAATTGAGCCAGCGGAAGAAACGGCAGCCGAACGACGGCCCGGTTTTGAACTGCCGTTGCAAGCTGCGCCTATGTCGCGGCGCCTCTTTGCAGGTGCCGCCGACAGCCTGCTTGTAATTTCGGCCTTCGCGATTTTCGCTTACATATTCTTCCGCGTGACTTCAGTCATACCGCCGCCGCAGCAGATACTGGAGCTTTCAGTGGCGTTAATTGCCGGTTTCTGGATCGCTTATCAATATCTGGTGTTGGTTTACACAGGAACCACGCCGGGCTTGAAGTTGGCGAAGTTGCGGTTGAGCCGCTTCGATGGCGCTTCGGTTCCAAAAAAGATTCGCCGCTGGCGGGTACTGGCGTCGGTGCTGTCAGGACTGTCCCTGACGCTTGGTTACGCCTGGTGCTTTCTAGACGAGGATCGGCTGTGCTGGCACGACCGCATCACACGAACCTACATGGCCCCACAAGCGATGCCGGAGAAGCTCAACTCCTCGTTGTGAAGCGGCACGCCCTTATCCCCACTGTGTTAGATTCTTAGACTTACGCTTCCCGCGCATTTTTTAGATGTCATCATCCGTCCAGAACGTTAAGCGTCCCGCAGTCAAGGTGTTCGTTGCCACAACGGTGATGCTGACCTTCATCTCGTTCTGGCGTGCATCCGCGATTGTCCTCTCCGACCTCGCTTCGTCCGCCTATTACGCAGGCGGTGATGCCGAGAAAGTGATCGGTAAGAGCGCGCCGTGGTTCATCCTCGCCGTAATGCTTTTTAGCTATGCCGTACGGGCTCTTTACATTGAGTCCAGCAGCATGTTCGTGCGCGGCGGCGTTTACCGTGTAGTGAAAGAGGCCATGGGTGGGACCCTGGCCAAGTTCTCCGTTTCGGCGTTGCTGTTCGATTACGTACTTACAGGACCGATCAGCGCGGTATCTGCAGGCCAGTATCTGGCGGGTTTCATCCAAGATATCGGCAGATATGTTCATCATCCACTTGTCTTTTCTGAAGACCACTTTTCCGCGTTCTTCGCGGTTTTGGTGGTGCTTTATTTCTGGTGGAAGAACATTCAGGGAATTCACGAATCGAGCCAGAAGGCGCTGCAAATCATGGTCATAACGACCGTGATGGTCGTGCTTCTCATTATCTGGTGCACCATCACCGTTCTTCATGGCCCAATTGTTTTACCGCCAAATCCTCTGCACGCGGGCGTGGTGCCGCTGAACAAAGAATCTCTCGGCTGGCTGAATGGAACCTGGATCAGCCACCTCACATGGATCATTTTGTTCGTTGGGTTCGGGCATTCCGTGTTGGCCATGAGCGGCGAGGAAACTTTGGCTCAGGTCAATCGCGAAATCGAACATCCTAAGCTGAAGAACCTGGAAAAAACCGGCCTGGTAATTTTCATTTACAGCCTCCTATTCACCTCGCTGGTTTCGTTCTTCGCGGTCATGATTATTCCGGACACCGTCCGGCCTGAGTACTTTGCGAACCTCATCGGCGGTATCGCGATGTATCTCGTCGGCCCCACCATGCTGAAGTTGTTTTTTCATGGCTTCGTGGTGCTGGTCGGGGTGCTAATTCTGGCTGGCGCGCAAAATACTTCGATCGTGGGCGCGAATGGCGTTCTCAACCGGGTGGCGGAAGATGGCGTGCTCACCGACTGGTTTCAGAAGCCGCAACAGAGATACGGCACCAGCTATCGCATCATCAATCTGATCGTCGGTATGCAGCTTCTGACCATCATCCTCAGCAAGGGCAACGTCTACCTGCTTGCCGGACTGTATGCCTTCGGTGTGATTTGGAGCTTCGCCCTCAAATCGCTGGCCGTTCTCGTGCTGCGCTATACCGAGCCTCAGAACCGGCAGTGGAAGGTACCCGGCAATCTTCACATCGGGGGACGCGAATTGCCGCTGGGCTTGGTGCTGATTTCCGCGGTATTGCTTACCACCGCGCTGGTCAATTTGTTTACGAAATCGGAAGCCACCATCGCCGGGATCAGTTTCAGTGCCTTTTTCTTCGCGATCTTTACTTACTCCGAACATCGCGTGGCCAAGGCGCGCCACGGTAAACCGGAGAACCTGGATCAATTCCGGGTATACGGGAACCAGGAACTGGGTAGCGGAGCCCTAGGCGTGCGACCAGGAAACATTTTGGTCGCGGTCCGCGATCCTCGAAACCTGTATTACTTGTGCGATGTTCTGCGGACTGTCGACACCACTCGCCAGGATGTGGTGGTGATGACCGCGCGCCTCTACCATCGTGAACACACCTTCAGCGGAAGCGCTGTCGTGGAAGCTTCGCAAGTGTTCGATCACTACGAGCAGGAACTTTTTACTGCGGCGGTTGCGGCTGCGGAAAAAGAGGGCAAGCCGGTTTCTCTGCTGGTCGTTCCCGCTACGGATGTTTTTGAGGCGATTATCGTAACTGCGCAACGCCTGGACTCCAGCCGCATTATCTGCGGCCTCTCTAACAAACTGACCAGCGATGAACAGGCCAAGCTTACCGGCGACGCATGGGAGCGCCTCCCTGAGCCGAGGCCGCGCTTGATCATGGAAGTCCACGAACCGGGCGGCCGGGTCCGCGAGTATCCGCTGGGGCCGCACACGCCGCGCATGCGTCCTCAAGATCTCGAACTCATGCACCAGGTTTGGCTCGACGTGACCTCCGATCCCAAATATTGCGGCGCTCACCACTACCACATTGTGGCGCTTGCTCTGGAAGAATTGCGCCGCGAATTGAACAGCGACCTGCGTCCCGAGTTACTGGCAAAACTGCTCGATGAAATGCATCGCGACCAATCGCCGGCCAAGAGTGATCCAGAAGGTCCGTGTTAACACTCCTCTGCTAACATCTGTGTGTGACCAAGAATTCTTCCGTACGCGTGCGCTTCGCGCCTTCGCCCACGGGTCATTTGCACGTTGGCAATGCCCGCACGGCGTTGTTCAACTGGCTCTTTGCCCGGCAAAAAGGCGGGACGATGATCCTGCGCATCGAGGACACCGATGTTGAGCGCAGTGAGGCCCGCTTCGAAGACCAACTCATCGCAGACTTGAAATGGATGGGTCTCGACTGGGATGAAGGCCCCGACGTTGGCGGCCCTTACGCGCCTTACCGTCAAACCGACCGACTGGAGATTTATCGCGAGCATGCCGAACGGCTGCTCAGCGAGCGCAAGGCCTATCTATGTTTTTGTAAGGAAGAAGATCTGCAGAAGGAACGCGATCAGGCGATGGCCCAGAGCGGTCAGGCGATCTATTCCGGTAAATGCCGATCCCTCGATCCCGCCGATGCCAACGCCCGTCGTGCAGCTGGAGAACCTGGGGCAATCCGGCTGCTGATTCCCGATCACCCCATCCGCTTTCACGACATCGTTCACGGAGACGTGGAGTTTTCGAACGAGGTCGTGAGTGATCCGATCATTCTGCGCTCGAACGGGATGCCCGTTTACAACTACGTTGTGGTGATTGACGACGGATTGATGAAGATCACCCACGTGATTCGCGGCGACGATCATCTTTCCAACACGCCCAAGCAGGTTGCGTTATATGAAGCTCTGGGCTGGCCAGTGCCGGAGTTTGCGCATCTCTCCACAATTCTGGGCGCCGACCGTGAACGGCTATCCAAGCGCCACGGCGCTACCTCAATTGCCAACTTCCGGGAAATGGGTGTGCTGCCCGAGGCGCTGACGAATTATTTGGCGCTGCTCGGATGGGCGCCAACTGGAGGCGCGCGGGAAATTTTCAGCCTTCAGGAATTGGCAAAAGAATTTTCCCTGGAACGAATTACGCCATCCGCGGCCGTGTTCGACATGGAGAAGCTGTACTGGCTGAACCGGCACTATATTAAGACATGGCCTCTCGATCAGCTCATCGCTATCGGAGTGTGGTTCTTCGTCAAGGCCGGTTTGATTGAGGCGACGGATGCCGAGTGGTTGAGTTCCCATCGAGTTCCCATCGTCCAGGTCGCGAGTGATTTGCGCGGATGGCTTGGGCAAGTCGTAGGTCTACTCACGCCATACGTCGACCGCCTGGAGCAATTGCCGGAACGAGCTTCGCCAATTTTCGGCTATGACGCCAAGGCTGCGCTGGCTTCTCCCGACAACGCTGAAGTCTTGACCTGGCCACACTCAGACGCCGTGTTCACGAGATTTGCCGGTAAGATTCTGGAAGATGAATCCGCGCAAGCCGGGAAGCTGACCGCCGAGCAGTTCAACAAGATTGTCGGCGAAGTCAAAGCCGAGACTGGGGCCAAAGGCAAAGAACTTTTTCACCCGATTCGCATTGTGGTAATGGGCTCGCACTCCGGCCCCGCCTTCGACAAACTGATTCCCATCCTGGAAGAAGGCAGCCATTTCAAGTTGCCGAAACATGTGCTCAGTGTGCGTGAGCGAGTCGAAGAATTCGGCAAAGCCCTCGCAAAGTAAGCCACGGATTGTAGAGATCTGCAGGGAGCAGCGATAAGCTAGTTGGGAAATCTGTGCAGAATCGCGCGAATCCGTCGTCAGCGCTTATTTTTTCAGGATGGCTTCCAGCGCGCTTCTTAAATCAGGTTTCTTGAAGACATATCCACTGGCTACCAGCTTTGTGGGCTCGACTCTTTGACTTGCCAGCAGGAGTTCGTCGCCCATCTGCCCAAATACCAGGCGGGCGGCGAATGCAGGCATAGGGAAAATCGCTGGTCTAGACAATGCCGCCGCCAGCATTCGCGTAAATTCCGCGTTGGTCACAGGGTTGGGAGAAACAAGATTGACCGGCCCTCGGAGAGATTCGTTGGCCAGTATGTGTCGAATTGCTCCGATCTCATCGTGCAGATCGATCCAGCTCATCCACTGCTGGCCACTGCCTATCTTTCCGCCCACTCCCATGCGAAAGGGGGGCAGCATTTGTTTCAGCGCCCCGCCGTCCGTACTCAGAACAATTCCGGTACGCAGGTGCACCGTGCGAATTCCAGCGGCAATGGCTGGCTGCGCAGCCGCTTCCCATTCGCGGCATACTTCCGGAAGAAACCCGGCGCTCCCGGACGGACTGTCTTCGCGCAATATTTCTTCGCCACGATCGCCGTAGTAACCAATCGCCGAAGCGGCGATGAGGAGACGCGGAGGGGCCGACGCACGCGCAATCGCCTCGGCGAGATTGCGAGTTCCAAGAACACGGCTCTCGCGAATTGCTTTTTTCTTCGACGGAGTCCAGCGGCTGGCGATTGATTCTCCAGCCAAATGAATAACCGCGTCGAACCCAGAAACCGACTTCGGATCAAGAGGACGAGTAACGTCCCACGCAATTTCGCCGGAGGCCCGACGCAGTTCGATGGACTAGGCGGGTGATTTGATATCCGTCGGCAGACAACGTGCGTAGCAGCGCGCCGCCCAAGAACCCCGAAGATCCGCTAATCAAAATTTTTGCAGGCGAGGGCATAGGTCCAAATGTATCAGCCTTTAGACGCATGCTTGCGATGAGGGGTTATCCCCGGCGCGGTTTCGGCCAGCTATAATCGGAGCCAGAACACCGCTTTACATGAAGCCCATAGCGGGTTTACCCGGCTATAATCCCTCATGGCGACGCTGCGGGAACAGATCGCGACCACCGCGCTCACGGTGACTAAGTTCCGTGAGTTGCTGCGAACGATTCGCGCCAACCGCCCCGCCGACGATCTTGATCTAGTCCGCAAGGCTTACGAATATTCCCAGAAGCATCATGCCGGTCAGACCCGCGCTTCGGGCGAACCTTACCTGGTTCATCCTCTCGGAGTCGCCCAGGTCTTAGCCGAGATGAAGATGGATCCGGTCGCCATCGCCGCCGGATTGCTGCACGACTCGGTGGAAGACACCTCGGTGACGATTGAGGACATTCGCCAGGAGTTCGGCGAGCAGGTGGCGCACATCGTCGAGGGCGTTACCAAAATCAGCCAGATTGATTTCGCCACTCGCGAAGAGCAGCAGGCGGAAAACCTGCGCAAGATGATGCTCGCAATGGTTGACGACATTCGCGTCGTATTGATCAAACTTGCCGACCGCCTGCACAATATGCGGACCCTCGAGCATCTCACGCCGGAACGCCAGCAGAAGATTGCCAAAGAAACTCTCGAAATCTACGGCCCCATCGCCCACCGGCTGGGTATGGGCAAGATTCGCGGCGAGCTCGAAGACCTGGGGTTTCGTTATCTCGATCCACTCACTTATCAGCAAGTAGATGATGCCGTGGAAGCCCGCCGCAAGCAAGGCCAACAGTTTCTTTCGCGAGTAGAACAAACCCTGCGCGACAAGCTGAAAGAGGCAGGAATCACCGCAACAGTCGAAAGCCGGATCAAGCGCCTGTTCAGCATCCACAAGAAACTGGTCCGCCAGAAAATCAACGTAGACCAGGTTTATGACCTGTACGCTATGCGCGTGATCACCAACTCCCTGCAGGACTGTTACGCGGTTTTGGGGATCGTACACAATATCTGGCGGCCGGTGCCGGGCCGGATCAAAGACTTCATCGCGATGCCGCGACCGAATTTCTATCAGTCACTGCATACCTCGGTGATCACCGAGGAAGGCACTCCCTTTGAAGTGCAAATCCGTACCGAGGAAATGCACCACATGGCGGAAGAAGGAATCGCGGCGCACTGGAAATATAAGGATGGCCCGGTCTCCGCCCAGGATGAGCAGCGGCTGGCTTGGCTGCGGCAGGTGGTCGAGTGGCAGCGCGATGTGTCGGATCCCGCGGAATTTCTTTCCACACTCAAAATCGACCTCTACCCCGAAGAGGTTTACACATTTACTCCGAAGGGTAAGGTTGTAGTGCTGCCGCGGGATTCGACACCGATCGATTTCGCTTATTCGATTCACACCGAAGTCGGCCACAGTTGCGTCGGCGCCAAGGTTAATGGGCGCATGGTGCCGCTGCGCCATAAATTGCACAGTGGAGACATCGTAGAAATTCTTACCCAGCCAGGACATAAACCGAGCCGCGATTGGCTGGCTGCCGTTAAGTCTTCGCGAGCCCGCAACAAGATAAAACATTGGCTCAATATTCATCAGCGGGAACGCGCCATTGAAGTCGGCCGCAAGTTGATCGAGAAAGAGGCAAGAAAATACCGCGTTGCGTTGAAAGAGATCAAAGACGAAGAACTGCGCAAGATTGCCTCCGATTACGGCCTGGGCCAGATCGACGACTTGATGGCTGGGATCGGTTACGGAAAATATTCGGCGCGACAGGTGTTGGCTCGTCTGGCGCCGGCCTCCGCGGCACCTATTGCAGACGCGGAAGGCGAGAAGTCTGGCGGAATTGCCAGTGTGGTGCGACGGGTTTTCGGCGGCGATAGCAGCAACAATGCGATCCGCGTGAAAGGCCACGGCGATTTGTTGGTTTATCGTGCACGCTGCTGCAATCCCATCCGCGGTGAAGATGTCGTCGGCTACGTGACCCGCGGTAAGGGGGTCGCTGTTCACGCGGTGAATTGCCCCAACGTCCTGAACTTGATGTACGAACCGGAACGGCGCATCGATGTGGAATGGGCGCAGGATGAGGGCACTCCGAGTTCGTATCCGGTGAAACTCACGGTATTTTGCGATGATCGTTTTGGCATGCTGAAGCAGATAACCGCGGTGATCAGTGACTCCAAGACCAATATTCGCGATGTGCAGGTACGCAGTTCGAACACGCAGGCGAATGTCGACGTCGTTCTCGACATTGCCGACCTGAAGCACCTGGAAAACATCATCAGCGGCGTGCGCAAGATTCCCGGCGTGCACGATGTGCAGAGACTGCAGAAGGTCTGACCGGTAATCTCTTGTACGGCGAGGGATCGGTTTCGTGGGTGGGTTGACTTAGCCTGAGTTGATCTGCATAAATCAAATCTCACTTTATTTTCTTGGAGGCTTCATGCGTGATGTGATTTCTACGAAAGAGGGTCCGCAGGCGATTGGGCCGTATTCGCAGGCGATCCGGGCCAATGGATTCATCTTTGTATCGGGACAAGTGGCGATCGATCCCGCAACCCAGCAGGTGATCAGCGGCGACGTGGCGATTCAGGCGGACCGCGTGCTCAAAAATCTTTCGGCAATTCTGAAAGCCGCGGGAAGCGGGCTGGAAAAGGTTGTGCGGTCGACCGTGTTCCTCAAGAACATGAGCGACTTCACCGCCATGAACGAAGTTTACGGGCGTTATTTCAGTTCGGCGCCACCGGCACGCTCGACGGTTGAAGTGGCGCGTCTGCCGAAAGATGTGCTGGTCGAAATTGATGTCATCGCGCTGGCCTAGGATTGCAGGCTTGTTATTTTGAGCGGGCAATTTAGAATTCTGAATATTCCAACTAAGAGTCATCTTCGGGAGAGAAATCCTCATGCTCAAGAGTATGTTTTTGATTGCAATCGTGACATTCGTGGCGACCGCACTTTTCGGGCAGAGCGCCAAGAAAGCCAGCAACAACTCACCGACGAAAGTTACCGGAGACGGAACCAAGACGGCCGACGGACTGCAATACTGGGACCTGAAAGTTGGCACCGGTGCGACCGCGACGGCGGGCCAATCCGCTAAAGTTCACTACACTGGATGGCTGACCAACGGCAAGAAGTTCGACAGTTCTGTCGACAGCGGCCAACCCTTTACAGTCGAACCCCTCGGCAGCGCGCCGGTGATCAAGGGATGGAACGAAGGCATCATCGGAATGAAGGTCGGCGGCAAGCGCCAGTTGCGGATCCCAGGCGACCTGGCGTATGGCGCACAGGGCTATCCCGGCGTGATCCCGGCGAATGCGACCCTGATCTTCGATGTGGAATTGTTGAGCCTAAAGTAAGAGCCAAAAGCCGCAGAGGACGCTGGCGAGAACTTACAACGCCTTTGCGTCCTCTGCGGTTTTAGTTTCTAAGCTTTGACGACTTTGCCGCTGCGGATACACGCGGTGCAGACGCGCATGCGCTTGGTTGCGCCTTTTACTTTGGCGCGCACCGGGCGCAGATTGACGTTCCAGCGCCGCCGCGAGACGTTGTGGGCGTGGCTGATGGTGTTTCCAAATTGCGGGCCTTTCCCGCAGACATCACAAACTTGTGCCATGGCTACTCCAGAGAAGTTCAGAACTGATTGCGCAAAACATAGATTTTACCGGAGTTGAGGTGGTTTCGACAACTCTGGGGTCGGAGCCTGCCAGTGAAAGGGTGGGGATCCGTTCCCCGTTGCTGCCTAGCGCTGCAATATCCAATTCCCCACCAGATCCAAAATCTCGGGAGTTTGCGGGTCCCACAGTGTGGTGTGCGGAACGTCAGGGTAGATTTTGAAGTTCTTATCCTTTGAGGCGCAAAGTCTGTCGAAAGCGACGCACTCGCTGTGACTGACTACGCGATCCTGTCCGCCTTTGACTAGCAAAGTCGGCGCATGCACGCGCGGCGCAATTCTCCACCGCCAGCCGAACACCAGCCGCTGGACATCCATCAAGTATCCGAAGCTGACGTTCTTGTAGGCTAGCGGGTCGATGCGGCGGCTGGCGATAAACTCCTCATGCCGCGAGCTTTCCTCAAGGCGTTGACCTACGAGATCGATGACCGGCTGCCGATGTCCCAGGGCAAAATACGGCATCAAGCTTAGACTTTCCAGGCTAAGAAACTGGCTCATGTCCAGGTTTAGAGCCAGCGCCATCAGGACCATGCCGGAAAGCCCGCTGCCGTTGTCCTTGGCGTAGGCAAGCACAAAGTCAGCTCCCATACTGTCGCCCAATAGGAAAATTCTGGTCGATGCGCGATGCTGCGTCGCCAGCTGGACGATCGATGCAATATCCTCGACCACCTGGGCTGGAGTTCCCAGGAATCCGCGGCGCCCTTTGGAGAGCCCGTGACCCCTTGCGTCCAAAGCGTAAACGTCGGTGCCGACGGGATTCAGCGCGTCCGCAATCACTTTGTAGGGACCGCTGTGATAGCCAATCCCGTGGAACACTACGACCGTGCGGCCATTCCAGGGTTCAAGAGCAGGCCAGAAGCGGTAGAAGAGACGAGTCTGGTCGCTGGATGTGACGAATCCGTGCTGGTCGGCAACTCGCCCGGAAAGCAGGCGCACGTCTTCCGGTGACAGGACCTCGGGCGGCATGCGGGTCTCTAGCTGCGCAGAGTCGGGCATTCGTGATCAATGACGGAGGCCAACCGCGCGCTCCCGCGTCTGTTCATTGATAGCACGCCACAGCTCCCAGATTGTTACAGCCAGGTTACAGCCGATACTTTCGTGGTACGCGCGTTGGAGTGGTTGCCGAGTGCAGAAGCCCAAGGGCCCTCAAAGTTCCGCTATGCGATACTGAATTCATGGCGGCTGCGGCGGACCCGAAATCGGTAAAAGTGAACCTAACCACCGGGACGGGCATGGATATCGCATGGAAGGACGGCCACCAATCGCACTACTCGTTTCCGTTTCTGCGCGACGCCTGCCCCTGCGCACTCTGTGACGAAGATCGCAGCAAGAGCGGCAGCCAGCCGGGAGAGTCACAGAAACCCGCCACGGGGACGCTCCCCATGTTCAAGCCCGCGGTCAAGGCGGACTCTGCCGATGCGGTGGGAAAATACGCGATCAAGTTTCATTTCAATGACGGACACGAGCTAGGGATTTACTCGTGGCAGTTCTTGCGGGATTGGTGTCCGTGCGAGGAGTGCAGGGCGGCGCGGAGGAGTTGAAGTAAATAGCTCCAAAAATGCGATGCCCCGGATTTCCCAAGGCCAAACAATTCTTAGGTACTTACGGCACTCCGCGAGTGTCTTAAGGGTATGCCACAATTCTCAGTTAGGTTGTTCTTCCAGAGGAAACAGCCGCGATTTATCCGGATCAAATGGTTTGGCAGTTCTGAAACTCACATGAAAAATCGATTGGTACTGACCTGCGCTTTGTACTCGACCGTTGCCTTTGCCCAGAAAGACTTTAGGAATACGGTCCAGATGGCCATCCCCGGAATCAAAGGGATTATGCGACTGGACGTTGGCGAAACAAAATTCCAAACCAGAGTCCGACCCGACGGCAAAGAGGTCCAGTTGAAAACAGATAGCAGGTCGGATGGCCTTGAGATTACCGCTTTTCTGCAGCAGGTCCCATTTCCGGCAAGTCCAGAAAAGTGTCGCAATGAGTGGTGGCCGGGAACCAAGAACTCAGTGCCTTTGCAGCGCGACGATCTCCATGAATCGGCCGTACGAAATGGAATCGCGCTGGTGGATTACATCATCCCAGAGTTTCGTGGGGTCAAAGTTCGCCAGAAAAATGTGCACGCCTATCTAGGCGGTAGCGATCTCTGCGCTGAGATTCACATGTCGAAGGCTGGATTCAAAGAGGGGGAAGAAAAACTGTTTGAGCAGGTTCTAGGCACCGTAAGCTTCCTGCCGGACCAGTGGTCTGCCCAGGACGGGACGCCAGCGTCCGCAAGCAGTGATGTTCAGCAATACTTCCGCCAAGGCACCAAATCCTTCCTTCAGCAGGACTACGTTGCGGCAGCAGGGCAGTATCAAAAGGCTCTGGATCTCGAGAAAAAAGAACGAACGTTGTCCAAAGACATGTTCCGCGTCCTGGTGGACAACCTGGGGATGTCGTATGGAATCAGTGGGAAATTGACTGAGGCCAAAAATACTCTCGACTATGGCCTGACGCAAGATTCCGAATATCCGATGTTCTACTACAATCTAGCGTGCATGTATGGCGAGATGGACAAGATGAATGACGCGACGGCGCAGCTCCGGCTGGCCTACAAATACAAAGCAAACATGATCACTGGCGAAGCCCTGCCCGATCCGCTGCAGGACGATTCGTTCAGAAGTTTTGTGCACAGCGAAGAATTCGTCAAGGCTGTTCGTGAGATGCAACAGTAGTGGCTCAGCCCGTGGAACCGGCGGCCTGAAGTCGTTGATTCTGCACAAACCGCAGCCTTGAATTCCCTGTAAAATCCAATCATCTGGCCCGGAGCCACTCCCGACATTGTCTTTCCTCGACCAACTCAATCCGCAACAGCGTGAGGCCGTCGAAACCACCGATGGGCCGGTGCTCATCCTCGCCGGGGCTGGCAGCGGGAAGACTCGCGTCATCACTTACCGCATCGCGCACCTCATCGAGAACCTGGGCGCCATGCCTGAGTCCATTCTAGCGATGACCTTCACCAACAAAGCTGCCTCCGAGATGGTGGAGCGGGTGGACAAACTAGTGGGGGGGCTGTCAATTGCGAAGCCCGTCATTTCGACGTTTCATTCTTTTTGCGTGCGCGTCCTCCGGCGCGACATTGAAGCGATGCGCATTCCTTCCACCGTTCCCGGCGCGCCTGCGATTGGTCACACGAAAAGTTTTGTGGTCTATGACGAGAGCGATCAGCAACAGTTGGTGAAGTCCGTCATGCGGCGGCTGGGGATCGACGACAAGCAGACTACTCCGCGCTCGGTGCTGGCGCACATTTCGTGGGCCAAAAACCACATGCTCGATCCGCAGGAAGTTTACTTGCAATCGGCTGATCCCAAGACCGAGCGCGTGGCCCAGATTTATGCCGAGTACAAGAAAGAACTGGCCAAGGCGAACGCCCTGGATTTTGACGACCTGTTGCTCGAAACAGTTCGGCTGCTGAAGGCCGCCTCTGAGGTCCGCGAATATTACAACCGGCGGTTCCAGTTCATTATGATTGACGAATATCAGGACACGAACCGCCCGCAGTACGAATTAATGCGGTTGCTGGCGGGTACGCGGCACAACGTATGCGCCGTCGGCGATGAGGATCAGTCGATCTACTCCTGGCGCGGAGCAGACATCCGCAACATTCTGGAGTTTGAAAAGGATTTTCCCGAGGCCAAGATCATTCGCCTGGAACAGAATTATCGTTCGACGCAGAACATCCTTCAGGCGGCGTCAGCGGTGGTCGCGAACAACCTCAAGCGCAAAGGGAAGAATCTGTGGACGGACCGGCAAGGTGGCACAAAGATCGGCTATTACGAAGCTCCCGACGGCGAAAATGAAGCGCTGTTTGCGGCGGACTATATTTCGAAATATCTGCGAGAAGTGGCTGACCAGGGCGAGAATGCCCGGGCCGCTGTGCTCTATCGCACCAATTCGCAGTCGCGTTTGTTTGAAGAGGCTATGCGCCGCTACGGGTTGAAGTATCACGTGGTGGGCGGGTTTTCGTTCTATGAGCGCGCCGAAATCAAGGACATGATTTCGTATTTGAAGGTCATTCACAACGTGGATGACTCGATCTCGCTGCTGCGAGTGATCAACACACCGGTGCGCGGAATTGGCAAGACCACAATGGAAACTCTGGAGCGCGTGGCGTTGGAAACTGGCGTCTCGCTTTGGGGAGCGATTGGGGAAGCGGTTAAACGCCAACTCTTGCCGCAGCGCGCGCTGCTGGCGCTCAAGAGCTTCAAGAGTCTGATTGACGATGGCCGGGCCATGTTGGCCGGAAATTACGTAGAGCGGCTGCAAGAAACCGCGCGGCAGGGCGACGAGGAGACGCCAGAAGACACAAGCCCCTTGCCGGATGAAACGGAGGATACTGATTTCGATCCCGACAACCTGGCGTTCGACTTCAGCATGCTGGAGGAAAACGTCGCTGGCGTCCCGCCAGATCCAGAGCGGGCGACAAGCCCAGAGGGTGCCAGCCAGGAGGCCGGCATCGTTGAAAGCGCGCCTTTCCGAACTCCCGGCGAGGCCGCCAACACCTCTGAGCTTCTGAAATTCCTGATCGATCGCACCGGTTACATCAAACAACTGGAACAGGAAGACACGCCTGAGTCTTACTCACGAATCGAGAACCTTCGCGAACTGGTTAATGCCGCCATGGATTCCCGCGATCGCGGCGAAACTCTCGACCAGTTTCTCGACCATGCGGCCCTGGTGAGCGATGCTGACGCTTACGACGAGAGCGCCCGGATCACTCTGATGACTCTGCACGCAGCCAAAGGCCTGGAGTTCTCACTGGTCTTTCTCGCCGGCCTGGAGGAAGGACTGTTCCCCCACTCCCGGACGTTCTTGCAGCCCGACGACATCGAAGAAGAGCGGCGGCTCTGTTATGTCGGCATGACGCGGGCGATGGATACGCTGATCTTGACGCGAGCTGTCTACCGTCGGCGCTACGGGACCGACTTGCCCGAGGCCAGCGTGCCGTCACGTTTTCTCGAAGAAGTTCCGGCTGGATTGGTCGAGGAGTTGGGCGCCTCGCGCAGGCGGGGTTCTTCGCGTCAAAGTTCGCGTGCCGTGGCACCTGCGGCACACGAAGCGGGCGAAACGCACTACGCCTATGAGGACGAGGATCAGAGCGCGAACTGGGCTGCTCGGGGTCAGCCACGGGCGCGAGCGGCCTCAACTTCTGCGCCTGCATACAATTCCATCGAAAATATCGCAGAGTTCTTTGCCTCCCGGGGGAAGAAATTCAGCGTGGCCAAATTGCCCGTCGAGGAACCTAAAGGTAAGAAAGGATTCAAGCCTGGGCAGAAAGTACGGCACCCCAAGTATGGAGAGGGCACGGTATACCATCGAGAAGGAGAGGGCGAAGAGGCCAAGATTACGGTACAATTCCCTCGCTTCGGTTTGAAGAAGCTGGTGGAGAAATATGCCCAGCTGGAGCGGGCATAACTTCAATCAGCGGACTTTTCGCCGTGCTCTAAATCCCAGGGAGAAGTATATGTCGAGAAAAATGTTACAGTCGGTTTTGGTTGGTTTGGCGTTGGTAATAATCACATCGTCCGTTTTCGCGCAGACCCAGCAGACTCGCCACGAACGGCGCCCGCCCGCATCGCCGCGCGTTCCGTTGCCTTCGGTACAACCGCAACCGAAGTATGATTTCTTTTCTATTCTTGATGGCGGCCCTAAAGGGCTTACGCTTCACCATGACACCGAAGTTGGCACCAACAAGCCCATCGATGTCTATATGTTTCCCATCGAACTGCAAGTCCTCAACTCCGATGGAAATTTCGAACCGGAGGGGTTGATCCTCGATAACTTCTACACTGCGAAGCCGGTCAGCCCGAAGACTGCGCCAAATCCGCATAACGCGCGCGACTGCAAGATCTGGAACAATCTGGTGCTGCTTGCAATCAAGAACCAGAAGAAGAACAGCCCTACTTGGTCGTATGTTGAGTTTACGGTGGCGAAGGGCGCTCGCGTCATCCAGACCAACGAGGATGGCCAGGTTTGGTGGAGCGACGACATCGAATGTTGGGGGTCGAGGGATCGCTTCAAGCCGTTCTAAGCAGCGGCTAAGGTTGATCTGTGGCCCGGTTTTGTAACATGGTAAGAGAAAAAAACACTGATTCAAGAAAGCACTCATGGCAAACACAAAGAAGTTGAGCAAAGACGAACGAAAGAAGTCCCGGCGCGCATCACGTAAGAAAGTGAAAGCCGAAAAGCCACTGAAACCGCGGGATTACGCTCGCGGATCGAAGAAGCGCAAGGTCAAGAAGATGGTGCGCGGCACGGCGAAACGGTAACTAACGCAGCGCTTGGCATCTGACACTTGGCATTTGGGCCCGTAAATTGTTACGGCCAAATGCCAGGTGCTGATTGCTAAAGGCCGCGCTCAGGAGACAACGCCCCTTTGGCACAACTACCATCCACCAACCCAACTAGAGAAGGCAGTCCGCGCACTTCGGACAATCAACTTTTCTGTTGCAAGTCTATCGACAAGCTGATCTCCGACTCGGAAGAGCCGGACCGCAAGCTGAAGAAGACGCTCGGCCCGATTTCGCTAACCGCCTTGGGCATCGGCGCGGTCATCGGATCGGGAATCTTTACGGTCATTGGAACTGCCATTGGCGGGCAGAAGTTCGATACCAGCTCTATCTTCAACGCCCCGCTGCTCGATTACCTGATCACGCACCATGCTTCGATGGGGAGGCCCGGCGCTGGTCCGGCATTAGCGCTTTCCCTGGTGCTGGTCGCGATCGTCTGCGCTTTCACGGGACTCTGTTACGCCGAATTGGCATCGATGATCCCGATTGCAGGCAGCGCCTATACCTACACCTACGCGACCATGGGCGAACTGATCGCCTGGATCATTGGCTGGGATCTGATTCTGGAATATGCGGTCAGTAACATGGCAGTCAGTGTGGGCTTCGCCGCCCACTTGGTAGGCCTGTTCGACTGGTTTGGCTGGCATCCCGCTTTGCGCTGGATATCTCCCGCATACCTGCCGGGCGGGTTGACCAACCTCAAAGGCGACATGCTGTATGGGCCCGGCCTTCACTTCGGCTTCAATGTTCCCGCGTTTTTGATTGTGATGTTTCTGACGGTCATCCTGGTGCGTGGGATCCGTGAATCGGCGGAAGCGAACAACGTGATGGTCCTCCTCAAAATTGCGGCTATCCTCGCCTTCGTCATCGTCGGCGCTCAGTATGTGCATCCCAGCAACTACCACCCATTCGCGCCCATGGGATGGTCGGGAGTTCTGACCGGCGGCTCGATTATTTTCTTTACCTACATTGGATTTGATTCAGTCTCCACTGCTGCCGAGGAAGCCCGCAATCCGCAACGCGACTTGCCCATCGGGATTATCGCAACCCTGGTGGTGTGCACTGTTCTCTACATTGGAGTGGCGATCGTACTTACAGGGATTGTGCCCTGGCAATCGGTACGCGACGATGCTGCGCCGGTGGTGAACAGCCTGAAAATGCTCACCACATTGACAGGTTCGCACACCTTAAGCTGGGTCCATCTCGGCGTGTTGTTTGGCGCGATGATGGGCATGATTTCGTCGCTGCTGGTATTTCAACTGGGGCAGGCGCGGGTGTGGTTTTCCATGTCGCGTGACGGGTTGTTGCCCAAGCTGTTTGGCAAGGTCCATCCTCGCTACCGAACTCCGGCCACGGCCACGTGGATTGCCGGTTTCCTCGTCGGAATTCCCGCCGGATTTTTGGATATCGGCACGCTTTCAGATCTGTCGAACATCGGAACGCTGTTCGCCTTTGTTCTGGTTTCCATCGGCGTGATCATCTTGCGCTATCGCGATCCCGGACGCCATCGCGGCTTCCGGGCTCCGGGGGGGATTACGGCGCCGGTGTTGAGCGTATTCTTTTGTGTGCTATTGATGTCTGGCCTGCCGATTCTGACCTGGCTGCGATTCTTTGCCTGGCTGGCAATCGGTCTGACTATTTACTACGTTTATAGTCGGCATCACAGTGAGTTCAGCCGTAAATCGTAAGTGTAAAGTGACCATGAGCTTCCGCGCCGCTTTCGTCATTTTGCTATCGCTTTCTTGCGCCTCCGCAGCCTCCGCCGGAGAGCAGCCGTGGACGGAAGTTCGCAGCCACACTTCCGCGTCCTCACTGATGCTGGCGCAGGAGACGCCCGCAACGTCGCCCACGAGACTTCCAGCCTGTGTCATCACATCGAAGGCCTTCGGGCTGTGGTTCACTACCGGCCAGCTTCAGATGCAACCTACGCCGGCGATGTCGCCGAAATCGAAATACGCGATGACCTTCCCCGATCGCTGAAGTTCGTACCCGCAGCGGCGGCCGCGCCAACTACCGCACCAACTCCAGCGCCAACTAAACCGTAGGGCGGGTTCTTCTCGTAAATCCCTGGCCGGGCCTCTACAATCAATCCATGACGTCTGCGCCCGAACGTCTGCCGTCGAGTTTCATTGTTTCCCTGCCCAAGGCGGAGCTGCATCTCCATCTGGAGGGTTCGATCGATCCGGCGACTTTGCTCGAATTGAGAAAGCGGCGTGGCAAGGCGAGCACCCTCGCTGAGGTGAAGCAGTTGTACCGTTATGCGGATTTCAGCGTATTCCTGATGGCATTCAAGGCAATTACCGAAGACTTGCAAACTGCCGAGGACTACGAACTCATCACCTATCGGTTGATGGAGAAACTCAAAACGGAAAATGTGCTGCACGCCGAAGTTAACGTTTCGGTGGGAGTATGTTTGTGGCGCAAGCAGGATTTCGAGACCATTTTCGCGGGCCTCGAACGCGGACGGGAGCGTGGCGAACGTGATTTTGGAATTTCCTTACTCTGGATTTTCGATGCGGTGCGCCAGTTCGGTCCGGAAAAAGCGCAACGGGTTGCCGAGCTGGCGGTTCGCCTGAAAAGTCCCAGCGTGGTGGGTTTCGGAATCGGAGGCGACGAACGTCAAGCCGCGCCCGAACTGTTCAAAGATGTTTATGCTTATGCTGCGGCGAATGGTCTCCGGCTAACTGCCCATGCGGGTGAGACGGCCGGCCCTGGCTCGGTATGGGGTGCGCTGAATCTGCGGGTGGAACGCATTGGTCACGGACTAACAGCGTGGCAAGATCCCGAACTGGTGGAAGAGCTGTCGACCCGTCAGGTTCCGGTGGAGATTTGCATCACCAGCAACCTGCGAACCGGTGTTTGTCCAAGCATCACGGAGCATCCCGTGAGGAATTATTTTGATCAGGGAGTTATGGTCACGCTCAACACCGACGATCCCGCAATGTTTGGAACATCCCTGTCGCGCGAATATCAAATTGCCCAGGCGCAGTTCGCCTTCACCGACGAGCATTTGCGTGAACTGGCCAGGAATTCGTTCGAGGCGTCATTCCTTCCGCCTGAAAAGAAACTCGGTTTCTTGAACTTATTTGACGCGGTGGCAGCTAGATCATGATCCCCGAGGCGAACCAACCCCGACAGCGTGTCCACCTTAAATTCAGCCGGATCCCTGGACCCTTCGCCGTGTGCCGGCTCGCGCCCGATGCAGCGATGCCTGAGTGGGCTTTGCTGGGTCCAATTTTCTCTGTGACACGAACCGCCGAGGAGCTGTCGATCGTGTGCTTGAGGGAGAATCTGCCCCCGGAGATCGACGCAGGGCAGCATTGGACTTGCTTCAAGCTGGAAGGACCTTTTGCCTTTACTCAAATTGGAATTCTGGCTTCCTTCCTTAATCCACTCGTCGAAAACGGCATTCCAATCTTCGCCATCTCGACTTACGACACCGACTATGTACTGGTAAGCGAAGAGGATGCGCAGCGGGCGCTGCAAGCACTACAAGCCGCCGGTCACGAGCTACGCCGATAAGCAAGTCTGATGCGGAGTATTCCCAGTGTCCACAAATCCCCGTTCGCACTTCGAATTCCACCGAACGCTGCTGGAAATGAGGCTCCGGAAGCTGCGTATGTTCTAATAGACACACACAATTTCTCATGCCATCGAGCCGTACAATTTTGCGCCGCCGGGTAAAGGCGCTTCACCGGAATCTCCGGGGAGCGCAGATGATGTTCAAGGCGCTGGCTTCTACCGACCATCCACTGCTGGCGCACATTATTCCGGTTCGGCGCTGTAATCTTTCCTGCACCTATTGCAACGAGTTCGACGATTTCTCGAAGCCGGTTGCCACCGAGGAAATGTTCCGCCGGGTGGACAAGCTGGGCGATCTGGGCACGGCGGTGGTCACCATCAGCGGCGGTGAGCCGCTGTTGCATCCCGAACTAGACGACATCATTCGCCGCATCCGCAAGAACGGAATGATTGCCGGGCTGATCACCAACGGTTATTTCCTGGTACCTGAGCGCATTCAGCGATTGAATCGCGCCGGCCTCGAATGGCTGCAGATTTCGATTGATAACGTTACGCCCGACGATGTTTCCAAGAAGAGCCTTAAAGTTTTGGACAAAAAGCTGGAGAACCTGGCCGAGCATGCCGATTTTCACGTGAACATTAATTCGGTGGTGGGTGGTGGCGTCTGCAATCCGCAGGATGCGCTGACCATCGGCAGGCGGGCGCTGGCGTTGGGATTCAGTTCGACTGTCGGCATTATTCACGACGGCAGCGGACAGCTGCAGCCGCTGGGCGAGGAAGAGAAACGCGTCTATCACGAGATGAAGGCGATGGAGAAAAGCAGCTTCACGCGCATCAACGGCTTTCAGGACAACATTGCGCAGGGCCGACCCAACCAGTGGCGCTGCCGGGCCGGGGCGCGATACCTATACATATGCGAGGACGGACTCGTACATTACTGCTCCCAGCAACGCGGCTATCCCGGCACGCCACTTGAGCAATATTCGATGAACGATATTCGCCGCGAATATGTGACCGAGAAATCCTGCGCCCCGCACTGCACCGTGTCCTGTGTGCATCAAGTCTCGATTTTCGACTCCTGGCGCGCGCCGCAGCATCCCGCCACAGCAGTTCCCGCTGCCAACGACCTGGTGCAGATCGGCTAGAACTCTCGGCAACCACCTGGCTCGGACGCCTGTCAAAGCAATGCAGCCGAGCAAACCAGAATTCTTGCTATTACGGCAGCGGCTATTTTTTCGCCTCAGCCGTGGGCGGCAGCAATCCGTTCATCCGAAGATAATCAGCGGCGGCGCTGTAGTGATCCGCCCAATCGTTAGTAAGCGCTATCAATACGTAAGCGACGGAAGTCTGCTTTCCTCCGAAAATCTCCACCGGATTGCCCAGCTTGGAATCGTCCACTTGATCGAGGGCCGCTTCGCAGTAGGCGAACGACCGGTTCAGCCCCGCGAGCAATTTGTCCTTGTCGGTTTCCGGCATCGGATGCATCGGAGGCACAGGCATTTTGCTCGCTTTGCTGCACAGCTCAATGTTGGACATGGTCATGTGCAGGACCAGATGGCCGAAAGGCATCTGATCGGCCGTAGGCTTGTAAACAAATTTGTCAGCCGGCATTTCGTCGACAGCTGCACTCAAGTTCTTCCGCTGGCGTGCGAATATTTCTTTTACCGCGGTGGTCACCGGGTTCTTGATGGGCTCGGCCTTCGCTGCCGCCTTGGTGCCTTCAGCCTTATCGTCAGACTTATCCTGTGCGGCGAACAACAGAACGGTCGACGCAAACAGCGTTAGACAAATCAGAATTAATTTCATGATGCCTCCCGTGAGGTTTAAGGATAACTCCAAGGCCTCTCGCGTGGCCAGACTCGAGCTGCTGTGGCCTCCTCGACTGAACTTCTGGTCGGCCGGAGCTAAGCGAGCACCTCGGGTGTGGCTTCCAGCAGAGTTCGAGTGTACGCGTGCTGTGGCCTCTCGGTGATCTGTTCCGTCGTTCCAACCTCGACGATTTTCCCGCGATACATCACCGCAATACGCGTCGCCAGGTAGCGCACCACCGGCATGGAATGGGAGATGAAGAGATACGTAAGTCCGAAGTCGCGTTGCAGTTGTGCCAGCAGATTCACAATCTGCGCCCCCACGCTGACGTCGAGCGCCGAAACCGGTTCGTCCGCCACAATAAATTTCGGGCGCAGCGCCAAGGCGCGTGCGATAACGATTCTCTGCCGCTGACCACCGCTGAATTCGTGGGGGAAACGCCGCAGCGCCGAGTCATCGAGACCCACTGCACGCAGCAATTCCGCCACGCGAGTCCGCCGGATCGCGAGACTCAGCTTCTCGTGAATTACCAATGGCTCACCGATCACGTCTTCCACGCGCATGCGGGGGTCGAGTGATCCGAAAGGATCTTGAAAGATGATTTGCATGTCACGGCGCAGGCGGCGCATATCGCGGCGGCTGGCGGCGAGCAGGTCGTGACCCTCGAACGCAATCTCGCCGGAGGTAGGCTCAATCAAACGGAGCACCAGGCGGCCCAGCGTGCTCTTGCCCGACCCCGACTCTCCCACCAAACCCAACGTTTCGCCTGGGTGAATTTCGAGCGACACTCCGTCCACGGCTCGTACCTCTCCTCGGCTGCCTCCACCGAAAATGGATTCGCCGACGGGAAAGACTTTCGTCAGGTCGCGAATTTCAAGCAATGGCATCGTATTCACCCTACTGCCTGGCGATCATCGGAACCGCTATGAGCGCTGCCAGCATGCCGAGCGCCTTCCAGCGCGTAAAGTGTTCCCCCAAAAAGATCCTTGCCAGTAGGACGGTGATCGCCGGATAGAGCGAACTCAGAACGACGGCCGTGTCGAGGCGTCCGGTCTGGCTGGCACGGATAAATAACACGCTGCCGGTCACGTCGAGGCAACCGGCGATTACGCCGTAGGCAGCTCCGCTTCGATCAATCTGGCGAGCACCCCCGATCAGAACTATGATCCCGGTTAGCACAACCGACGAGACTTTGGTGATCGCCGCAATCCAAAACGCCGAAGCGTCACCAGCCTGTTTGGCGCAGAGATAATATCCCGCGAAACCAATACCGGCCAGAGCAGCCATCCCGATTCCCTCAGGACGGGTATTGTCCTCGGGGCGTGAGATCAGCCAGATGCCCAGCGCGGCCACGGCGAATCCGGCAATCTGTATGGCACGCGGTAGTCCTTCGCTGAACATGCCGAACGCAGTTGGGATTGCAGCTCCAAGCACGGCGGCGACCGGCGCAGTCAGTCCCATTCTGCCAGTGGCCAGCGCCCGATAAAAAATAGCCAGCGCCCCGCCTCCAGACAGGCCCGCGACCAGCGCCCACACTACCGCAGTTCTCGATGGAAACGCTGCATGAGTCCCCAGGGCCACGCTTGCCATTAACAGCAAACCACTCAGGTGCGCAATCGCAGTCAGCAGAAATGCATTGGTGCGGCGCGCGGCATAGCCGCCCACAAAATCGCTTATTCCCCACGAAAATACAGCCGCGAGGCTGAAGCTGGTGGGGATGAGTACGCACGATGAGGCCATGTGGTTTTCTGAAGAGTATACGAGACTGGCACGCATGATTTCTCATGGTCGGAATCCTGCAGTCTAGAACGCTTTCCCGGAGTCCAGCAGGATCGTGACCGGCCCATCGTTTACCGATTCCACCTGCATCATTTCCTGAAACCGCCCAGTCTCGCACGTAAGTCCAGCGGCGCGGATACGCTCCACGAAATGCTCATACAGCTTGCGAGCGAGCCCGGGCGATGCCGCAGCATCAAACGACGGACGTTTTCCGCGCCGCACATCTCCGTAGAGAGTGAATTGCGAAATTGTCAGAACTCCCCCGCCAATCTCGCTCGCGGACAGGTTCATCTTCCCGTCCGCATCTTCAAAGACGCGCAAGCCGGCGACTTTGTTTGCCAGGTATTCAGCGTCTGCTTCCGTATCCGTTTGGCCTACGCCAAGCAGCACGAGAAGACCGCGACCGATCTCCCCGCAGGTTTCTCCACTCACCGTAACCTTGGCGCGGCTCACTCGTTGTACCACAGCACGCATAGGAGCAGTTTACAATCCCGGTTGTGAGTTTTGAGCCGTTGTCCAGCCAACGACTAGCGGTTAGGATTCTCAGGGGTTTTCACTTAGCGGACTGTAATTCTGGGTCTCGCCTTTACACCGATTCGCCCGGCCCAGTACACTACTCATTCCCTTTACTCAACTTTTGGGAGGTGGATCGCATGGCCGCTGGAGACAAAGTGAAAGAGTTCACGGAAAAAGTGAAGCAGATAATCAGCGAACAACTCGGCGTCGACGAAGCTGAGGTCACCCCCAGCGCGTCATTCGTAGACGACTTAGGCGCCGACTCGCTCGATCAGGTCGAATTGGTGATGGCGCTCGAAGAAGCTTTTGACCTGGAGATTCCGGATGAGGATGCGGAGAAAATGCGTTCCGTCCAGGATGCCATCGACTACATCGACAAGCACGCTAAGGTGGCTAAATAACTGCAATGGTCAGTGTTGAGTGATCCCGGAGCCAAGCTGGACTTGACGCGAAGGGGTCGCTGATCATGAGTTCTGTCCGCACGTGAACCGAGTTAGGCCTGATTCGCATCCATACACCGTAACGCAAGGAGACCGCATGGCAGCCGTTGATGAAAAAGTAAAACAAATTATCGTGGAACAACTTGGCGTGGACGAGGGTGAAGTCACCAACAGCGCCTCGTTCGTGGACGATCTGGGCGCCGACTCACTGGATACCGTGGAACTTGTAATGGCGTTTGAAGAGGGTTTTGAGATCGAGATCCCGGATGAAGACGCCGAGAAAATCCGCACCGTGCAGGATGCGATCGATTACATCGGCAAGCATTCGAAAGGCGGAAAGTAGTTGGCGCGACGGGTCGTAGTTACTGGCATTGGCTTGATCTGCGGGGTGGGCAACACTACCGAAGAGGTCTGGCGCAATCTGCTCGCTACCAAGAGCGGAGTGGCGCGGATTACCCACTTCGATGCCGAGCAGTTCGCTTGTCAGATCGCGGCTGAAGTCAAGAACTTCGATCCCCTGAACTTTGTCGAAAAGAAAGAACTCAAGAAGATGGGACGCTTCATCTACCTGGCGCTGGCTGCGGCGGACGAAGCGATGAAATCTTCCGGCCTGCAAGTCACCGAAGAGACGTCGACCCGCACCGGCGTGCACATCGGTTCCGGTATCGGCGGGTTCGATGTGATCGAGCGCGAACACATCAACTTGCTCAACGGCGGTCCTCGCAAAATCTCTCCGTTTTTTATTCCCGCATCCATCGTTAATCTGGCGGCGGGGCACGTCAGCATCCGCTACAACGCCAAGGGACCGAACGAGGCCACCTGCACGGCCTGCACCTCAAGCGCCCACTCCATCGGAGACGCCTACAAAATCATCGCGCGCTGCGACGCCGACGTGATGATCGCGGGTGGCACCGAAGCCGCAATCACGCCGATGGGTGTGGGCGGATTCGCTGCCATGCGCGCGCTCTCGACGCGCAATGATGCCCCCGAAAAAGCCAGCCGTCCCTGGGATTCCGGCCGCGACGGTTTCGTAATCGGCGAGGGCGCCGGCATCCTGATTCTCGAAGAGCTGGAATCCGCCCGCCGTCGTGGCGCAAAGATTCTCGCGGAAATCATCGGCTACGGCATGTCCGGCGATGCGCACCACATCACTCAGCCCGCCGAAAACGGAGATGGTGCTTATCGCGTAATGCTAAACACGCTCAACGACGCCAAGGTGCCGGCGGAAAAAGTGGATTACATCAACGCTCATGGCACCTCTACCGATCTGGGCGACAAGCTCGAAACCATCGCTATCAAACGTGCCTTCGGAGATCACGCCCGCAAGCTGGCCGTGAGTTCCACCAAGTCGATGACCGGTCATTTACTCGGAGGCGCTGGCGGACTCGAAGCCGGCATCACGGTGCTCGCCCTGCGAGACCAGATTCTGCCGCCCACAGCTAATTTGGAAAATCCCGATCCCGAGTGCGACCTCGATTACGTCCCGAACCACGCCCGAAAGGCCAGCGTGGAATACGCCATGTCAAACTCCTTCGGCTTCGGCGGCACCAACGGTGCTCTGCTCTTCCGCCGCTGGTCCGAATAATAAGTTTCCCCCTCGTACGCTCCTGATTTTCAATTAACCCGCTTCATGTATGATGTGGGCGCTGTCATCTCGCCCCGTTTTCTGCTCACTGCTGCCCGTAGGAGAATGATCTATGACGTCTCGAAATTGGAAGAATCTTAGATTGGTTACCCAAGCCACCGCTTTACTGGTGATCGCTTCCGCTCTGACCGTTGCCGCCCATGCCCAGGCCGATGCCGACAAAGCCGCGATGCTGCAAAAGCTGAAAGACTCGGCTGCCGCCAACAAGCAACAGCTCCACCAATACACCTGGACCGAGACGCAGCAAATCACCATGAAAGGCGAGGCCAAGCCGTCCAAGGAATTTCAGTGCCAGTACGGCCCCGATGGCCGGGTGCAGAAAACGCCCATGGGCGCTGCCCCGGCTGCGCCAGAATCAGGCGGCAGACGCGGCGGCATGATGAAGCAACGGATCATCGAGAAGAAGACAGAAGAGATGAAAGATTACATGCAGAAAGTTCAGACTGTAGTGGGATTGTATGTTCCGCCCGAACCCGAGCGCATGCAAAAGGCAGTCCAGGCGGGGAACTTTTCGATCAACCCCACGCCCGGCACGAAAGCCGTTGATCTGACCTTCAAGAACTACGCTCTTACCGGCGACGAGCTGACAATCTCATTCGATACCGAAGCCAAGAAAATGCAAGGCCTGAAGGTCAACACCTACGTGGACGATCCTAAAGATGCCGTTGGCCTTGTGGCCCGAATGGATAGCCTGCCCGACGGAACCAACTATGCGCAGCAGACAAGGCTCGACGTCGCATCGAAAGAACTTGAAGTAACCACAACCAGCTCAAATTTTGCCAAGCGAGTACCGTAGTCTCAATCGAGGCCGGGCCGCCCGGCCTCGTCAAATCTTTACTCGCCTTCGACCGTACACTCCACCTTCAACTCGCCGCAGACTTTCATCACTCCTTGCACCACCAGAGAAGTCGCGCTGGTGCCAGCCGGATTCAGGTTGGACGCAATCACCAACTGGGTGAGCTTGTCTCCAAGCGCTGTAGCTTGCAGGCTGGCATCCTGCTGGCCGTTGGTAAATTCGATCTTGTGTTGATGGTCATTGCTTTTGGTGACTTTGATGCCAGGATGCGCTTTCAGCGACGTCAAGGCGGTGGAATAGACTTTGTCCGCTTTCGCTTCCAGCACCACGGTGGCGACGTCATACCCGGTGCCGTTGTCGGACTTGTGGGCCATCTGCTGAATGCGTCCAGCCACGGCATGGCCCACCAGAACCCACTGCGCGGAAGCTGAAGTTGCAGCCAGGAGCAACGCGAATCCTGCCAGAGAACAATATTTGCTCAGACGATGAGTCATGGTTCGATTCTCCCCGGAAAAGTTTGGCGAGGTGCCCGCGTGATACTCAGGGAACCATTCCGCATTCAAACATCTTGTTCACCACGGGGCCGGCGATCCTGTTCAGGAAATGCTCGCGCATGGCTTTGTCGTTCTTCAGGAGTTCGAGCACCTTCGTCTGCATTTGCTCGTCCTGACCCCCGTGACCCTGCTGTTTCTTTTCTTTCAATTGCTCGCAGGTGGACGTTTGATACTTCGCAATGATCTTATCGGCGACCTTATCCGCAATCGGATATTGCTGCGTCGCCTGTCCGTAGAACAGAGGAACTACGGTAAACAGGCCCACACCCAGCAGAAACGACGGCAACCATCTCGACATGGAATCCGCTCCTCGGAGCGAATTAGTGGAAGTTCACACAAGCAGCGCCCCGTTGGGACGCAAGTATACACCCAGGAAAATGGCGTGCCTTGTCTGGCTGCGGCGGCACCAACTAGAACATCCACAAAGGGTTGCGCGTGACATATCCAACATCGCGGTCAGGCGCCCGATGGGGCTTCCCAGCCGCCGTTCCACGCATCAGGCTGGTTTGGCAAGGGTTAGCGGGTACTCCTCAGTCCAGCCCTGGTAATGAGACCTTAGTACTCGGGGATTGGCCATCTTCGCCTTTGCCATTGCCGATGGAGCAATACAGAATAGGTTTTCGAGGGATTTCCAACACGCTCATGGATAAAGCCTTTGGCTCCTCCGCTGTCGCCGTCATGCCCGCCCTGAGCACGAAGAAGGCTTCCGCGCGGGTTGCTTTGATTGAGATGAAGGAAGCCGAACGGATTCTGCTGGCCGAATGCTTCCGGCAGTTTGGCGTGGAAAGTGTCGCGCTTACCGGGCCTTCGGTGGAGCGCCTGAAAAAGGAAAAATTTGAAGCCTGCGTGATCAAGCTTGGGCCCACTGCGCAAAACCTTATGGAGATGGCGAGAACTTCTCCTTCCAACAGCCGCATGGTGCTGTACGCGGTCGGGGGGAGCGCGCAGGAAGCGATGCGCTACTCGAAGTATGGAATCAACGCCATCTTTAGCGAACCGATGGAGCGCCCTACCGTGCTCAAGCTGGTGCGGGCAACGCAGATGTTGGTGCTGCATGAACTGCGGCGCTATGTGCGTATTCCGGTAATTACGGAAATTGCCGTGGTCATGACCGATGGACGCAGGATCACTGCCACCAGCATTGAAGTCAGCTCGGGCGGAATGTCTTTGCGCAGCGCCGAAGATGTGACAACCGGGCAGTCAGCGGAGATTTCTTTCGCGTTGCTCACGCTGCCGCGTATCTGGGTGCGGGGCGGAGTGACCTGGCGCAATGTCAGCGGGAAAACTTTTGGCTTCCGCTTTGACGTGCAGGACGAGCGTCGCTTTCGAATCAAGGAATGGATTGACGCGTACTTGGAAGGGTAATTCCAACCGCCCTGCAAATCCATATTTCCCACCCATGCCAACTTCGGAGGATTCCGGGCGCTATTGCACCGCGCGGCGGACCCAGTCGCAATGATTCCTGAAACCAGCGGACGAGCCGTCCGGCGCTACGTGATTTTCCGGGTGCATGTAGAATTGTAAGAGCGATGAGCAGCGCCTCCCAGTTCGTGCAAATTGAGCTTGGGCCTCCGGTGCGCCAGCCTAAGCCGGAATGGCTGCGGGCCAAGGCCCCGGTCGGCGAGAATTTCCATAATCTCAAGAAGCTGGCCCGCGGGTTGGGGCTGCATACGGTTTGCGAATCGGCGCAATGCCCCAATATTGGCGAATGCTGGAATCATCGCACGGCTACCTTCATGTTGTTGGGCGACATCTGCACCCGGCGCTGTGGTTTCTGCGCGGTTCCCAAGGGGAAACCTGAGGCGATTGATTGGGACGAGCCACGGCGCGTTGCCGAAGCGGTGGCGACTCTGGGTCTGAAACATGCCGTTGTTACCAGCGTGAATCGCGACGACGACAATCTTGGCGGGGCGCGTATATTTGCGGAGACGATTCGGGAGATCCGCGAGTTGATGCCCGACTGCCGCATCGAAGTGTTGATACCGGATTTTCAAGGGATCGACGCGGCGCTGCGCATCGTTCTCGATGCCAAGCCTAACGTTTTGAATCACAATACCGAGAGCGTCCCGCGCCTTTACCGCGTGGTCCGGTCCGGGGCGCGGTACGAGCGTACCTTGCAGTTGCTGGAAAACGCCAAGAAGTTTTCGCCAGGAACGGTCACCAAGTCCGGGTTGATGGTTGGGCTCGGCGAAACGATGGACGAGTTGATCGAAGTGTTCCGCGATCTTGGATCACGCGGCGTGGATATTTTGACTGTCGGACAATATTTACGGCCATCGAGGGATCATCTCCCGATTGCCCGGTTCTATGCCCCCGAGGAATTTCAGTTCATGAAGGATGAAGCGCTGCGCTTTGGTTTTCGCCACGTGGAGTCGGGACCGCTGGTGCGTTCCAGTTACCACGCGCACGAGCAGGCTTCGGCTACCGCGTCACCCAGCAACTAATCCCGCGTCATCTGCAAGAACTCCCTCGCTCAATCCCGCGCAGTAAACACCAATTCACCACAGTGATACAGAGAAAATTTGGCGGTTGAGATTCTATCAACCGCCAGGGTTCTTACCAGACTCTGCAGGCGTTCTGATTCACCATGGGGGCGTCGGCTTTGCAGTGATAGGCTTCGCGGAATTCCGGCATGTTCGAAACCGTCCCGTTCACGCGGTGCTGGTCCCGGCGAGTGCGGATCGACGGTGACCAGCATGCGCGAAAGCGCGTCGGTGCGGTTCTGGCACCAGACATTTGCCCAACCCAAGAAGAAGCGCTGCTCGGCGGTAAGGCCGTCGATGGGTCCGGCTCTTTGCCGCCGAGATGCTCATCAAGGCCATGTAGGCGATGCGCATGCCGCCGTTGTCGGCGGTGTTCTCGCCCAGGGTGAGCTTGCCGTTTAGCTTCAGGTCGTCGACCGCCGAAATCCGCAGTACTGGTCGCTGATGCAGCTGGTGCGCTCCTTAAATTCTTTCTTGTCTTGTTCGGTCCACCAGTCGCGAAGGTTGCCGTCCGCGTCGAACTGGCTGCCTTCATCGTCGAAGCCGTGCGTGAGTTCGTGGCCGATCACGGCGCCGATTCCGCCGAAGTTCAGCGCGTCGTCCGCCTGTTTGTCGAAGAACGGAGGCTGCAGAATTCCGGCGGGGAAGGTGATGTTATTCTGAGTTGCGGATTGTAGCTGGCGTTGACCGTCATCGGCGGATATGGCCAGTCGTCTTTGTTTACGGGCTTGCCGATCTTGTTCAGCTGGCGCTGGAATTCGAATTCGTTGGCGCGCAGAGAGTTGCCCATGGCGTCACCGCGCACAATCTGAAGAGTGGAGTAGTCTCGCCAGTTATTGGGATATCCGATGCGATTGGCGATCGCTTGCAATTTCACCTGCGCTTGTTTCTTCGTCTCGGCTCCCATCCAGGGGAGATTGTCGATGTCTTCCGACCAGGGATTTCTCGAGAGCATTTACCATCTTCAGCGTACGGGCTTTGCCGTCGGCGCCGAAGTTGGTTTGCACGTAGATCTCTCCCAGCGCGTCACCCAGATCGCCACTGGTTGCACGCACGCAGCGCTTCCAGCGCGGTGCGAGTTCCTTGGTTCCTGACAACGTCTTGCTGAAGAAGTCAAAGTCTTCATTCACGAACTTCGCCGGCAACAACGCAGCGTTGGCGTGGATGACATGCCAGCGCATGTAGGTCTTCCAATCGTCGAGCGAGGTCGACTTCAACGTGCTGTTGAGGTTCTTGAAGAACTCTGGTTCATCGACATTGAGCGAACCGAACGAGGGCACGCCAATTCCTTCGAAGTAAACGTTCCAGGAAAAATCGGGACTGAGGGCGGCGAGTTCCTTGGCAGACATCTTGTGATAGACCTTGTTCGGATCACGGCGGCTGACGCGGTCCAGGGCGCCTTTGGCCAGTGCGGTTTCAATGTCCATGACCGTCTTGGCTTCGGCGGCGGCGGTTGACTCGGAATCACCCGCCAGTACGAACATTTTCTGTACGTGCGCGAGGTATTTTTTTCGCAGTTCCACCGACTTGGCATCGTCTTTGGTGTAGTAGTCGCGATCGGGCAACGACATTCCGCCCTGATCGGCGTCCGCGATCACCTGGCGTAGCGTCTTTGAAATCCTGGCCAGAACTGAAGTTGAAGAGTATCCCGATTCCCTGGCGATGCAAGCGGACGGCCTCTTTGGCGAGGTCTTGTTTCGATTGTAGGGCGTTGACGGTCTTTAGTTCGCTCTCCAGCGGATGCATGCCGGCGCTTTCGATGGCGGCTTCATCCATGCAGCCTTGATAGTAGTCGCCAATCTTTTGCTGGGTCGCGGTTCGATTGGAGTCATTGGCGGAGTATTTTTCCAGAATGTCGCGCACAATGAATTCGCCGCGTTCCTGAAGGACGTTGAAACTTCCCCAACCGGGGCGGTCGCCCGGAATTGGATTCTGCGCTTTCCACTTGGTGCAGGCATAGGCGTAGAAGTTGGTGCAGGGGTCGATGCTTTTGTCCAGCATGTCGGCGCTGAAGCGAACCGGGCCGCTCGGGCTGCTCGCAGGGGTGGTGGACTGGGCCTGGCTCAAAGTAGCTGCCAGGAGCAGCAGAACGGCGATTTTAACGAAGCGCATGGTTCCTCTCACACGAAAAATTTATTCAAGAAAACGGAAAAACCGGCCACGGATTTAACGGATTCTGATAGTGCATACGCGGTTCCAACAGTTGGGGTTCCAAAATCATATAACAAAATACAGGCGTGCGGTGTCATGTGCTTGTGCGTTGCGGGCGCGCAAATCCGATGTAGAATGCGTGTCGTTCTTTGCGGTAAACGCGTACCAGTGAATTATTTCTTCGAGGGGTGACGGGGAAATGAAGGACATAAAGCAACATTCCATATGCAGTGCAGAAGAGAGCGGCAATGCGGGGCACGAGTGGGGTATGTGAGTGTTCGCAATCGTGCTGTTCGCTTTCATTGCGGTGGCAGCTTCAGGCTCGGCACAAACCTACACGGTGCTGCATACGTTTACCGGCGGAGCGGATGGTGGAGGTCCGGTCGCGACGCCTATTCTGGACGCGCGAGGAAATCTTTATGAGACGACTCCGGACGGAGGCAGTCACGGCTTGGTTCTTAAGCTCGATCCGCAGGGGAAGGAAACCGTGCTGCATGCGTTTTCCGGTTCTCCCGACGGCTCCGCCCCATTCTCAAGCCTGATCCGGGATGCTCAGGGAAATTTGTTCGGAACTACGCTTGTCGGTGGCCGGCTCAATCTGGGGACGGTATTCGAGATTACGGCCAAGGGTAAAGAGCGTGTGCTGCACAGCTTCAACGGGAACGAGGATGGATCAAATCCTTATGCAAGTTTGGTGAGAGATAGCGCCGGGAAATCTTTACGGGACAGCCTTTACAGGCGGCGCCCACAACGCGGGAACCGTCTTTCGGCTGGCGCCGTCAGGAAAGTTCACCGTGCTTTACACCTTCGCTGGCGGGACAGAGTGGGGCGAATCCTTATGCAGGTTTGATTCGCGATGCGAAAGGCAATCTGTACGGCACGGCAGAAACCGGCAGGGAATGTGCAGGCTTGCGGACAAGATGGATGCGGCGTGGTGTTTCGCGTTGACGCAAGCGGCCGAGAGGCGGTGTTGCACGCGTTCCGCGGCGGCGTGGATGGATCAAGGCCGATGGGAGGATTGGTCCGCGACGCGGAAGGGAACCTCTACGGCACTACTGTCGCTGGTGGCAGCAATGGACTTGGAACAATTTTTAGGGTTAGCAAAGCCGGGAAGAGCACGGTGTTACACGCCTTTGCGGCAGAAGAAGGAGTCGAACCTTCGTCAGCGTTGGTGCGCGACGCGGCGGGGAATCTGTATGGCACAGCTTCTGACGGCGGGCCTTCCGATGCTGGAACAGTTTTTAAACTGGATCCGTCGGGAACGTTCACGACGCTGCATAATTTTGACGGGCCGAATGATGGGTACTTCTTAGTGGCTGGAGTGTGGCTTGATTCCAAAGGTACTTTGTATGGCGCTGCGCAGCTGGGTGGGACGTTTGGCTTTGGGACTTTGTTTGAGCTGGCGCCTTAGAGCGTTATTGCCACGGAGCGAGCTTGCGCTCGCTGGACAGCCGGGACGGCCGTCACCACGTGATTTGTTGCGGTGCTCCTGACAGGTTAAGGAACCCGTCATCGCTTGATTATTGTCAGAATAGTTTCAGGTGGATAGTCAGGTATTTCTTGGGATTTTCGCGAATGGCTTTGATGAGGTCTTGAACGTTTACCAGCAGCTGGTTCGTGTTGTTGTAAACTGCGGGATCTTGAAGCAGTTTTCCGACAGTTCCCTGGCCGGAATTCAGGCGATCAGTCAGGTCGGAAAGTTTGCTCATGGTGTTTTTCAGCTTGGCGGCAAATTCCTCATCTTTCGCCAGAACGCCCAGGGCGCCTTTGCCGGCGTTCACATCGTCGGTCAGCTTCTTGACATTGGCGATGGTATCGTTCGCGGTGTTATAGAGAGTTGGGTCTTTGAGAAGTTTCCCTGCGGTGCCTTTACCGGCGTTCAAGTCGTCGATCACGACGTTCAGTTTGTCGACGGTGGCGTTAGCCTTGTTATAAAGATCGTCGTTGACCAGCAGCTTGCCGATGCTGCCCTTGCCCGAAGTGACGTCATTCACCAAGCCCTGAAACTGCCCGACGGTCGCGTTCAACCGGTTGTACAGGCTGGGATCGTAAATAACTTTGCCGATGGAACCCTGGCCGCTTTCAATGTAAGCCAGGATACGGTCGACACGTTTTTCCAGCGCGTCGAGGTTTTGCAAGGTGCTTTGGCTGGCGCGGACGACGTCTTCAATTTGCGGAGTATCGCGAGTGTGCAGCACGTCCCCTTGCTGGACTTCGGGTCCGACGGCCTGGGAGCTATCGATGTCAATGTAAGTCTCGCCTAAAACCCCCGCAGTAGTGAGCAGCGTGATGGAGTCGCGGCGCAGATTGGCATGATATTTGGTATTGACCTTCATGGTGATTTCGACCGGCGTCAGGCGCCGCGTAGGGTCGGCGACGACGTGAATTGCGCTGACGTTGCCGATGTCCACGCCCTGCAGTCGCACGGGAGCGCCTTCGCGCAAACCTCCGGCATTGTCGAAATAAGATTTCAGGGTCAGCTTGGGAGTGAAAAACCCGCCAGTGCCGCTCATGAGCAGGATGAGAATACCCAGCGTGATGCTGGAAGCCAGCACCGTCAATCCAACTTTCAGTTGAGACCACTTCAACTGTTTCTGGCTAGGCACTCACGCTCCCTGAAGTCATAGCAGAATTCTCCGCGGCAGACGGAAGATCATGCGAATGCCAGAATGATAGCAGACCGCGCCCCGTATGCTGCGTGGCTGCATAAAATCAGTTACCAGTTAATTGGATCGTTGTTCCTAATTGGTCTGAGGACGAAGAGATCTGGCGAAAAGAATCGCTGTTAGATAAGCTGCCGCTCCGCATGCCAGGGTCACGTTCAGCCCGAACTGTATGGCAATTACCATGGCCAGAACGGAACCTAAGACGCTGGAACCCGCGTTCATGGCCCACGCCCACTCGACCGAATTTTCGTTGAGCGCGCGCAGTCCGGTGGGGAAAGGCATGCCCATGACCAGTCCCAGAGGAACCAGCAATGCGACGCTGACCATAAGCTTTGCGAAAAAGGGGAGACCGACCAGCGCATTCAGCAGGCTGGGGAGAATCCATTCATACAGAAGGATGCCGCTTGCGATCAGTGTCAATGCGATCCACGCATTTCTAGTTTCGGACAGCCAGCGGCGTGATGCCAGACTGCCGACGCCGCTCGAAAGTAGAAGAAGAAATACGACCACAGTGAGCGCGTAGGTGGGATGGCCGAGGAACAGAACAAAACGCTGAATGAATGCGATCTCGACCAGAATGTATCCCAGCCCGATGGCCACAAAATACATCAACCGGATGGGTTGGGCCTGGACGCCCTGTACCGCAAGCGGGACGATCAGAAAGGCGACGACCGCAGTCACGGAAATTACCAGCACCATGGCCAGAACGACAACGCCCAGGTTTACTTTCCAATCAATGCCGTGGGCAAGGTTCTTATGATGAACCAGCTGATCGAGCTTTAGCGTGAAGAAAAAGAACGGCGCGTTATCGGTGACCGGGGCGACGTTGTAGGGATACTGCTGGGCAAACGCTGTGGGATCGTTGCTGGCGATCAGTGCGGAAAAGGGATTGTCTTGCGGATTCGAAGGGAGATGCAAGGCGGTCAGCTTTGGGTATGCGCGCAGGTGAGCTTGCACGGCTTGCTCCTCTTCAGGAGTGAAGGCACTTTTCTTAGCGAGTACGACCACCGGAATTCCGTCCTCATCGAGGGCGCCTTCGGAAACCACGATGAAATTCCGTGCAGGATTCGGGACTCCGGATTCGTGTAAGGCCTGCATCGCGACGGAGACTACGCGCAAGGCTTCGCGCGGCTGACGAAATTCCCAGCGAGTGATGGCGACCATTCCGTCGGGCTTCAAATGATCGAAGTACTCGCGGAAAGCTTCTACCGTGTACAGGCTGTTCTCGCTGAGGGCAAAAGCTCCAGCGCCCGTGGATGCCCAGGTGTCGACAAGAGTCATTTGGACGACGTCGAAATTCTCAGTGGCATTGCGCACGAACGAACGGCCGTCGGTGACATGAATGTGTACCTCGGGCCGCTCGTACAAGTGATGCGAATACTCGGCATAGCGGCCGCGCATGATGGTGTTGGCGATGATGGGATTGATTTCGATTCCAGTGACGCTGGGACTGCCGTTAGCTACCGCGCGAAGGACATCGACTCCGCCGCCGGGACCGATGATGGCGAAGGCACCGTGCGGGCGCAGGATGTTCGCCAAGGCCGGCGGAGCGGACATTAAATTCCTTTGCCAGTCCGTCCCTAGCCATTGTTTGGGATCGGCATTCATGATGTAGGTGGAGGCATCGGCGTCAATGACAACCGCTTTGGCTCCGCCCTGGCGATCGACTTCGACGCGGGAGATCGCGTTCCAGCGAGCGAACTCTACCCACGATTTGTCACGCAAGAGGCCTTTGGCGTAAACGACGTCGAAGATATTGCCGGAATAGTTGGCGGCAATGGTGATGAGCAGGGCCGCCCCCAGCGCCAGATTAATTTTTCGTGTACTGGCGCGGGCGGACCAGAACAAGCCTGCCACCGACGCCATGAATGCCGCGAACAGCACCGTATTCGGTCCCCCCAGCCAGTTGAGTAGAGGAACAACTCCCAGGCAAGCCAGGGCGCCGCCAAGCAGATCGGCACCGTAGAGTCGCGTAATGTGAGTCGATTCGCGGGCGAAGAGGACGGAGAATTGGAGTCCGGTGAGAAAGAAAGGCACTGCGGAGGCCAGGTAGATCACGGTAAGGCGCAGGAAATTCCCCGGCGACAGGGACAGCGCGACAGGAATGTGCAGGACGACTCCGAGGACGATGGGAACAGTGATCGCATTTATCGCGGAAAGGCATGACAGCAGGGTGCGCGTGGAGAAGCCGTCTAACCATTTCTTGCCGAGATGCGCGAGCACGCCGCCGGAGCCGAGACCGAGCAAAGCAATGGAAATAGCCAGGAAGGCGAAGTGGTAGAAGAGCACGACCGAGAACAGTCGGGTGAGAGCTAATTCAAGCAGGAGCGCGGCGAAGCTGCTGACTGCCACCCCGGCCAGCAAGCGCGTTTTGGTGCGATGTTTCTGCGCGGGTTGCGCGACTGGTTGGGGGAGCTTCGCTGATCAAGGGCATTCGGTCGATTGCTCGGAATGCGTCAGTCTATCAGACCTCTGCGCTGTAGTTTTCGTGCTCTCAACTTTCCAGAATGACTTGAGCAATGGCGTACTCCGGCGTGTGGGAGAGCGACAATGCGATGTGAACGGCCCCAAGTTTTGCAGCGAACTCGGCAGCCTTGCCGTGGAATGCGATGGTTGGTCGGCCTCCGGGAGCGCGACAGACCTCCACATCGCGCCACGTGACGCCGTGGTTCCAGCCAGTGCCAAGCGCTTTCATGGCAGCTTCTTTGGCGGCGAAGCGTGCAGCATAGCGTTCGACGCGGTTGGCTTTCGGTTCGCAGTAGCCGATTTCAGCCGCGGTAAAGATGCGTTGCAAGAAGCGCTCGCCGAAGCGTTTGATGGACGCGTCGATGCGCGGTACTTCCGCGATGTCAATGCCGGTTCCAACAATCATGCGTAATATTTAGCGGCTGCCTAGTTGAGACAGAGGGTGGCCGAGGCTCCTTCCGATTAATGCCAGTTAGACTCGCCAGTAATCCGGCCGCCAATTCTTAATAGCTTTCTTGATTTCGGCGCGTTGAAGATTCATGGAAAGCGTGCGTTCCACCAACGATGGTAGTTCCTCGTCGGAGGCGAAGCGAAGGGCAATCATTTGAGCTTCGCTGAGTTTTGCAATTTGTGGGCGAAGAGTGTCCGGCAGCAAAGTTGCCAGCCGCAATCTTTCTTCAAGCCGGATAACCCGATCCTGAACTTTCAGCGCGTATTGACGGCCCCGGATCACCGCCACAATGATTGCGGTGTTGAAGACCACAATCCACACGTGGACGAAACCAGGATGTCGCACCGCGAAAACTACGCTCACGATCCACGTGATTGCGAGCACCGGGAGCACGAAGTAGTGGTACGGCGGATCGATTCTAATGTGATTGGCAAGAGTCTGCGGAGAAGGTTCGCCCATGGTTTCCTCTATCCTGTTTCTCGTTCTCGCAAGTCTAAAGCACAGGACCGGAAATTGCTCACGGCCTAATCCGGCCTTTCAGAACAGCCGATCTCCTTTGTAGATGACTTGCCCATCCACCACGCGCGCTTCGGCAAGGAGTTCGTGACGTTTAACGGGACCGGCGCCGTCGATGTGTAACACTTCGTGACCACGCGCGACCAACCAATCTGAAACGAGCATCCGGTGACAACGAAAATACATGCGCTCGGCGCACATGAATGCAGTGCGCGATCGCTCGGCGAGTTGGACTAGTTCGGCGGTGCCACGCTCGAAGTTTTCGGTGAGCATGTAGTCGGCGTAGTTGCGGAAGCTTGGGTTGCGTAGCGCGACGTTGGGCGAATCGTCGCGGATCTTGCCGCGTCTTCCACCCAGGTCTTTCAGTCCGACGTAGCGGATCCCGTTTTCAGGGAGGGTTTTTTCCAGCGACTCGCGATTGAAATGCGGCAGGCGACGCGACATCGGAAATGCACGGATATCGACCAGGGTCTGGATGGAATGGGCTTGCAGCGTGGATAGAAATTCGTCGAGCGTGCGTGTCGAATGGCCGATGGTGTACAGGGTTGCCGGTGCGACGGTCATTCTAATCCATGATGCTGTATGCCAGGTACGGTCGAGAAATCGTACTTACCTTGTCTTCAGGTTTCTCAGTCGATCCGTCGTTTTCGTTTCCCACGGCGACAAACTTCACATCCACTTTAATGTACGGACAATGCTTGTACACAAACGTCCGGCGGGTTCGGGTTGAGAGGCCGCCTTCCTCCGCAAACACTCCTAGCAAGTCTTTGCGAGTAGCCCCTGTTTTGATCGTAGCGATGGATCTCATGACACTATCAATCCACTGCGCGTGCTCTTGATCAACATCGTAACGTCGTTGGACAGGATCGCCTCCCTGTGCGGCCAACGCGTAGGCCGCGAGGAGTAAGAGAACGATGAAGTTCATTCTTCGCATACCAAATCGCCTCCATTGCTCAAATGCCTTGCAATGCTGCAGCGACCGCAAGATCCTGCTCCGGAAACACTGTTCTCAAATCGAGCAGCACGCGACCTTCCTCAACTCGCGCAACGATGGGCGGATCTGCAGCCCTTAGTCGCGCGGAGAGACCGTCGGCGCTGAGGCCGGCGCAGCTCACGGCCAGCAATCGCGTCGGTAGTACCGCAGAGGGCGCGGCGCCTCCGCCAATTACGGATTCGCCGTTAAGCACTTCCACCGTCAATTTTGAGGATCGAATTTTCTGCGCGATTACTTCGGCGCGTTTCCCAATTTCTTCTTTTGATATACGCATCATGCGCAGGGTCGGGATAGTGTCGTGGTTGTCTTTCACATAGGCAACCAGTGTGGCTTCCAGAGCCGCGTAAGTCAGTTTATCGACACGCAGGGCGCGGAACAATGAGTTGGCACGCATGCGGGCGATCAGGTCACTGCGGCCACTGAGGATTCCCGCCTGTGGACCGCCCAGCAGTTTGTCGCCGCTGTAAGTGACAACGTCTACGCCTTGACGAAGGCTGTCGAGCACGCTGGGTTCGCCATTCACCCCAAACGAACGCAGATCGAGCAGCGAGCCACTGCCCAGGTCTTCGAGCAGCGGAATATTGCGGTTGCGCGCCAGGTTTACCAGTTCTTTCAGATCAGGCTGTTCGGTGAATCCAGTAATTTCAAAGTTAGAGCGATGTACGCGCAAGAGCATGCGGGTTTTTTCGTTGATTGCCTTTTCGTAGTCGGCGATGCGGGTGCGATTAGTGGTACCCACCTCGCGCAGAATGGCTTGCGACTTCAACATCACATCGGGAATGCGGAAGGAGCCACCAATTTCGACTAACTCGCCGCGAGAGACGATGACTTCACCATTTTCAGCGAGCGTGTTGAGGGCTAAGCAGCACCGCGGCGGCGTTGTTGTTGACGACTATGCTCGAGATGGCTTGCGAGCTTGGCTCGCCTGCACCGGCGAGGACGCCCGTGCCTGCAGTGAGCAATTTGTGGAACAGGCGGTCGGCGTGGATGTCGCGCTTGCCGCGCTCGCCTTTTTCAATGTCAAATTCGAGGTTCGAGTATCCGCTTGCGGCTCCCTTGATGTGATCGAATGCGGATGCCGGGAGCGGCGCTCGTCCAAGGTTCGTATGCAGGATTACTCCCGTCGCATTGATTACTGTTTGCAGAGAATACTTTAGTGCTTGCTGGGATTGGCGCTGGATTGCGTTTTCGAGTCCAGAAACCGCAAGCTCCACCCCTCGTTCGTCCAGATGCCCGGCCGCAATTTCTTCTCGCAAAGACGCCAGCACCGCACGGGCAGCGTCGGCTATCGCTGTCTGACCCTCCTTTGCGATCGCGGGCGCGAGGATGGGGCCGCGCAGCAACTCATCCACTGCGGGCAGCTTCCGGTATAGATCGGTCTTGGGTTGCAGTTTCACCGGCTTTGATTATCACACTGGCCGGTGGAGAAACCCAATACTACAATGCCTCGACCGCAACAAATTCGAGGTCAAGAGATTGCCGGGGGCGTGCCCGGCTTCACGACCCATGCATTAGCCGGGGGGCCATTGCAGGTTGCGGCCGCCTAGCAGGTGTACGTGCAGGTGGAATACGGATTGGCCGGCGCGGGGACCTACGTTAAGGACCGTCCGGTAACCGTCCTCAATTCCTCGCTGGCGGGCAATTGTTGCGGCGGCGAGATGGCAGTGGCCTATCAATTCCGCGTCTTCTGTTGCGGCTTCTTTCAGTCCGCGGACATGTTTCTTAGGAACTATGAGTATGTGGGTGGGGGCTTGGGGATTGATATCTTCAAACGCGAATGTATGTGCATCTTCATGGACTTTCTTGGCAGGAATTTCTCCGCTGATGATGCGACAGAACAGGCAATCGTTCATGATACGTTCCAGTCTTGAATTTGCAGCGCGCAGATACACGACTGCATTGAGCCCTGGGAGGAAGTGCACGCCCACTATACTCGATCGCAGAAAAGATTGGCAGTGCGATCGCGGGTAGGGATATCTGCCGGATGCAAGACGGCGAGCTATCTCACAACTACATAGTCAACACGACGCGAAACTGTGCTTTCCCGCTCATCATACGATCGTAGCCTTCGTTGGCGCGGGCGAGCGGATACTTTTCGATCATGGGACGAACGCCATTCTGGGCAGCACAACGCAAGGTATCTTCGGAGTCCGTCGGGATTCCCGAAGCCCAGCCTTGAATGCTCTTCTTTCCCTGAATCAGCTGGATAGGCGAGACTTCAATCGGGTCCATCGTCGCACCGACGACCACCAGGCTTCCATTGGCGCCCAGTCCATCAATCAGAGCTGACATCGATTTCGCGTTGGGCGCGGTCGTCAAGATCACGCGTGCGCCTCCCATTTTTTTCAGTTCTGCGGCTGCGTTGACCGCGCTGCTGTCAAGGTAAGCGTTAGCGCCGAGCTTAGTGGCCAGTGTGGCGTTTTCTGCACCTCGTCCGACCGCGACGACTTGATATCCGAATTTACGGGCAAACTGAATTCCCAGATGTCCCAGACCGCCAATGCCGTGGATTGCAACCAGATCACCGGGCATCGCGCCGCTGTGGCGGAGAGCGTTGAAGGTGGTGATCCCGGCACAGAGCAGGGGAGCGGCTTCCTCAGGCGAAATGCCGTCGGGCAGGCTTGCGAGCGCTTGCACGGGCGCGATCATGTATTCCGCATATCCACCATCGAAGCTGATGCCAGTGATCATGAGACGAACGCAATTGGCGAAGTCTCCGCGGCGACACGGATTGCACACGCCACAATGCTTGCCGTGCCATCCGATTCCGACGGGCTGGCCTGCTTTCCACTCCGTGACGCCGGCTCCAACTACGTCGATCACTCCCGCAACTTCGTGTCCCGGCACTCGCGGATACTGGATTCCCGGCCATTGATTCTCCCGGGTCAAAACGTCGCTATGGCAGATTCCGCAAGCTTGCACGCGCACGCGGACTTGCCCTGCACCGGGCTGCGGGATCTCACGCTCTACTAGATCGAAGGGTGTGCCAGGTTTGGTGACTTGTGCCACGGTCATCTTCTTCATGGGAATATTCTCCGCGTCTGGGTTTATGCAAATCAGGCAGTGCAGGTTGGATGCTATTTGCTGGAATCGGGATTCTGAGGACCTGAGAAGGTTTTTAGTCCAGCCTTACCAGGAAAATTGAGCCTTGCGAAGTTTGCGTGTCGTGCACAATCTCCTCTGCGAGTTTGCGGTCGTCATCGTGTACGCGTACGCGTACCCACCAGTCACCCACCGGACTGCTGAAGCATTGCACTTTGGCCGTGTGATAGCGGCGGGAAAGATGATCGGCGAGTTTGTCGGCGGCGTGTTGTTCGTCAAACGCGCCGATCTGTACGGCCCATCGGCCACCTGTTACCAGCGACGTTGGAGTGCTCAAAACTTCGAGGCGAACCATGGCAACTCCGGCTTGCACAACATCGACCTTTCTTGCCGCTGCCTGCGACAAGTCGACGATGCGGCCTTCAATGAACGGGCCCCGGTCGGTGATTCGCACTAGACAAGAATGTCCCGTCTTTGGATTAGTCACGCGCACAATCGAGCCGAGCGGAAGCGTGCGATGGGCGGCGGTCAGGGCGTGCATGTTGTAGAGCTCGCCGTTCGAACCGCGGCGGTTGTGATAGGGGGCTCCGTACCAACTCGCCAGACCAGTCTCGACTAAGAGAGGCTTGGCGTTGACCGGGATGGGAGGCGCTTCGTCGGCGTTCAGGACTGGCTTAGAAGAGGACTGGGGATTCGCGGAGTCGGCATCCGATTCTGTTTCGCTGATCGGCGGCGGAGTCGGAACATTGACGCGAGCTTGTTTGTGCCCACCGCACCCGATGAAGGAAAAAACCGAGAGCGCCGCAATCAAAAGAAGAATGCTACGACTCACTTTTGCGGGTGCTGATGTTGCTCCATGTAGTCGGCAAGATGCGCCAGTTTCTCCGATGCAACACGCAAAGCCTTGGTGGAGTTCTGGCGAACCGATGGCACGACTTCGTTGTTCAGGTAGTTGATTAATTCGGCAGACTCTTTTTCGATTGTGGCCGCGGCCTCGGTCACCGATTTGTTGATGCGCGCGGAGGCTTCCTCGACTTTGCGGTTGAAGTCGTTCATGGCAGTCCCTCGATATTGAAGACACAAACACGCCGATTAAGATGCGGCGGATGCAGAGCAAGAAGATTATTTCGCGGAAACCCTGGCCGGGTCAATTGCGAGGATACGAAAGGGCACTGCCAGGTCAGGAAGGCTTGGCGGGCCCGCAGTTGCTAAGATCATGTAAATAAGCATTTAACCACTTCATATCTAACGTGTGGTTTGCAACAAGGACAATTCCTTGCTAAAGTAAGGAAATGGCGAAGGTCACCAGCAAGCTGCAATTGACGATTCCCAAGGCAATTGCAAACCACTACGGCATCCGGCCCGGCGACGAGCTAAAGTGGATTCCCAACGGGGAAGCGATTCGGGTGGAGACGGTGCGTCCTACACCCAACGCTGGTCATGTGCCGACTCGCGACGAACGTCTCGCGCTATTCGATCAGGCCATGAAGCGGCAGGATTTACGCATCAAGGAATTGGGTTCGGAAGCTGTTGCCAATCCAAGTGGCGAACGCGGATGGACACGCGAGGAGCTCTACGATCGTGACCGCTCTCGTTGATACGAATATCCTGATTTATTGCTGGGATTGGGGCTTTCCGCAGAAGCTCGCGGCAGCGAGAGAGACTCTGCGCTCGGGACTAGCCGCGGACCGACTCTGCCTCCCTCACCAAGCGGTCGTTGAATTCATGTCGGCCGTGACCCGACCACGAAGAGGAGGGCCTGCCCTGCTAACACCGCAAAGTGCATGGCGCGAGACCGAAAACCTCCTCACTGCCTTCCCTGTGCTTTACCCTAATGACGGAGTGGTTCGGACCGCACTGCGCGGCATGGCAACGTACCAACTCTCCTGGTACGACGCGCATTTGTGGGCTTATGCTGAGCATTACGGGGTGAGCGAAATTCTGTCAGAAGATTTCGAGGACGGGCGGCTGTATGGTACGGTGCGGGTGAAGAACCCTTTCATCGAGGCTGGTCTGGCTTAGTTCGCATGGTGCGTGCTGCCCAAGTCGAGGTCCCGCGGCAAGCCAATCAGTTTCGACGTCGTCTACTCGCTTGGTACGACGCCAACAAGCGTGACCTCCCTTGGCGGCACAACCGCGATCCCTACCGCGTATGGCTTTCGGAAATCATGCTGCAGCAAACAAGAGTGGCCGCGGTCGTGGACTACTATCAGCGATTCCTACAGCGTTTCCCTTCAGTTGAGAAACTAGCTTCGGCGCGAGAGGCGTCGGTTCTGGCCGCCTGGAGCGGGCTGGGCTATTACCGGCGCGCACGCATGCTGCACGCGGCGGCGAAGCAGATCGTGAAAGAGCACAACGGAGAATTTCCTTCCACTGCTGCGCATTTGCGGGCGCTCGCCGGAGTCGGACGATACACGTCGGCGGCAATCGCCAGCATTGCATTTGGCGAACCGGTTGCGGTGGTAGATGGAAATGTGGAACGCGTTTTGCGGCGTCTTCGCGGCAAGAATCTTGCCGGCGAAAAATTATGGAGCGCTGCCGAGCAAGTGCTCAGCCGCAAACGGCCCGGGGATTTCAATCAAGCGATGATGGAGTTGGGTGCAACCGTCTGCGTCCCTAAACAACCCACGTGCTTGCTGTGTCCAGTTTCAAGATTCTGCGAAACGCGAGGGGCGCTGCGACCGTCCGCCAAAGCCACCCCTCAAAGCAAGCGTGAAATCCATTACGCATTCCAGCAGCGCCAGGGCTCTGTATTTCTGGTGAAGCGATCACCAACGGCCGCGCTCATGCCCGGTATGTGGGAATTCCCTGAGGTCGTTGGCAGGAATGACGAAACTTCTGCCTGGATGACTCTGCGCCATTCCATCACAGTCACCGACTACTTGGTCCGCGTGATACAAGTTCCGCCTCCGCCGGGACAGAGCGGCAGTTGGGTGTCGAATGATCGTCTTGCAAAATTGCCCTTGACTGGCCTGGCGCGGAAGATTCTGCGCACCGCAAAGGTCATTTAGAATAGAGATGAATTGGCTTAGCAAAATCTTCGGAGGACGTGATATGGCCGCACTGACTGCGGGGGCAACGGCGCCGAATTTCAAGTTGCCCACGATGGATGGTAAGGAATTTTCTTTGCGGGATGCGCTCGTTCGCGGCCCGGTAGTCGCGGCTTTCTTCAAGATCTCGTGCCCGGTGTGCCAGTATGCCTTTCCATTCCTGGAGCGAATTTACAACCTTCATGCCGGGCCCAAGATTGCCATCGTTGGCGTGTCACAAAATGTTAAGAAAGAAACCAACGCCTTCATAAAAGAATATGGCATTACCTTCCCTGTTCTACTCGACGACACGGAAACTTATCCCGCGTCGAACGCGTACGGCCTGACCAATGTGCCCAGTATCTTTTGGATCGCGCAGGATGGCGAGATTGAAGTTTCCAGCGTGGGCTGGGATCGAGAGGACATCGAGGAGATCAATCGCAGGGCGGCCGAGATCAATGGCGGCGCCGTGAAGCCTCTGTTCTATCCCGGAGAACAAGTGGCGGATTCCCGGGCTGGTTGAGGGTCGAAAAACTAGCCCGCGGTCGCGGGTTACGAAAACGAACGGATGAGGAAACGCAGCGTCCCTCGACGTCGCTCGAAATAATAGTTTTTGCAGAAATGAACGACTCTCCTGGAGCGCGTTGTCCATTGGTAACCCCGCTCCTCGCACGCTATCCCGTACAATAAAAACCTTGTCCAACATTATTCTTAGGAGCCTGACTGAATGCGCGTTAGCGTCACTATGCTTTCTACCATTGTTTTGCTCGCGAGTCTGAGTGCAGCGCAGGCATCGCTCAAACAGTCGGGCAATTCGGCGCACCTTTCCGGCGCTACGATTGCGGCCATGCAGAAGATCAACCCCGAGCGCATTCGTGCCCACGTGCGCTTTTTGTCTCACGACCTGCTGGAAGGCCGTGGCACGGGGCAGCGCGGCGGCGATATAGCTGCGCAATACATTGCCACCCAGTTTTCTCTCTACGGGTTGAAGCCCGCCGGCGACAACGGAACCTACCTGCAAAAAGTCCCGATGGTGGGCGTTACGCCGATGCCCGATACTACGTTTTCTTTCACTTCATCGAAGGGTACAACCGATCTGAAGTCGCTCGACGACTACGTCGCTTACGATCAGACCCAGCAGCCGCAATCTGACGTCGATGCGGAAATTGTGTACGTCGGTTATGGCATCGCAGCTCCGGAATATCAATGGGACGATTACAAGGGCATGGACGTGCGTGGCAAAGTTCTGCTGATGCTGGTGAATGAACCGCCTTCGGAGGATGTGAAGTTCTTCAAAGGCAAGGCTCTTACTTACTACGGGCGCTGGACCTACAAATACGAGGAGGCGGCGCGTAGAGGAGCGGTCGGCGCAATCCTTGTCCATCAGACGGAGATGGCAAGCTATCCCTGGGAAGTGGTCCGCAATTCGAACTCAGGCGAGAAGTCGTATCTCAAGCTGGATGGCACTCCAAAGCTGAAGGTGGCAGCGTGGGTTCAGACGGCTGCGGCAAAACAAATGGCCGATTCCGCCGGCATGGATCTCGACAAGATGATGACCGAAGCCCGCTCTCGCGACTTCCATCCTGTAGCACTTTCAGTGAAGCTGAAGGCTCACATGGTGAGCAAGATCCGTCCCTTCGAATCGAACAACGTCATTGCGATGCTGCCGGGAGCGGATGCAAAGCTCAAAGACGAAGCTGTGCTGTACACGGCGCACTACGATCATCTGGGCATTCGTCCCGACATGCCTGGCGACAATATTTATAACGGCGCGGACGATAACGCGACCGGCTGCGGCATTCTGTTGGAAGTGGCGCAAACATTCGCAGAGTCAGCCCCGCGGCCTCGTCGTTCTATCTTGTTTGCTTCGGTAACAGCGGAGGAGCAGGGACTTCTCGGTTCGGAATATTTGGGCAAGCATCCGCCGATTCCAGCGGGAAAAATCACGCTTGACCTCAACTACGATGACATCCCGCCTCTCGGCTCGCCCGAAGAAGTCGAAGTTTCCGGAGCCGAACGCACCAACTTCTATCCCACGCTTGAGGCCATGGCAAAGACATTCCGTTTGGCAATTCGTCCCGACTCACGACCCGAGGCCGGGCATTACTACCGCTCCGATCATTTCAGCCTGGCGCGCGTCGGCATTCCCGCATTCTCCGTGAACGAAGGCAACAAATATAAAGGTCACGATGAGACCTGGGGTTTGCAGCAGGCGGAAGAATATACCTCGAAGCACTATCATCAGCCCAGCGACGAATATCATCCCAGCATGGACTTCACCGGCGACGCCGTGATGGCGCGATTTGGATTTGCTTTGGGATGGGAGGCGGCAACCCAACCAAAATTGGTTGGCTGGCAAAAAGGGGATGAGTTTGAGGCGGCACGGTTAAAGAGCACGAACGGAGTGCAGTAGAGAGTCGCTAGCTCTCCATCGTTTTTAGGTTCGGACTCACAATCAGCTTAGGTTCGGTTACACGCTGTACGGCTTCCGCGGTCAGGCCCGGAGCTATTTCCTCCAACACCAGGCCGGCGGGCGTCACCTGAATGACCGCCATCTCCGTGACGATGGTGTTCACCACTTTAACGCCGGTTAGCGGCAGCGTGCACTTTTTCAGAATCTTCGGCTGCGAGTCTTTTGTCGTGTGTTCCATGGCGACGATCACGCGACGCGCGCCCGCCACCAGGTCCATCGCCCCGCCCATGCCTTTCACCATTTTCCCTGGGATCATCCAGTTGGCAAGATTCCCCGCTTCGTCCACTTCCATGGCACCGAGCACGCTAAGGTCAATGTGGCCCCCGCGTATCATCGCAAAAGAGTCGGCGCTGGAAAAATAAGCTGTCCCTGCCATCTCGCTGACAGTTTCTTTGCCTGCATTGATGAGGTCACAATCCTCCTGGCCTTCGATCGGATACGGCCCGATGCCCAGCATGCCGTTTTCACTTTGCAGGATCACATCCATTCCCGGAGGAACATGATTAGCGACGAGTGTGGGCATGCCGATACCAAGATTGACGTAGAAACCGTCGCGCAACTCGCGGGCGATGCGCTTCACGATGAGTTCACGCTTTTCCACATCCTTACCGGGTTTCGTAATGATCGACATAGGCGATTTTCGTTCAGTTGAGACAGCCGAGGCGGCTGGCTCGACCAGGGTCATGCCGTCTTTCTTGTGGTTCGTCGCTCGATATGCTTCTCGTACTTTTCCCCCTGAAAAATACGCTTCACGTACACGCTGGGCGTGTGGATCAGGTCAGGCTGCAACTCGCCGACTGCAACCAGATGTTCGACCTCAGCGATGGTGACTTTGGCCGCGGTCGCCATCATCGGGTTAAAATTGCGAGCGGTTTTGCGATAGACGAGATTGCCCCAATTGTCGCCCTTCCAGGATTTGATTAGCGCGAAGTCGGCTTTGAGCGCGCGTTCCATCACATAAGTACGGCCATCGAACTCGCGGGTTTCTTTCTTCTCGGCGACGATGGTGCCGACGCCGGTCGGTGTAAAGAATGCCGGAATTCCTGCTCCGCCGGCGCGGATGCGTTCCGAGAAAGTCCCTTGTGGCACGAGGTCAAGTTCGATCTTGCCGCTCAAAACCATTTGCTCCAGCAATTTGTTTTCGCCAACGTACGTTCCGATATGTTTTCGGATTTGTCCGGCAGCGAGCAGCAAGCCCATACCAAGGCCGTCCACGCCGACATTATTGCTGATCGTGGTCAGGTTCTTCACGCCTTTGCGCACCAGCGCGCGTATGAGATTTTCCGGCATGCCGCACAGTCCAAAGCCACCAACCATGATGGTGGCTCCATCGAAAATGTCACGCACAGCCTCGTCGGCATTGGCAACGACCTTGTTCATGAAGAAGAAATTCTAAATGAAATCACCACAGAGGGACAGATTCGCAGAGAATTCGTTGATTCTGGCGTGTCCAACGTATGGGGCGAATGAGGATGGGCGGAAATCTAAGACAACTTCTTCTCTGCATCTCTGGGCCTCTGTGGTCCTTTTCTGAAATGATGCGCCTGCTCGAACTCTTTTTCTAATTCGCGGGTATCGAGGTTTTCGCGGATGTGAGCCAGGTGTTGCTCCAGCTTCAGAATCGCACCCTGAATATTCTTCTTGTTGGTCAGCGCGATGTCGCGCCAGACCGAATAGGGGCTACTCGAAACCCGGGTCATCTCACCCAGCGCTCGACCACCGGCCTCGAGCAGTGGCGCGTCTTCTCCATACTCATCGACTAAGGCTGCGGCCAGAGCGGTTGAGATCATTTGTGGCAGGTGGCTAATCCAGCCGCAAAGGCGGTCGTGCTCTGCTGCATCCAGGCTTGCAATGCGCGCGCCCAGTTTTTCTATCCATTCCAAATATTCTCCGCTCAGCCCGTCATGAATCTTCTGCCCCGCGACTGGAGTGACGAACCACGCCGCGCCCTGGAAGAGACCAGGATCGGCATTCTCGACGCCGGATTGCTCCTTTCCCGCCATGGGGTGGCAGGCGAGAAAGCGAGTCCCGGCGCTCTTGCCAAAGACTGCACTTGCTCGTGAGAGGATCTCTGCCTTGGTGCTGCCAACGTCGCTGAGCAGCGTCCCTGCCGGAAGTGCCGGGCCGAGGCGCTCGATGAGATCGATGATCGCACTGACTGGCGTTGCCAGGACAACCAACTGGCTGCCGCGAACAGCGTCTGCGGGATTCGTAATGCCATCGTCAATAACGCCGTGCGCTTGAGCGCGTTCCAGCACGGGGGCGCGATCGCAACCAACAATGCGTCCCAGAAACCGGTGTTTCTTCAAAGCAAGGCACAGCGATCCACCGATGTGGCCGGTACCGATGACCGTGATTTGGCGGATGGGCATGAAGAATTACGGAACTTAGCAATCGTGGTAATTTTGTAATTGATAACGGATGCGATTCCAATTATCGATTCCCAAATTACTCAATTTCTACCCGATCCGGCGGCCAACTGCTGGCGCGATCATGCGCAACTGGTCCATCAGTTCTGAAAATTGGGCGGGATAGAGAGATTGGGCGCCGTCGGACAATGCTTTGTCGGGGTCGTGATGCACTTCAATCAGCAACACGTCGGCGCCAGCCGCAACCGAAGCACGCGCCATAGGCGCCACTTTGTCGCGGATGCCGGTGCCATGCGACGGATCGCTCGCCATCGGCAAGTGCGAGAGCTTGTGGATGATGGGGATAGCCGAGATGTCGAGCGTGTTGCGCGTATAGGTTTCAAACGTACGAATGCCACGCTCGCATAGCATGACCTCGTAGTTCCCGCCGGCCATGATGTATTCGGCTGAAAGCAGCAGTTCTTCCAAAGTCGCTGCGATGCCGCGCTTGAGAAGTACCGGCTTTTTGACCCGTCCCAGTTCGCGCAGCAAGTTGAAGTTCTGCATGTTGCGCGCGCCGACTTGCAAAATATCCACGAAGGGCAGCATGGTAGCGATCTGCGAAATCTCCATCACTTCGCTGATCACCAGTAGTCCGAAACGATCGCCTGCCTCGCGCAAAAGCTTCAGAGCTTCCAGGCCCAATCCCTGAAAGGAATAAGGCGAGCTGCGCGGCTTGAACGCCCCTCCACGAAGCGCTCGGGCTCCGGCCTTGGCAACTTGCTCCGCTACCGTGAAAAGTTGTTCGCGCGATTCCACCGAACAGGGCCCAGCCATTACAACTACTTCTTCGCCGCCAACTTTGAGTCCGTTGGCGAACTCGACTATTGTTCCTTGCGGCCGGAAACTGCGTCCCGCTAACTTGTAAGGCGAACTGATGCGATGGACTTGCTCGACTCCGCTCAAGACTTCGAGGTTGCGGATGTCGAAATCAACGCGTGCTCCTACCGCCGCCACCACGGTTTGCCGCGCACCCGTGGAACGATGGACCGAGAATCCGCGCTCCACCAGGTATTCCACTACCCGCTGGATGTGTTCCTCGGTCGCCGATTCTTGCATTGCTACGATCATAAAAAGGTCTTAGCCATTAGCCTTTGGCCTTTAGCTTAATTCTGCATCAGCGCATGCGAACAGAACCGTCAGTCATTCAGCTTCGAATCGAGTTCTGATTCGGCCGCCGCTTTTTCGCCTGCCGGCTTAGGGGCAATTTCTTCCTGCTGAATCTGGCGCATGATGTCCATGATGCGCTCATAAATGCAGAGCAGATCACGGTCCGGCAATGGGCCTGGATTCGCTTTCCGCACGTTGTCGAAGACTGCGCGTTCGCGGTCCGGTTCGTAGATGGGCATGCCAACTCCAAGCTTCAGTTTGCCGATCTCATGTGCCGCCTGCGCCCGCTGGCTGAGCAACTCCACCAGACGGCGGTCCAGTTCGTCGATTTGTTTTCGCCAACCAGGGATGTCCATAAAATTTCTGTCACCGGTCGTTCGCCGTAGGCTGTCAGCTCAAGACTGCTGGCGGCCAGCTAGCAACGACCTGACAAATTCTCCCACACACGCGGCTTCCTTGCCGGGATTACGTTCAATGGTTTCGACGATGGCGCTACCGACGACCGCTGCGTCGGCAAACCCTCCTACAGCGGCGAACTGTTCTGCAGTCGAAATCCCAAAGCCAACCGCGACGGGTAACTTCGTGTATCTGCGGATGCGGCGCACCAGTCTGCGTGCATCTTCTGGCATCTGCTGCCGGGCTCCCGTAACGCCCGTGCGCGAGACTGCGTAGACAAATCCGCTCGATGCTTTTGCAATCCGCTCCAAACGCTCATCGGTACTGGTGGGCGCGGCCAGAAACACGGGAGCCAATTCGTTCCGCTTCATTTCGCCAAGATATCCATTTGCTTCTTCCACCGGCAGGTCGGTGATCAGTACTCCATCTACTCCCGCATGGCGCGCGATTTTGCAGAATTTCTCGATCCCCATTCGCAGAATGGGATTGAGATACGAAAATACAATAAGTCCGGTGGACTGCGCGTCCTGACGCACTTCGGCCGCCAGCTTTAGAACGTCGGCCAACGTGGTCCCGGCTTGCAGAGCCCGCTGGCTGGCGCGCTGAATCACGGGGCCGTCCGCCACGGGATCACTGAACGGCACACCCAGTTCGATTACGTCCGCTCCAGCTTCGATGGCGCGCAACACCACTTCTCGCGTAGTGGCAAGATCGGGATCGCCGCAGGTGACATAAGCCACTAGTGCTGGACGATTTTGAAAATGCAAAGGCATGGAAAAAATTGTGTTTTCAAATTAGGCAATTGGGAGAACTCCAATCCCAATTACTCAATTTCGCAATTGCTCAATTACCGATTCCCTCCAAGTTTTCGCGCAATATTCCAATGTCCTTGTCGCCGCGACCGGAGATATTGACGATCACTATCTCTGTTTTTTTCATCTTAGGGGCGCGTTTGATTACTTCTGCAACGGCGTGGGCGGATTCGAGCGCCGGAATAATACCCTCTGTGCGCGCCAGCACCAGGCAGGCATCGAGCGCTTCTTTGTCGGATGCGCTGCGGTACTCGGCCCGGCCGCTATCCTTCAGCCAAGCGTGTTCCGGGCCGATTGAGGGATAGTCCAATCCGGCTGAAATGGAATGAGTCGAGGCGATCTGGCCTGCCGCGTCCTGGAGAAGATAGGAATACGTTCCCTGCAACACACCCGGTGATCCTCCGGAAAAACGCGCCGCGTGTTCACCCAGAGCGTCGCCGCAACCGCCGGCTTCCACCCCGATCAGCTTCACCCGCTTGTCGTTGATGAAATGGTGAAATATACCGATTGCATTCGAGCCGCCGCCAACGCAAGCAATAATCGCAGCGGGTAGCTTGCCTTCAGCTTTGAGTATCTGGGCTCGCGCTTCGCGTCCAATGATCTCGTGAAAATCGCGCACCATGGTGGGATAAGGATGTGCCCCGAGCACGCTGCCCAAGAGATAGTGCGTGGTGCGAACATTGGTCACCCAATCCCGCATGGCCTCATTGATGGCATCTTTCAAAGTGCGCGAACCGGAATCCACCCCACGCACCTCAGCTCCCAGCAACCGCATGCGAAATACGTTTAACTCCTGCCGCCGCATGTCCTCGGTCCCCATGTAAACGACGCAGTCGAAGCCGAGGAGCGCGCAAACCGTGGCTGTGGCGACGCCGTGTTGCCCAGCGCCGGTTTCGGCGATGATGCGACGCTTGCCCATGCGCTCGGCAAGCAGGCCTTGTCCCAGGCAGTTATTGATTTTGTGGGCACCGGTGTGCAGCAGATCTTCACGTTTGAGGTAGATTTTGGCTCCGCCCAGTTTCTTGCTCAAACGGCGTGCGAAAAACAATGGTGTGGGACGTCCCGCATAAGTTCGAAGAAGTTCGTCGAGACGGCGCTGAAACTTGCGGTCACGCTTCGCCTTTTCGTACGCGCGCTCAAGTTCGTCGAGCGCGGCCATCAGTGTCTCGGGGACATAGCGGCCGCCATAGGCGCCGAAGCGTCCCGGGACGGAGTGCTTCGTCGATGCCGTCTTTCGTTGAACAGTTGCGGTTGCCATTTTCTATACGACTCTTTCAGTAAGCCGGACCGCGGCGATAAAATCTCGAATTTTGGCCGGATCCTTCTTGCCGGGTTTCGCCTCCACGCCGGAGGAAACATCCACGCCCCAAGGTTCAAGAACGCGTATTGCTTCGCCTACATTGTTGGATGTGAGGCCACCCGCAACGACCAAATTGAGGCCCAGCCGTTTAATCACATCCGCTATTGGCACAGCTTTACTCCATTCGAAGGTTTGTCCTGTGCCACCGGGCTGCTCTTGCGTGCCCGAGTCCAGAAGAATGCCTGCCCACTTTAATGCCTCGTTCCGTCGCGAGGTGGCGAAACTGTCAAACTGTCCCCGATGTTCTAAAAAATGGCTCACTGACAGCGCGAGATATTTCTTTATGCCATTGGAGGACTCTAGTCCCGGTTGCATCTTATCGCCCGGTATTGACAGGCCAACATGCAGTTGCATACCCGTTAGTCCAACCCGATCGACGATGGTCGGGATGTCACTGTCGAACCCGCTGACGAACACCCCAACGCATTCTATGTCGCGGCGCAATTTTGAGACGATCGAGCGCGCCATGTCAGGGTCCACGTTTCGCGAGCTCTTCTCATAAAAAACAAACCCCAGCGCGTTCGCGCCCGCGTCAACCGCCGTCAACGCGTCCTCGAGATTCGTGATTCCGCAAATCTTCACCCAAGTCATGAAGTCAGATGCGACACAGCGCCGCTATTTTGTGGCGGGAACGTGGACCTCCCGTTTCGCCTCCGCCATCAGAGTGCGCAATGCGCTAGCCGGCGATGGTGCCTCCATCAAACTTTCACCGATCAGGAATGCCTGATAGCCAGCCGCGCGCAGCCGGCCGATGTCCGCGCCATTGCGTATTCCACTCTCTGCGACCCTGAACGCGCTCGACGGAATTGAGTCCGCCAGGCGGAACGCGGTATTGAGATCAACTTTAAACGTTCGCAAGTTCCGGCTGTTCACTCCAACCAGATCGAAGCCCGCATCCAGGGCACGTTGCAACTCGTCCTGATCATGCACCTCGCACAGAATGTCGAGTTGGTGAGCGGCCGCGGCGCGCGCGAGTATTTTCAATTCAGCCGAGGACAACGCGGCGACAATCAGCAGAATCGCGTCGGCGTGGTGGGCACGCGCTTCCAGCAACTGAAACTCGTCAACGATGAAATCCTTGCGTAAGCAGGGTAGCACTGTGCTGGCGGACGCTCGCTGCAGATTGTCAAGGGATCCTTGAAAAAATTCCACGTCGGTTAATACCGACAAAGCGGCGGCGCCGGCGCCCTCAAGTTCTCTCGCCAAACTCTCAGGATCGAAGGCAGCGCGAATCACGCCGCGTGATGGCGAAGCTTTCTTCAGTTCCGCAATTACCGCGATGCCTGCCCGGTTCGCTGCTTCCAAGGCTCGTCGAAAACCCCGCGGAACATGAGCTTCAGCCTTGTGTTCAAGCTCTGGCAGATCGGCCATAGCCTTGGCTTCTGCGACCCGGCGCCGGGTCGCGGCAACTATTTGATCGAGGCTGACGGGCATGTCAAGTCACGACGAATTATACGGGAGGGTGATGACCCGGTTTGTCACGGCAAGGTCAAAAGCGAGTAGGTTCGATCAGCGTTTTCTGTGAGGTAGGTGGGTTTGAACATCGGGCCAGAATTCGACGAACGCATTCTTTCCCATGAGTCCGACGAATCCCCAGAGAGTGCGCAGAGCTGCGGCTCCATTCGTCGATTCGCTCGGAGCGCGCCAGGTGTTCGAGAGGAAGTTATTTCCTGGGGTGGAAATGTATCGAGCATACGCGGGCATCGGGTTACCTTGGCGATCGTGCGCCACAAAGGCCATCACCAGCACATGACGTATACGGTCTTTGAATGTCCCGCCGATGTCGGGAAAGTAGCGCGGATCTTCTCCCCACAAAGCGCCGAGACCAGCTTCCATCGCATTGCCCACAGAGACGCCCGTCAGCCGCATCCCGTAGCGCTTAGAAAACCCTTCCCAGTGAGGCCCATACTCCACCGGCTTGTCTCGTGCCGTACCTAAACCAGCGCTGAACAGACCAACCGCCAAGGTCTCGGGCCCGACTGTATTGTTAACGAACCAGTGCAGGCGCTGATCGCCGGTAATCGGCTGATACTGCGAAGTCGAGCGAAAAGTCTCGGAGGGGGCATTCGGCAGGCTTTGGGCGCTGGCAATCGAGCCTCCGAGCGCCAACAACACAAGTTGTAATGCAATGAACTTCACGGCTGCTTAGGATGCGCAGACCGCAGGTTGCGGCTAGTCTAAGCAACGAGAAGATCAGGAAAAATGCAATGGTGCCATCGAAGGGACTCGAACCCCCACACCCTTGCGGGTACATGGACCTGAACCATGCGCGTCTGCCAATTCCGCCACGATGGCAATTTGTGATTCGTTGCAGGACGACTCTCGCGTCGCCTTTCAGGAGAGAACCACGATCAATATTCTACAGGGGCATCGCTGCCTGTCAAACTTGCCGGGCCTCGGGCTTCGGACTCTTGAGTTCTCTTGTCCGAAGCCTGACATCTGAAGAGAGCCCCTAGCCTTCCAGCTTGGCACTCATCGTGATGTTCGCCTTCAGCAGCTTTGATACCGGGCAGCCACTCTTGGCATTCTCGGCGGCCTTCATGAAAGCGGCCTGATCGGCGTTCGGCACGTGGCCGACTACATCGAGGTGTACGGCCGTGATTGTCCATCCAGAATCAAGCTTTTCCATCGTAAGCGTGGCGGTTGTTTCGATGCTCGACGCCGTTAGATTGGCCGCGCCCAACTGTCCGGAAAGCGCCATGGAGAAGCAGCCGGCGTGTGCCGCCGCAATTAATTCTTCAGGATTAGTGCCGGGAGTATTTTCGAAGCGGGTGCTGAAAGAATAAGGCGTGTTGTTAAGTACGCCACTAGCCGAACTCACCGCACCCTTCCCATCCTTAAGTCCGCCCTTCCACACTGCGCTAGCCTTGCGTTCCATGCTTTTCTCCTCAATTCATGAATTGGATTTGTGCTTCGCCAGCATTGTAGATGGTTGAAGCGCTGGGTGTCAGTCTTTCAACTGCAAGCTGGACTGAAAAAACCTGAAACTGATTTCTCTGTCGTCATTTCGGGATCGAATCGGAGCGCCGGACACGACAGAAGCTGACTCGATGCTTCTAGGGCACAATCGTAACTCATTCCGGTTACCTATAAAGTGCAGCAGGTTGCACCTGACGCGACGAGAAGGAATCAGCTGATTGTAGCTAAGTGCCGACTTTCCACCAGCTTGCAGAATCCTTCTGCAATGGCTTTCAAGCTGCATTTCCCCTGCTGCCCGTTGTGCTCCGGGGGCAGAGATCGGGGTTCCAATTGTTAAGCTGGACGCAGGATACAACCGCCGTACTTCCGAGCGTGGTGCCCCAACCAAAGCCCAAAGTAAAGTCAAAGTTTTCCTTGCTGCCGGTTCTGGTGGCGCTTTTTCTCGTCTCCTATGGTTTGTTGTCCGTGCTGGTTGTGGAACAGGATCGGACGATCACTTCGCAGCGCTTTTTGATAACGTCATTGTTCAGCGACAGTACTGAGCTCAACGGTCTCAAAGGCAAACTTTTTCAAAAGCAGCGTGCCGAAGCCCAGGCCCAGGCTGAAACACATGCTCGCTCCCAGGGGCAGTCTCCTTCGACCCAGATCCCGTCTACCCAGAACGCACCGGGAGGCAGCGCCCAGAGCAACCACGCAGGCAAAGTCCGGAAGCCGATTCCAGCCAAACCGCCCGTCGGAATTGACGACATCGTGGATGGACGCAGGATCGTAAAGACGATCTGAATTTCAGGGCCAGGTAAAGCAAATGAAAATCCTGGCATTATTCTTCGCGATTTCGCTGCCCGGTTCCAGATTCGCCGCGCCCGTTCGCCAGCCACTCGATCACCCTTCCGCCACTCAGGCGCGCAAGTCAGGCACCTGGTACATGGCGGAAAATGGTCACGCCGTGTTCTGCTACGGTCCGGTAATGCTGGTGAAACAACCTCAGGGCAGCTTCCAACGTGTAGCAACCTTCTGTCGTGGCGATCAGGCCATGGTTCCCTTGAAGGATTAAGAGAAAACTTCTAACTGCGAACAGCCTTCCTCTGCATTCTGCCTCTCTGTGATAAAAAGGTTTATCTGTGCTGATCTCCGTGGATTGTGGATTAATGGCAGACTTGAACCTATGAGCTACGAAAATATTCTCTTTGAAAAGAAAAACTCCATCGCTTACGTCACCGTCAACCGGCCGAAGGTGCTGAATGCGCTGAACATGGCAACCATGGAGGAGTTACGCGCGGCATTTACCGCGATCAAAACAGATCGCGAGATTCGCGTTGCGATCCTGACTGGCGCGGGCGAGAAGGCCTTCATTGCGGGTGCCGATATTGCGGAGCTCTCCAAACACGACGCCGTGTCTGCCAAGGAATACACGCATCGCGGACAATCCGTACTTGATCTGATTGAGAACCTGGGTAAGCCCGTGATTGCCTGCATCAACGGTTTCGCGCTGGGCGGCGGATGCGAAGTCGCCCTGGCGTGTACCATGCGCCTGGCCAGTGACGGCGCCAAACTCGGACAGCCCGAAGTGAAGCTGGGGATTATCCCGGGCTACGGCGGCACGCAGCGTTTGCCACGCCTGGTTGGCAAGGGGATCGCGATGCAAGTGTTGCTAGCGGGTGAAATGATCACCGCTCAAGAAGCCCATCGCATTGGACTGGTGAATGAAGTGACCAGCCCCGCCGAACTCGTTCCCCGCGCTGAAGCCATTGCGCAGAAGATCATCGCCAACGCGCCCCTGGCCGTTCAATACGCCATGGAGGCGGTGAACAAAGGTATGGAGATGACGCTCTCGGAAGGCTTGTATCTGGAAGCCGTGCTGTTCGGGGTTGCCTGCGCCACCGAAGACAAGAAGGAAGGGACGACGGCGTTTCTTGAGAAACGTCCGGCGCAGTTCAAGGGCCGGTAAGCGTGGGCAAGGATTCACGGATCAACATTTATTACTTGGACCCGGAATTCGTCACGGAGGCTGGAGTCACGGACAAAAAGGACAAGAAGCTTAGGACTGAAACACCTCCCGAGCCTGTGTTTCCGGCGCTTTCGGGGGATCTCAACGCTTCGGGCATACGTTTCGGAGTCGTTGTCAGCCGGTTCAATGATTTCATCACGGAAAGGCTTTTGCTGAGCGCTTGCGATGGACTGCTGCGTTCGGGAGCGCAACGCAACCACATCGAAATTGTTCGCGTCCCTGGCGCCTTCGAGGTCCCGCTAGCGGCGCGTAAGTTGGCTGAGACCAGGAAGTTTGGCGCCATCATTTGCCTCGGCTGCCTCATTCGCGGCGATACGGCTCATTACGATGTCATCGTGAATGAGGTTACGCGCGGCATCGGTCAATCGGCGCAGGAGACCGGAGTGCCTCATGCGTTCGGTGTGCTTACCTGCGAAAATCTTGAGCAGGCCATTGATCGAGCCGGGCTGAAGATGGGCAATAAAGGATTCGAGGCTGCGCTGGCAGCCGTGGAGATGGCGAACTTGAAGAAGGCTATCGGCTCTCAGCCGTCAGCTCTCAGCTTGAAATCAAAACACGCGCACGGCCACCTCGTCCCGGTAAGCACCAGGCTCGCGCAAACTCTAATCGGAAATCCAAAACATGAACTGCCTCCTCCGGTTTGCTCCGACTCTTGTAGACTGAAAGCTGACAGCTACAGGCTGATCGCTGCTCATGGGTACTCGCCGAAAATCTCGTGAACTCGTGCTGCAAATGTTGTTTCAGGCCGACATGGGCCGGCAAACGCCGGAGGAAGTGCGCCGCACTTTCTGGAGTGAGCAAAATTCCGCAGAGGGCGATGTGCGCGGATTTGCCGAAGACCTCTTTCGCGTGGCAACCGATCGTCGCGCAGAAATTGACGGAGTGATCGAAAGTCACGCCGAACACTGGCGCATGGAGCGCATGGCGACCGTGGATCGCAATCTGTTGCGCGCCGCAGTCGCCGAACTGATGGGCTTTCCCTCTACTCCCCGCGCCGTTGTGATCAATGAAGCGTTAGAAATTGCCCGCAAGTTTTCCAGCCCTGAATCGGTGCAATTCATCAATGGAGTGCTGGACAGCGTTGGGCGAGATCTTGAAAAAGCGAAGGCGTGAATTCGAGGTCTAGTCGTCAGCTAGTCCCACCGCAGCGCAAGCCCCAGAACATTCGTGAGTGATCAAGACAAGCCCGAGGCTCAAAGCCTGGCGCTTGAAAAAGCCTGGTCTTACGGTTTCACCACAACCAAGTCAGGATTGCAGGTCACGGGAAACGCATTGCCCGCACTATCCCGGCAAAGGGTTTGGGGAAACGAGATTTGCGCAACATCTCCGCCAGCCACCGTGTCCAGGACATGCACCATGCCGTCACTGGCACCCACGTACAGTTGATTGCCGCTAGGGAGTTAACGACGCCGTGAGCGGGACGACATTTCCTGCCAGCGTGAGAGCTGACGAGATCTGAGCGGGGATGTTGAAAACCAGAATACTTCCCGGATTTGAAGTGACAATATACGCGGTGTTGCCGTCCTGCGAAAGAATCAATTGTTTGGCAACAAAGTTTCCGCGTCCCAGGTTGAAGGATGAAAGGGTGTTATTCACCGTAGGCGTGCAGCCCGAGGGACCGTTTGCGCCAGTGTCTACGTGGATGATGTCAATCGTCGGAGGCGTTAGAGCCAGCACGCTGGTTGCGTCCGGCAGCGTATTGATAAAGACCGGTGTGGCCGTCAGCCCTTGGACGCTGCCGATAGTGTTAACCAGCGCGTTATCGCAGGTTCGTCTGACGGTCACGGACGCGGGAGCCCCGCCCGCGATGTATGCGAATGCGCCCTCCGAAAGGAACGAGACTGCGACAGCCGGGGCAGTCAGGGGAATGGTTTTCAGCGCATCGAACTTCGAGTAAACGTACAGGTTGTTTCCCGCGACGATGTAAGCTTTCAGGCTATCGGGTGAAAAGTCCGCGGCAGTTGCGCCCGTGATCTGAAAATTCACGGCTGCGTTGGCGACCGAATCGAAAATAAATACCTGGTTCGGCCCATCTGCGGGAGATGTGTCGGAAATGATGACGTTGAGTCCGTTGGGCGACACGGCCAAGACTTTACCGGGAGCTCCTTTGAATTGGCTGCCCCCGCCGCCGGTATTCAGAATTGCCAGGCCGACGCTGCCGAGCAATCCAGAATCTGTCCCCAGATAGGCCTTGGAACCCAGCCGATCCAATACTAATGAGTTGGGCGTTGCCGGCAAATTCTGGAAGGTTCCGAGCGTGTTTGCGGGTACGGTGATGGGCACAATGTTACTGACGCAGCCTTCCGTGATTCCGCAGCCGGTGCTGCTCGCAAATACGGTGGACGTAGTGCCCGTGCCCGACGTGATCAAAGTCTCCACGTTCTCCGGGTAGATGGGCAGCGAGGGATAGAAGCCCGTGTTGCACAGGGGCGGAGAGCAGGATGCGACGATCGTCGAGCCGCCTCCGGTAGACACGGCTGATGCCACACCAGCGTTGCTCACACTTACGGAAGCTGGTTGAGAAGAACTCCAGGTCAAATAGGGTCCGTTCGGAATCGTCATTCCCATGGAATCGATGACCGTTGGCAAATATGTCGCGGAACTTGCAGTTTTTGATTCGACGGCCAGCGAAATCGATTGCACCGGGCAAGTGATGAAATATATTGGAGCGCTGTTGGTATTGCCGATGGTCGCAAAGAGTGACGTGAGTCCGGGAATCGCGGCGGTTACGCGGAGTTGACCGGGAAGCAAACCGTCAACCGCGTCGTTCAAGAGCACGACGTTGGGAAACAGGCTCTGCCAGGTGAACACTCCGACCGTCGAAGTGATGTCGGCATTCTGACTATAGGCTTTGGCGGCAAAATAGACATTCTGCCCGACCGAGTAGCATGGGCCCGGTGGCGGCGGAAAGGGTGGGGGCGGCGGGATTTCGTTGATTACAATCTTATCGATACGCTGATGTACGTACACCGTGGTTGTCGGGCTGCTGACGCCTTGTGCGCTCGCGGTGATCAAGGCAACCCCCGGTGGTCCAGGAGTGCAGACCTGCGGGTTGGCCAGCGAATCCCAGCTGCCAGCGCACGCCAGCCCGTTGACCGCCACGGTTACGACAGCGTTGTTGCTGGATTGGTAAGTCACCGGTTCGCTGATCGCGGTCTTGGTAGACGTGAGGGGAGTTGCTGAAAATGCCTGCACCGTCCCGAGCTGCAGAGATAGGTTCGGCGTCGGGGTGAGCGTGACGCTGGCGGGGACGGCGAAGCTTGTGATGTTGACGGCGTGATTGCTGCCGCATCCGCTGAGGCCGGCCAGCAGAAATGCAAAACCGATGAAACGCCCGAAGTTGAGTAAGGCCGACCTGGTCATGCACTCTCCCCGCCGTCAGAGTTGCCCCTGAAGCGAGCACGGCTCCTGGGAATGGATTTTGCCTGGAAAATTTCCAGTGTAGAGGCTGCGAATCTTTTCAGCAAGCTGAGCCGTTTTGTCCTTGTGCTCTTTGTGGTTTATGACTTCTATATTTTTCCAAAGTCCGAGTGCACAACCGCGTTCAAAACAGTCTTGCGCGCCGACATGAATGGGATGCAGAAAACGATGGTTGACGATGTGCGAATGGAGTTGCTATATTTGTAAGGTTCCGCGAGTTCATTTTGGCTTGCTAGTAGCCGGTGGATTATTTCGCTGTGCAATTGACTGCCGCGAAACTCCCTCAGAGAGCAGCTAAGCCGTAAAGGAAATACCTCTTCGGAATTCGTTTCGAAGATGCCCTCGCTGAAATGCCCTGCGCCTACCTTCCGCCCGTTGGAAGGCTATGTGGGGCGAAGCTGGCGAAACGGAGCACCTCCCGAACATCGGGCCTGGCGCCACCGTCGTCAGCAATCAGTCTGAACGGGAAACACAGAATTTCATGCCGGTTGTGCGGCGTGAAGTATGGCTGGTGAACCGCCGGCCAGACCCTCAAGCAGGGAAAGTTTGAGCAGCGCCGGTTTGTCTTGCGACGCCTTTGTTGGCGTGCGAGCTAACGTGCGTGGCCGAAGGAGCAGCAAAGAGTGCCTACCTTCAATCAATTAGTACGAGACGGACGAAAGCGTCCCCGGTATAAGACGGCGAGCCCGGCATTGCAGGGCTGTCCGCAAAAGCGCGGAGTATGCACCCGCGTGTACACTCAGACGCCGAAGAAGCCGAACTCAGCGCTGCGCAAGGTTGCGCGCGTGCGCTTGACCAACGGGATCGAGGTCACGACTTACATTCCCGGCGTTGGGCACAACTTGCAGGAGCACTCAATCGTGCTGATTCGCGGAGGCCGCGTGAAAGATCTGCCCGGCGTCCGCTACCACGTAGTGCGCGGCACTTTGGATTCAGTCGGGGTAGCCGGCCGCAAACAGAGCCGGTCGAAATACGGCGCCAAGCGCCCGAAAGCTTAGAGATTAAAGAGCGAGAAACATGCCAAGAAAAGGATATATCGCCAAGCGCACCGTGGATGCCGATCCGGTTTACGGATCAGATCTGGTGACAAAGTTCGTCAACTCCATGATGTATCAGGGCAAGAAGAGCACCGCCGAGGGCATCTTCTATGAGGCTCTGACCCGCCTGCAAAACAAAGGCGGAGATGAAGCCCTGAAACTGTTCAAGAAGGCAGTGGAAAATGCCAAGCCCCTGCTCGAAGTCAAAACTCGACGCGTGGGTGGCGCAAACTATCAGGTTCCGGTCGAGGTCAATGCGGACCGCCGAACCTCGCTGGCCATTCGCTGGCTGATCACGTACTCGCGTGGACGCGGCGAAAAAGGCATGATCGACAAATTGAGCAACGAATTGCTCGACGCCGCCAATGGTAAAGGCGCGGCCATAAAGAAGAAAGAAGACGTACACCGCATGGCGGAAGCGAACAAGGCGTTCGCGCACTATCGCTGGTAATGCTAACAAGGATTAAGGAACAAAGATTTGACGGGTTCAGTCGCCAACGAGCAAGAGCTTAGAAAAGAAGAGAGAAAGAAAGCTGTGTCTAGAACAGTCCCATTAGAACGGTGCAGGAACATCGGCATTATGGCCCACATTGATGCCGGTAAGACCACTACGACGGAGCGCATCCTGTTCTATACGGGAAAGACGCACCGCATTGGAGAGGTTCACGAAGGCACTGCCACCATGGACTGGATGGAGCAGGAGCAGGAGCGCGGCATTACCATTACTTCCGCCGCCACCACTTGCACCTGGCGCGACATTCGCATCAACATCATTGACACGCCCGGCCACGTCGATTTCACGGCTGAAGTGGAGCGGTCTTTGCGCGTGTTAGATGGCGCGGTGGCGGTTTTTGACGCCGTACATGGAGTACAGCCGCAGTCGGAAAAAGTCTGGCGACAAGCCGATAAATACGGCGTTCCCCGAATTTGCTTCATTAATAAGATCGACAAGATGGGCGCCGATTTCGAGCATGCCGTCGATACCCTCCGCAAGCGTCTCAATGCCAAGCCCGTCGCGATTCAAATCCCGATCGGTCAGGAAGATAAGTTCAGAGGCGTGATCGATCTGCTGGAGATGAAGTCGATTATCTGGCAGGACGATACCATTGGGGCGGAGTACATTTCCGGCGAAATTCCTGCTGAGCTGTTGAAGAAAGCCGAAGCAGCGCACGCCCTGTTGGTCGAAACCGTCGCCGAGAATGACGATGAGATTCTCCACAAGTTCCTGGAAGGCCAGACGATTTCGGCGGCTGAGCTTCGTGCCTCTTTGCGTAAATCGACGATCGATTTGAAATTGTTTCCAGTTGTGGTTGGCACCGCCTTCAAGAACAAAGGTGTGCAGCCGCTCCTCGACGCAGTGGTGGATTATCTGCCATCGCCGCTCGATGCCGGCGAAGTTCACGGAACGAACCCGGACAACGGCGAAGCGATCACGCGTCAACCCGCGGACAGCGAGCCTTTTTCGGCTCTCGCATTCAAGATCATGGCGGACCCATTTGTCGGTCAGCTGACTTTTATCCGGGTTTATTCCGGCCAGCTTAAATCGGGCGAGGCGGTGTTGAATTCCGGCCGCGGGCGCACCGAGCGCATTGGCCGTTTGTTGAAGATGCACGCCAACAAGCGTGAAGACATCAACGAAATTCTGGCTGGCGACATCTGCGCTGCGGTTGGTTTGAAAAACGTCAGCACGGGCGACACGATTTGCGACGAGAAGCATCCCGTCGCTCTGGAAAACATTACCTTCGCGGTTCCGGTGATTTCCGTTGCGGTCGAACCCAAGACCAAGGCTGACCAGGAAAAAATGGGTATGGCGCTTGGTCGCCTGGCACAGGAAGATCCTACATTCAAGGTTCACACCGACCCTGACAGCGGACAAACCATCATCAGCGGCATGGGCGAACTGCATCTGGAAATCATCGTCGACCGTATGATGCGCGAGTACAAGGTCGAAGCCAACGTTGGCAAGCCGCAAGTAGCCTACCGCGAAACCATCCGCAAGAAATCCGAAGCAGAAGGCAAATACATTCGTCAGACCGGTGGCAAGGGTCAATACGGCCACGCCAAAATCCGCCTCGAACCGCAGGTGCCGGGTACCGGGTACGAATTTGTTAATGACGTCACCGGTGGTTCGGTGCCGAAGGAATTCATTAAGCCGATCGACCAGGGAATTCGCGAGGCTATGGAAGGCGGCATCCTGGCCGGCTACGAGATGGTGGATGTAAAGGCGATTCTTTACGACGGAAGCTATCACGATGTCGACTCGAACGAAATGGCCTTCAAGATTGCCGGCTCGATGGCATTCAAAGAAGCCGCGCGCAAGGCTTCGCCAGTTCTGCTTGAGCCGGTAATGGCGGTCGAGGTGGTGACGCCGGAAGACTACGCGGGCGTCATTATGGGTGACTTGAGTTCACGCCGTGGGCGCATCGAAGGCATGGAACATCGCGCAGGCTCGCAGGTGATTAAGGCGATTGTGCCCTTGGCGGAAATGTTTGGTTACGCCACGCACATGCGGTCAAGCACGCAGGGCCGCGCCGAGTACTCGATGCACTTCGCGCGTTATGAAGAGGCGCCGCGATCGGTATGCGGAAGAGATCATTGCGCGGTCACAAGGACCCAAGAGGTTAAAGATTTGGCGATGAGGCAGAAACATGCTACGTGAAACGAAGGCATCACGGAGCTAGGAAATGGCGAAAGAGAAATTTGATCGGACCAAGCCGCACTGCAACGTAGGGACGATAGGTCACATTGACCATGGCAAGACGACGTTGACGGCGGCCATCACCAAGGTGTTGTCGAAGCATAACCCGAAGATCCAGTTCCGGTCTTTTGACAGCATTGATAACGCGCCGGAAGAAAAAGCGCGCGGCATCACGATTGCCACGGCGCACGTCGAGTATGAGACGGCGAACCGGCACTATGCGCACGTGGATTGCCCGGGCCACGCGGACTACATCAAGAACATGATTACGGGCGCGGCGCAGATGGATGGCGCAATCTTGGTTGTCGCGGCGACGGATGGACCGATGCCGCAGACGCGCGAGCACGTGCTGTTGGCGCGTCAGGTGGGCGTGCCGTACATCGTGGTTGCGCTGAACAAGTGCGATGCGGTGGACGATCCCGAGTTGCTGGATCTGGTGGAACTGGAAGTGCGCGAGTTGTTGAAGACCTACAAGTTTCCAGGCGACGATGTGCCGGTAGTGCGACTGTCGGCGCTGGGGGCTTTGAATGGCGAAGAGAAGTGGGAAAAGCAAGTCGACGCATTGATGGATGCGGTGGACAAGAGCGTGCCGCAGCCGGCGCGCGAACTGGACAAACCGTTCCTGATGCCGATTGAAGATATTTTCTCGATTCAAGGACGCGGCACGGTGGTGACGGGAAGAATCGAGCGCGGCAAGGTGAAAGTCGGCGAAGAAGTAGAAATCGTGGGCTTCCGCGAAACGCGCAAGACGGTGGTCACCGGCGTCGAAATGTTCAAGAAGCAGTTGGATGAAGGCCTGGCGGGAGATAATGCGGGCTTGCTGTTGCGCGGCATTGCGAAAGAAGATGTCGAGCGCGGCATGGTGCTGGCGAAAGGCGGATCGATCACGCCGCACACCAAGTTCAAGGCGGAAGTTTACATTTTGACGAAGGAAGAAGGCGGGCGGCACACGCCGTTCTTCAAAGGCTACCGGCCGCAGTTTTACTTGCGGACGACGGACGTGACGGGCGTGGCGGAACTTCCAGCGGCGACCGAGATGGTAATGCCGGGAGACAACGTCAGCCTGGTGATTGAACTGATCACGCCGGTGGCGATGGAAAAAGGATTACGGTTCGCGATTCGCGAAGGCGGCCACACCGTGGGCGCCGGCACTATCAGCGAGATCGTGCAGTAGGGATTAATAAATCGCGGCTTGCAGCTTGCCGCCAGCTCTTTCCTTCCGGGATAGCCGGAAGGGGTCAGGAAAACAAACGTGATTGGAAAAGAGAGAATTCGCATCCGGCTGAAGGCGTACGACTACCGCATCCTGGATCAGTCCACAGGTGAGATTGTCGAAACTGCCCGGCGTACCGGCGCGCAGATTGCGGGCCCGATTCCATTGCCCACGATGAAGAACAAGTATTGCGTGCTGCGGTCGCCGCACGTGGACAAGAAGTCGCGCGAGCAGTTTGAAATCCGTACGCACAAGCGCTTGCTCGATATTCTGGAGCCGACGCAACAGACGGTAGACGCGCTCATGAAACTCGACTTGCCGGCGGGCGTGGACGTCGAGATCAAAGCGTTCGGAAAAGAACATAAGTAGCTTTCAGCCGTCAGCTCTCGGCCCGCAGCCTGGGCGAGAAGCCCCAGCCAATAGCAAATAGCCACGCTGGGTTGACGGAGAAGAAGAGAAAAAATAAATGGCAAAAGTAACCGGAATTTTAGGCAAGAAAGTCGGGATGACGCAACTCTTCGACGACAAGGGTGACATTCATCCTGCGACTGTGTTGCAGGCGGGGCCGTGCGTGATTACCCAGCACAAGACGCAGACTCGCGATGGGTACGTTGCCGCGCAGATCGGCTTGGTTGAATTCGTAAAGGAATCGCGGCTGACCAAGCCCGCACTCGGCCACCTGGGCAAGCACAACCTGCCGCCGGTAAAGTTCATGCGTGAGGTTCCAATCGAAGTCGAAGATAAGTCCGAAGGCGATGGAACTTTGAAAGCTGGCGACCGTGTGTTGGTCGACATTTTCGATGGCGAGAAGTTTGTAGACATCGTTGGCGTCAGCAAGGGCCGTGGTTTCGCCGGAGTCGTTCGCCGCCACCACTTCGCGGGTGGACCCAAGTCGCACGGTTCGATGTTCCAGATCACGGGATCGATTGGATCGTCGGCGTTCCCTTCCCGCGTGTTTAAGGGTATGCGCATGTCGGGACACATGGGCGTGGATCGGGTAACCATCCGCAACCTGCGCGTGCTCGGCATGGACAAAGAGGACAACTTGCTGGTGGTTGAAGGCAGTGTGCCTGGCCCCAAGGGCGGATACCTGATCATCACCAAAGCTAAGAAACCGCCAAGAGAGCGGCGTGGATTTGCGGGATCGGCTACGGTTGATCCGTTGAAGGCAGCGAAACGCGCAGCCAAGAAGGCGTAGTTGAGGTGCATGGGCGGGACGCCCGTGCCTAGACGGAACAAATATGGCAAGCATTGATATTCACAATCTGAGCGGAGCCAAGGTCGGCACCCTCGAACTGGCCGATGAAGTTTTCGGTGCGGTGAACGAGGACCTGCTGTGGGAGGCGGTAAAACATTATCGCGCCGCGCAGCGGGCTGGCACGCACGCTACCAAGAATAAGAAACTGGTGTCCGGCGCCGGCAAGAAGCTTTGGAAGCAGAAGGGTACCGGACGTGCCCGCGTCGGTTCCATCCGTTCGCCACTGTGGCGTCACGGCGGCACGGTGCATGGCCCGCAACCGCGGTCTTATGACTACGCTTTCCCGCGCAAGAAGTTGCTGGGAGCGTTGCGGTCGGCGCTGGCTTCGAAGTTTGCCGATGGCAAATTGATCGTGGTGAATGCGTTCGACGTGAAGGAACCGAAGTCGAAGCAGTTCCGCGAAGCTCTGGATAAATTGAAGGTGGACGCGACGGCGCTGCTGGTCGAGGTTCCCAAGCACGAGAACCGCAATCTGGCTTTGAGCTCTCGCAATCTTCACGGCGTGGAACTGGTGAACGGTAACGAGGTTCATCCTTATCATCTGCTGCGCTACGACCGCGCGATTTTTTCGCAGCCAGCGATTGAGAAGTTGCAGATCACGCTGAAGGGTTCGATTTCGAAGCGCCAGCACAAGGCGGCGGAAGGCGAAGGTGAGGCCCGCAAGAAGGCCTCGAAGTCTCCGCGGCGCCGGGCGCGTCATGAAAAAGCGGCGGAGGTGGCCTGATGAAATCCGCATACCAGATTCTTCGGCGTCCCGTGATTACGGAAAAAGGCCTCGCAATCAAAGAGAACCAGAACACGCTGGTTTTCCAGGTGGCGACGGCGGCGACCAAGACAGAAATTAAAGAAGCTGTGCAGGGAATTTTTAAGGTGAAAGTGCATTCGGTGCGCACCGCGACCTTCCCGGGCAAAGAGCGGCGGCGCGGAAAATTTGCCGGTTACCGCCCCGACTGGAAAAAGGCTTTCGTGCGGTTGAAGGCCGGCGAAAAAATGCCGGAGTACGCGCAGAATCTGTAAGGCAGGCGTTGGTATTTCAAGGAGATCTTGCCAACGACGAAACGGCGCGCGGCTGAAGACGAGATAGCGAAGAGCTGATTTATGCCAATCAAGACTTATCGACCGACGACCCAGACGTTGCGCTATCGCACAACTCTGGTCAACGACGACATTACGAGCACGCAGCCGCACAAGCCGCTGCTTGAACCCAAAGCGCGTACCGGCGGACGGCGCAATTCCGGCCAGACCACGATGCGTTTCATCGGGGGCGGCCATAAGCGCAAGCTGCGCATCATTGACTTCAAGCGCGACAAGATTGGCATTCCCGCGACGGTTGCGACCATCGAGTACGATCCCAATCGCTCGGCGCGTATTGCGCTTTTGAGCTATGCCGACGGCGAGAAGCGTTACATCCTTCAGCCGGATGGATTGAAAGTTGGACAGAAAATATTGAGCGGACCCGAGGCCGATATTCTGGTGGGCAATGCACTTGCCCTTGAAGAATATTCCTCCGGGTACCATCATTCACAATATCGAACTGAAGCCCGGTAAAGGCGCGCAAATGGTGCGCTCGGCAGGCGGTTCGGCGCAGTTAGTCGCGAAGGAAGGTGAGTATGCGCTGGTTAAATTGCCTTCCGGTGAGACCCGCAAGGTTGCCCAGGAATGCATGGCGACGATTGGCCAGGTCGGCAATCTTGATCACGAGAACGTTACCATCGGTAAGGCAGGTCGTTCGCGCTGGCTGGGGAAGCGGCCGCATAATCGTGGCGTTTCCATGAATCCGGTGGATCATCCGCACGGTGGCGGTGAAGGTAAGACTTCTGGTGGCCGGCATCCGGTGACCCCATGGGGTCAGCCGACCCGCGGTTACAAGACTCGCAACAACAAGCGCACGGACGCGTTCATCGTGAACCGGCGCGGCAAGAAATAGGACTGAGAACTTATGGCCCGCTCAACTAAAAAGGGCCCGTTCGTTGATGCTTCCTGCAAACGCGGGTAGAAGCCATGAATGCGCGTAATGAGAAGAAAGTGCTGCGCACCTGGTCGCGGCGCTCGACCGTGCATGCCGGAGATGGTGGGTCACACCATCGCGGTGCACAACGGCAAGAAATTTATTCCGGTGTACATCACCGAAAACATGGTGGGTCACAAACTGGGCGAATTCAGTTTCACTCGTCAGTTCAAGGGTCACTCCATGAGTGCGGCGACGGAAAGCGCGGCGAAGCCAGCCGGAATTCCCGGCGGTCCAGGAGCAGCGGCGCCGGCGGCGGGAGCGGCAACGCCCGCACCGAAGGCGTAAAGGAAGATATATGGAATTTCGAGCCCAAGCACGTTTCATGCGCGTTTCGCCGCAGAAGGCCCGCCTAGTGCTGGACCTGATCAAGGGCCGGCGGGTGGAGGATGCGCTCAACACGCTGACCTTCACGAAGAAACGGGTAGCTGCGACCGTCCATAAATTGGTTGCGTTCGGCGCTGGAAAATGCTAACTATCTGAGCGCGGAAAAAGGCCTCGATATTGACGTGGATAGTTTGTACGTAAAGAATGCCATTGCCAATGACGGGCCGCGGATGAAGCGGATTCGTCCGGCGCCGATGGGCCGCGCTTTTCACTATGTGCGGCGCATTTCGCACATCGAAATCGAATTGGCGGAGCGCGGCAAAAACGGCGAAGCCCTAACGAACGTAGCGGGAGCCGAGAGAGTAAGCGCAAGGACTCCGGCGAAGTCGCGTAGCAAGGCGGCCGGTAAAGCGCCGGCAAAAACGGCCAAGAAGAGTGCGAAGGCAACCAAGAAGTTTGCAGGAGCAAAGTAGGATTCGCCCGGTTCGTCCGGGACACTGAGAGGAACGATGGGACAAAAAGTCCATCCTTATGGTTTTCGCCTCGGCTATACCAAGCCGTGGAAGTCGCGTTGGTTTGTCGAGAAAGATTACGACAAGCTGCTGCTCGAAGACGTCAAACTGAAGGCTGAGTTGAAGGACAAGCTCAAGTCGGCCGGCGTCAGCTCGATCGAAATCGAGCGTCCTGGCAACAAGCTGCGAGTGATCATCAAGACGGCGCGTCCGGGAATCATTATTGGACGCAAAGGCGCTGAGATCGACAAACTCAAGGCCGACGTCCAGAAGCGAACTGCGCGCGAGGTCTATCTCGACATTCAGGAAGTGCACAAGCCTGAACTTGATGCGCAACTGGTGTCGGAGTCGATCGCTCTGCAGCTCGAAAAACGCGTCGGTTTCCGTCGCGCCATGCGTAAGGCGGTCGATTCAGCGTTGCGCTTTGGGTGCAAGGGAATCAAGGTCCGGGTCAGTGGCCGGTTGAATGGAAACGAAATCGCGCGCTCGGAGTGGTATCTGCAAGGCCGTTTGCCGTTGCATACGTTGCGCGCCGACATCGACTACGGATTCACCGAAGCGCGAACGACTTACGGCGTGATCGGTGTGAAGTGCTGGGTATACAAAGGCGAAATTCTGCCGACGAAAAAGCGCGAGCCGCAAACCGTCGGAGCGTTCTAGATCGAATCGCCGAGAGTTGAGAGACTGATTTATGTTGATGCCGAAGAAAGTAAAGTACCGCAAGCAGCAGCGCGGACGGATGACCGGAAAAGCCTGGCGCGGAAGCGAACTCGCTTTCGGCGACTTTGGATTGAAGGTGCTGGAGCCGGGTTGGATTACCGACCGGCAGATCGAAGCCAGCCGGGTCGCCATGACGCGGTTCGTCAAACGCGGCGGCAAAATCTGGATTCGTTTGTTCCCGGACAAGCCCGTCACCAAAAAGCCTGCCGAAACCCGTATGGGTAAAGGTAAGGGCGCTCCTGATCATTGGGTTGCGGTGGTTCGTCCCGGCAAGATTCTGTTTGAGATGGAAGGGGTTACGCCGCAGGACGCCACCGAAGCGATGCGACTGGCTTCGCACAAGCTGCCACTGCGCACGCGATTTGTGAAGCGTGAATCGGCGGCGCATTGAAACTGGAACTCGGAACTGAGAGCTGAATTATGAAATCCGACAAGATACGAAATTTGACCGACGAAGAGCTTACTCATCAGCAGCGCGATCTCAACGATCAGCTGTTCAAGTTGAAGTTCCAGCTCAATATGGGGCAGACCGAGAGTCTGAAGAAGATTCGTGGAATGCGTCGCGACATCGCGCGCGTGAAGACTATTGCCCGAGAGCGTGAACTCGCCGCCAGCGGCAAAACAGGGAGCAAGTAGATGCCAGAGACGAATGTACAGCCAGCGGCTGCGGGCAGGCGCAAAGAAATAGTCGGCGAAGTGGTTTCCAACCGCATGCAGAAGACCATCGTGGTGGAAGTGGTGCGCAAGAAGTCGCATGCGTTCTATGGCCGCGTGGTTTCGAAGGCGAAAAAGTTTTACGCTCACGATGAAAAAGGCGAAGCCCACATCGGCGATGTAGTGCGCCTCGAAGAAACTCGCCCGCTGTCGAAGTTGAAACGCTGGCGCTTGAAGCAGATCGTCCGTAAGACCACATTGACGGCGGAACACGCTGCCGCGCAAGCGAAGTAGAACGCCGCGTAATCGGGGAGATTGAATATGGCCGTGATGATGAGAACTTGGCTCGAGGTCGCCGATAACTCCGGCGCTCGCAAACTGCAGGTCATCCTGCCGCTCGGCGGCTCGACTGGACTGCGGGCTGGCCTCGGCGATGTGGTCACCGCCAGCGTGAAAGAAGCTTCGCCGGATGGACAGGTGAAGAAGGGGACGGTGGTCAAGGCGGTCATCGTGCGCACGCACAAAGAGCATGGCCGTCGCGATGGCACCTATATCCGTTTCGATGAGAATGCGGCGGTGCTGATCAACGAGTCGGGCGAGCCGGTCGGGACGCGCGTCTTCGGGCCGGTTGCCCGCGAATTGCGCGACAAGAAGTTTTTGAAGATTGTGTCGCTGGCGCCCGAAGTTCTTTAGCGGCTGCGCTGGCGGAAGCTGAAAAAGGGTTTAGAAAAATGATTACTGTAAGCACCGAACATAAACGAGTCGATATTCGCCGGAACGACAACGTAAAGGTGATCACGGGCCGGGACAAAGGCAAGGAAGGCCGCGTCCTGCGCGTGTTTCCAAACGATAACAAGATTCTGGTCGAACACGTCATGCTGGTGAAAAAGCACGTTCGCCCGAATCCGCAGCGCAACATCAAGGGCGGCATTGCCGAACAGGAAAGCCGCATCGCGTTGTCGAATGTGCAACTGATATGCGGAACCTGCGGCCCGGTGCGCATCGGCCACGAAGTTCGTGGCGACCGTAAAGTGCGGGTGTGCAAGAAGTGCGGGACAACGCTTGATAAGTAAGCATTTCGCACCTGGCCGTTAGCCTTTAGCAAAGGCAGGCGAAGGGACAGCGCGGGATTACGAGACAGTTTTTGTGGGTTCCTGGCTTAAGGCGAATTGCTAATGGCTAGAAGCTGAAAAGGTAATGCAAATGGCAAAAGACAAAAAAGAAAAAAAGGGTGGCCAGCAGGAAGAGCAACGGCCTGCCGAGGCAGCGCGTCACAGTGCGAAGCAGACGCCGCGGCTGAAAGAGCGTTTTCACAAGGAAGTCGCTCCCACCTTGATGAAGGAATTCGACCTCAAGAATCCCATGGCTGTGCCGCATCTTCACAAGATTGTGGTCAACATGGGGGTGGGCGAAGCCACGCAAAATGCCAAGATCCTGGATCCGGCCGTGAACGAACTGGGTCAGATCACCGGACAGAAGCCGGTGGTGACGCGCGCCAAGAAATCCATCGCAGCTTTTAAGGTTCGCGAAGGCCAGGCGATCGGCGCGATGGTTACGCTGCGCGGAGATCGCATGTACGAATTTTTCGACCGGCTGGTGAATGTCGTGCTGCCGCGTGTGCGCGACTTTAAGGGGGTTTCGACCAAATCGTTCGATGGGCGCGGGAATTACACCCTCGGTCTGCACGATCAGTTGATTTTTCCCGAGATCGACTATGCCAGGGTGGACAAGCAAAAGGGTATGAACGTCACGATTGTGACGACGTCGCGCAATGATGATCAGTCGCGTGCCCTGCTGAAGCACCTGGGCATGCCGTTTAGGGCATGAAATCTGGAGCGACGCAGCCGGCTGCGTCCCTGAGGCGTTGCCAAGCGGCGTCTCTACAATAAGGAGCAGAGCTAAGTGGCCACAACTGCAAAACGAGTGAAGGACGCGAAGATCCAAAAGAAGTTCAGCGATGCGCGCGCCAAACAGCAGCCTGCGCCGAAGTTTTCCACGCGCCGGCACAACCGCTGCCAGATCTGCGGACGCCCACGCGCGTTTCTGCGCAAGTTCGGTATCTGCCGTCTGTGTTTCCGGGGGCTTGCGCTGCGCGGAGAAATTCCCGGAGTTGCGAAATCGTCGTGGTAATCGTTGAGAAGGCGTCGCCGCGGGTTCTTCGGTCCATTGGTACTCGGGCCAAAGCAAACGGGCGACTGAGGAGAAGGAACGCATGAGGTTGACCGATCCGGTCTCAGATATGCTGACCCGCATACGTAATGCGATCAGCGCGCGGCACCAGAAAGTGGACATTCCCGCTTCCAAGCTGAAGTTGGAGATCGCCCGTATCTTGAAGGAAGAGGGCTACATCTCGAATTTCAAGGCAACGGAAGAGGGTGGGCACAAGGTCGTCCGCGTCTACTTGAAGTACGGCAACAATAACGAGGCAGCCATCTCCAATGTGGAGCGCGTTTCCCGGCCGGGCTGCCGTGTCTACGTGCGTCGCACCGAGATTCCGCGCGTGCTGGGCGGCCTCGGGATCAACATCCTGACCACGCCTCGCGGCGTGATGACGGGACGCCAGGCGCGCAAGCAGGGTGTCGGCGGGGAATTGCTCTGCGAAGTTTGGTAGTGAATATCGCGGTAGGGGCGTAGCTCGCTACGCTGAGGCGTTGCAAGCAACGTCTCGATAGCCAGGAAGCTGAACTTATGTCACGAATTGGAAAAAAACCGATCCCGCTCCCTAAGGGAGTCACGGTCAAAATTGAAGGCAACACAGTTGCCGTGCAAGGCCCGAAGGGCAAACTGGATACCCAATTACCCGCGGGCATCAAGGTGCAACAGCAGGATGGGCACCTTCTCGCGGTGCGCGAAAATGATTCGCAAGCTGCCGTTCATGGCTTGGCCCGGGCGCTGGTCAACAACGCCGTCGAGGGCGTCACCAAGGGATGGACTCGCGACCTTGAAATTGTCGGCATCGGCTATCGCGCTGAAATGAAGGGCAAGGGTACAGTCGTATTCAGCCTGGGATACTCGCATCCCATCGAATATCCGCTGCCTTCCGGGGTTGACGCAGCGGTGGATCCGAAGCAGACCAAGCTCAGCATTACCGGCATCGATCGCCAGAAAGTTGGCCAGGTAGCCGCCGAAATGCGCAGCCTGCGCCCGCCCGATCCGTACAAGAATAAGGGTGTGCGCTACGCTGGCGAGCGCTTGAAGAAGAAGGTCGGTAAGACCGGAGCGAAGTAAGAGCGTCGTTGGCCGTGCGTTGTCGGCTAAGAGCGACGGGCGGTAGCAAGCGGGTTGTCTGTAAAAGGCCAACCACCCGCGGCCCAAGACGAAGGAAATTTTTATGCTGACTCGAACATCGAAAAACACAAATCGGCGGCACGTGCATGAGCGCATCCGCAAAAAGATCCTCGGAACGGCCGCGCGGCCGCGCCTGAACGTATATCGCTCGTTGAACCATATTTATGTGCAACTGATCGACGATCTTGAAGGTGCGACCGTGGTTTCCGCTCATTCCGCCGAGGGCGGCGAGAAGGGCAAGAAGCGCACCGGAGGAAACGTGGCTGCGGCCAAGACCGTGGGCAAAACCATCGCGGAGCGCGCCAAGGCCAAGGGGATCAGTAAAGTCGTTTTCGATCGCGGCGGTTACATTTATCACGGGCGAGTAAAAGCTCTGGCCGATGCGGCACGCGAAGCGGGTTTGCAGTTCTGAACGAATTTGGTAATCGAGTAGTTTGGCAATTTTGTAATTTGAGCGGCTGTCGCGTTTTTCAAATTGCTCAATTGTCCGATTACGAAATTACAAGATGGGAAAAGAATGCCAACAATTATCAAGAAGCTTGATGCGGGTTCTTACCAACTGAAAGACCAGGTTGTCGCAATTAACCGGGTCACGAAAGTGGTCAAGGGAGGCAAGAACCTCTCCTTCGCCGCTCTGGTCGTCGTGGGAGATCCTGGCGCAGCCGTGGTGGGTTATGGTTCTGGCAAAGCAAAGGAAGTACCCCAGGCCATTCGTAAAGGAATTGAGTCGGCGAAGAAGAATTTGATACGGATTAACCTTACGCAGACCAGCATCCCTCACACCGTGTTGGGGCGTTACGGAGCCGGCATGGTCCTGCTCAAGCCTGCCCCTGAGGGCACCGGCGTAATCGCCGGAGGCGCAGTGCGTGCGGTGATGACGTCGGCGGGCGTGCAGAACGTGCTGACCAAATCGATTGGCACGACCAATCCTCATAATGTCATCAAGGCCACTTTCGATGCGTTGAAGAAGCTTAGGAACCGATCTGATGTCGCCGCAATGCGCGGCAAAACCATGGAAGAGATGTAGAGGGACGGGAGTCGAGAATGACAGCAAAGAAATCCAGCACGGCGGCCGGCAAACTTCATTTGAAGTGGGTGCGGTCTGCGATCTGTGCTCCGGTGAAACATAAGCTGGTCGTCAAGGGCCTGGGGTTCACGCGATTGAATCAGGTGATTGAGCGTCCGGATACGGCGGCCATCCGCGGCATGGTGGCAAAAATCCCGCACCTGGTCGAGATCCAATAATTTGTGGACGTAGAGACGTAACGTCTTCAGCGAAGAAGAGTTTCTTATGAATCTTTCGAATGTTCGAGCACCGAAGAAGGCGAACGAAGGCAAGAAACGCGTCGGGCGCGGCATGGGTTCCGGCATGGGTAAGACTTCCACCCGCGGACATAAGGGCCAGCGCTCGCGTAGTGGTTCGCGCATGATGCGTGGCTTTGAAGGCGGCCAGATGCCGCTGCATCGCCGCATGCCGAAGCGCGGATTCACGAACATCTTCCGCGTGGAATACAACATCGTGAATCTGGAGAAGCTGGCCACGCTGGGAGAGACAACCATCACGCCTGAGTCGCTCCGCAAAGCTGGCGTCATTCATACCAAACGTCCGGTGAAGATTTTAGGCGACGGCGAATTATCGCAGGCGCTCACAGTGCACGCTCACAAATTCTCCAAGACGGCGCAGGAAAAGATCACCAAAGCTGGCGGCAAGTTTGAGGTCTTGCAGTAATGTTCGAGAAACTGGCGAACGTATTTCGTATCCCTGAGCTCCGCAAGCGGATTTTGTTCACGCTGGGGCTGCTGGCGGTGTATCGCCTGGGCGGCCACATTCCGACGCCAGGCGTGAATGCCGACAAGCTGCAGCAGTTCTTCGAGCAAAATCGCGGCACCGCACTCGGGTTCGTGGACCTGTTCTCGGGTGGCCAGCTTCGCCGTATGACCATCTTCGCCCTGGGCATCATGCCGTACATTACGGCGTCCATCATTCTGCAGTTGTTGACCGTGGTCTATGAGCCGCTGGCCAAGCTGCAGAAAGAGGGGGAGCTTGGCCGCAAGAAAATTACGCAGTGGACGCGGTATCTGACCGTAATTTTGAGCGCGGTGCAGTCGTTCGGAATCGCCATTGGCCTGGAAAAAAGTGGCGGCGATTTCGTCGTGAATCCGGGCGTGCCTTTCATCCTCATGACCATGCTGACCCTGACCACGGGCAGCGCCTTCATCATGTGGCTGGGCGAGCAGATCACGGAACGCGGTGTCGGTAACGGAATGTCGCTGCTGATCTTCGCCGGTATTGTGGTTGGGCTGCCTCGCGGCGTGGCCGATCTGATCGACAAAGTTCGCACGAATGCGTGGGGCGCTTTCACCGCTCCCGCCATGATTTTGCTTGTGGCAGTCATGGTGTTGATTGTCGCGTTCATCGTGTACGTAGAACGCAGTGAACGGCGAATTCCAGTGCAGTACGCCAAGCGTGTCGTCGGCCGCAAGGTTATGGGAGGCCAGTCCACCCACCTGCCGCTGCGCGTCAATGCTGGCGGCGTTATGCCGGTGATTTTTGCCTCGTCGATTCTGACCATGCCCCAGATGGTAGGCCAGGGACTGAGAAACAATCGCTACTTCGGGGACCTGATTCATTGGCTGGGCTGGGGCGAGCCGCTCTATACGTTCTTATATGCCGTAGGCATCATTTTCTTCGCCTACTTCTACGTTTCGATTGTCTTCAACCCCAACGAGGTTGCCGACAACATGCGGAAGTACGGTGGATTCATTCCCGGCATCCGCCCCGGCAAGCGCACCGCGGATCACATCAACGAAATTCTCACGCGCATCACGTTGGTCGGCGCGCTTTATCTGATCATCATCTCGTTCATTCCTGAATGGATGATCACCGGCATTCACCTGAACCACCTGTACGGGCCGATTGGCGCATTTTTCGAGAAGCTGCCGACTTGGGTGACGAACGGTTTGGGTGTGACCTTCTATTTTGGCGGAACTTCGCTGCTGATTGTCGTCGGCGTGGCCATGGATACGGTCACACAGATTGAAGCGCAGCTCATCATGCGACACTACGACGGATTCACTCCGCGCAGCGGACGCATCCGCGGTCGCCGCACCTGGGCCTAAGAATTTGTGTAGCGCGGGCGCCCGCGCCCGGTTTGTAGGGTGCAGCAATAGGATTCGAGGTAAACTGTACCGCCCGGTCGGCGGGTGGTGGTCGAGCTGACCGCGTGAACCTGAAATTAGGGACGCATTAGAGTCAGTCGATGGAGACCTCGCAAAACATCAGGCCGATTGTGTTTCTGGGGCCACCGGGCGCTGGCAAGGGCACGCAGGCCAAGCGCATTGCCGAGCACTACTGCATTCCGCAGATCTCCACCGGAGACATTCTGCGGAGCAACGTACAGCGTTGCAGCGAGTTAGGCCTGAAAGCCAAAGCCATCATGGATCGGGGCGACTTGGTTCCTGACGACTTGGTCTGCGACATGGTAGCTTGTCGCTTGCGTGAGGCGGATTGCGAGCGAGGTTTCATCCTGGACGGCTTCCCGCGCACCGCGCAGCAGGCAGGCTGGTTGGACGCCTATTTTGAAGGCGAGATCTTTGAAAACTCGAGTGGCGCCAAGTGTCTGCCGATTGTGATCCGCATCGACGTGGACTATAATCATTTGTTGCAGCGGCTTACGGGACGCAGGACCTGCCGCGCCAACGGACACATTTATAACGTCTACTTTCAGCCACCTCGCGTCGCTGATATTTGCGACGTTGACGGTTCTCCGCTGATAATCCGCAATGATGATCGCGAAGAAGTGATCCGGAAACGTCTGACGGAATATGACCTTCAGACCCGGCCCGTGGCGGACTATTACGAGCAGAAGGGGCGTCTGGTTTCGGTGAACGGCGACTTGCCTGTGGGCGAAGTGACCGGGCAGATCATCTGGGTTGTCGAGCATCACGGTGCCGTGGAAGCGAAAGATACTTTCGACGGCGGCTAGGGAATGGCAATTGTGTGTAAATCAACGGCGGAGATTGAACGGATGCGGAGCAGTGGCCGCATCGTTCGCGAAGTTCTTGATCACGTGCGCGCCCTGGTGAAGCCCGGTGCGACCACAATGGACCTGGAACGCGCCGCTGAAAAGAAGATCAAGGAGCTGAGCGCGAAGCCGGCTTTTAAGGGTTATTACGATTATCCTTGCGTGCTCTGCACCTCGGTCAACGAAGAAATTGTGCACGGCATCCCGTCGGAAAAGCGGGTCTTGAAAGCGGGCGACATTGTATCCATCGATTGCGGAGTCGTACTCGACGGATACTACGGCGACGCGGCGATCACAGTTCCGGTGGATGATTCGGTGACCCCGGAAGTACGCAAGCTGCTCGAAGTGACGGAAGCTTCCCTGTACAAAGGGATCGAGCAGGCGCGGGTGGGAAATGCGGTAGGCGACGTCGGCGCGGCTGTGCAGGAATTTGTGGAAGCGAATGGCTTTAGCGTGGTCCGTGAATTTGTCGGCCACGGTATTGGGACGCGGTTGCACGAGGAGCCGCAAGTCCCTAACTTCGGAGCCCGTGGACACGGTGCCCGGTTACGCGAAGGCATGGTGCTTGCTATTGAGCCGATGGTAAATTTCGGCAAGCCGGGCACCCGCGTACTGGACGACAAGTGGACCGCAGTGACCGCGGACGGAAGTTGCAGCGCGCACTTCGAGCATTGTGTAGCCGTAACCAAAGAAGGGCCCGTGATTTTGACGCAGTAAAGCTGGCAAAACTGACAGCTGAAAGCTATCAAGGAGTGCATGAGCAAAGAAGACGCGATTGAGGTAATGGCAACGGTGGTTGAGCCGCTGCCCAATGCGATGTTTAAGGTGGAACTCGAAAACAAGCACCAGGTCCTGGCGCATGTTTCCGGCAAGATGCGCAAGAATTTCATCCGCATCCTGCCTGGGGACAAAGTTGCCGTCGAGCTTTCGCCCTATGATCTGAATCGCGGCAGGATCGTGTACCGCTATAAATGAACGTGGGGGCGGCCGTCTCGGCTATCTAGGTCGAGTGAAGCCCGACTAAAGGGAAGTGGGGACAGTAAAAGCTATGAAGGTACGAGCGTCGGTAAAAAAGATTTGCGATAAGTGCAAGGTCATCCACCGCAAAGGCGTAGTCCGGGTGATCTGCGAAACGACTAAACACAAGCAACGCCAGGGATAGATAAAGGAAAACTATGGCACGTATTGCAGGCGTCGATCTTCCGCGAAACAAGCACGTGAATATCGCGCTCACCTACATCTACGGAATTGGAAACTCGCGCTCCGCCCGCATTCTCGATCAGGCGAAAGTCGAGCCCATGAAAAAAGTCCAGGATCTGGGCGAGGACGAGGTCAACCGCATCCGTCAGGTCATCGAGTCCGAAGGCTCTGTGGAAGGCGATCTGCGCAAGGAAGTTTCGATGAACATCAAGCGGCTCATCGAAATCGGTTCCTACCGCGGATACCGCCATCGCCGCAACCTGCCGGTCCGTGGACAGCGTACACACACCAACGCCCGCACCCGGAAGGGTCCGCGCAAGGGCACGGTAGCCGCGAAGAAGAAGACGGCAACGAAGACATAAGAGCTAATCGCTAAAGGCTGAGACTTTATGGCAAAACCCGCAGCAGCAGCCGGCGCCGCAACGCCGGACAAAAAAGGCAAGAAGAAGACGTTCAAGAAGAAGGAGCGCAAGCACGTCTCCCACGGCATTGCGCACATCCAGGCTTCGTTCAACAACACGATCGTGACCATCGCCGATCAGGCTGGAAACGTCTTGTCGTGGAAGAGTTCTGGTTCGCTCGGATTCCGCGGATCGCGCAAGGGAACGCCATTCGCCGCTCAGCAGGCCGCCTCGAACGCCGCCAGTATGGCGCGCGATCACGGTGTGCGCAGCGTGGAAGTGCGCGTCAGCGGGCCCGGTTCCGGCCGCGAGTCTGCAATTCGTGCGTTGGCTGCAGCTGGCATCGAAGTGCGAAATATTAAAGACGCGACGCCCATCCCGCACAACGGATGCCGTCCGCCCAAACGCCGTAGAGTGTAGCACTGGGCGGCGAGCTTTTGGCTTTGGGCTAGAGGCTAACTGCTAACTGCTTGTTTTCGTCCGGGATGAAGGGTGAAGCCAAACCTGTAAACCGGTCATCTAAAGGAGAAGAAACTTGGCCCGATATACTGATCCCGTCTGCCGTCTCTGCCGCCGCGAGGGCATGAAGTTGTTCCTCAAAGGCACCAAATGCTTCAGCGATAAATGCCCCATCGAGAAGCGCAACTTCGCTCCCGGCCAGCATGGCAAGGACCGCAAGTCGAAAATCGTGGGTTATGGTCTTCAGCTTCGCGAGAAACAAAAGACCAAGCGCATGTATTTTGCCCAGGAAGGCCAGTTCCGCAATTACTTTGAGAAAGCGGCACGTGCCCAGGGCGTCACTGGCGAATTGCTCCTGCAACAGTTGGAGCGGCGTCTGGACAATGTTGTCTATCGTCTCGGCTTTGGTGTTTCTCGCCGGCAAGCTCGACAGTTAGTGCGTCACGGCCACGTGCAGGTGAACGGGGGGAAGGTGAATATTCCTTCCTACCAGGTCAGCGCCGGTGATGAAATTGCAATCCGCGAAGGCAGCCTGAAGTTGGCGATTCTGGAGCCAGCGAAAGAGTTTGCCAGCCACCAGAACGCGGCCAACTGGTTGGAGATTGATCGCGATAATTACAAAGGAAAGATTTTGGCATTGCCGAAGCGCGAAGATATCAACCTGCCGATCAATGAGCAGTTGATTGTCGAGTTGTATAGCAAGTAATTAAGTGGGACAGTTTTTCCGGTCCACCATTTCGAGCCAGATCAGCCTGTGCTGGCGCTTGACCTGAATCTGGACCGATTCAGGGAGCCGGCACTGAGCCAAACGGCCGAAGGAGAATAGCGCAATGTTCTGGAAAGGTTTTCAAAAACCGAAACGCTTGGCGGTCGATACTTCGACCCTCACCGATAAGTACGGCATCTTCTGGGCGCAGCCGTTTGAACGCGGCTTCGGCACCACCATAGGCAATGCACTGCGCCGCGTGCTGCTTTCATCGATCGAAGGTGCCGCGGTCACCGCTGTGAAGATCGAAGGCGTCTTGCACGAATTCCAGTCGATTCCCGGTGTGGTTGAAGACGCTACCGACATTATCCTGAACTTGAAGCAAATTCCCTTCAAGCTCAGCGGCGACGCGCCCAAAGCGATTTATCTGCGTGCCGATCAACCGGGCGTGGTCACCTCCGGCATGATCGAAGCCGATGCCGATGTAGAAGTTCTGGACAAAGACGTCTACGTCGCGACCGTCAGCGAAGGCGGCAAACTCGACATGGAAATGCGCCTCAAGCGCGGCCGCGGATATGTCTCCGCCGACAAGAATTTCGATGAAGATCTCGGTATTGGTTTCATTCCAATCGATTCCGTCCACTCCCCGGTTCGCAAGTGCAACTACACCGTGGAAGCGGCGCGTCTCGGCCAGATCACCGATTACGACAAGCTGACGCTCGAAGTGTGGACCAACGGCTCCATTCTGCCGGCCGATTCCATCGGTCTGGCGGCGAAGCTGCTGAAGGACCACATGAATATCTTCATCAACTTTGAAGAGGATATCGAGACCTCGACGTCGTCGGAAGAACGCAAGCCGGAAATCAAGAACGAAAACTTGAATCGTTCTGTCGAAGAACTCGAACTTTCGGTGCGCAGTTACAACTGCCTGAAAAACGCGAACATTCAGAGCATCGGCGAACTGGTACAGAAGACCGAAGCCGAAATGCTGAAGACCAAAAACTTTGGTCGCAAGTCGCTGAACGAAATCAAGGAAATCCTGGGCACGATGGGCTTGAGCCTGGGAATGAAGATCGACGAACAAGGCAACGCCGTGCCGGGTCCGACCTCGAACCAGGTCCTGCCCGCATCGGCCTACGGCTTGGACAACGATCTGTAGAAACTGTGTAGGGACGGGCCTCGTCGCCCGTCCCTACGACTTTAATTGTCATTCCAAACGAAGCCAGGAATCTGCTTCTGTTGAGAACTGAGGATTTCCCATGCGTCACAAAGTAGCCGGATGGAAACTGGGACGTAACACCGCGCACCGCCGCTCCTTGCTGCGCAACCTGGTTACGTCGTGCATTCTTGAGGAACGGATCGAGACCACGGTGCCCAAAGCCAAAGCCATGCGCCCTCTGGTGGAGAAAATGATCACGCTCGGCAAGCGCGGAGATCTCGCCGCGCGCCGCCAGGCTCTCGCCTATCTGATGACCAGTGCCGCCGTGGACAAATTATTTGATACCATCGGTCCCCGCTTTGGTGATCGCAACGGCGGATATCTGCGCATCGTCCGTACGGGATGGCGCAAAGGCAACGGCGCCGACACTGCGTTCGTCGAATTGCTGGGTAGCGAAAAGACAATCGACGAGAAGCGCCAGAAGCGTGCCGAAGGCCGCGCCAAGCGCGCCGCCGAAACCAAGCGCGCCATGGAAGAAGCCGAAGCGCAGCAAGGGGTAGAACACCCCGTCCCCGGCGCTGAGGGCGAAGACAAGGTCAAGTAACACCCGCAACCGAGTCAGGGCGCGAGCTTCAAGTGCAATTGCACTTGATCTTGCGCCCTTCATATTTGCAGCCAGAGCAGCACTCCTTCCTCTTTTCTTCGAATGGCCTTAAGAAATTCAAAGTAAAATAATCCACTGCTTGTTTGAGGAGGACCCTGCATGTCGGCGAAAGTAGACCTCTACGACCACGCCTACGCCTACGCCAATTATGGCGCCGAGGTCTATCGCCAGATTCGTATCGCGACTTACGGAGAAGATCTCGGCCAGACCAGCTGGGTTACGACCGAAGAGTCGCGTGAAATTCCAAGTACGTTGGGCCTGACGCCCAGTTCGTATGGGCTCGAAATCGGCTGTGGTTCGGGGCGTTATGCTTTGCAGGTCGCGGAGAGCGTGGGTTGCCGCATTCTCGGCGTGGATATAAATGCCCCGGGCATCCACACCGCGAACCAGCTCGCGAGTGACGGCAATATGTCCTCCCGGGTGCGCTTTGAGATTTGCGACGCTTCCCAGAAGTTGCCGTATGAAGACGGGGCCTTCGACGCAATTTTCTCCAACGACGTCCTGTGCCATCTTCGCGAACGCGCTGTTCTCCTGCGCGAACTGTTCCGCGTGCTTAAACCAGGAGGGCGAATCCTATTCAGCGACGCTCTCGTCATCGGTGGAACGATTTCTCAGGAGGAAATTGCCATCCGCAGTTCGATCGGCTACTACCTTTTTAGTCCACCGGGAGAGAATGAAAGGCTGCTCGCACAAGCAGGGTTTCGCGTCCTGAGCGCCGATGACACCAGTGAAAGTGCAGCCGTCATATCGAAGCGCTGGTATGACGCGCGCGAGCAACGACGCACGGACCTGATCGCAATCGAAGGTAAAGCAAATTTTGAGGGACTGCAGCAGTTTCTATCCACGGTGCACGCACTTACAAGCGAGCGGCGATTGCGGCGGTATCTCTACGTAGCACAAAAGCCGACGGAAATGTGACAGGCTCAGTTTTCGACGAACCCCAGACATGAGGGTGACATGGTTCCGAATGCTTGAGCGCATTTTCTTGCCTCAAAACGTTGCGTTAGCGGCGTTCAAGGCTCCGAGCTGGAACTGTGTCAGGCGTGTGTGCAATTCCCATTTTGGCTCGGCGCGCAACATTTTTTCGTTCCGATGATTGTTTTCCTTTTTTCATAGACCTAAACTTTTCTTGTCGGTGGGCCCACGACGTAACTTCCCTCGTCACGTAAGAAAAAAATCCCACGCGCCATTCGCGGCGCGCGACAAGCGAGGTACAAACAAATGGCAACAGCACCAAAGATTTCGCCCACTCCCTTTCAACCTCATCCAACTTCCAATCGAGAGAATGTACTGGCTTTCCGCACCCCGGTCGGGGCAGTGACCATTCCCGGCGGGCAGAATAAGTTGCTCGGCGAAGTGGACGTCAGCATGTACGACAGGATCCGCCTGGTCGCCGGCGAACGCATTGACTCCAATGCGAACATCATTCTGCGGCTGACTTTCACCGAAGGCGAGGAGCTGCTGGGGCAGCTCGACACCATCGTGTTGACACCCCATTCCCAAATGACCCGGGTGTACGACGTTCCTGGCACGACGCTCAGTATTTATGCGGACAGCGTCGGCCCGGTGAATACCAAAGCTGCTCTGGATGTTCTGATTTACGGCCAATACTGACAATTAGCGGCTTGCTGAGCCCACGCTGTCGTGATTGTGAGCGCACTTCTTCCTCTTAGGAGTGCGCTTTTTCCATTCGTACATGTCCTCTTGGAACACGGTCGTAACCTGACCCCCGTCATGCGTCGCGTTAAACTTGCAGCAGAATCATGGAGTTTTCTCGCGTACAAATCGGCATCGCGGTAGGCGCTGGCGTTTTCATCCTGTTTCTATTTTTTGGCTACCTGATGTGGCTGAATGGGCAGGGGCCGGTGCTGTCTCGCTCCGAGGATCGCGATCCGCTTTCCGGCACTCCAAATTCGATTTCGCTGAACCCACTACGAGACCGTTCGTCCGAGCGCGTGGCCACAAAATATCTTGACGCCTTCCGCGATGGACGCTGCCAAGATGAACTGGCCGCATGGGAAAAGGACTATCACAGAAAGTATGCCACCTTCATTTGTGAGTCCGAAGCTCAGCATCCACTGGTCTCCTGGAAGATCGTCGATTGGGAAGACGCTCCGCCGCTCCGCATCCTGCACTACCGCGGAAAACGGCGGAAAGTAGCCGGCCAAAAGGGAACCTACCAGGAGCTATTCTCGGTCACACTGGAAAACAAAGAGGGCGAGTGGGTGCCCACCAAGTACGACGCAATGTATTAGAAATGTCGAGCGGACGTCCCTGTCATTCCGTCGATCTTAAAAAAGTTCTGTGCGACCTTCGTTGGTTTTCTTCCGGAACTTTGCGGATGAGTGTCGGTGGAAACCATAACGCTCACGAAAACCTCACTGGGCAGCAAGCAGTGACGGCCTCTTTCGACTAAGAAAAAGAAATATCAGAACTTGCGCGGTCAACGCCGCCGAGCTGTCCAGGAAAACGTCGCGAATCGCGCCGGTTCGCGAGGGCAAGAACGTCTGATGCCATTCATCCAGGCTGGCCACCAGTGCAGACATGAAAAATGCAATCGCCGCCCAGCGCAAAGCCCATGCTCCGGCCCCTGGCAAACGCAGCGTAGCTTTCCACGCTCGAAACAAGAGAAGGCTCAAAGCAAAGTAACCGACAAAATGCCCAAGCTTCCGGATGCGATGGTGCCAAACCGCGAAGCGAACCAAGTCAATGCCCATCAGGAAATGCAGCAGAGGATACAAAATCCTGCTGGTGTTGTCCGCCGAGCCCCAATCGGTCGATTCCAGCGCAATTACTGCGAGCCAAAGAAACGCCGCAATCCAGCACTTGAGTACTTGCTTTTGATCCGGGGTCAAGAACGAACGTCCCCCGCAAATGGCAAAAACATGAGTCCTTTCAATTTACTCCACTGCATAGTTGGGAGCTTCCCGGGTAATCATCACATCATGCACATGGCTCTCGCGCAGTCCCGCGCCGCTGATGCGCACGAAGCGAGTTTTCTGCAACAACTCTGGAATGCTCGCGCAACCGCAATAACCCATTCCCGATCGCAAGCCCCCGACCATCTGATGGATACTGCTGGAAACCGAGCCGCGGTAGGGAACCCGGCCTTCAATGCCTTCGGGAACCAGTTTACCCAGTCGGTTTGATTCTTCGCCCAGGCTGGGCATGGCGGTGGAGGAGTCGTCAGGGCTTTGAAAATAACGTTCGCTGGAACCCTGAGCCATCGCACCTAGCGAACCCATGCCGCGGTAGGATTTGAAGGTTCTTCCCTGGTAAAGGATCAATTCACCGGGGCTTTCGTCGGTTCCTGCGAAAAGGGATCCGATCATGACTGCGGCTGCGCCTGCGGCCAAGGCTTTCGTGATGTCGCCGGAGTACTTGATGCCGCCGTCGGCGATGATGGGGATGCCGGAATCTTTGGTGGCGCGGTAGGCCTCGGCGATTGCGGTTATCTGCGGAACGCCCGCGCCGGTCACCACCCTCGTCGTGCAAATCGATCCCGGGCCGATGCCAACTTTTATCCCGTCCGCCCCGGCGCGCGCCAGCTCGCAAGCGCCGTCGAAGGTGGCGACGTTGCCGACAATGAGATCTACTTCCGGCAGTTGCGATTTCACGGCTTTGATGGCGTCGAGCACGCGTGTGGAGTGGCCGTGGGCGCTGTCAATGGCCAATAGATCCACTTTGTTTTTTGCCATCTCCTGAGCACGCTCCAGATAATCGCCGGTTGCACCAATGGCCGCGGCCACGCGGAGCCGGCCATGCGAATCTTTAGCGGCGTTGGGATATTTCAGTTTCTTCTGGATATCTTTTACCGTGATCAAGCCCTTCAGGTTGTATTTGGCATCGACGACCAGAAGTTTTTCTACGCGGTGTTTGTGAAGAATTTTTTCCGCTTCCTCCAGCGTGGTGCCGACGGGGACGGTAATCAGATTGTCCTTGGTCATCACCTTGCTGATGGGAATATCGAAGCGGCTCTCGAAGCGCAGGTCGCGGTTGGTAAGAATTCCGACCAGCTTGCCATTGGTGGTGATCGGCACGCCGGAAATCTTGTACTGGCGCATGACCTCAAGCGCCTCGGAAACCTTGGCGTCCGGCGACATGGTCACCGGATCCACGATCATCCCGCTTTCCGACCGTTTCACTTTGTCCACTTCGTTGGCTTGCTGTTCTATCGACAGATTGCGATGAATAATCCCGATCCCACCTTGTTGCGCGACCGCGATTGCCATGTGCGATTCGGTGACCGTGTCCATGGCGGCGCTGATGATCGGAATATTCAGACGGATGTTGCGTGTGAGCTGGGTTTGAGTGTTGGTCTGGGTTGGAATCACGTCAGAACGGGCCGGCAGCAGCAACACGTCATCGAAAGTCAGCGCCTCAGGAACGGGGAAATGAATCATAAGCTTGGCTCATGGAAACGAGTAAGTTCTATTTTAGAGAGGGGGAGCGGTTGAGGCAAATTGGTCGCATCCCCCGTGGTTGCGTACATGCTTAGTCCAGATTTCTCCGCTCCTCGAAATGGCAAACACGTCGGGAGTGACAAGCAGGAGAATGAGAAGCTCGGGAGAAAATGACAAACACGTGACGGGCAAGCAGTTAAGGAGGCGGCCCGCCGGGACCGAGGCTGCTAGAGCATTCTTTCTCAACTGAAAAGTACCCTTTTGGGGGGCCGCGACGTCTCTTGCGCGCGCTGAGGACGGGTGTAGAATGTGCTCCGCGTCAGGTCTCTCGATGCCAAGCTAGGCTTGGCTTTGGAGAACCGTCCGCCGAGGAGATGTTTTCATGAAACGCCAGAAGTTCCTAGCCGTTGCCACTGTTTTCCCCCTCACCCTCTTCATGGTTTTGGGGATGTACGTCTCCACTGTTTCTGCGGCCCCGGTTGAGAGCGTGCTTTACCGCTTCAAGGGGGGAACCGACGGGGAAATATCGGTAGCGAGTCTTGTGGAAGATCAGGCGCACAACCTCTACGGCACGACGGTTTGCCGGTGGCGCGTCTGGCCTTGGCACCGTGTTTGAAATCTCCCGGCCGGAAACTACGTGGACGGAGACGGTACTCTATAGCTTCGCCGGCGGCAACGATGGATCCTCCCCAACCTCCAGCCTGATCGTCGATAAGGTGGGTAATCTTTATGGCACGACATATGCTGGCGGAGGCAGTGCGAACTGCGGCGGGACACCTGGTGGATGCGGCACTGTTTTCCAACTGACACCTCCCGCCACGCAAGGCGCACCTTGGACGGAGACTGTTCTCTACAGCTTTACGGGCTTGGCGGACGGTGCTAATCCCGCTGCCGGTTTGATTATGGATCGCGACGGTAATCTTTACGGCACGACCTACAACGGAGGGGGCGTGGTTTGTGGAACGGGCACTTGTGGCACTGCCTTTGAGCTGACGCCGCCAGCCGTCCAAGGGGGGGCGTGGACGGAGACTGTGTTGCACACATTCGGTAAGGGCAATGACGGCATCCACCCGGCAGTCGGACTGACGTTTGGCGTGCACGGCGGAATTTTCGGCACGACCCAAAGCGGAACCAGCACGGCGGGAGTTGTCTTCAAGTTGAAACCGCCCGCTTCACAAGGCGGCGCGTGGACTGAAGGAGTGATTTACCGGTTCACGGGGGGTGCCGACGGAGGTAGCCCAAATGGTTTGATTATCGACAAAACGGGCAATCTCTATGGCACAACCTCCGCAGGCGGGCAGTCCTATGGATTAGTCTTCGAGATCTCTCCAACCTCCGGTGGTGGTTGGACGCAATCGGTGCTTTATACCTTTACCAACGGCGGCGATGGAGCGAAGTCTTACGCAAATCTGCTCTTCGACAAACAGGGGAATCTCTATGGGACGACGTCAGCGGGTGGCCTGAACAATAATGGGTCGGTCTTCGAGCTCACACCTCCGGCCGTGCTGGGTGGCCCTTGGACTGAAACCACGGTCTATGATTTTAAGGGGGGGCATGATGGACAGACACCTTATAGTGGCCTAACGTTCGGGTACCGAGGACAACTCTACGGTACAACTTCGCTGGGCGGCGGTCCGAAAGCGGGTACGGTGTTTAGAATTTTTCACTGAGCAATGCGAGAGTTCATTGATGATCTGAGTTTCCGACCGCCTCGTCAAATGTGACTGGGCGGTCGGATTTTTTGGTGCGGAAAGAGACAGACCCTTCGATCCGCGGAGTGGAGTTACGAAGGGGCATTCCTAGTGCGGCGGTCGGGTCAACGTGACCACGCAGCTGCCCCGTAGAAAATCAGTGAGCCGTGAATGACAACGCGGCGGCTCGGAAGCCGCGCGTTGGTCTGCTGCAAATGAAAATTCCTCATGCCTGACCCGGCGTAGAGTCACGAGCCGCGTGACGGCTGCGCCGGGCCAGACAGGCCACTAGGGAATAAGCTCGAATACGCTCCCGCCGCGTACGCGCCTATCCAAGAGATTCATCGAAGTGGTCCCAAACAGGTGACCGTTCGCGTCACGGAACAAGCCCGCGTTGGGAACTGCTCCGTCCAGACCACCCTTAAAGACGTGTAACACCGTTAACTGGCCATCTGGACTTAGTTGAAACACCGTCCCCAGGCTGTGGGCGCTTCCCCGCGAAGTGCTGCCGTAGAGATTGCCGGCTCTGTCCATGACCAGGCCGCCGTTGGGGCCCGCCCCGTCATGTGCGGCGAACCGGTGCAGAACCGTAAACGCGCCGGACTTGGAGATCTTGAATGCGACCCCACGTTTGGAGTCGCCGCCACGGCTTGTGGTTCCATATAAGTCTCCTGCGGCGTCCAAGAGAAGCCCTGGCTGCGGAACAGCACCGTCGGTCACACCGGTAAACGAATGTAGGACGGTTAATTGGCGATGCTTGTCGAGTTTAAACACGGTGCCGCAACTGGGGTCTGCGGAAAGGCGGTCTGGGCAAGTCTGCTCTCCACCAGATTTGGCGATACCATACAAGTTTCCGCCAGCATCTTGCACCAGCTGTCCAAACGGCCGGCTGCCGTCGGCGCCTCCGGTGAATTCATACAGTATGTGGAGCTTCCCGGCCGTATCCAGGCGGTATATGGTTCCACAGCCGGTTGGGCAATTGCCCTGGCCGCCGGCGAACGTCGCACCAAAGATGTTGCCCGATTTGTCCAGCAGCAGGCCCCCAGCGGGAACGGCTGGAGAGCGCTTCGGATTGAGCTGAAATGCGTGCAGCAACGTTTGCTGGCCTTGAGGCGAAAGTTTGTAGATGACGCCAGCCCCACCGGGGCCTTCTTCGGCTACACCGTACAAATTGCCGGCCAGGTCCTGAATCAGGGACGAGTCGGGAGAACTCCCACTGACCTGCGGATCAAAAGCCAGCAGGATGGTTTCTTTTCCTGTGCTGTCGATCTTGAAAACAGTTCCATTGCCATTGCCGCCGTCAAGCGTCGTTCCATAGATGTTGCCGGCTGCGTCCCCAATGACCGCCCCAAACGGAGTCACACCATCTCCAGGCTTTTTGCCCTCGAACACGTGCAGCACTTTGACTTTTGCCGCCTGCGCCGATGGTGTTGCGGCAACCGACGCCGCCATGAATACTGCAACAAAGAATAAATCTATTTTCCGCATGGATTTTGCCTTCCCATGCGTTGCGTCCGTCTTAGCGGCCGTTGTGATGAATCTGTTTGTCCGCACGTCTGTATCTCCTCGTTAATATCAATGCGTGTATACAGACCATTGGTGGCCGAAACAGAGTTTGGGTTCCAGTGATCTGATTGAATTGGTATTCGCTACTTGGCTAACGATAATGTGCGGAGATTCTTAGTGTGTCGCGTAGATGTAATGGCGGTGTAAACATTTTGCGAAGAGATGAAAGCCATCGCGGGGCGAGGTCGGACGCTTCTTTCCCGAAAGCAGAGACGCGAAGATCAGTTTGTGCGCGAACTAGTGTCCGCCAGCAGTGCGGCAGATGAATAGCCGTCGCTTACCCCAGTTCAGCGCCCCTTCGAAACAGATCGGTACTTGCATATTTCAGGCCGGAGTCGATCATCAGCGTAACCACTGTTGCATCGGGGCCCAATTTCTTCCCAATCCTCGTCGCCGCGTGTATATTTCCGCCGGACGATGTGCCCGCAAGGATGCCGTCCTTTCGAGCGAGTTCTCTGGCCGTATCTTTCGCATCAGTTGTTTTTACCGACAAGACTTCATCTACAAGGGTCGGATCCCAGAGGGGTGGCATGTAGCCAATGCCTATCCCTTCGATGTCGTGAGCGCCGGGTGTGCCTCCCGACAGCACCGAGGATTCCGCTGGTTCGACCGCGATGATTTTGATTTTTGGATTATGACTCTTTAGAACAGTGGCTACGCCTCGCAGGGAGGCCGCGGTGCCTACCGATTGAACGAAGGCGTCGATCTCTCCTTTTGTTTGAGTCCAGATTTCCTCTCCCAGGGGATAATAACCGGCGATGCTGTCAGGATTGCTGAGTTGATTGGACCAGTAGGTATTGGGTTGCAGGCTGAGCTTCCGGGCCGCTTCGATCATATCGAGGATCAATTGCTTCGTGATCAAACCCCCTTCGTAGGGAACGAGGGTCAGCTTCGCGCCGAACGCGACCATTTGGTCTAGTTTTTCCTGACTGAAGGCCTTGGAACTGACCACATGAATCTTGTATCCCTTGGCCGCGCAGACCAATGCCAGAGACGCGCCGGTAGTGCCTCCGGTGTATTCCACCACAGTGTCGCCGGGAGACAGCCGGCCATCGGCTTCAGCCCTGGAAATCAATCCCAAGGCCATGCGGTCTTTCATGCTTCCGGTTGGATTTTGTCCCTCGAGTTTGGCGAAGATTTTTGCGCAGCCTGACGGAACAAGGTTATGAAGTTGTACCAATGACGTATTTCCAATTGACTCTAAAATGCCGCCGTCCCTGTTCACAGTGTTTTGCTCCTCGCGCTCAATCCGAGATTAGAGGTTCACGCGCTTCTTCACTAGAGGCAAGAACGCCATATTTAGTACCATAATTGCCATGCGCATAGAGGTCCTTGCTCTCGATGGCGTGTTTGATCTCGGAGTCGCCGCTGTTCTCGACGCGTTTCAAACCGCAAACGAACTGAATGAAATGACCGGACTGGCGGTTCCGCGATTTGAAGTGAGGATCGTCGGAGTGCGAAAAGCCGTTAAGACTTCGCAGGGTCTGAGTGTCCCGGTTCAGGCTCCGAGCAAGCGGACGCCCGATTGCGTCGTAGTTCCGGCCATTGGCTACAAGATGCCGGGCTCCGCTGGAGACGGCTCTGGCCAGGCCCGACGTTCGGGACGCCGCAGACGTACTTCGACAATGGGCTCGCCGTGGCGCAACCATGACCGCGGCTTGCATCGGGACTTTTGTGATGGCCGAGGCTGGCTTGCTCGATGGCCATCACGCCACCACAACATGGTGGCTGGCCCCACTATTTCGCAAGCGCTATCCCAAGGTGTTGTTGGACGAAGCAAACATGATCGTAAAATCCGGACGCTTCGTGACCGCGGGGGCGGCGCTGAGCCATATGGATCTTGCGTTGTGGCTCGTGCGAGGCGTCAGCCCGCAACTGGCTTCGCTCACCGCAAAGTATCTGATTGTCGATTCACGGCCGTCGCAATCTGCGTATGCGTTGACCGATCATCTGATGCATTCCGACCCCATCGTGCAGCGTTTTGAAAGTTGGGCGCGCGCCCGGCTGAACCATGGGTTTTCTCTTGACCACGCCGCCAAAGCTACGGGGTCGAGCAAGCGAACGCTGGCGCGCCGCATGCAGAGCGTGCTCGGGAAAACGCCGCTCTCCTACTTCCAGAGCTTGCGGGTGGAGCGCGCAGTGCATTTGTTGAAAACCGGCAGCGCAAGCGTCGAGGAAGTTGCCGCGCGAGTGGGATACGCCGACGGTGCTACGCTGCGCACGCTTCTACGGACCCGGCTCAACTCAGGAGTCAAGGAGATCAGGAGAACTGCCTGACAGCCAACCAAGCTGTGGCTGTTTGCGTGTGAGCGGCGACGCTTCCAAGAATTCACTCTCGTTTAGCCGACTGTTGAGCAACCAATCCCGCGATTCGTCTGGTTACTTCGATGGCGTGTAGATGAACCCCCGCCATACCCCTGCCTGAGTTTCATATTCGCCGACCACTTGCCCCACATTGTTGATGGCGAATCCGAGCGTGTACTTCGATTTCGGTACGTTGATCGAGGCTGTAGGTTGGCCGTTCACGATGGTCACAACGTGATACTTTGGCGGCGTGTTAGCATCCTGCCAGTTTGCGAGAATCACCGACTGGTTGTTGATTCCGAAGACGCCCAGCGCGGTATCTCCCGCGACATCGACGTCAGAGAATCCCGCGGTCGGATTCCAATAGAAGCCGTGATACACCCCGTTCGCATCCAGCCAGTTGCCCACCACTTCCTGGTTGTCGTTGATGGCCGCCGGAAACGTAGTGACTGCACCGGGCATGTTGAACGTCGTGTTGAGCGTTTTGGATTGGCTGTCATAGAAGAAGCCACTGTTCAGGATGGAGTAGTTGGACCAGACTCCGACGACTTGGTTCAGATTGTTGAGGCTCGTCTGGGACAGTTGCAGGCCGACCTGGTCGTGTGGGTACTTGTCGTGGGGGAAGGAGACTGGTCCCCCGCCAACATCGAGGGCATTCTGTCCTCGCTGAGGGTAATTGAGATCAATTCCCGCAATTACGCCCGCCGTGTTTATGGCGTAATAGATTTCCTCGTTGGCGAAAGGGGCGCTGCTTGAACTTCGTGGCTGTTCCCATTTTTTAATGAACGGCTTATTGCTGGGTGCCTCTATTCCGATGATCGTGGCCGCATTGTTCATGGTCAGCGGCGATCCCGTCGTCTTGATGATGTTCTTGGTCCACACGTTTCCCGGACTGATGACGTATGCTTCGCCGTTGCTGGGCCACCAGCCGAGCACCTGGCCAGAATCGTTGATGGTGCTGATCGGTGATCTGCTGGTACTGTTTCAGTCCCAGGGGAAAAGTGGTGTACTTCTTCTGCTGCGCTCCGGCGCTGCTCGCGACGAGTAACGTGAGCAGTATGGTTAGGGTCTTCATGGTCGTCTCCCCGCCTAATATTCGCATTGTAAGCATACACCGGAAAGAAATGCTGAACGGGCGAACTCTTGCCTTGGAGTGGCTGTTTCCGGGCCGCTTGACCGGTCGGGGTACAATATTGCAACTCCTTCCCGAGGGGTCTGTGGCCATGGAAAACCCAAGATTCGAGCCTGCAGCTTCTTATTGTCCCCTGCTATTGAAACGTTTTAGTGTTGGTCTCGCGTTCCTGATGTTTGCGCTCCCTGGATTGGCGCAACAAGTAAGCGTCGACATCACGCCAGGGCATTCGACGAATTCCTTCAGCCCGCTGCGCGCCCTCGGTGCCGGAATCGATCGCGATCCCCTGAACTCGGTGCACATTCTTTTCGATCCCGTTCATGTCAACAAGATGCTCACTGCGGGGTGGGGGCCAATCAGTTATCGGCTGAACACCGAGCTGAGTATTCAGGCCTGGCACTGGAACCCGAGCGGCACATGGAGTGATCCTGCGGGGCGCGGTTATTTCGTAGGCGATCCTGATAGTTCGGGCGATATCAAGCGCTCTTTCGGATACAACCTGCCGCACCGCGGCACCACGAGCAATTACGGCACCAGCGGCGGGTATTCCATGCTCGATGACGGCGACACTGCGACTTACTGGAAGAGCGATCCATATCTCGACCAGATTTATACCGGAGAAAGCAATGCATTGCATCCCGGATGGTTCATGGTGGACCTGGGCAGCAAGGTGGGCGTTAATGCCATGCAGATCGCGTGGGGTGATCCCTACGCGACCAAGTATCAAGTGCAATATTGGACAGGAGACGACGCGATCGGCGATCAGGGAAATGGAAGCTGGAAGAATTTCCCCATGGGGACGGTTAGCGACGGCAAAGGTGGATTGGCCAAGCTCGAGCTATCTCAAAAACCTCTGAATGTTGAGTTTGTGCGTGTGCTGATGTCGGCATCGTCCAACACTTGCGATTCTCATGGTTCCGCGGATCGGCGGAACTGCATCGGCTTTTCAGTGCGCGAGGTTTATGTCGGAGTCGACGCGGGAGGCCACTTCACAGATCTCGTGCATCATCGCGCGGACGGGAGTCAGACCTTGACTTACAGTTCTTCGACAGATTCGTGGCACGATCCCAAAGGCATTGCTACCGACGACGGCGAACAGCCGGGTTTTGATTTCATTTTCAAGAGTGGCTTGACGCGCGGATTGCCGATGACCATTCCTGTCGCAATGCTGTACGACAATCCCGACAATGCGGCGAATGAAATTGCTTACATTGAGAGTCGCGGCTACGCCATCAACTACGTGGAGTTGGGCGAAGAGCCCGATGGACAGTTCGGAACGCCGGAAGACGATGCGGCTCTGTACGTACAGTGGGCTGACGCAATCCACAAAGTCGATCCCAAGATAAAGCTGGCTGGGCCCGTGTTTGAGGGCGTGAACAGCGACATTCAGGTGTGGCCGGATTCCACAGGGCAACGTGTCGTGGTTCAATCGTTTCTTGAATTATCTCAGAGCGCACCACCATCATCGGCGACTTGAACGTGATGACATTTGAACACTATCCCTTCGATCCATGCCATCTCTCGTGGAACGATTTGTATGAAGAGCCGGCGCTGGTGCGTTACATCACCAACGTTTGGCGCAAGGACGGACTGCCGAAGAATGTTCCGATGCAAATCACCGAATCGAACCTGGCGTTCGATACGGCTGTTGAATATATGCAACCCTTCGGGGCTTTGTGGCTGGCGGATTATGCCGGATCGTTCCTGACCGTAGGTGGACAAGCGCTGTTTTACTATCAGTGGGAGCCATTGCCGATGTACCACGGATGCGGCGGCTGGGGCACGTTCGGCATGTTCAATGTCGATGCGCAATACAACGTCACGCAGGACACCGCGCAATTCTTCTCGGCGCAGATGTTGACGCAGGAGTGGGTGGATCCGGTAGACAAGGCCCACTTCGTATATCCCGCATCGACCGACATTAAGGATGCGAAGGGCCACGTGCTGGTGACGGCGTATTCCGTGCGGCGTCCAGACGGAGAATGGTCGCTGCTTCTGGTAAATAAGGATCAGTCGTCGCCCCACTCGGTAGTGGTGCAATTCAGCGATTCTTCAAATCAGAGCAATCATTATTTTCAGGGTTCGGTGAGGCAGGTAAGTTTCGGCGCGGACAACTATGTTTGGCACCCGGGCGGACAAGACGGCCACGCCAATCCGGACGGGCCAGCGGTGATTTCCGAACAAGCTGGAGGAAAGGGCGTCGAATACTTATTGCCGAAGGCATCAGTCACGGTGCTCAGGGCGAAGATTCACTGAGCGAAAACCATCCGGTTGCGCTTAGGATTACCGTTATGGTACCTTTTAGAATTGTCCCGGACATCTGGAAGGGATCCGAGGGATACATGCGCCCGGTGAGGGCGAGTTTGTCCCACTGCTGGCGTAGCTCAGTTGGTAGAGCATCTGATTTGTAATCAGAGGGTCGGGGGTTCAAATCCCTTCGCCAGCTCCAGCATCTGATTCATAGAGAAGATTTGGTATCCGGAACACAGGGCATTTTGCGCGGCGCGGTGGCGTAAGAAGATTTTTCCCAACAGCACTCCATAAGGAATTTTCCAAGTGTGGTGTTTTTGCGTGCGAGGAGTTTTCGCGCGCCTGGTTTTTCTATTGGGTCTGTCTTGCTGCCTGGATAATCTCCGTAGCTCGGTTGGTTCCGGGATTTATGGTTTGTGGCCGGGAAGGCCCGGAAGTTTGCACAGGTGGGTGAGTGGTTAAAGCCAACAGACTGTAAATCTGTCCCTCCTTGCGAGGTACGAAGGTTCGAATCCTTCCCTGTGCACCAGTGATTGCTGTGACTCGTTTCGGATTGGCGATGGCCGCGTTCGTGGGACTGGGAGTTTTGTCCTGGACGACGTTGAGCGATTCGCGGCTTCGGCTGGCGAGCCTGGCGGTTTTGGCAATGTTCGCTTTGAAGACCTGGGTGCGGCGGAAAGATACGATGCACCCAGACAAGGACGATATAGGGACGTAGCTGGTTTTAGCCGATGTAGCTCAGTTGGTAGAGCACTCCCTTGGTAAGGGAGAGGTCATCAGTTCAATCCTGATCATCGGCTCCAGAGATTTGGTGTTGTTCGGCTGGCGGAAGGTTTTTGCTGAGAGCTGACGGCTGACTGCTGATGGCTTTTAGGCGGGAGTAACTTGAGGCGTTTTGCGGGCGTGAGCGAAGCGGGAGCCCGCAGCCGAAATCCCGAGCGTTGTTTGCGAGGGATCTCATAAGTGTGAGGCTGAGCGGGAGTAACTCAGTGGTAGAGTCACAGCCTTCCAAGCTGTTGGTCGCGGGTTCGATTCCCGTCTCCCGCTCCAGAGTTTTGTTGTCGAAAAAGATCAAGTGAGGAACCGCAAAAGTTATGGCGAAAGAGAAATTTGATCGGACCAAGCCGCACTGCAACGTAGGGACGATAGGTCACATTGACCATGGCAAGACGACGTTGACGGCGGCCATCACCAAGGTGTTGTCGAAGCATAACCCGAAGATCCAGTTCCGGTCTTTTGACAGCATTGATAACGCGCCGGAAGAAAAAGCGCGCGGCATCACGATTGCCACGGCGCACGTCGAGTATGAGACGGCGAACCGGCACTATGCGCACGTGGATTGCCCGGGCCACGCGGACTACATCAAGAACATGATTACGGGCGCGGCGCAGATGGATGGCGCAATCTTGGTTGTGGCGGCGACGGATGGACCGATGCCGCAGACGCGTGAGCACGTGCTGTTGGCGCGTCAGGTGGGCGTGCCTTACATTGTGGTCGCGCTGAACAAGTGCGATGCGGTGGACGATCCCGAGTTGCTGGATCTGGTGGAACTGGAAGTGCGCGAGTTGTTAAAGACCTACAAGTTTCCAGGCGACGATGTGCCGGTAGTGCGGCTGTCGGCGCTGGGGGCTTTGAATGGCGAAGAGAAGTGGGAAAAGCAAGTCGACGCATTGATGGATGCGGTGGACAAGAGCGTGCCGCAGCCGGCGCGCGAACTGGACAAGCCGTTCCTGATGCCGATTGAAGATATTTTCTCGATTCAAGGACGCGGCACGGTGGTGACGGGAAGAATCGAGCGCGGCAAGGTGAAAGTCGGCGAAGAAGTCGAGATCGTGGGCTTCCGCGACACCCGCAAGACGGTGGTGACCGGCGTCGAAATGTTCAAGAAGCAGTTGGATGAAGGCCTGGCGGGAGATAATGCGGGCTTGCTGTTGCGCGGCATTGCAAAAGAAGATGTCGAGCGCGGCATGGTGCTGGCGAAAGGCGGATCGATCACGCCGCACACCAAGTTCAAGGCGGAAGTTTACATTTTGACGAAGGAAGAAGGCGGGCGGCATACGCCGTTCTTCAAAGGCTATCGGCCGCAGTTTTACTTGCGAACGACGGACGTGACGGGGGTGGCGGAACTTCCAGCGGCGACCGAGATGGTGATGCCGGGAGACAATGTCAGCCTGGTGATCGAATTGATCACGCCGGTGGCGATGGAAAAAGGATTACGGTTTGCGATTCGCGAAGGCGGCCACACCGTGGGCGCCGGCACCATCAGCGAGATCGTGCAGTAGGAATTGAGAAGTGTGGGACCACAGGAAACTCAGATCTTAGTTCGGATTTCAGTTGAGCTAAGAGCTAGAGGCTAAAAAGCTAGGAGCTGTTTTATGCCCCGAGAAATTATTACGTTGCAGTGCGGTGATTGCAAAGACCGGAACTATTCGACCACGAAGAACCGGAAGACCACTCCGGACCGCGTGGAGCTGAAGAAATTCTGTAAGGCTTGCCGGAAGCATACGCCGCATAAAGAAGTGAAATGATTGAGCAATCGGGTAATTTTGTAGTTGCGGAATTGAAAATCAAAGGCGGCAGGTTTTCAATTTCCCAATTGCTTGATCACGAAATTACCCAATTAGAGTAGGGGCGTAAGCTCAACGGTTAAACTGTCGGTCTCCAAAACCGAACTTGGGGGTTCGAATCCCTCCGCCCCTGCCAGAATTTGAGGGATGAGGCCGAAAGAGTAGCGAGAAGCGGGAAACAGGAAGAAGGAAATGGCAAAGTCGATTACAGCGTCGAGCGCCGATGAACGCAGTCTAAGTGGCCGGGTAATGGCTTGGCCGGAGCGGATCAAGACTTTCTACAACGACGTTCGCACAGAAATGCGAAAGGTGACCACGCCATCCTTGAAGGACGTGCAGGCCACTACCGCGGTCGTCATTATTACGGTGTTTCTTTTCGGCCTGTTCTTTTGGGCGGTGGATAACACCATCGGCAGCGCCATCAATTATTTGTTCAAGTATTTGACCCACCGCTGATGTCGAGGAAGGAAGCTGGAGTCTTACAGCACGCTATGCCCGACGAAGAAAAAAACGGAACTATGGAAGCCGCGCCAGTAGTGGCCGCCGAAGGAGCCACCGCCACCGCGGAGCCACCGCGCAATCCCAACATGAAGTGGTACATCATCCACTCCTACTCGGGATTCGAGCGCAAGGTGAAAGAGTCGCTGGAGTCGCGCATTCAGGCGTTCGGATTGCAGGAGCGCATTGGCAAAGTGCTGATCCCGACCGAATCCGTCACCGAAGTTCGCAACGGAAAGAAATACACCAGCGAGCGCATGTTCTATCCCGGATATGTGCTGGTGGAAATGGACATGGACGATCACGTATGGCACGTGGTGAAATCCACGCCACGCGTGACCGGATTTGTAGGCACGGGCCAGCAGCCCACGCCGCTTTCCGAAGAAGAAGTGCAACACATCGTGTATCGCGTCGGCGAGTCCAAGGACAAGCCGCGGCTCAAGGTCAAGTTTGAAAAGCACGAGTCGGTCCGCATTACGGAAGGACCGTTTGCAACGTTCCCTGGCATCGTCGATGAAGTGAACGAAGATCGCGAGACGTTGAAAGTCATGGTGACGATTTTCGGACGGTCGACTCCGGTAGAACTGGAATTCAATCAGGTGGAGAAGGTGGAGTAGGTTGATCGCATGGGCACCTTTAGCGTGAAGATGCGAGTATGGAACCCAGCGAAGCCGGGCGATGTGGAGGAACTGGATGCCTATGTCGACACCGGTGCCGCTTTCAGTTGGATTTCACGAGACCGGCTTACTCGGCTCGGTGTGGTTTCGTCGCGCAGGATGGGTTTCCGTACGATTGAGGGCCGGCTGTTGGAGCGGGATATGGCGACGGTTTATGTGTCGACCGACAAATATTCCGTCCCTGATGTCGTGGTGATGGCGGAAGTCGGCGAAATGGAAGTGATGGGCGCGCACACGATTGAAGGGCTGGGGATGGCGGCAGACCCAGTTCAGAAGAAGTTGGTTCCGACGGTAATGCTGGCGTTGGCAGCGGAACGTCCTGACAAGAAGCTAATGGGATTGTGCAGAATTTGTAATTAAAGGGTCATTGGAAATATGGCGAAGAAAGCTACAGGATCGGTAAAGCTTCAAATTGCGGCGGGCAAGGCTACGCCCGCGCCCCCGGTGGGCCCGGCCCTTGGGCAGGCGCAGATCAATATCATGGAGTTCTGCAAACAGTTCAATGCGCGCACCAGCGCCAAGGAACTGGAAGGACTCATCATTCCGGTGGTGGTCACGGTTTACAGCGACCGCACGTTTACTTTCATCACCAAGACTCCACCTGCATCGATTCTTCTGAAGCGAGCTGCGGGCATTGCCAAAGGTTCAGGAACGCCGAATAAAGATAAAGTCGGCAAAGTCACCCTGAAGCAGGTGGAAGAGATAGCCAAGCAGAAGATGCCGGATCTGAACGCGGCTTCAGTGGACACTGCCATCCGCAGCATTCGCGGTACGGCGCGCTCAATGGGCATTGAAGTAGTCGGGTAATTGAGAAATTTTGAAATTGGGAATCTAGCACCGGTTTCAAATTGCTCAATTGCAAATTACCCAATTACGAAATTAAGTCAACAACACTACGGCTCGTCAGAACAGTGACGCGCGGTGGGAGACGAGGAAACGAATGAAGAAGTCAGGCAAGAACATCACCAAGGCGCGCCAGGCGGTAGAGAAGCGCCCCTACCTGATGCAGGATGCGGTCACGCTTCTGCAGAAAGTAAAATTCGCCAAGTTCGACGAGACCGTGGAAATCACTATGCGTCTCGGAGTCGACCCCAAGCACGCCGATCAGATGGTGCGCGGCACCGTGGTGTTGCCTCACGGTCTCGGCAAATCAAAGCGGGTGTTGGTCATCGCCAGCGGTGACAAGATCAAGGAAGCCGAGGCAGCAGGCGCGGATTTTGTAGGCGGCGAGGAAATGGTTGAGAAGATCAACAAAGAAATTTGGACCGACTTCGACGCACTGATCGCCACTCCAGACGTGATGAAATCGGTGGGACGCCTGGGCAAGGTCCTCGGCCCCAAAGGCTTGATGCCAAATCCGAAGACTGGAACGGTCACGTTCGACGTGGCCAAGGCAGTGCAGGAAGTGAAAGCCGGTAAAGTGGAATACCGCACCGACAAGACTGCACTGGTGCATGTGCCGGTGGGCAAGATTTCGTTCTCCGCCGACAAGTTGATTGACAACGCCACCACCGTCATTACCAGCGTCGTGAAGGCAAAGCCGACTGTGGCCAAGGGTAAATACGTGAAGGGCTGCTATCTCAGTTCCAGCATGGGCCCCGGAATTCCGATTGATACCACCGCCGTGGAAGCGGCCGCGAAAGCTTAACTCCGATCCTTGGATCGGGTGGACAGCCTACGAGGCTGTCCTTACGTGAATATTTGAGGGATTGAAAATGGCCGTTACTCGAGCAAAGAAAACCGAGCAGGTTGAGAAGCTGGGCAAAGAGCTGCAAAGCGTTTCCAGCTTGATCGTTACCACCTATAACAAGCTCACCGTGACGCAGGACTACGAACTACGCAAGACTCTGCGGGCCTCCGGCGCAAAGTATCTGGTGGTCAAAAACACGTTGGCGGAACGCGCGGCCAAGGGCACGAAAGTCGAAGAGGTCCTGAAAGATCTCTCGGGCGTGACTTCGATCGCCTATACGACGGGCGATCCGGTGGCCCTGGCCAAAGCGCTTTCCAAGTATGCCAAGGACAATCCGGAATTCAGCTTCAAGTCGGGCGTGGTTGAAGGGCGCGTGATCTCGATCAATCAGATCCAGGCCCTGGCCACGATGCCATCGAAGGAAGAAATTTATTCCAAGCTGCTGTTCTTGATCAATGCTCCGGCGCAACGCCTGGTTACGGTGATGAATGCCGTCGGCCGCGATGTCGCCGTCGTCATCAAGCAGGGCGTGGAAAAGGGCAAGTTCAAGGAAGCATAGCTCGTATGGCGCGGTGCGCATTGCTGTCGGTACGCAGGGCGCCCAGTAGGAACACAAGAGATTTGGTTATCGGCAAGTCAGGGGCGGCGCGGTTCCTTCTATTTGCGTTGTCTGGCGCATAGGGAAGAAGATCCGGTTCGCACTGGAAACCTGGCCGGCGGGTAGCGAAAAAGTGAGGCGTACAAGCTACGTCTCTACAAAAAGACCAAAAATTGGAGAAACGGACATGGCGGATTTACAGCAGATAGAAGATTCGATTGTGGGCTTGTCGCTGCTCGATGCGGCGGCGCTCGTAAAGCGCTTGGAAGAGAAGCTCGGCGTCTCGGCGGCAGCCGCGGCCCCGGTGATGATGGCTGGTGGTGGCGGAGCCGCCGCAGGTGCAGCTCCGGCCGAAGAAAAGACGGAATTCAGTGTCATTCTGACCGGCGTCGGCGCTAACAAGATCAATGTAATCAAGGCGGTACGCGAAGTCACCAGCCTGGGCTTGAAAGAAGCCAAGGACCTGGTTGATGGCGCACCCAAACCGATCAAGGAAGGCGTCGGCAAGGAAGAAGCCGAGACCATCAAGAAGAAGTTCACCGAAGCTGGGGCGACCGTCGAAGTTAAGTAATTGGTTGACGATGGAGGACGGGCGTTTCGCCCGTCCGGCCGAGCGGTGATGCTCGGTTCCATGGACCAGTGCAAGTTTGACGGTGGCTAGCGATCTATCTGGTGAAGCGTTTGCGGTGGTGGTATCATCTATAGTAATTACCCCGCTTCCTGCTTCATTGAGGTGACTGCGACCATTCGCTCCTATGTACCCAGGGAAGCGGAGAGTGGTTGCTGACACGGGTTGGCAGACTGTTCTGCGGGCAGGGCAGAACGGGAACAGGCCTTACATACTGGCGCGGAAACATACATTTCAACAGATGGCCAAGCGCTGCAAATGGCGCCTACGGGAACCCATGTCCCCGCAGGCGCATACCTGTCTTTATTATTTTGCCCGTTCTTAAACAAGTTTCACGGCGCGGCTAATGCGCCCCTTACATTCCGTTTTTGGTCGCGGCCCACAGTCTGCGCCTGAAAGTTTGGAGTATCCGAATGTCAAAGAGCAATGGATTCCGTACCCGCTTCGATTTTTCCAAGATTCCGGCAACCATCCAGATTCCGAACCTGATCGAGGTTCAAAAGCGTTCGTACGAGCGCTTTCTGCAAATGGATCGCTTGCCCAGCGAGCGTGACGACGGCGGATTGCAGGCGGTTTTTCAATCGGTATTTCCGATTACCGACTTCCGCAGCGTATCGCAGCTGGAGTTCGTGGACTACGCTATCGGCAACTGGGAGTGCAAGTGCGGCCACCTCAAGGGCCTGCATCACCTGCGCACCACTTGCAAGAGCTGCGGTTCCACGGTTATTACCGATCCCTTCCATCCTGGCGACGTGCTTTGCAACAAGTGCGGCACCTACAACGCGAATACGCCCGACTTCTGCAACAAGTGCGGCGACCCGGTTGGTCTGCAACTGAAGTATGACGTAGGCGAGTGCGAAGAGCGCGGCATGACTTACTCCGCACCGCTCAAAGTCACCATGCGTCTCACCATCTTCGACAAAGACGCGGAGACCGGCAATCGGTCCATTCGCGACATCAAAGAGCAGGAAGTATTCTTCGGCGACGTTCCGCTGATGACGCAGAACGGTACGTTCATCATCAATGGCACCGAGCGCGTCATCGTCAGTCAGTTGCACCGTTCGCCCGGAGTCTTCTTCGAGACGGCGAACAACCGCACTTATTTCCTCGGCAAGATCATTCCCTACCGCGGATCGTGGGTGGAGTTTGAATACGATCAGAAGAACGTTCTTTACGTTCGCATCGATCGCAAGCGCAAATTCCTGGGGACGATCTTCCTTCGCGCCCTTGGCTTGCGTTCCGGCGAGGACATTCTGCGAACCTTCTACACCGTTGATCGTCTGGTTATTCGCGACAAGAAGCTTTTCTGGACGCTGGATCCCAACGCTGAAAAGCCCACCAACCTGCTGGGCATGAAGCTGGCGCACAGCATCAAGAACAAGTCGGGTGAAGAAGTCGCGCACTCCGGACGCAAGATCAATGCGGCGGTGCTGAAAGACATCCAGAAGGCGAAGATCAACGAGATCGAAGTCGACATCAGCGACCTTGAAGGCGCCTGGGTGGCTGGCGATGTTGTCGACACCACAACTGGCGAGGTACTGCTCGAAGCCAATTCCGAACTCACTGCCGACAAGCTCTCGAAGATCCTCGAGTCGGGCGTGGTTGAGATCAGCCTGTTCTTCCCCGAGCGCGACGACGTAGGCACGGTGATCAGCCAGACGCTGAAGCGCGACTCCGTCAACACGCCCCAGGAAGCCTTGATTGAAATTTACCGCAAATTGCGCCCCGGCGATCCGCCGACGCTCGACACCGCAACTGCGCTCTTTCACGGCATGTTCTTCGACCCGCGCAAGTACGATTTCTCTCGCGTAGGCCGATTGAAGTTCAACATCAAGCTGTTCGAAAACCAGGATGCCAGCAAGCTCGACAATCGCACGCTCGAGCCGGAAGATTTCTACGGCACCATCCGCTACCTGCTCAAGCTACGCAAGAGCATCGGCGCGGTGGATGACATCGATCACCTGGGCAACCGCCGTGTTCGTGCAGTCGGCGAACTGATGGAAAACCAGTTCCGCATCGGCTTGGTCCGCATGGAACGCGCCATCAAGGAAAAGATGAGCGTGTATCAGGAAATGTCGACAGCCATGCCGCACGACCTGGTCAACGCAAAACCCGTCATGGCGGCGATTCGCGAGTTCTTCGGGTCCTCGCAACTGTCGCAGTTCATGGACCAGACCAACCCGCTTTCGGAAATCACGCACAAGCGGCGTCTCTCGGCCCTTGGGCCGGGCGGTCTGTCGCGCGAACGCGCCGGATTCGAAGTCCGCGACGTTCACCCTACGCACTACGGACGTATCTGCCCGATTGAAACGCCGGAAGGTCCGAACATCGGACTGATTTCTTCGCTGAGTTGCTACGCCCGCATCAACGACTACGGCTTCATCGAGTCGCCGTACCGCCGGGTGAAGGGCGGCCGCGTGGTCGATTTCGTCAGCATCGTGAATGCCGGCGACAGCGATTACAAAGTCGGCGACCACGAAGAGAAGCACGCTATCGAGAAGATTAACGCCGAGATCAAAGACCGCCGCAAGAAGCCCGCCGAGATCGAGCCGTTCTCTTTCTATCTTTCCGCATGGGAAGAAGATCGCCACGTGATCGCGCAGGCGAACGTGGAACTCGACGACAAAGGCCGCATCGTCGGTGATCTGGTCAACGCCCGCAAAGCCGGCAACTTCGTGCTCGTCACACGCGACGAAGTCGATTACATCGACGTTAGCCCGAAGCAACTTGTTTCCGTTGCCGCCTCGCTGGTTCCGTTCCTCGAACACGACGACGCCAACCGCGCACTGATGGGCGCGAACATGCAACGCCAATCCGTGCCTCTGCTCCGCGCCGAAGCTCCTATTGTCGGTACCGGAATGGAAGGCGTCACCGCGCGCGACTCCGGCGCGGTCATTCTGGCGCGACGAAACGGCATCATCGATTCGGTTGACTCCGAGCGCATCATCGTTCGCGTCGAAGGCGAGCACCATCCCGGACAGCTCTCGCGCGAAGTGGGCAGCGACATTTATCAGCTCACCAAATTCAAGCGCTCCAACCAGAACACCTGCATCAACCAGAAGCCGGTGGTGGTGAAGGGCCAACGCGTCACCAAAGGCCAGGTCATCGCCGATGGTCCTTGCACCGATCACGGCGAATTGGCGCTCGGTCGGAACGTCCTCGTCGCCTTCATGCCATGGCGCGGTTACAACTTCGAAGACGCAATTCTGGTCTCCGAAAAGCTGGTTAAAGAGGACTACTACACATCGGTCCACATCGAAGAGTACGAACTCGAATCGCGCGACACCAAACTCGGACCTGAGGAAGTCACGCGTGACATCCCTAACGTCAGCGAGTCGATGCTGCGCAACCTCGACGAAGCCGGCGTCATCCGCATCGGCGCTTCGATTAAGCAAGGGGATATTCTGGTCGGAAAAGTCACGCCCAAGGGCGAGACCCAACTGACTCCGGAAGAAAAGCTGCTGCGCGCCATCTTCGGTGAAAAAGCCGGCGACGTGCGTGACGCTTCCCTCTACTGCCCCCCGGGTATCGAGGGCATCATCGTGGACGTCAAAATCTTCTCCCGCAAGGGTCAGGAAAAGGACGAACGCGCCAAATCCATCGAGGCCGCGCAAATCGGCAAGTTGGAAAAGAACCTTTCGGACGAAATCCGAATTCTTACCGACGAACGCCTGAAGCGCCTGGAAAATATCCTGGGCAGCAAGGAAGTGCAAGCTGACCTGCACGACGAGCGCACCAATAAACGCCTGCTGACCAAGGGCACCATCCTTGATCGCGACACCATCGAGCGCATCTCGACGCGCAACTTGAAACGCATCAAGTACGCCGATAAAGATCCGCGCGTGAACGAGCAGATCGACGAGATCGAAGAAATGACTTCCCGTCAGATCGACGTTCTCAAGAAGATCGTCAACGAGCGCAAAGACAAGCTCACCAAGGGCGACGAATTGCCGCCCGGCGTCATTAAGCTGGTCAAGGTCTATATCGCCATGAAGCGCAAGCTCAGCGTGGGCGACAAAATGGCTGGCCGTCACGGCAACAAGGGCGTCATCGCGCGCATTCTGCCGGAAGAGGACATGCCTTACCTCGACAACGGCACGCCGGTTGAAATCGTTCTTAACCCGCTCGGCGTTCCTTCCCGTATGAACGTGGGGCAGATTCTCGAAACCCACCTCGGATGGGCGGGGCACGAACTGGGCATCAAGATCGCTGCGATGCTCGCCGAGAATACGAAAGAAGAAGCCATCCGGCGCGAACTGAAATTGCTATTCAAAGACACCGTGCTGGCCGACACCATCTCCGACCTCAGCGATGAGGAGTTGATGGCGGTTGCTCCAACCCTGACTCGTGGCGTCTTTACCGGTTCGCCGGTGTTCGACGGCTCGCGCGAAAGCGAGATCAAGGCCTTGCTCAAGAGTTCCGGCCTGCCGGAATCCGGCAAGACTTATCTCTACGACGGCATGACCGGCGACAAGTTCGAACAGCCGGTCACTTGCGGCTACATTTACATGCTGAAACTTTCGCACTTGGTCGACGACAAGATCCACGCGCGTTCGATCGGGCCGTACTCGCTCATCACCCAGCAGCCGCTGGGCGGAAAAGCGCAGTTCGGCGGCCAGCGTTTTGGAGAAATGGAAGTCTGGGCGCTCGAAGCTTACGGCGCAGCTTTCATTCTGCAAGAGCTGCTGACGGCAAAGTCCGACGACGTCTACGGCCGCACCAAGATTTATGAGGCCATCGTCAAGGGCGAAGCCGCTATGGAGCCGGGCGTGCCGGAATCGTTCAACGTGCTGATTCGCGAATTGCAGTCGCTGTGCCTGGATGTGGAGCTGATCAAAGCCACAGAAAAGAAGCCGGCCGCAGCTGCAGCAGATTAAGAAGTGGCCGCAGGTCGTAGGCTGTTCGTCGTTGGCCACGACCTGCGGAGCAGAGTTAAAGAGATTGCAGAGTAAAAAGATTTAAGACAAATGGACCCGTGGTTGAGCTCTTAGGCCGCGGGCCAAAGTGAATTCGCTGGTTTAGGCCAAGGACCGACGGCCAACCACCAGCGACGAAAATCAAGGGCCGCTGGCGGCAGCGTATAGCCGCAGGAAGCAGAGGAACACCTTGTTTCGTTCGAGCCCCTTTGACCTGGCAAATCCTATCGCCGATTTCGATGCTATCCGCATCAGCCTCGCCTCCCCGGAAAAAATCCGGAGCTGGTCACACGGCGAGGTCACGAAACCGGAGACCATCAACTATCGCACCTTCAAGCCGGAGCGCGACGGCCTGTTCTGCGCCCGCATCTTCGGCCCCGTAACCGATTGGGAGTGTCTCTGCGGCAAGTACAAGCGCATGAAGCACCGCGGCGTGATTTGCGACAAGTGCGGCGTGGAAGTCACGCTCTCTAAAGTCCGCCGCGAGCGCCTCGGCCACATCGAACTGGCCTCGCCCTGCTCGCACGTCTGGTTCTTTAAAGGACTGCCCAGCCGAATCGGGCACCTGCTCGACATCAGCCTCCGCGATCTCGAGTCGGTGCTGTATTTCGAAGCTTACGTGGTGGTCGAAGCTGGTGAAGCTCCGGTAAAAGATCACGAAGTCATCAAGGACGAAACCAAGTACCGCGAACTCGATCAGCAATTCCGTCCCACCGGCTTCAAAGCCATGATGGGCGCGGAAGCTATCAAAGAACTTCTCAAACGCGTCGATATCGAAGGACTTTCGATCGAACTGCGCGAGAAGATGAAGCACGAGAACTCGCTGCAGAAGCGCCTTAAATACACCAAGCGCTTGAAAGTGGTCGAGGCCTTCCGCAAGAGCGGCAACAAGCCCAACTGGATGATCCTGGATGTAATCCCGGTCATTCCACCCGAGCTTCGCCCGCTGGTTCCACTCGACGGCGGACGCTTCGCGACCTCCGATTTGAACGATCTCTACCGTCGCGTCATCAACCGCAACAACCGCTTGAAGAAGCTGATGGACCTGCACGCCCCCGAAGTCATCGTGCGCAACGAAAAACGCATGCTGCAGGAAGCCGTCGACGCACTCTTCGACAATGGTCGCCGCGGCCGCGTTCTGCGCGGCGCCAACAACCGTCCGCTGAAGTCGCTCTCAGACACTCTGAAGGGCAAGCAGGGCCGCTTCCGCCAGAACCTGCTGGGCAAGCGCGTCGACTACTCGGGACGTTCCGTCATCGTTGTCGGCCCCGAACTCAAGCTGCACCAGTGCGGTTTGCCCAAGAAGATGGCTCTCGAACTTTTCAAGCCGTTCATCTATCACCGCCTTGAGCAGACTGGCCACTGCACCACCATCAAGCAAGCCAAAGAAATGGTGGAACAGCAGGAGCCCGTGGTTTGGGACATTCTGGAAGAAGTCATCAAAGACCATCCTGTGCTTTTGAATCGAGCGCCAACGCTTCACCGCCTGGGTATTCAGGCATTTGAGCCGGTGCTGGTTGAAGGCAAGGCCATCAAGATTCACCCGTTGGTTTGCACGGCGTTCAACGCCGACTTCGACGGCGACCAGATGGCGGTGCACATTCCGCTGTCTCCGGAAGCCCAGGTCGAGGCCAGCGTGCTTATGCTGTCTTCGCACAACATTCTTTCGCCGGCATCCGGTCACCCCATCACGGTGCCCACGCAGGACATGGTGCTTGGTCTCTATTACCTGACCAAGTCCAAGCCCGGTGCCAAGGGTGAAGGCCGCGCTTTCGCCAACATCGACGAAGTGCTCATGGCCCTGGAAGCGGGAGCAATCGAAACTCTCACGCCGATCCGCCTGCGCTACACCGGTGAAGTCATCGACTTGACCACCGCGTATGACGATCAGGACATCACCCATACCGAGCCGGTGCAATATGATCGCAGCTTCCTGAACACCACAGTGGGCCGCGCCATTCTGAACGATCACCTGCCGCCGGGCATGCCCTACATCAATGGCCTGCTGAAGAAAAAAGGTATTGGGCAGCTGGTCAGCTACTGCTACCTGCGGTTCAAACTGGAAGTCACGGTCAAGATGCTCGACGAAGTCAAAGACCTGGGTTTCCGTTATGCGACCAAAGCCGGTCTGTCCATCGGCATCGACGACATGGTCATTCCGGACAACAAGAAGACTTTGGTTCGCGATGGCGAAAAGCAGGCGGTCAACGTCCAGCAGCAGTATCTGGATGGCGCCATCACCAACGGCGAACGTTACAACAAGGTCATTGAAATCTGGTCGGCCATCACGGAAAAAGTTGCCGACGAAATGTTCGGCCAGATGCAACAGCGCGACAAGGAAGGTTTCATCAACCCGATTTACGTCATGGCTGACTCCGGCGCTCGCGGATCGAAACAGCAGATTCGCCAGCTCTCCGGCATGCGTGGATTGATGGCCAAGCCGTCGGGCGAAATCATCGAGTCTCCGATCACCGCTAACTTCCGTGAAGGGTTGACGGTGTTGGAGTACTTCATTTCGACGCACGGCGCCCGTAAAGGTCTTGCGGATACGGCGCTTAAGACTGCGGACTCCGGCTACCTCACTCGCCGGCTCGTCGATGTGGCGCAAGACGTCATCATCAGCGAATACGACTGCGGTACGGTCGATGGCATCTACGTCGCCGGTATCGTGGAAGCTGGCGAAGTCATCGAGCCATTGCGCGACCGCATCGTGGGCCGCGTTTCTCTCGAAAAACTGAAAGACTACGACGGCAATGTGGTCGTGGACATCAACCAGGAAATCACCGAAGAGCTCGCGGTAACGGTGCAAGCTGCTGGAATCGAACGCGTGAAGATTCGCTCGGTACTCACTTGCGAATCGAAACGCGGCGTCTGCGTCATGTGCTACGGCCGTAACCTGGCTTCTGGCCGCCTCGTCGAACTCGGCGAAGCCACCGGAGTCATCGCTGCGCAGTCCATCGGCGAGCCGGGAACTCAGCTCACCATGCGTACCTTCCACATCGGAGGCACGGCATCGCGAGTCTCCGAGCAATCGCGCCTCGAAGCCAAGACCACCGGCATCGTGCGCTTCGTCGGAATCCAAACCGTCAAAGCGAAATCCGGGCGATCTGGTTGTCATGAATCGCCAGGGCTCGATTGCGGTGGTCGACGAAAAGGGCCGCGAACGCGAACGCTATGCGGTCGTGTACGGCGCCAAGGTCAAAGTTAACGAAGGCGATCAGGTCCAGCTCGGCAAGGTTATGGTCGAGTGGGATCCTTACACCTTCTCCGTATTGACTGAAATCGGCGGCACCATCCAGTTCAAAGACCTTCAGGAAGGTGTGACGCTTCACGAAGAAGTGGACGAAGTTACCGGACTGTCGCGGCACGTCGTGGCCGATTCGCCCGACGAGAAGCGCCAGCCCGCCATCGTGATCAAGGGCAAGACCAGCAAACGTTACCTGATGCCGTCACGCGCTCACTTGATGGTGCAGGATGGCGACACCGCTCATCCGGGCGACGTGCTGGCCAAGATCCCGCGCGAGACCACGAAGACCAAGGACATCACCGGTGGTCTGCCGCGTGTGGTCGAATTGTTCGAAGCCCGCAAGCCGCATGAGACCGCGGTCATCAGCGAAATCGATGGCTTGGTCAAGTTCGGTGAAGTTTCGAAGGGTCAGCGCAAAATGTACGTCGTGGCCGACAACGGCACCGAAAAAGAATACTCGGTACCGCGCGGCGTCCACATCAATGTGCAGGAAGGCGAACGCGTCAAGGCGGGCGAACCGCTCATGGACGGGCCGCTCAACCCGCACGACATTCTCGCTGTGCTGGGCGAAAAAGAACTGCAGTCGTATCTGGTGAACGAAATCCAGGAAGTCTATCGCCTGCAGGGCGTGAACATCAGCGACAAGCACATCGAAGTCATCGTTCGCCAGATGATGCGGTGGCGCAAGGTGGAAGACGTCGGCGACACGCAGTTCCTGCTGGAACAGCAAGTCGACAAGTTCCGCTTCGCCGAAGAGAACGAGCGCGTGATTGCGCAGGGTGGACGTCCGGCAACTGGCCGGCCGCTGCTGCTCGGAATCACCAAGGCTTCGCTCTCCACCGACTCATTTATCTCCGCGGCTTCCTTCCAGGAGACCACCCGCGTGCTGACCGAGGCATCTATTCAGGGTGCCGTGGATCATCTTGCGCGGCTTGAAGGAGAACGTGATCGTCGGACGCCTCATTCCTGCCGGTACCGGAATGGAGTACTACCGCAACGTCCGCCTCTCGCCAGAGATGGAAGAAGCGGCCGCCAAGGTACAGGAAGAAGTCTCGCAAGCTTACGAGGAAGCCGAGCGCGCGCTCGAGCTGATGCGTCACGAAGGCGAGACCGAGGAACTGACAGCGGAATAATGCGCATGGCCAGGGGAGCCGCAGTCACTGCGTCCCTACGACAACGTAGAGACGTTGTTTGCAGCGTCTCCCCGGCCAACGCTCTCGTGTTGGAGAGCGCGCAAGAGGGCGGTGCAAGTCCTCTCTCTTTTCCGAATCCCCCATGGCAACTTCACCACGATTGCAAGATCAGGCACTGGACAGCAGTTCCCAGTTGCATGCCCTGCCTCAGCGCAATAGTCTGAGGAAGGTGGTTCTGCGCTTTCTACGTCTGCTGCGCCTCGCCTTCTGGCGTGCATTTCAGCACGATGCGTTCGCCATCGCGAAAGCATCCGCTTTCTCTTCCATCATCACTTTCTTTCCCGCGCTGCTGGTGGTGGGATCGCTGCTGGCGAATTCCCGCAAGACCGCCGCTTACCTGCGGGAAATTTCCTACGCGCTCGACAGAATCCTTCCTGCGGGCAGCCCCGCTGCGCTCACCTACTTGAAAGGTGATGGGACCCGCTCCGTGGGTCTCCTGGTCACCGCCGCGCTCATCACGCTGTGGACCGCATCCGGCGTAATGATTTCCTGGATGGAAGGCTTCCGCCGCTGCTACGAGCTGCCAAAGATCTGGGGCCTGGTCAAAGAGCGGATGATCGCATTTGAGTTGGTCATCCTCGCCGGTATTCCGCTGGCCTTCGCGACGATTCTGGTTGCTTCGGGAAGCCGCATTGAGCGCGCGATTCTGTTCCGCCTCAATCACGAATTTGATTTCTACGTTCTGCTCATGTGGACGGCGACGCGCTGGTTGATTGCCACGCTCACCAGCGTCGCGGTCATCGCGCTCATCTATCACAACGCCGTTCCCCGCACTCAGCCCTGGCACACCGTTCTGCCCGGCGCGACGCTGGCTACAGTGTTGTGGTTCCTCTCCACAGCATTGTTCAGTTTGTACCTGCAGAACTACGCAGACTACAGCGTGATGTATGGCTCGCTGGGCGCGGCCATAGCTTTGCTGGTGTGGATGTATCTGATGTCACTGGTCATCCTGGTCGGAGCCGAATTGAATGCCATGCTCTTTCCTCGCGCCTTCCTCGGTAAAGAACTTAAGGCCATGCCCGCCCCTCAGTCCGCCGCCAGGTAGTGACCTCCCGGGCCGTTCGAGTGTTCCACGTGGAACATATCGTGCTGACAATAGCGTATGCACAAATGCTCCCAAGTAGCTGGTCCGATTCCAGTTAAGGGAAAACGCCGGATTGGGACAGGATCGATCCGCTGCCCGGGCTGCCCTAGATCGTCCACTCGTGCGGTGCGTTGGGGCTGCCGTCGACGAAGCTCCGTATACAATAATCCTATCCACAAAAATTGTGATCGAGGATGATCTTGAAACTGCGGAAGTCTTCCAAGGCGCTCGGCGGGGCGCCAGTTGAATCGCCGCTGGCCGTTTCGGTTCTTCGCCGGGCAAAGATTATTTGTACGGTTGGGCCGGCATGTAATTCAGAAGCGATTCTGCGCGACCTGATGCGGCTCGGGATGGACGTGGCCCGGCTGAATTTTTCGCACGGATCGCATGAAGAGCACGCGCGCGTTATGGACCGCTTACGGCGGGCGGCTCAAAAGGAAAATCGAACGGTCTGCATTTTGCAGGACCTGCAAGGGCCCAAGATTCGTACGGGCCGGCTAAAAGGCCACGCTCCCGTTACTTTGAAAGCCGGGTCTGAGGTGCGGATTACCCCTCGTGACATCGAAGGCACGGCGAGCCTGATCTCAACCACTTTTCGTGGGCTGGCGCGGGAAGTCGCGCCGGGCGGGCGCATTCTGCTCTCCGATGGACTGATCGAGTTGCGGCTAATTCGGGCGCGCGGCGAAGACGTCGAATGCAAGATCATCAATGGCGGATTGCTGGGTGAACATCAAGGCATTAATCTGCCGGGGATTGCGCTTTCGATTCCCGCGTTGACTTCGAAAGACCGCGCCGATCTCGAGTTTGGGATCAAGCACGCCGTCGACATGGTGGCGCTTTCGTTCGTGCGCTCGGCGGCCGATGTGCGCGAGGTTAAGCAGATTATTACGGAACATGGCGCTGATATTCCTGTGATCGCCAAGCTGGAAAAACCGCAGGCGCTGGAACGGCTGGAGCAGATTTTTGAAGCGGCGGACGGCGTGATGGTGGCGCGCGGAGATCTGGGCGTGGAAATGCCTCCCGAGAGAGTTCCGGTGATCCAAAAACACGTGATTCGCAGGTCGGCGGAGTGGCGCAAGCCGGTGATTATCGCAACCCAAATGCTGGAGTCGATGATCGAAAACCCGCGCCCCACGCGGGCGGAGGCCAGCGACGTGGCCAACGCGATTTTCGATGGAACCGATGCGGTGATGCTGTCGGGCGAAACGGCGAACGGGCGCTATCCTCGCGAAGCCGTGGCGATGATGGCACGCATCGTGGTGGAAGCGGAGGGAAATCTGGGAGACTTCGCGCAGCCGCGGCGGCGGCGCGAACAGCATTCCATCACCATCCCGGAAGCCATTTGCGAGTCTATTTCCCATGCTGCCGAGGATTTGCGGATGGGGGCGATCGCAGTATTTACGGAGACGGGAAATACTGCGCGCATGATTTCCAAGTATCGCCCCAAGACTGCGATCTACGCGTTCAGCTATTCGATGGCGGTGTGTAATCGGATGAATCTCTTCTGGGGGGTGCGTCCGGTGCGGACCCGGCAGGCTCGCAGCCCTCAGGATATGGTCACAACCGCCGAGAGGGAACTGCTTCGCCAAGGTCGAATCAAGGTCGGCGATGTGCTTGGTGTAGTCGCGGGAACGCAAATGGCTTCGGGGTCGACCAATCTGATACGGCTTCACGTGGTCAGTGCTGCAGACGTTAAGGAAGTGGGCGCACGCGTCCCGACGCGCGCATCCGCGCGCCGCTTGACTCGCAAGAGACAATAGTTCTCATGTCCCAGGAAATACTTTCGCTCGCAATCTTCCAACCTCTGCCCGGCCACGAAGATGCGTCGCTTGCCACGATGCGCGATCTGATTGCGGCGCTGGCCGCGGGTGGATACAGCCGGGATGTTCTTTATCGGGATGCCAAGTCACCTGACGAATATGTTTTGTTGCGGCATTGGAAGTCCGAAGAGACGCGGCGAGCAGCTTTGGAGGATCCAAACGTGTTGCGGTGCTGGGCGCGATTGGCGCAGGAGATTCGCACAGTTAGAATTTACGAGACGCTGGAAGAGGCTTGGGGACAGTAGGGAGGCCTTGGGCCATTTTTTCTCTGCCGTCGACTTCGAGTCCTTCGACTTCGCACTCAGTGTGACAATTTGAACTAAGGGAAATCTGGATTTCTTTTCGATGCCCTCAGCAAATAGCTACGAGCCCTTTGCAGACGCAGCTCTCGATCCGCCGGTGCGTGGATTTCTGCATCGGCCTGCGGGTGGGGCCGGGGACGGGCTTGTACTTACTCATGGGGCTGGGTCGAATTGCGCGACTCCGTTATTGGTGGCCCTGGCGGAGGCTTTCGCTGATTCAGGTGTGACGGTGCTGCGTTGCAATTTGCCCTATCGTCAGAATCGGGCCTTTGGGCCGCCGCGGCCGGGAGATGCCGCTCGCGACCGGGCAGGGCTGAAGAATGCTGTTGCGTGCCTTCGCAATCTGGTTCTTGGGCGTTTGTTTCTTGGCGGGCATTCCTACGGAGGGCGGCAGGCTTCGATGCTTTGTGCGGAGGAATCTGGGCTGGTAGATGGGCTGTTATTGCTTTCTTATCCTTTGCACCCGCCGGGCAAGCCCGAGCAGCTTCGCGTTCAGCATTTGCCTCAATTGCGGACGCCGGCGCTTTTTGTGCATGGGACGTTGGATCCGTTTGGGTCCATAGATGAAATGGAGGCGGCGGTGAAGTTGGTTGCTGCGAAGGCGTTGCTAATGCGAGTCGATGGCGCGGGGCATGATTTGGGGTTCAAGGGAAAGTCGCGGCGGGAAGAGTTGCCGAGTCTGGTGGTGAGCGAGTTTCGGAAGTTGTGAGAAGGTCGTTCGGGACGACGAGGTTTTAGTGTTCTTAGTTGACCCAGCCGGATTTTGAGCCACCGTTTTTCTTATCTATGTCGTCCGGGGGGATGTAGTTGCCCTGTTCGTCGAAGCTGCCGCTTACGGTGCGATTCTGTTTGCGCATGTAGACTTCGAACTTGCGGGCGGCGCGACGACGCTTCCAGCGGTAGTAGGAGTTGCGTACGCTGAAATATTGCTCGGACGCTCCCAAAGCGAGGCCCCGCTTGGGCAGGAGTTTCAGGTAGATAAATCCGAAGAGCAGGCCGCCGAGGTGCGCGAAGTAAGCGACGTTCGACCCGCGACCCGCGCCCGAGGCGCTGATGGCTTCGACCAAAGTGATGAACGCGATTCCGGCCACAAAATACTTGGCGCGAATGCTGAATGGAATTGGAAACAGCATGATTTCGCGGTCGCCGTAGAGGACGCCGAAGGCCATTAGAATGCCCAGCACGCCGCCCGACGCGCCTACGGTGGGGGTTTCAGGTGACACTCCTCCCACGCCGGTGTAGGAAATCGCGATCGTGGTCAGCGCTGCCCCGATCACGCAGAAGAAATAGAATTCGAGAAAACGTTTTGGTCCCCAGTCGGACTCTAATTGGGCGCCGAACATCCAAAGTCCCAGCATGTTGAAAAGGATGTGCAGAATTCCGGCGTGCAGGAAGGAATACGTCACCAGCTGAAATATCCAACCGTGCATTACGGCGGCCGGTATCAGTGCCAAGGCGTAGAACAAAGCCCCGCCGATGCCTGGAGAAGCGGCTTTCAGCAACTCGAGGAACAGGTAGACTGCCGCGTTGATCAGGATGAGCCACTTCACGGCCTTGGTGAAGGGCGGAAAACTTAGCGAAAGGGTTCGTCCGCGATACATAGGCGCAGTTGCCGGTTTCTTAGTTGGCAGCGGGGCTGGCAACTTTGCACATCTTAGCAGGTTAGCCGCTCCGGCTGTGGCACCTTGGTATGCGGCAAACAGAGAAGAAATCCTCAGAAACCGCGCCATTGCGGAAAACCAGCACTTGACTTCGACCCAAGAGACACTAAATATTATCAAGGAGTCCCAATAGTCGAATGGAGGTCATTGTGGTTCATTGCCCGGAATGCGAAAGTAACCTCGACATCGATGAAGAGGAAATCGATGAGGGAGAAATTGTCTCCTGCGCGGAGTGTGGCACCGACTTCGAGGTGGTTACGGTCAGCCCTCTGGAACTGAAGTCGGTGGAAGAGGCGGAGTACGAAGAGGACGAGGAAGAGGAACCGGAAGATGTGGATTCGTAACCGGTCCAAGGCGCGCGTCTCCGGCCAGTGGTTGGCCGGCATGCGTGGCGTTGCTGGGAAGGTTGTGCTTGCGTTATTCCTACTCGCACTTCTTGCTCTGGGCCAACCACTCGCGGCCGCGAGGGGCTTATCAGGCGAAGGGGAGAAGGCCCAAAAACCTTTTGCCTTGATCTTCGGCACGGTATGGGGGCCAGACAACCGCCCGGCGTACGGAGTGAAGATCAAGATTCGCCGCGATGGCGAGAAGAAGGCACGCTGGGAGCAGTATTCAGATCATAGTGGCGAGTTCGCGCAGCGCGTCCCGGCTGGCAAGCAGGACTATGTAATTTGGGCTGATTTGAAGGGCTATAAATCTTCTTTTGGGCATCCTCTACAGGCCGAAGAGGTTAAGGTCCATGTGGATAGCGATGAGCGTGCCGACACGGGATTGCATCTAAAGTAACAACGCTACGCAAGCGGATTGCCGGTAAGCTGTGAGGGAAGGGATGCATGATGAAAAAGTACCGAGTTGTAGCGCTGGTACTACTGCTCGCCGGGCTTGCGACGGCAGCAATTCCCAACCCGAAGGACAGACAAAAAACTTCAGCCGGGCGCATGCTGACCGGCAAGGTGCTGAACCGGGGCGATAGCCCGCTGATTGACGCGGTGGTCTACCTCTCCGATACCCGAACCCACGCGGTGAAGAGCTATATCGTCGGTCCTGACGGCGCGTATCACTTCCCGGAACTCTCTCCGAACATCGACTATGAGGTGTATGCGCAGTACAAAGGGCAGAAAAGCGACACCAAAACGGTGAGCCAGTTCGACGATCGCAAGCAAGTGAATATCATTCTACGGATTGATGCCAAGTGATTTTGAGCGGCAACGTTGTCAGCATTTCAAGATGCAGGCGTTGTAACTTCTCGTAGTGAATCTCGGTTCAGGTGCACAATGTTCAACTCCCCCTCATACAAATCCGACTCTGCCAGCCTTCGCATTTTCGGCGCTTTTCTGTTGACTGGATTCCTGGGACTTTTTTTGCTGAGTTGCAACGGCAGTTCCTCGCCGGCCATGCAGACGCCCCCGCCGCCGCCCGGCACAGGTGGAACTGATGTCACGACCTACCACAACGATAATGCTCGTACCGGACAGAACCTAAGCGAAACTATTTTGACCTCCAGCAATGTCAATTCCACGAATTTCGGCAAGCTGTTCGTTATATCGGTGGACGGCAAGGTTGACGCTCAGCCGCTGTATCTTGGGCAGATCAACGTCGGGAGTCAAGGGCGCGCACAATGTCTTGTTTGTAGCGACAGAACACGGCAGCGTCTACGCTTTCGATGCCGATACTGGCAGCGCTCTTTGGCAAGTCTCGACCGTGCCGCCGGGTGAAACGACGAGCGATGACCATGGATGCAGTCAGGTGACGCCGGAGATCGGGGTCACTTCGACTCCCGTGATCGACCGCAAAGCGGGAACGAATGGCACAATTTATGTGGTTGCCATGTCAAAAGACGGTTCCGGCAAATACCACCAGCGGTTGCATGCTTTGGACGTGACCACCGGCGCGGAGGAGTTCGGCGGGCCGACTGACATACAGGCTTCGTTTCCGGGGACCGGGGACAACAGTTCGGGCGGAAAGGTAACCTTCGATGCTGGACAGTACGCAGAACGGGCGGGACTGACTCTGGTCAACGGAGTGGTGTATACGGCATGGACATCGCACTGCGACATTCGACCTTACACGGGCTGGCTGATTGGTTACGATCAAGGAACACTGGCCCAGGTCAGCGTGTTGAACTTCACTCCGAACGGCAATGAGGGCTCCGTGTGGATGGCTGGGTCTGGACCGGCGGTTGATAGTTCCGGGAACATTTTTCTGTTGGATGCGAATGGGACGTTCGATCCGGCGCTCAATTCGAGCGGATTTCCTGCTCAAGGAGATTTCGGCAATGCATTCCTCAAGATCTCGACCACGAACAAACAGCTAGCGGTGGCGGACTACTTTGAGATGTTCAATCAAGCAGGCGAGAACGGTTCGGATGAGGATTTGGGTTCGGGCGGAGCGCTCGTGCTGCCCGATTTGACGGACAGTTCGAATAACACGCGACATCTGGCGGTGGGCGCCGGTAAAGACGCGAATATCTATGTGGTCGACCGGGATGCGATGGGGAAATTCACTCCCGGCTCGAACAATATTTATGAGGAGATTCAAGGCGCATTGGCCGGCGAGGTATTTTCTATGCCCGCTTACTTCAACAACACGGTTTATTACGGCGCGGTGGGGGACAGGATTAAGGCTTTTGCGATTACCAACGCGAAACTGGCGAGCGCTCCGGGATCTCAGACCGCAACTGCCTTCGGTTTTCCTGGATCGACTCCCAGCATTTCAGCCAATGGCACGAGTGGCGCCATCCTGTGGGCAGCGGAAAACGGCGGAGCCGCGGTTTTACATGCTTACGACGCAACCAATTTGGCAACCGAACTCTACAACAGCAATCAGGCGTCCGGGGGCCGGGATCAGTTTGGCGCGGGAAACAAATTCATCACTCCGATGGTGACGAATGGCAAGGTCTACGTAGGAACGACGAATGGGGTAGGGGTGTTTGGGCTGCTGCACTAATTCGTGACTGCGTAAGAAGAAAGGCCGCCATTTCTGGCGGCCCTTGTAATGATTCTGAAGTTCGCGGGCGAGGGCGCCCGCACGACACACTTCAGTTGTTCTCGTTGCCAGCTCGCTTCCACGACATCAATTCGCCGATGGTGGAACCGCCGGTGCTGGAGACGGGGTGTTTGTAAGCTTCCACTTCCTTGCGGGAAGCTTCCTCGCCTACGGCCTTGATGCTGAGGCCGACTTTCTTTTCTTCCTGGTTCATTTTGACGATCTTGAAATCGAGTTCCTGGCCCGGTTCCAGGGTCATCGGCTGGCCGTTCGCATCGACCGCTTCGGAATTGTGGCAGAGACCTTCGACGCCTTCCGCGATCTCTACAAACACGCCGAAGCTGGCCACTCGCAGGACCTTGCCGTGGAGAACGTCGCCGGTGTGATGGGTCTGGAAGAAACTCTCCCAAACATCGGGTTGGAGCTGCTTCACGCCCAACGACAGGCGCCGCTTGTCGGGTTCGATTGCCAAAACGATAGCCTTCACGCGATCACCCTTCTTCAAGATTTCGGAAGGATGTTTTACCCGCTTGGTCCAGCTCAGATTGCTGACGTGAACCAGTCCGTCGATTCCGTCTTCGATCTCGATGAAAGCGCCGAAGTCAGTCAGGTTGCGCACGCGGCCTTCTACGGTCGCGCCTACGGGATACTTCTCATGCAAAGCGTCCCACGGATTCGTTGCAAGTTGCCGCATGCCCAGCGAAATTCGGCGCTCCTGCGGGTGGACGTTGAGCACCACGCAATCCACATGATCGTTCACATTCACCAGCTTCGAAGGATGCTTCATGCGCTTGGACCATGTCATTTCGCTGACGTGAACCAGACCTTCGATGCCCTGTTCCAGTTCCACAAATGCGCCGTAATCGGTAACGCTGATGACGCGTCCGCTGACGTGCGCGCCTACGGGGTAGCGATGCTCGGCATCCAGCCACGGGTCGGGCGTGAGCTGTTTGAATCCCAGAGAGACGCGCTGTTTTTCTTTGTCGAACTTCAGCACCTTCACCTGGATCTGATCGCCGACATTGACCAGGTCGCGGGGATGAGTAAGTCGCCCCCACGACATATCCGTGATGTGCAGCAGGCCGTCGATGCCTCCGAGGTCTACGAACGCGCCGTATTCGGTCAGGTTCTTTACTACTCCGGTCAGGATGGCATCTTCGACGAGATGCTCCAGAGTCTTGGTGCGTTTTTCAGACTGCTCGCCTTCCAGAATCTGTTTGCGCGAGACCACGATGTTGCCGCGCTTCTTATTGAGCTTGATGATGGCGACATCGAGCACCTGACCCTTGACGGCGTCAAGATTGCGTGTCGGCCGAAGGTCAGCCTGAGAGCCAGGGAGAAACGCCTGGGCGCCCATAATGTCGACAGTCAGACCACCCTTGATGCGCTCGACCACAACCGCCTTGATCGGCCTCTTTTCGTTGTGGGCTTTCTCGATCTCATCCCAAGCGCGCAGCTTTTGCGCCTTCTGATGAGAGAGATTGATGTAGCCTTCCTCAGTCTCGCCCTTGTCGCGCATGACGGCGATTTCGTCGCCGGGCTGGAACTTGGGCTTGCCTTCGTGATCAAGCACCTCCGCCAGCGGAAGCATGCCCTCCGACTTGGCTCCAATGTCGACGACGACGTGGGTTCCGGTGAGCTTGAGCACCGTGCCGATGAGGACTTTGTCCTCGCGAACGGCTTCTTCGCTTTCCGTCGTGAAACTCTCTAACGCCGAGGCGAAGTCGTCGGCAGCGGCGCCGCTGGGCTTGTCGTCTTGATGCAAGTCGTGTGTCTGCTCTTGCGGCTCGAGAGCGGAGGTCTCCGGCGCCGAACTTTCGGTCGCGGTTTCGAGGTGCTCGGTTAAGGTTGAGGTCGCTGAATCGCTGTTATGGGGGTTGTTGTCGTCAAACAAGGTCATAGCCTCTCTGGTGTACTCGAAGGTTGCGGGTCAGCTTAGCGGACTGCTGGCATGAGTCTTAGGTTGTGTGGAGCTCGCCCTGGCGGACGGGCCTGAACAATCCCAGCGGTCGGACGTTTCCAAACAGCGAACCCGCGTCCAAAAGGGAACATCTTGACTATAGCAATCGTTTGCAAACAGTGTCAAACGCCAAACTGAGATTTAGGTTAAAAGTGTGTTAAAGACGAAAGCGGCGCGCCAAAAATCACGTTGGGGCGGGTATCCAGGCCGCCGTCCAGCTGAGGCTGGGGCTCCCACAAGCGCGCATCACTAGAGTCGAAAGTACACGGCCAAAGCCAAACCTCGATCGAGCGTTCGCCAGCTGCCCGAACGAGGGCAGCCGGGCCAACGCCATTCGGCGCCCGAGCCCGAGGTTTCGGAAACAGATCACTATCTGCTACTCTGCCCTGCGATGGACTACCTATGGACACCCTGGCGCTACGCCTACGTCACCGCCGGCGACAAGAACACCGGCTGCATTTTTTGTGATCTCCCCAAGCTGGGCGACGATGCCAAGGCCCGCATCGTATATCGTGGTCAGAATTGCTTCGTGGTGCTGAATACCTTTCCTTACACGCCGGGCCACGTGATGGTGGTACCGTTTGCGCATCTCGATGAACTCCAGAAACTTTCCAGCGCTGCGGCGCACGAAATGATGGATTTGTCACAGCAAATGGAACGCGTCCTTCGCCAGCTCTACAAACCGGACGGGGTGAATCTGGGAATGAATATTGGCAAGGCTGCGGGAGCGGGAGTCGCCGGGCACGTTCACATGCACGTGCTGCCGCGCTGGGTGGCGGACGCAAATTTCGTTTCGGTGGTGGGAGAAACGCGAATTCTGCCGGAAAGCCTGGAAACTACGTACGAGCGCATTCGGGGTGCGCTGAAGTCGTCGGTGTCATCCTGAGCGAGTGTTGGAAGGGCGAAAACCCCGCCCAGGATGAACGCCGCGAACGCCAAGAACGCACAATCGCGGGGCCAATGTTTTGGGATCGCGATGCTCCCTATGCGCCCCTTGCGCACATTGATGAGCGGCGACGAAGGGAACGAGCGTCTTGAATTCTTCGTCTCACTCAAAACCTGGTAGCCGATTTCCGACTGGCTGGAACAGGCCGCCAAGAATGCAGGTTAGGTCAAAGCGGAATTCTGGTTGTCATGGCTCTGTAAAGATTTTGTAAGGATTTGTAGAGAATCGAAAAGTGAGCAGCAGATTCGTTATTGTTGAGTCGAAGTCAAGGGCTGAGGAGCTGTTGCAATTCCGTTTCGCCGATGACCTCAATCCCTAATTCTTTGGCCTTCTCTAGTTTGGAGCCTGCGTCAGATCCGGCAACCACGTAGTCCGTCTTTTTGCTGACGGAGCCGGACACACGCCCGCCAGCATTTTCAATCGCCTGCTTAACTTCCTCGCGGGGGTGGGTGAGAGTTCCAGTCAGGACGAAGGTCTTCCCTGCGAGCTGGGTGCCGCGTTCTTTCTTTACGCCCGTAAAGGTAAGCCCAGCTTGGCCCAGCCGTTTGATTAGTCCTTGATTGTGCTGGCTCTTGAAAAAACTCCGCAATGCTACTCGCGATCCGCGGACCCACCTCGGTGGCCTGCTGGAGTTCTTCTTCGCTTGCACTCATGAGCGCCTTCATGGACCCGAAATGCTCCGCCAGAAATTGCGCGGTCCGTTCACCGACAAAGCGGATACCCAGTCCGTAGATCACGCGTTCCAGCGGGAGCTTCTTTGAGTCTTCGATTTCATCGAGAACATTCTGCGCCGATTTGTCGCCCATTCGATCAAGCGATAACAGGTCAGCTTTGGTGAGCTTGTAAATGTCGGCAACATTTTTCACCAGCCCGCGCTCGGTAAGTTGATTCACCAGCGCGTCACCCATGCCTTCGATATTCATCACGCCGCGTGAGGCGAAGTGGCGGATGGTCTCGCGCAATTTGGCGGGACAGTTGGCGTTGACGCAGCGGTAGTCCACTTCACCTTCGGTGCGAACTACATGAGTGCCGCACTCAGGACACTTCTCCGGCATGTGAAATAACTTGTGGCCGCGAGGGTGGTCTTTGTCTTCGACGACGCTTGTGACTTTCGGGATCACGTCCCCGCCGCGCTCGACCTCAACCCAGTCGCCGATCTTCACGCCCAGGCGTTCGATCTCATCCATGTTGTGAAGCGTGGCGCGAGTCACCGTAGTGCCGCCGATTGGCACTGGTTTTAAGTGCGGCCACGGGAGTGAGTTTGCCGGTGCGGCCGACTTGAACCAGGATGTTTTCAATTTGCGTGATGCCACCGCGCGCCGCGTATTTGTAGGCAATTGCCCAGCGCGGCGCCTTCCCGGTGTAGCCGAGTTCATCTTGCAGCGCGGTGCGATCCACTTTGACCACGATGCCATCAATTTCGTAAGGAAGTTTCTCTCGCTTGGTCTCTTGCGCCTCGATGAACGTCCAGACCTCTTCAAAGCTCTTCGCCAGCTTGCGGCTGGAATTGACCTTGAAGCCAAGAGCGTCGAGGGCGTTCAGTGTTTCCCAGTGGCGATCAAAAACAGTGCGCCCGTTTTGCAGCAACATATACGAAAAATAGTCGAGTCGGCGTTGCGAGACGATGCTGGGTTCGAGTTGACGAACCGTGCCGGCAGTAGCATTGCGCGGATTGGCAAAGAGTGAAAGCCCTTTCTCCTCTCGCTCTCTATTCATTTTCTTAAACGCTTCGAGCGGCATGAGCATCTCGCCACGTACTTCAAAGTCGAGACGGACTCCAGCTTTCTTAAGCTTTTCTTTTGAGATGGAAAGCGGAATCGAGCGCACCGTCCGTACATTCAATGTGACATCTTCGCCGATCACGCCGTCGCCCCGCGTAATGCCGCGCACCAGCGCCCCGTTTTCATAGTGCAGGGCCAATGACATGCCATCCAGCTTCAGTTCGCAAACGTATTCGACGTCGTTGCGGCCGGTGAGTTCGTGAACCCGCCGCTCCCAGTTTCGCAATTCTTCGACGTTATAGGTGTTATCGAGCGAAAGCATCGGCGAAGAGTGCGGAGCTTTGACCACGCCCTCGCGGGGTTTCCCGCCAACCCGTTGCGTGGGGGAATCCGCGGTGATCAGCGCAGGATGGTCAGCTTCGATCTGCTTCAACTGATTCATCAGTTGGTCGAACTCGGCGTCGGAAATCTCCGGATCGTCGAGTACGAAATAGCGGTACTCGTGGTGGCGAATTTTATCGCGGAGCGCCTCGATCTTTTTCCCGAGGTCCTTGGAAGTGGTAGCCATCGAAAAAGATTATAGTTGGCAAAACTCGCGTAGGGACAGCCGCCTCGGCTGCCCGGTGGAGCGAAGCTCGATATTCACCGATACTCTAAACTGTCCTGCCATGACGATTTTCCAAACTCCTCGACTCACCCTGCGCGAGTTCGAGCCTGAGGACACTGATGCCCTCGCGAAGGTTCTCTCTGACTCGGAGACCATGCGCTACTACCCGGCACCGTACGATCGTGTCGGCGTCACCGATTGGATCGAGCGCAACCGCGTCCGCTATGAGAAAGACGGCTTCGGTCTTTGGGCCATGCTGTTGAACTCAACTGCTGAACTAATCGGTGACTGCGGATTGGTGCGCCAGAGTGTCGACGGAGTGGATGAGATTGAAATTGGATACCATGTGCGCCGCGATCACTGGGGTCGAGGCTACGCTCCAGAAGCCGCGCGCGCCTGTCGAGATTACGGATTCTCGCGACTCGAAGCCGATCGGTTGATTTCGCTGATTCGACCGGAGAATCGGCCCTCCTGCCGCGTTGCCGAAAAAATAGGGATGACACTGTGGAAGGAACTGATGTGGCGGAAAATCCCACACCATGTGTACTGCATTCAAAAGGGTGAGCTGACGCGATAGTTCGCACTGCTGTATTCTATGGCCCATCTTCGCGGAGCCTACCGATGCCCAAAGCCGCGTCTGTTGAGTTCTCACTTCAGCAAGCTTTGCTGACTTCTTTCGACACCAACGACCACATCAACCAATACATGATCGAAAATATGCCGGCCGAAGCCTGGCGTGCCGAGCCGCCGGCGGGCAAAGGTCGGACAATCGCTGCCGTCATAGCTCATATGCACAACGTCCGCGTGATGTGGCTCAAAGCTGCAGCCAAAGGAAGCAGGATTCCCGAGCAGCTCGACCGCACTAGCGTGACTCCGGCGCAGGCAGCGAAGGCTCTGGAACTGAGCCGTGACGCACTCAGCGCCGTGCTCAAGGCCGCTCTGGAGAGCGACGGGCGCGTGAAAGGATTTCGCCCCGACGTCGCCGGATTCTTCGGATATCTGATAGCCCACGATGCGCATCATCGTGGCCAAGTCTGCATGCTCGCACGACAAGTCGGCCACCCATTGCCGCAGAAGGCAATGTTCGGCATGTGGGAGTGGGGAACGCGCGGGAAATAACCGACCGCAACCCCCTCGACTTTGCGCCAATCTCTAACTGGAGTTGCACGGGTGTCGACGCCTGGTTATCCGGTTCCAGTACAATCCACCTGAATCCATGCGCAAGGCGCTTCTTCTCTACAACCCGCATTCGGGCCGTCGACGCCGACGTCGTCTTGCCGACGTGGAGGCAGTTCTGGCCGTCCTGCGCGCGGCGGGAGTGGAAGCCTCTGCCGCAGCCACGCAAGCCGCTTCCGGCACGGCGGATCAAGTGCGGCAAGCGATTGCGGACGGTTGCGACACGATGTTTGCATGCGGTGGCGACGGCACGATTCACGACGTCTTGCAAGGCTTGGTCGGCACCAATGTCGCGTTGGGCATCATCCCATTGGGAACGGCGAATTCGCTCGCGCATGATCTCGGGTTGCCATGCACTAGCACGGATGCAGCTCGGGCGGCGCTCAACGCGAATCCTCGCCGCATTGCGGTGGGCCGCATCGAATACGCCGATTTCGCTGGCAAGCCAGCCTCACGATATTTCACCGTCGCGGTCGGCATCGGTGTGGACGCCGAGCTCTTCTACAAACTGAATCCGACGGCGAAACGCCATCTGGGTATGGCCGCGTATGTCGCCAAGGCGACTTATCTATGGATGACCCACAAGATGGAAAACTTTGAGGTGGAAGTTGCCGATCCAGCCAGTCGAGTGCAGGTTTCGCAGTTATTAGCGGTGCGCATCCGTGACTTCGGAGGGGTGTTGCGAGAACTGGCCCCCGGCGCATCGCTTGAGCGCGATGACTTCCGTGCCGTGTTCTTCCGCACCCGCAGCCGGATCGCATATCTGCGCTACGTGATGCGGGGGATTTTCGGCGCGCAATGGACCGTTCCTGGGATCGAACTGGCCCACTGTTCCAGCGTAATCTGCAAAGATCCACAAGTGAACGCTGGAGCTCGGTCACGCATCTTCGTCGAAGCCGACGGAGAACTGTTGGGGACATTGCCCGCATCCATCACGATGGTTCCCGACGCTGTGACCCTGCTCGCACCCAAGCGCTAGCCAGCTGTGAGTTTTTCAAAGCAGTTTTTTCTCGGTGAATCTCTGCCTCTGTGGTGAATAGACCTGAGCACGATTACAATCGCCGCAGCATGATCCCCTATCTCGCCGGTGGAGCGTTCCTGGCCGCAGTAAGCGCTGGCTACCAGTCAATGGCGCCGACGGGGCAATGGTATGGCCGGACATTCACCGGACTGAAACGGGGCTCAAAACAAATCGCCCTGACTTACGACGACGGTCCTAACGATCCCCACACGTTTCGCCTTTTGGAAGTTCTCGCGAAGCATGATGTGCGAGCCACGTTCTTTTTGATAGGACGCTACGTGAAGCAGCGTCCGGATATTGCACAAGCATTGGCGCGCCAGGGCCACGTCATCGGCAATCATACTTTTTCCCATCCCAACTTGATATTCGCCTCAGCTCAGGAAACGCTTGCCCAGTTGCAAGAATGCGAACGGGCGCTCACTGATGCGGTAGGAGAACATTCGCGCCTGTTTCGTCCGCCGTTCGGAGGGCGGCGCCCAGCAACCTTGCGAGCCGCTCGTTCCCTGGGACTAGAGTCCGTAATGTGGAATGTTACCGGTTGGGACTGGCGAGGCAAGCCCGCCGAGTACGTAGAAGACAAGGTTACCCGCAAGATTCGGGGTGGCAATGTAGTCCTGCTTCACGACGGCAGTCACGCCGCATTTGGCGCGGACCGATCGCAGACCGTTATCGCCACGGATCACTTGATAGCTCGCTACAAATCCGAGGGTTTCCAATTCGTGACTGTTCCGCAGATGATGGCCGAAGATTGTCGCGAAAATCCCGTTCCCTGACCCGTTGGCGAGCTTCCGCCACTGTGCTAACGTACAGGCAAGGCAGTGAGGTAGTTATGCGATACCTGTTGTTAGGACTTCTGTTTGCGTCACCTCTGGCATTTTCAACTCTGGCGGTTTCTCAGCAGATTCATGGCGATTACGTCGAGACTCGCAGCGCGGATGTTTACACCGGTCAATGTTTCGCCAATGGCGAGGTGAACCTGGTGGGACGCGAGGCGATTCTCGCGTGGCATGTTCAGAGCGGAACCTGGCAAGGGATCTCGTTGGACGGGTTGACTGTCGCCGCCGCGGTTCACGCCCAAGCGACCCTCGGCGATCCTTACGCGAATCCGTATCCCGCGCAGAATGTCATCATTGTGGATGATCAGGCGAACCCGCAACAGCGATTGGCTCTAGTGGCCTTCGCTCAACAAATGGGCGGAGAGCTGCTGCGTCACACGCAGCAGGTGATAGCGGCTCCGGTTGAACTGGCGGTGAATCCGTTGCATCACGGAGTCGCGTTTTTACGCGCCGGTCAGTTCGCCACGGTATCGACGCGCCCGATGAACGACAGAGATCATATCTGCGGGAACGAAGTGACGTTTTATCCGCCGCTGACGCGCTTGACCCACTCCATGCCAGCTGTCGCTCTCACCGACTCATATCGCGGGCCGGGACTGCAGGTTGATTGGGAGTCCCACGGCAGGCGCAGCGCTTTTGTGGGGACGTTCGAACGCTGATCGCAGCAAGACCGACTAGCGCATGCGCAACGCGAGCAGCACGAGCGTGAGTGCGACCATCAGGATCGTTCCGATGGTGTAGAAGTGGGCCTGCAACCAGTTTTGCTTGCGGCCCTGATCTCCGAAGTGTGAGAGAAAAGCTGGCGCATCATTGTCGGCTGTCATGGCAGCACTTTCGCCTGAGGCGCGGGCTGCTTCGCAATCCAGACACAGGGTCCGGCCTTCAGAAACGGGGAACCCGCAAGCTTCGCATTTTCGAATCTTGTCCAGGGTTTGGGATTTGGGCTCGACGGCTTTGATCACGACGGGCTCTGCGGGAGCGGCCGTCGGAGTCGGAATCGCGGGCACGGCTTCCTCTTTTGCTGCTACTGTCGCTACCGACGACTGCTGGTTCCGGTTCCTTTTGTTTTGCTACAGCTTCTGCATTTTTCGCTGCAATCTCTTGCTGCGCGCGCTTGGCTGCGTCGGCGTGGTCCAGCCCAGTAAGCACCATCTCTGCCAAACGCTCGAGAGCGGTGATGTCACGCTCCTCGAAAGCTTGAGGCCGGTCGGCCATCAGCTCGAATACGCCGAGAACAGCCTCATCTCGAATGAGCGGCATGACCATCACCGACCGAATGCCGAGCGAACGGCAACTCTCCCGGTTGACCCGTGAATCGGTTTCCGCGTCATCGCAGCGCAGAACCTGGCGAGTGCGCACGCTCTCGCCGGTGAGGCCGGTTTTCACTTGCACCTCAGCGCCCAGCTCCGGAGCCGAAGGGCCCGCGCTGGCGCGGCAAATCATTTCGTCGTTTTCGAGAAGCGCGATCGCCGCGCCCGACGCGCCCGTAATATATTGCGCGCGCTCGGCCAGCAACTGGAGCGCTGCTTCCAAATCACGCTGTGCCATGTCGGCAAGCGATTTGCCGCCCTCGTCTCCGGCAAAGCGCGCCCGCGTCGCCCAAGTTGAGTCTGCTGTCGGAGTGGAATCGGGCAAGGCGGAACTTGGCATGTCGTTCGCTGTTGAATCGACGATGGAGTAGTGGTCCAAGATTATTCCGTATCATCCATTATCAATGGAGTGCGGCGCGATGCAAGCACAGTTTTGCGGAGGTAGGTTACCGCCGCGGTCTGGTTCCCGTGCAGTAAGTGGCGAAAAATCAAAACGATTTACCACCAGAGGACACAGAGACCCGTGACCTGGATGACTATTTCTTTTTCGGCGGCAGGTATTTCTTTTCGATTGACGCCACGACTACATAATTTGGGTCGACCATTTCATTCAGATGGATCTTGGCCACTTTCGAGAGCAACTCGTAGGAGTCCAGTTCGGACAAGCCGTAGTCTTGATGGATCCACGCAACTAGTTCGGTGAAGGCGATGCGCAGGCAATCGTCAAGCGGACGATATGCTCCGACGGTCATGATCGCGTCTTCGTTTTCGAACTGCGGCCAGTTGATCTTCCGCCCCTTGATGACATTCACCTGAACCCGCGCCCGTAGAGGCACTTCAATCGCGCTTCCGGCAATCTCGCCGTCGCCCATGGCTGCGTGCCCGTCGCCCAGATACAAAAGGCCTCCCGGAACGTTCACCGGAAAATAGACGGTATTGCCTACGCTGGCTTCTGGAGAATCCATGTTGCCGCCGAACTCGGCCGGAACAATCGAACTGCGCGCCTCGCCTCCGGCTGGAGCAACGCCAATACAACCGAAAAAAGGATGCAGCGGAATCTTCACCGTAAACTTTGAATCCAGCGCCTGGAAGGTGGCGGTGTTGGCGGCGTGATCGATGGGGTAGAACCAGATTTTTTCCGGCAATGGCGTGTGCAGCATGGGCGTGTAATTGGTCTCATTAAGCGCGCCAAATCCGGAGGCAATAGCTCCTATACCCTGATCGCCGTCGACGTTCAGCTCAAGAAACTTCACGGCCAATGTGTCGCCCGGCTCCGCGCCTTCGATATAAAACGGGCCGGTGAGCGGATTGTCACCCTTGGCCATGCTGAGCGTGTCTCCAGGCTTCTGGATAGCGTTGCCGAAGCAGTCCAGCGTGTTGGTGTCAAGAATATCGCCGGGGTTCAAGCGAGCCACGGGAGGAACCGAAGCGTAGACGTATTTCACATCGTTGATAGTCGCGTGATATTTCACGACCTGCTCGGCGTGGTCTGTGCCACTGCAATTCCCGCGATGCTTATCAAAACTACTGCCGTCAGTTTGTTGGCGAGCACAAATCCTCCTCATGCGCGTTAGGTGAACCCATTCTAACCGCGATCATCGAAAAGAAGAGGTAACAGGACTGGAGCCGAGCCAGACACCGGGATTTACTTCGGGTTCCTAAAGGCCCACGTCAGCGATGCTCTTCACGCTGGCGGAGCCAATCCAGGAACATCTGCTCGATCGGCTTGTCGTAAGTCATCATCACGTGGCGGATGGTGTGGCCGCTTACGAAGTGGCAGACTTCTTCGGCGAGATTCTTGGCGTGATCTCCTGCACGCTCCAGCGATTGGGTCATAAAGATGACTTGCAGGCTGGCGTGGCGCTGTAAGCCTTCAGGATTCTCGATGTGCCGCAAGAAGATCAAATTGCGCAGGCGATCCATTTCCGCATCTGAGCGCAGCACATCGACAGCTTTTTTTACGTCGCGGGCAGAAAATGCCCCGCCTACGTCGGCCAGCATTTTTTCCAGCACCGTCGCCATGTGCGTGAGGTCGCGTGTGTCCTGCGGATCGAGACGCGGCCCGGCGACTTGCGCACTGCTGGCAAAACTGAGCAGCAGATCGCCGATGCGCTCCAGGCTGATCATAAACTTCATGCAGGCCAGCAATTCCCGTGCTTCGGTTCCGCTCACTTGCGTGATGGCGAGGGTCACGCCGTCGTCGATTTCACGATCCAGAGTGTCGAGTTGCTTCTCGCGCGCTCGAATCGAATCGAGCAGTGCAGCCGATCCAGTGGCGATGCCCTCAGCGGCAGCTGCGGCCGCATCTTTCGCGAGAGCGCAAGCTTCGATCGTGCGTTTCACGAGGTAGGAGTGCGCTGGTTCGGGAGCCGGTAAATTTGCTGCGGCAGCACTCATCAGAATTTGCCTTGGCTTACGGAATGTCGGACCGCATACACTGGGCCGTCGTCGTCGCCGCCTTGAATTTGCGATCACAGCACAAGCATAGGTGCTGCGACTTCAATACATTGTTAAAAGCTTGTAAATTCAGGTTCTCGCGTCCCTCATGGAGCCGCCGGCGAAGCTTCCGTTGCCAGCGGCAACGTAAACAAGAACATCGAGCCGTGATTCAATTCACTTTCGGCACGAATCGTGCCATCATGCGCCAACACGATGTGTTTGGCAATCGCCAGCCCTAGCCCGGTGCCACCCGACTCCCGAGAGCGGGCCTTGTCCACCCGATAGAAGCGCTCGAACAAACGCGGCAGATGCTCCGACGGAATTCCGGGGCCAAAATCGCGTACATAAAATTCGACTCCGCTCTCGACACGCCGCGCACCCAGAATCAACCGCCCGCCGGTTGAAGCGTACTTCAGGGCATTGTCGATGAGGTTCGAAAAAATCTGATGGATAGCCTCGCGATCCGCACTCACCAGGTCCGTCGTCGCGTCTTCAACCACCAACTCGATGCCATGGGCGCGCGCCAGTTCGCGGAAGTTCTGCACCGCTTCCTGGAGAAGTTCTGCCGCCACTACTGGCTGAATGTCGAAGCGTTGCTCGCCCGATTCCACCCTGGCCAAGGTCAGCAGATCCTCGGTAAGTCGCGACATGCGGTGTGCATTTTTGCGAATAATTTCCAGAAACTCCCGTGGATGGTTGTTCTCCGGCGAACTGTCGAGCAATGTTTCCGCATAGCCCTGGATCGACGTGAGTGGCGTTCGCAGCTCATGCGAAACGTTGGCAATGAAATCGCGCCGGGTTTTCTCCACACGCTCCGTTTCAGTCAAGTCGCGCAGAACTGCAACGGCGCCCCCTCCGGGCAGGGGAGCAGCGGTCACATCAAACGTCCGCGACGGTGCAATGGAAGTGGCGCGTGTGGTCATGACCGAGCGCAACACGCTCGCACCGCGCACGGCGCGCAGAAAGTCCGGGTCACGAATGGTCTCGACAACCGGAGCATTCAGTCGCGTTCGCTGGGGAGCCAGTGCGTCCATGCTTTGGTTGGCCCACTGCACGCGTTCGTCAGCGCCGACAGCGATGACCGCATCTTCCATGCTGTTCAGGAGGGTTTCAAGCTGGCGCTGGCTGGTACGGAGTGCGGCGAAGTTGTCTTCTACGTGGCGGGCGGCTTTGTCGAGAGCGCCGGCGACTTGCCCGATTTCATCTCCGGAATTGTCGGCAATTCGCGCGGTGAGTTCACCCGCTGCAATTCGGCTGGCAAACTGCACAATCCGTTCCAATCGGCGCGCTGTGAGTTGTCCCAGGAACGCCGCCAGGAGCAAGGCCATCACGAATGCGAGCGCTGCGCCCAGCAATAGCGTACTTCGAACCTGAGAAATCGCCGTTTCAACATCGGAAAGTGGATAAGCCAGGCGTGCCGCGCCCCCGGTGATGGGAACAGCTACGTATAGGAATCGGATCCCCAGAGTTGGATTAGTGCGGGTATCGCTTCCGACTGCCCCTTTGAGTGCCGCAGCAAACTCAGGCGCCACCCGAATCGTTCTCCAGCGTTGAAGCGGCAACTTGCGAGTCGGCAAGAACTTTGCCGGTGAGATCGATAATCGTGGCCCGTGCCCCGGCTGCCTGACCCTCCTGCGCGGCGATCTCTTGCAAGTCATGTCCGCGGTCGCTGTTCACACGATTCGCGAGCATGACCGCTTTCTGCCGCAGGTTCCGCTCGATTTCCCGTTCCAGTGAACTTCCCCACGCACGCCGGATAGAAAAACCCAGCGTCACCGTGGTCGCTACAATCACCAACATGAAACAGGCAAGCAGGCGGAAAAAAATCCGCTTTCTCACTTGGGGGCCTCGAAACGATAACCCGCTCCCCGCACAGTTTTCAGATAGCGCGGGTCTTCGGGATCAGGTTCGATTTTTTCGCGAATACGGCGCACATAGACGTCCACCGACCGCGGCGTAACATAAGCCGTGTCGCGCCACACGGAATCAAGCAACTGGTCGCGGGTGAAAACGCGCCCGACGTGACGTGCGAAATAATCGAGCAGACGAAACTCGGTGGCAGTGGTGCCGACAAGCTGTCCGCCCACAGTGAGTGTCATGGCTCCAGGATCGATTTCAATTTCACCGACCCGCAGCGGAGATTGCGAGAGCGGCCGCTCGAAACGCCGCAATACTGCCTTGACCCTCGCGACCAATTCCCGAGGGCTAAAAGGCTTGGGAATATAGTCATCGGCCCCGAGTTCCAGTCCAAGAATGCGGTCGGCCTCCCCACTTTTCGCCGTCAGAAAAATGACTGGCGTCGAAGCTAGCGTCTGCCTCTCCCGGATTTGCCGGCAGAGTTCGAGGCCGTCTTTTCCGGGCACCATGATGTCGAGAATAAAAAGCGTGGGACGCTGGCGTTCTGACTCTGCGACCACGTTGTTTCCGGTGGGAAAGACTTTCACACCAAAGCCCGCGCCTTCGAGGTGATGACGCACCAGGCGTGATATATCAGGATCGTCCTCAACCAAATAGATGCTAGGTCTCACACCAACATTGTAGCCGCGACGTCACAATATTGCCCTGATTGTAACCAGATTGAAACAATTCGCAGGGCGGCAAATTGTCGTCATTTTCTTTGAAACTCAGCGCCGTTCGGATTTTTCGGGAAAGACTTAAATATCACCTGGCGGGGCGTGGAGGTGACTTTCTTGTCCGCATCCGAGCGGTCTTCAGTGAGTTTGCCTTTTAAAACGTAATAGGCTTCTTCCGTTGCAGACTTGCCTTCGCCCCGCTCGATGGTTCCGTTGAACTCGTACCACACACCGTGGACGGTGTCGGTTGTGAACGTGAGTTGATTTCCGTCGAGCTTGGCTTGTTTGAAGAAGTGGTCGAGGAACGCCCCACGATCGCTGTCGGAGTCGCCGAAACGCGAGACGAAACCCGTGACGCGACCATCCTCTTCAACCGTGAGCTGCACGAATTCGCCCTCGCGTAGAAAGCTGTACATGCCGGAGTAGTCGTCCGAAGGCTTGGCAGCCGGTTGGGATGGATTTTGTCCGGCAGACAACGCGGTGCACGCCAGGAGGGCAACGGAAAGAAAAGCCGACAGTTTCATATCGGTATTAGAGCATGGAAATCGCTTGCCAGAACGTCCGAAATGAGCCGCCCAATCACGTGTCGCAGCTATAATTAAAGAACGTTGCCGCCGCTCAAGCTGGGTATGAAACAGGGTCTGCTGCTTATAGAAACCACGCGCAAACGCAAGCCGACCCGGGTGGCGCCTCCCGCCTTGCTGATCGTTCTCGAACCCTGGCACAAGGTTTTCTTCCGTAACTTCGCGGACTTGTTCAGGCCTGAGGAGAAAGCGCTCCTTCAAGTCGTTTCGCGGCCCGCAGACTTCTGGCCGGACGTTTTTGTCGCAACACCGCTGCCTTGGCGGAGGTTCGCGCAATCGTCGTTCGCCCAGGTTGTAGTTATTGCCGCTTTATGTGGCTGGGCACAGTTCTGGCCACATCGAGCACCGATCGTCCAACGGCCGGTCTTTAATCATTCGGATGTCGTCTATTACGATGCGTCCGATTACCTGCCACCACTCAATACTGGCGGAACTTCGATCCACCTACAGAGAAAGGGAGAACCCGAGCACGCCGCACAGCCGATCATTTCCGTGCCGCCGGAGGCGGATAATCGCACGCAAACCGTGGTTGCTCCTCCAAAGCTGAAGTTGAGTCGTGATGTGCCTTTGCCGAACGTCGTCGCATGGGCACGTCCTCAACCGACGATTCCTCTCGCGGTCACTGCGAGTGCAGTCTCGGACGTAAAATTACCGGCCTTGCCCACCTCGGTGGTTGCTCCGCCTGTGGATACCCGGCAGACCGAGATGAATCGTGCCCCTTCCCTCGCCGAAGCCGCGATTGCCCCAGCGCCGCAGATCGAAAACGCTGCTTCTCGACTGTCCGACATCAATATTGGTCATATGCAAGTTGTGGCGCCGGCGCCGCAATTGCCCGTGGAGGAACAGCGCGCTTTAGGAAGTGTGGCCTCGATCGGGAGTGGCACGGCAGTCGTACCGCCGGCGCCTGTATTCCAAGAGCGCGGAGACGCAAAGGATGGAAGGTTGGTCGCCTTGAACCTGCATCCCGTGGCGCCCGGAGGTCCGATCGATGTTCCTGCAGGCAATCGGCGGGGAACCTTTGCGGCAACTCCCGAAGGGAAACCCGGAGCAGCTGGAACGCCGGATATTCCGGGTGACAATCGTCGCGCGGCGAGTGGGGTGGGCTCGGGAAACAATGCAAACGGGGTCCCGCCTGGGCTGATGGTCGGGGCTAGTCCTAAGGGAGAAGGTAAGGCGGCGATTGCTGGCTCTCCGGGAGCGGGCGCGTCGAAAACATTCCCTTCCGATAACTCGCGACTGCTGGCGAGCGCTATGCCGCCGCGAGTGAGTTCTATTCCACGACGCTCAGACCTTCCAACCAATGCCATGAGTGAGCTTGAACGGCGGGTCTTTGGCGGAAGGAAGTCCTATTCGATGACCCTGAATGTGCCCAACCTTAACTCTGCCGGTGGAAGCTGGGTCATGCACTTTGCGGAACTGAAGGAAGGCGATGCTCCGGGAGAACTGGTCGCTCCTGTAGCCACTCAGGCGGTCGATCCCGGATACCCGATCGAATTAATGCGGCAGAATGTGCAGGGCACGGTCACGCTATCGGCTCTAATTCGCAGCGATGGCTCGGTAAGCGAAGTGCATGTTCTGCAAGGTGTGGATGATCGTCTGGATCAGTACGCCAGCGCGGCTATGTCGCGTTGGAAGTTCCGACCTGCGACTAAGAACGGAGAAGCCGTGGCGCTGCAAGCAGTAGTGATGATTCCGTTCCGGCTGCGGAAGGCAGGTTTCTAGAAAAACTGTCGAATAAGACATTCCGAAGCAACGATCATTCCGCCACGCCAGCGAGCGCCAGCAGCGTCAGCAGGATGCGTTTAAGGCCGAGATCGCGACCGCTGCAATCGAACCATTCTTGCAAGGTGTGCGCTCCTCCACCCACGCCGCCGCCTCCTATGGCAATGGCTTCGCGGCCCAGGGACAAGGGGATATTCGCGTCAGTCGAAGCACGCTGAATTTGGGCAGCATTGCCCAGCTGCGCATCTACGGCGCGAATCACTTTCAGGATTCGCGCGTCGGCATCGAGTTCGCCAGCAGGACGATTCCCAATCGGCACGACTTCGCTGCTAAGTCCGGCGGACGATCCGGATGCCGCTCGCCGCAGTGATGCGGTGCGCCGCTCGCTGTCTTTCGACTCAGCTTCGATCGCGCGATCGAGCGCGATGCGTAGAGAGGCTTCCAGCCGCTCCATCTCAGCCATCGAAGTAGAGCGCGTGTCGACACGCATACTGGCCGATTCGGGAATAGAGTTAACGGAAGTCCCGCCGCGTATCACCCCAACATTGAAAGTGGTCTTTGGTGACGTCGGCAGCGAGGTCTGCGAAAAGGTCTGGATAGCGCGCGCCAGAGCAAGGATGGGGTTCGGCATGCCGAAGTCGCTCCAGGAATGCCCACCTGGTCCGCGGACGATGACTTCGAAGCGGCGGCTGCCCAAAGCTTCGGCCACAATGGTGTCGCAGCCGGCTCCGTCCAGAACCAGACTGTAGAGGATCGCGTCTTGCCACTGAGGATGAGCAAACAGGTGGCGCATGCCGCGCAGGTCGCCTTCGCCTTCTTCGCCGACATTCCCGATGAAGACGATGGGCGTGGAAAGCGCGAACTTCGCGACACGCAGAGCCGCGGCAACGGCCAGCAGAGCGGCCGTTCCGGCTCCGTTGTCGGAGACTCCAGGGCCGTAGAGCCGGCTACCTTGCTGCCGTATGTTGAGCGGAGTTCCGGCCGGAAATACGGTGTCGATGTGGGCGCTGAGGGCTACATACTTGGCAGGGTCACGCTTCGCCGCGGCGTGCGATATGCCAAAAACATTGCCCACCTCGTCGACATGGACATCTTTGAGCCCCAACGCCGTAAAGCGTTCCTGAAGCCAAGCTCCGCGCGCCACCTCGCCAAAAGGAGGCGCGGGTATGCGCGCCATCTCGAGCTGCCAATCGGCGAATTGGGGCTCCTGTGCGCGTAGCCAGGCAAAGGCGGTTCGGGTTTCCGGCAGCGCAGCCAAGCGTGCGATCTCGTGCTGGATCGAAGCGGCAACTGACGGCGCTGGGACGCGCGGCGTGGGGGGCATGGATCCTCCCCGTCATCTTACAACGTCGGCGTGACAGCAAGGTTAAAGGTAGTAAGGACTTGGCCGCTCGATTGGGACTTTAACGTCGAAACACGGTTGAGGACAAAACTGCCCGGCAACTCCGGGCTAGGCGATCGGAATCTAACCTGACAGGTTTTCAGGGCTCTCTTTCGTTACACTAGAACTTATGAAATTCAAGCGGCTTGCCATCTTGCTGGTACTGGGCGCGATCTCCCTCAACGCTTTCGCCGACGAAGGTCCGCTCGATCCCGCACAGCCCAAAGGGGTCACGGCCGAAGAAATCATTCAGCATTTCGCAGCCAAAGAAAAGGAATTCAAAGAGGCGCGCGATCAGTACACCTATCGGCAGGACGTGAAAGTGCAGGCTTTAGATGGCAACACGCCCAAGGGCGAATACCGGCAGGTGTTTGACGTGGTTTTCGACGATCAGGGAAAACGGATCGAGAATGTTGTCTTTGCCCCGCAGTCCTCGCTGGAAAATGGCGGCTTGTCCATGGACCAGGGGGATTTTGACGACATCCGCCGGCGCTTGCCGTTCGTGCTAACCAGCGACGAGCTCCCCGAGTACAACATCCTTTACGTCGGGCAACAGCAGGAAGACGAATTGCACTGCTACGTCTTCGACATCGCTCCCAAGGAGATAGTCGGTAAGAAGCGCTACTTCGAAGGGCGCATTTGGGTCGACGACCACGACTTTCAGATTGTCAAGACATTCGGAAAAACCGTGCCTGACACCCACGCGAGCAAGAAGGGGAAAGGCGACGAACATCTCTATCCAAAATTCACAACCTGGCGCGAACAGATCGACGGTAAGTATTGGTTTCCCACTTACACCAAGGCCGATGACCAGCTGCACTTTTCGACCGGGGACATTCACATTCGAGAAATTGTGAAATACGAAAACTACAAGCGGTTCGGATCGAATGTGAAGATCACGTTTGACGGCAAAGAAGTGCAGAAGGGTGAGGCGGACAAAAATGCCAAGCCGGATCAATCAACACAGCCGCAGGCACCACCGCAGCCAAAATAGTCAATGCCTGCGATTTGCCGCTTCCAGGATCTATTTGGGATGAAATCGGTCTGGTTTGTTAGACGTCGAGGCCGATTGACCGCATGAGTTCCAGCCCATTGCTTTTGGTTACGACGCCTTCCCGCAACTTGTAGTCGAACCGCATCTTGCCGTTCTCAATTTCGTCCTGGAAATGGACATTACGAAGATGACCATTGAGAGGACCACCGATGTCGGTCAGCGCCAGGTCATGTGTGCTTACCAGCCCAATTGCGCCGCGCTCCATCAGAGCACGGACAATGCCTTCCGCTCCAATGCGGCGATCATTCGAGTTTGTGCCTTGCAGCAGTTCATCCAGCAGAAACAGTAACGGCGGATTTCCATCTGCCAGATCGAAAATCTCGCGCAGGCGGGTGATCTCCGCATAGAACCGGGAACTGCCCTCCTGCAGGGAATCGTTGACGCGTATGCTGGCCACGGCTTGGAGCGGAGTGAGGCGCAGACGGTGTGCCCGGACAGGCGCACCCGCCATGGCGAGCACCAGATTGATTCCGACCGCGCGCAGAAGCGTGCTCTTGCCGGACATATTCGAACCACTCACCAGCATGGTGCGGGTTTCGGCTCCCAAGCTCAGGTCATTGCGTACGCAGGTTGGCGCCGCGATGAGGGGATGGCCGAGCCCTTCGGCATCGAAATACGGCGAGCCGTCGATGAATTCGGGAAACGGATCGGCGGGGTGCTCATAGCTGTAGGTCGCCAAGGAAATCAAGGCCTCGATTTCTCCGATGGCATTCAACCACGGGCGGATGGCGCTGCCATGTGCCTGACGCCATCGTTCCGCCAAGAAGCCGACCTGCACCGAGTACATTAGTGGCACGTCCAACACGCGCAGGATTAGGTTGTCGCGCGAGTCAATTAAGTCCCCAATGGTTCGGAGACATGCAATCGCCGCGGAACCCGGAAGCTGATGTGACCTGAGCTGCTGTTGCAGCGCCTGCAAGGGTGGGGTTTGGAAGGTCTGTCTTTCGAGTCGCGCCAGCACACCGGATAGCAAGTCCAAATCCCGGAGTGCGTGCTCGGCGCCGTGTAGAGCGGTGTCCAGCTGATGTCGCAAACGATACCAAACAACGGCTTCGGCCAGGATGACAATGATCAGTGGCGATGCGATTCCCCACGCCACCCAGGAAGTCACCGCGAGAATCGCCAACAGGAAAAGCAAAAGAGCCGGCCACCGGAGCCAGCGCGGCTCCATACGGTTCGGCGACTCCGCCCATTTCGTGAGAGCTTCCGCATGCACCCCCACGCCTACGTCTTCGCCGAGGACGGCCAGGTCTTCGCGCAGATCCAGGAGATCGCGAAGTTCTGCAACGGCATCATGCCGTCTCCGAATCTGCTCCACCGCGGAAGGCGAGAGCAGCCATCTCGCGAGCGTGTCTTCACCCATGTTGGTCCGGGCGACTGAGAGCAGTTCGAACAAGCTGCCCTTGCCAAACAGGTCGAGATCGGCTGCATAAACATGGTGGGGTTGGGTGAAACGTTCCCCGCTTCGCCCCAAACCCGTCCAGCGATCTTCGATGCGGGCCAGCCCGTTGCGATAGACCGTGGCCGCCCGCTCTGCGCGGCTTTGAGCCCTAAGAATGCGTGAATGGTAAGCCGCTATCCCCATGAATATGACGGCAGGCGCGAGCAACCACCAGACTGGGAAAACATGTCGGGCGAAAGAAAGCCACGCCATCAAAGCTGATGCTAGCGCCACCAGAAGCCGAATATTTCCTAGACGAACGTGGCGCTTCTCAAAATTGGCGACGAGCGACTCACGTGCTTGGAGACGTTGTGCGTATTCTTCGGCGGGAAACACAATTAGAAATGTATCAGGCGGGGCTTTCGATCTCAGTAGAAGAGATATTTCCGCCACTTATCATCCGAGCGGCCCATCAGGCGCATGATATGGCGGCTGGTGTGGAGATTGAAGGCGCGCGGTTCGCGGTTTAGCTTCATGCCGGCTTCCGCGGGGAACTGATTGCCCTTGCGGCGATTGCAGCGATGGCAGCATGCCACCAGATTCTCCCAGCTCGATGCGCCCCCGCGCGAACGGGGCACAACGTGGTCAAGCGTCAGTTCTCCCGATGCCAGCACTTCGCTGCAATACTGGCAGGTATTGCGGTCACGCAACAAAATATTCTTGCGAGAAAGTGCGCGAGTCTGGTGCGGGATGCGGCGATATTCGAGCAGCCTGATCACTGACGGCAAACGCATGGTCCATCGGGCAGCGTGCAGGAAGTGGCCGTTTTCCTCCTCCGTCATCGCAATACCCTTGAGCACGAGGACGATCGCACGCCGGGCGGCGCAAACATTGATGGGCTCGTAGGATGCATTCAGCACCAGCACAGGAGCGTGCAATACTTGCCCGCCTTCGCCGTCGGAATGAACGCCCGTCATCATGGGAGGCGGCATGTGCGCCCGGCTCATTCCCATCGAGTTGTTCCACTTCCCCGACATGTCACTCGCCTGACTTTACTTGCAGGTAGCCGACCTCGGCTGTCCCTGCCTTCACCCTGCGGCTGCCATGGTTAGTGGCGCTGCTCTTTCCAGCACTTGCAATGCGGGCTGCGCATCGCTTTTCAAGGTTCTCGCTACCGTCGCTACGTAAACTTTCGCGGCTCCCGCGCGACGCAAAACCCGCGCACATTCCGAGACTGTGGTACCGGTCGTAAATACATCGTCGACTACCAGGGCCTCACGTCCCTTGAGTTCGCTCGGCCTGGCGACGACAAACGCGCCGCGTATGTTTTCCCGGCGCTGATGGCGCGAGAGCCCAATCTGCGATCGCGTTTCCCGGCAGCGTTGCAACATGCCAGCACTTAGTTCGAGTCCCGCCGTTGTTTTCAGCTTGAGGGCCGCGCGCGCAATCAATTCCGACTGGTTGAATCCGCGTTGTCGCAGCTTTCTCGAGTGCAATGGGACGGGTATGACCAGAACTTCGCGCTCGCCAAGAAACGGCTGGAGACCTTCAACGGCTTCGGCCAGCATCCGTCCCAAAACCCCAGCCGCGGGCCGAACCTGGTTATATTTCAACAGGTGGATCAGTTCGCGCAGCCCGCTTTCATAGCTTCCGTAAGCTGTTGCCTTTACGTAAGGAGGCTCCAGACGGCGGCACAGGCCGCAGAGAGGTGCGCTGGCCTCAAGGGAGGGAAATTCAGCAGCGCCAGCAGAAAATGCGAACGGGCTCGTCATGCGTTCGCCGCAGATTGAGCATACTCCCCCGGCGATCGGCTGGATGGCAGCCAGACACTCCTCACAAACTGGCAGCCGGGAAATGTTGATCAGGGGAGAACCACAGAGACGGCAATCGGAAGGGAACAAGGTGACAAACAAGCCTGCGGCGATGCCGCCGACCCACGAAACCGATGGACTATGCTGAGCAGCAACCCTAGTCCCGGCAGACCGAATTGGGGTCCCGATGCTACTGCTGAAGACGATCCTCCCTCGCCCAACCGCTGCTACGGGGGCTCCGACTGGACGAATCTTCTACAGTATAGCGGTGCTGCCAGCCCCGCGCAACGTGGGGAATACCAAGGGGCTGACTTGAGTAATGCCGCCACGGCCAGGACCCGCACCTTGAAGCGAGCCTTCCCGGCACTTGTTTCTTGACTTTGACCATGACCTGGGGGATCATGGCCGTCCTCGGCCCTCGGCGTCCCCGCGCCGCGGTCGGCGCCGAGACCGGTGTCTGTGTTTCTGCTCGAATTGATCCTAAGCCGGTCGTACGGTACTCAGGAGAGCTTTCCATGAAGACTTTAACGCTCGGGCCAAAACTCGCGATGTTGATCCTCGCAGTCGCACTTGCGCCCTGCACTCTGCCTGCGCAAACCTACAATGAACTTTATGATTTCGGATCGAAGAGTGGAGATCCTCAGCACGCCGCCTATTCAGGTGCTGTAGCGCAAGGGCGCGATGGCAATCTCTACAGTTCGACGGCCTTCGGTGGAACGGCGCACGGCGCTGTGTACATGATCACGCCGAACGGTGTGATGACTGTGCTGCATAGTTTCTCCAACACCGAAGGGTATGCCTCCTATAGCGGAGTGACGCTCGGGACGGATGGGAACTTCTACGGCACGACTTATTCTGGCGGAACTGGAAACGATGGCACCGTCTTCAAAATTACACCGGGTGGAACGCTAACCACGCTGTACAACTTCACCGGGAACGATGGCAAGAATCCTTTCGCGCCACCCATCCAGGGCACGGACGGAAATTTCTACGGCACAACTTCCCTCGGGGGTACTGCCAATTTCGGAACAATTTACAGAATCACATCCACGGGCACGCTCACGACGATTTATCAATTCGACAACTCTCACGGTTATTACCCAACCGCTCCGCTCATAGAAGGGAAAGATGGGAATTTTTATGGCACAACCCTTCTCGGAGGTTCTGGCGCTCACGGTGCAGTTTTCAAGGTCACCCCGAAGGGTAAAGAAACGCTGATTTATAGCTTCAAGACGCAAGGCACCAATCCGTACGGAGGGCTGGTGCAGGGAACCGACGGAGCCTTTTACGGCACCGCCGAAACTGGTGGTACAGACAACTCAGGTGTGGTTTTCAAAGTCACCGCCACGGGAACCTACACGGTGCTTTATAACTTCACCACCAATGGCGCCGACCCTTACGCTGGCCTGATCCAAGCCAGTGACGGCAACCTCTATGGCTTGAGCTTCGCTGGCGGAGCCCATGGCTACGGAAACTTGTTCCAGATCACCACCACGGGCAGCTTCTCCGTTATGCATGACTTTCAGAGCACCGAAAGCGCAAACCCGGAGGTCCCCCTCTTGCAGAGCACAAGCGGGATTATGTATGGCGCGAGTTACGGGGGAGGTTCGGTGGGCGCTGGCACATTCTTCAGTTTCAGTGCGAATCTGAAGCCGTTCGTTAGTTTGTTGCCCATCGCGGCTAAAACCGGGAACACGGTCGAAATCCTGGGCCAAGGTCTCAGCGCAACGACGGGAGTTTTTTTCAACGGGAAAGCCGCCGCTTTTACGTTGGTAAGCGACACCTACATGACTGCGGTGGTTCCCAACGGAGCCATCAGCGGTCCGGTGACGGTGAAGTCGGCGACAAACACGCTTACCAGTAGTCAGGCATTTCGTATTGTGCCTGCGATTCTCAGTTTCACGCCGACCAGCGGAACGGTCGGAACTTCTGTCACGATAACGGGAAACAGCCTCACGAAGACGACAAGAGTTACTTTCGGAGGAGTGCAGGCGACAGCATTCAAGATCGCCTCTGACACGAAAGTGACCGCTACCGTTCCCACGGGCGCGAAGACAGGCAAGATCGGGATCACGACTTCGGGTGGTAATGCTACAAGCGCACGGGTCTTTACCGTTACGCAGTGATTGTGTGGCTCTTTTAACAGGTTCCTTAGCTCAGGCACCTGTTAGGTTGCAACGTCGCATCCTATGGGGGAGCGGCAACCCTTACTCAATGGCCACAATCGCGGTAAGCCCACTCCGATCCATGGGACACCTCCCCCGTGGGGTTCTGCTGGCATCGGCGGGCTTTCTCATTGCGTCCGTGATCTGCGATATCCGGCATAGTCTCTTCACTTTGATATTGATTGCAATCAGCTATCCGGTTTATTTTTTCGCAGTGAAGAAGACGTCGCGCGAATGAGGAACTCAGAATTTTTCACCCTGAGACTCGAACGCACTTGTAAAGCAGGATGCGCGCGTGTTAACGTGCGCCGTCCCGGAATATTGAGTAAACAGTGAGCCATTTACAAGGATCCCATCTATGAGCACTCAAACGGCCGTCGGCGAGGGCGTCAAGAAGTATCAACCATACGTTCCAGCGAACATGGAGATGCGCGAGTTTACTTTCCGTGCCGTGATGATCGGACTGGTCATGACCGTGGTTCTCGGTTCGGCGAATGCCTACCTTGGGCTGCGGGCCGGTATGACGATCGCCGCGACTTATCCCGCCGCCGTAATCGGTATGGCGCTGCTGAAACTGATGAAGGGGTCCCTACTGGAAGAAAATATTGCCCGAACCGTGGGATCGATTGGTGAGTCGGTTGCGGCCGGGGCGATCTTTACTTTGCCGGCATTCGTATTATCTGGAGCCTGGCCGGCGTTCAGCGTTCACGATGCGTACTGGAAGTCAGTGGCACTGATGGGAGTTGGCGGAACCCTTGGGATTCTGTTCGTCACGCTGCTGCGGCGGGTCATGGTCGAAGATCCTGATCTTCCTTTCCCTGAGTCGGTGGCGGCGTCAGAAATTCACAAGGCGGGACAGCAAGGCAGCAAAGCGGCCAAGATTCTCTTCGCCAACATGGGCTTTGGCGCTCTGATGTATTTTTTGGGATCGATCAAGCTATTCAACATCAGCCGTGACATTCTGTTTCAGGTCGGCGGTTTTGGAAAGACCCTGAAACTGGGACGCGCCGCGACCGCGCCTACGGTTGCTACCGGCGCCATGACGACCTTCTCGGCGCCCGCAGTCAGTCCTGCATATCTTGGCGTTGGCTACATCATTGGACCGCGCCTCGCGGCCTTGAACTTCGCCGGCGGCGTGGTAGCGTGGGGTCTTCTGGTTCCACTCTTGCTGTTCTTCATGGGGCCGCAGCTTCGAGCCGGGCTTCCCGAGAATGCCGGCATTGCGGAGTGGGGCGGGCTGGCGACGGCGGTGTGGTTCTCCATCGTACGTCCCATTGCGGTTGGTGGCATGCTCGTCGGCGCAGGGTTCACTCTCTTCCGAATGCGCAAGAGCCTTGGACTGGGGATGAAGCGCGCAGTTGCCGACTTGAAAAAATCTGCCGCGGCCCACGCAGCAACCAGCCGTACGGACCGCGATCTCAACGGAAAGATCGTGTTTGCCGGTATGGGTGTGGTATTCGTCTGCATGATTCTGCTTTACACCTACTTCACCGGGATGCTGGGCGGCGGTACGGTGGCGGCGCTGGTCATGATCATTCTGGGCTTTTTCTTTGCCGCGGTATCGGGCAACCTGGTCGGCATGATCGGTTCGTCAAACAATCCGATCTCAGGATTGACCTTGTGCACGCTGATTATCGCTGCGCTCCTGATGGTTTCAATCGGCGTTTCCGGGATGAGCGGTGTAGCTGCCGTACTCGGAGTGGCGGCTGTCGTTTGCGTATCTTCCGCGGTTGCGGGCGAGATGTTGCAGGACTTGAAAGTCGGGCACATTCTGGGTGGAACACCGGCCAAAATGCAGATGGGCGATCTCTTCGGCGTCGTCGCTTCGAGTCTGGTGTTGTTCTTTCCGCTGCTGGTACTGAATAAAGCTTATGGATTTGGCAGCCGCGAGCTCCCGGCGCCGCAGGCGGGGCTGATGGCTTCGCTGGCGCAGGGAATCGTAAATCACAACATGGCGTGGCCGTTGGTGATTGTCGGAATCTTGATGGGTTTCGCGCTCATTATGGTCGAAGTCAAGAGCCCGATGCTCTTCGCTGTCGGCATGTATCTTCCTTTGGAAACCACATTCGCAATTTTTGCGGGCGGAATTATTCGCTGGGTTACCGATAAACTGCGCGACCGCCGCGGCCTTAACGACGCTCAGAAAGCTCGGGTGGAAAACGCAGGCGTCCTCACTGCTTCGGGACTGATCGCCGGTGAAGCTCTCTGCGGGCTTGTGGTTGCGGGCTTCCGCGGATTTCAAAAACCACTGCCGGTGATTTTCGAAAATCCATCGGACATTCTTGGGGTGTTGGCTTTCATCGTGCTTATCGCGGTGATGATCAAAGTTCCGCTGGCCAATGCCGGCAGTCCGGATGAGCCAGCTCCGCCGACCGCGATCATGTGAAAACACCACTAGCGTGGTTTAACGAAAAAGATCCATTACCACAAAAGGCTACGAAGGTCACTAAGGGAAGCACACTCCATGCCTCCCTTGTGGAGCTTTGGTGCTTTGCGGCTAGTGCTTTCATGTCAATTACCAACAATATTGCCCAGGTTCACGAGCGAATTGCCAATGCAGCCAAGCGTGCAGGGCGCGCTGCTGAAGAAATTGCTCTGATGGCGGTGAGCAAAACGCAGCCTGCAGAGCGTATTCGGGAAGCCTATGTTGCCGGACTCCGGATGTTCGGGGAAAATCGGGTACAGGAATTTGCCGAAAAAGCGGAGGCACTGCGAGATTTGTCCGACGCCGAGTGGCATCTCATCGGCCACCTCCAGACCAACAAGGCGGGGAAGGCAGTCGAATTTTTCTCTGCGATCGACTCGGTCGACTCTCTGCGTTTGGCGCAAAAACTGAACGCGTCGGCCGACGCAGGGAAGAAATTGATTGTTTTAGTTGAAGTCAATGTAGGTGGAGAAGCTGCCAAAAGCGGGCTGGCTCCTGAATCAGGTGAACTGGAAGAGCTTTTGCTTGCCGCGCCCACCTTGGAGCATCTTCAATTTCATGGTTTGATGACGGTGCCTCCGTTCACCGAGGATCCGCAACAGGCTCGCCCATATTTTCAAAAGCTCCGAGAACTGCGCGATCGAATCGCGGCGTCGCAAATTGCCATCAGTCGGAATGGAAGCGCTTTCCATGGGCATGTCGCACGACTTCGAAGTAGCAATTGAGGAGGGATCGACCTGCGTGCGTGTGGGGACGGCGATTTTCGGCGAAAGATCGAAACCTTAGTCACCACAGAGACGCAGAGAAACCATAAGAAAAGAGTGGTGATTGTTTCTCTGTGATTCTTTGCCTCTGTGGGGAAATTTGTTCTTATGATTCCGTTTCATGATTCTGCGGAAGGTGTTACCTTCGCCATCAAAGTACATCCTCGCGCGAAAAAGAACGCGATCACAGGAGAAGTTGGACATAGCCTCAAAGTCGCTCTGACTGCGCCTCCGGTTGACGGTCGTGCCAATGAAGCCTGCATCGAATTCTTCGCAAACCTTTTGAAGGTTCCGCGCTATTCCGTTACCATAGCGTCCGGCGCGAGCAGCCGGAACAAAGTGGTGCGTATTGCCGGATTGTCAGGCGAAGAAGTTAAGAAACGGCTGGCTCTGTAGGCCGACAAGTTTTCATATGCCAATTGAGATTCATCGCACGATTCCGATTTTGCGCATGTTCGACGTAGAAAAAGCCGCAGAGTTTTACGTCGGCTGTCTCGGCTTCAAAGTGGCTTGGGAGCATCCTTTCGTGCCACGCAGGAGACGTCCTTGACCTTTTCCGAGCGCTTTCAGGAAATTCGCACAGGTTTCGAGCGGCCGTTCTGGGTCGCCAACATCAGCGAAATTTTCGAACGGCTTTCTTATTACGGAGCCTTTGCTTCTCTTGCGTTGTATTTGCAGGAGCGGCTGAATTTCTCCACTGAACAGACTGGAACCCTGACCGGGATCTTCGGTGGCATGGTCTGGTTTCTCGCCATCTTCGGCGGAGCCGCCGCAGACCGTCTGGGATTCCGCCGCGCCCTTTCCATCGCGTATTTGATTCTGGCAGCCGCCTATTTCCTGATTGGTTCGATCGGAGCACCCTGGCTGGCGCCGGTGCGCAATGCGGTTCCGATCAGTTTGTTTGTCGGCGTCATCCTCATTCTTCCCGCGCTCGGTGTCTCGCTCGTCAAGCCATGCGTCGTCGGCACGACGGCACGAGCTTCAAAAGAGAATGTCCGTTCCATTGGCTACTCAATTTATTACACGCTAGTCAACATCGGCGGCGCACTCGGTCCCTTAGTCGCGGGATGGGCTCACCGACACCTGGGCGTCGAGAACGTTTACCGCGCAGCTGCCCTCAGCGTCTTCGCGATGTTCTTCGTTGTCCTATTGTTCTTTAAAGAGCCGCGCAAGCCTGGCGACACCCCGCCGCCATCGATCGCCGAAGTCTCTCGTAATTTTTGTGTAGTGGTAGGAAATTACCGCTTGGTTCTGCCCGTGTTGTTGACCGCGCTGCTGCTGCGCATTGCATCGTGGATTTATCCCGACGTCAATGCGCCCTGGTGGATATGGATTGTGCTTCTCGTGCTCGTGCTCGCCGGGATCAGCCGGTTCATGTGGTTTCTCGTGCTATTCACGGGATACTGGGTGGTGTTCTGGCAACAGTACATAAGCTTGCCGGGCTATATTCACGCATATATCAACCCCAACGCCAACGTCGAGTACATCCTGATCACCGATGGGCTGAGCGTGATCTGTCTCACGCTCGTGGTGAATTACGTGACGCGCAAGATTCCAGCATTTCAAGCGGTGATTTGGGGCACCGTCATCACGTCGCTGGCGTGGCTGATTCTCGCCTTCCGCCCCACGATCTGGGCCGCTGTGCTGTCCCTGTTCGTTCTCGCGCTGGGCGAGATCATGCAACAGCCCCGCTACTACGAATATATTTCCCGGCTCGCGCCTCCCGGACAGCAGGGCACCTACATGGGATTTGCTTTTCTACCCATTGGAATCGGATCTTTGATTGGTGGATGGTTTGGCGGGACTATCGTTCATCACTTCGGCGAAGTCACCCACCAGCCGGAACGCATCTGGTGGACAGTGACTGCGTTAGGACTGATCACGGCAGTCCTGCTCTGGATTTATGACAAGAGCGTTGGAGCGCAGAAGGCCTATTCCGCCCCATAGCTGACACCCCGCCGGACGGTCATCGACCCGGTCCCTACGTCTGCAGGCCGCCAGCCGAGGGGATCGTCTCCACGAGATACTCATGGACTTGGATTCGCTCAAAACGCCTCACTTGTTTAGAATAGTGGTTTGCCCATGAACCTGGCTGCCATTCAGTCTGCGCTGCGCGACCGGAATATGGACGCGTGGCTTTTCTACGATCATCATCACCGCGATCCCATTGCCTATCGGGTGCTGGGGCTGACTCCTCATTCGATGGTAACGCGGCGCTGGTTCTACTTGATTCCTGCGCAGGGCGAGCCCACCAAGCTGGTTCACAAGATCGAGCCCGGCCATCTGGATTCGCTACCCGGGAAGAAACTGCAATACGCTGGTTGGCAGGAGCTGTTCGATCAGGTAAAAGTTTTGCTGTCGACGCACCGCGATATTGCGATGCAGTATTCGCCCAACAACCTGGTCTTTACGATTTCCATGGTCGACGGCGGTACCCTGGAGCTGATTCGCGGGTTGGGAAAGAATGTCGTCAGCTCGGCCGATCTGGTGGCGCAGTTCGAAGCGACCTGGACGGAAGATCAAATCAAGACCCACTTTGCAGCACGCGATGCAATTGACGCAATTACTGCGGCGGCATTTCAAGAGATTGGACGGCGGGTGCGTAACGGTGGCACCACCGAGCATCAGATTCAGCAGTGGTTCCTGGAAGCGTTTAAGCGAGAGAATTTAGTCACCGACGATGCGCCCGTGGTCGGAGTGAATGCGCACAGCGGTGATCCGCACTACGAGCCTCGAGCCGAAGGTTCCGCACCTATTCGCGAAGGCGATTTCGTCCTACTGGATGTCTGGGCCAAGAAAGATACCCCGGGCGCAGTTTATTACGACATCACCTGGACCGGCTTTGTCGGCAAGGCCCCATCGGATCGCATGCGAGAAATCTTTACCGTAGTTCGCGACGCGCGCGATGCCGGCGTTAAGGCCGTACTGGATGGAATCGCGAGCGGACGTCCCATGGCAGGGTGGGAAGTCGACAAAGCCGCGCGCGATCACATCAAGAAAGCCGGATTCGGCGAGTATTTCATTCATCGCACCGGACATTCCATTGGGACTGAGGTTCATTCCAACGGCGCCAATATGGATGATTTGGAAATTCACGACGAGCGCAAACTCCTGCCCAATTCCTGTTTCTCTATTGAGCCTGGCATTTACTTGCCGGAATTCGGCGTGCGCAGTGAAGTCAACATGCTGGTTCGGCCGAAGGCTGCTGAAGTTACCGGTAAAATCCAACGTGAGATCGTAATCATCTGAATGGCAAATTCCGCGACAAGTAAACCAGCAACGACGCCAGCTGCGCCTCCTGTTACCTCCATGTCGGTGCTTGCGCCAGCCGTCGGCTGGCTCATTCCCGGCGCTGGCCACCTGATCCAGAAACGCTGGATTCGTGGCTTGCTGATTATGGGCTCGATCGTCATCATGTTCCTGCTGGGACTGGCGATGCAGGGACGAGTGTACCGGCCGAATGGCGGCGACATTCTCGACATTCTCGGATTTGTGGGCGACGTGGGCGCCGGCGGCCTCTACATTGTGATCCGCGCCCTGGATCTTGGGCAGGGCGCCATTGCGCACGCCAGCGCCGACTACGGAACGAAGTTCATCATCGTGGCCGGGCTGTTGAATTTCATCAGCGCGGCCGATGCTTACCACATCGCGATCGGGAAAAAGCCATGAACCTGGAACTTTCCCATTTCAGCGCCGCAGTGCTGTTCGCGGTCTTCGCGTCGGTGGTCTTTGGTATTACTCAGCGCAGCACCTCTCGGGAACAAATCCGCTACGGCTTATACTGCTTTGCCATGTTCGTCGGCGGAGTATTCGTGGCGGGCTGGGTGATGTGGATCTTGAGGCACTAAGAAGCGGCCGTCAGCCTTTCTGAATAACGAGGGCCTTTGCTCAGGGCTTCTTGCTTCGCGACAGGAGTGAATGCTTACTGCCAGTTGCTAAGCGCTGATTTACCCCTCCCACACGAACGCGTCGAATACCCGCTTCGTCTCAAACCCAAGCCGTAGATACAGCTCCACGGCGCGCACGTTAGCCTCGGTGACAGTCAAAGACAGCAGCGAAAACTTGCGCTGACGAAGATTGGCCGTTGTCGCCGCGAGCAGCGATTCGCCGATTCTGTGCGAACGATATTCGGGAAGCACACAAACCTGGGTCACATGGCCGACGTCGTCACGAACCCGGGAGCAAAGAATCAGACCGATCAAGTTGCGCGCTCGCTTGTGCACTGCGACAAAGGACGAATCGGGATCGAAAGTTCCGCATCCTGGGAAACGAACAATGTTATTCAGAAACCGCAGCGAGCCGCTGAGTGTTCGGTATTGATCGTTGATCTCCGAATCGACGTGGCCGCGATATGCGGTCGTGATCACGGCGGCGGCGGGCTGGTAGTCTTGCTCCGACCATTTCCGCAGTTCGATGTCCGGATGCAAGGGCGGCGCAGGTTTCGCGCTGGCCAGCGGCAAAACCATGAACAGACGCGCATGACGTTGGAAACCCTGAGCGGCAAAGGGTTGGGAGACAACTCCAGTCTCGTGCATGAGCAACTGCGATTCAACGCGATGGATCCCCGGCGACTGTTGCAGAGTCTCGATGACGTGGATAAGCAAGCGGGATTCTACTTCGTGTGGATCGGGTAGGCGGCCGCCGTTGGCAACGAACAGATCTCCGATCACGCCTTTGCTTCCCTCGTAGACGAAAAAGGCGTAGCCAAAAACTCGTCCGCGATCGATGGCCGCATATCCCGGCAGGATTTTGGCGTCGACGTAGCGGAGGATCATGTCGGCAGAGGCGCCGTAATCCCAGGAAAGCAGGCGCGACCATGCTCCGATTTCGTCCTCCAATAAGGGACGCAGATCGACGGAGGAAAAATGCCTGAGATCGAGAATCTCCACCTGGAGCTCCTGAGGGCTGCGCCTCGGCAGCGCGTCCAAGTTGCGAACGCGAAACCGAGTCTATTAGCTTCGCACGCCGGGAAGCAAACAGAGGTATCTGGAAGGATGCAGGAGACGGTGGCGGCGTCGCGCCCGCATTTCCGGGATCTCATAGCAAAAGCCGGCGAGGATGCCAGAGCTATTGGTTCGGCTTCGCCGAAACCCAATAGTAATCCAGGCCTTGTGGCGCAAAACTTCCCAGCCGCGAGATCCGGCGGCCCACGACTTGTTTTGCTATGGCCTGCAGCGATCCCTCCGGAGCCACCAAGAGATGCTCTCCGCCAGGAATCTGCCCCAATTCGTAGCGGTAGATGACCTGGTTGCGATAGAACGCAAGACCATATTCCGTCTGCCGTGAAACCTGCGCCACCGCCAGCGGCAGTGGTGAGGCGCCGAGATGACCGATCTCATTCGACAACGGCCGTGCGGAGAGCGTGCTGTCGAGCGCCGGAGCACCCAGGCGCAGTACAGCTGTGACCACCAGCACCACGGGAACCAGGGTGACAAAACGCAGAGCACCGAGGCCAATCTTGCTGCGTAGCGTTAAGACAATTCCGATCGCCAACGCTACGGCCAGGATGAGCGAGATGACGGTTCCTTGTCCCCACGAAAGTCGGTGTTGCATCACGACTTGCTGGATCATGAGTGCAGGCACGATTAACGCGGCTGCGAGCACTGAATGCATAACCACTAAAGCGGCACTCGGACGCTCGCCGGCGCTCGTGCGACGCCGCACATATTCGGCCAGGAGAAGTGTGCCTGCGGGCAGTGCCGGGAGAATGTATCCCGGCAATTTGGATTGTGAAACCGAAAAGAACAAAACCGGAACCGCCAACCAGATCAACAGGAACACGTTTAGAGCGTCCTCCGAACCAGACATCCGGCTGCGTACCGTCGACCATACACGCAAGATCTCTGCCAGCGCCGCAATCACGAATATGGTCCAGGGAAGCAAAATGAGCAAAACCACTGGCCCGTAATACCAGAACGGCTGGGCGTGGTGATAGAGGTTCGTTCCAAAGCGCGCGAAATTGTGTTCGAGAATGAAGACGCGGAAAAATTCCGGGTTCTTGATTTGCGCCGCGATGTACCAGGGCGAGGCCACGGCGGCGAACGCCAGTATCCCGGGAACCCATAGCGTTCTTCCGAGCAAGCCCAAATCTTTCTTGGCCACGGCAAACAGCACGACAATCACCGCCGCCAACGCGGGCGCGACGGGACCCTTGGCCAGCATGCCCAAAGCCAGAAAAAAATAAGACAGCGCGAGGTACGCGCGAGATTCGCTTTCGAACCATGCATACCATGCCAGCAGTGCGATGGTGAACATGGCTGCCAGCGGCATATCGGTCGAAGCAGCTCTCGCAAAACCAATAACCCCGGCTGCCGACGCAGTCATCAACGCGCCGTCAAGATGGAATCCCGGACGAAAGCGCTTCAAGAAGAGGTACACGGCGATGACCATCAGCGTCGCGTCGAAGGCAGACGGCAAACGAGCAGCCCAGTCGCTCACCCCGAATATGCTGTAGGCCAGCATCGCTTGCCAGTAGTAGAGAGGAGGTTTCTCCAGCCACGCCTTGCCGCCAAGTGTGGGCGTGATCCAGTCATGGCGCGCGAGCATCTCGCGGGCGACTTGCGCATAGCGAGGCTCGTCTGCCCCCACTAACCCGAAGTATGCGAGCCCAAAGAAAAAAAGGAAGCCACAGAATCCCGCGAGCAGCAGTCCATCCGTGCGCGATCTCGGATTCACGCTCGGTACTCCGGACACGGATTTACACCGATCTCCACGAATCGAATGAAGTTTTCGATTCTCATCCCTCGGTCCTCGGACGGAACAGCGCATACACGCTGATCAACACCCAGGTAAATTCCAGCACCACGAAGCCCACCTGAAATGGACGGAAGGCAATATAGCCGAGAATTGCGGAGCCGAGAGCGTTCAGGAGGTTGTACGAAGCCCCGCGCGGATTCATCCAATTCATCTGATGGCCAGCGTACGCGACCAGGATGAGCAGCGCGCCGGCAAAAGAAGCCAGCTGTCTCGCCATTGAAATATCCATAGACAACTATTGTACGGAGGGATGAGCGCGAAGATGAGTCGTGATCCGGGTTACCGCGGCCGTTAACGGGCCGTCCACCGAGCAGCCGCTCGCACACGCGTGGCCGCCGCCGCCGAACTGCTCGGCCACCGCAGCGACGTTAAGCTGGCCCTTACTGCGCAGGCTCACGCGGAACCTGCCATCCGGCAGTTCACGGAAGAATGCTGCGACCTCGACATCCTGGATCGAGAGCGCGTAGTTCACCAGCCCTTCACAGTCTTCCTCTTTGGCTCCGATGCGATCCATCTGTTCGCTGGTGACCCAAATCCAGGCCAGTGCTCCTTCGCGATGCAGGTTCGAAAGCGCCGCGCCCAAGAGCCGCATTTTTGCGGTGGAGTGGCCAAAGTAAACGCTTCGCGCACAATGTGCGGGATCCGCGCCAGCCAGCACAAGTTCGCGAGCCAGTGCAAACGTGTGCTCATTCGTTCCTTCAAACATGAAAGAGCCGGTATCGGTGAGGACCGCCGTGTAGAGGCAAGTTGCAATCTCGGGAGAAATCTTCACGCCGGCTTCGCGTGCCAGGCGGTAGACCATCTCGGCGGTGGCAACGGCCTTGGGATCGATCCAGTTGACATCGGCGAAAGGACGGCCGCTGACGTGGTGATCGATACTGATGAGGAACCGATTTTCCAGTCCTTCGAGGCGGGTGCGTTGAATGCTGTCGCACTCGAGGATGATCGCGGCTTCGTAGTCTCCATTCACACGCTGTGCGCGCACCACCTGGTCGGCAAACGGCAAGGGTTGATAAATGCGTGGAACGCCGTCGCGCAGCACCACGTCGGCCCGCTTGCCCATGGCGCGCAGGATTTGTGAACAGGCGATCGCCGATCCCACCGCGTCGCCATCTGGGCGCGCGTGCGATGTCAGCAGGAAATGATCGCGTTGCTCGATGTGTTTGAGGACTTCTGTCAACATATCTACTAAACTATCTGTTCGGTTTTCTTTTCCTGGTACGATTCAGCAGTTCGTCGATCCTCGCGCCGTAAACCTGCGAACGATCCAACTGAAAATACAGTTCTGGAGGACGCCGCAAGTGCAGGCGTTCGGCCACCTCGCGGCGGATGAATCCGACCGCCGCAGTCAAGCCTTCCAGCGTGCGTTCGGCCTCGGTGTCATCGCCCTCGACGGTCACGTAAATTCTCGCCGAGCGTGAGTCGTCGGCGAGAATCACGCTGCTCACGCTAGCCAAGCCGATGCGCGGATCTCCCAGTTCGCCTTCGACGATGGTTTCAACTTCTTCGCGAAGGGCTTCCCCGAGCCGTTCCCGGCGATATTTTTGCTCGCGATTCTCCACTGCTTTTCCTCGGGAGTAAAACGGATGAGAATATCAGAAAAACCGGTTTAGAGCGTCATGCTAAACATGCCTGCTAGGTACTTTCGTCTCATGCGGGGGCGGCCGCCGATTGGCCGAATTGTGACGGCCAGGTTACATAAATTCTACAAACGAGTCGGCGACATCGGCTCCCCCGTTGTTCGCAATCCGCGTTGCCTGGCGTTCCACGTTCTTCATTAATCCATCGAGATAATCTCGCGAGTCCGAAACGCTTACCACTCCGAGAGTTGCCCGGTTCCACAATCCGCTGGCGTCTAATTCCGCGACCGCGACATTGAAATGCGTGCGCAGCCGGTCTTTCACGCTGCGCACCACTTGACGTTTGTCCTTGAGCGACTGCGCGGCTTCAATGCGCAGCTCGAGGGTGAGGAAAGCAATCATTCAAAGACGAAACGGCAATGTTACGCCATGGCTTCAGCAGCGATGCGCTCGGTCACGAAGGCTTCGATCGTGTCGCCAGCCTTGATGTCGCCGTAGTTCGCGATGGAGATGCCGCACTCCATGCCGTTGCTGACCTGGCTGGCGTCATCTTTGAAGCGGCGCAATGATGAGACTTTCCCCTTGAAGACAACCACGTTGTCGCGCAACAGGCGGACCTCGGAGTCGCGCTTGATGAGGCCGTCTGTGACGCGGCAACCTGCAATGGTGCCGACTTTGGGGATGCGGAATGTTTCCAGCACTTCGGCGCGACCCTGATAAGTTTCCTTGATGGTCGGCTCGAGCAGGCCGATCATGGCGCGCTTGATTTCATCCTGCAGCTCGTAAATGATCGAGTGCAAGCGGATGTCAACTTTCTCCTGTTCCGCAAGTTCTTGCGCTTTGCGTTCTGGACGAACGTTGAATCCGATGATGATCGCGTTCGAAGCCGAGGCCAGCAGCACGTCGCTCTCGGTGATCGCGCCAACTCCCGAGCGCAGAACTTTCAAGCGAACTTTGTCGTTGGAGAGTTTTGCGAGAAGATCGCCCAGCACTTCGACCGATCCGCCCACGTCGCCTTTCAAGATTATGTTGAGTTCCTTCGTGCCAGCCGTCTTGATCTGTTCCGCCAAACCTTCGAGCGATACGCGCGAACTCTTCGCCAGCGTGGCTTCGCGGGCCTTCTGCTCGCGATACTCGGAAACTCCACGCGCTTTTTCCCGGTCGGCGACGACCACGAACTGATCACCCGCTTGGGGCAGGCCTTCCATACCGAGAATTTCAACCGGCGTCGATGGCGGAGCGACTTCCAGCGAATTGCCCCGATCATCGAACATGGCGCGAACTTTTCCGTATACGTTGCCTACGACAAAGTTATCGCTGGCGCGCAAGGTTCCGTTCTGCACAAGAACGGTCGCAACCGGCCCGCGCCCACGATCCAGTTTGGCTTCGAGCACAACTCCCTGAGCCGGCCGCTCAGGCGTGGCTTTCAGTTCCTGCAGATCCGCCACCAGACAGATCATTTCCATCAGCAGGTTGAGGTTCGTTTTCTGCTTGGCCGAGACGTCCACAAACACCGTTGTGCCGCCCCAGTCTTCCGGCATCAGGCCGCGATCCGCAAGTTGTTTCTTGACCCGATCCGGCAGTGCGTCGGGCTTGTCGATTTTGTTTACAGCAACGATGATGGGCACTTCCGCTGCATGCGCGTGGTCGATGGCTTCAATCGTCTGCGGCATGACTCCGTCATCGGCCGCCACCACCAGCACGACGATGTCCGTGGCTTTGGCCCCGCGCGAACGCATGCGCGTAAACGCTTCGTGACCGGGCGTGTCCAGAAACACAATCTGGCGGCCAAACGCGGGAGATGTCTTGTCTTGAATCGTGACTTTGTAAGCGCCGATATGCTGCGTGATACCGCCGGCTTCGCCTCCCGCTACATCGGTGGAGCGAATCGAATCCAGCAGCGTGGTCTTGCCGTGATCCACGTGGCCCATGATCGTGACCACAGGCGGACGGGGCACACCTTCGCTGGCGGCGCCTTCCTCACCAGCGGCATCGGAGACTTCCTTGGCGGCCTGTTCTTCGAAAGTGATTACATTCGTATCCGCTCCGAAGAAACGCGCCATCTCGCCGGCCAGTTCGGTGTCGAGCGTCTGATTGATGGTTGCAAACACGCCTCGCGCGAGCAGGCGCGCGATGAGGTCCTTGGCGCGAAGTCCGAGCTTCTCGGCCAGGTCCTTGACGCTGATTCCTTCCGTGATAGTGATGCTGCGTGTGATCGGCTGCGGCTCGTTCGACAACGACAAGCGCGGCGGCGGAACGAAGCCCTTCATCGGGCCTTCTTTTACACCTCGCGGAACATAGCGCTGCCCCGGCCTGCGGGCTGGCGCACCCGGACGGCTTCCCGGACGAGTCGAACCCGGCGGAGGCGCTCCCGGTCCAACTCCCAGCGGCCGGGCACCAGCCGGCGACGAGCGCGTTGGATGCATGGGCCGCCGTTCGCCTGGACGCAACGGAGGACGCGCACCCGGCGCCGCAGTACCTGGGCGTGGGCGCTGAAAAATTGGTTGACCCGGCACCGGACGTCCGGGAACGGGGCGGTTCACCGCGCCAGCTTGAGCCACGGGTGCAACCGGCCTGGGCGGCGCCTTGTAGACAGGACGCGGTCCGGTCTGCGGGACAATCATTCGCGGCGGAGCAACGATAGGTCGCTGGGGCACGATCGGAGCCGCAGGTTTCGCGGCTGCTGGAGCGATGGTCTGCGATGCTGTAGCGGAAGATGGTGTCACGGAAGAAGGAGCCGCAGCTTGTACAACAGGAGGCGCTGGTGTCGGCGGGTTCACTCGCGGTGGAGGAGTCACACCTGCAGGAGCTGAAACCGGCGGAGTGGCAGGTTGCGGAACCGAAAACGTTGGCCTGACGGTGGTCGTAGGTACAACCATTCTCGGCGGCGGGACTGCCGCAGGAGTCGGGCTCGCAGGTGGAATTTTTGTAGCCGGTGTCGCAGGAACTGTTTCAGCAGGAGCCACCGGACGAACCACTGCCGGTGCTGCGCTCACCGGAGCCTGTTGTTTGCGGATAGCATTGAGAACGTCACCGGGCCGGGAAATGTTGGACAGATCGATCTTAGTCTTGATCTCGTCGGCTTCGGCACGGCTGGGGCGCGAGGACTTCGGAGAGCTCTGCGCAGAGCTCGCAGCACGGATAAAAGCCCGCACCTTTTCCGCTTCGTGGTCTTCCACGGAACTGGAATGCGACTTCTTCTCGGTGACGCCCACTTCCGGAAGTACGTCGAGAATCGCTTTGCTTTTGACTTCCAGCTCCCTGGCCAGATCGTTAATTCGAATCTTGCTCATCCGCTCTTTCTTCCCTCCGGACTCTCGCCGCTAAGTCTTCATATCAACCTCACGGTGTCGGTTCTGTGTACACGCGTCCGCTTCCCGCGGAGTGTGCGCATCGTTCTCATTACTCTTTACTCTTTCTCTTCGGAGGAAGCAGTCTCCTCCGCCGGTTCTTCTGCTGCAGCAACACTGGCTTGCTCCGGCTCCACAGGTTCACTTCCACTGGCTGCCACTTCTTCACCAGGGACAGCTTCACCGGGCTCGGCGACCAATTCCTCAGCTGCCGCTTCCTGGCCGTCGAGAGCTTGCGGCGCGGCTTCACCCTCAGCCACGGCCACTTCTCCACCTTCAAGACTGGAAAAGTAATTATTCACTGCCAGGCTGATTTTTTCCACTGTCTTCGGCCCAATTCCTTCAATCGCCTCAAGTTGTTCCGGCGTCATGTCGGCCAAGGCTTCGACAGTGGTAATACCTGCAGCACCCAGTTTTTCGACCAGGCCTTCGCCCAGCCCAGGTACATTCTCCAGAGGCGTCGAAGTCGGCGTAGTTAAAGCGGACATCTGCAATTCCACTTCCTGCCGCTTCTCTTCTTCGCTCTTGATGTCAATCTTCCAACCCAACAACTTAGCCGCGAGGCGAACATTCTGCCCCTTCTTGCCAATAGCGAGGGAGAGTTGGCTGTCATCGACCACGACTTCCAAATGCTTGTCGGCGGAGTCAACCACCGTAACGCGGCTTACCTTCGCAGGCTGCAGAGCCTTCTCGGCGAACGTGACCGCATCCTCGTGATACTCGATAATATCGATCTTCTCGCCGCGCAGTTCACGAATGATGGACTGCACTCGCATGCCCTTCATGCCTACGCACGCTCCGACCGCGTCCACATCTTTGTCTTTCGACATGACCGCAATCTTCGTGCGCTCGCCAGCTTCGCGCGCAATGGCGCGGATGACGACCGTGCCATCGTAAATTTCCGGTACTTCAGTCTGAAACAAGTGCTGCACCAGTTCCGGCGCAGCGCGCGAAACCACCACTGCGGGACCTTTCGAGGCCCGCTCAACCCGCGCAATGATCACCCGCACCCGCTCGCCAATGGCAAACGATTCCAGACGGGACTGCTCTTTGCGCGGCATGCGGGATTCGGCTTTGCCCAGATCGAAAATCACATCCGGGCCCTCAATCCGCTTTACGGTGGCATTCACAACTTCGCCCACGCGCCCAATGTAATCGTTGTAAACAGTGTCGCGCTCAGCTTCGCGGACTTTCTGGAAAATCACCTGCTTCGCCAATTGCGCCGCGATGCGCCCCAGAATTCCTTCCGTGACTTTCGGCGTCAACAACTCTCCCCCAACTTCCAGGTTGGGATCCACCTTACGGGCGTCTTCCAAAGTGATTTGCAGCAGCGGGTCTTCTACCTGTTCCGGTGCCTCCACGACTGTCCGCACCGCGAATGCATGAATCTTGCCGGTGTCCTTATCGAGCTGCGCGCGCAGGTTTTCCTGCGTCTTGTAGTATTTGCGCGTGGCCACGACAATGGCATCTTCCACCGCACTCACTACAATCTGCGGATCAATGCCTTTTTCGCGGCTCAGCGCGTCAATTGTGTTGTAGAGCTCACTTGCCATAAAAATATCCTGTAGCGTCGGCGTCTCGCCGGCAGTCGCGAGGACTAAAACTCCGGAACCAGATTGGCCTTTTCCACGTTAGCCAATTCGATTTCCAGTTTTTGCGGCGCCGGATCTCCCGGTTTCGCCTTCTTTCGCGAAGCGCCTACTTCCAAACTCAACTGGCCGGCGTGAAAACTTTGCAATCGTCCTTCAAAGTGCCGGTTGCCATTCACCGGATTCCGCGTCGTCAACTTCACCAAGCTCCCGATGAAGCGCTCGAAGTCCGCTGCCTTCGACAACTTTCGATCCAGCCCCGGAGAAGAAACCTCCAGCACATACGAGTCGCCGGGGACCACATCCTCAACATCGAGGATGGTGCTGACTTCGCGGCTCAAATTCGCACAGTCTTCGTGAGTGACGCCGATCCCATCGCTGGCGGCCGAAAGCTTGTCAATCACAATGCGCAACATGCGTGCCTTGCCGGCGCCCCGTAAATCTACCTCGACTACTTCCAAGCCGCTCGAAGTAGCGACGCGCTGCACAATCTCACGCACTTGGTCGAGCATCAAATCCCATGAAACCAGTAACTTGCCTCGCGTTGTACTATTGTGGGAAAGCACCACAAACTAAAAAGTGGGCTTGCGCCCACTGGTGTGCTCCGCCAAAATCTGGTACTACACAACAGTTTCCAGACACCAATATACGCCGCTCCAGAGCAAAAGACAAACGCGCGCAGCTTGGGTTTCAGGCCTTTTCGCGGCCCGCCTGCGGAAAACGTGGCCTGATTCATCCCGCTTGCGAGTGATATTATGAGCGCGTCCCCGGCAGCTCGGCGTTGAGTAGGCACGCTCGCCAAGTTGCCGCTCTTACATGCGAATACGACGACGCCTTCCCCTCGTCTTTACCGTGCTGCTGATCGCGGCAGCCGTCGCGTTGGCCGTTGTACTGCGTAAGCACGCGCCCCCAGAACCGGCACGCCTGCTCCCCGCCGCGGACGGATTCGTTTACCTGAATCTGCAATGGATGCGGCGCGCCAACGTTACCGGCGAACTTCCGGCCGTCCCGCACGATCCCGACTACGAGCAGTTTCTCCAAGCCACGGGATTTCAATTCGAGCGCGATCTGGATGAGGCTGCCTTCGCGATCCACTATCCCGCGAACTCGCCTGCCTCGAAGCCGGCCGTCGTTGAGCAGCCCCGATTCTCGGAAGTTTTCGTCGGGAGAATCAACGGTGAAAAGCTGCGCGCATATTTGAAGCAGATCGCCAGTTCAGTCGACGCTTACGCCAGCACTGACATCTACAATATTCCCCTGGAAGGACGCACGGTACGAGTTGCGATCCTCAGCGTGGACACGGTCGCGGCCTCGAATCAGGATGATCCACTGATCATCCGCGGCATCATCGAGCGCTCGCGTAAATTAGCGTCACCGTTCGGCGGACCAGCTTTGCTCCGGCAATACTACAAAGAAGTGCCCTTCGCCAGCCTGGCATGGGCAATTTTCAAAGTTCAGCCATCGGGAAGCCTGGCGGCTTCGGGAGCGACTGGCTGGTCGTTTCTCTTTCCCAAGCCGGCGGTTGCGGTGGCGTCGGTCCGCTACATCCGCGCCGTCCATTTCAAGACGGAAGCTTTCACCGAGAGCGAAAACGAAGCCAGCCTGCTGGTAGAACGGGCGAGCGCATTTCTCAACCTTTTTCACTCCGCCGAAGATACCGTATCTACACCGGGGCAGGATGCTGACATGAAGGCCTTCTTCGACAGCTTGAAAATTCAGAAGGAAAGCAGCCGCGCGGTGCTGACCGCAATTGTGCCGCTGGGCTTGATCCGTAAGGCGCTCGCGGAAGCACCGTTGTCGATGACTCCGGGATCGGATCGGGGCTCAGGAGACGGGAAGAAGCCTCCTAAATAGAATGAACCAAGCACCGAGGAAACGGGAACTGACAACCGTTTTTTGTCGATCTGGCATTCGCAAATCTTCGTTTAATGACGGAAGTTTTTACATCTACAGCCAGCAACTTTATGCCGTTTTCAGAGTCCAATCAGCAGGAGACAATCATTGGTAACCCTGCAATCTGAGAGTCCGGCCCCTTCTCGCGTTAGAATAGCTCTTTCATGACGAACCTTCCTCTTCCCATCGCAGCATTTCTTGCCGGCCTGGTTTCATTTTTGTCGCCGTGCGTGCTGCCCGCTGGTGCCGGGTTATGTGTCGCTGATCTCGGGCGCGGGCGTCGAAGAACTTAAATCTCAGGAAGCGCGCCTGCTACCCAAGATGATGCTGAATTCCATCAGCTTCATACTGGGCTTCAGCGTAGTGTTCATCACGCTGGGCGCGATCTCGACCGAAGTCGGCCAGTTGCTGGCTCGCTATAAACATACCCTCGCCCAGGTCGCCGGTGTGGTCATCATCCTATTCGGACTGCACTTGACGGGAATTTTCCGCATTAACGCGCTTTATTCCGACAAGCGCCTTCATGGTGTGAAGGGCGGCAGCACACCGGGCGGGGCGTTCTTGATTGGATTCGCGTTTGCGTTTGGATGGACTCCCTGCGTCGGGCCGATTTTGGCCGTGATCCTGGGCTTCGCCGCTGAACAGGATTCGGTGTTCAAGGGCATCGTGTTACTGGCTGTCTATTCCATGGGATTGGCGGTGCCGTTTTTACTGACGGCGTTCGGCATCGAGCGCTTCCTCAAGTTCTACAGTCGTTTCCGCGCTCACATGCATGCAATCGAAGTAGCCAGCGGGGCTTTATTGATTGCGCTGGGCGTACTGCTGGTGTTGGGAAGGTTTACTCTGATATCGAACTACTCTGTCATTCTTGAATCGATTCGCGCTCTGATTGGAGTTTCGTTTGAAACGTGATCCGGTAGTCATCATCGTCGTAGCCATGGTGGTTGCTCTAATGCTGGTGTTCGGGTTCAAGCTAACCCGCCATACCACCCAGAGTTCGGAAGGGGCGGGTTCTCCGGCCAAGAACGGCCTGGCCCCCGACTTCACGCTGCAGTCGCTCGATGGCAAGACCATTCGCCTTTCCGATCTTCGCGGCAAAGCAGTCGTTCTCAACTTCTGGGCGACCTGGTGCGCGCCCTGCAAAATCGAAATGCCGTGGTTTGTCGATCTGCAAAAGAAGTACGAGTCGGCTGGAGTTCAGTTTCTCGGCGTCGCCATGGATGATGCCAGTACGAAAGACATCGCCGAATTCGCCCAGAGCATGAACGTGAACTATCCCATTCTGATCGGCAAGGAAGCGGTCGGCGATGCCTACGGTGGGGTGCAATTTCTGCCGGAGACGTTCTACATCGGCCGCGACGGCAAGATCGTGGACAAGGCTTTTGGCCTCAAAGGCCGCGGCGAAATTGAAGATGACGTCAAGAAAATTGCTGGCTCGGGGCCGGTCGCAACGAAATAGGAATGCGGAAAGCTGACACTTGTGACAGATATGCTAAGTAAAATCCTTAGAATTCTGTTCTGGATCTCGCTCTGTTCCATTTCGCTTTGGGCGCAGGATTCGCCTGGGAAGAAAGCTCCGTCCGTGGTTATGTCGCCGGCACCGGTTGCCACCGTAGTGCGCGGGAAGAGCAACGGCGTGGAATTGCAATTCCGCGTCGGCTCCGGCTTCCATATCAATTCCAACACTCCCACCGCTGAATATCTGATTCCCACCACGCTCCAGCTGGATGTGCCAACCGACATTGTAGTCGGCAAAGTCACGTACCCTGCCGGCAAGGAGATGAGCTTCGCTTTCGCCCCCGACGAAAAACTCAGCGTCTACAGTGGAGACTTCGATCTGTCCGTTCAGGTGCGGCCTCTAGCGAGCGTGATGCCTGGCAAGTACGAAATTCGCGGCAAGTTGAAGTATCAGGCTTGCGACAACGCCCAATGCTTTCCTCCGAAACAATTGCCCGTCGATTTTGAGGTGAAAGTCGTAAAAGCCCCGCCGCCGCATAAAAGCAATCCCGCGCAAAGCCCGCACGCGCATAACTGAACGTCGGTCAATCCCAGGTTTTCAGCTGTGGCCAAGCCTCGGCAAGTGGTTTCTTAAAGTGGTGGCATAGCAGGATGGGATAGTGCTCCCATTCCATGCCGTAGTAGGGAGCATTCATCGGACCCTGGTCCACGCTGCCGCACCACGACTGCGCATCCTCAAGGTTCCACTCCAGCAGGATGATGGTTCCTCCGGTGTAGTTTCTCGGACCCCAATAGTAATAATTCTGGTGGGCGCTGATGGCTTTGGGAAGCCCGTATTGCGGTCCGAAGAAATCAATCGCGCCTGCGCCACCATAGTTGCCTGCGAGGATTGCGGTGCTGGCGCGTTCTTGCGCAGGAATTGACTGATAGACGCCGGCCACGCTTTTCACCATCTCAGGCCAGCCAAACTCATCCGCGAAATGTTGTGGCAGCAACCCTTTCATGTGAGTTTCCGTTCGCGGTACCTTGATGCCCAGCGCTTCGGTATAGGGGACGATCTTTTCGGGGGGCAAAACGGGCAGAACCAGCGGCACGGCCACTAAACCCAGGACAAACACGACGGCCGGTAACGCGATGCGCAACCAACGAAGGCGCGGGCGCGACTCCGTCAGCTTCTCCCAAAACACTCCCCCGCCCGCGTACAGCATGGGATAGATCGGCGCCAGATAGTAGTCCTTGCCCTTCAGCGCCATCATGATCGCGAGGAAGGCTAGGTAAGTGATCCCCAGAAAGCGATAACGCTTTCCGTCATGATGGAAAAGAAGAAAACCCAGTCCCGCGATCCAGACCAGCGCACTCAGCGGGGCCAGCACCATGACTTGCCGGCCGAGGAACGCAAGCGGAGGCAGTTCGACGTTCTTGTGGATTGCCTTCACGTTACGCAGGTCTTCGAGCGTCGGGAAATGATGCTGGTATTGCCAGACGACGTTCGGCAGAGCGATGAGAAACGCCAGCCCAGCGGCAAGCCAGAACCACTTGCTGGAGAATATTCGACGCTCGGGAGTCGCCACCAGTCCGACTACAAGGGCGCCAAGAAAGAAGACCGTCGAATGTTTATTTTCGAGCCCCAAGCCAAGCAGCACGCCGCACCACAGCAAGAGTTTTGGCTGTTGGCGGTTTAGCGCGAGCAGAAGAACAAAAATGCAGCCCATCCAAAACAAGGGCTCGATCGGATTCATCGAAAGGCGCGTGGCATTGCCGAGAATTACCGGGGCTAACAGCACTGACCCGCACGCCAACATCACCGCCCAGCGCTTGCCGCCGAGTTCCCGGGTAATGAAGCCGGTCAAAAGAATCTCACCTCCGAATGCGAGCGCCGGAAGCAAACGAATGGCATGCAAGGATTCTCCGAAAACAACCCGGCTGCCGTGCGCCAGCCACGCGATCAGGGGAGCGAAGTCGACATAACCGAAGGCGAGATGGTCGCTCGCGGCGAGAAAATAAAGCTCGTCGCGGAAATAGCCGTAACGCCCATTGGTCACCATTTGAACGACGACCGCAACGCAGCCAGCGCCCAAGCGGTCCCTATTCCACTGCCAGTGGAGCGTGCCTCGCCATCTGAGTTGTGCATGGTTTTAAGATTATTTTGAAGTCTCGCTGCATTTTGGGATGAGAATTGCTGAATGCAGAGAGGGCAATCAAGAGCTTGCCTTGATCTGCACTTGCGCTTTTTCGGGCGCCTTCTTCTCGATCTTTGCCCACGAATCTTTGAGCGCCACGGTTCTGTTGAACACCAGCTTTCCCTGCTTTGATTCGGGATCAACACAAAAATATCCCAAACGTTCGAACTGGTAGCGACTCCCAACGGACGCGCTGGCCAATGAAGGCTCGACCTTGCACTGCGAAAGTACCTCGAGCGAATTCGGGTTGAGGTTGGCGGTGAAGTCCTGGCCCTCCTCGACTCGATTCGGATCCTCCTTGGTGAAGAGGCTCTCGTAAATGCGCACCTCGGCGTCAATAGCGTGAGCGGCCGAGACCCAGTGGATCGTCGATTTCACTTTGCGCCCATCGGGAGGCGCGTTTCCGCCGCGAGTTGCGGGATCGTAGGTGCAATGCACTTCGACCACTTCACCTTTGTCATTCTTGACCACATTCTTACAGGTGATGAAATATCCGTAGCGCAGGCGAACTTCGCGTCCCGGAGACAGCCGGTAATACTTTGGTGGAGGAACCTCGCGGAAGTCATCCTCTTCAATGTAAAGCTCGCGCCCGAACGGTATTTTTCGCGATCCCGCGCTCGCATCCTCGGGATTGTTCACTGCTTCCATTTCTTCGACGTGGTTTTCCGGGTAATTGTCGATCACGACTTTCAGCGGGTGTAGCACGGCCATTACGCGTGCTGCGCGTTTGTTCAGGTCTTCGCGGACGAAATGCTCCAGCATCGCCAGTTCAATCGAGCCATTGGTTTTCGACACGCCGATCGACGCGCAAAACTTGCGGATGGCTTCCGGCGTGTAACCACGGCGCCGGATGCCGGAGATTGTGGGCATGCGCGGGTCGTCCCAGCCGCTGACACGCTTTTCCTTTACCAGTTGGAGCAGCTTGCGCTTGCTCAAAATTGTGTAGGTCAGATTGAGGCGGTCGAACTCGATTTGCTGTGACGGGAAAATCCCCAACTGCTGGATGAACCAGTTATAGAGCGGACGATGGTCCTCAAACTCAAGCGTGCACATGGAATGGGTGACGCGTTCCAGGGAGTCCGACTGTCCATGCGCGTAGTCATACATCGGATAAATGCACCACTTGTTCCCCGTGCGATGGTGGTCGGCGTGCACGATGCGATACATGACGGGATCGCGCATATTGAAATTTGGCGATGCCATGTCGATTTTTGCGCGCAGGACGCGGGAGCCATCGGGAAATTCTCCGCTACGCATCCGCTCGAACAAATCCAGGTTTTCTTCGACCGAGCGATTGCGATAGGGACTGTCCTTGCCGGGTTCGGTCAAGGTGCCACGGTGTTTCCTGAATTTCGTCGGCCGAGAGATCGTCCACGTAGGCCTTGCCCGCCTTGATAAGCTGCACGGCCCAAGCGTGCAGTTGGTCGAAATAGTCGGAGGCGTAGAAGAGGCCATCCCAATGGAAGCCCAGCCATTTGACGTCTTCCATGATGGAATCGACGTACGCAGTTTCTTCCTTTTCCGGGTTGGTGTCGTCGAAGCGGAGATTGGTATGTCCGTTGAACTCGTCGGCCAATCCGAAGTCGAGGCAAATGGCCTTGGCATGCCCGATGTGAAGATACCCGTTAGGTTCAGGAGGGAATCGAGTTTGCACCCGTCCCGCAAATTTTCCGGTCTTCAGGTCGTCGAGGATGATGTCGCGAACGAAGTTCGATGGTGCGGGCGCAGGCTCAGGGGCAGCCTTCTCATGGGGCTGGTTTGGGGGACTGGAGGTATTCATGATTTCTTTGGCCCGTCGAGGCAGCACTGTTACCGCCGATGCCACTATTCAGACTACCAAAAGAATAAAGGCTCGGCTGCCGAGTCGCCCCGCGAAGCCCTCTCGCGGATGCGAGCAAAGTTTACTGCATGGTAACGAGTGCCCCATCCGCCGTTCCGGGTCGTGCGCTTACTCCTGCAAAGTTCTTGGGGCGGTGGCACTAATCGAAAGTAACCTCCGGATGGTTACTTCGAGGGTTGCCGATCTGCCTCCCGATCATCTAAATATTATTGTTTTGTTGAGCGTGGTGTGAAAACATGGGGCCCACAGCTTTCATCACGCACGACTATAGTAAAGAGCCTCGGGGAGCCGTTTCCGCGTTATGGATAGCATTGCCATCAGCGAAGTTGTTGTCCCCGGCCTCGTCGCCGCGCTGCTCTTCCTGTTGTTCACTTACCTTTACGAGCAGAGCCGGCACCAATACTTTCGCGCCTGGCAACTCGGCTGGGCGGCATATACCTTGCATTACGCGCTGGACGCATGGGTAGCGCTGCGTCAGCCTTCGCGCCTGGTTTCATTTTTCAGTTCACTGTTACTGATGGCGATGGCGCTCTGCATCTTCGTCTCGACCCGGCTGATGATGCGGCAGAAATTTCGCGTGCGTTGGTACGACATCGTGGTCGCCGTAGGCGGCGTGGCGCTTGCTTGGTGGAATCTGCGAGCGCAGATTGTGGGTGGAGTATTTCGCCCAGAGGCGGCGGTGAATCCACACCTGCCCCTGGATGTGGGGTTGGGCGTGGTGCTTCTGTATTGCTCTTTTTATTTCTATCGCTACGCGCAACGTAAGAATTCTCTAGCTTTTTCGTTCCTGGCAATTTCGCTCGCATTCTGGGCCGTGCTGATGGTTTTTGGTGAACTCCGCAATCCTTTCCTGGCGGTGTTCGGAACGGCAGTACATTTCCTGGGCCCGATTCCGCAGATGCTGCTGGGCATCGCCATGGTGATGGTGTTGTTCGAGAACGAACGCAATGCGGTACAGGAAAACGCACTGGCTTTTTCTACCTTGGGCGTCGATCCGATGCGGCTGCTGTCGGCGGAAGATCTTGTGCCGAGTCTGCAGAACATCCTGGACCGGTTGGTAGCTCCGCTGCCTACGACGCGGGCGGTCATCTGTATCTCCGAACGCTGGCGCGCCATTCTGCCCTCGGTACAACGCGGGTTTTCACCCGAGTTGATCAGCAATCTTGAGAAAGGCGGAGCGGGGGAATACATCGCCGAACTCGCGTACCGTCGCGGCGGATTCGTGACCTTCCACAATCTGTCGGAGATGTCAGAGCCTCTGCCTGCTTTTCCCGGGGCTCGGTTTGAGCAATTTCGGCAAGTGTTGGCCGAGGAGAATATCCGCAACATTACCGCCGTCAGCTTGCAGACTCGCGAGCATAACTTCGGAGTGATTCTCTTTCCGCATGCCGAGCGGCGGATGTTTGGGGCGTCGAACCTGCGCTTGCTGATTGGTCTGGCGCTGCAAATTGGGCTCACTTTGGAAAATTATGTCGTGATGCACGACGCCCAGCGGCGTACCAAGGAGTACGAACTCCTTACCCAGATTGGGCAGGCCATCAGTTCGCGGCTCGACCAGGACGAAATTCTGCGCACCGTCCACAAGGAACTGGGCCAAATTTTCGACACTAGCAATTTCTATGTTGCGTTCCAGGAAGGCGAACATATTTGTTTTGAGTTTGAAGTCGAGAACGGGCAGGTCCAAACCAAGCGCTCGCGCAAAGCCGACAATGGCTTGACCGAATATATGCTGCGCACCGGGCAGCCGCTATTGATTCGGGCCGATCTGGAGCGGACGCGGGAGCGACTGGGAGTGACTTTGATTCCAGCGCGCCCGGCAAAGTGTTTCTGCGGGGCTCCCATTTTGCTGGGAGGCAAGCCTGCGGGGGTAATGGCTTCGCTAAGCATGGAGCGCGAGTACGTTTTCGAAGAGCGCGATCTCGAAGTCATGCAAACCGCTGCCGGCCAGGTCTCGGTTGCGGTAGAAAACGCCCGTTTGTTCGCCGAAGAGCAGCGCCGGTCGCGTCAATTCGCGTTTCTCAACAGCATTTCGAAAACAGCCATCTCCAGCGAAGATGGAGAACAGATGCTGCTGGAGATTGTTGGCCACATCCAGAAGAATTTCCGTTTCGATCATATTGGTATCGGCATTTTCGATTACGTTCGCAAAGACATCGAAATCAAGGCCGAGGCCGGCATCACGGCCAAGGCCCTGGGCAAGCGGATTCCTTTGGGTGTTGGAATTCTAGGACGGGTGGCGCGGACCGGCGAAAGCGCGCTGGTGCAAACCACCAATGATGCCCCGTTGCAAGGAGTGCTCCCCGAGTCGCGCGCCGTGCTATGCATTCCGATCACCTACGGCGAGACGTTGCTGGGCGTGCTCAACGTCGAAAGCCGGCAGGATGACGCTTTTTCTCCGGAAGATGTGCTCATCATGAATACGCTGGCCGACCTGCTGGCCACCGCGCTGCACAACTCCTATCGTGTTCCAGAAACTGCAGCAGCAATCGATTACGGATGGGCTTACCGGAATCAAAACGCGCCGATTCTTCTGGGAAGCGCTCAGTTCGGAGTGGAAGCGCGCGTCGCGATCGGGACGTCCATTCTCCGTGGTTCTGGTCGATCTGGATAAGTTCAAGCAGGTGAATGACACCCTGGGGCATCTGGAAGGAGACTTGGTACTGGCTCGGGTCGGGCGATTGCTGGAGCAGAAATGCCGGCAATCCAATGTGGTGGCGCGTTACGGCGGCGACGAATTCATCATTCTCATGCCGGAAACCAGCGTGGATCAAGCACAAGCTCTAGCGGAACGCCTGCGCCTGTGGCTTTCCACCGATCCTATGTTGCAGGAGCATCTTATTACCGGCAGCTTCGGCGTGGCTAGTTTTCCCGTCCATGGTTTTACCGCGGAAGAGATCATTCGCATCGCGGATGCAGGGATGTATGTCTCGAAGCACGCGGGAGGTGACCGCGTCTCCACCAGTGATGAGTCGGCGGACAGCGAAAGTGGTGCGTTGCCGCGGCAGCTTATCTCCAGATACATTGAAGGCTTTCTGCAACGTGAGCATGCTGGCCCGGAGCATTTGGATGAACTTCTCACCACGCTGAAGAAGTTGAGCGGCGGGGATGCCGGAGCGGATGAGGAGAGCATCCAGGTATTGCGGGAGGCGATTGAAGCATTGACGCGTGCGGCCGAACTTCGGGAAGTCAACGGCGCGGGACATGGCGAAATGGTGGTCCGTTACAGCGAACTACTGGCGCGGGCGCTGGGCATGTCTCCCGAGGATATTGACGATCTCGCCTACGCGGCGCGGGTACACGATGTGGGAAAGATATTCGTCCCCGAGCGTGTTCTCAACAAAGATGGGCCGCTTACCGACGAAGAGTTTTATCTGGTCCGGATGCACGCGCATGTCGGTGCTGAAATCGTAGCCACCTTGCCGGCGAGTGAGAGTTTGCAGAAGGCAGTCGAACATCACCACGAGTCCATAGATGGCGGAGGGTATCCGGGCGCGCTTCGTGGCGAACAAATTCCGTTGTGGGCAAGGGTTCTGGCGATCGCTGACGCTTATGTAAATATGACGACGGAGCGCTCTTTCGCTCCCGCCAAGAGCAGCAGAGAGGCGCTAGCGGAACTGGAACGGTTAAGTGGCATCCGCTATGACGGGATGCTGGTGCGGATTCTGCTGCGTGAGTTGAAGGCTGAGCGAGCTTCATCCAGTTTCGGAAGCTAAGCCTTTACCGGGCCGGTGGGACGCCTGCCACGCAACGCCTTGTTTAGTCTCCGAGCGGAGCAAGGAGTCTCTATTCCCGTAGAGATTCGGATGTCGAAATTATTCGGACCGGCATTACGGTCGACGAGATGATTTAATAGATTGCATGCCGGTTTCGCTTTCTCTTGAAAATAAAGTTGCTTTGATCACGGGTGGTTCTCGCGGTATTGGCGCGTCTGCCGTCCGAATCTTTGTCGCGGCGGGCGCGCGTGTACTGTTTAACTACTCGAAGGCCAAAGGACACGCCGAGGCGTTGGTGCAGGAACTCGGCGCTGACAAGTGCGTCGCGGTGGTCTGCGATCTTTCCGGCACGGAGAGTGCGCGCGAACTCGTAACCGGCGCCGTGGATCGATTCGGGCGGCTCGACATTCTGGTGGTCAATCATGGGGTGTGGCCTCCGCAAGATGTTGCCGTCGACCGTATGAGTGAAGCGCAATGGCGCAACACTGTTGCCATCAATCTTGACAGCGTCTTTTCGCTGGTAAAGCACTCCGTTGCGCAGATGAAGAAGCAGCCAGGATCTGGTGTCGCCGGGCACATCGTTCTTGTAAGTTCTACCGCTGGCCAGCGCGGCGAAGCCTTTCACTGCGACTACGCGGCGACCAAGGGAGCGGTCATCAGTATGGTCAAGGGATTGTCAACGGAACTCGCAAGAGACGGCATTTACGTGAATTGTGTGGCGCCGGGATGGGTGGACACCGACATGTCCGCGCCAGCTCTAAGCGATCCCAAGAGCTGCGAGGGTATTTTTTCAAAGATTCCGCTGGGGAGGGTGGCAAAGCCGGAAGAAATTGCGGCTCCGATTTTGTTTCTCTGCACTCCACATGCCGGGTTTATTACGGGTGAGATCTTCAACGTCAACGGCGGTGCGGTGTTGGCAGGTTAGGGCAATTGCCCGTAAGTGCTCACCCCAGCCGGCGGAGTCAAAACGAAGGCCAACCCAAAGTCTCCGCCCCACAGGGGGGTCTCAGGCAGCTAGAATAGGGGTTTAGAGCGTCTAATCACAGGCAGGTCATGAAGGTTCTTCTAACGGTTGGTTTGCTGGTTGTTGCTGGTTGGGTTGGCCTTCGGGCAGGCGACTACCGCTCCATCGACACCCGCGGCGCCGGCCGTCTCCGTTGATCAAGAAAACGCGCGCAAGGCCAAAGCTCTGCTCGATCAAATGATCGATGCCCTGGGCGGGAATACATATCTCAACATCGAGGATGTAAGCCAGGAAGGGCGGAGCTATAGCTTTCACCTTGGGCAATCGGAAGGTGCGGGCTTAGTTTTCTGGCGTTTCTATAAGTTTCCCGACCGGGAGCGCGTTGAAATCACCAAGCAGCGCGACATCGTGTATGTCTACCGCGGTGACAAGGGATTTGAGATTACTTTCAAGGGAACGCGCGCGGATGATCCGAAGGCGGTCAGCGATTATCTCCGACGGCGTCAATATTCGCTGGATTGGGTGATTCGCAAGTGGCTCTTCCAGACCGGGACGGCACTTTTCTACGAAGGGCACAGCGTCGCCGCTCAGAAAGACGCGGAGCAGGTGACCGTGATGAACGCCAGCAATCAGAGCGTCACGTTGTATATCGACGCGAAGACGCATCTGCCGGTGAAAAAGAGTTTTTCCTGGCGCGATCCCGCCGACAAGCAGCGGAATAACGAAGATGAGGTCTACGATAATTATCGCCCAGTGGAAGGCGTGATGACACCTTTCAGCGTCACCCGCTACTACAACGGCGACATGTCGAACCAGCGCTTTCTGAACTCGGTCACCTATAACAAAGGGTTGAGCGATTCCAAGTTCGCCGCCGACGTGACTTATGTGGCAAACCCTTCGGAATCGAAAAGGTGAACCTCAGCCAGAATTATTTTCCACAGCCTAACTAACGGTGGGATTTGAGCTTAGGGGAACTTCTCGTGGGAGGGTCGGCAAATAGCCGCGATATGTGGCTAAAACGCCACAGCCGTACTTCTGACCTGGCGCGGTAATCTCATCATCTAACAGCAGATAGCGAAGCCAAGACTGAGACACGAACAAACAATTCGTGCGGCGGTGGACTGCGCTGGCGTCGGCTTGCACAGCGGTGCTCCCGTGCATTTGCGAATCCTTCCCGCGACCGCCGGCTCGGGCATTGTGTTTCGCCGCGTCGACCTCGACGATTTTGAAGTCGAGGCCATCAGCCGGAATGTCGCACGCGTCAGTTACGCCACCAGCCTGATGAAAAAAGGCGTACTGATTTCGACTACTGAGCACCTGCTCTCGGCGCTCATCGGAACGGGAATTGATAACGCTGTCGTCGAGCTCGACAATCTGGAGCTTCCCATCCTTGACGGCAGTGCCCGGCCTTTTGTGGAATTGATACATCAGGCAGGGATCCGGAAACAGCGACGCCCCCGGACCTATCTTCGGATTCGCCACGCGCTGGAATTGCGCGAAGGCAACAAGTTTATTGCCGTATATCCCGCTGACAGCTATTCCGTTTCCTACACCATCAATTTTCCTCACCCGCTGATTGGCAAGGAAGCGTTGCAGGTGGAGTTGACGAACGGGAATTACTTTCGCGAAGTTGCTCCGGCGCGGACGTTTGGTTCGCGCGAGGACGAGCGCGCTATGCGTGAAATGGGTCTGATTCGCGGCGCCTCCCGCGACAACTGCGTCGTGCTGACCAAGGATGGCGTTGAAAATCCTCCCTTGCGCTTTGCGGACGAATTCGTACGCCACAAAGTGCTGGACCTGATTGGCGACCTGGCGCTTTTGGGAAAACAGATATTGGGCAATGTCGTGGCCGACAGGGCAGGACACGCCATGCACACTGCATTGGTCTCCCGCCTGCTGCGCGATCATTCGCTCTGGGAAGAGACTACGGTTGAGGACGAACGCGATCCGGTTTCAGTATCGATCCCAGCGGCCGCTGGTCAGATGGCTTGATCTTGACTGGAGTGGGCGACTTCGTCCCGCGAAGTTAGTCCGCAGCTTGCGGCGTAGGGTCGTTGGCATCCCAGAAATATCCTTGTTCCAGCAGCTTCTCGAGCTCGGCGCGGGCATGCGCGGTTAACTGGGCGGCGTACTCTTTGGCGGACTCCTGGCGCTCGGGAGTTAATGGGGCGACGCGAGCTGCGAGCAGCGGGGCATCTTCCTCCAGCATACGCAGCAGTCGCTGAGTGCGGTCAATCTTGGCGTGAATCGAAAGCATTGGTCCTTCCCTCGGTTTTGATCTCTCTAGCGTGCTGGGAAGGATGGTTCGCCGCAAGTCTTAAGGTGGGTACCTGATTCGTGACCGGCTTCGCTCGATCGACGGCCGGGTGCGGGTCTCTAGGCTATTTCTTTAGCAGGCTAGTGTGGCTTGCTACGCATTGCCAGGTTCCGTCCTGGAGAATCCAGGTGTCGGTGAAGCGTCCTACGTGGTCGTAGGGTTTGCCATTATAAGAGCCCTTGGTGTGGTAGTTGCCGGTGACCACCGCAGTAGTGTGATACAGGTTCACTTTCACGTCCTGAATCGTGACCAGTGTCGGCTTGAACTCAGGGTCTTTGATATCGGCAAGAAACTTTCCGCGCTCGCTGACTTCGCCATCCCATTCCGTGTCTACGAAAGTGTCCGCAATCATGGCTTCCAGCGCCCGCTGATCGCGGTGTACCTGAGCATCGTTCCAGAGGTGCTCGAGCGCAATCACGCGGGCCACTTCTGGATTCTCCTGGTCGTGGCCGATTTGCGCTACTGCGCTTGGCGCGAGGAGCAGACAGCAGCAAATCGCCTTGATGACTGACTCGATCATGGAGTGAATGCCTGCACGTGGCCGCTGGTCACAACATAACAACCGTGCCGATAGTTCGCCATCAGGAAAGGGATATGGGGGATTACGAATGTCATCTGAGTTGATGATCTGCGAAGCAGGCGAGTTGGACTCACTTGGACGGCCGGACTGACTATCCCAATACAACCAGCGCGGGCGGGGGACCCGCGCTCAGCGCTTGCAGGAACGCAGCCTACTTGAGGATGATCTCCTGCAGGAGTTCCGAGCTGATGATTTCGCGAATTTCAGCGCGTTTGTCGGCGAGTTGCTGAGCCGGCTGCTTGCCTCCCAGGATCTTGTCGCGCAGCATTTCACCCTTGGCGGCCAAGCCGTCCATGGCGGCATGATTCTTGTATTGGATAGCAACACACATGTCCCAATCTTCCGGATTGCTCTTAGTCTCTTTCAGGAAGACCTTGTAGTCCATGATCATGCCCTGGCGTTTTTGCTCATCGAGCAGCGGTTTGGTGGATTGGCGAAGGCTAGTGAGGTACGCATCCATTTGGGTAGGCTTCACGCGAATTAACTGCACTCGCCAGACTGGGCCTTCGGTGTAGTGCTCTTGTGCGAGCACCGCGGGAGCGAGCAACAGCAGGAAAGCGACGAGACGGTAAATCGTTTTCATGCAAGATTCTCCTGAATTTGAAGTGACGGCGAGGCGATAATACTCTTTGTTCAATGTTTTGTATCTGTGGATTAAGTGTGATCTGTGCTCCAGCGGCGGCCCAGGGCGGCTGCTTCGGTTTGCCTCGCCCTAGCGTCCGGATCGTAAACTGTGGTCAATCGGCAGACTGAATGAAAACACTGAGCCGCTCCCCAACTGGCTTACCACTCCGAGAGTTCCTCCGTGAGCTTCAACGATCACCTTGGCGATGGCCAATCCCATGCCGGTTCCAGGTGCGGTATAACGCTGATGCTGGCCGCGATAGAACTTCTCAAAGATCAACGATTGTTCGAACGAATCGATCCCAGGGCCACGGTCTGCGACGCTGGTGACGAGTTTGTCGCCCTTGACCTCGCAGATCAATTTGATCGGAAGCCCAGGGTCGGAATACTTGCCGGCATTGTCCAACAAGTGGGTTAGCACTTCGCGGATACGCGACACGTCCATTCGCACCATCGGTAAGGTCGGAGGAGCGACCACTTCCACCGGGTGATTCTCCAGCGACGCATTTGCTTCTTCCAATGCCGGTTTGATGGCTTCCAGAATGGAGTGCGGCTGCAAATCGAGTTTGAACATTCCGGCATCGAGTTGCCCCATTTCTGCAGCCTCGCCTACCAGGCGGTTCAGGCGATCGGTCTCTTCGTCGATGACGGTCAGCAATTCTTTTCTCGCCTTGGCATCAAGGGCGGCGCTCGACAACAGGGTTGTCACGCTTGCCTTAATGGACGTGAGCGGCGTACGGAATTCGTGCGTAACCGAATCCAGCAGTGCTGATCGTAGGCGTTCATTCTCCTGCAATGCCTGATTCTTGGCGAGAGCCTCAAGTGCTCGCGCTCGCTCAATGGCCAAACCCGCCAGGCTTCCCATCGCATCCAGTGTTTCCCGGGACAGTTCCAATCCAGCGACGCCTAGAGCTCCCACCGTGCGCACTCCAAGACGCAAGGGAACGTAAGCCACGCTTCCCTGGGTGATGGGCTCTCCGCGCAAGAGCGTCGAACGCAAAGCGTTTTCTTCGACGACAGCATCGGGCGAGGAACGGTAAACCGTAGGGTGGTCCGCAGCCATTACCGCGGCACTGCGGGCCGAGAAAGTCTCCTGAACGTAGAGAGGTAAAGCATTCAGCAGCTCGAGAACATTTTCCGAGGCTAACAGCCGCTGGCTCAGACCGTAGAGCCGCTCCACCTCGCGACGGCGTTGTTTGGACTGTTCGGCTTCCCGCCGCGCGCGTTCGGAGAGATTGCTGGCCACGAGCGCAGTCACGAGAAATGCGAACAATGCGATCCAATTCTGGGGGTCGGCGATAGTGAAAGTTCCGATTGGCGGCAGAAAGAAAAAATTGAAGACCGCGGTGGCTCCCAGGGCCAATGCCAGCGCGTAGCGCAAACCCCAGTACGCTGAAGCCAGGAGTACTGCCACCAGAAACATCAGTGCGACGGTGGTCGGATTAACCCGCAGCCGGAAGTCGACTGCCGTGATCACCGCAATCGTCGCCAGCACAAACCCGTAACGTGCTGCTTGTGTGCGAACCCCGTTTTTCACCCCCGCATTGTACGATAGGCGTGACAAGACCGATCCCCAAGGACCAACGCCGCGATGACAAAGACGCCTGAAGAATGGCTCGAACAGGTTTCTCCAGAGAAATCTCTGGGCACGTTCAAACTTTTCCTCGGATACGCTCCCGGTGTCGGCAAGACTTACAACATGTTGAGCGAGGCCATTCGGCGAGCCAGCCGCGGCGAGGATGTGGCCGTCGGAGCCGTAGAGAGCCACGGCCGCAAGGCCACTGCGGAATTGGCAAGCAAGCTTGATCGTATTCCCCTCCGCAAACTCGAGTACAAAGGCACGATTTTTGAAGAGATGGACGTGGACGCCATTCTTGCCCGCAAGCCGAGCGTGGTACTGATCGACGAGCTTGCTCACACCAACATCGAAGGCAGCAAACACTCCAAGCGCTATGAGGATGTCATGGAAGTGCTGGATGCCAAAATCGACGTTCTCTCAACCATGAATGTGCAGCACATCGAGAGCCTCGGCCCCACCGTGCTGCAAATCACTGGCGTACAGGTCCGTGAAACTGTTCCGGATTGGGTAATGCAGCGAGTCGACGAAATCGTGCTCGCCGATCTCACCCCTGAGGCGCTGCAAAAGCGCATGGCGCGTGGCGACATTTATCCCGTGGATCGCGCCCAGCGTGCGCTCTCGCATTTCTTCCGGCCCGGAAATCTGATCGCACTGCGTGAGCTGGCGCTTCGTCAAGTAACCCGGGTGGTTGATCGCAGCCTTGATGCCTACTTAGAAAAAGACGGAGCCCAGCCCGCACACACCGTACGTGAGCGCATTGCAGTCTGCATCAGTTCAAATCCTGCAGCGCAATATCTGATTGCTCGCGGTTCGCGGATGGCGCAGGCCATTGGCGGGGACCTGTACGTTTTCTATATCGATGTCGGCAGAGATACGAGCCCGGAGGACAAGAAGACACTGGCGGAGAACTTCCGGTTCGCAGAAAATCTGGGCGCTCATGTAGTTCGCCCGCCCGGCAAGAGCGTGGCTGAGGCTGTGAGCCAAGCCGTGCGCGAGCATCACATCACGCAGGTGATTTTCGGTCGAACGGCCCGCACCGGTTGGCAGCGATATCTTTACTTGTCGGCAATCAACCGGTTTCTTCGTGACTCTCCGTCGGTTGACGTGCACATCGTGACGCAAGAACCCCGCTGATGACCGATCGCCCACACATTCTCGTTGTCGACGACGAACCGCAGATCACGCGCGTGCTGCGCACCAGTCTGTCCGCCCAGGGCTACGACATCCGCGTCGCCAACAGCGGCGAAATGGCGCTGGAGATCATGAAGGATTGGTCCCCCAGTCTGATCATCACCGACCTCTCGATGCCGACCATCGACGGTCTACAGCTTTGTCGCGAAGTCCGTGCCGTCTCCCAAGTTCCCATCCTCGTTCTCTCGGTTCGAGGTGAGGAACGAACCAAGGTACAAGCACTCGACGCCGGGGCGGACGATTATGTGACCAAACCGTTTGGGATCGAGGAATTGCTGGCCCGGGTGCGGGCCAACCTTCGCCGTGCTCCGGCCGGGGAAGATGAGGCGGCAGCATCTTTGATCGAGATTGGCGACTTTCGCATCGATCTGGCCGCACATAAAGTTACAGTTCTTGGGCGCGAAGTCCACCTGACACCTAAGGAATTTGGGTTACTCACTTACCTGGCGCGCCATTCCGGCAAGGTGATCACTCACCGCGCTCTGCTGAATGCCATATGGGGTGGACAGAGCACGGAACAGGTCGAGTATCTTCGAGTTTTCGTCGGCCAGTTGCGTAAGAAGTTGGAGCCCGAAGCATCTTCCCCGCGGTACATATTGACCGAACCTTGGGTCGGCTATCGTTTCGAGCCCGCTGGTAGCCCTTCTTTACCTCGCTAAGTTGTTTTTCTTGTTGCGCTAACCCTCTTAACGAACATTCTACGAACCCTTTATTCAATCCTTACGCCTTTCGTTATCCAATGGATGAAGTCGGCGGAGGGAGTGAAGATTATGACCCTGCTTGGAATGCTAAACATGCTTCTAGTTCTGCTGTTGTTGGGATTTTTGGTCGGGCTGCGAGGAAAGAAAGCGCACTGACCGATCAACCTGAAAAGCAGCCGGACGCTGACACAGCTTTCAGAATCACGGAAAGGGTGGGAACTTATGTCGATCCAGGAAGTAAATGCAGAAGAATTGGCCAAGCTTTTCCACATCTATCATCAGGCGCTTGCCCATGGAATGGGTGATCACGCAACCAACGATCAGGCCAAATCCTGGGATCAAGTTCCACAATGCGAGCGCAAGCTGATGGTGGCGGCAGCCCGCCTTGCAATCATCGATTTGGCTGACGCTGGCGGGGAAGAGCCGCCAACCCGCAGCTACTTCGCCAAACCGGGAGAGGCGAATTGGGGTTGCTGAATCTTATTCAGCAAAGGGCATAGAGAGTTTTCGATTGGATTTCGGCGCCGCCGGGCTTACTCAATTCAAAAATCCGGCGACACCCATCGAAAGCTTCTCCTTCTCTCGGTTAATCCGCGGCGTCGACCTTTACGATTTCTTTATGAACTTTTGATCCCGCTTTTATGCGCGGGGGTGTCAACTCTTGTTCGGAACCCTTCGGGAACAAGATGGCTCGTGGTAATGGTTATGCGAGATGTGATAACTGCGGTATGTGTCAGCGCGGTGATCTTTCTGCTGCGCTTCCTTGCCGCTCTGTTGAAAGAGGCAGGAGGTTTGCCGTCCCATGCTAAGAAGAGCTATTTGGCCAAGTTCAATCCACCTCGAAAACGCGGAGAACTGATATTCATGAATACCACGAAGCGCGAGAAGCCTGCCATGGAAACCGGCAAGCGGGCAGCCTTGATGGTTTTGGCTGCGGCGATGCTGGTACCACCCGTACGCGGACAGCAATTAACTTCCAACTCTTCCGACGGGAGCGGATCGGCAAACCCGCCATCCGGCGCCGCTGGTGAAGCAATACCACCAGCGGTCGCAAAAGAGCTGGATGCCATGAAGCAACGGATTGAGCAGCTCGAGGCGGAACTGAAGCAGCAGCACGCTGGGGGAGGCAGCCCTCTAGCGCCGCTCAGCCCGCAAACGCGACTGCTCCGGCGGCAACAGCTCCGAGTGCTTCTGTCCCTGAAAACTCATTGGTTGAGACCTCGAATCCCCCAGCAGCCAAGCCCGAAAAGGAAGAACCGTTTGCCTTTGCCGACTGGACTTGGCTGAATGGAAACGCGCGCACGAAAACTCCAGCATTCGATTCGAAATTCTTTACCCCGGAAATAAGGGCGGACGTTGGTTACGTTTACGATTTCAACCATCCTAAAGACGACACCATCGGCGGGTCGAGTGAAGTCTTCCGCTCGAACGAAATTCAAGTGACCCAGCTCGGCGTGGGTGGTGACTTCCACTATGACAATGTTCGCGCCCGCTTGATGACGCAGTTCGGCATGTATTCTCAGACAACTCCGCGCAACGACGCCAGCCCCTCGCGCGGGCAGTGGAACCTCGCCGACGCTTATCGTTACGTCTCGGAAGCCTACGGTGGATACCATTTCAATGCCCTGCATGGCGTCAACGTCGACGCGGGAATTTTCATGTCCTACATCGGCCTGTTCAGCTATTACAATTTCGACAACTGGGCCTATCAGCCGTCCTACGTTTCTTCCAACACACCGTGGTTCTTCAATGGTCTACGGGTGCAGATTTACCCCACGGCACATTTGAAAATCGAGCCCTGGCTGATCAATGGCTGGCAGTCTTATGGGCGGTTCAACGGGCGACTCGGTCTGGGCGGAGAAATCCTGTGGCGCCCCAATGGCTGGTTCTCGCTGGTTGGAAATCAATACGCTCTAGGCGAAGACGCGCTCAACACGCCGGGAAGAGTGCGCTATCACACCGACGACAGCATTCAGGTCAAGTATTACGAGAACCCGACGAAGTTTCTGGATAAGGCCGCGTTCTCGCTGACCGGCGATATGGGGTGTGAACACGGCGGCGGGGTTAGTTGTTGGGGAGATTCCGCGAAGGGCCCCAAGCAGGATTTCCTGGGTTTCATGATTTACAACCGCCTCTGGTTTCTCAAGGACAAATACGGTTTCACGCTGGGCGGCGGCAAGATCAACAATCCCGGACGCTACCTGGTGTTGCTGCCGCCGATCAACGGCGCGACCGCAACTTCGGGCACGCCGTACTTTACGGAGAATCCCGGCGATCCTTACAAAGCCTGGGACGCTTCGGCCACCTTCGACTACATGCCAAGCCAGTACATTACTTTTCGCTGGGAGTTCGATCACCGGGCTGCGAATGTGCCGTATTTCTCGGGGAAGAACGGGATCACACCGGCGGGAGGAAATACCGGCGCGCCGGGATCGGTTGTGTCCGGTTTTACTCCCGATTTAGTGCGAGACGAGAACCGGCTCAACTTAGCTCTGATGGTTAAGTTCTGATGTGCAGGTGAGGAGATCGAGATGCAGGACGTGATTTTCGTCGTAGTCACAATTGTCTTCTTCGCGATTTCGATCGCGTATGTGCGCTTCTGCGAGCGTGTGAGGTAAGAGCAAATGAGCACGGAATCAATCGTCATGCTCGTGGTCAGTGCGCTAACGACAATCTACTTGTTTTACGCACTGCTGCGGCCGGAGAAATTCTGACATGACCATCAACGGCTGGCTGCAGATCGCAGTGTTTCTGGCACTGGTCTTCGCCGTCACCAAGCCGCTGGGAATCTTCATGGCGCGCGTGTTCGCACGCGAGCGCACATTCCTGGATCCCGCTCTGCGGCCGCTCGAACGTCTGCTGTATCGCGTCACCGGAGTCGATGAAGAACACGAGATGCGCTGGACTGAGTATGCGACAGCCATGTTGTTGTTCAGCTTGGTCTCCATGCTCGTGCTGTACTTGATGCAGCGCGTGCAAGGCTTCCTGCCCTTCAACCCGCAGAAGTTCGGAGCGGTTACGCCGGAGCATCTCGCTTTCAACACTGCCGCGTCCTTTACTACCAATACCAACTGGCAAGCCTATTCCGGCGAGACGACCATGAGCTACTTCACGCAAATGGCCGGCCTCGCCTATCACAACTTCGTTTCCGCAGCGGTTGGTCTGGCATTAGCTATCGCTTTCATACGCGGCATCGCGCGGCGGCAGATGCAGACCATTGGCAACTTCTGGGTTGACATGGTGCGCGCCAGTCTTTGGGTGCTTTTGCCGTTTTGCGTCGTCGGCGCGCTGCTCCTGGTATCGCAAGGCGTGGTTCAGAACCTGAAGCCGTATGACACGGTGAAGCTGGTTGAACCGCAACAGGTGCAGCATGTGGGCGCGGACGGAAAGCCCGTCGTCGATGCAAATGGCAAGCCTGTCATGGATACCGTCACCACCCAGACTATCGCGCAGGGCCCTGTGGCTTCGCAGGAGATCATTAAAGAGTGGGGCACGAACGGCGGTGGATTTTTCAACGCCAATAGCGCGCACCCTTTTGAAAATCCCACTCCGCTTTCGAATCTTATCGAATTGTTTTCCATCTTCGCAGTGTCGGCGGGCCTCACCTACACGCTCGGTCGCATGACCGGATCCCCTGCGCATGGATGGGCAGTCTGGGCTGCGATGGCGATTCTTTTTCTTGCGGGCGTGACTACGGTTTATTGGGCGGAGTCGCAGGGTAATCCGCTCTACCCTTCGACAATCAATCAGCGAGCCACGAATCTGCAGTCCGGCGGCAACATGGAAGGGAAAGAGCTGCGCTTCGGAATCGCGAACTCGGCCCTCTTCGCCACGGTTACGACCGACGCCAGCTGTGGCGCCATCAACGGCTGGCACGATTCGTTCACGCCTCTCGGCGGAATGGTTCCCCTGGTCAACATCATGCTGAGCGAAGTAATTTTCGGCGGAGTCGGCGCCGGAATGTACGGCATGTTGATTTACATCGTGCTGGCCGTATTCATCGCTGGGTTGATGGTGGGCCGTACGCCAGAATATTTGGGCAAAAAGATCGAGGCCTACGACGTCAAGATGGCGATGCTGGTTTCGCTGGTTTTTCCGTTAGTGATTCTTTCGCTGACCGGAATTTCGATTGTGAAGAATTTTGGAACGGCCGGTATCACAAACCCCGGCCCCCATGGCCTTAGCCAGGTCCTTTACGCGTTTACTTCAGCGGCCGGGAATAACGGGTCGGCCTTCGGCGGGCTCACCGTCAACACGCTTTGGTATGACTCGGCCATCGGAATCACCATGTTGCTGGGCCGTTTCTTCATGATCATTCCGATGCTGGCGATTGCCGGCAATCTGGCCCAGAAAAAATATGTGCCGCCGTCGTTGGGAACATTTCCGGTTACGACACCGCTTTTCACCGTGCTCCTGATCGGAGTCATCTTGATTCTGGGCGCGCTGACGTTCTTTCCGGCGCTCAGCCTGGGGCCGATTCTTGAGCACTTGCTCATGCATGCAGGGAAAACTTTCTAGAGAAATATATGGCAAGCCGCAGCAATCCGCGCAAGTCCGCTTGGGATTTGAACCTGGTTCGCACCGCTAGCTGGGACTCATTGCTCAAGCTGAATCCGCGCAAGATGATGGGCAACCCCGTCATGTTCGTGGTCGAGATCGGCAGCGTGATCACCACCGTTCTCTTGATCCTCAGGCCTCACGAGGCGTTTCGCTTCAATCTGCAGATCACTTTGTGGCTGTGGTTCACAGTGTTATTTGCAAACTTTGCGGAGGCCATGGCCGAGGGCCGGGGAAAGGCCCAGGCGGAAACGCTGCGGAAGGCCAAGTCGGAAACTATTGCGAAGCGAATTTCTTCCGATGGCCGGGTTGAAGAAGTTGCCAGCGCGCTATTGCGGGTTGGTGACCTGGTCTCTGTCTCTGCGGGTGAACTCATTCCTGGCGACGGAGAGATCGTCGAGGGCATCGCCTCCGTCGATGAATCCGCCATCACGGGCGAGTCGGCGCCGGTGATTCGGGAAGCTGGCGGCGATCGCTCGGCAGTCACGGGAGGCACGCGCGTCCTTAGTGATCACGTCAAGGTCAAAATTACCTCGAATCCTGGCGAGACGTTTCTCGACCGTATGATCGCGCTGGTCGAAGGAGCTTCGCGCCAGAAGACCCCCAACGAAATCGCGCTCAACATTCTTCTCGCGGGGCTGACCATTATTTTTTTGCTCGCTGTGGTCACTTTGCAGCCGTTCGCGATTTACTCGGGATCCCCGCAGACCGTTTTCGTGCTGGTCTCGCTGCTGGTGTGCCTGATTCCTACGACCATTGGCGGTTTGCTGTCGGCCATCGGCATAGCTGGCATGGATCGACTGGTACAGCACAATGTTCTGGCAATGTCTGGACGCGCCGTCGAAGCGGCGGGCGACGTGAATACATTGCTGCTGGACAAAACCGGCACAATTACCTTCGGCAACCGCCAGGCGACCGAGTTTCTGCCTGCGCCAGGAATCACTGAAACCGAGATGGCCGATGCTGCGCAACTGTCGTCGCTGGCCGATGAAACTCCCGAGGGCCGCTCCATCGTGGTGTTGGCGAAGGATAAATACAAACTACGTGGCCGCGATTTCGGCGCGCACGAGGCGGAGTTCATCGCGTTCACTGCCCAGACGCGCATGTCCGGAGTCAATCTGGACGGCCGCGAGATTCGAAAGGGCGCCGCGGACGCGATTGCGCGTTACCTCGAGCAGAACAACTCGACCATGCCGCCGGAAGTGCGCGCTGCCGTCGAGAAGATTGCGTCTGCTGGAGGAACTCCGTTGGTGGTCGCCGAAAATCGGCGTGCGGTTGGCGTGATCCACTTGAAGGACGTGGTCAAAGGAGGAATGCGCGATCGCTTTGCGCAGTTACGCGCGATGGGGATCCGTACCGTGATGATCACGGGCGACAATCCCCTCACCGCTGCGGCCATTGCACGGGAAGCCGGAGTCGATGACTTCCTGGCAGAAGCCACTCCCGAAGAAAAGTTGAAACTGATTCGCAGCGAGCAAGCGGGCGGTAAATTGGTCGCGATGACCGGCGACGGGACGAACGACGCACCTGCGCTTGCCCAGGCCGATGTCGGCGTCGCCATGAACACGGGCACGCAAGCCGCCAAGGAAGCGGGAAACATGGTGGATCTCGATTCCAATCCTACGAAGCTCATCGAGGTCGTCGAAATTGGCAAACAATTGTTGATGACCCGGGGCGCGCTTACGACTTTCTCCATCGCAAACGATGTTGCGAAGTATTTCGCCATCATCCCCGCCATGTTCGCCGCGACTTTTCCGGTACTCAACGCGCTGAACATCATGCACCTCCGGACGCCGCAGTCGGCAGTGTTGTCCGCGGTCATTTTTAACGCGCTCATCATCATCGCGCTAATTCCGCTGGCGCTGCGCGGCGTGAAATATCAAGCCATGAGCGCGGAGGCGCTGCTGCGCCGCAATCTCTTTATCTACGGAGTCGGGGGACTGATCGCGCCCTTCGCGGGCATCAAGCTCATTGACGTACTCATCACCGCGGCTGGCCTGGCTTAAGCATTCCTATGAAAAAGAACCTGATCACCGCGTTACTGATGACGATCGCCACGACGATTCTGCTGGGCGTGCTCTATCCACTTGTGATCACAGGCTTGGCGCAGGTACTCTTCCCGGCCAGGGCGAATGGGCAGATTGTCTATCGCAACGGAGAAGCTGTCGGCTCGCGCATCCTTGCGCAGGCTTTTACGGCTGCGAAGTATTTTCATCCGCGCCCCTCCGCTGCGGGCAATGGATACGATGCCGCCAACTCTGGTGGCACAAACTTTGCTTCGACCAATCAGAAACTCATCGATCGAGTCCGGTCCGATGCCACGACTTTGCAGCAGGAGCATCCCGGCCAACCGATTCCCGTTGACCTCATCACCACGTCCGCATCCGGCCTCGATCCGGATATCTCGCCGGCTGCGGCGGAGTTCCAGATTGCACGCGTGGCTCGCGAACGCGGCATCCCCGAGGCCAGCCTCCGCGACCTTGTGCAGAAACACACTTACCAGCGCGATTTGGGTTTACTGGGTGAGCCGCGGGTGAATGTTCTGGAGCTGAACCTCGCTCTCGATGCCCTGGCCGCGAACCACTAACCGATACGCGTTAGCGTGAATTCGCAGTGGTTGCCGCTGAGTCGACCCCGTCCAAAAAAGCAACGTAAGCTGCGAGCAGGCGGTAGCTCTGGTAGTAGTCGTCGAGGTGGATGGCGGAGAGTTTGTCGTTCGCGGTATGAATCGCGCGGGCATTCCAGGCGGCCTCGGTCAGGGAGTGAATGGTAATGCGGGGAATTTGCCGCTCGGCAAACTGTTCACCATCACTGCTGCCGATTTTCTCCACGTCAACCGTCGTGAGCGGGACATTCAATCGCTGCGCGATATAAGCGAGCGCGCCCGTCAGTAACTTGTCGGAATGGCTGCCCCAAACCTCCGTGGGTGCAAGGCCGAGCGTGTCCATGTTTACCATCGCATCGGTCGCGGCGACCTGTTCCCTGGTCATTTGCCGGACGTAGAAACGCGATCCTACTTCACCCGCCTCCTCGTCGGTGAAACCGATGAAGATGTAGGTGTGAGTGCGCGGCGCGATTTTTGTGGATTCGTAGAGCGAGGGCAGCAGCGACGCTCCACTCCAGTTATCGACAACTCCGTCGCCTTCGGATACGCGGTCGAAGTGCGCTCCCACGATGATCACTTTGTCAGAATTGCCCGGCAGCACGCAGATGACGTTGGGAAGTTTCGATCCCTTGACGGGTTGCTCTGAAAGGTGATGAGCATCGCAACCGGCGTCCGCGAACATCCGCTTGAGCGTGGCTTCGCGTTGCTGGTTGTCGCCGGCATACTTTCCGAGGCGGGCTTCGACGACATCACGGGAAACTGGATGGTACTGCAGGCTCTCGCCCTGAGCGTTGGTCCAGGCGGAGACAAGCAAGATCAGCGATGCAGCGAGACGAAACTTTGGGTAACGGGCAAGGCGACTCATTATTGTTAGGATACAACGGTAAGTGCGCCGGGTTGGCTCAACCTGGTGAGAATGGCGTTCGCTGACTGATTTTCAAAACGATGATGGGACGAATACAAATCCACCAGCCCGAACCAGTAGTAAAATGCTTGGCATGCCGATGTGGAAGAAAGCTGCGATTGTTATAGCTGCGTGGGTGGTGTCCGTCTTCGTTTATTTTGAGTTTATTGCTAAACGATAACGCTCAACCGCAAAGGGCCGAGCGCAGGTCTCTTAAGTGCATGTCGCCTGTCATGGAATCTCCTTTGCGCCGCAGTTACAAATCCAGCTATTAAAGGGCGGCTATTTGGCGAGTAGGTCGACCCGCGATGGACCTCCTGTAGATCCTCCGTCATCAGATTCGCATGGCGCCGCCGCGCGGATGGCCGAACACTGTGATCAAAACTGCACAGACACCGCTCTGAGCGGGCGAGTAGTGTGGGAGACAACCAAAGAGGGATGCCATGCTCACACAGCAAGAAAAAGCTCTGTTGAATCACAAGCGCATGACCGAACTGGCCGAAGCAGTGGCCATCGAACGAAATGACAGCGCCCGCTGGCGGGAGGACTGCCGCCCCGATTGCCGCGAAGACTTGATACAAATGCGAAAGCGCCGGTCTTTCAAATCATCGAGCCAGAAGACCTATCCGTTCGTGAACTGCTTGCAGATCGTCAATAACGAGAGTCGTATAACTTCGTGTCATTTCTAAGCTGGAATGGCCAAGCACTTTTGCAGATGGAACGCACTCCGCTTTTTCGCAAATGGTTGACTGCGAAGGTATGTTGTGAAGCCGCGGCGACGCTGGGTAAAAGCCGAGCTGCTTACCCAATAGCTTGATGTCGCGTAGCATGTTCCCCCTGCCCCATGGCGCGTCGATTTCGCTGGCCAGCAATAGCAAGTCCGGCTTGCGGGCGTAGTCGCTGATGAAACGGAATTGAGAAACACCCGCAATCGGATTCCTCCACGCGAGTACTAAACGATGGGAGGAAATCCGCGTATGTTGATGAATGGTCGGGACGGGCAGATTTGAACTGCCGACCCCTCGCACCCCAAGCGAGTGCTCTACCAGGCTGAGCCACGTCCCGACAGGTAGGAAAACCGCTGCTGGCGTCCGCCGCAACGGCTGGGGTTGACTCAAGAATTCTACACCAGTTTACGGGAGGAAGGCACGGGCTGCCACGCTTCCGCGGGAAACGTGCGCAACGCTTACCCCTGCTAATGACCTGTCTCTCAGTTCTAGACCAAAAACTGCTAACCAAAATTCCAGGGTGGAATCCAACTCTCAGTCTCCCGGCGGCGACTTTGCGATTCCGGTAGTCCGCCGGGGATGATCACGCGTAGTTCAACTCGTCCTGACACGAGGTCACAGAAATGTTCTGGAAAGAGATTCGCGGCGTGTTGCGGTCCTTGCGGAAGAACCTGGCTTTCACCAGCTTGACGGTGAGTATTCTGGCGCTGGGAATGGGCGCCAGCATTGCGGTGTTCGCGATTGTCAATGCCGTGCTGCTGAAACCGCTGCAGTTTCCCGATGCCAGCCGGGTGTTTGCCATCTGGGACACGCCGCCGCCGCAGATGAATCTTGGGTTTGACGAAGTGCCGCTACATGGCCGGGAGTTTCAATTCATTGCAGGCCAACAGTCGCGGCTTTGAATCGGTGGCGGCGTTCAAGAGCGACCAGTTCAACTTAAACGGTACGACCGATGCCGAGCGAGTCGATGGCGTGCGGGCTTCGGCAGATTTCTTTAAAGTGCTGGGGATACAACCGCTTGAGTGGGCGGACTTTTCTGCCCGAGGAAGACCACCCGGGAAGCGAGCACGAAGTTGTTGTGGGGTATGGCCTGTGGCGGCGGCGGTTTGCCAGCGATCCTGCGCTGGTGGGAAAGACGGTTCGGCTGAACAGCGAGACCTACACGGTGATCGGCGTGATGCCGGAGGGATTTACCTTTCCGCGTGGAGCGGAAATGCCAAAGAGTTTTCAATTTCCGAAGCAGGCTGAATTATGGGTGCCGTTGGCCCTGGCTTCGGCGCCTCGAGGGCCCTCCGATCTGGCGCTGATTGCGCGTTCGCGTTCCGATATTTCCCGGGCGCAATCGCTCGCCGACCTGGCAAGAGTGAATGCGGCCTTTTTGGAGCAAAATCCGCGTTATAAGGGATGGTCAACCTTCAAGCCGGTTCCGTTGCGAACGCAGGTTGAAGGCGACGCCAAACCGCGGTTGCTGATGGTGGCTGGGGCGGTGTTGCTGGTGTTGTTGATCACCTGCGGAAACGTGTCGAACTTGCTGCTGACACGCTCGCTGGGCCGAATCAAGGACTTCGCAGTTCGAACCGCTCTGGGCGCGAGGCGCGCGGATTTGGTGAGGCAACTCCTGATGGAGAGTTTGCTGCTGGCGTTGCTGGGAAGTTTGGCTGGACTGCTGCTATCGGTTCTGATCGTGGATGTAGTGCAGAAACTATTTTCTCCCTATATACCGCGGCTGCTCGACGCTCATTTGGATTTCTCCGTAACCGCGTTCGCCGTAGGGTTGGCGTTTTGCGCCGGCATTGCCTTTGGCGTCTTTCCCGCATTGCAGCTCAGCGGTTCGAACTTGATCGAGTACCTGAAGAGCCGCGAGCAGAAATATTCCGGGCAAACGGTGAAAAATTTCCGCAGTGTGCTGGTCGCGGGGCAGATTGCCTTGTCGCTCGTATTGGTGATTGGAGCCGGCCTGCTGGTGCGGAGTTTCATCGATCTGATGAAGGCCGATCCAGGATTCCAAAGCAGCCGACTGCTGACCATGGAAGTCACCGTGCCAAGCTCGAAATATTCTGATGCAGATGCGATCGCGAAAGTCTACCAGCGAATACTCGAGCGGTTGCCGGAGGTTCCCGGAATTCAGTCTGCCGCGGCGATAAAGCCGTTGCCTCTGGGTGGAACGCAGGAAGAAACAGTTTTCAAGATTGATGGTCGTCCCTCGCCGCCGGGCGAATCGTTGCCGGTTGCGTCGTACACCATCGCCAGCCCGGACTACTTTAAGACCGCGAATATTCCACTGCGAGGGCGTGCTTTTTCGGATGCCGACCGCGCGGATGCGCAGCCTGTGGTGATCATCAGTCAGGAGATGGCGCGCCAGTTCTGGCCAGGAGAAGACGCCCTGGGGCATGTAATGTCGCTACCCGACCCGCGCTGGCAGCACATGATGATTGTGGGAGTTGCGGGTGATGTGAAGAAATTCGCATTGAGCGATTCGCCCGGGCCGGAAATGTACGTGCCTTATTCGCAGCGGCCGTATCCTTCGATGCTGACCATGTCGTTCGTGCTTCGCACCGATCGCGATCCGCAGACTTTAGCGAATGAACTACAGCAGGCAGTGAAGTCAGTGGACGGCGATCTTCCTCTGGCCAATGTGCAGCCCATGGCGGAATTGGTTTCGCGTTCGGTCTCGGCGCAGAAATTGTCGGCCTCCGTGCTCGGGACATTCTCCGTGGTGGCGCTGATTTTGGCAGTAGTGGGCATTTATGGCGTGATTTCAATCATGGTGAACGAGCGTAACCATGAGATCGGGGTTCGCATTGCTTTAGGCGCGCAGAAAGTCGATGTATTGAGATTAGTGTTCTTTCAAGCCAGCCGTTTGCTCGCCGCGGGAGTCGTATTCGGATTGGTTGCCGCGCTTTCTTTGTCCCGGCTTTTGACGAGCTTCGTCTACGGAATTAACGCCACCGACCCGCTCACCTTTGCGGTCGCCCCGGTTGCGTTGTTGATGGCGGCGAGCCTGGCGATTTATATTCCGGCACGGCGGGCGAGTGGAATTGATCCCATGGATACATTGCGGAACGAGTGACGAAGTGTGAAGAAGTACTTAAGGCGTACTCAGACGAAGCAAGCTGCGTCTTTGCGGTTTGGTTTTAGATTCGGTGCTTCTTGCGTTTTTGTTTTCGGGGCGGATCGGGTTCCTCTTCAAACACTGCGAATTGGATTTTCTTTTCTACCGGATCGATCCGGTCCACCAGCACACGAAGTTTTTGTCCCAGGCGGTATGTCTTGCGGTTGCGCTGGCCGATGATCTCACGCGTGTTTTCGTGGAAGTTGTAGCGGTCGTCGGTCAACGAAGCCAGCGGAACTAGGCCTTCGATAAACAGGTCAGCCAGTTCGACGAAGAATCCGAACTTTGTCACGCTGATGATCAGGCCGTCGAAATCCTCGCCGACGCGGTCCTGCATGAACTTGACCTTTTTCCATTCCATTAAGTCGCGCTCGGCTTCGTCGGCGCGGCGCTCGGAGAGGCTCGACGCTTCCGCGATGTCGTGAAGTTCTTCGAGCGACAGTGGTCCGTCTAGAGGCGCAAGCGGCGCGTGCTCGCGACGTTTAGACCAGGGTGAAACCGCGCCGGTGTCCCGCCGGCCCGGTTGCGGATGAGACGCCCGCTGGACAGCCGGCATGGGGCTGGCGCTACTGGTTGAAACTCCAACCGCGATATCGCCATCGTGCTTTTCCGCTGAATCTCGCAAAACTTCTTTCAAAATGCGATGCACGATCAAGTCCGGATAACGCCGGATTGGGGAGGTAAAATGCGTGTACGAGGTGGCCGCGAGCGCGAAGTGGCCGAGATTCTCTTCCGAGTACCGCGCCTGTTTCAACGAACGCAACATCAGGTACGACAGGATCCTCTCCTCCGGCTTGCCCGCAATCTTCTCTGTCAACTTCTGATACATACGCGGCGTGATGTGAACATCTTTCGGGATCTCGATTTCGCGCGGACGTTTTCCCGTGCCGTAACTGGACCGCCGGTCCGACTTGAATTGCACGCGCTGAATCGGTAGCGCGCCCACGCCAAGGGAATAACCGAAAGCAGCAGCGGTCACTTCGAAGTCGTAAACCCGCTTCGCGTCGGGCTTTTCGTGAATTCGGTAAAGCGAAGCGACGCGCTTGTTTTCCAGATATCCCGCCACACATTCGTTGGCGGAGAGCATGAATTCTTCAATCAGGCGATGCGCGATGTTCCGTTCCGAACGCGTGATGCTTTTCATCAACCCAGATTCGTCGAACTCAATTACCGGCTCGGGCAGGTCGAAGTCGATCGAACCGCGCCGCTCGCGCTTGCGATTCAGTATGAGGGCCAGGTCACGCATCATTTCAAAGTTGCTCACCAGACTGGCGTAGCGTTTTCGCGCGCCAGCGTCGCCTTCGAGAACGGCGTTTACGTCGGTGTAAGTCATGCGCTCGGCGGAGCGGATGACGCCTTCAGTAAGCTCGTAGCCTGCGATTTCGCCCTGGTGATCGACTTCCATCACACACGAAAGCACCAACCGATCCACTTGCGGGCGCAGGCTGCAAATGTCGGTCGAAAGCTCCAGCGGTAGCATGGGCACAGCGCGATCGGGAAAATAAACGCTGGTCCCGCGCAGGCGCGCTTCCACATCGAGCGGAGAATCGGGCGTAACGTAGTGAGCGACATCTGCGATGTGAACTTGGAGTTCGAAGTTGCCGTTGTCGAGTTTACGGACGAGGACGGCATCATCGAAGTCGCGCGCGCTTTCGCCATCAATAGTGACGATGTGAAGCCCGCGAAAGTCGCGGCGTTTGCGGGCCTCGTTTGCTGGAATGATCGGCTCGGCGCGTTGGGCCTCGTCCAGCACGGCGGGCGGGAACAAATGTGGGATATGAAATTTGCGAATGATGATTTCTACGTCGACGCCAAAGTCATCTTCGTAGCCGAGGATTTCAACGATCCGTCCCCGCGGATTTTGTGTCGCTGAAGGCCAGTCCGTAATCTCAACGTCTACGACGGCGTTTTCCAGATCGTCCCAATCGGCACGGTGTGCCGCTTCTTTTCCAAGGACGCGATGTGGGGATGATATGGGCGGCTTGCCGCTGGCACTGTTTTTATCGACAGCAACTTCTTCAGGGTACTCCATCCCTTGCGGAATCACGATTTGCTGAGAGATTTTCTGATCGATTGGGATGACATAGTTCCCGCGCTTGCCGTAGTGAAAAATTCCGACCACAGTGCTGTGAGCACGCACCACGGGACGGACGATGCGGCCCTCGGCGCGGCCATCAGAGCGGATCGGGCCGACTTCCACCAGTACGCGGTCCCCGTGCATCGCAGAACCAACCGCTGGCGGCGGAATGAAAACGTCACCGGAAAGTTGCGCTTTCAAGCGCGGGTCGAGAGTCGCAGCATCCGGTGTGACAAATCCAAAACCGTCGCGATGCATGCTCAACCGTCCCACCAGAACATTCTTGCCCGCGGCAGCAGCTTTTGGAATCGCGTAACGGTCAGAGTCCACTTGAACCAGTTGACCGCTGCGCACCAAACTCTGCAGGCGTTCCGAAAGTTCGGCGCGTGCGGTGCCATGCACTCCCAACTCCCTTACCAGTTGCTTGAAGCCGGAAGCGTGCTTGGGCTGGCGTTCGATCTTCTTCAATATCGCGGAGTCAGAGAGTTTGTCCAAGATCGTGGATGCCTATGAATCACACCATAACACGATGCTCGCGGAGCGTTTTTCGATCGCCAGCTACCACGTATCGCCCATCTTCTCTGGCCACGCATTCAACAATCGCCGCAACAAAACGATTTGCCCGAGGTGATAGCTGTTGTGAGCCACAATCTGCCAAAGGACTGCCAGTACCGAAGCGGAAACCTCAGCGTGAGACGAATGAGCCGTCTTCAATTCGCGATTCAACAGGTGGGAATCTGACTTGGCAATAGCTGATATCTCATCCACTAAAGCAGCAAAGCGCGCTATCTCACGCTCCCATCCGGCTTCGCTCGCAGGCGCTACCTGGGTTGGCCAACTGCAGGCGGCGTGCGAGGGATACGGAGGGTTTTCTCCTCTGATCCTTCGCAGTTCGTACTCCATCCAGTAGTTCATGTGGGAAAGGATTTGACTGATAGATTGCGGATACGGAGCCACCCGCCGGGCAGCTAATTCCGCTGAGATTCCCTGCACAGAAACTAACGAATCGGCATGCGCTCCTCTTCCATGGAGCAGTTCAATCAAAGTTTGTTGGCTGTGGTTTTCGCTCATCTTGGTTTCCTGAGTAGCTGAGAATCTCAAGAAAAAATTCCATGATCTTATCTTAACGGGAACTGTCCGAGGTATAAGAACTGCTTGTGGGAAGGGAACAATTACACGACGTTTACGAGCCCACGCCCAACGCATGGCTGGGTCACGAAAGTGCACAAATTGAAGAAAGCACACAATTTCCACAAGACTTGCACTGGCTCGCGGAGTAGAATGCGTTTGGTCACCGAAATGCGGGTTTGACCGTCAAACTAATAGTGAGGAAAGGAATTTTTCCACATGTGGAAACCGACGAATCAGCCTTCTACAACACCATCCCGCCCCGGCGAGCCTGAGCGTCCCATGCCCACTCCGGTGACTTCGGTACCGAGTGAGCCAGCAACGGCAGCGGCGCGTCCGGCAGTTGCGGCCAGCACAGCTGACCAGGCGACGATCGGAAAATCGCTGGTGATCAAAGGCGAAGTGACCGGTTCGGAATCTCTCTACATTGATGGACGCGTGGAAGGTTCCATCAATTTGGCCGGCAATCGCGTCACGGTCGGCCGCAACGGCGTAGTCTCCGCGAACATCAACGCCCGCGAAATCGTCGTACTGGGAAAAGTGCGTGGCAACTTGACGGCCAGCGATCGCGTGGATATTCGCAGCGACGGCTCGCTCACCGGCGACGTCGTAGCGGCGCGCATTTCGATTGAAGACGGCGCGTTCTTTAAAGGCGGCATTGATATTCGCAAAGCTGGCCAGAAGCCGAATGGCGAAGAAGTTAAAGTGCCATCGACCGCCACCGAAGCGGCTGCTGCCCGCGCGTAAGCGATCGCGAACTTGCGGCGGGCCTTGGTTGACAGATTTCGCTGCTCCGAATTTTGCCCAAGGCCCGACGACTTAACTCTGCTACGGTTCAATTCCCTTCGGTAAGATTTCGATTGGTGTCATGCTGGGCGAAGCTTTCAGTACTTTTCGCCGCCTCAGGTCACCGGGTAACTTCGACCGCATCAGCCATAGTCCTGCGGCCACCGCTCCAGCCCAAGTGATGCCAACCAAGCCCAAAACCTTGAAGTCAGCCACGCGGCTCCCGCTCACCGCAATGGCGCCGGCAATCCGATAACCCAGCAAACCCGCGACCGCTGCTATGACGGCGGCTTTGCATAACTCCGCCCATGGCAATTTTTCAATTGAAACCAGTTTGCGTGTGTGCAGGAGGATCGCCAGCGTGACGCAGTTGGCGGCAATGCCAAGATCGGAAGCCAACGCCAGTCCAGCGGCAGAGAACGCATGATAGAGGGTGCGGTATATGGGAAGCGAAGCAATCGTGATCAGGGTACTGGCAATCATCGGCGTAAGCGTGTTGCCAGCCGCATAGAACGCTCGCGCGTACAGGCCTTGCACCGACCAGAAAACCAACGAGAGCGAAAACCAGAAAAAATAGGTGGCCGTGGCGCTCGAGTCCACGAAAACGAAATGTCCATGAGGGAGGCGATAGACCAGATCGATCAGAGGAAGTGACGCTGCCATCATCAAACTGGAGACAAGCAGTGACGTGGCGGCAATACGATAGACCGATCCGTTGACGATCTCGGCGAATTCTGGCATTCGTTTTTCGCCGAATAATTTGGCAAAGAATGGCAGCGAGGCCTGCCCCACCGCCTGGCCCAACACTGCAATGGGCACAGCCAGTAGGCGTTTCGCATAGTTGATGTGACTGATCTCGCCGGTGGCGGCGGAGGCGAAATAGCGCAGAATCCAATCATCCGCGCTGACCAGCGATACGCCGATCATCAGAGGAATCGACATGCGGATCCATTCACGAAATGCGGAATTGTGCACGTCGAACGAAATACTGTAGCCAGTTCCAACGCGCGCCGCGCCGATCGCATTGATCAGGAACGGACCGAGAAAAGTCCCAGCCAGCGCGCCGTACGCCATGGATGCGATTCCGAGACGGTGAGAAAACAGGACGCCGCCGAGAATGATAAATGCGTTATAGACTAACGGGCCCAAGGCCGGTAACAGGAACAAGCGGCGCGCCGAAAGGACTGCGGAAACCACTCCCCCGACGTAAAAGAAGATTTGAGCTGGCAACAGAATACGGGTGAGGTGCACGCAGAGCGCGAGTTCTTCAGGCTTAAACTGGTGGAACATCAATCTCGTGATTTGTGGCGTGAAGATTTCAGCGAGCACGACGCCTGCGCCGAGAACCAGCGTCATCACCGTAATCACGACGGAGAAGGTCTTTTGCGCATCCGCATGGCGTTTCTCTGCAAGGAAGCGCCCGTAGATCGAAATAAACGTAATCGAGATGGTTCCACCGGCAACCAGGTAGGCGAGAAAATCCGGAATCTGAAAAGCCGCAATGTAGGCGTCGGTAGTCGGACCGGCTCCAAATGCCCATGCGGTATAGGCCTCGCGGAGATAGCCGACAATGCGCGAGAGCACGATGGCGGTCATCAAGAGCACGGTCGCGGAAAAGGCGGTGTGCTCATGCGACGGCTGGAATAGCCTTAGCCAACGTCCTCCGAGGCTTATTGCGCGGGCATTCGAGCCATGTGCAGGATTCGCCATCCAAGGCCGATTCTACATGGAGGAATCGCATGCCTGGATAACGCCGCAGGTTACGCGGGTGAGGATCGGATTCTTTCCCGTGATCCTCTGAGTGCTCAGTGATGAAAAATTTTGAACCATTCACCACAGAGGGCACGGAGATCACAGACGAGCGCTCTCAAACCTTTAACAGAGTGCGCTGCGACTTTGACACTTGCGCCACTGCCGCCAGATAATTCGAGGCGTGCTGGATTCTACCGCAGTGTCTCCTTCCCCTCGGTCCGCTCTGCTGCGGCGTTCGTTCCGCAAGACGTTTCCTTCTGCCGTGCGTGGAGAAGGCGCATATATCTGGGATGCTGACGGAAAGCGGTATCTGGATTTCTCCGGCTCAGCTGTCGTGAACTTCATCGGGCATGGCGTGGCGGAGATTGCGACCGCAATGTCCGACCAGGCAAAGCAGCTTGAGTTTGTGCACAGCAGCCAGTTCACGACGCCACTGGCGGAGGAATACGCGGCGGAGTTACTCGCTTTCGCGGGCAAGAATTTTCAGGACGGTTGCGTCTACTTCACCTGCGGCGGTTCGGAAGCAATTGAAACTGCCCTTAAGCTGGCTCGCCAGTATCAGGTCGAAATCGGACAGGCAAAGCGATATCAAGTCATCAGCCGCGGACAGAGTTATCACGGGTCAACCCTGGGGGCGGTGGCTGTGTCGGGCAACAGACGGCGGCGCAAAATCTATCTTCCGATGGTGAGGGAATTTGCTCACGTTGCCTTTCCGTATTGCTATCGCTGTGCATACGACTGTACGGACGGATGCCGAAATTGTGGCCAGGAGTACGCTACCGACCTTGAGCGCGCCATAGAAGCGTCCAATGGCCAGGCAGCGGCGTTCATTTGCGAACCAGTAAGCGGCGCCACGTTGGGCGCGGTCGTACCGCCGCCGGGCTATCTGCAAAGCGTGTCCGAAATTTGTCGTCGGCATGGAGTTCTCTTGATCGCCGACGAAGTGATGACCGGAGTGGGACGCACCGGACGTAACTTCGCGGTCGAGCATTGGCATGTCGCGCCGGACATCCTGGTCACAGCCAAAGGGCTGTCGAGCGGATATGCTCCGCTGGGTGCGGTCATTGTTTCAAAAAAAGTTGCAGGTGCGCTTGCCGAGGGCTCGGGAGCCTTCCTGCACGGATTCACGTACAACTCGCATCCTGTCTCATTGGCCGCGGGCCGGGCCGTCCTACGATTCTTGCAGGAGCGAAAGCTCGTGGAATCCGCGGATTCCAACCGTGCCGGATCGGTAGCGACTTCGTTGCGCCGTGCGCTCGAAAGCCTGCGCGACCTAAAGTCAGTCGGGGACGTGCGGGGTATTGGATTGCTCTGGGCGGTAGAGTTCGTCGCAGACAAAATCACAAAGCAGCCATTTATCGTCGAAAAGAATTTCGCCGGACGAGTGGCCGAACTTGCCGTCAAAGCGAGGTCTGCTGGTTTATCCCATGCAAGGTTGTGTCGATGGACTCGCGGGAGATCACGTGCTAATTGCACCTCCCGCTGTCATGACGGAAGAGCAAATTACCTGGGCGGTGGAAAACTTACGGCAAGCGATAGAGGAATCCACAGCACACTGAGAACCGTGTCAGCTTCGTGGTTGCCTGTCCTCAGTCCGCATGGTTGTGGGCCTGCCGCTCGACGGACCAGATATCCTCCGGCTTCTGCTCAAAGGGATACACGTGCACCATCCAGCCGAAAATCTGGGGCATGAATTTTCCTCCTGCGGCGTCGCAGGCGTCTTTGGTGGTGATTGATCCTTGCAGGCCGAATTGTGGCTGCGGTCCGAATATTTCTTTCTTCCTGTCGTCGGGAGGCATGCACAGGTTCACGTGCGCATGCCACTGGGCGATGCTCAACGGAATGCGTGAGTCCAGTTCGCTCTCGCTAGTGTTCTTGGGAGCGGTGTACATCACGCCGATCAAGGTGTAGCCGTCGCCGTGCTTTTCATAAAGCAGCGACGTGGGATGCTCGGGATTGAATCGCGTCGCAGCCTCGAATCCGTACCAGTAATTGGTAAAGTGATATTGTTTTTGCGGCAGGTTGGGCAGAAAAATCTTGTAACCATCGGCCAAGGCAGTGTTGTAGTCCCGGTATTTCTCCGCAACCCTCCGAGCCGCGTCTACGACTAAATCTGCTTTCTGCTGATCACCCGGCTTCAGCTCGCGCAACGCGGTCATCTTCATATGCGGCCCCATGTCCATGTGGCGATCTTCCATGGAATGCATGGCGTGCGCGCTGCCGTCGTTACCCATTCCAGGCATGTCGTGCATCTCGGACGCGCTCATACCTGACATATCGCTCGGGGCTTTTTGTTGCTGAGCGTAAAGCGACGAAAACGTACATGCCATCAGCGCGGCAACAAGAATTGTCTTATTCATACGGATCCTCACCACCTATAAACCCTGAACTGGAAGCATCGTTTCTGCAATAAAGTAACGATTACGCAGGTTACAGGAGTAATTTCTCTATGATCTCTGGGTATGCTCTGGTGACGCCTTTGACTTTCTTGAGGGAGAGATCCAGTCAGGAGGCAACCGGCGACGCATCCTCGTTCAATCCAGTGGCGCGCAACACTCGGTGCGCCGCCTCGCTCCCCGAGCGAACGCAATCTGGCACACCGATTCCCCGGTACCCATTGCCGGCCAGAGCCAAGCTCGGAAGCCCTTGCAAGTAAGTTTCTATTCGCTGCAAACGCTCCAGATGTCCGACGTTGTATTGCGCCATCGCCCCGCTCCAACGGTAGATACGAGTGAAAAGCGGATCATCAGCAACGCCGAGGATTTGGCGAAGTTCTTCGCGAACCACGGCGAGAATCTGGTCATCCGTAAGTTGAAGGACAGCTTCACTGCGCGCGCCACCGATGAAGCAGCGCAGCAAGGCGCGATCTTCTGGAGCGCGATGCGGAAACTTGTTGTGCACAAAGGTTGTGGCCAGCAAGCGCTTGCCTTCACTGCGAGGAACTAGAAAACCAAATCCCGGTGGCAGCGACTCTCGCACACTTCGGCCATAGCCAAGACTGACAACAACGGAAGACGTATAAGGAATTCCGCGCAATTCGTTGGCGACATCTGGGCTGCTGAACTCCACGAGATCAGCCGCGGCTTGCGTTGGTATGGCAATAATCACGGCGTCGAACTCGTCAGAAGCCAGGCCCGCAGAAACTACCCAGCCTTCGCGCTGCGCTTGCACACGCTGAACTACGGTATTTATGTGAATCGCTGTAGCCGGTAGTCGAGAAACGACCGTATCCACCATCTGCTGCATTCCATTTTTCAATGAAGTAAACAAAGGCCTCGCAGGAACATTCGCAGCAGCTACTTTCTCGCGAGCTGCGGACATGGCTCGCCCCAAGCTGCCATGCGTCGCCTCCATCTCGGCGAAGCGCGGCAGGACCGCTCGAACGCTGAGTTCGCTGGCTTCTCCTCCATACACGCCGGATAGTAGCGGATCCGCAAGGCGTTCGACCATTTCCGGGCCGTAGTGACGCTCCACAAATGAAGCCACACTTTCGTCCGCCTCGACTTTCCGCGGGGGAGCGAACCACTCGCGCATCATGCGGAGCTTCGCACCGCGAGAAAACAATGGCGATAGCAACGTCGGCCCGATCTTCGTGGGCACCATAAACATCAGCCCATCGGGAATCGGCACCAATTTTCCTTTGAGCAAAATGTAAGTTTTACGAGCGGCGTCATTAGAGCCAATGAGTTGATCGCCGAGCCCGACCTCGCGGCAGAGATCGCTGGCCCATGGCTTTTCTGTGAGAAATGAATCCGGCCCGGCTTCGATCACATACTCATCCACGCGCTCTGTGCGCACGACACCGCCGAGTCGCGTGCCGGATTCGAATAGAGAATATTCGAGGGACGCGCCGGCGATCCGTTGTTTCTCGAGTGTAAAAGCGGCCGAGAGACCCGAAATACCGCCGCCGATGATTGCGATCCGCTTCACGCCGCCTTCGCCAGCCGCGTCGTCGCCATGTCAACCAGAGCGGCCGTTAACAACGGCGAACCATTCAGTGACTCAGCTCGCCAAAGCTTCATTTCTTCTTGTTCGGCGAACTGCTTGAAGCCAATGTCGATGTCGTAGAGCACTTCCACATGATCACAAAGAAATCCGATTGGCTGAACAAAGACGCAGCGGTGTCCTTTTTTCTTGAGTTCGAGAATCGTGTCTTCGACGCGCGGCCCCAACCAAGCTCCTCCCGACATGCCCTGGCTTTGGAATGCAAAACTCCAATCGGCCGCCGCGAGCCCTGTTGCGCGAGCCACCAACGAAGCTGTTTCCTTGGCTTGGCTCTCGTAAGGATCGCCGTCCGCAATCGTCCGCTCAGGCACGCTGTGTGCTGTGAAGATGACCGGAATTGTCGCCGTCATCTCGCGGCGGGCGCTGTTCAACCCGGCCTGTAGTTTCTCGGCAAAAGCTTTTATCAGCAGCGGGTGGTCATGCCATGACTCGACGAAATCTACAGTAAAAGATGTTCCGCTGATGCTTTCCAGCGCGGAGCGATAAAGCCCAACGCTGGTGCGGGAATTCTGCGGCGCCATGCAAATCGCCACGACGTGCTCTACGCTGTCGGCGATCAGGGTCCGCACAGTATCGGCGATAAACGGCTTCCAATTTCGCATGCCGACATACACCGGGAATTTCAATTCGCGTTGTAGGGCATCGCGCTGTTCGAAGGTCCAGCGAGCCAACGGAGATGCGCCGATCAGTCCGTAGCGGTGTTTTACCTCGTCAATCACTTGCGATGGAAGCGTTCTACCGCCTGTGACGTGAAGAAGAAACTCGGGCACATCGTCCGCGGAGTCGGGGCTGCCGTGCGCCAGCAGCAGAACTGCACTTTTCTTCCGCTTGCCCAATTTCTACTCCCTCATCGCAACGTCGGCAGTGGGATGCGAGGAATGCTGTTGCACAAATTCCGCGAGTGCTTTCACATTCTCGACTGGAGTCTCCGGCAGAATCCCATGCCCCAGATTAAAAATGTGGCCGGGACGTCCGGAGGCGCGGCGCAGAATGTCGGCCGCACGCAACTTTAGCTCTGGCCAATCGGCGAACAATAAGACTGGATCAAGATTACCTTGCACGCCGCACTCGTAACCCAGATTCTGCCAGCCCTGGTCGAGCGGGATGCGCCAGTCCAGCCCGATCACGTCCGCGCCCGTTTCCTTCATCGCGGGGAGCAGGGTGGCGCTGTCCGTGCCGAAGTAAATCACTGGAACGCCCGACTGTTGAACCGCTCGAACCAGTTCCGTGGTGCGAGGTAAAACGTAGCGACGATAGTCTTCGACACTCAAGCAGCCCACCCAACTGTCGAATATCTGGATGACGTCAGCTCCGGCGCGGACCTGTTCCAGCGCATATTCAGAAACCACCGCGATTAACTTGCTGGTCAATTCATTCCAAGTCGTGGGAGATGAATACATCATTTTCTTGGTGTGAACGTAGTTTCGAGAGCCGCCACCTTCGATCATGTAGCTGGCCAGAGTGAACGGTGCCCCGCAGAAACCGATGACCGGCAGACGCGGCCCAAAATGCGCGCACACCAAGCGCACAGATTCAGAAACATAGCCAAGATCTGCTGCGCGATCCGTGCGCAGGCGAGCCACGTCCTCTTTTGTGCGAATCGGCTTTTGGATTATTGGCCCCTCACCCGCAGAAAAATGAAAGTCGAGTCCCATGACCTCGAACGGCAGGAGCAAATCGGCGAAAATGATTGCGGCATCTACCCCCAAAGCTTCGGCAGCAGTGATAGTCACCTCGGCAGCAACTTCCGGCTTTTTGCAAATTTCGATCAGCGAATACTGTTTGCGCACAGCGCGGTATTCGGGCATGTAGCGGCCAGCTTGACGCATAAACCACACCGGTGTCCGGTCGACCGGTTGCCCTTTGCAGGCCTTCACAAAGCGTGATTCGGGAGCAGACATGAACTCTCCACTGTAGCATTTTCAGCCCGAAACTCCCTCGCAGAGGCCGGTCTGATATGGCCAAAACCCCACCCCCGCTTGCCATTCCGAGCGAAGCCAAAAGCCCGCTCCAAGCCAGGCGGACAAAACCGTGCATTTCTTTCTGCGTGGCTTGCCCTTTCCATTCGGGCGCACCAAAAGAGTTAACCTCATTCCGGCACTCGTTCGGCCTATCATTCCCTTAGCGCGATCAGTTTCCTGGAGGTGTTCGATGGCGGCGAGTCAGGTAGTGCTTTATTTTGATAAGCAGGAAGACGCTCTGCTTTTCACGCTGGCTGCCAGTTCAGTCATGGCCGCGGACAAGCCTGATCGCAGCAACGAAGCAGTCGTGAAAGTCGCAGCCGAAATTTCGAAGGCCAGCCGCATTACCACAGAAGGCATTCTCGATCCCGCCATCGTCTGACGCGGAAACCCCGGTGGTTCGATCTTTATGATCGAGAGCGCCCCCCGCTGGTTTCGCCGGGCGGAACGCCGGTCACCACAAACCTAATCTGACCAGGGCTGTACAGTACGATCCCATCGGTGATGTTTCAATGAATCCAGCAGTCCGGCATCCAGCGGCCCTGCATCACTCGTGGCAACGTTTTGCCGGACGTGATCCGCATTTCTCATGCCCACGATCGTGGTGCTCACGGCTGGGTTCGACAGAATGAATCGTAAGGCGGTTTGCGGTAGCGGCAAGTCCGGCGGAAGCGCGCTCTTCAAACGATCCACTCGTGCCAGTGTTTTGGCCAGATTTTCCGGACCGAAATATTTGGAGCGCCAATCGTTCGGTGGGAATTTCGTTGCCGATGTCATTTTTCCGCCCAGGCTGCCTTCGTCGAGCGGGACGCGCGCAATTACTCCGATATTGAGTTCGCGGCAGAGCGGAAACAGTTCGTCTTCGGGCGATTGATCGAAGATGTTGTAGATCACCTGTACAACGTCCACCAGTCCAGTGCGCAGAGCCTTGATGCCATTTTCCGGTTGCCAGCGATTTAGGCTCAGGCCAAAGGCGCGAATCCAGCCTTCGCTTTTCAGCTTCTCAACGGTCTGGTGAAATTCGGGTTCGTCGGTCCAACCGTCGTCCCACACGTGTAGTTGCAATACATCGATGGTTTCGACTTGAAGCTTCTCGCGAATCAACTGAGCATATTTAAAAACATGATTCGCCGGGAACACATCACGGTACTTATCCTTCGGGGATGCCGGCCACTTGTCGTTCATTGGCGGAATTTTGGAAGCTGCATACAGACGCTTTCCCGGATTGCGCTGCAGGATTTTGCCGAGCAGTCCATCGCTCTTACCGGCCCCGTAGGCCCAGGCAGTGTCGAAGAAGTTGCAGCCCGGCATCGACCGCCAGCTGCAGCGCCTCCAGCGATTGAACATCGTCTGCGCCACTCCATCCGCTCATGCCCCAAAGCCCATGAGCAACTTCACTCACCTCGAAACCAGTACGGCCCAGTTTGCGGTACTTCATGGATACCCCGTGCGATTGAAAATGACTTGGGCTAATGCTGCTGTGAAGCGACAGTTTACGACAAACGGGCTCGACTAGGCGCCGTAGTTCTTCCGTAATACTGCAAATGTTTTCCATTGCGGCCTGTGCCCGGAAGAATTCGACTCATTATCCTTTGAACTTTCAGGTCGCTCGTGATTAGATTTGTCGGTCGTTATTGTTACCGGAGAGATTTTAGAATCATGAAGTTGCCTCTTCAGACCGGATTGTCGTGGGTGGCGATATTGTTGCTCGGCTTTGTTGTGAGCAGCAGCGCTGCTGCCGCCGAAAAACATTATGTGGTCACCAATGATGACGCCCCTGCGCCAGTAATTGGTACCGTCTCTGTTTATGAGATTAGCGCGAGCGGCGCCGCCACGCTGAAAGGGACGATTAAGACCGGAGGCCTGGGAATCGGGGGCGGTTTTTTCGGTGCTGACCGGTTACGGGTATTGGACACTGGGAAGGCGCAGTGCGTTTATGTCTCGGAGGCGGCGAGTTCGAACATCGTGGGGATCAACCTCCGAACCATGAGCGTGGGCGGCGCAGCCGTAGGCTCCGAGCAGGATAGTGGATTTGCCAACGGCATCGGCCTGGCGCTGAATCCTCAATATCTATATGCCGGCTTTACTGACCTCAGCACGATCGGAACGTTCCATTTAAAGCCGGGCTGCAAGCTTACTTTCGGAGGTGATATCCGGGCTCACGGTTTGCAAGGAGGAAAAATCGACGGAATGGCTGTGCACGGAGACATGCTGGTTGCAACCTACACGGACGGATCCATCGAGTCTTTCAATATTGCAGCGGGCAGACCAGTATCGAATGGCGATCTGCAGAAGTCCACCGGCTCGCGGGAAGGCAATACTTATCCCAGCGCTGTCGACATCACGCAGGATAGTCACTACGCAATCTTCGGCGATGTTTCCAGTACCACAGTGATCGAAGTCTCCGACATTTCTTCAGGCAAGCTGACGCCAACCGTGGTCTACCGTTTGGGAAATGTGCGCAGCTCCAGCAACATCTTGTTGAGCCCGGATGAAACGCTTCTCTACATCAGCAACACCCAAGGCGACCGAATTACTGCCGCTTTTTTTGACAAAGAAACTGGAAAGATCGCAAAAGGTTGCACATCAACCAGGCTGCGCGGATATTCCACCGACTGGTCCTATCTCGGCGGTTTGGCACTACAGAATCGCATGGGGACAGGCGCGAACTCTGTACGTCGCCGAGTTCGGCGCACCATCGTCGATCGGGGCGGTGAAGATAGCTTCGACGGGTAGCGCCTGCGCGATGAAGGAAATTTCGACATCACCGATTGCGGATCCGAATAGCCCCGGCTTGTTATCCATCGGGAATTTTCCGCCGCGATCCTTCTGAAAAATAAAACGAGGTAGAGTAGTAGTCCTTCTTTTGGAGTACTGTTCCCGACAGCCTGCGAGCGCTTTCCTGGCTTCATCTCAACGGTTGCGATCGAGAATGGGTACGAGCTGTAAGAATTTATTTGCTTCCAGTTGGTTGCCGAGGAGAATGCAGCGTCGGGTCACAAGCAGAATTGAAACGAACATTCCGGAGATCACTAACTTAAGCACGCGTTCGAGCAATGAGGCTTAAACTTTTCCACTAATGCGCAATGGTTTTCAACCCCGGCGACAGTTCGATTAAGACTCAGGCAATTTCCGTTGAACTGTCGCGGGTTCTATGGTTACCTTGATCGGGCGCCATTTGCGGAAGGAAAATACAGGGAGAATTATGGGGAAACTCGTCAGGTCCGAGCCGTGGGGAGTGGCGCTATTTCTACTGGTTAGCCTTTGTTTCGGAACTGGAAGTGCAGCGGCTGCTGGCAAACGCTATATTGTCACGAATGATGATCAGGCTCCGAAGGTCATTAGTACTGCCTCTTTTTATACTATGTCGGCTGGCGGTCAACTCACGTTAAAGGCAACTGTCAAAACCGGAGGCGAGGGCATTTCCGGCGGATTTTTCGGCGAGAATCGCCTGCAAATGTTGAACGACGGAAAGAGCCAGTGTGTGTATGCCGCGGAAGCTTCGAGTGGCAGCGTGGTGGGAATCAATGTTGCAACGTTGAAAATTGGTGGTGCCGCGACAGGTTCGAGCGGTGACACTGGTTTTTCCAACGGCATGGGCCTGGCGATGAATCCGCAATACCTGTACGCCAGCTTCAGCGACTCGAACACAATTGGGACGTTTCAAGTGAAGCCCGGATGCAAGCTGACGTTTATTGGCGATATCCTGGTCGGTGGCCTGCTCGGCGGCACAATCAATGCCATGGCGATTCACGGCGATCTGATGGTGGCGACCTATACAGATGGCTCGATCGAATCGTTTGACGTCTCCGCCGGTACTCCCGTGTCAAACGGCGATGAGCAAAAATCCACTGGTTCCCGCGGCGGCTCCACATATCCGGGTGGCATCGACATCTCGCAGGATGGGCATTTCGCAATCTTCGGCGACACTTCGAGCACTACTGTGGTCGAAGTATCAGATATTTCTTCCGGAAAATTGACGCCAACCATCGTCTACCATCTGGGTCCGGTCCGCAGTTCGAACAACGTCATGCTGAGCCCGGATGAAACATTGCTCTATATCAGCAACACTCAGGGCGATAGAATTACTGCGGCCTTTTTCGATAAAAGCACTGGCATAATCACAAAGGGATGCGCCTCTACGAGACTGCGCGGATATTCGATCGATTGGTCCTACCTCGGAAGTCTCGCGCTACAAAATCACCAGGGGACGGGCGATACTTTGTACGTCGCCGAGTTCGGCGCGCCATCATCGATTGGAGTGGTGAAGGTGACGTCCACGGGTAGCACCTGCGTGATGAAGGAAATCGCCAAATCTCCGGTTGCGGATTCATCCAGTTCAGGTCTGCTGACGATTGGAAGTTTCCCGCCGCGGGCGTTTTGAACAAGATTGAGACTAAGACTTAAGGAGCTACATATGCGTTCCACGTTGCGATTCTTGCTAGCCATGCTGGTGTGCGGATTTGCCTTCTTGAGGCCAATGGCTCAGTGCCCCGAGCGGCCCAATGCGGGTTCGGTGGTACAAGATCCATTCAGCCTCAGCTCGCAGAATGGCGTGCTGAAAGCCGATATCACCCTCCGGCACTCCGTCGACAGCTTTGGCTACACCCACTATTGCATGAATTACAAGAGCGCGAATGGGGCGGTCGAGGCTCCAACTTTGCGCCTCAATCAGGGCGACACGCTCTCGTTGCAGGTGAAGGACCGCATCGCGGTCGATGGCGTGGATTCGATGAACTCGATGGATGGCATGCCGATGCCGGGTAAAGTTTGTGGCGATACCGGCACCATGACGGTGAATTCGACCAACGTGCATTTCCACGGTCTGAATGTTTCACCGAACTGCCATCAGGATGATGTGCTGACGACTCTGATTCAGCCGGGTTCACCGGGATTTGATTTCAAGATTCCAATTCCAAAGAATGAGCCGCCCGGCCTCTATTGGTACCACCCGCACATTCACGGGTTCACTGAGTTCCAGGTGAACGGCGGAGCCGCTGGGGCGCTCATCGTCGAGGGCATGGATAAGATTCGTCCTGAAGTTAAGGGCTTGAAAGAGCGCGTGTTCGTCATCCGCCAGCAGTATCTGGTTCCTTGGGTGCCCGGCCCGTATCAGTTGACGATCAACTATCAGGTTGCCGCGTTCCCCACTTTCCCCTCCCCGGTCATCATGATGAAGCCCGGCGAAAAGCAGTTCTGGCGCGTAGCCAACGCCACCATCCAGGACTTCATGCCGTTGCAGTTTCAAGTGAACGGCAACGCTCAGAAGGTGGAATTGATTGCGCTCGATGGTTATCCTCTCGCCAAGCCGAGATTTCAAGACACGATTCTCTTACCGCCCGCCGGGCGTGCTGAGTTTATCGTGGAAGCTCCAAAAACAGGGGAAGCGGATTTCGTGACCGGAATGTATTCGACCGGTCCCACCGGCAACCCGGATTTGGCGCAGAGCCTTGGGCGGGTCGAACTCGGCACCGACGCGAATGAAGTCCATCAGACAAAAGCCCCAGAAACTTCGCTCACCAATACGCACATTAAGTTCACGGGCCTGAGCACGGCCAAGCTAACTGCCGAGAGAAAGTTGTATTTCTCGGAGGAGTTTGGTGGAACCAACGGACCCATCCAGTTCTATATCACTGTAGACGGGCAGAAACAGAAGGTGTTCGATCCCAACGAAAAGCCGGTGATCACCACGCATGTGGGCGCGGTAGAGGACTGGTTCATCGAAAACCGTGCCCTTGAGACGCATGCATTCCACATGCATCAGATTCATTTCTTGGTCACCGAAGTGGACGGAAAGCCGGTGACGAACCAGGACCTCCGGGACACGATCGAGATCCCCTTCTGGGAAGGGCCCGGTCATCCTTTCCACAGCGTGAAAGTGCGTATGGACTTCCGCGATCCCACCATTGCGGGTACCTTCGTATTCCACTGCCACATCCTCCTGCACGAAGATCTCGGGATGATGCACAAGATTTTGGTATTGCCTAAATAGCTTGATTCTGGGTGAAAGGGATTGAGATAAATGCGAAATCGAATCTTGCTGGTTGTGGGTGGTGTGCTTCTAGCGATTGCGGCGTATCTAGTAGGAAATCGGAATGCGACGATTGCCTATGCCGGCGCACCCACTCATGGCACCGTCCCCAAGTCGTATGGCCGCCTGGTCACGGCGATCGCCGATCAAATCGGCACCGGCTTGGTTTTTGAGGATAGCGAGGGCGTGATTCGCTTCGTTGCCGTAAATGGAATGAAAGAAGGGGAGTTGGCCCGTTACGATCAAGTTGCGACTCACGGGGGTATCCCGAAGTCGTACGGTCGCCTGGTCACTGCGGTCGTAAACCCGGATGGCACCGGCCTGGTTTTTGAGGCCGAAGATGGCGTCATCCGGTTCGTTACCATTACCGGCAAAATGGAAGGCGAACTAAACCGCAACTGAACTCTGTAGCCGAGCGAAACTCACCTGCCCCGGACACCGCCCCCGCAGCGGAGCAACGTTCGGCTGCAAAAACAAAGATTTGCCACTCATGATCTTGCGGGCCCACCGCAGCACAACCAGGTTCGTTCACCCAGGGGTCCACTTGGTGTTTCAGAGAGAATCTGCTTAAATCGCTGCAAGCCCTGTATTCCGATCGTGATCGACATTCACTGTCACCTCCTCGCCGAAGTCGATGACGGCCCCAAGTCTTGGGACGTAGCAGAAGAAATGTGCCGCATGGCGGCGGCCGACGGCATTGAGCATATTGTTGCCACGCCTCACGCCAATGATCGCTATCACTACGACCGCGAATACCTGACTCGCGTACTCGACTATCTCAGGCAACGGATTGGCGAGAGTCCGCGCTTGAGTCTCGGTTGCGACTTCCATCTCTCGTACGAAAACCTGCAGGATGTGATGCTGTTTCCGGAGCGCTATGCCATCGCGGGCAGCCACTACATGCTGGCGGAGTTAAGCAATTACAGCGTGCCTCCACAAATTGATGAGCAGTTCGCCAAATTGCTGGCTCGAGGGATTACCCCGGTGATTACTCATCCGGAGCGCAATCCGATCGTTCGGGAGACTCCGCAGCGAATGCTGCAGTGGATTGAACTCGGTTGCGTGATTCAAGTGACGGGATCAGCGCTGACTGGGCAATGGGGAGAGACGGCGTGGAACACCGCACAGTGGTTACTTAAACACAATGCCGTCCACATACTGGCGTCGGACGGTCACGACCTTAAGCGGCGCCCCCCCGTTCTTTCCGCAGCGCGCCTACGGGTCGCCGAGATTTGCGGCGAAGATGTAGCCAATGCTCTGGTCGATGCGAACCCACGCGCCATCATTAGCGATCAATCCCTGCCTTATTTTCCCGATCCTCGATGGAAGTGTAATGCAAGATCTTGAAACATAGACGGTTGGCCTCCGAACGGCATCGAACCGGGAGGTAAACTTCTCTGGAATCGTGCTATACTCCGCTGCTGAAATGGGGACGGCGTCCGGCCAGATTCCGATCCTCCGATCAGGCGCGCGATCGCCAGCGCCTGCTGTCCCAGACAGAAATCGGCCCTCGATTCTGCAGAGTTGTGAGGTGATCGAGATGGATCGAAGCTGTATTCCCCCTTCCTCAAAATGCCTGTCGGCCATTTTCTTAGCCCTGTTCATGCTCTGGTTAACGCTCTCGGGTAGTGCGTTTGCCGCCTCAAAATACGGCGTAGTCTACGTTTTTCCCAAGAAAAGCCACGGCTATCGACCTGAGGAATTAATTGCCGACAGTGCAGGAAATCTATATGGCGCGACTCAGTATGGAGGCGCCGCATGCTGCGGCGTGGTGTTTCAACTTTTACCCCCTGACAGTCAGGGTGCTCCCTGGAAGCAAACTGTTCTTTATAGCTTCAGCCAAGGGCGCTTCGGCGCGGGAATCGGTTCGCTGATCTTTGACGCTTCGGGCAATCTCTATGGCGTGGCAAGCGGCGCTGGTCCACTAGGTTTTGGCTTTGTGTTCAAATTGACGCCTCCAGGTAAGTCCGGCGGACATTGGAAAGAGACGACGATTTATACCTTCAGCGGCTGGGATGGATACCAGCCTGGCGGTCTAGCGATTGACAAGATGGGCAATCTCTATGGCGCAACTTTCGGCGGTGGCCAAGAGTGTCAAGGGACTGGCTGCGGCACCATCTACGAACTATCTCCGCCCCAGCACGGCGCCACCTGGAATCGGACGGCGCTCTATTTTTTCCAAGGGGTGATTGGTGGCAATGGAAGTGGAGACGGCGCTAACCCCTTCGACGTCATCTTTGACAACCAGGGGAACCTCTTTGGCATAACTTCTGGCGGCGGACAGTGCCAGCGCTCACAGTGTTATGGCAGCGTTTTTGAGTTAACACCTCCCGCGAGGGACCGGCGAAAATGGACGGAGCATGTACTTTATCGTTTTGCGCCGAACCAAGGCCTAGTATCCGGCGTGGTCTTTGACGGCAATGGTGCACTGTACGGGGCAACTCTAGAGTCGGTTTATCAATTGGCGCCGAGTGGCGGTACGTGGGTCTACACCGATCTCCATGACTTCAGCCAGGGTCCTGACGGTTTCTACCTGCTTGGCGGAGTCATTCCCGACCAAGCCGGCAACGTTTACGGCACGACCGCTGCCGGCGGAACCAGCGATGGGGTGGTGTTTCAGCTCTCCCCACCCCAGAAGAATGGCGACCCCTGGACCGAAACCGTGCTTCACAATTTTGTCGGCGGGCACGACGGTAACGAACCGTCAGGAAACCTGGTCTTCGGCAAGCAAGGGTTCCTCTACGGAACGACTTTGATGGGCGGTACACAGAAAGAATGCGGCATCTATGCGTCTCCCGGCTGCGGTACCGTCTTTTCCGTTGCACCGTGATACGAGATTGAAGTGCTCGGCGATTTGCCGGGTGAAGAGCGAGGCCTGGCGGAGGAGCTAATCATGAAGAGACCGCAGCGGCGCAAAGAATCTAACGCTGCGAGCAATGTTCCGATTCGGCTGAGTGCGAAGCTGGATCGGGGCCTGCTCGCTTATGTTTCGGCGGCCACTTCCGCTGGCGTCGCCATCCTGGCCTTGAACTGCCCCGCCCACGCTAGAATCATCTACACGCGCGCGAACGAAGAGATTTTTCCTAGCAAGCTTTTCCCCCTGAATCTTAACCATGACCCTGGTGCGGATTTCACCTTCGATGATTCACACGGGTCGACCTCCATTGGAGGCGCATGGGGGATATTGACAATTTTTCCGAATCGCTCCGCTAACGAGATTTGGGGATATCAGACTTCGCGCGGCTTCATGCGACTGGCCTCAGCCCTTCCTCCAGGAGTTAAGGTCGGGCGGAATGGGAAGTTTTCTCCCGGCCAGAGAATCCTGCTGCGCACCTCGGTCAGTGGGGGTGCTCGTAAGGCCTCGTCCTCAAACTGCGCCGGCCCATGGAAGAATGCCACGAATCGCTATCTTGGCTTGAAGTTTCGTATCGACGGAAAAACGCACTATGGCTGGGCGCGACTGCGCGTTTCGTGTTCCAACGTTGAAGTGAGCGGAATACTGACCGGCTATGCCTACGAAACCGTACCGAACAAGGCGATTATCACCGGGAAAACCAGAGACGATGTGGAAGTGAATGGTGCGAGTAACGGTGAACTGCCTTCGTCAGGAACGGGGATGACGTTGGGTCGCTTGGCGCAGGGCAAGTGAAGCGCCGCAATGGGCGGACTATCTTGATTGTTTTTCGGTTGCTCCCGCGGGAGCTGAGGCTGAACCGTTGGGCGCCGGTGGTTGGCTGGTCATAGCGCTCTCGGGGTTCAGCAGATGCTGATGATCTGGCCCCAATCCTAGTTTGATCAATGCGCGGGCGTCAGGCGTGGTTTTCGATTGCCAGCCATTGTCCGCCTGATAACGCTGCATGGCTTGCTGCGTCGCATCGTTCCACGCTCCTGTAGCCTTTCCATCCAGATAATGCTCACGAATCAAGGCTTCCTGAATCTCCTGGGTGCGTTGCGGATCAATCTTCTTTTGCCCGCGTGCGTGTGAACTGGCGGACTTGTGAGACTTCTTGTGTTTGCTGGAGGTCTTGTGCGCCGGAGCTGTTGCGGGGGCGGTTGTCGAGGCGCTGGGCTGAGACGCCGTCTCCTGCGCAGGGGCGAGTGTCGCGGCCCAAAGGACCACGCTACCCACGGCGATAAGCCTGTTCATCCCCAAATCAAGCCAACGCAAAAATGAACCCCTCCTGCTCGAAGCTGGCACCGATTAATGATCCTCGATTGGCACGCCCAGTGCCAGTCTCTATGGTTTGCCGTCAGGTTACGGAAGTGTACCGGCCAGGAAGATCGTGCCACCCTGGCGCCCCGAGCCCCGTTGACGGACGAGGAAGACTACGTCCTGTCCACTCTTCAGGGAAGAAGAAACGCGAGTGAAGTCATCCTCTGAATTCACCGGTTCCTTGTTGATCTCGAGGATGACATCTCCACGCGTCACACCGAGGTCATCGGCAAAGGAGCCAGGTTTGACGTCCTGCACGATAATGCCCTTGCCCGCCGGAATGTCGAGACGGTCGGCCATATCGGATGTGACGGCCCGCACCGTAAGCCCCAGCTTGCTCTCTTTGGGGGTTGCCTCTTCGCCGTTGTCATCGTCATCGCCCAGGCGCGCGGCAAACAGCTTGGCACGATCGGCCACGGTGACGGTGGCCTCCTGCTTCTTGCCGTTACGCACGAATTCCAGCGGAAGCTTGCTGCCGGGTTTTCGGCTGGCGATATCGCTCACCAGGTCATCCCCGTTCTTTACCGGCTTGCCATCGACGGAGATAATCGTGTCACCCACTTTGAGTCCCGCCTGCTCGGCCGGACTTCCCGCGGTCACGCCCGATACGGTTACACCGCCAGAGCCGACACCGTAGACACGCGCGATTGCAGGGTTTTCCAGCGCCGTGAACATGATTCCAATCGAGCCGCGAGCCACGCGGTGATCGGGAGAGATGAGTTGGTTGTAAACTCCCACGACCGTGTCTGACGGCATGGCGAATCCAACGCCAGCGTAGGCGTTGGTCTCGGTGAGAATCGCGGTATTGATACCGATAACCTCGCCGGCCATATTCACCAAAGGCCCGCCGGAATTGCCGGGATTGATGGCTGCGTCGGTCTGAATGAAAGACTGGAACTGGCGGCCGATGTTGCGGCCCTTGGCGGAAACGATTCCGGCGGTAACTGTCTCCGAAAGTCCAAAGGGGCTGCCGACGGCGAGCACCCAGTCGCCCACTTGCATGCTGTCGGAATTGCCCAGTTTGGCTACGGGCAGGGGCTTGTCCGAATCGATCTTAATCACGGCCAGATCGGTTTCCGGATCGGAGCCAATAATCTTTGCGTCGTGCAGAACCCCCGGCGGATCGTCCATCAGCTTCACACGGACGCGGTCGGCTTTTTCGATCACATGCCGGTTGGTGATGATGTAACCCTTGGGATCGACGATGACCCCAGAGCCCAGCGAATGCTCGCGCAGCGGCGTGTTGCCTTGCTGTCCACCGAAGAACTTATCGAAGAAGTCGTCAAATGGGCTTTGATCGTCGGGCTGGTCCGGAGTGCCTCCCCCGCGGCGACGATGCGGGTTCTTGATGGTGGATTCGGTATTGATGTTGACCACCGTGGGTTCAAGCTGTTTGGAGATTTGCGAGAACTGGCTGGAAAGCTGCTGCGCGGGAGGAACGCTCAACAGGGCTGCGTCCGAACTCTTCTTCTCCTGGCCTTTCACTCCCTTCGAAATCACGGTTCCGATGAGAATGCCGACCGTCAAAGTAGCCAGAACAGTAAGCGTATAAGCAGGGCGATTGGCCTTAAAACGGGGCCAGAAGCCGCTGGTGAGCGGGTCCATAAGAAACTTCCTCCGATAGGTACGAGTGCTTCGCCATTATACCTTTTCATTTAGCGCCGCACGAAAACGGGAGCATGTACTTTAGACGATGGAGGGGCGGAAGTGGCTTGGTCGTTACATATCTGGAGAAAACAATGGTCGAAATTGGCGCTGATCCGTTGCCACAGGGCAAACTCTCTGAAGAAACAGGGGAAATCCATGGATCGGCGGACGATCTCCGACCCTGGACGGGCGGGGGCGCCGATTCACAAATTCGCGGCTAGGCCTTTGTTGTGAACGCCAGAGCCAGCAGAGTGTTCTGCTCCATTTCGTGGGCCTTGGCTGATCCCGTCGCAGGGCTTGCGCTCGCTGATCGCTTTACCGATAGAACGGATCGGTCTCCCGCCAGGTTTCTCAGCCTTGGCAGCATGTAGAACAGGGCGCCCATATTGGCGGGCTCTTCCTGGACCCAGACGATTTCCCGGGCATTGGGATGGCGATCGAGTTCCCGCGTCAATTCGGCTTCAGGGAAGGGATACATCTGCTCGATGAATACGATGGCGGTGGATCGTCGTCTCGTTTTTTGCGCTCTTCGCGCAGTTCGTGACCGATTTTTCCGGTGCACAGCAGGATTCGCTTGGCGTCGCTGACGTCACTGTCTGGCAGCACGTTTAGAAAGTGCGGGCGGGTGAGGTCTTCGATCGGAGACGACGCGTCGGGATGGCGCAACATACTTTTGGGAGTGAATACGATCAATGGTTTGCGCCAGACGCGAAGCGCCTGACGGCGCAGTAGGTGGAAATACTGCGCGGCGTTCGAGGGCTGGCAGATTTGGAAATTGTCGCGCGCGGCGAGTTGCAGGAATCGCTCGATGCGAGCGCTTGAATGTTCAGGGCCCTGACCTTCGTGGCCGTGAGGTAACAACATTACCACGCCAGAGAGCAAGTTCCATTTGTCTTCGCCTGCGCTGATGAATTGATCGATCACCGCCTGGGCGACATTTACGAAGTCCCCGAACTGCGCCTCCCAGAGCACAAGCGTTTCCGGGTAGTCGCGGCTATAGCCATATTCGAAGCCAAGGACGCCGGCTTCGGAAAGCGTCGAATTGTAGATCGCGCAGCGGGCTTGATTCGGAGCAATATGCTGGAGGGGAACGTACTCGTGTTCATTCTCGATGTCGAGCAGCACAGAGTGCCGTTGGTTGAAGGTTCCGCGACGGCTGTCCTGTCCGCTGAGGCGGATTGGAATTCCAGCCTTCACGAGGCTGGCAAAGGCCAGGGCTTCGGCCATGCCGTAATCCACAGCGCGTTTCCCCGTACCCATTTCGGCGCGCTGTTCCAGCAACTTTTTCACTTTGGGATGGATGTGGAACTCTGCGGGATACGTGGTCAGTGGCTCAGTGATGGCTCGCAATTCTTCGAGCGATAGCGCTGTTTCCACATCGTATTCCGGCTTGTAGCGGCCGCCTTTGTATCTGTCCCAATAATTGGGAAGTGAACGAAGCGTCGGTTTCTTGGTGATAGTGCCCGCTTGTTTCTGCGCGGTTTCCAGTTCGGCTCGAATGGCCTGCACCCGCGTCTGCACATCTGCGTCTTCGATGTCTTCGGCGTAAATTTCCCAGAGCGGCGGATGATCTTTGATCGCTTTGTAAAGCAGGGGCTGGGTGATGGTGGCGTCGTCCACTTCGCTGTGGCCGTGACGGCGATATCCGATCATGTCCACGACGACGTCGGTATGGAACTTATAGCGATATTCGAGCGCCATGCGCCCGACACGAATCACTGCGTCTACATCTTCGCCGTTCACATGAAAAACCGGGACATCCTGGCGACGGGCCAACTGCGCCGAGAAGCGCGAAGAGTGCAATTCTCTGGGGACAGTGGTGAATCCGATCTGGTTGTTGGCGATAATGTGGATCGCTCCGCCGACGGTGAAACCGGGCAGATCCGCGTAGTTCAGCGTCTCCGCAACAATGCCTTGGCCAGCAAAAGCTGCATCGCCGTGGACAAGCAGAGGAAGATACTGGCGCGATCCTTCTTCGCCGCTGCGATCGTGTTTGGCGCGCGTACGACCCATGGTGACGGGATCGACGGCTTCGAGATGGCTGGGATTGGAAACCAGGTGAATATGAACGTTCGCACCGCTGCGCGTCGCGTATTCTCCGGTCGCGCCCATGTGATATTTCACGTCGCCACTGCCCAGCACACTGCGGGGATCGACGTCTTCAAATCCGGCAAACACCTCTTCTGGCGCGCGCTTGGCAACGTGGACAATTACGTTTAACCGGCCACGATGGCTCATTCCCATCACTAGTTCGACGGCGCCTTGCTGAGCCGCCGCGTCGAGAATTTCGTCCACCAGAGGAATGAGCGCGGTGACGCCTTCCAGCGAAAAGCGCTTGTTGCCTAAGTATCGCTGCTGCAAAACTTGCTCAAACACATCGGCCCGGATCAGGAGATCAAGCGCCCGCTGCTGATCAACTTCCGCTTGAGCGCCTTCCATGCGCTCCTGAATCCAGCGGCGGCGTTCAGGGTCTTCGATGTGCATGAACTCGACGCCGACGGTTCCGCAGTAAACGCGGCGCGCTTCCTGGGCTAACTCACCATCAAAAGACAAATCGGCATGACGCCCGGGATGACAAAATCCCAGAGGATCGAGGTCGGCTTCCAAATATCCCCAGCGACGGAAAGCGTCGAATACGCGTTCGCGCTCCGGGTTGGGAGCGTCCAACAGTTGAGTCGAAGTTTCAGCGGCCGTTTTGGTTCGGGTTGCCATAGGTCTGTTACTAGGATAATGGATGAAGGGCAGATAGCGGCGGATTCGGCGTGAAAAAGCCGATGTCTTTGTTGCCCGCGTCCGCCTATGGTCTTCTCCCGATGTACTTGTACGGCTTATTTTTGGCGGAGGCCCCCGCCTTTCAATCGGCGAATAGCGCCCTAACGTGAGTATAGAAAACATTGGGACGCGACATTGCGCTGAACTTTTTGAGGGGATTTGACGTAAATCTAGTCATGACAACGACCTCCCGCTTTCGCAAAATTGGCCACTACTGCTTGATTGCCCTTTGTCTACTCCTCGGTGGACGGGCGCTCGCCGAGAGCGATTCGATGAATTGCGATCACAAAACTCCGGCCACACAGGTGCAGCTTGCCGAAGGCGATCAGAATTCTGCCGGTCACCTGCAACTCAGCCGCAAGGTCGCAGCAGGAGGTTCGATCCATCTGGACGTCTGCTCGGCTGATCTCAGAATTGTCAGCAGCGCCAGCGATCTTTTCCGAGTGACCGTGGATATCGACAACCCCGACACTAAACTGACCGCTAAGGACTACGTTCACACCTTCGAGGTCACATCGTTCGGAATTGAGTTGAGGCTGAATTTACCCAAGCACGTTCGCGCCAAAGTGGTGGTGGCGGTTCCAATCACAGGCACGACCCTTGATGTAAATCTTGTCCGCGGCGATTTGCTTCTCGACACGGATCGAATTGGCGGCGAACGTGATGTGAATGTCGTCCACGGTCACGTCGATATCCTGGCCAATGACGACTCTTACAGCGACCTTGAAGTGAATGTCGTAATGGGCAGCTTTCATGACCATCGCCCTGGCGGGGAGGGTCACCATGCCATGGTGTCTCAGTCGATCTCCGGCTCAGGGAAGGGTTCCATCGAAATCAACGTGGTCTTAGGCAGCGTAGACCTCAAGCCGAGTGCCTGACGCTTTGCTCCAAAGGCGTAAGAGTAATTCGCACGCATGGCGCACCTTGATCAGATCGCCTTCGGGCTATGATGGTGCTTAGGCTGTGGCGCACATCCCCAAAATGCCGAAGGCGAAAAAACAAACAAAGCTTGGAGTTCCCGTGCTACTGGGGATTCCGTTCGACGCTCACTCATCGTATCTGCGAGGATCCGCCGGTGCGCCTGCACTGATTCGCGAGGCATTCCACTGCGACGCTTCGAATTCTTCAACTGAAAGCGGGCTTGAACTTGGATCGGAATCGCTATTGGACGCCGGCGATGTGAAACTGGCGGGCGGCAACGCATTCGACCGAATCGAAGCCGCGGTCGGCGATTTGCTTGATAAGCAACAACGTCCGGTTTGCCTGGGCGGGGATCACTCCATTACCTACCCAATTGTCCGAGCGTTCGGACAGCATTTTTCTGACCTCACCATCGTTCACTTCGACGCGCACCCCGATCTTTACGACGAGTTTGATGGCAATCGTCTTTCGCACGCTTGTCCGTTCGCGCGGATTATGGAAGCCGGTTTGGCAAAGCGGTTGATCCAGCTTGGCATTCGTACCATGAACTCGCATCAGCGAGAGCAGGCAAAGCGCTTTGGCGTCGAAGTGGTGGAGATGCGAGACTTGCCGGCGTTCGACAAACTCAAGCAGTCTGGGTCGATCTACATTTCATTTGATGTCGACGTACTCGATCCGGCGTTCGCGCCGGGAATTTCGCATCGTGAGCCGGGAGGAATGTCCGTGCGAGAGGCGATCTCGCACCTGCACGCCATCACCGGCAAAATTGTCGGCGCCGATATTGTGGAGTACAACCCCAAGCAGGACGTTTCCCAACTGACCGCGACGGTATGCGCCAAGATCCTGAAGGAGATCGTCGGCAAAATGCTTGCTGGATGAGCTGCGGCACGGTGGAAGAGCGGCCTTTGGGCCGCATGTACCGTTGAGCCGAAAGTTTGAGCGGAAGACTTATTGCAGAACGATGACGAGAATTCTTCCGTCGGAGTGGTAACCATCGCCGGTCGCATTCTTCGCTTCCTGCACCGGATTCGGCGGCAAATAATAAGACATGGTTTTTGCCTTGCCGGTTTTTTGCAGGCTGCTTCCGATATTTTCGCGCTCGCCATCCACGCTGGGATCAATCTTGTGGGTGACGCTTCCGTTGCGCTGGTCTTTGGCGAAGCCGATGTCATGGGTCCCGGCACCGATCCAGACGGTCTCCCCGTTCCACGTAACCGGCGCCTTCCACAGCCGGAAGTGATGACGGCTGGCGACCATCGCGATCGGTTCGGCTTGCTCATAGCCGAAATCCTGCGGGCGGCCAAACATATAGAGCGTGCTCATGGGCATGGACAAGTAGTCTTTGTTCTCGTAGGTGTTGACGAGCGCGCCCAGGACAGCTTTCGTGTCGTTGGTATCAGCCACGTGCCAATTGGCGGCGTCGAGCGCGCCTTGCACCTGCTGCTGCGAGCCGACGAGAACGAAATTCGCCATATCACCCAGGTTTTTGAATTGGTCGTTGACGCGGCGCGGCAAGCCGTCAATGTCCTTGCGGAGCCCCGCATCGAGAGGAGTGCTCGAAATTTTCAGCGGGGTTACGGTGGCAGCGGGCGCCGCGCCGCCGGTAAGACCGTCCACGGTGTTGGTGGCAGTGCCGCTGCCAAACTGGCCTGACATGAAGATTTGGGCAGCGCCCTCCAGTTGCTTTTTCAAAACATCGCCACGACTGCCTGCCGCCGCGGAGTGTCGTTGGACTTTAACTGCAAAACTTCCCTTGCAGGACGGGTTCGCGCCTATGTTGACTCCTAGAAAAAGATGGCCGGGAGCGTCAACGTTCACTTCCTTGGTCAGGCCGATCAGAATGGGAACTCCCTGCGCTTGCAGTTTTGCAATTAGCGCACCGGGAAGCGCGTCGGCGATAGGCATAGTGCCCGGGTTCGAGCGCGGCGCTTACTCCAGACGGATCACATTTTCCGGCAGCGCTGGCCGTGATGGTGAGAGTGTCGCCGGTTTGCAGATCTACGCCAGTATCCGTCCACGGCTGAGATGTAGAAACGTTGAAGGAGTAATCGTTATCGGCAGCTGCAGGCGTAGTTTGGGCAAGGGCGTGGCAATAGATCAGGGAAATAAACGAAACAACTACGATTGCTTGATTTGCGATAGCCCAACGTTTCATGAGCACCCTCCGATATGCCGGCGCTCGAAACTACGGCTCGGCGTTCTCTAAAAGTATTATCCTTCAAAGGTAGGATGCTTTGCAGAAGCCGGGCGTTTTTCCTTTTAGTCACATCTTCCGTTGCCGTGGCATTTTCGCCCGGCGGACGAACAGTTTCCGGGTTCGGCCAGTTCACCATCCGGACCGATGCAGGTTTGAGTGTGAATGCACCAGAATAAGCCCTCGTTCGACGGTTGGACTGTAGGGTCAGGTTCAGCCAGAATAAATTGGGCTTTCCACCGTAGAGCTGGGCAGAGGTCGGGATGATTGGTATTGAAACGGTCATGTTCGGAAGTTGATCCAGTGATCATGCGGCACCTTCGGTTTTCAAGATCGCCCGTTTGACGGCAACTTTTGCGAGCTGAATTTTGTAGGCGTTGTGGCTAAGCGGATTGGCGTTCTGCAGAGCAGCATCCGCCGCTGCCTTTGCGACATCCTCGGAAACATTCTTCCCCACCAATACCTGTTCGGCTTCGAGGGAGCGCCAGGGAATTGGCGCCACATATCCCATCACGACGCGCGCCGACTGGATCGACGATCCGTTCGTTTGTATTGCGACCGCTGCCACTGCGAGGGGCCAATCGAATGCCTGTTTCTGACGAATTTCGTAGTGGGCAACTCTCACTCCATTGGCAGGCGGCAGAACAACTTCAGAGAGAATCTCGTTCGGCCGTAAGTCGTGCTCACGCTCGCCATCAGTTTTAGGAATGAGATAGAACTTTTCCAGGGGAAGCTCGCGCACGGCTTTCGGCCCGGCCAACTTGATCGAAGCTCCATACGCGATCAACACGGGAACGATCGACGAAGGACTGACAAACTTCGCCGGACCATCATTGCCGAGAATTGCGTGGTAGCGATTCTCGCCTCCGCTGACCAGGTCTTTACCCGCCGCATCTTTTGGCAGCAGCCCAAAACCTCCGCGAAAATACCAGCAGCGCGGGCGTTGGCATAGATTGCCGCCCAGTGTCGCCATATTTCGAATCTGCGGGCTGGCAGCATCGTTGAGAGCTTCGGCCAATGCCGGATAGTCTTTGATTACGTTTGCGTTGTCCGCCAAATCGCCGAGAGTGGTGAGCGCGCCGACGCGAACTCCCTGCGGCCCGGCAGCAACTCCCTGCATGTCCTGAATCTGCTTGATATTCACCAAGCGTTTGGGATGGACAACGTCGTCCTTCATCAGGGCCAGCAGATCGGTTCCTCCGGCCAAGACTTCAGATTGCCCCCAGGCCGTGCCCAGCAAGCTTACTGCCTGTTCTTTGGTGGCGGGGCTTGCGTATTCAAAGGCTCGCATTATGCACTCCCCTTTCGGGGTTTCTGCTCAAGTGCAGCCAACACTTTGTCAGGTGTGATCGGCAGGAACGAGACGCGCGCGCCGATCGCATTGGCTACGGCGTTCGAAATAGCCGCCGCCGGCGAAATCATAGGCGGCTCGCCCAATCCAATCACGCCACGTTCGTCATAGCCCTTGCCGGTCATCATGTGGACTACGAGTTCTGGAATGTCATTGAGACCTGCGAGGCGATAGAACTGCATGTTCGGATTCAGCATGCGTCCCGTCGCCTGGTCCATGATTTTTTCTTCAAACAGCGCGGTGCTGATTCCCATGCTGAGCGCGCCGTAACAACTGCTTTCTGCCATTTTGAGGTCGATGATGAGGCCGCAATCCTGCACCGCGACCATCTTCTTAACTTTGACCACTCCGGTTTCGAGATCGACTTCCACATCGGCCATTCCGACGCCGCCGACGCCACTGTTGGTAAGATCGGGCGGCTTACTCTTGTCGGGATTCTTGCCACGGATAGTCAGCGGCATCGCGCCGATCTTGGAGCAGGCCTGCTTCCATGGCAACGAGCGGTTTGGATCGCCTTTCACTCGCACATTGCCGTCTACAGATTCCAGGTCAGCGGGCTGTGCTTTGAGAGCTGGCGCCACTTTCACGAAGAGCGCTTCGCGAGCGTCCACCGCGGCGCGGCGCGTGGAGGAACTCACGCCTCCCGGAGTCGTGGAGCCACCGGAGCCGCCTGAAGGCGGATACAACGTGTCGCCAATATATAAGTTGATCGCGTCAATCGGGATGCCCAGCGTGTCGGCAGCAACAATCACGATCGTAGTGCGTGTCCCGGTGCCGATGTCCTGAGTCCCCATCTTTATGTCGACTGATCCGTCGGGATGGATGGTGAGGTCGCAATCGCTTTCATGCCCGCGGCCGCCCCAGGTGTGGATCGACAGACCGAGGCCCCGGGCAATGCCGCCAGAAACATTCTGGCCGCGTGGACGCCATTTGTTTTTCCAATCCATCAGGTCCGCGCCGATGGCAAGTTCTTCGCGATAAGTATCGCGGCGCGGCCCGGCGATCTCGAGGTTCTTCAGCCAAAGATCGAGCGGGTCCATGCCCAGTTTGGCAGCTAAGTCGTCGAACGCGCCCATGGTGATGACCGCAGCTTGCGGGTGCGTGGGAGCGCGCCAGGCGCGCGCTGGGCCGATGTTGTTGCGGATGGCGGTGTGTTCCTTGCGTTGATTAGGAACGCCGAAGACATAGGGGATCGGCGGCATGCCGCCGCCGCCCGGACCTCCCGTGCCCCAGGATTGCGATTGCCATCCCGTGATCGTGCCGTCTTTCTTCGCCGCTACTTTCACCCGGGCGTACGCCGAGGGACGGGCTCCTGCCACTTTCAACTCCGAGTCGCGTTCCAGCATGATGCGCACCGGCCTGCCACCGGCTTTTCTGGAAAGTCGTGCGGCGGCGACGTCCCAGCGATCGGCGGCGAACTTGCTGCCGAAGCCGCCGCCGACGTGGTCCTGATGCACGCGAATGTTGGCCGCGGAAATTCCCAGCGGCTCTGCCATTTGCGCGGCGATTCCCGAAACGTTCTGTGTCGAGATGTGAGTGAACAGATGATCTTTGTCCGTCCACTCCGAAGTCGAACCGTGAGTTTCAAGGCAGCAGTGCGTGATTACGGGAGCGCCGTAGAGGCCCTCCGAAACCACTTCCGCCTCGGCAAAAGCTTTGTCAGGATCACCCTGCGTCAGAGCCGCAGCTTTTTTGTAGTTGGAATGCTGCTTGCCCGCGGCTTGCGGGTGCACAGTCGCGTTTCTTATAGCATCGAGCACCGCGTCGGAAGCATCATCCGCTTTGAGATTCTCCAGATCGTCGTTCTCGGCTTTGGTGGTGATGCCGTACTGCCGAATCTGCGAAATGATTTGCTCGCCGGGAACCTGGTTGCCCAGCATGTCATCGATATCGTCCAAGCTGAGCGGGCCCTGCGCTTCCGCAGCGCCGGTTGGAGGTTCGGCATCGCTGACCAGATGAGGCAACGGCTGATATACGATCTTGATGGCGCGAACCGCATCTTCCGCGGTCGACTCGTCGATCGCGGCCACGGCGACAATGTCGTCTCCAGCCCACTGCACCGTGCTTCCGGCTTTCTGAATGATTTCGACGGCTTTCACGCCAGGCATTTTTTCCGCCACGCTGATGTCGATGCTGACGATTTTTGTTTTGGCGTAGGGCGAGCGCAGGACTTTGCCAAAAAGCATGTTCGCGCCGTGGTAGTCGTAGGAATACTTGGCGCGCCCTGAAACTTTTACCGGCGAGTCGACACGCGAAATGCGTTTGCCGATCAGCGTGCGATGTTCCGCCTCGGGCCAACTGTACTCAGGCATCGCTTACGCTCCCTTCTGCGCCATCTGCGCGATGGCCAGCTGCATTCCGTGGTAGGTGCCGCAGCGGCAGACATTGCCGCCGAGTCCATGCCGGATTTCGTCCGCCGTCGCACCGGGATGCTTGTCGAGAAATGCTTTGAACGCGACCACGAATCCCGGCGTGCAAAAACCGCACTGCGAAGCGTCGTGGTCGACGAAAGCCTGTTGGATAGGGTGAAGAGTATCGCTCTGCATGAACGACTCGACGGTGGTGATGGCTTTACCTTGTGCTTCGATGGCCAAAACCGAGCAGGCATAGACAGCTTTGTTGTCGATGATGACGGTGCAGGCGCCGCATTCCGCACGATCGCACACGCGCTTGGCTCCGGTGATTTCGAGTTGGTCGCGCAGGGCGTCCAGTAAAGTGACGCGCGGTTCGAGTTGCAGCGTGTGTTTTTGCCCGTTGATGGTGAGTTCGACCGGAACCTTGCCCGGGCCGTAAACCTTGACCGGCTCGCCTGCCGCCTGCACAACTTTGGTTCCAAGGATTGGAACAGCGGCCGCGGAAATCGTGGAAATCTTCAGGAAGTCGCGGCGCGAGACGCCGGAGTTGTCGTCAGCTTTTTCCTGGGAGTCGTCTTTCAGTGGATCGTCGTGCATTGTCAATCTCCGAACGGGATCTGTGATGTGCCAGAGAGTTAGAGTAAATCAGATTGCGTCGGTTAGCGGAGTTAGATGTGCGAATCTCGACTGTCAGTTTCCCTTCCGCAGCCAGAAAAGTATACAACCATGCGGCTGAGCAGCCAGGGCGGCTCTCCTGTCGAATATGGCGCATACTCATGAGATCACAACTACTGCAATACTGCAGAGTGACCTTTTTCATCCTGCGAGCCCACGCGTACCGTCAGTGGCTGTTCAGCAGAAACCACAACGGTGTTTGCAGCACGAGTTGCCCGTTAATCACTCACAGCCTTTTCTTTGATCTTCCCTCGCCTCAGCTGATCGAATTCGCCAGCCAACAGTCGCTGACATCTTGTCGGCCGCAGATCACCATTGGCCGGTCCGAGCGAATCAAATTGGTTCTCGATGCTCCGCCATCGCCCGAGTCTGGCACGACGTCGCAGCCTACATCCGCTTGATCGCTCACGATCACTTTCGATGCTCTCTGGCACTTCGTCTTTCTGGAATTGCTTAGCCCAATCGTCACCTGCTTTTGCCGCAGCTTCTGCCGTATGGAAATCGGCTACGATTCTCCGCGCCAGATCTTTCTTGGCTTGCATGGGATGGGTCTCGCGCTTAATCCTTTCGATCTCGCTCGCCGAGACATCCGTCAGCAGTTCGTAAAACCGCCACATCATTTCATCCGAGATCGACATGACCTTGCCGTACATTTCCAGCGGCGGCTCGTGAATGCCAATCGCGTTGCCCAGCGACTTCGACATTTTCTGCACGCCGTCGAGGCCTTCGAGGATGGGCGTAGTCATCACAACTTGCGGTTCCTGGCCGTACGCACGCTGCAATTCGCGACCGACTAGAAGATTAAATTTCTGGTCGGTGCCTCCCAGTTCGACGTCAGCTTCGAGCGCGACCGAGTCGTATCCCTGGGCCAGCGGGTAGAGCAGTTCGTGCACCGCGATCGGCTTCTCTTCGCGAAATCGCTTGTGGAAGTCTTCGCGTTCGAGCATTTGCGAAACGGTGTACTTGGCGGCCAGGCGGATAAAATCATCAGCAGTAAAGTTTGCGAACCATCTGCGGTTGAAGTCGATGACCGTTTTTTGCGGGTCGAGAATCTTGAAGACTTGTGCTTTGTAGGTTTCCGCGTTCTGTTCGATCTGTTCGCGGGAGAGCGGGGGCCGGGTCGCGGAACGACCGGTCGGATCGCCGATCATTCCCGTAAAGTCGCCGATCAGGAAAATAGCGGTATGACCTAAATCCTGAAAATGCTTAAGTTTGCGAAGCACCACTGTATGTCCGAGGTGCAAGTCGGGCGCGGTGGGGTCCATTCCGAGCTTCACTCGCAGAGGCTTGCCCGACGCGCGGGATTTTTCCAGCTTGGCGCGCAGGTCGGACTCGCGAATAATTTCCGCGCAGCCCTTCTTCAGATAAGTCAGCTGTTCGTCGACAGGAGCAAAGGTGGACATGAGAAAGCACATTATAAGGAACACGGCGGAAAAAGCAGAATCGTAGCGCTGGAATCCCCGTCAAAACCCATAGCATGGCAATGAATATTCGAGTCCGGAAGGCGGTCGCCGCCGACGTTCCACGGTTGCAGGAAGTAATTGAGGCGTCGGTGCGCGGACTGCAGGCAAGAGATTATTCCCCGGCACAGATTGAGGGTGCGTTGCAGTCAGTGTACGGCGTAGATAGCCAACTCATCGCCGATGGAACCTATCTGGTGGCAGAGATCGCGGACGGGGAAGCGAAGGCCCAAATCGTCGGCTGCGGCGGGTGGAGCAGACGCAAAACCCTGTATGGCGGCGACCAGTTCTCGGGACGCGAAGACTCGCTCCTTGACCCCAGGCAGGATGCGGCGAAAATTCGCGCTTTCTTCGTCGATCCCAGGTATGCGCGACGTGGAATTGGCAGTTTGATTCTTGAGGCGTGTGAGAGCGCGGCGGTGCTGGCCGGGTTCACCCGATTGGAGATGGGGGCAACTTTAAGTGGCGTGGCTTTTTATCAGGCGAAAGGATACACGGCGATGGAGAATCAGGCGGTGCCGCTGGCTAACGGAGAAGCACTGGCTATTGTTCGGATGGCGAAGGTAGTCGGGAAGTAGGCAGGCTTCAGTGCGTCTGCGCGGGATGCCCGCACTATTTTTTCTGCTTCAGTCTGCGGCCTACTATTTCGAACTTCCCGCCTAGAACGATGTTGATCGCTTCGCTGTAGGCGATGTGCTCTTGTTCCAGAATGCGCGCGGCGAGCGTGTGTTCGTCGTCGCTTTCATGAACTTGGACGGTTTTCTGCACGATAATTGCGCCGTGATCGAGTTCTTCGTCGACAAAATGCACGGTACACCCGGAAACCTTGACCCCATAGGCAAAAGCCTGCTCTTGCGCTTCCAACCCAGGGAACGCTGGCAAAAGCGAAGGGTGAATATTCAGGATTCGTTGGGGGAACTGCTGCACGAACCACGGTGAAAGCAGCCGCATGTATCCGGCCAAACATATCAAATCAACTTTGTGCTCGCGCAGAACTGACACGATTTCACGGTCGTGTTCTGCCCGTTCTTTGCCTTTGGATGGGACCACCACTGCGGCGAGTCCGAGGCGGCGTGCGGCTTCAATCCCGCCAGCGTCAGCCTTGTTGGAGATCACAACGCTGATGCGAGCATTGGGAATCTGGCCAGCGCCGATATTACGGGCAATCGTCTGGAAATTCGAACCGCGTCCAGACAGTAGTATGCCAATATTTTTCATTGCGTTAGCGGTAGTTGCACGTATCCTGGCTATTCATCGTCATTTCATGGTAACGGAATGGCCCGGTCAAATCTCAACCCCAAAGATGTCCGAAGCCAGGGCTTACTCCGTCGGTCGTTGTCCATAAGCGGTTTGCCCAGCACTCAGCGGTTCGATATAGTTTAACTCTGGCATGTTTCAAGACTTCCACGCCGTGGACCGCTGGACCAAGCAGAATGTGCACTGCATCTATCGCGCGCTGATTGTGGCGATTGCCACTCGGCATGCGGACGCGGTGGACGTTAAATTCCTCGCCGATGGCCACCCGGTTTGGATCGCTTTGCCGCATCCCGCATGGGTAGAGTACAAGAAACGTACGGGAAAAATGATTACCGACCCGCTCGCCATCGCGATTGCCGGGCATTACTTGAAAACCGCCTTGGAATCGGGCGAGGGCGTGGGCCAGGAAATGTACTCGCTGACGGTGGAGCAGACCTTGCAGCATCTGGACGCGGTGGCCGGTTCGGCAGTGGCTGCGGTGTGAGATAGTTTCCGCGCGAGCTGCCGCAAACCCCAGCCGTTCGATAGGAGAGATTCAGCATGGCCAGCACCACCATAGAGGTTGAGACCGCAAAGCGCCACGACAGACACGCCAAGCTGGCGCGCTGGGTCGAAGAATCCGCGCAGATGTGCAAACCGGATCGAGTCCACTGGTGCGATGGCTCGCCGGAAGAATATCAGGCGATGTTGCGGCTGATGACCCTGACCGGGACGGCCATTCCTCTCGACCCCGAGAAACGCCCCAACAGCATCCTCGTAAGATCCGATCCTGCCGACGTAGCCCGCGTGGAAGACCGTACTTTCATCTGTTCCGCGAGTAAAGACGACGCCGGCCCGACCAATAACTGGGAAGATCCCGCCACGATGAAGCACAAGCTCACAGGCCTTTTTACCGGATGCATGGCGGGCCGCACCATGTACGTGGTTGCTTACAGCATGGGGCCGATAGGGTCGCCCATCGCGAAAATCGGAGTTGAAATCACCGATTCGCCTTACGTAGTAGCTAACATGCACACCATGGCGCGAGTTGGCGATCGCGTACTTCAAGACACTGGGGAACGATGGCGAGTTCGTGCGCGGGTTGCACTCGGTGGGCGCGCCCCTTGCGCCGAATGCGCCAGACTCCACCTGGCCGTGCAATGCTCAGCAAAAATACATCTGTCATTTTCCGGAGACGCGCGAGATTTGGTCGTTCGGGTCGGGCTACGGCGGCAACGCACTGCTGGGAAAGAAGTGCCATGCGCTACGCATCGCATCAGTGCAGGCCCGCGACGAGGGCTGGATGGCCGAGCACATGCTCATCCTCAAGCTGACCAATCCCGAGGGAAAATCCAAGTACATGACGGGGGCATTTCCGTCGGCGTGCGGCAAGACCAACCTCGCCATGCTGGTTCCGTCCATACCAGGATGGAAAGTGGAGACGGTTGGCGACGACATTGCCTGGATGAAGTTCGGCGCGGACGGACGCTTGTATGCCATTAATCCTGAATATGGATTCTTTGGAGTCGCTCCCGGCACCAGCATGAAGTCGAACCCGAACGCGATGCTGACCGCTACCCGGAATTCAATTTTCACCAATTGCGCCATGACTCCGGAAGGCGACGTGTGGTGGGAAGGCATGACCGATCAAAAACCGGCCGAACTGGTGGATTGGCTGCGGCGGCCTTGGACTGCGAACTCTGGACGCCCTGCGGCGCATCCCAACGCGCGGTTTACCACGCCAGCCAAGCAGTGCCCGGTGATCGCTCCGGAGTGGGAAGACCCCAAGGGTGTCCCCATCGACGCCATTCTGTTCGGCGGACGTCGCGCCGGCGCTGTTCCCCTGGTTACCGAAGCCTTCGATTGGCAACACGGGACTTTCCTGGGCGCGACGGTCAGCAGCGAGACGACGGCGGCGGCGGCCGGTAAGGTTGGACAGCTGCGGCGCGATCCCATGGCCATGCTTCCTTTCTGTGGCTACAACATGGGCGATTATTTCTCGCACTGGCTCGCGATTGGAACTCGCCCTGGTGCGAAACTGCCGAAGATCTACTACGTCAACTGGTTTCGCCGCGGTGAAGACGGGAAATTTCTATGGCCAGGCTATGGCGAAAACAGCCGCGTCCTGAAATGGATCTTTGAGCGCTGCTCTGGAAAAATCCAAGCCAAAGATACACCCATCGGGCGCATGCCCAATCCCAGCGATCTCGATGTCGCCGGACTGGATATGCCTGCCGCGAAAGTGGCGCAATTGCTGAGCGTGGATGCTGCGGACTGGACGGCCGAGGTTCCCCTGATTAAAGAGCACTTTGCGAAGTTTGGCAGCCGCCTTCCCCAAGGCCTTCACGAAGAAGTTGCCAAGCTGGAGGCTCGATTGAAAGCTGCGATGTAGGGGCCGAGAGAAGCTACTTCTTGCCTCCGGCCATCCATTCGGCTTGCAGCGTGCTGCTGTGGCTCACTGCGTAAAGCACCAGTTCCACCCGGCTCGAAATTCCCAATTTGTCGAATATGTGAAAGAGATACTTTTTCACCGTGTGCTCGCTAAGCCCGAGCTCACGAGCCGCTTCGCGATTGCTGAATCCATCGGCGACCAGCGCGACGACTTGTTCCTCCCGGGACGTGAGCAGCTTATTTCCCGAAGTATTTACCATTCGTAGGCAAGGCACCTGGGTCACGATCTCGATCAAATATTGTAATTGCGTGCTGTTGGCCCAAACTTGCCCCTGATGCACGCTTTGGATGCATCGGCACAAGAGCCTGAATGGATAGTCGGCAAAGCAGAAAACACCTTTCGCACCAGAGCGGAAGGCGTTTACCACGGAGTCGCGATTCGGCTCCTCCAGCAACAAGACCTTGGCGACCTGCGGATGAGCCAGATGCAAACGCCGAACTACGGCCATGTCTTGCGCGGCCAGGCTCAGATGGTCGGTGTTCATGAGGATGACTTCGATGGGTAATTTTGCGAGCGCATCCAGAATGACATCCACATCCATAGCGCACGCCGTGACGTGGAATTCCGTGCGCCGGCGCAAAGCGCCAACCAGCAGCTGGCTTTGCATTTGATTGGAGTCTGCGACCAGAACACCAATTGTTCTTGAATCGTTAAGTTGTGCGGATCCCATACTTTTTCAGTTGCGATATAACTCCCGCGTTAATTATAAAAACCTGGGTCCACCGAAAGCTGTGACATCTTTACTAGGTGGGCGAACTTATTTATGTGGAAAACTTCGGGAAGGCGACCGCGAATCCATGCATTCCCAAATTTGCACGCTGCTTAGATGCTTGACGAGCTGTAAGTAGCCTCACCCGCAGAAACAGGCGAGTGATAGACAGCACCGAACGTCGGGTCAAGTCCACTTCGGTGGAGGCCACCGAATGGTGGCGGATCGCTGCTGGTGGCTCAGTCCCGAATTCCTTCTTTCTCCTAGCAAAGCTTGCCGACTGCTCATCGCACCCGCTCTCGCGGACTACGCGTGGTACGGGATACCTTCGTGCCCGTTACTTCCCATGTCTTGTTCAGCCCTGCTGCACCGGATACCTTCCACAAAGAGATCGCACAGCAGAGAAAAGTTGCAGGTCATCGCTAGGAGTCAATGAGCCTGGACGGAAAACGACGATGAAGCGAATCATAATCTACTTTCTTCAGGCTCTTACCTGTTGCTACATGCAGCAAGGGTTGGTGGTTGCCGTTGCCCAGGAGCAGCCCAGCATAACCGCTGGGCATCAAGGGCCAGCGGTTACCCCGAAATCCGGTACGGCGGACGGTGCGTGGAGTCCAGCCCTGACGGGGGTACGCCGTCCGCTATACCGGCTGAACAAGAGCGATGTGATCGCCGTTTCTTTCCCTTTCTCTCCCGAGTTTGACCAAACCGTAAACGTACAACCCGACGGATACATTGGACTGAAAGGCACGAAGCAGTTATTTGCCGAGGGAATGACGATTGCGGATTTGCAGGAAGCAATCGGCCAGGCGTACGTCGGTGTGCTGCGCGATCCGGAAGTAACTATCACGCTTCAGGACTTCGACAAGCCGTACTTCATCGTCGCTGGAGAGGTGAATCACGCCGGCAAGTACGACTTGCGCTCGGACACCACAGTGAATGAAGCGGTTGCGATTGCCGGAGGGCTGACGCAACGGGCCAAGCATTCTCAGGTGGTGCTGTTTCGGCGAGTGTCGGACGATCAAGTCGAATCGCGCCTGCTGGATATGAAGGCGATGATGAAATCGCGCAATCTGGCGGAAGACATTCACTTAAGGCCGGGGGACTTCCTGTTTGTCCCGCAAAATACGATATCGAAGGTCAAGCAGTACCTCCCGACTTCCGCATTGAGCCTCTATGTCAGCCCAACGCAGTTCTAGAGGAAACGAGCAGACATTTTCAACGAATGATTGACCGGCCTAGGGGCGATAGATGGCCGGGTGGAATCCAACATGGCGGACGAACTTCGACTCATTCCGAGGCCGGTGCTTATTCCTTCACTCACCCTGCGAGACTTGCTGGCAGTCGTGTTCCGGCAGCGCTGGTTAGCGTTGGTCTCATTCGTCGTGGCATTTCTCGCGGTTTTCTCTTATGGAATATTCGCGCCTCCCTATCAGGCGGAGATGAAAGTGCTGGTGCGGCGAGGCCGCGTCGATCCGGTGGTTACTTCCACGCCCAGTCAGGCAGAATTCGATCGCGAAGCCGTCACGGAAGAAGAGATGAACTCGGAATCAGAGTTGCTCCATGACAACGAAATTCTGAGCACCGTGGTGCGAAACGCCGGCTTGATTTCTGAAGGGCGTTCGTGGTTTTGGAGCCTGGTCGGCGACAACCAAGAAAAGCAACTAGCTCGGGCCGTTCGCCACATCGATAGGCGCCTCACCGTCGAGCCGGTGCGAAAAACCACCCTCATCACCGTGAGTTACAAATCCTCGAATCCGGAGCAGGGTGCTCACGTGCTTCAGTCTTTGGCCAAGGCCTACATCGAAAGGCACGAACAACTGCATCGGCCTTCGGGAGAGTTCGAATTTTTTGACCAACAGGTGACTCAGTCGCGCCATAGCCTGGAGACCGCCGAGTTGCAGTTGATGGAATTCAGTCGCGACCAGGGTGTGACGTCCGCCGCTACCGAGCGCGACCTTGCGATTCAGAAACTGAGTGAGGCGGACGGCGACGCTCGTGCCACCCAGGTATTGATCGCCGCAACTGCCGAGCGCGCCCGCGTGCTGGAGAAAAAACTGGCGTTGCTGCCGGAACGAATAATGACCCAGGTCCGCGACTCCGACAATCCCGAACTGATGGAGGAGATGAAAGCCCGGCTGCTGGAATTGCAACTGCAGCGAACTGACTTGCTCGCCAAGTTCGACCCTTCATATCGCCCAGTGCAGGAAATCATTCAGAAAATTGCGGAGACCACCGCGTTCATCGCTGCCGAGGAACAGTCGCCGCTGCGGGACCGCACCAGTGATCGGGATCCAAACCATGACTGGGCGAAGGCTGAATTACTGAAGACGCAGGTCGATCTCAACGCACTCATCGTACACGCTGCGGCCGAAAACACCCTGCTGATTCACTATCGGCAGGTCTCTAGTCAATTGGGTGACCGAGCCATCGAACAGGAGCGCTTGCTGCACGATCTGAAGGCCAGCGAGGAGAAATATCTCTTGTACCTCAACAAGCGCGAGGAAGGGAGGATTGGAGATGCCTTGGACCGCGGCGGGATTCTAAACGTCGCCATCGCAGAGCAAGCCACGGTGCCGGCGCTGCCAGAGCTTTCCGGTTTGAGCTTCGCAATGATTGGTCTGGCTTTCGCCGGCACCACGAGCACGACGCTGGCTTTTGTGGCTGACTATCTGTCTCCCGCATTCCGGACTCCCGACGAAATCGTCGGCTATCTGGGGAGTCCGGTATTGGCTTCGTTGCCGCGCAGAAACGGTTAGAGAAACACGAAATTGTCACCGAAGGGGAGAGTCAATGAATACATTTGTCGATTCGTTGCCGCAGATTTCAGAGGACGTTTTCACAGCCGAACCCGTCGAAGTCGAGGGGAATGACGTCGGCAGACCCGGCCGTTGGTATGGGATTCCGATTCATTCGGGGAGGAAAATCCGGGGATTGGTACGCCAGCTTTTCTATCCAGGATGGCCAAAACCTGCGCATCAGGTCGTGTTCAGTGCGGTGGATCCCGAAACCGATATCGGTGAAATTTGCCTGCAGGTCGGACTCGCGTTGTCGGCGCAGCTTTCGGGCAGCGTTTGTCTGGTAGAAGCCGACGGAATGAATCCCGGCCTGGAACAGGCAATTGAAAAGGCTGGACTCAATCTGGTTCCCACTGAAGGATCGCGCGACAGTCGTGGTTCGTCACGCAAGCTCGCGAACGAGTTGTGCCTGGTACCAAAGAGCGCATTTCTCGGTGAGACCCGGATCGCGCTATCGGGCTCGTTGCTGCGAGACCAACTGATGGATTTGCGCCAGAGCTTTGACTACACGTTAATTCATGGGCCGGCCTCCGGAACGCGCACGGAAGCCGCATTGCTGGGCAGTCTTTGTGACGGCGTGGTGCTGGTCGTTGAAGCCAATTCGACACGGCGGGTGGCGGCACAAAAGGTTAAAGAAAAGACTCCACTCGGCGAATGCGCGCCTGCTGGGCGCAATCCTCAGCCAGAGGACGTTTCCAATTCCGGAGGCGATATATAGGCGCTTGTAGAAAAACAGAGAACCCTCACGCGAATGGCGGCGAGCGGACGACTGGAAGCTAATCGCTCAACAAACAACACCGGAACAAGATTTCTGGTTCGACGGCAACTGAAAGATTTTCTGCAAGAACAGCCAAAAACTCACTTGGGACTCAATCAGCGGAGCCGCGTTCCTCGAAGCACTGACCCATTGTCCCGATGACTGCAGCGCCCAACCTTTCCATACCACTCAGCTTGCAAGGAGCGCAGTGGTACGCGATTCAAACGCGGTATCGCTTCGAACGGAAAGTGACCGCGCAGCTTCAATCCAAAGGGTTGCTGACATTTCTCCCTTTGCTGGAAGAGGCGCACCGATGGAGCGATCGACAACAACCGGTCTTCGTCCCACTGTTCTCGGGTTACACGTTTGTGCACTTCGACCTGGCCGCGGGTTTGCGAACAGACCTCCTGCAAACCGAAGGTGTCATCGGGTTTGTCACAGCCGGACGGGTAGCGGCTCCGATTTCCGTAAAACAAATTGAAGACCTGCAACTGCTGCTTTCTCGGAAAACTCCCTGCGCTCTGCACGCCTTCCTGAAGATTGGACAACGGGTAAGAATTCGAGGCGGTTGCCTCGACGGCATCGAGGGTATTCTCTCGCAAAGCGGGGATAAGAAACTGGTGATTTCCATCGCGTCGATCGAGCGTTCGGTCGCCATCGCCATTGAAGGTTACGAACTGGAAATGGTCTAAAGTGTCTGCAAACTCCTCTACGAATCCAACGCCCGCTTCTCGTCCTTTTAATATCCCCCTCACGATTGATTCCGGGAGCGCAAGCATCGGGGCCGAGCATTCCGCGGAAGAAACCTTCGTCTGTCGCGATTGACGGGCGATTTTGGGAATGGAAAGATCCGGATCGTCCTTCCAAAGAGGCGAAACCGGACATCATTGCTCTGTTGGGTGATTTCTTACTGCCCGGGCGGTTCCTCCAAAATCGTCACTGGAGACTCGCCCGGCAGGTGAGTGCGGACTTCATCTCAGTCATGCTTAGTTTCGCGGCAGTATGCCGGATTGCAGTCGCGCTGCAGTTTGCAATGCGTAACGGGTCATATGCAACGCTGCGTTCGGAATTCGTACTCACCAGAGGGATGGGGTTGCCTCTCATTTATGCGGGTTTGCTCGCTCTGCTGGGTTATTACGAGCGTCTCTATGAGCCAGAGACAATTCAATCGCCGCGGCTGGAGCGATTGATTTTGGCAAAAGTTTCGCTTTGGTCCGCGCTCATTATCGTCGCCGCGGTCGCATCGTCTCAACCGGAATTACTTTCACTTGCACAACTTGCGGCGAGCATACTTCTAAACCTGGCGATCACGTTGGCGTGGAGAAGGCAGCGACGGCGCATGCGCGGCGCACAGTCGGGTTTGCGGGCGTGATGTCCGCAACGTGCTGATCATCGGGACTGGGAAAAGTGCCGGTAAACTCGCAGCTCACATCAGTCAGGATACTGCCCACGAGCGCATGGTCGTGGCAACTCTTGACGAACGCGCTCCCGGTTTCACGGACATCTACAGCCGCATGGACGAATTTGTAAACATTTTGCGAACTGATTTCGTGGATGAAATTATCCTGGCAGGTCCGCAGGACCGCGATGTCGCCCGCCAGATCATTCAAGAAGCGCGCCGCAACCACATCGACGTAAAGATGGTTCCCGATCTTCTTGGATTCGAGCCCGATCCGCTTGCGTTTGAAAGGATCGGGAAGACTCACGGTTCTAACTTTGCACGACGAACCCCTGCCGCTGTTCACTATGTCTCTCAAGCGCGCCGTCGACCTGCTGTCTGCCGGTTTAGCGTTGTTTCTTACAGCGCCGTTGCTTGCGTTAGTCGCATTGGCTATCAAACTGGAATCGCCTGGGCAAGTTTTCTATCGGGCGCAACGTGCCGGCCTGAAGGGGCGGCGCTTCCTTTGTTACAAATTTCGCACGATGAATCAGGAAGCGGACAAACTAAAAGAAGGCTTGCGTCTCCGCAACGAGCGGAAAGGAGCGTTCTTCAAGATGACGAATGATCCGCGCATTACACGCGTGGGTCGCTTCCTCCGTCGCTACAGCCTGGATGAGTTGCCGCAACTGTGGAACATCATGCGAGGAGAAATGAGTCTGGTAGGCCCGCGTCCTCATCCGATCGACGATTTCGAACGCTACCAGGTTGGCGACCTCCAGCGTCTCGACGTTTCTCCGGGGCTTACCGGTTTGTGGCAAGTGACGGCGCGGGGTGACCCGTCCTTTGAGCGCAGTTTGGCACTCGATCTGGAATACATCGAGAAGTGGACCCTGTGGCGCGACTTCCAGATTCTGTACAAGACGGTTTCCGTGGTTCTGCAGGGAAGTGGAGCTTAGCGAAATGTCGTCAATTGCACACCCTGCGAACCGATTCCCCGGTAAGGATGCGCTCGCCTGGACAGTCGGCACTTGCTTTCGCCCCCTTCACGCCTTGATGGTCGCACCCTCTCTGCTGTTCCTCGCCACCCTGGGGCTCATGCTTTTTCATCCGCCTGACTTCCACTTCCATTCCATCGACCGCATCGTACTGGGACTTTTGATTCTCGTGGTGTTACTCCGAGCATGCGTGTTGCAAAGGCCGTTAGACTGGCGCAGTCCGCTCACCTGGCCCATGCTGGTCATGGTGTTGCTGGCCTTCTCTGGGGTCTTGGCGCAGCCCGGTAATTCCGAAACTTGGAGTCTCTTCGCCGCCAAATGGTTCGTCCCGTTTGTGCTTTATCAACTCGCCGCTCACCTCTTCGACGACGCCCGGTCAGTGCAGCACTTTGAGACCTTCTCCCTGATCGTGCTGATCTACCTCAGCGTGACGGCTATCTTTTTCATGCTCGACCTGAAGCAATTCATCTTTCCCCGCTACATTCTCGATGAAGGTCTCGGCATCCATGCCGATCGCGCGCGCGGCCCATTTTTGCAGGCCGTTGCCAACGGTGTTGCACTGAACCTGCTTGGATTGATCGCCATAAATTCGTTTCGACGCAAGCGGCTCCGGGGTGTGTTGGCGATACTCACCTTGAGCGCATTGCCGCTGGCCATCGTGGCCACGAAAACCCGCGCGATCTGGCTCTCTTTTGCGGGGTCCATCTTGCTGTTGCTTTTCTTTTCTCCCAGTCGACGCTTACGACGTGCTTGCCTGAGCTTCGTGCTTGTGGGCGCGATGGCTCTGCTGGGGGCAATCGTATGCTCGGACCGCGGGGCTTCCCTGTGCGAGCGGCTAGAAGAACGGGGGCCAGTCGAATTTCGCATGGCTGTGTATAGGGCTGGCTGGGAGATGTTCCTGGAAAGGCCGCTTAGTGGGTGGGGCGCAATTGATATGCAGGTCGGGCTATCCCGACGAATCAGCGATTTTCATCAGGAGAATTTCTTCTTTCACAATACCTATCTTGAGATAGCCGTCCAATACGGGCTTTTTGGTCTGGTCTTGTATGGGTGGATTGTTTTTGAGCTTTTCAAACTCGGCCGACCATCGCCCGGCCAAACTGCCGAATGCGGTTTTCTGGACAAAGAATTTCGGGCGCTGTGGCCGCTGTTTCTCGGAGTGTATTTCTTGAATGGAGCCTTCGTCGTGATGAACTACCAATTCGTGAACGGGTTTCTATTCGCCGTGGCCGGTTTGTTGGTCGCCCAGAACCGCCGTTCGGCTGCACAAGCCAGCCTGCTTCCAGCGTAAAGTTCTTCCTGAAATGCCGACGGTAGCTTACCTGTCGAATCAATTTCCATCTCCGGTTGAGTCTTACGTCGTGGACGAAATTCGAGAACTCCGGCGCGGTGGAGCGACGGTCGTGCTCTGTAGTGCGCGGCGTCCAAAGGCCGTACCAGGCGAGGATTTGGATGCTCTGGCGGCGGAAACTCTGTATTTGCAACCACTGCGATTCAGGCTAGCTCTCAGGGCAGTTCTTGCATTCCTCGTAAACCTTCCGATTCTCTGGAAACTGCTTCTTCGCGTGCTTATCCAGGGGAGGGAACCACCTCTGCGGCGGCTACGCGCTTTGCTGCACACATGGCTCGGCGTCTACTACGCCTTACTGATGGAGGACTATGGCGTCGGGCATATTCATATTCATCACGGATACTTTTCCGCTTGGGTTGGTATGGTGGCAGCTCGCATTCTGGATATCCCGTTCAGCATGACTCTCCACGGATCGGATCTCCTGGTGCACGCTGCGTATCTTGACACCAAACTTGAGCATTGCAGCTTCTGCGTAACCATATCCGAGTTTAACCGTCGCTATATTCTCGAACACTACCCCGGTGCTGCCGACAAAGTCGTTGTGCTTCGTATGGGGATCGATCCCGGCAAACATGATCTGTTGCTTCCGCAATTTCGTCGCGCAAAAGCACGATTAATGATGCTTTCGGTTGGGCGCCTGCACGCTGTAAAAGATCAGGCCTTTCTGGTGCGGGCTTGCGGTGTGCTGAGGGATCACGGTGTCGTGTTCGAGTGCAGCATCGCGGGAGAAGGTCCAGAGCGGCACCGTCTCGAATAGCCTGATCCGTAACTTGCGCCTTGAGAACGAAGTTCGCCTCTCTGGGCCACATGTCGCAAATGCAACTCGCTGCTTGCTACGCCGCTGCTGACATCGTCGTGCTCACCAGTCGCAGCGAAGGGATTCCGCTGGTGCTGATGGAAGCAATGGCGCGCGGGATGCCGGTGCTTGCACCTGCAATCACGGGCATACCCGAACTGGTGTTGGACGGCAGCAACGGTTTTCTTTATCGCCCCGGCTCTGCCGAAGATTTCGTTGCCAGGGTAGAACTGATTCGCAACAGTCTATTTGCTCTCGCGCCGGTGCGCCAGGCGGCGCGGCAGCATGTGCTCGATCATTTCAATCGCGAGAAGAACCTGGCGGCCTTCTGCAGTTTTTTCTTCAACCACATCACCCCGAAACAATATCACTATGAAGATCTTGTTCTGCAACAAGTACAACTTCCCCTTCAGCGGCACTGAGGTTTACATGTTCGAACTCATGGAGTTGTTGAAGGCCCATGGCCATGAAGTCGCACTTTTCTCAATGGCAGACCCACGCGGTGGGGCCACGCCTTACGACCCGTATTTCGTGCCGCACATTGATTTCAAGAGCCCTGAACTGGGATGGTTTGCGCGCGCCAAACTAGCAGCTCATGTAATTTATTCCACCGATGCGCGCCGGCGGTTGTCCCGGGTCGTCGACGATTTCCACCCGGATGTAGCGCACGTCCGCAACATTTATCACCATCTTTCGCCGTCAATTCTCTGGGTGCTGAAAGCCAAAGGCGTTCCTGTGCTCTATCACCTGAACGATTTCAAGATGCTCTGCCCTACCTACAACATGGTATCCAAAGGAAACGCCTGCGAGCGCTGTCGCGGAGGTCAGTTTCACCACGTTCTAACCGAAGGCTGCGCGGAATCTTTAAGTTCGGCGATGTTGCTGGCAGCCGAGGCCTACTTTCACCGCGGTTTGCGTACTTACCAGAGGTGCGTTAGTCGCTTCCTAACCCCCAGCCGATTCGCGAAAGAAGCGCTTATACGGAATGGGTTCTCACGGGAAAAAATCAGCGTGCTCCCACATTTTCAAAAACTGCCGGTTGAATGGACGACTCATCCTCAAGCGGGCTCCCCGATACTCTATTTCGGCCGCCTGTCGCGCGAGAAAGGCGTCGCCGATCTGCTCCGAGCAATGAAGGACTTGCCACATGCCCAGCTGAGCGTCGCAGGTGACGGACCCCAGAGAACCGAACTGGAAAGCCTGGCGCGTGAACTGAATCTGAATAATGTCGTATTCACCGGGCACGTCGAGGGTAAAGTGTTGGACCGCCTGATCGCGTCCTCCTGTTTCACCGTGCTGCCCTCGAGAGCTTACGAAACCTTGGGAAAAACGATTCTGGAATCCTTCGCGTGGGGACGTCCGGTTGTAGCCTCCGATCTGGGATCGCGGCGTGAATTGGTCGAGCAAGGCGAGACCGGCGTCTTGTTTTCGCCAGGAAACGTGGAGCAACTGACGAAGGCGATGTTGTTCTTGCTGGAGCGGCCCGAACTCGCCGCAACAATGGGCGCTGCCGGGCGAGAATTAGTGGAGACTCAGTACACTCCCGAAGCCCACTACCGAGGCATGCTCTCGCTATACGAGCGAATGCTGGCCGCAGCGAGCAAGGGCAGAAACACCGAAAAACGCGACATAATTCCGGCGCCCATTCGCGTAGCTTTCATCGGGGGCCGCGGTGTAGTTTCCAAATACAGCGGAATCGAAACTTACTATGAAGAGGTCGGGCAACGACTCGTGGAAATGGGCCACGATGTCACGGTGTATTGCCGCAGCTACTTCACGCCGCCTATGACCGCATACAAAGGAATGCGGGTAGTGCGCTTGCCGACATTCAGATCGAAGCATTTGGAAACCCTGGTACACACTCTGCTGAGCACCGTCCGCGTAATGTTGAGCCCGTGCGACGTCGTGCATTATCAGGCTCTGGGGCCGGCGCTCTTTTCATTTCTTCCGCGTCTCGTTGGCAAGAAAACAGTAGTCACGGTTCAGGGACGGGACTGGCAACGGAAGAAGTGGGGAAGGTTCGCTTCGCTCGTCTTGCGACTCGGAGAAATTGCTTCTGCGCGGTTACCGGACCGCACCATGGTTGTGTCCCGCACATTGGAGCAACATTACAAATCTATGCATCGAGCTATCACAACCTATGTGCCAAACGGGTCCGCAATCCGCGAGCGGAGGGTTCCGGAGCGCTTGTTCGAATGGGGCCTCGAACCGAACAGCTACATTCTGTTCTTAGGGAGACTCTCACCAGAAAAGAACTGCCACATGCTGATTGAAGCCTACGAAAAACTCGACACTCGCGTGAAGCTGGTTCTGGCGGGAGGATCCAGCCACACCGATGCGTATGTGGACAAGTTGCGCGAGCATCAAAGCGATCGCGTGGTTTTTCTCGATTGGGTGCAGGGTCTTGCTCTCGACGAACTGCTCACCAACGCGGCTCTCCTCGTCTTGCCGTCCGACTTGGAAGGCTTGTCTCTGGCGCTGTTGGACGCGATGGGCGCCGGGATTTGCGTGCTTACCAGCGACATCCCCGAAAACCGCGAGGTGATTGCGGATGCCGGCTTCACGTTTCGATCGGGAAACGTACTCGATCTGGCGCGCATGTTAGGACTGCTGTTATCCGATCCGGAACGTCGCATGCTTGCCGGTCAAAGAGCGCAAGCTCGCGTCCGAGAGAAGTACTTGTGGCCCGGAATTGCGGAGAAAATTAGTTACTTGTATGCGGAAATCACTGGTCGAGCGGGAGTACAAGTTGAGCATTCAGCGCATCCCCGCGCCGCAGAAATTTCGAAACCCCCTCACAAGCATGCAGCGTAACATTCCTCCCCCTCTGTGACCTCTGTGCTCTCTGTGGTCATTCGCGGTTCCAACCACAGAGGCATAGAGCCACAGGGGAACCAATTTACTCGACTCCATCTCTGTCTGAAAGCTGCCAAGCCACTGGACAGGCGATGGCTTCCGAAATGTCACCTGAGTTATCGCATCCCTCCCAGTGGGTGGTTCGGCCTGTTATGCTGAGGTTGAATTTCCATGAAGGTCATCTATCAAGACCTCCCGCCGGCAGAAGTGGCCGGACGGAAGCTGGTCGGCCGGGTGTTGTTTGGCCTGTTGGTCCTGCTCTCGGCACTGGTGGGCGCAACTGCGGGATTGCTGCTGGTCTATTCCACCGATCTTCCACAAGTCGAACAGTTGGAGCACTACCGGCCTAGTTCCATAACCGAGCTTTACGACGGCCAGGGGCGGATCATCGGCTCCTTCGCCTTGCAGCGGCGGGTCGTCGCGGCGTATGTCGATTACCCCCAAGTCATGCGCGATGCTTTGATTTCGATTGAGGACAAAGACTTTTTTCTACATTCGGGGATCAATATTTGGCGAATCGCGGGTGCAGCGTATCGCGACATCGAATCCGGCGGCAAGGTGCAGGGCGGGTCTACACTCACCATGCAGCTGGCGCGCAATCTATTTCTTTCTCCCGACCGGTCATTTCACCGCAAGATTGAAGAGGCGCTGCTGGCCATTCAGATCGAGCGGCGCTTTACCAAAGAACAGATTTTCACCCTTTATGCCAATCAGATTTTTCTAGGGCATGGAGTGTATGGCTTCGAAGCCGCCTCGGAGTATTACTTCGGAAAGCCGGCCAAACAACTGAACCTGGAGGAGGCTGCACTCCTGGCGGGCTTGCCCAAGGCTCCGCAATTCTATTCGCCGATCAATCACCCCGATCGTGCAATCAAACGACGCAATCTGGTAATTAACGGAATGCTCGAGGATGGCAAGATTACGGCGCGGCAAGCGGTCGAGGCTCGTAACAAACCCATCGAGCTGAAGTTGCAACGCGATCCGAATTCGCTGGCGCCGAATTTCGTCGAGGAGGTTCGCCGATATCTCGAAAACAAGTACGGCAGCGATCAAGTCCATCAGGGTGGGCTGCGCGTCTACACATCGCTCGATATGGATTTGCAAAAAGTTGCGAACCAGGTCGTCCTCGATGGGTTGGCAGCCTATGAACGGCGCCACGGGTGGAAGGGACATCTGGAGAATGTGTTAGCGGACGGCGCGACCCTGGCGAATTTTCAGCATCCCGATTGGGATGATGAGCCTGAGGTTAACGGCTACGTGCATGCTTTGGTGACGGCGGTTGCGCCGGGAGTGGCGACGGTGAAATTCGGGCGATATACGGCGTACCTCGCTCCCGCCGACGCTGCTTGGGCTCAACATAAGCTGCAAGACATTCTGAAGCCGGGCGACATCGTGTATGTGAAAATTCTCTCGCTCGCCGGCGATAGCAAGACGCGCGTGAGCCTTGAGCAAGATTCGGGTACACAAGGGGCATTGATCGCGATTGACAATGCGACCGGAGCGATCAAAGCCATGGTGGGCGGACGCGACTTCGAGTTGTCGAAGTTCAATCGCTCGACACAGGCGCTGCGGCAAGTCGGGTCGTCATTCAAACCGTACGTCTATACGGCAGCGATTGATCAGGGGGCGCGGCCCGATGACACCATTCTGGATGCGCCAGTCACCTTCGAAACCGCATCCGGGCCATATACGCCGCACAACTACGATGAGAAGTTTGAGGGCGTCATCACCCTGCGGCGGGCGCTGGCGCAGTCGCGCAATATTCCTGCGTTGAAGGTCGCCGATCGCGTCGGGATAAAAGTTGTGATCGACTATGCGCACCGCTTCGGAATCACTTCCAACATTCCGGCCTACCTTCCAGTCGCACTCGGCGCCGCGGAAGTAACCCTCTTCGAGCAGACATCGGCGTTCAGCGTCTTTCCCAATGACGGTGTTCGCATCATGCCGCGATACATCACTAAAGTTACCGACTACGAAGGGCGTGTGCTGGAGGAAGATTTTCCTGACGTGAAAGACGTGATTAGCGCTCGCACCGCGCGCATCATGACCTTCATGCTGCGCGAGGTGGTGCTGCACGGAACCGGCATCGCGGCGGCGAGCATGAAGTATCCGCTGGCAGGCAAAACCGGAACAACCAACGATTTCACGGACGCATGGTTTGTGGGATTTTCTCCTGCGATCACAACCGGAGTGTGGATGGGGTACGACGAGAAGAAATCGCTGGGGGCGAAGGAAAGCGGAGCGCGGGCGGCGCTGCCCATCTGGATGAACTTTATGAAAGTTGCGTTGGCGGGCAAAGATCCGGGAGAGTTTCAGCCCATGCCTGAGCTACCGCCAAACCCGGTGCACGTCGACACGGCGGATACTGCGCCGGCCGCGGAGGAGTCGCACTAGAGACGCCATTCGGCAGATGTAGTCGCAGGGTCCTCGCTTGGGTTTGGACATTCTATTTTGTGACTACGGCGAAGCTCTCATCCAGAATCCGTACAGCCTCGTCTACATCTGCCTTTGCGATATTCAGCGGCGGCGACATGCGGATCACGTTCCCGTGGAAGCCGCCTTTGCCGACCAGCAAGCCTCGCTTGCGGGCCTCTTCCATCAACAAGTTCGTCCTTGCAGGCGAAGGCTGCTTGGTCGTGCGGTCCTCCACTAGTTCAAGTGCCTGCATCAGACCCATGCCGCGCACATCGCCAATGATCGGGTATTTCTGCTGAAGTTCTTCCAGTTTCTTGCGGAGGTAGTCGCCGACCACGGCCGCGTTCGTCCGCAAGTCATCTTCTTCGATCACATCAATAACTGCTTTCGCGGTGACGCAAGTGACCGGATTTCCGCCGAACGTGGAAATTGTAAGGCCGTCAAATGAGTCGGCAACTTCAGGTTTGGCTACTGTCAACCCAATCGGCGTGCCATTTCCCAAACCTTTGGCTGCGGTAATCATGTCCGGCTCGACTTCCCAGTGTTCGATGCCGAACCATTTGCGGCCGGTGCGCCCCCAGGCGGTCTGCACTTCGTCAGCGATGAAATCTCCGCCGTATTGCTTCACGATGCTGAATGCCATCTTGAAATATTCTTTAGGCGGCGTGATGAAACCCGCGACACCCTGAATCGGTTCAGCCAGGAAAGCCGCTATTTTTCCCGAGGTGGAGAACTGGATGGTGTTCTCAATGTCCCTGGCGCAGGCAACTTCGCAGGACGGATATTTCAACCCTAGCGGGCAGCGATAGCAGTACGGGTTGATGGCATGAACGATGCCAACTTCGATGGTGCCGCGCCGCCAGGTGTTCATGCCGGTGAGGCCGCGAGTCAGTGAAGATCGCCCACTATAACCGTGGCGTAGCGCGACTACTTCGAAGTTCCCGGTATGCATTCGTGCCATCTGAATCGCGGTCTCGTTGGCCTCTGTACCGCTGTTCGTGAAAAAAGACTTCCGCAGTGTGCCTGGAGTGATCTGCGCGATCTTTTCCGCCAGGTTGACCATCGGCTCGTTGGGAAAGCAAGTGGAAACGTGCTGCAGGCGGTCGATCTGAGCTTTGGTTTGCGATGTGACTCGCGGATTGCAGTGCCCGACGCTGATGGTTACGATGCCGCCGAAGAAGTCCAGATACTTCTTGCCGTCGACGTCCCAGACATGCTGCATCGAGGCGTGATCCATGGGCACAGGGTCGGAGTAATAAGTCGTGACCGACGGAAAAATGTATTCTTTTTGCTTGCGATTGATCTCTGCCCTCGTCAAGGCACTCTTCTCGGTGGGGATGGTTGGCGTGCTCATGAAAGCCTCAAGCTGGAATTGAATCTTTAGCGACTATCCATGATAAACCCGTTCGTGCCTTTCTCATGATTGGAAGAAACCGCAATCAACGCCCGCTCGTATTCACTACGCGGTCTTTTGTTGTTCACTGCGTAGCCGCGCAACGACGAGTCGAATCTCCTCAAACGTGATTTCGGGCGGCAACGCCTCTTTGATTGGCTTGAGCCACTCCGTTCCCAGGCGGGCGCAGGCCTCTTCGATACTGGACTGCTTCGGCCCATCCACCCATGCCGGCTGAAACTGCAGTTCGCCCTTTTCCACCATATTGGCAATTAAGCCGACCACGGAGGCGAGTTGGCGGCCGCGAAGATTTGCAATCTCCAGGAACGAGCGCCCTTCTCCGAGCAGTCGGATCGTTTCTTCGGCGGGCTTCGATTTCATTTCCATAGGCGCGCTGGCGCGAGCGCCGTCATTGAACTCCGCCAGTGCCTGGAGAATCTGCTGGCCGTAGCGTTCGGTTTTCCTTTCGCCGAACCCCGGAATGTCGCGAATCTCCGCCAGCGAAGTGGGACGCTTGCGGCAAAGCTCGTCGAGCGAACTGTCGTGCATGATCACGAATGCCGCCACTTTGTCCTGCTTCGCCGTTCTGCGCCTCCACTCGCGAAGATACTCGCGCAAATCATGATCAACGTCAGCCACCAAGGTGGGTGTTTCGGCGGACGTGGACTTCTTCACGAAATGGACCTTGCGTCTGCTTTTCGGGGTGAGCGCGGGTTCCGCCAGGAACGCCGGCAATCCGCTGCACACATCGCAAGCATTGCATTCGGTCCATTTTGGAGTTTCGCCAAAATGCACACAGATCTCACGATGGCGGCAACTGTTCGAATCCACGAAGCGGCGGATGGCGTGGTAACGCGACCACGCCCGCTCTTTCTCTGCGGCGTCGGCGATTTTCCCGATGAAGTACGACAGCAGCCCCGCATCGCGCTTCTGCCAGAGCAGAAGGCAATCGGCAGACAAGCCGTCACGACCAGCGCGGCCAGCCTCCTGGTAATACTGCTCGACAGACTGGGGCAGCGAGAGATGGATGACCGCCCGCACATTCGCCTTGTTGATGCCTAAGCCGAAGGCGATCGTGCCCACTAAAACCCGCCCTTCGTCTGCCATCCAGCGTTCCTGATTGGTGCGGCGCTGGTCTTTCTCCATCTGGCCGTGATATGCGATGGCGGGAATTCCCTGTTCCTCGAGGAAATCAACCGTCTCTTCCACGCGGGCAATCGTCGGCGCATACACGATGAGGGCGCCGTCGGGGTAACTGCGCAAAGTTTTCACCAGTAAACGTGTCTGCTCGCCTGCTTCACATTCCCGTACCAGATAGCGGAGATTAGCGCGATGAAAACTGGCAATGTACTTGTGGGGATCGCGCAGTTGAAGCTGATGGAGTATGTCGTGGCGTACTCGTCGCGTTGCGCTCGCGGTGAAGGCCGCAATTGGGTGGTTGGGAAAATTAACGCGCAACGAACTCAGCTGCCGATACTCGGGACGAAACTCATGTCCCCATTCCGAGATGCAGTGAGCTTCGTCGATAGCGAAGAATGCAAGTGGAATCCGCCGAAGAAGAGCGATCGTGTCTTGTCGCGCCAAACGTTCCGGCGAAAGATAGAGCAGACGATACTCGCCCGCGCAGGCTTTCCTGGTGACTTCAGATTGCTGTGTGCCGGTCTGTGTGCTATTCAGCACCGCTGCGGGGATTCCCATTTGCGCCAGCTGGGCCGCCTGGTCCTGCATCAGCGCAATTAGAGGAGAAACGACAATGGCGGTTTTGCCCGAGACCAGTGCTGGCAGTTGATAACAGAGCGACTTGCCGCCTCCGGTTGGCATGACCACGCAAGTGTCGCGTCCTGCAAGCAGACTTTGCACAATCTTTTCCTGCAACGGCCGAAACGAGCCGTAGCCCCAGTACCGTTGCAAAGGGGCGAATAGATCAAGCTCGGTCGGCATGCAAACAGTATAGGGTGGACGAACCCAGCGAAGTGCGAACGAAAGATGGTATGCGCAGGGTGTCCTTAAATCTTGAATCGCAGCGCAGCTTTTGAGTGGTTGTGGGTCAGGCCTATAATCACTTCGACGCGAATGAAATCATTCTTCCGATTCGTCCTGCTGGGCCTCATTCTGCTGGTGGTGGCGTTGGTGTCGGCGCTCACTGCGATGCGCTTTGCCATTCACGGGCGTGAGGTCGCTGTGCCAGATCTGGTTGGCAAGTCGCCGGCTGAAGCCCGCAGAATGGCCGACGCGAGCGGTTTCGAGATGGAAATTGAACGCCAATTCTACAGTGCAACCGTTCCCGAGGGAAAAATTCTTTCGCAACTCCCGGTTCCGGGAACGCAGGTGCGCCGGGGCTGGCAGATTCGCGTCGCAGCGAGTCTGGGACCGCAACGTGTGGAAATTCCGAACGTGCTCGGCGAGAGTCAGCGCGCGGCGGAAATCAATATCCGCCGTCGAGGCCTGGATGTGGGCACAGTCGCAGAGATCGAAATGCGTGATACCCCGGCAGACCAAGTGCTCGGCCAGAGTCCGCCGCCGGATGCGAGCGGCATAGCATCGCCCAAAATTAGTCTGCTCACGACCGCAGCCGCTCCGGCGCAAGCGTTCATTATGCCGAATTTCGTGGGACAGTCGCTCGGCGGCGTCACGTTGGTGTTACAAGACGCGGGATTTCGATTGGGGAGTGCGACCGTCGTTCCCGCGGCTGCAACGACCTCTTCCTGCCGATTCCAACTCACCCGTGCCTACTTCTGCAACGCCGGCCCCGCCGCTGCAGCCCACGCCAGCTAGCGTCATCGTCTCGCAGAGTCCCGCACCCGGCGCGAAGATCGTGGCAGGCTCCGCAGTGAACTTCGAAGTACGTTAAAGGCCCCGGATTGCGCGGATCTGCACGGTCAACACACCATTCGCTGTTTCATGATCCGAGCTGAATCCGTGCCTATTGTTTTCGTAGGACGGCGGCGAAGAAACCGTCGCAAGGATGGACGCCTGGAATCGTCCGCAAATAAGGCTCGCTAATGAGGGAGTCTGAATCTTCCCATCGCAATTCACCTTGAGAGCGTAGCCGCGCCAATTCCTCCCGGCAATCCAGCAATCGAAACGATTGATCGTTGGCCAACGCGCTCTCCACGACCTCTGAATTTTCTTCCTGCTCCAGCGAGCACGTCGAATAGACAAGGCGCCCTCCGGGCGCGACGAACTGCATCGCCGAGTGCAGGATTTCTAACTGGCGACGCTGGAGATCTGCGAGGTCTTCAAGCTTAAGCCGCCACTTGATTTCTGGGTTTCGGGAAAGCGTCCCCGTGCCCGAGCACGGCACGTCAACCAGCACGCAGTCGAACTGACTCGTCAATGGAAACTTGCGGATGTCAGCAACGATTACCTCGACATTGGGGGCGGTAACCCGCTGACGAAGCAGCCTGGCCCGGTGAGCATGTAGTTCCACCGCGACGATTTTGGCGTTGGGGTTGCGTTCAGCAAGCACTCTAGTCTTTCCACCAGGTGCCGCGCAGCAATCCAGAATGGTCGCGCCTTGGCCCACGAGGATCGCCACTAACTGGGAGGCTTCATCCTGAATCGTGACTCGCCCCTCGCGGAATGCCGCTGTGCTGGTGATGTCTCCCGTTACGACACGATACGCGGAGGCAAGCAAAACGCCGGGGCGGAGATGGATGCTGGATTTCTGAAGTTCGTCCACCGCAATCTCGTCTGCCCGGATCGCAGTCTCAGGAACCTGCTGGTCGTAGTGACAAATTTGCGCGGCCGCCGCCATACCGAATTGCTTGCTCCAACGTTCGACTAACCACAGCGGATGCGCGGCCGTATTCGCCAAATCTCCGACGCTGCGAGCTTCAGCTATGGCCGAGATGTGACTCTGGTTTCTTGCCTGTCCTGTAAATTTCCGCAGAACCGCATTGACGAAGGGAACAGCGGACCGTTTCTTGGCGTGCTTTACCAGTTCCACACTCTCATGCACAGCAGCGTGCTCGGGCACACGATCCAGAAAAAGCAATTGATATGCACCGAGGCGCAGCGCCGCGAGTACTTCAGAGTCGAGCCGTGCCAGCTTCTGTGAGGATCGCTCGGCGATATTGTGATCCAATAGCGAGCGCCAGCGGAGAACGCCCATGACTAACTCAGTCGCCAAGCCGTGATCGGCAGGGGATAGCTTCTCGTAGCGCACTGCATGCAGCAGATCGGAAGCGTAAGAATCTTCCTGCTCAACGCGCATTAAGATTTCGAAAGCGGCAACGCGGGCGGGAGAAATAGACATTCGGTTCTCGGTGGTCAGCTGCCAGTCGGCGATCCCAGCTTCTCGCCACTCTGGGGACGATAGCCATGAATGAAGTCGCGCAATGCCATGTGTTTCTTTCCTTCCGGCTGAACTTCGAGCGGCATCAAGGCGGTGTGTCCTGCGCATCCTACGATCATGAGATCGCCTTCCAGCAGAATTTCTCCCGGAGGCAGTGAACGCTGCAAAACTGTTGCGCTCCAAATGTGCAGATTCTTGCTCCGAAAAATCGTGAATGCTCCGGGCCAGGGCTGAAATCCGCGAAGGCGATTACAGATTTCCTGTGCAGTCAGACGAAAATCTATCCGACCGTCTTCTTTCTTGAGGATCGGCGCCAGAGTTGCTTTCCCGTCATCCTGCGGGTGCGGTTTCAGTGTTCCCGCCCGCAATCCATCCAAGGTATCAATCATCAGGGCCGCGCCATTCGCGGCTAAAGTTGGAGCAAGAGTCTCTGCGGTATCCGAGGGCGTGATCGGAATTTCCTTCTGCAGCAGAATGTCGCCGGTATCGAGACCCGCGTCGATTCGCATAGTAGTGACGCCAGTTACGTTCTCGCCGCGGGCGATGGCCCATTGAATGGGTGCAGCTCCGCGATACTTGGGCAAAAGCGATGCATGCAGATTAATGTTTCCCAGCGGCGGCAAATCCAACATCCATTGAGGAACAATACGGCCGTAACCGACCACGATGATTGCGTCGGGTTTGAGAGCAAGCAGCTGGGCGCGGAACGCGTCGTTGTTCTTGATGCTCTCCGGCTGCGTGATCGGCAAGCCATGCGCCAAAGCGGACTGCTTCACCGGAGATTGCGGCGATCTCCATACCGCGGCCTTTGGGCCGGTCGGGCTGTGTGACCACGAGCGAGACTGCAAATCCCGCCTGAACCAGCTTTTCCAGCGTAGGCACGGCAAAGCGAGGCGTGCCGCAGAAAACGAGGTTGAGGGGCGAGGGCATTGAGTAATTTTGTAGTCTGGAAATCGCGTAATTGAATCCGGCGAAAACAGAGTAACAGAAGGAGAGTTTTACTCTACGTGCGCACCGCGGGCTCGGGCGTAGGTTGGCCGGGCAGCGATGCCTTTAGGAATTCCACCGTCCACTGCGGACGCACGTGAAAGTCGCCTACGGACGCGGGCACCACGACAGCGTCTCCCTTGGCCAAAGTTACGGGTTCGGCACCTCGGGCTTCGATCAACGCGCAACCGTCGAGCGCGACCAGAATCTGCGTCGAACTCTTGCCGGATCAATGCAGACGCGAAAATCCTGCGGCTCTTTCAATTCGAACATTTCGACTACAAAATACGGCGAAGCGACCAGCGGTGACCGGCGATTCTTGCTGCTCTCGATTGCCGCAGGAGCGGGTCTCATCACTTTGCCCGATGCTACCGTTTCTTTGAGCGCTGCCAGGCCTTCTTGCAACTGTAACTCGCGTCCGCGGCCGTAGTCGTAAAGGCGATAGGTTGTGTCAGATTGCTGCTGCGTTTCTACAATGACGGAGCCTGGCCCCAGGGTATGCACGGTTCCGCCGGGGACGTAAATCATTTCGCCGGAGTAGATGTTGATCCAGTTCAGCAATTCTTCCGCCCGCTGTTGATGAATCCGTTCCTCAAATTGCTGCCGCGTAACGCCCGGCTTCAGGCCGAGGGCGATTTGCGCTCCCGGTTTCGCATGCGCCACGTACCAGCACTCAGTCTTGCCGCAAGGCTGGCCTACGCGGCGCGCGGCTTCGTCATCGGGATGCACCTGCACAGATAGCTTTTCGTGGGGAAAAAGAAACTTGCAGAGCAAAGGGAAGCGATGCGGGTCAAGCGCTGTGTCGCCCACCAGATCGCAGCCGAACTGAGCGCTCAACTCGGCGAGCGATTTCCCGCGCAAAGGACCATTGGCCACCTTGCAATGGTCTCCGGTGAGCCACGACTCCCCGATTTTTTCTCCGAACCGATGATTGGGATAGATGGGAGACAAATCGAGCGTGCCCCAGGGGCGCGGGTCGAAAACCGGCGACACGAGTAGTGGATAGAGATCAGCCATTTTCCAGCGTTCGCGTCCGTTCCGGCAGTGGTCACCCGCAGTGTGGGCGGGACGCCCCCACGACTGCCGCCGAGGACGGCGATGCTATTGAGCGGCTACAAAGCGGCCAGAAATTTCCTCATCCGATCCAAGCCACGGTCTAGTTCTGTCTTCGAGGTGGCGTAAGAGACACGAATGTGATCGCTGGTTCCGAATCCTTCGCCGGGAACTGTCGCCACGTGCGCTTCTCGCAACAGTCTTCCCGCAAGGTCCGAGGCTGAACGGACACCGCCGCGGCCAAAGAATGCGGAAATGTTCGGATAGGCGTAGAAGGCGCCTTCGGGCAATGTGCACTTGACCTCGGGAATCGCTCGCAGACCTTTCACCACATGATCTCGCAGCGTGATATATTCCGCGCGCATATCGGCCACACATTGCTGAGGGCCGTTCAGCGCCGCCACTGCGGCCTTCTGAACAATCGACGTGGGATTCGACGTGGATTGACTTTGCAACTTCTGCATGGCGCTTACTACCGCGGCCGGCGCCAGCGCATAGCCGAGCCGCCAGCCGGTCATGGCGTAAGTCTTGGAGAGCGATCCAATAATCACCATCCGCTCGCGGAATTCGCGTAGCGCGCCTACCGAGAAAATCTTTCCCGTGTAATTCAAATACACATAGCACTCGTCGGAAATGACCCAGATACCGCGTTCATGAGCGAGCCGCACCACTTCTGCCAAATCTTCCGGCGACATGACTGCTCCCGAAGGATTCGATGGCGAGTTCAGGATGATCAGCTTCGTCCGTGGCGTGACCAACCGCTCGATCATCTTCGCCGTGATGCGAAATCCCTGTGCCTCGTCCGTTTCGAGCAGCACGCAATTTCCGCCGGCATAGCGGACGATGTCTTTGAACGAAACCCAGTAGGGCACGGGAAGAATCACTTCATCGCCGTGATCGACGAGGACCTGCACCGCATTAAACAGCGCATGTTTGCCGCCCACTGAGGCAATCACTTCTTCCCGGCGATAGCCGGAATTGAAGTCCGCGGCGTGGCGATGCGCGATGGCATCCTTCAACTCGGCGGTGCCGCCCACAGCGGTGTACTTGGTAAAGTTCGACTGAATGGCGGCAATGCCCGCGTCCTTGATGTGCTGTGGAGTGGAAAAGTGCGGCTCGCCGGCTCCGAAGTCGACTACGTCGATGCCTTGCTGGCGCAACTTGTCGGCTTCAGCCACAACTGCCATGGTGGCGGAAGGTTCAATGCGATTAATCCGCTCGGTGAGTTTCAGCACGAGAGTCTCTTCCGTAACTGGGGTCATCCTCGTTTCCTCGACTTGGTTTCTCGGGCGTGTTTCAGTTTGATGGCGGGGTCAAGCTTTTCCTTCAGCCGCTGCTCGACCATTTCCGGAACCAGCTCTTTCACCGAGCCTCCCAGCTGTCCAATCTCGCGCACCAGCCGCGAGCTGAGATAAGAATACTTCAACGCAGGCATCATGAATACGGTTTCGAGGTCCGGTTGCAGCTTGCGATTCATGAGAGCCATTTGTAGCTCGTATTCGTAATCGCTGATGGCGCGGATTCCCCGCAACACGGCGCTGGCCTTGACCTTGGTGGCGTACTCCACGGTAAGCCCGTCGAAAGTATCGACCCGCACATTGCCAAAAGCTGAGGTCATAGCCTCAAGCATCAGCCGCCGCTCGGACAACCCGAATAGCGGCGCTTTTTCCGGGTTGCGCAGGATCGCCACGATCAGTTCATCGAAAATCTTGCTGCCACGCTCAATCAGGTCGAGGTGGCCGTTGGTTGGAGGATCGAACGAACCGGGATAGATGGCAGTGACTTTTTTCAATGGTCTGGTCCCAAAAAGCTTCGCGTCAGCAACAGAGGATTCTATGCGTCGGGCGAAGTCAATGGCAATCATTAAGAACCGGCCACGGATTTTCGCAGATGTCACGGGTCAGGAAAATGAAATTAAATCCGTGACTTCTGCGGCCGTTCCACTGGCCGCAGCCTTGTCCTTTGGTACAGGTAACCATCGCCCAGTTACCGCACCTTCTGCGATGGCACGAAGGTGGTAGTTCGTAACTTGTCTCGAACCCGCCCTAAACCTAGCCTTGTAGTGATGCCGCCAGTGGCCCTTTTGTTCTCCTCGGACGGGGAGATGTCGTGCCGGTTGGTGCAGGCTCTTGAAGATCTTGAGCTTGAAGTCGAGCCTTGTCCGGACGTTTTTACCGCCGTGGAATGGCTCATCAGCCGAAGTTTCGATGTGATTGTGGCCGACTGCGACAGCGGCCCCGAAGCTGGATTCCTGCTGAAAAACGCCCGTGAGTTGAAGCTGAACAAGGCGGCTTTCACTTTGGCTCTGACCAGCGATTCGCAACAAGTGCCAACGGACGGGTCTGCCGCCGATCTGGTCCTGACCAAACCGCTCACTCCGGATGAAATCAAGTATGCCCTCCTCGGCAACGACCGATTTCTAGTCTGCATGAAGAGCTGGATTGGACAAGGTGATATTGCGCAGGCCCCGCAAAGGTCGGCACCCTCCCCCGCCCTCCCTGCCACCCGTCCTGATCCGCCCTACCCTGCAACCGGCCGGCACAACCGAAAACGGCCTGGCAGCGGCTACACGACCGGATGAAGCGAACGGCTCGCGCAGACGCAACAAGTTCCAGGGCGTCGTCATTATGAGTTTGGCCTTCGCTTGCTCCGGCTACCTGGTGGTTCGCCGACCCGCGATGATTCATGGCGTTGTCGGCAAAGTATCGACTGCCTACAAGCAAGCCCGAGCAAAGATTTTCGACGACGATTCTGACGGCGACAACACCAGGCCGAATTTCACCAATGCTCCGGAAGCCGATTTCGAGCGTTCCAGCAGTAGCGAGATCGTCAGCCTCGAGAGGGCGCGTCGGCACACATTCAACCCCCACAATCGCCACGCCGACCCCTGAAGCGCAAACTGAAGCCGAGGCGGATCAAGACCAGCCTGCCGATGCGCGCGTTCAAATTCCAGAGAGTCTAAGAGCGCCTCCTTCTGACGCTGCAATTCGCGTCGTGAGCGTTAAGCATCCCGTATCCCTCCTCGGTCAGATTGAGCCGGTCCCTCTTTCGGAGGAGTCCTCGCGCGCACTTCTGCTGGAGAACGTACAGCCCAGCTATCCCGAGCAGGCGATGAAAGCCGGATTACAAGGCCCGGTAGTCTTGCAGGCGTGGATCGGCCGGGACGGCAGCGTTCGCGAACTGAAGCTGGTTAATGGCTCGTTTCTCCTGGCGAAAGCCGCTGTAAGCGCTGTCAAGCAATGGCGCTATAGACCCTACGTTCGCAATGGAGTGGCGGTGGAAGCTGAGACCTACGTCACGGTAAATTTCAAGCTGCCGTAGGGGCGTTGAGCACGTATTGGGATCCGCTAAGCTGGCAAATTTCGCACCGCCCCGACAGCACCTGCCGAATCAATCATTTCACAACTTTTTACTTGTTTTTACTCATGATTGACACATACCCCCCTGTGTTCAACTATGTTTCTATCCGGGGCTGATCCCTTCACTTCCCGGATCAGAGGACCAAGATGAAAGCCAAACGACGTTGGAGCGAGCGAACCCGGCTGATGTTGACCCTCGAACTCGCCGTCGTGTTGCCCGCCGCTGCCCTGGTCATCCTGAGTGCGGTGCACTTGAACGAAATCCAGCGCGACCGCGGAGTGGAAGCCGCCTTCCAGCGCGATTTCAATCAGGTTCTGGCCATTTCCGAGAAGCAGATCAATCAGAAAGCCGATGACATGGTGGAGGATGTGCGCAGTCAGTTCCCGGGCGCGGGCACAGCCTGCGTGGAAACCATGGACCGGATGCTGGCGACTCATCCTTACCTCGCGCACGTTTTCGTTTACACGCCCAGCGGCGGCTTAACACTCCGTTCCCAACCCTCCCGTTTGAAAGACCCGATGTTTCGCGCCGAGGCGGACGATCTCGCCAGCATGACCACCAGCTGGATGCAGGTGGAATACAAAGACGAAGTTAAAAGCATCGAGGAAATGTCGAAGAAGGGAAAACCCTTCTACTTTTTCACCAACTGGGCTCCGCGAGGCGAGAAAAAGGTGTATCAATCCGGCGCAGTGTTCTTGGTTTCAGACGCCTGGGGTGAACGGAAGGCCGTTGGCGGAATGGTATTCGACGCAGAATACCTGCGTGACCAGTTCTTTCCCGAAATGCTGGACACGATCCTTAGCCATCAGGATGAGCGCGGCGAAAAGAATCGTGTTGCAATGATGGTCCACGCCAAGCACGACTCCACTCCGCTAGCGGCTTCCTCTCGCTGGGATGGCGGCGAGCCGGAAGTGGAACGAAACATGGAAGGCGCGTTCCCCAACCTGACGCTCGCGATCAAACTGCCGGGGACTACGCTGGCCGCGATGGGCCAGCACTTCGTACGCACCAGTTTTCTGACGCTGATTACCATCTCTCTCCTGCTGGCGGGCGGAATCATCTTGACGCACCGCAACATTTCGCGCGAAATGGCGCTGGCCAAGCTGAAGTCCGATTTTGTTTCCAATGTTTCCCACGAGCTGCGCACCCCGCTTTCCCTGATCCGGCTCTATGCGGAAACGCTGGAGATGGGCCGGCTTAAGACTCGCAGACAAATATCAGGAGTACTACAGCATCATTCGCAAAGAGAGCGAGCGGCTCACCGCGCTGATCAATAACATCCTCGACTTTTCGCGCATCGAAGCCGGCCGCAAGGAATACGACTTCCGCCAGACCGACATGCGGGAACTGGTTCGCAACACCCTCGAATCCTATCGCTACCAGATCGAGCAGAGTGGCTTTGCATTCGAGGAAAAGATCGCCGAAGATGTGCCTCCTATCAGTGTGGATCGCGAGGCCATGGCACGTTCCTTGCTGAACCTGGTCAACAATGCCCTGAAGTATTCGCAAGACCAGAAATATATCGGAGTGAATCTCTTCCGTGACAACGGCACGGTGAAGCTGGAAGTGGTGGACCACGGAATCGGCATAGCGCAAGCCGAGCAGCAAAAGATTTTCGACAAGTTCTATCGCGTGGGCGATCCGCTGGTCCACAACACAAAAGGCAGCGGTTTGGGATTGTCGCTCGTGCGCCACATTGTGCAGGCGCACGGCGGCGAAGTCGTAGTGGACAGCGTGCCCGGACGCGGCAGCAAATTCACCATCAAAATACCGGTGATCCGGACGAACGCAACCAAGCCGGCTTTGGCATAGGCGAGCTGAACAACATGGCAAAGATCCTCATTGTCGAAGACGAGCCCAACATGGTATCCGGCTTGCGCGACAACTTCGAATTCGAGGGGCACCAGGTCATCACCGCCGGCGATGGCGTTACCGGCCTGGAGCGAGCCATCGCGCGAATCGCCCGACCTCGTGATCCTCGACGTCATGATGCCACGCATGAGCGGGCTCGACGTCTGCAAGCAACTTAAAAGCAAGCGGCCGTCGATTCCGATCATCATGCTCACGGCGCGTGGGCAGGAAGTGGACAAAGTCGTCGGCCTTGAGCTGGGCGCCGATGACTACGTCACCAAGCCGTTTTCCATCCGCGAACTGCTGGCCCGGGTAAAGGCAGTATTGCGGCGGGCCCAGACGCTTCCCAAGACGCAAGACAAATACGCCTTCGGAGAAGTCGAAGTGAACCTGCGCAGTTGCCAGGTGTCGCGCAAGGGGCAAGGCGCTCGATTTCTCTTCCAAGGAATTCGAACTCTTGAAGTGCTTTCTGATTCATCCCGGCGAGACTCTGAGTCGCGACCGGCTGCTCGAGGAAGTTTGGGGCTACGATCACTTTCCCACTACCCGCACGGTGGACGCGCATATCGTTCGCCTGCGCCAGAAAGTCGAGCCCAAACCCGAAGAACCACGATTCATCCTGACCGTGCACGGAACTGGCTACAAGTTCGTCGGCTAAGTCGTTTTTGGGAGAAAAAAAGTGGAAAACGCGATACAACTTCGAGGGCAGCACCGAGTAAAAGCAGCCTCCATTCGAGTAGCCGCGATTCGCGTCGATGACAACCAACTCATCCGCGATGCCCAGCTGGGCGACACTGCCGCGTTTGAAGAACTGGTTCGCAATTACGACCGCGCCGTGCTGCGCCTGGCCGTCCACCTCACCGGGTCGCAGGAAGATGGTCAGGACATCTATCAGGAAGCGTTTCTGCGCGCCTACGTCAACATTGGCAGTTTCCGTTTTGAATGCTCGTTTTATACCTGGATTTACCGCATCGTCACCAATCTGTGTCTCGATCACTTGCGCAAGCGATCGTCGCGTTACCGCGACTTGACGACGACCATTTCAGCCGATGGCGAAGAAGAACAAATCGTCGATCGCATTCCGGATCAGCGAGCGGGAGCCAGCCCTGAGCGCAGCATGGCAAGCCGCGAGCTCCGCGCCTGCATCGTGCGTGCCATGGAAAGACTCTCGCCTCGCGAACGCGTGGTGTTCGAGTTGAAGCACTATCACGGCTTAAGATTGCGAACCGTCGCGGGTATTCTGAATACCAGTGAAGGCACCATCAAGAACACACTTTTCCGCGCAACTCATAAGTTGCGCAATCAGTTGGCTGACGTTCGCTAGGCGCGGGAACTCCAATCGTTTTCGAGCTGGCAGTCGGTCGGTCGAGGAAACGATTGCCCTCGTCTGAGGGGTCCAGGCCGGTTGTCAAAAGAATGGAAGGGTAGAGCGTGCACTTCACGGCGATTATCCTTCAGCGACTAGCGCATCCACCCGCGCGCTACTTCACGATAAAAATCGACGATGCCGGAGCCAAGTACATTCTCGATTCGTAGAGCCGCCCACCAAGATGCCTCGGGGATTCTGCAATGCCTGCATGCCGCTTTTGAAACCTATCGCGAAAGCTACACGCCGGAGGCCTTTCACGATACGGTCCTGACCCTTGAGACGCTTCACCAGCGCCTGAATACGATGACGCTGTTTGTGGCGGTGAGTCGGTCGAATGAAATCATCGGAACCATCGGATGTAGCCTCACTTCAACCGAGGAAGGTCACATTCGCGGTATGGCAGTGCAGCCGGGCTGGCATGGTTGCGGCGTTGCGAAGGAGTTGCTCCGCTCATGCGAATCAGAATTGCGAAACCGCAAGTGTATTCGGATCACGCTCGATACTACGCGACCTCTTTTGCGAGCCATCCGTTTCTACGAAAGAAACGGTTATCGCCCCACCGGGAACATCGCAGATTTTTTTGGAATGCGCTTGTTTGAGTATGTGAAACAGATAGAGTAATACGATGAAAATGCTGACTTTGCCCATGACGGTCACGGACTGGGCCGAAATCGATCCCACCGAGCATCCGGGCGACACCGGAGTTGCACTGTGGAGAACGCGGACCTTCGGCGACATGCGGGTTCGGATGGTCGAATACTCGCCGGGATACGCCGCCAATCACTGGTGCAGCAAGGGCCACGTGCTTCTCTGTCTCGAAGGCTCACTGGATGTCCGATTGAAAGATGGACCCCAGAAGAGTTTGAAGCCCGGCCAAAGCTACCACGTCGGCGACGACGACCCGGGGCACCGCTCCTCGACCGCAAGCGGAGCCAAGCTATTCATCGTCGACTGACGAAACAAACACTAATAAAACCCGGATTTGTGAGAGCGAAGGCTTAAAATCTCAGCCTCACCCATCTCCGCGACCTCCAAACCCATTCTTATCTTTAGTTACCACCGTGCGCTATTTTCCCGCAGCAAAATCCCAGAAAACGGCATCAAACCGGATATAATGGCACCACTTCCGGGGGAAGTAACTCCTTTCCGAGAAAGTCAATCCCATGTCGATGAAGACTAAAGCCGCAATTCTTGTTTCCTCTGCTCTCGTGCTCACTTTCATGCTGGTCGGAGGAATGGATGGCGTCCGCGCGTCCAGCAACGACGGCGCTTACCGCCAACTTCAGGTTTACAGTGAAGTTCTGTCACGGGTGCGCAGCGAATACGTGGAAGAGCCCAATATTCCTGCGGTCACCAGCGGCGCGCTGCATGGCTTGGTCGAGTCTCTCGACGCCAACTCCAGCTACCTGAGTGCGGCGGAATATAAAGATTACAAAGCACATCAGACTGACGCGAAGGCCGATATTGGAGCCGCGATCTCCAAGCGCTTTGGTTATGCTTCGGTGATCTCGGTCATTCCCGGCGGGCCCGCCGACAAAGCCGGCCTGCAGGATACCGACATTATTGAAGCCATCGAAGGCAAAAGCACGCGCGAAATGTCCCTCGGCGAAGTTCGCAACCTGTTGATGGGACAACCCGGCTCTGACGTAACCGTCTCCCTGGTCCGCGCCCGCCGCGCCCAACCGCAGAAGGTTGTCATTACGCGCGATGTGATCACGATTCCTCCGGTCACCGACAAGATGGTGGAAGACAACATCGCCGTGATTCAAGTGGACGCTTTCACCAAAGGCAAGTCGCAGGAAGTAGCCAACAAGATCAAGGCACTACAGAAGTCAGGCGCCAAGAAGATCATTCTCGACCTGCGGAATTGCGCTTCGGGTGACGAAGCGGAAGGCATCGCCACCGCCAATTTGTTCCTCAATCACGGAACCATTACCTATCTGCAAGGGCAGAAGTATCCGCGCGAAGCTTTCAACGCCGATGCCTCCAAGGCGATCACGAACTTACCGGTGGTCGTGATGGTCAATAAAGGCACTGCGGGCCCCGCCGAAATCGTTGCCGCAGCCATTCTTGAAAACGCTCGCGGCGATGTTGTAGGCGATAAGACTTTTGGCGACGGCTCCGTGCAAAAGACCATGGAGCTGCCCGACGGCTCGGCGCTTATCCTCTCGATCGCCAAGTATTACACGCCCACGGGCAAAGCGATTCAGGACACTGCGATTACTCCAAATGTGCTGGTAGCCGACGCTGAAGATGACGGACCCGTGTCCGACGATGACGACGCTGCTACCGCGCCCGCGGACGACGCCAAAGCGCCCAAGCCCGTGCAGCCCGACCTGCAAATGCAGAAGGCAATTGAAGTCTTGAAGAGCCGGGCCAGTTGATTTGGCCCGAAGGCCCATCGTCGAAAAAAGCCGTAGAACGCTTGGTCCACTACGAGGCCTGGTTTATTCGCGAAGTTAAAAGGGCTGGCAGCGGCTGATCGGGGTGAGCTAATCGAGCACGAAGAAATCGGTAGTATGATTGGCCGCCGATATTCTGGTTGATGCCCGCACGGCACGCAGCAATGTCCTGAATAACCGGCATTCTGGTTGCGGGAACCGCGTTTTTACTCATCCACAAGCTACAAATTGAATTACGATGCTGGAATGGCGATCGGCGAGTCCCCGACCCAGTCCTCTGCTGTTGTAACCCCGCCCGCACCGAAGCCTGAGCCACTGCGCTGGCATTGGGCGATGAACATCGTCGGCATCGTTGGGATCGTCGGACTGTGCTATTTCGGCGAATCGGTGCTGGTCGTGATCCTGATGTCGGTCCTGCTGGCCTTCATCCTCGCGCCGATCGTGGATTTCCTGACCTACCTTCGCCTGCCCCGCAGTCTGGCGGCGGGGATTGCCATACTGCTGTTGCTGGCGGCGCTTGGTGGCATTGTCTACTATTCTTACAATCAGGCCGCCACCCTTTTCCACGACTTGCCCAAATACACCACCAAGGTTCGCGATGAAGTGATGCGCTACCGTCGGCAGGCAGAAAGCCTGGAAGTGCTGGCGCCCGAGCATGAAAAGGGCGTGCTCAGCGTTCGTCCCGCCACCGACTGGACCGACGTGCTGACCCGCGGCTTCGGCTCCGTCAGCGGAGCCGTGCTGGCCGTGTCGTTCGTCCCGTTCCTGGTATTTTTCATGCTGACCTGGCAACAACATGTCCGTTCAGCCACGGTGATGCTCTTCCCCATGCATAACCGCCACGCAGCATACGTGACCCTGGGCCAGATTTCCGCCATGGTGCGCAGCTTTATGGTCGGAAACCTTCTCATTGGCTTGTTCGTAGGAGCCATCAGCACCATCATTTTCTGGACGATTCCGCTGCCCTTCTTCTATTTCGCAGGGTTCCTCAGCGGATTTCTGAGCCTGATTCCCTATCTGGGAATTCTGCTTGCCCTGGTGCCTCCCGTCTTCGTAGGACTGGGACACATCAGCTCCGGAGATCTCTTCGTTGTTGTGGCTACCGTGCTGGGGTTGCACTTTGTTGCGCTCAACATTCTTTACCCCAGATTTCTTGGCAAACGCTTGCAGCTCAATCCGTTAGCTGTAACCATGGGCTTGCTCGTCTGGGGCGCACTCTGGGGAGGCATGGGGCTCCTGCTCGCCATTCCTATCACCGCGGCGATGAGGATTATCTTCGCCCACGTAGAGTCGCTGAAGCCGTTCGGAGCCTGGCTAGGAGAATAGAAGCACGACAGCATGGTTGGGACCCACCCTTTCCTGGGAAAGCGCTAGTCCCAAGACGGGAAACCACGTCCACATTGCCTTTCCGTCCCGATTCGGGTAAAATGAGGTGGTGTTGTTCCTCTCTGTTCCCTCCGTTTACTGGTGGTTCTCATGTTGAATGGCGATGGCAATTTCCACATAGGCGACAAGGTCGTCTACCCCAATCATGGCGTCGGAATTATTGAGCAGATCAGCAGCCGGACCATCGGCGAGAGTGTGGAAAAATTCTACCTGCTCAAGATTAAAGCCAATAGCCTGAAAGTCATGGTGCCGTTCCACAGCGTGTTGAACGTCGGCCTGCGGCGGGTGGTCAAGAACGGCGAAATCCAGAAAATTGTTGATTTTCTTCAAGATGGCGCGTGCGACAACAACTCTGATTGGAAATACCGATTCAAAGAGAACTCCGAGCGCATGCGAACCGGCTCACTGTTAGAAGTCGCTAATGTGCTGAAGGCTCTGTTAGTGCTGAATCAAGAGAAGGCACTGTCATTCCGCGAGAAGAAAATGCTGGAGCGCGCCCGTTATTTGTTGGTCAGCGAGCTTGCCATGGCCAAAAACTGCGACGAGCCGCAGATCGAAGAGTTGCTCACCGAGGCGCTCTCCAAGTCGAACCTGCGATTCCCAGACGCCTCCGAATTTCAAGCATAGATTCCGTTACGCCGTCCCGGCGGTTGCGTGAGGGCGTCCCGCCCACACCTAAAGGTCGACTGATGTGCGGACTTCTCGAAAAAGAACTCGATTCCCATTCCGGACAAACGCCGTCCAACTCTGAAGCTGATTCGCCGTGCCGGGTTTATAATCCATAAAACATGACTGAACAGATCAAGAGGAAGCTGCAAGACGAGATCAACCAGCTCGAACATGAGCTGGTTCACGAGCTTCCCAAAGAAATCAAGAAGGCCGCGGCGCTCGGCGATCTCAGCGAGAACGCTGAGTATCACATGGCCAAGCAGCGCCAGGAGTTCGTCAAAGCGCGCCTGCGTCAATTGGGCAAGCGCATCGCCGACCTGTCTCTCATCAACATGGACAATATCCCGCGAGACAAAGTTGGTCTGGGCTCGACGGTGAAGGTCTTCGACAACGACAAAAACGAAGAAGCCGAATACAAGCTGGTGACCAGCGAGGAAGCCGATTTCCCCAACGGAAAAATTTCCACCAGCTCTCCCATCGGGCGCGCATTGTTGAACAAGAAAGTGGGCGACACCGCGACCATCGTCACGCCCAATGGCAAGCGCGAAATGGAAATACTCCGCTTGAGCACCATCCACGACGAGGCCGCCGCGGGATGAGCCGGACCTGGACCAGCGCTTTCGGCCGGGCTTGCGGTGTGCTGTTGAATGCGATTGTCCGGTGGTTGGCCTTAGCCCGAGTCAATCCCAACGTTCTTACTTTTCTGGGCTTGGTGGTCAACACCATCGCGGCGTTTCTGTTTGGCTATGCCAACAGCGACAATCAGGCTCGATTGTTCCGCTACGCCGGACTGGTCATCATCGGGTCGGGATTCTTCGATCTGGTGGATGGCGCTGTGGCCCGCGCCAGCAACCGCGTCACCCGCTTCGGCGGATTTTTCGACTCGGTCATCGACCGCTACAGCGACGCTTCGCAGTTCTTCGGATTGCTGGTTTTCTATGCGCGCGGCGACCGCTTCTTCTATGTGGTGCTGACCGCATTCGTAATGATCAGCGCCATCATGGTCAGCTATACCCGCGCCCGCGCCGAATCGCTAATCGGCTCTTGCCGTGTCGGCTTCATGGAGCGTCCGGAGCGCCTCGTACTCGTCATCATTGGAGCTTTGTTCAACCGCATGGCCCCTGTGCTTTGGGTAATCGCGGTTCTGTCCACCATCACCGTGATTCATCGCATCCGTTACACCTACACCCGCACCGCGCTCGTAGATCGGCCCACGGCCAATGCAGGCCAGGCCGCGTAGCCGCAATTCCAAGAAATACAAGTCGTCCTCTGTGGAGCAGGCCCTCACCCACGAAAAGAAGAAATCCGTACCACAGAGGTCACAGAGGTCACAGGAAGTGCAGCGCGTCCTCTGTGTCCCCTGTGACCTCTGTGGTAAAGATTTTTTAATCGTCCTCGAGCTGACGAGGAAACTCACGTTCTCCTCATTGAGCCCGCAGGCACTGCGAATACGGGAGACGCGGGCGGAGAATTAACCGCGACAGAAGAAGTGATCTGACAAAGCTGGTTGGGAGTTATCTTGCGGACTATGAAGATCGGGGCCTGAGGATCTTTAGCTCCGGAAACCCGGCAAGGTACAGGCCTTCGTCCAAGGTCAGCAATGCAAAGCTGTGCGATGCGGCGTAGGCTCCGATCAAGAAGTCGGCCAGGATACGACGAGGGCCAGGCCCCGGATGCTTTTTACGGCGTCCAACGTAACCCTGGAAAGCTCGTCCGGCAGCTCTCCACACCTGCTCATCGAGGTCCCAATCTACCGTGACGCCGGTGCCCTGGAAAAACCTGTCAAGAAATGTTTCTGTGCGCCCAGGAAGCGCCATCAACTCAGAAAAAACTGGGGCGGGAATGACCAATCGCCCACGATCCAGCGCTGCATCCAGTCCTGCTTGCGCAACCGCACTCAAATTGTCGTCCTGATCCCAGAGGGCGACGATGACGTTGCTATCAACCACTGTGGTCATCGACCACGCAACTCCTTGATCGTCTTGAGGATTGCTTTCTTCCCGGATTTAAGGCCCGGATTTCCGATTCCCCGATACTGCGCGAATGGGCTTTGAGCCCTGACTGGCCGGACGCGGGTTCCGGTGTCATCGCTTTCGAACAGAAGCCCGTCTCCCGGACGAACGCCCAGCAGCCGTCGAATTTCGCGGGGTATGGTGATTTGCCCTTTGCTGGTAATTCGCGCTCGTTTTTGCATAACTAGACTTTCCTTACTTTATCACATAGCTCCTTACTTTCGCGGTTGTCGTTAGGCGTTCAAGATGCGCAAGGAAATCAAGATGGGACGAAGAACCGAAGAGAAGTAGAGTTCACTACAAAGAAAACGGGGGAGATTTTACGAATCTCCCCCAGTTCTGGGCAACATTCCGCTACAGCGAACGCAGGAAATTCAGCAAATCCTGCTGCTGCGACGGTTTGAGCCCGTTGAAATTGTTGATCACGCTATTGGCTTCGGAGCCGCAAGCCTGACTTTGCAATTCGGGTTCAAAAACGCTGTTGGTGGTCAAGACATAAAACAGCTGAGCAGATGCGCTCTGCGCACAATAGCTTGTTGGAGCCAGTGTGCATTTCGATGGCCTGCAACAGGTCGGAGGTCCGGCCATCATGCAGGAAGAATAACCGCTGGCCCAGTCCCCAAAGCGGTGCGGTGCGGAACTGATCCGGGCCCGCCCCACCCTGATTGATGCCATCCGCCAGACTCGCGCCCATGTGATGCAGCGCAAAATCCGAGTAAGGATGGTAGGTCACGTTCGACATGCCGGTGTATCCCGACGCCCCCGTGGTGAGGCTGGACGAGTGGCACAGGGCACAACCGATGCTATTGAACAAATTCGAGCCGTTGGTGGTGGATTGGGTCGGCGGAGCCGGAGTGGGCGGCGCCGTTAGACGAGTGAACAAGGCGAAGTTCAGGACATCCGACGACATTTCTGAAAGTGTGCCGATCGTTGTCCCAAAGTTTGGGCTGCTGACGTCGCCATTGAGGATGTTGCTGGCGTCTTCCGGCGAAGGGTTGAACACGCAACCCGCTACCGCGGAACGCTCGTTGGGGAATACTTCGTTGGAGACGCCTTGCTCGACGTTATAAGCTTCGCCAACGAATATCAGAACCGACTTGTTTTGCGCCTTCCAGCCAAAACGGGTAATCGTTCCATCATTTCCGCTGCTGTTGAAACCGCCGCCGATCCCCAGCGCACTCCTCTGGCTCTGGGTCGCCGCCAGGTTCTGTTGCAAGGTCGCGTCCGGAGTATTTTCCACCAGCCCCAACCCGAACAACGGTGTCGGGATACGGAAGATTACATTGCCCGCCGCCTGTTGCTGCGCAAATGGAGGCTGCGCCAGAGTGCAACCGGGAGCGTCCGATCGTCCCTGAATGGTGTACAAACCATGCACGCCGCCATCCAGAGGCGAATTGAGGTTTTTCGGATTGGTTGCGATGAACCGCGCTTCGCGCACCGGACCGCCAGCGGTAATGAATGACGGAACAGTGTTTTGGGCGCCATCGAGAGTGGCCAGCGCTACCTGCGGATTAGGGATTGGATTCTGCGGACTGATCAGGCCAGGACTGCTGCCGCCGGCAGCAGGCTGCGCATGACACATCGCACAACTATTTCCGTTGAAGGTAGGGCCCAGGCCGCGGCCGGGCTCGATAGTTCCGGATACCGAATCGACTTCTTGAAAGCGAGCGAACGACTGGTTGAATAAGAGTTGCTCGTTGGCATTCAGGGTTGGGTAATAGCCTCCTGCCGCGGGCGCGCCGCCCCGCGGCCCAGGATCCTTGACTTGCTGGGCGGAAAGTCTTGCCGGACCGAGCATGACAGTCGTACACAAGCAGGCTGCCAGCAGGCTGGTCCATTTTGCATCTCGCACGTTTCTCATTGCTGCTCCCTTCTTGAATGGTTTTGTCCAGGGGGATTCTCCGTCACTCAGACCACTCGAGCGGGCCTGTAAAAAAGAGCGGGTGAAGGGTTTTCAATGGGCAACCTCCAGCGCTGCGACCCCGCTTGGAGTGAAGTCCCGCGCTGGAAGCACACTCCGGCGAAGCCGTGTTGAACTTCAACCCGGGATTGCCCAGCGCAAAATTTTCTACGCGGCGGCGCGGCGTTTACAGCCGAAGGGAAACATCGCGAAGTAGCGGAACACGCGACGGCTGACAACAGATTGCGGCAAACATTAGTACAGCGCAAAAGCGTAGTCAACGAAAAAGTGCGTACGCGTGCACTTTCTATTCAACGGTCACCATACTGTGCCCGCGCGCAAGACGCCCGCGCCTGCAACTGGTTCCTGGTGCTAGACTGTTGCGGCATCCGAGGCCCCTCTATGAGCGACAACCCTACCCTACCCGCAACCCTGCAAGAGACTCTTAACCTGGCCGCGCGCTGCGTCCGGTCCGAAACCAGCGACAACTATGGCCTTTTGGAAGACCAGGTCGGCGACCTGGAAAGCCAGGCGCGCGAAGCATTTCAGTCCAGGATGGACATAGCCTCACTCTTGCCAAAATTGAAGGCTGCGAAACCCTTGACTCCGGCCGACGTGAAGACGCTCGAACTGCTGATCGTGGGAGAAGCCGAATCCTATCTGAAGTACGAGCCTGAAGTCCCGCATTGGAAGAGCGAACTGCAACGCGTGCTGGCAGAAATCGGCAAGCTCCAGGCGTCCTCGCTCGATGTCGACGACCTGCTGCATCTGCGCGCTCTATGCCGCGAAGCTCGAGAGGCGCTGGCCGATCTCGTGTTCTACTTCGACGCCAAAGAACGCGCCGCCAAATTCCAGGCCGCAACCCGCGATCCCATCGATGCAGAAGGCTACCGCGTGCTGGCCGAGATCGTAGAAGCCATGGTCGCCTCTGACAAAATGTAGGCGCGTGCTTCCTCGCACGTTCGTCGATGCGTGAAAATCTGCAGCCTCCCCACACCTGCGCTTAGCTCGTAGTGCTAGACTAATCCGTCATTTCCCCGGAGGAATTTTCTTGCCCACTGATCCTGTTTTAGTCGTCCACGGCGGCGCTTGGGCCATTCCCGACGACATGGTCGATGCCCACCTCAACGGCGTGCGCAACGCCATGGCGGCGGGCTGGCGCGTGCTGAGCGGCGGCGGTTCCGCCGTCGACGCCGTCGAAGAAGCCGTTGTCATCCTGGAAGATGACGAAACTTTCGACGCCGGGCGCGGCAGCTTCCTGAACCGCGACGGAAAAGTACAACTTGACGCCCTCATCATGGAAGGCGCGACCTTGCGTGCCGGCGGCGTCGGCTGCGTCGAACACCTGCGCAATCCCGTCCGCGCCGCAAGAAAAATTCTCAGTGAAAGCCCCCACGTGTACTTCGTCGCCGAAGGCGCGGAAAGATTCGCCGCCGAACACGGCATCACTCTCTGCAAGAACGAAGACTTGGTCGTTCCCCGCGAAGTCGAGCGCCTGCGCGAATGCCAGGCCCGAGGCGAAGAAGCACAACCCGACCTCTTCGCAACTCTTTCCCACGACACTGTCGGAGCCGTCGCCCTGGATAGCAAAGGCAATATCGCCGCCGCAACTTCCACCGGAGGCACACTCAACAAAGCTCCCGGCCGCCTCGGCGATTCGTCGCTGATCGGTTGTGGCTGTTACGCCGACAACAAAACCTCCGCCGCATCGACCACCGGATGGGGTGAGCCCATCATGAAGCTGGTGCTCGCCAAATGGGCAACCGATCGCGTCGCCTCCGGCAGTTTGCCCGAGTGGGTGGCCGCCGAAGCCATCAACTATTTGAAAGCCCGCGCCAACGGGCATGGCGGAATCATTTTGTTAGATCCCCGCGGCCGCTTCGGGATCGCCCACAACACCCCGCGCATGGCCTGGGCGGTGAAAACAGCGAAAGATGAAACCTCCGGCATTACGCGCAATGACTGACGCCCTTCGCGTCCATCCGTAACCGTTTTGAGAACTACTTACGATGACTTATGGTTTCCCTGCCCTCCTGCTACACTCTTCTTTCATCCATCCTTGGCGATTGCCGGAGCCTCTCTTGAATGTCCCAACCGAACATTCCCACGCCGCGCACGCGGGTCATCCGCGAAGCTGATCGCGGCGTCTACGACCGCGCCACTGCCTACGCAATCCTCGACGAAGGTTTCATCTGCCACGTCGGATTCACCGTCGACGGCCAGCCCTTCGTTATCCCTACCGGCTACGGCCGCGTCGGCGACAATCTCTACATCCACGGTTCGGCAGCCAGCCGCATGCTGCGCCGCATCGACCAAGCCGTACCCGTCTGCGTCACCGTCACGTTGCTCGAAGGCCTGGTCCTGGCCCGCTCGATTTTCAATCACTCGATGAACTACCGCTCGGTGGTCGTACTGGGTACCGCCGTCGCAGTCACCGATCCCACGGAAAAGTTGGAGGCCCTACGCCTGCTCTCCGAACACATTCTTCCCGGACGTTGGTCCGAATCCCGCCAGCCCAACGAAAAGGAAATCAAAGCCACATTGGTGATGCGCCTGCCCATCGAAGAATTCTCGGCAAAAGTCCGCCAGGGCCCACCCATCGACGACGAAGAAGACTACGCCTTCCCCACCTGGGCCGGCGTGATCCCGCTGGAAATGGCAGCCGGCAAGCCGATCAACGATCCCCGCCTGGATCCGGCAACTCCGGTTCCGCCTTACGCGCAAAAATATTCCCGCAAGAAATAAAAGCTATTCACCACAGAGACACAGAGAAAACCAGTAGAACGTTTCAGGAGTATGCTGCCTACGGAGTATGAAAATTTCCCTTTACGATGTACATAACAATTGCGATAATGTACATCGTCGGCTCTCTTGAATTCGGAGAAGTAATGCCAACCACGAAAAACCGCGCCCACAAACATTTCCAGCTCGACGAGATCAAAATCAAGCGCGCCCAAAAAGCCCTCCAGGCAAAGACTGAAACCGAAACCATCGAGCGCGCCTTGGACTTGGCCATCGCCGAGCACACCAAGAACAGGCTGGCCCTCGCAGCCACCGAACGCTTCCTCCACAGCGGCGTTTCCATCAAGGACGTCTACGGCACCCTCGGTGACTAGATGCAGCCCGCCCTTCTCGATACCTCGGTCTACATCACCGCTTTGCGCACGGCCAACGCCGCCACGCTAGCCCTCCGGCGCCTGGCTGCCGATTCGCCACTGTGGCTGAGTGCGGTCGTCCTCGAAGAACTCTTTGCCGGAGCCGGTGACCGCGACCGTCGCGCCGTCGAACGCCTTGAGCGCGACTTTGATCGGGCCAAGCGAATCCTGATTCCAAATCAGAGCGACTGGACTCAAACCGGCAAAGTGCTGGCGCGATTGGCGGCCGCGCATCACCACGAACCCATCGGCCAAGGCCGGCTCACCAACGACGCCCTCATCGCCATCAGCGCCGGACGGCTCGGCATCCGCGTCCTCACCGCGAACCAGAGAGACTTCCACCGGCTGGCCGAATTCTGCACTTTCCAGCACGAGGTTCTTCCCGGATAAACCTTCGTCGTAGAGGCCTTTGACCTACGCCCCCGGCATAATCCTCCCCCACCCCAAAGTAACCCCGGCCATCCCAGTTCCAGATTGACCCATCAAATCGTGGATAGTAGCATTGGAGGGTCTTTCGAGGAGCCTCAGCCAGATCGCGGTAACTCATTGATAAACATGAGGATTGGGAAATTTTATCGGATCGCGGCCCTGGCTGCTCTGGCTCTTGCCTGCACAGCTTGTCCACCTTCCCAGAAATCGACGTCTCTGCTGCCCAATAAGGCAGCCGCAGCGCCGCCCCTCACAGCATCCACCGCCGCCCCGCCGCCCGCCGCCGCAGCAAAGCCAGCCGCCCCGGCGCCGCAGCAAACTCAACCTGAAGCGAAAACCGATCCGGCCGCCGATCTGATCAGCCAGGTCGAAAAGGAATACCAGACCGGGCAGGACAACTACAAAGCCGGCCACCTCGACGCCGCCAAAGAGAATTTCGACCGTGCCTTTAATTTACTGCTAGGTAGCCCGCTCGACATGCGCTCCGACCCGCGCCTGCAAGCCGAATTCGACCGCGTGCTCGACGGTGTAAATGGACTCGAGCTGCAAGCCTTGCAGCAGGGCGACGGCTTCACCGAACAAAAATCCGAGCCCGCTCCCATCGACGAAGCCAACGACACCACCGTCCCCGTCGATCCCAACGTCAAGGCCAAAGCCGAGGCCGAGATTCGCGGTACGCACTCCGACCTGCCGCTCATGATGACCGACCAGGTCGCCGGATACATCAGCTATTTCTCCAATCGCGGCCGTGGAACCCTCGAGCGCGCCCTGACCCGCAGCGGCCTCTATCACGACATGATCCTCCGGGTCCTGAAAGAAGAAGGCGTGCCTCAGGATCTGATCTACCTCGCCCAAGCCGAATCCGGATTCCACCCGCTGGCCTTGTCCCGCGCTGGAGCCCGCGGCATGTGGCAATTCATGGCCAGCCGCGCCAAAGGTTACGGCCTCGAACGCGATTGGTGGGTCGACGAGCGTCAGGACCCTGAGAAATCCACTCGCGCCGCCGCCCATCACCTGAGAGATCTCTACAACGAATTCGGCGATTGGTATCTGGCCATGGCCGCCTACAACTCCGGCCCCGGCACTGTACAGAGCGCGGTCAAGCGCACTGGATACGCCGACTACTGGCAGCTCTACAAACGCAACGTGCTGCCCAAAGAAACACGGAATTACGTTCCCATCATCCTCGCCGTAACCATCATGGCGAAGAATCCGGGACAGTATGGGCTCGAAAATGTCGTGCCCGACAAACCCCTCCCATACGACACGGTGAAGATCGACTACCCGGTGGACCTCCGCCTGGTTGCCGAATGCGTCGACGCCTCTGCCACCGACTTGCAGGACTTGAACCCCAGCCTGCTGCGCCTGACCACTCCCAAAGACCGTGAGTTCGAGCTGCATCTTCCGGCCGGCAGCAAAGACCGTTATCTCAACTCCATCGCCGCCATCCCCACCGACATGCGAGTCTGGTGGCGCTATCACAAAGTTGCCTCCGGAGACACGCTGGCTTCCGTCGCGCACACCTATCACACCACCCCCAAAACCATCGCCGACGCCAATCATCTTGACGCCGACGAGAGCCTGCAAAGCGAAAGCGAACTCATCATCCCCGTCGCTCCCGGCAAACACCCGACCGACGAAACCATGAGTTACTCGCACCGGGCCACGCGCTACAAAGTCCGCAAAGGGGACACCGTAGACACCGTGGCCGAGAATTTCGGCGTGCCCCCCACCATGGTCCGCCGCTGGAATCACTTGAAGAGTGACAGCCTACATGGCCGCAGTGTTGTGTATGTGCACCTTCCGGTCACACCTGATGCTCGCGAAGACCGTCCTGCAGTAGCATCTAAGTCCAAATCCAAGAATACCTTACACGCCGCGAGTGCCAGTGGAGTTGTGCACCATAAAGTGCAGCGCGGAGAAACCCTCTACTCCATCGCCAAGTCGCACAACATCACCGTCGACACCCTGAAGCAGGACAATGGAAACCTGGCCACGCTGCGGCCAGGAATGATTCTGGTTATCGCCAACCCTGGCCGCTAATCCCACAGGAAGTGCGACAATCGCGCGGGGTCGGTCACCCCAAAGCTTGTGAGAACGAAGCCGGAGAGGCCGTCCAGAAACCAAGTCTCCTGCTCTTATCCCGCGTCAACCTGAGACGCTTTCCCGGCGCGAAAATTCTTCTTCCGAGAAGGCCGCGAAGCCAGGAACAGGAATCTAACTTCGGTGTACTATTGCTCACTGCAGCGTCAAAAAGTGCTGTGCTATAATCGCGGCCCGTTCCACGGAGCGAAAGAATTTTTCGTAGTCTTTCAAGTCTTGACGCAGCAATAAACGAGATCTGGAAATACTAGGAGGCAACATGAACGCAGACGAAACCCTCTACCTGGGGGACGACGAAATGGATGAGTTTGGTGACAGCGGCGCCTACGGCGAATCGCTGGAAGAAGATTTCGAAGAAGAAGAGGAAGAAGAAGAAGCCGAAATGCCCGCCATGCCGCGGGCGGAACCCGCAATGTCCATGCCTCCAGCCCCCATGCCCGTAGGCGGAGGAGGAGGCGGTTCCCCCAAACCAGCCGCCAAGAAGCCAGTCGCAAAAAGGGCGGCCCCGAAAAAGAAAGCGGCAAAGAAGAAAGCGCCGAAAAAAGCAGCCAAGAAAAAGCCGGCCCGCAAAGCCGCAAAAAAGCCAGCAAAAAAGCAGCCGGCGAAGAAGAAACCAGCAAAGAAAGCCAAGAAGAAAGCCGGCAAGAAAGCCGCCCGCAAGCGTCACTAGGCAATCGGGGAGCCACGGTTTACCGGATCATGAACGATTTTCTTACTTACTAAGAAGATCCGCACAAATCCGCGTAATCCGTGGTTCGCCTCAGCCGCTGGGATTAGGAATCACTTCTTACCCTGCACCGCCTGCAAACATCTCCCGTAAAGCTCCAGCAAATGATTCGCATAGTCCTCGGGCTTCGAAGCCGTCCCTCCACCCTGAAAACCCACGCCCGCAGAGCTGGTCCGCCCATACCCGGTAGTCATCGCCACAAACTTCATCAGATCAAGTGCAATATCCTCATTGCGCCGCGAACCGCTCGCCGCGCCAGATGCCTCATCCATAAGTGCCTCCCGTGACGCGATAATAGCAGAACCATTTCACCACCGAGTCACAGAGAAAAAACAACAGAAGTTAATTAACCCTAGGCGCGGTGAACCCAAGTTTTCCCCTGTGACCCCCGTGACCCCTGTGGTGCAAAGCTCGTGCTGAAACTTCTAAGTCTCGACTCCCACAAAGCAAACCCGCCCCACCAGATAATCCCCGCTCTTCTTATCCGCCTCAATCGCGATTACCTCAACCGGATGAGCCTGGCTGTGCGGCCGCAACACCAGTTGGTCGCCAACCAGTTCCACATAACGGACGATGCACGTTCCATCTTTATTCACCGCGTACATGTTCGCCTCACTCCTGCGATAAGGCCGCAGCGAATTGTAGTGACGATCGAGGACCACCGTGGATCCCGCCATCAGTCGCGGATACATGTTCGCCACATCTCTATCATCCGCCGTAATCGCCACGAAGCGTTCCCAGTCGCCCCGCGGGCCTTCCATGTCTGGCCGCAGACCGCGCAGGAAATTCTTCTTAACCTTGAAAACCTCTTTCACGTTCATGCTCATGACCAGCGCCTCGGCAGCCGCAACTGTACCGTCCACCAGCAGCACATTCTCGAACTCGTCCGCACTGGGCGGCAAAATGCTGGCCCGCTTGTTGATCTCCTCGGGATCGAGCAAGTCCAGCACCGACAGATGCTGCACCCGCAAAACTCTGTCCATGCCTTCGAGGCTCAACCCGCGTTTGCGGTTCAGGAAGTTGGAAATGTGCGCTTGCTTGAACCCGGTTTGCTCCGCCAGGCGGAGGCCGGTGAGACCTTCCTTGTCGATGCGCCGCCAAAGCACCTTGCGCAGGTTTTCTTGCACCGCTTTAAATTTCATGAGCGGAGTATAGCATAGCTATAGCACTTTGCTATTTATATATACCGATATAACATCTGAAAGACAATCACAAAAAGTAAAAACTCACCCCGTTATGCACAGAAGAAGACCCGCATTTGCCTCCCCGCTTCGATGATTTTCCCTGGGACGGCCAACGCTTCCTGGGCCTTGGTTCAATGGATCGTACGTTTCGCGGCAGGGGAAGGTTACGAATGCAGCCGCCAGAAGTGGCTAGGGGCGTGGCAAGTCACCGAAACCTGTCCGCAGAGCAGGTCAAAATGCCTGCCGCCTCGCATCGGACCGAAGCGGGAAAGATTTCCACAGCTGAAATGCCTCCATATTAATAGCTTTTCGCCTTGGTGACGGAAATCACTGCATTCCGCCGCAAATAGGGCCTTGACTTCGCACAATCCGCGAGTTATACGGAAAGTAATTGGTTATAACTCTGGTTTTTGGGAAATATTACGATGATGTCAAACCCACAATTCGAGAATGACGGAGGGAGCTTTGTGGAGTTTCGCCGCAAAGTCCGCTCCGCCGAAGTGCTCTCCGCTGCCATGGAACAGTTGCTGCGGGTGTTGCAGTTTTCCGGCAAGGTCAGTGTGGTCGTGCAGAACGGCCGCGTTCTTAAATCAGGCTACGAGGAGGGCTACTTTCGCAAGTCGACGCTGCCCTGATGGCCGCGCCGGCTGCGGTCGATTTCATTTCGGCCGCACTCTCTTAGCAAAATAAATTAACAGGCACTCCGCAAAAGAAACGGGCCCTGTGACCGAGCAATCGGCGCAGGGCCTTTTCATTGCGGCTGCTGTAAGTCAACGAATTCGTTGCCACGGAGGCAATCATGGAAATCAGCGATGCAAAGATCCTTCGCATGGAATTGAAGTATTGCGAACGTTGTGGCGGGCTGTGGGTGCGCCCGCTCGTTTCGGGAGAAGTGTACTGCTCACAATGCGTTGCGCAGGTGCTCGACCTTCCCATCGGCCGCCCCAAACTAAAAGCACGATCGTTCACTAACGGCTTCGAAATCAAAGGTCAATACGAAGAATGGGCTGAACTCTGCGACGAAAGGATCACACTATGAGCGCCATCATCATCGCCTGCATTCAAGCCTCGGTAGAAATCCCCAAGGTTCCGCCCTGCAGCTTCGAGCAAGCCTCGGCAGTCGCGCGCGAACCAAGCATCTCGCCACTAGCAGATCCAACGCCGACCATTCCGTCGAGAGCCCTGGAAGCGATCGATCCCGCTCAAGCCCCAGAAGCAATGGAACTTCTTGGCGAGATCGTGCCGTCCGCGTTGGTTCACGATCCTGATCTATGGCTGTACCGCAGGCGCACCGTGGGCTTGCTGCGTCGTTATTTGCGGCTCTCCATCGAGGTCGGGAAGAATGCCGTCTCTGTTAGGGAGAGAGATTTTTCGCGCGCAACTCACCGCCTACAAAAGTTCGACGTTTGAAGATTCGGTGATCTTCGTGCACGATGTGGAACACACGCTGGATCGGTTGCACGATTTTCACCGGCAACTGATTGCAAAGATTGTGCTTCAGGAATATTCCCAGGAAGAAGCCGCGCGTTTGCTGGGTTGCGCATCGTCATGCACGCGCGTGTCTACATGGAAGCCCTCGACCGGGTCAGCGAGCTTTTTCTCGAGCGCGGGCTTCTGACTCGCCTTCCAGAGACCAAATCCGTCGACCCCAAAAAACCTTGTCAAGGGGGTCAGAGCCCTCAATTCCGCCTAAGTGATTCAGAAGAAACATAAAATAAAGTTGAAAACCATGTCGTACTTGCCCCCCCTGATCTGATATTCTAAATATAGATCAGAAAAAATTCCGATAAAGGGCGCCTAACCCGCGCCCTTATTTTTTTGTCCCAAAGGATTTGGAGCGCCGGATGAAGAAACTCAGCTCAGGTAAATCGCGCAAGAGCGCAAAGAAAGCGCCTCCGGTTCCCAAGAAGGCGCTGAAACAAGTGGACTTGAGCGTGGTGCAGGAGCGCATTACGAACCTGGTCGGCAACAGCGCCATGCACATGGTGCAGACCACCATCAAGGAAGTCGACAAGGGACATTACCTCGCGATGAAGTATCTGTTCGACATGATTGGATTGGGCGCTCCCCCAGCGGAAACCCAGGCGCCGCAAGACGATACCCTGGCCAGAACTTTGCTGCGGCGCCTGCAGTTTCCGGAACCAGAAGCCAGCGCCGAGCTCACGAAAGATTCTTCGTCGGAAACAGCTGAACCAGTGGATGCCCTAGAATGAAAGTCGGCGAGTGGGCGAAGGCCGCGAACCTCTGTTCGCAGGCCGCGCAACGCTGGTCAGGGGCTATCGGTAATCGGAGCAATGCTCTGGTTCCGGGCCGCAAAGCCGCGCCCCGCAAGGCTTTCACGATGGACATGACATGGGTCACCGGGCGCATCGCGGTGGGTGGCGGCATATGGACTGCCGAGCACATGAGCGAAATAGCTCGCGCCGGCATCACGCACATCATCGACATGCAGATTGAATTCGACGACACCGCGCTGGCGAAGCCGCATGGCATCGCGGTGTTGTGGAATCCAATCGACGACGACTTCAAGCCGGTGTCCGTGGAAGTTTTGCGGCGCGGCGTTGATTTCGCGTTGCATGCATTGGACGAGGAAGGCACGAAACTGTACGTTCACTGCGCCGCCGGCGTGCATCGCGCGCCGCTGATGACATTGGCAATTCTTTGTTCCTTGAGTTGGAAGTTGGAAGATGCGCTGCATTTAATTGAAACGCGGCGTCCGGTGGTGGATTTTCCGGATGTGTACGTGAACAGCGTGCAACGTTTCTTGCAACAATCGGTAAAAGCGGGACCATGAAAAAACAGTTCTTAGCACTTCGTTCTCAGTTCTCAGTCTCTTAGCGGAGGATTTATGTTCGACGCGCGCCGCCCATCCGGGCGGCTTTTTTATTTGCTGCTGACGGTGTTGCTGGCATCGTGGAGCTCAGGACAAACGCTTCCCACCACGATGATCGTCGATACCGTATACCGTGCTGACGGAAGTCCGGCGGGAGGAACGTTGCTGATCTCCTGGCCAGAGTTCACGACCAGCGGCCAGCTGGCAGTGGCGGCGGGAAAGAAAAGTGTGACGCTGGGCAGCGCAGGCGCGCTGTCGGTTGGTTTGACCCCGAACGCGAGCGCCACCCCCGCGAACACGGTGTACACGGTTGTCTATCAACTCAATGACGACACGGTGAAGACGGAATACTGGATTGTTCCCACCAGTTCTCCAGCCACGCTGGCTGAAGTACGGACAATTCTGGGAGCGGGCACATCCGCGTCACAGATGGCGACAGAGCAATTCGTTAACAACGCGTTGGCCGGCAAAGCCAACGACGCTTCGGTGGTCCACCTGGCCGGAAACGAAACGATTGTTGGGGCAAAACAATTTTCGGTTTCGCCCGCACTGCCCACGCCGGTGCAGTCCACGGACGCCGTCAACAAGCTGTACGTAGACAACGCCGTGCAGAACGTGGGCAGCGGATCGTTCGTCAGCAAGAGCGGCGACACCATGACGGGGCCGCTGACGCTGAGCGGCGATCCGGTGGCGGCGGGACAGGCGGCGACGAAACATTACGTCGATCTCGGAGTGGGAGGCAAGGCAGACCTGATCAGCGGCCTCGTCCCCACGGGTGAGATTGGAACGGGCTCGGCGAACAATACGCTGTGCCTGCATGGGGACTCGAGTTGGGGCGCATGCGGAAGCAGCAGCAATGCAGTTTCCATTCAGAGTGTTCCCGTGGACACCACCACACCTGCGGACAATCAAGTCATCACGTATGTTGCGTCGACCGGGAAGTACACACCGAAGCCGGGCGGAGGAGTGACAGCGGGAATGCAGGCGGTGAAGTACGCGACCGATTTCAACTGGTCGCAATCGCCCGCGAACGACTTGACCGTGGCGGGAGCGAAGACCGTGAACGTCGCGGCCTGCGCCGGCGGCGTAACCGGAAGCGAGCCCTGGTACTACGTTTACATTTCCGGGACGGGTACGCCGGAGGCGGTGCTGGTCACGGGTGGAACCTGCGCGGGCAACGGAAGCGCGGGCACGTTGCAGTTCACAACTGCGAACCCGCATCCCGCGGGGTACACGATCGGCAGCGCGTCCGGCGGATTGCAGGAGGCGTTGATTGTGGCGCGCTTCAATCCCACAAATCCCACGGGGCCGTCGCAGTCAGGAAAAGTGATTGTGCCTCCGGGAGAGTTGCAAGCTTACGCGCGAGTTTCGGTGCGGGCTTCCAATGTGACCGTGGACTTTTCGGGATCGATCGTGAATTGCAACATGAATGACACCTGCATTTTTGCGGGCGATCCGTCGAATGCCAATGCGTTTGTGGACATCACGCTGATGAATCCACGAGGGCGCCCGATGGTGGTCAGCGGACAGAAGCCATTCATAGAGGTCAATGGGCAGAAGACGCGCCTGCTGAATGTGGCGACGAGAATTCCGCCGACGGGCGGGACCTTCAGCAGTTATGTGCAGGTGGACAACGATCAGTCATTCCTGCTGGATGGGTTGGATACGACGCTGGCAACGGGATCGAGCAACTACGGCGTGCTGTGCAATGCGAGCGTTTGCAATCCGGTGATTTACGCGCCGGGACCGTTCAGCACCAATGCGGCGGTGGGCTGGCTTAAGAACCTGAACATCTCGATGCAATGTTCGGGGAACGGGATCGACTGGCAGAGCGGGAACTCGGTGAGGATTTCCGACAGCGTGATCGAGGGGTACGCACAGTACGGCGTGCGGGCTGGAGTGAAGCGCGGAGGGTTCACGGGATTTGAGCTGGACAACGTTTACGAAGAAGCGGGATGCACGAATCCGGCGGGAGCGATTGGGCAAGCGGGGGTAATTGCGCAAGGGGCGACGGTGAAGATCGATGGAGAAGTGCCGCCGTCGGGAGCGGTTCCGCAATTTGCCAACACCGGGAGCACGGACTATCGCTACTACGTGGTTGCCACCAGCGCGACGCTGGGAGCGTCGAACCCACTCTATGCGGGTCATGCTCTGAGCAACGGCTCGGGAAACATTACGGTGACGACGCCGGACGTTGCGGGAGCGAGCACGTTTGATTTGCTGCGCGTGACTTATGTGTCGGCGGGCGCGCCGCGGGAGCAAGCGCCATACGGGACGGGAAACTTTGCGGTGGCAAAGAATGTGAGCCGGGCTTCGGTGTGCACGAACGGAGTTTGCACCTTCACGGACACGCAGGCGGCATTGCAGTCGTACACGGTTGCGACTCCGGTTTATTTTCCGCTGCTGGATTACTGGCCGGGCAACCTGGTGCTGGTGGCGAGCAAGGACTCGGCCAGCGTACTGGATGCGGCGACGGCGTGGGTGGAGAATGCGCCGGCGGATATGGTCGGGGTGCAGGGCGTGAATGCGCCGGCGGTGATTTCGACGAATTGCAATTCGCTGGGAGGGTGGACGCCGATCTGGCTGAGTTGCTACACCTCGATGGCTCCCTCAACGTTCTACGAGCAGGGCGCGCTGGTGATGGCGGTGAAGCCGAATCAGGATGGCGGACTGCGGACCAATCTGAAAGGCCGGATCAATTTCCCAACGCTGGGAACGGGGCCGGGACACATCATCACGCTCTCCGATTCAAATTTCCAAAAGACTATTGCCACCGCGAACAACCGTCCTTCGAATGATGCGAACGACGCGTTCATCGGATACGACCAGGGCGATGGCAATCCGGCGCATGTGGGGATCAGCGTGGGAGCGCCGGTTTCGATATCGAGTTACATCGGGAACGTGGGCGATGGGACGAACTGGCTGGAGCGGCTGAGTGCAGCACAAAAGGAATTCAAGACTAACGTGCAACTGGACAACACGCTCACCGTGGCGGGAACGGCACAGGCGAATTCGTATCTCACGACCGGAGCGGGAGCCTGGGCGGTGCAGGGAAGTTTTGGAACTCTGAGTTCGGTGGCGACGGGAAAGTCGGGAGTTGGATTTGGAGCGAGCGGAAAGCTGCAGGTTTCGGAAAACGGCGGCACGGTGGTGGAGGTCGCGAAGCTCGATGGCGGGGGAAACGTCTCGGAGAATGCGAATACGGCGACGCAACTGGCGGCCACGCCGACGCAGTGCAATGGCAGCTTCACCACCGGGATCCAGGCGAACGGAAATGCGAATTGCAGCGTGGCGGACGTAGTCGAATTGGCTGAGACCACGCCTCCGACCGGAATTCCGAACTACGGGATCTTCTGGTTCGACTCGACTTGCCACTGCCCCAAGGTGATCAGCAACAACGGACAGCCGGTGCAGATCGGCCTGATGAATGTATTCAACGCGGACGCGAACACGCTGGAAGAGTACAACAGCACTTCTCCCCAGACATTGAATGTCTACGGAACCAGGACGGACGCTTCCGACTACGAGCGCCTGCGCCTCGGTTACGACTCGATCGACGACTACTTCTTAATGGCAGCGGATGCGGCAGGCAGCGGCGTGCAACACGGATTGGGATTCTGGATGCAGGGTTCCAAGCGCTGGGTGATCGATACAGCATTCAATTTCAAACCCTGGTCAGACAATTTGAAAGATGTGGGATCGCCCACGCTTCGCTTGAAGCATGTGTACGTGGGCACCTACGCGGATTTGAGCGGCGGATCGGAAGCGACGGAGATTCTGAACCAGGCGACGACGGGTACTACGCTCAACAAACTGGCGAAGGTAACGGGCGCTCCGGCGACCGCGGTGCTGGCGGCGACCAGCGACACCGGCGGCGTGATCGGGGTGGTGGTCGATGGAGCGGGGACCACGGGGAATGCTCAGATCGCGCGTGGCGGGCAAGCGTCATGCGTGTTCGACGCAGCGACGACCGCGGGGGATTATGTCCAGATCAGCAGCACGACGGCGGGAGACTGCCACGATGCCGGCGCAAGTTATCCGGGGATTGGGCAAGTGTTGGGGCGCGTGCTCACGACCAATGCGTCGGCGGGAAGTTTTGTCATGCTGGTGGCGGGTTCGGAAATCCAGGCACCCAGCGCGGGAAATGTGAACACGGTATTTGGCCGTAGCCGGGACGATCACGGCGCAGAGCGGAGACTATTCGGTAGGGCAAGTGACGGGAGCGGCACCGCTGGCATCGCCGGCGTTCACGGGGACGGCCACTGCGCCGACGGTGGGATCGAGCGACAACTCCACCAAGATCGCGACCACGGCCTGGGTGAACAATCAGGGATTCGGCGGGGTGGGAAGCAGCACAGCGGGATATGTTCCTTACTACGGATCGACGAACGGGGTGGCAGGTTCTCCGGGAAGATTGAACACGCTGGCGTTCCCCGGCACCGACCGGTGCGCGGCGATGAAGGCGGCGATCACGACGGTGGTGAACGGAGTGAATGCCGAGCCGGTGGATGCGACCGGTGAAGTCGGCACCAACATTCAGTGCAACTCGAATCCATTTCCTTTTGCGCAAGCGGGCGGAGACGTATGGCTGCCCGCGGGCCGACTCTCGGCGACGGTGCCGTTGCTGGTTGCGTCGAGTAATTTCCACGTACACGGCACGGGGCGCGGCTCTCCGAACGGCACGGGGCCGACGATCGTGCAGGCGGCAACGAGCTTCCCGCTGGGAATTGGTTCGGGTGCGGCGGTGCAGTGCAATGCGGTTTCGGGCGGGGCGTGCACGGGTTACTCCATCACCAACGGCGGCACTGGATATTATTTTTATCCCATCGTTCTGTTCACGGGCGGGGGATGTACGACCGAGCCCAGCCAGGTGCTGGGACAAACGGACGGCGTGATCAATGTGATTCAGGCGGCTCCATTTGGAACGGGAAGCACGACTCCGAACGGAGTGGGTTGCACTTCACCTCCCGCGGCGACGGTTTATCCCGGAGCATTGGCGCCGGGACTTATTTCCGCCAAGACCGGCAATGGACCGATCATGTCGCCGTTCGTGGTGGGGCTGGGCGAGCCGGGCACGGGTTACGTGGAAGATGCGGAGTGGTGGAACGCGGCGATCGATTGCAACAAGGCGGACAGCAATGGAGGAAGCTCAGACCATTTGACGGGGCTTTCGATTTACGGCACGCAGGAGCAGAGCATTATTTTCGGTACCAAGGTGACGAACTGCGGAATTGCGCAAGTGGATGTAGGCGGAGGATCGAATCAGGCGCAGAATATTGGACCGATCGAAGGCATTGAGACGCTCTATCCGCAGGGGACGCAGTGCCCGAACCCGGGGACGACGTATCAAGGAACGCCGTGGCCGGCGGTGAGTTCGATTTCCAACACAGTGGGCGGCACGGTGACGGTGACGCTGGCCAGCAATGTTTCGGAGATTGTGCAAGGGCAGTCATTCACGGCGAGCGGGATTCCGGCGGGCACGTCACACGGAGTGAATTACAACACGTCGACCAATCCGCTCACGCCGAGCTACTACTACGTAACCAGTCCGAGCTGCACCAACTGCAACACGTTCAGTTATTCGATCACCTCGGGCGGTTTTTCCGATGGGGTGAGCAGCGCCTCAGGAACGTTCACGCCGTGGCCGGTGGGCTTCCGCTGGAATGTGCTGGGGCTGGGATACGGGATTGAACACGCGACCATCAATGCGACGGGTTGCACTCCGACGAATCCTCCGGTGGGCAATGAATTCGCGGGCACCAACGTGTTTGATATTGCCAACCATACCGAGGGTTACGTGGTAGGACATGCCTTTGGCGACATTGGCGCGAGCACGGGAGCGGTGGTGTTGAATTCCCACGGAGCGACGAACGTCACGACCAGCTTCCACATCAGCAATCAGTTTCCGGTAAAGGATTTCGTTGGAGTTAATTTCGGAGCAATTGGTGGTGGAGGAAACAGTCCGACGGACATCCTGGTCGACGATATTTCGAGCAATACACTGACGTTCGCGCAGCAGTCGGGCGCGACACTTTACGTACGTGACAACTCAGGGACGGCGGCGGGAGTGTTTGCGGTGGTCGATCCTTCGACGGCGAACTCCAACGTATTTCAGAATGGCGTGGACATTTTCAATGGCGTCTTTGGGATCTACAGCGGCTCGACTACGCCTGCGGTGCAACTCTCCGCGACCGGTGCGACGTTGCCGGCGCTGACGTTGGGGAATGTGTCGAGCGGCACACAATGTTTGCAAGCCAATGGCAGCGGCGTGGTTGCAGGCGTGGGATCGGCTTGCGCGCCGCTGGCTTCGCCGACTTTCACGGGAACTCCGGCAGCGCCCACGCCGGGGACGGCTGACAACTCGACCAAGATTGCGACGACGGCTTATGTGCAGGCGCAGGGATATTTGACGGCAGCGCCGACTTGTCCGATGTGGTTTACACAACCGCATGCGTCGAGCACGGCGAGCTTCAGCGGCACGGCGAACAAAGCGTCACTGTGGGGCGTGGTTCTGAGTTGCACGCTCACCACTACGCAGGTGACGTACGACGTCGCGACTGCGGACAATACGGCGAACACTTACGACATTGGGTTGGTGAACAGCTCGGGGACGGTGGTCGCGCATATTGGCTCGACGGCGGGGACGGCGTTTGCCGCGTCGACGGGATGGAAAACTTTGAGCTGGACGGGGGCGGCGACGCTGCCTCCGGGAAAATATTACGTTGCGATTACCAGCAGTTGCGTAAGTGGTTGCGCGGTGCTGGAGGCGGGTTCCAGCGGCGTGGACTTTACTTTTGCGGGGAATCAGGCGGTTAGTGTAACGGCGGGCGGGACTTTGCCGGGGTCGGTGACGGTGCCGGGAGATGCTTATACGGCTTCGACGATTCCGACCTGGTCGGTGCACTAGATTTTTGCCGGGGTATGGCGGCGAAGGGTTGTTCTCTCGCGAGTTGGTCGGAAGTTGATTCTCGGTTCTCAGCTTAGGAGATTGCATGTTGAAGCGGATAATTTGCGTCGTGGTGCTGCTGGCTGGCCGGGCTGGGGCGACGACTTTTTATGTCGATCCGGCGGGGAGCAATGGGAACAACGGGTTGTCACCGCAAACTGCGTGGCGCACTTTGCTGAAGGTTGGGATTTCTACGTTTCAGCCGGGCGACGTGATTCTATTCAAGCGGGACGCGGTGTGGAACGAGTGGCTGACTCCGCCGTCGAGTGGGGCGGCGGGGAATTTGATCAAGTTTGATGCGTACGGCAACGGACGGCCGCCGGAGTTTACCGGGCGTCTGGCGACGACGTCGTCGCAGTGGACGAACAGTAGTGGGAATGTTTGGCAGATCGGGTTGAGTGCGACGCAGCCGATCGCGCAACTGAAGTTTGTGCAGTTCGGAACGATTTGGGGGAACTCGCAGAGCGCACAGAATTTGTTGGCCAACGACCGCGACTGGTACTACGACCCGGTGGCACAGAATCTTTATGTGTGGTCGGCGGCGGGAAATCCGGTGACGCATTATGGCTCGGTGACGCCGATTATTTTGAGCGGGCAGGCGCTGATCAATATTAACAATGTGAGTTATGTCGAGATGCAGCACATCAAGCTCGACTGGTATGACGGCTACGGGGTGCAGGTGCATGGGGCGAGCGATCACGTCTGGATGGCGAACATGATGGCGGACAGTCAGGTGCCGAATGCGACGGTGCCGATTGGATTTTATGTGCATCCGTCGGGCACGCCGGGGGACATTCACATTTACAACACCGACGCGCACCGGAATTATGTTGGGTACCGCTTTGATGGAACTCCGACGGCGGTCGAGTTGAAGAACTGCCGGGCTTACGCGAATCGTACTTACGGATTGATGGACAACACGGCTGCGGTTACGTATTCGTACTGTCATTTTTATGCGAACAACATTGCCACGGGATTTCGACGGACATCACCGGGTCGCCGGGGCCGATTGATGGCGGCAACAATTTGGCGGCGGACACGCCGCCGAAGGTGCGGGGATTCATGCAGTATCCGGCGCGGATCACGGTGACGTATGACGATCCGGGACTGGTGGATGGATCGCATCAGTATATTGAGGCGCTGTTGCCGATGATCCAGGCGAAAGGCGTGCCGCTGAGCATCGCGGTGGTGACGGGATACGATTTGTCGCAGCAGCTGATTCCGACGTTTCAGTCCTGGATCAATGCGGGCTGGGATGTGCATTGTCATTCGGTGTCGCACCAGTATTTTGTGTTTCCGAACGCGTTCACCATTCAATACACGGGCAGCGCGGCCACGAGCGTAACGCTTTCGGTTGCAAACAAGGTTTTGACTATTAGCGCGGCGGGCGATCCGAACGCGCAGGTGAGTTGGAATTTGAGTTCGTCAGGCACGGACCTGGTGCCAGCGGGTCTGGATACTCTCGGCGGTTTGGTTTTTACTCTGAATGCAGCGCGGAGTATTTTCGGTGACGGCCGATCCGAACATGAAGCCGGCGGTGAAGAGCGAGGACCTGGCGGACGTGGCTGCGCACGACATCAAGAATTCGCCTTACTTGTTGCTGACGACAAGACGCGGCTGATGACGGATGAGATTGGGTGGTCCAAGGCGTGGATGAATGCGAACTTGACGGGGCTGCCATCGCAATCGAGTTTACGTTTATCCCGGGGCAGTTATGAAGACACTTCCACCGAGGCAATTGCGGTTGCGGCGGGTTATGCGGGGTCGCGCGGATCGGGGTCGATGGATCCGGCTCCGAATGCGAGCGACGATTCTGGGCACTGGGATTGACGTGCAGAATGTGTTGAGCCAGGGGATGGTTCCGAATTTTCAGAATTTGACCGATCAGCAATTCGCGAACAAGTTGCAAGCGCTGGTTTTCAAGTCGGCGGTGTGGGGAGTTCCCTTTGGTATTGTTCTGGCATGTGAATGAATTGTCGGCGCACCAGGTTGGCATCATGCTGGATACGCTCAAGTCGTCAGGGGCGACGCTGATGAGTAACACGCAACTGGTGAATTATCTTTTGACGACGCAGCAGAATTCCGGCACGACTTACTATGCGGATTCGACTACGGGCCGGCGGTGGATCCGAGGCCGACGGGGCCTCGCCGGAAGTGGACCATGGGGCGGCGCTGGCGACGGAATATAAGTACGACTTGATGGGGATCGATCAGACGCAGTTTGGGAGTGGATGGGAGATTGGGGCGCTGGCGTTTGTGGGCGAGAGTGTGGGGCATGCGCGGGCAGGGCATTGAGGACCTCACGGGCTAAAGGCTGCGTTTCTTGAGTGCTCGCAGGCTGAAGCTGTCTTTCTTTCATGACCGCACTGCTGCTGAAGCGACTCGAATCAGGGTCTAGATCGGAAGGTGAAGGTTGACGAACGATCTCGCGTTGTTGAAGAAGTTGGGAACGATATTGGATTTGCATCCGCTGGGAGCGGAAAGCGCGGGCGCGGAATCCGTCCCGGGGCCTTCGGTGCGAGATCTGCTGATCGAGTCTCTATTGAAGGTGCGAACCAAAACAAAGGGACTCAGGCCACTGGCACCGAACCGGGCGCAGTTGGAATATTCGCGGCGCGCGACCAGGCGCAACATCGTGTTGAAGGCGCGGCAGCTGGGGATCACGACTTACGTGGCGGCGCGATTTTTTGTTCAGACGATTACTCAGCCGGGGACGGTGACGGTTCAGGTGGCGCATGACCAGGAGTCGGCGGAGGAGATTTTCAAGATTGTGCATCGCTTCTGGGAGAACCTGCCCATGGAGATGCAACACGGCGCGCTGCTGACGTCGCACGCGAATATTCGCCAGATTGTATTTCCACGATTGGACAGCGAGTATCGCGTGGCGACGGCGGCGGACGCGAATGCGGGGCGCGGGATGACCATCCATAATCTGCATTGTTCGGAGGTCGCCCGCTGGCCCCGCGATGTGGAAGAGACGCTGGCTTCGCTGCGTTCGGCGGTGCCAGAGGGTGGAGAGATAGTTTTGGAATCGACGCCCAACGGAGCGGGGGGAGTTTTTTATGAGGAGTGGCAGCGAGCCGAGGAGACGGGATATTCGCGGCACTTTTTTCCCTGGTGGTACGGAGATGAATACAAGACGGTATCCGACGGCGCGCTGTCCGAGCCTCCAAGCGAGGAAGAACAGCGATTAATGCAGCAGGCGGGATTGAGCGAAGCGCAGATCACGTGGCGGCGGACGAAGCGGGCGCAGTTGCGAGGATTGGCGACGCAGGAGTTTGCCGAGGATCCGGCGTCGTGCTTCCGGGCGTCGGGGGAGTGCGTGTTTGATCTGGAGGCAGTTGATCGCGCGCTCGAAACATGCGGAGTAGCGGTGGAGGCGCGAGACAATCAGCGGCTGTTGGTTTGGTTGCCGGCGCAGGAAGGGAAACAATATTTCATCGGAGTGGATCCGGCGGGCGGAGGCTCGGAGGGCGATTATTCCTGTGCGGTGGTGATCGAGCGAGCGACGGGTTTGCAGTGCGCGGAGTTGCACGGGCATTTTCCTCCGCGCGAATTGGCGGGGCGGTTGATCGAGCTGGGAAAATCTTATAACGATGCGCTGCTGGTGGTGGAGCGGAACAATCACGGGCACGCGGTGTTGGCGCACTTGCGGATGGATGGGTGCGTCAATGTGTTTCGCGACGGCGAGCATGACGGGTGGTTGACGTCAGCGGTGAGCCGTCCGGCGATGATTGAGAACCTGGCCGCGGTGCTGGCGCTGGAGCCGACGATGTTCCACAGTTCGCGCTTGTTGAACGAATGCCGGACGTTTGTGCGGCATCCAGATGGGAGTTGCTCCGCGGCAGGCGGGTCGCATGACGATTGCGTGATGGCGATGGCGATCGCGCTCGCGGCGCGGCAAAGATTGGCGGGGCAAGTCAGGCGAATGCGGCCGGTTGTGTTGGCGAGTTTGCCTTTGCGGCAGGAGACGGAAGACAGTGTGACCACTGTGCCCTAGAGATTATTCATCGGACCTGGCAAGAACAGGGGTGGACAGGGTGTCCGCCCGCATCGAGTTGGTTCGTGAGCTGGCGGACGTCAGCTTACAAGACAAAATCATGAAAATTACAGAGACGTTGCGCGGCGCCTTGCGCCGGATTGCGGGAGTGTCTTCGTCCACTGAGACAGCGGGAGCCAAACGGCGGACGTTGGCATTGCCATCGATTCTCAACACTTACGGGCCGCGGGCGGATGCATTCCCTAAGGGGACGCCGATCAACCTGCGGCGGTTTTCCGAAACGCCGGTGGCGCGCAAGGCAATCAACACGATCAAGGATCGTATTGCGGGCATGCGCTGGCGAATTCAGTTCAGGCCGGGGCGAGGGCCGGTAGCCGCTCCAGACGCGGATCGGCGGATTCAGATTCTTACCGACAACTTCGACACTCCGAATCCGGACGATTCGTTTCGTTCATTGTCCGAGCAAGTGCTGGAGGACATCAACGTCGGCGGCTTTGGGGCGATTGAAGTGGAGAAGACGAGTGACCCGCAACATCCGTTGGTCATGTGGCCGGTGGATGGCGCGACCATTCGCATGCGGACGGATTGGGATGGGCAGCCGGGATCGCCGCGGTATGAGCAGGTCACGGGAAAGTCGGGGCCGGAAGGAAGCGTTCTGCTTACCGATGATGAACTGATGTACATACGGCTCAACCCACGCACCCACACGCCGTTTGGCCTTGGCCGGTTGGAAGTGGCGTTTGAAGCGGTAAATGCTTTTCTCGGGGCGCATCGTTATGCGAGCAAGCTGGCTTCGAACTCGGTGGTGGAATATGCCCTCTGGCTGCAGGACTTGAGTCCAGAGCATCACGAGCGATTGATTCGCTGGTGGCAGGACGAAATTGAAGGCACCGGACGCGTGCCGATTCTCTCGGTTGCGAGCAAGCCCGAGGTGTTGCGATTCGGCGGCGGGACGGACGCGGACTTGCGATTGCAGTGGCAGGAATTTCTGTTGCGGATTATCGCCGATGCATTTGATCTGCCTCCACAATGTCTGGGATTGGAAAAAGATGTGAACCGCTCGACTGCGGCGGAGATGACAGACCAGGCGTTTCGGCAAGCGATTGTTCCGACCGCACGGTTACTGGCGGAGCACTTCACGCGGCACGCTATCGGCAAAAACCTCGGGTGGAATGACCTGGAATTCGTTTTCACCGATGTCGACTCAGGTGGAAGCGATATGGAAGAGGCGCAGATTCAGGACATTCTGATTAAGAACGGCGTGCTTACGGTGGCAGAAGTTCGAAGGATGCGCGGGTTGCCACCGCTTTAAAGGATGGGGAGAGCTAGCAAGTTACGTCTCTCCGTCCTATGGATTCTGGGTCGATGATCGCGTTGCAACTTGCTGGGAGGGAATTGCACATCATGGAACTTCAAATTGAATCGATGGCGATTGCGATGCCGCTGGTGACGGGGCATCCTAACCGCGAATCCTTCCGCGGAGTATTGACGCTGGTCGATGTGGCGTCGGATCGGCCGCCGTCGGGCTCGCGCGGGCATAAGGTCGTGCTGACTCGATCCGCCGCGGAGGCCGCGCTGGCTTCGCTGCTGGGAATGGGATTGGACTATTCCCCGGAACTCGACCGCCACGATGCGCAGAGAAAAGTGGGTGTGATCACGAGCGCGGAAATCGTCGGGAGAAGGATTGAACTTGGGGGATATTTATTCGCCAAAGATTTTCCCGCCATCGTCCGGCACATTGGGCGGGGGCCTTGCTGCGCGAGTGGTGCGGAAACAGGGCCGGAAGGTCGCGGATGTTTGGGAATGTCGTACGAGGTCACGGACGCGCGGGTCGCGGACATGAAAGCGAATGTCTGGATGCTCACTCGCGTCACTTTTACCGGCGCAGCAATTTTGCGGCGAGAGAAGGCGGCGTATCAAGATACGTGGATTCAGATGGAGTAGGGAACAAGTAAATCTTTCACACCGCACTTACGCCAGCGAGCGTTGAGGACGCGGAAATTGCAAATCAAGGAGAAAACATGGACGCAGAAAGCACACAACAGTTGGTGGCAACGGCGGAACGGCTGGCAAGCGCGGCCGAGACTCTGGATCGAGTGCTGGGGCGGCTCGATGCACAACAAGAAGCGCTAAACGCAAAAGTGGATCGCATCGTGGCGGCGGTCGAGGATCACGTCATCGAAGCTTCCGACTCCAGCGAGGAAGGTTGCGGGCCGCGCAAATTAAAGGAGCGGGTTATCGCTCTGGAGAAAGCGAACACGGACCTCAAGGGGCAGGCGGCACGCCTGGCGCGAAAAACTTTGTCTCCGCTGGTTTCGGCGGTGATGAGCAAGGCCGGCGCCGAAGCCGGGGATCGGCTTGAGGCAGGAGTGCTGGACAAGGCTCTCCAGTCTTTGAGCATTGAGCAACGCATTGCGGTGAAAGCGGAGATGGCGCGGGCTGGAATGATCGAGTAGGTCGAGTCCGAGTTTTCAGTTTGCAGATTTTAGTCACGAACGCACGAGTTGGTCGTGCGTTTTTTTATTGGTCCACACAAATCCATTTTGAGGAGCACACATGAAGGCACAATTCATCGACTTGAGCGCGGCGGCAGATTTTCTGGGACCGGGCGCGATTGAAGTCAATCGGTACCAAACGGAAATTTTCGACATCGTGCGACGGCGCGGCGTGTTCGGGCAGCGTGCGAAGCAGGTGCCGGCAACCGGCCATCCCTCGCGGTTCTTCGAACAGACGCTGATCAATTCGCCTACGGCGGCGCAGGCGTTTGTGGATCCGCGGAACATCTCGGCGACAGTTGGTCACCCACGCGCTTGGAGCGCACCGTTCCCCTGAAGGCGCTGGTTTCACAAATCAACTACAACCTTTTTGACCTGGAAGTGGGCGCACAGCAAAGTCAATTTGCCTACCTGCAGGCGAAAGATCTGGCGGATTCGGTGGAAGGGCTGCTGCGCACGCACGATGTTGCGTTGTGGAATGGCAACGACACTTCGCTGTCGGCCCCACAACTCTGCAATACATGGGAGCGATCGCGCAGATCGAAGCGGGCGGGAACTCAACCACGATCTCAACCTCGAGCAGCATTGTGGACGGAATCAAGGGAGTGATCGCAGGAATGATGGCGAATTCATCGTTCCAGGTTCGCCCAACCGCGATTTACGCCAACCCGGTCCTGTTGGACCTGATCGATCGCGAAATGAAAGCGGAGTTCAATGTGGTTCTTTCGACCACGGAAATAACCGCTGGACTCAGAGTCAAAGCGCTTTCAACGCAGGCTGGGGACATTCCACTGATTCCGGAATGGGCGATCGGTTATACGGGAACGCCGGGCAGCGGCAATGCGGTGCTGCCTTTGTACATCGTGACCGAAGACCTGATCGAGTATCACTGGCTGAGCGACCCGAATCCGCGGGTCTTTCAATTGGGGCTGCTGGGCAACCTGGCGTCGCAGATGGTGGTGGTGAAGTTCGGCGCTGTGGTGGTCAAGGGCGCTTCCTACGCGCACTACGAAGTGAAAGTCGACCGGTAGAAAAACAGTTGCCGGTTCGTCAACGGCTGGCCGCTGTGCTGAGGCGGCTGGCTGTTTGACGAGCGGCGGCAGGAAAGTTGGGACTCATCATGACTTATCTTTCTCCTGCGGAATATGCGGCGTATGGATTGGACGCGACGACGCCGCCTGCGTTCGTGGCGGCGGCATCGTCGCTGATCGATGCGCATTGCCGGCGGGCGACGCTGGGCGTGGCGCAGTATGAGGAGCGGATTCGCATCGCTCCGGACCGCAACACCATCCGGCTCACTTACATTCCGCTGGCGGTGGTCGCGCCGGCGGCGACTCCTTTTGTTTCGGCGCAAGGGCGATATTGCATTCCGCGACGAGGCGAGTGGCCCTTCGACGATTTGCGGCTCGATGTGGCGCTGATGTTTGGACTGCCGGGCCTTTGGACCAGCATTGACACGGCATCGATCGACTATTTTGCCACGACGGGTGAGTTGACGTTGCCGCTCAACGTTGTCGGTTTGTGGTTCAGCGAAATTGACGTCGTCTATAACGCGGGCCTGGCTGTGATTCCCGATCCGGTGAAATTTGCCTGCGCGCAGATCGTTCGCAACGCTCAGGCTACTCCCGCGTTGAATGTGCGCACCGGCCAAGTGGACGTCATGCGCATGGACTATTTTTCGGACTCATTGCTGGATCAGGGCGTGGTTTCGATGCTGGCGCCGTACGTCGCGCAGAAAGTTGGCTGAGTATGACGGACACAGGGATGAATTCGGCGGCGGTGATGCGGGCTGCCGATGCGATGCTGCAGGCGCTGGGCGGGGATGCGGTCACCATACTGTTTCCACTGGTCACCATGCCGAATGATCCCAGCGCGCAGCTGGGTTTGGCGGACCCTGGCGTTGAGGAAGTTATTTTCTCTCCAGTGGTGGTGCGCACGTTGCAGACTCCGGCTACAGGGCCGCGACGACGCCTGGAATTTCTCTTCTCCGCGGTCGCGGTGGCGGATGAATTGAGTGAGCGCAATGTGCCGACAGCGGAGGCGCTTTTCAACGGCGCGCTGGGGTTGTTGTACGACAACGATCTTTTCCACATTGAGAGTGTGATGACCGAGTACTTTGCGGGGACGGCGTATTTGTTTCGGATCGTGGCGGTGGAATAGAGCAGTCGGCATTCAGCGCTCAGCATTCAGCCAAACTAAGGCGATGCTGTGACGCGCTGGATTGCCAAACGGCGGATAGCTGAGAACTCTTATGCAATTCACAAAAGACAGTTTTTATATGGCGCTGCTGCAACGGTTGGTGGCTTTGAATCCCTTGCAGACGGTTGTGCTTGACGGGACGACCCGGCCCGCGATCATTGTGGCGGAAAATGAGTTAGTGATTCCGGTGCCACCGTTGCCGGATGCGTTCTATATCGAGTGGGGCGCGGCGCAGACGGTGCCCGGACAGGTGGGCGATCGCGGGTTGATGGAGATGGAGTGCGTGATTTCTTACCACACGTTTGGAACGGTGCAAAGCGGCGTGGATCGAGGACGCACGCTGGCCGGTCTGGACATGGAGTTGCTGCAAATCTGCCAACCGGCGCGGACCTCCAAGCGGGACTATACGCAGTCCCCGAGTGCGGACCTGGGCACGAGCATTTGTTGGACGATGCCGAGCTTTGGCAAAGTGTCAGGCAGCGAGGCCGCCAAGAATGAAGGGTTGCCGCGCGGCAACGAAGGCGTGCGGCTGGAACGCACGGCGAGTTTGAAAGTGTTCTTTTTTCCTGAGGTGAATTTCCTATGAGTACCTCGCCGCTGCGGGCAGCGATGGTTCCGGTATCGCGGAGGGTGCGTGCCTATTTCGCGCCGATGAATCGAGTTGCTGGAACTTCGACTTTATTCGATCCCGGCAAGTACGGGGCTTTTCTGCTGGACGCGCCGCCTGCTCCGTGGCTGGATCTGGGATGGATCGATAATTTTCAACGCTTCTGCGGAACGCCGACCGAGCCTTTGCGGACTGGGTTGCAAGGTGCGCCGGCAAATTTGTTCCGCGCCTACCTCGATGTGCGCATCGAGTTTGAGTTTCGAGAGTGGGGCAAATTGCAAATGGCGCTGGCGGGCGGATCGGAAAACATGAATGTTCTCGCGTCCGACCCGAATGCGGATGCTCAGCCTTCTGGCGGAACGCCGCTGCAGGCTGTGGCTGTGCTGTCGGGATCGACTGCCAGCCAGATTGTGTTGGGAGTGGGCGCGGTGAATGCGTTTTCGGTTGGCGATATGGTGGCTGTGGATTTGGATTATCAACAGCAGACAGGTTACGTCGGCACGGGCATTGCAGCGGCCTACGTCAGCGATCCTGCGGACGTGAATCGGGATGCCAACTATGTGCGCCGCGTGACCTTCAACGTGGGGCGCGTGGCGCAGGAGACAGTCGATTCGTTGCTTTTGGCGCAGCCGCTGCTGGGAGGTGCGCCGCCTGCGGGAGCGTCCGTGCAAAAAGTGATTGCCTTTGTCGACCGCGAAGGCGGGTCATTCTTTCAGGAGTGGTCGGCGCTTTTTGTGGCGGAAGAAGAATCGGGCGGGCGCGTTTGTTTTCACTATCCGCGGCTCACTCCGACTACCGTGATTGAAGTGTCGATGCCGCTGAACCTTGCGGCGCAGCCGCGGGCGGTGAAGGTGTTTCAGCGCGAGAACGAAGTGGAAGTCGTGAAACCGATTGCTGCGTTGGCGCTGCGAGCGGCGTTTATGGCGATGCCGCACGTCGATGAGAACGATGGGCAGACGGTGGTTTGCTATCGCAGCTACTTTCCGGCGGCCATGGCTGCGGTTTACTAGTTTCTTCGCCGTGCCCGCTGTTCTGAGGCAATACGTTTTGGCGCTGCTTTCAACAATGTTTTAAACAACCTGACCAGCTTCGCTTTTCCCAAAAAGACAAATGAAACTGCAAATCGACAATTTCGATGGCTTCGGACCGCGCGATTATACGTCGTGTGTTGATGGGGCGCAGCCGGGACTCGTAGTCCGCAAGCTGAATCAGCCGGCTGAATCGCGGTTCAGCCTGGTGGCGGCCTCGGCTGATTTTGTTGTCCCGGTGAACGGTGCGCGAGTGACGATGCAGCTTACGAGCGGATCGTTTGTGTTCACAGGTTATTTGACTAGCGCTCCGGTGCTTAACCTCTTGGGTGGGGAGAACGTGGCCCGGTGTACCGCTACGATCTGCTGGCGAAGAGCGATGAGTGGTTGGTCGATCAGATGACGCTGGCGAATCGTTGTCCGTTTGTGGAGCGGAGCGCGGGCAATGCGCTGCGGCAGTTGACTGAGGATTTGTTGCCGGGGGCGTTTGATACCAGCGCTACTCAGGACCTCGACGTGATTGCGTCGTACGCGTCCGATCCGCAGAAGAAGTGGTCGCAGGAAGCGGCGGAAATTGGAGTGCAGGCGCGCGCCAGCTACCGGATGATCAATGGGTCACTGATGCTCGCGCCACTGGGAGCGGCCGCCTACACGCTGTCCGAGGGCGACGCAACGTTCAATGCGGATGGGTTGAAAGTCGTGCCAGTGGATGGATTGATCAACGACGTAACGGTGATCGGTCAGAACGAGCCGCAGGCTTACGTGAGCGATTACTTCGTGGGTGACGGGCTGACTCTGAAGTTTTATCTTTCGCACACTCCGTTCACCAAGACGAGCAAGACGCTCTTCGACGAGGAGTACACGAGTGCGACGCTGGATCCCACGCTGTGGACGCTGATCGATCCGGCAAATGTCGTCTCGGTGAGCGGCGGCCTCTTACGGATTGCCGGCGGGACGGGAGTCGATGGAACTACGACGGTCGCGTTCGCAGAAAAAGTCGAGCTTGGTGCGTCTCTGGTTTTGCAGCATGGCGATGTCCTGTTCAGCGCTGCATCGAGCGGCGTGCTGGGCGGGCTTTATCCTGGGGCCATCTCCATCGCGGGATGCCTGGCGGGTTTTCAAGTCACGCCCAACGGAGGGCAGTCGAATATTCAGGCTCTGGTGAGCGGTGCCAGCGCCGGGACGGCGATCACTACAGTTGCTGGTCATCATTATCTTCTTACCACGCGTTTGTTCTCGCAAGAAATCTATCGCCGGCAGGAAACATTTCATTCCTCCATACACCCTGCCGGCAGCGGGATCGGTGGGGCTGAGATCGCGGGTGATGTGCGCATTGTGCTGGAGGTTCACGACATTGATCCGGCAAATCCCGCGACGCAGGTGGGTCCGTCGATTGTGCTTTATGACGGTGTCATCTCCAGCGCTCCGGACTTCTGCGCATACGTTTCGGTCAACTCCGCCAATCTGCAATGCGCCATTGCTTTCACTCGGATGGTTCAAGCGGTGGACGCGGAGGTGCGGAGCGCTCTTCCGGGGCTCTCGTATGTCACTCAGTTGGTCGGCTCGCTTGAGGAAGGTGCGCAGTGTGAAATCACATCGAGCGGCACGCTGGAGTTTTATCCGCAGTATGCTCCGGCAGCGAATCAGCAGATAGAAGTTCACTACAGGAGTGTTGGCAGAGCTCTGGCGCGAGTCACGAACCCGGCGAGCATCGTCGCCCAACAGCGTGGAATCAGCAATGGGTTGCACGGAGCTGTGCGCCACTTGAAAGAGCCCCTGGCACGCACGGCCGCGGATTGCGAGCTGGCTGCGCTGGCGCTGCTCGATGACGGCACCGGGCCGGCTTGGAGCGGGGAGTACGACGTCTGGAGCGACTACCTGCCAGCCGATATTTTTCCGGGAGATGCGTTGAACCTGAATGTGCCTTCCCGTGTCGCGGTATTTTCTTCCATCGTGAGCGAGGTTGAGATCACCCTGACCAATCTGGCGGGCGAGCATTTTGCCTACAAGATCAAGTTTGCTAACGACGCTGCGAAGCCTCTTGCCTTCGAATTCCAGGCGGCCAAGATTGTTAGCCTTCCGGTGATAACCGCGCTCACCAACGCTCAAGTGGGGGCAATCTACCTGGCGGACTTGACGGCGGCGGCGATCACGGCGGTTTCATCGACCACGGTTACGGTCGACGCGGGGATCGCCCCGATTAGCGGAGGAGCAATTGAAGTTAGGTGGAGCGATTCTGGTTGGGGCGTGGGCAACGATCGTAACCTGGTGGGCCGGTTCACGTCGCAGACTTTCACCATCCCGCGATTGTCGCGAGTGCAAAATTGCTATTTGCGGCAGTACGACGCGTCAACTCCCCCGAGATACAGTCGATATACTTCCGCGCTGCACGTAGATTATCCACTTTAGGCAAGAAAGTTTTCACAAGAAAGGGCGCATTGATGAGTCTGACCGAGGAACGAAATTCCGTATCGTTGAAGGAACACCTGCTGGTTATGCGAGCTGCGGACCGCGAAGTAATGGAACTGCACCAGGATGCAATCGACATGCGCTTCGAGCTGGTCCAAAGAGCACTGGAATTGGACCACGCCGAGATGCTTCGACGCCTTGACCTGCTAAATCATGCGCACGAAGACGCTCGACGGAAGGAAGCCAGCTTTGTGGGTCGGGAGGTTTACGAAAGCCAGATGAAAGACCACAGCAAATGGCGGGACGAAGTTAACTCTGCACTGTCTACCGGGCAGGGCAAATCATCGGTGATTTACGGGCTGGCAGGCGCAGTGGGAGGATTTGGCCTAACCGCGCTGTTCGGGTTGGTGATGTACCTTCTCAAGGCGGCGTTCGTCACCTTGCCGCGGTAATCCATCGATTGATCGACGCGAATCCTGGATCAACCAGGGTCAACCGACCTCTTCGCTCCAGTTCTCCAGCGTCTTTTTGACGAAGGCCATAAACTGATCTGCCACTGCGCCGTCGATGAGGCGGTGATCGTAGCCGAGGGTCAAGTGAACGATAGAGCGGATTGCGATGGAGTCGTTGCCGTCGCGGTCGGTAACGACCAGCGGAGCTTTGGTGATTCCGCCTACGCCTAGAATGGCTGAGTTCGGCTGGTTGATGATGGGCAAGCCGAAGACCGCGCCGAACTGACCCGGGTTGGTGACGGTGAAGGTCGACCCCTCGACTTCATCGGGTTTGAGCTTCTTGGTGCGCGAGCGCTCGCCGAGATCCGAGATTCCGCGTTGCAGTCCCAGGAAGTTCAGCTCGTCGGCATTTTTCAAGACGGGAACGATCAGTCCCCAATCCAGCGCCACGGCGATTCCAACGTTGACGTGGCGGTGATAGCGGATGCTGTCGGCTTCGCTCGAGGCGTTGACGATAGGGAACTGCTGTAAACCGATAATCGCAGCGCGCACGAAGAACGGCATGAAGGTGAGCCGCGCACCGTTGCGCTGCTCGAATGCGGTCTTCGTCTTGTTTCTCAACTGCACAATCCGCGTAATGTCCACTTCAAACATGCAATGGACGTGAGCGCTGGTGCGGCGAGATTCGATCATGCGCTGGGCGATGATCTTCCGCATTTGCGTCATCGGCACCAGATCTCCGGGGAATGCCGCCGGAGCAACGGGGGCTGGCTTAGCCGGAGCAGGAGTCGTTGCGGCAGGCGCGCTGGCACGGGCCGGGGCGGGGGCAGTGTCCGCTCGCTCCAGGAACGCAGTGATGTCCTGCTTGGTAATGCGGCCACCCATGCCTGTGCCCGATACCTGGGAAAGATTCACCCCGTGCTCACGAGCAATCTTGCGAACCAGCGGTGACGAACGCGCGTGATCGTCTTCTTCTTGCTGCACCGGTTGCGGGGCGGGCGCCGAAGGAGGCGGAGCCGCTTGCGCTTTTACGGGCGCGGATGCTACGGGCGGCGGCGCGGCTGCCTTCGCCGGAGCGGGTGCTGGCGCAGCGGAAGCTTCGCCATCACCGGCGATGGTGCCGACCACCGTGTTGACTTGAACGGTGTTGCCTTCGACTACCTTAATATCCTGCAGAATGCCGGAAGCGGGCGCGGGGATTTCGGCGTCTACTTTGTCGGTCGAAATCTCAAACAGCGGCTCGTCGCGCTGCACTTTGTCGCCAGGCTTCTTCAGCCACTTGGTGATGGTTCCCTCAAAAATAGATTCGCCCATCTGTGGCATGACGATATCAGTCGGCATAATTTTCCTTCCATGCGGCCCCGGTGATGATTTATGGGGCGTAGGTAATCTTTTATTATATCGAAGGACGCGGATGACCGGCGGCGCTCAGTTCTTATCGGGACTCGCCCCTCCGCTGGCGGCAGGTCCGGTGCCAAATGCTTTCTTCCAGTAGTCCTGCACGCCGGGCGGCAATTTCTGTATGCGCGAGAGAAACGCTGTGACCTTCCAAATGTCCTGATCGCTGAGAGCTTTATTCCACGCCGGCATGGCGGTGTAGCGCACTCCGGTGCGGACCGCATAATAGATATGCCACTCGGGATCGTCGAGCGGATCAAGAATGATTTGCGGCACTGGCGGGTAGAAGGATTTTTCCAGGGGACTGGGTTTGTTATCCAGCGTTCCATGGCAGATGGCACAGTTCATGGTGTAAACCCGCATGCCTTCAATCAGATTCTCATCCGTCGGCGGCATCGGGTTGGTCACCCGTGGGGCACGCCGCTCCATGGACGCATCGACCGCACTGGTTGCAATGCGACGTTCGAGGGCCGGGGGAGTGGCGTCAGCCGTGGTCGGGAGCAATCCCAAGGTGGTTACAGCGAGCCCTCCCAATGCCAATACCAGCAGCGCAACAATAATTCCGAGAATGAAATTTCGCATTTGCCCTCCTGAGAAGACACGCACTTGCACTTACCGGCAGTGTCGAAGACTTTTCGCACCCAGCAACGGAGCGCCACGATACGGCGCCGATCCTAATTGAATTGTAGCTAATACGCCCGTAAGCGGCGCGCTTCCCGGACAACGTCGCCCACGTTCGGCAGGAAATGTTCCTCCTGCGGCGGAGAAAACGGCACGGCTGAATCCCGCCCCGTGATGCGGACAATGGGGCCATCCAGATCGTCAAAAGCTTCTTCGTTGATGATGGCGGCAATTTCTCCGGCTAGACCTCCGGTGCGCGAATGCTCATGCAGAATGATGACTTTGTTCGTCTTCTTTACGGTCTGCGCAATGGCATCGCGATCGAGAGGAGAGACGGTGCGCAGATCAACAATCTCCAGATCAATTCCTTCTTTGCTCAGAATCTCTGCCGCCTCGATCGCGGTGTGGACCATCGCCGCGTAAGTGATGATGCTCAAATCTCGGCCCTCGCGCGCGATGCGGGCCTTGCCAATGGGAACAACGTAATCTTCAGCCGGAACTTCTCCTTTGATACGGCGGTAAAGATATTTGTGCTCGAAGAAGATGCAGGGATTGTTGTCGCGAATCGCCGCTTTGATCAGGCCTTTGGCGTCGTAGGGCGTGGCTGGACAAATGACCTTGAGGCCAGGGTTGTGCACAAACCACATCTCCGGATTCTGCGAGTGAAAAGGCCCACCATGAACATACCCGCCACTAGGCCCGCGCAACACTAGTGGAGCAGGCGCGCCCCACAGGTAATGCGTCTTGGCGACCATGTTGGAAATTTGATTGAACGCGCAGCCGATGAAGTCCATAAACTGGAACTCCGCAACCGGACGCATTCCAGTAAGCGACGCGCCAAACGCCGCGCCGACAATAGCGGATTCCGCGATGGGCGTATCGATCACCCGTTCAGAACCAAAACGATTGATAAAACCGTCGGTGACTTTGAAAGCCCCGCCGTAAATGCCAATGTCTTCGCCCAGACAAAAGACGGTCGGGTCCTGTTCCATTTCTTCCCAGATTCCCTGGCGGATGGCTTCGAGATAAGTTAGCTGCATATTTTATTTCGATATCACTTCAAATGTACCGCCGCTTCGGTTTGCTTGAAGCCTGCGCCGGTGCCCTTCTTTACTTTTGGCATGCCGTACTTTGGCGTGATTTCGTGACATCCGTCTTCGCAATAGACGCCGCCCTCGGCGGATTCCGGCGTTGGCATGGGAGAATTCACCGCGATCTCCCGCTCGGCTTCAATGACTCGTTCGACCTCTTTGACCAGCTCCTGATGTTCATTCGCGGTTAGCCACTTCTTTACGTTGACCAGGTAGTTTTCAAAACGTGCGATGGGGTCACGTTTCTTCCAGAAGTCGAACATCGGTTTGGGTACGTACGTGGCCGCATCATGAATGGCGTGGCCTTTCATGCGCATCATCTTGGCCTCAATCAGCGTCGGGCCTTCGCCGCGGTGGGCGCGTTCTACCGCATCGCGAGCGGCGTCATAAACCTGGCAGGCATCGGTGCCGTCCACAATAACGCCGGGAATACCGTACCCAATCGCGCGCTCAGCGAGGTCCTGCACGCGGTACTGCATTTCCGACGGTGTCGAGTAAGCCCACAAATTGCTTTCGACGAACAGCACCAGACCGAGGTCCTGCACCGCTGCGAAGTTGATGCCTTCGTAGGTCACGCCGGTGGATTGGCCTCCATCGCCGATGTAGGTCATCACCGCGACGTTGCGTCCCTGTAGACGTGCACCCAGAGCGACACCAGCCATCACCGGGACCAGATCTCCCAGCATCGAAATCGGAGAGACCATGTTGCGTTCTTTCACATCGCCAAAATGTGATGTGCCGTCACGTCCCTTGGTGGGCGAATCGGCTTTGGCCATGTACTGCATCATGGTGTCGGAGGCGCGGAAGCCTCGTACCAGCAGCGCTCCCTGATTGCGGATCATGGGCGCGAACCAGTCGTCTTTGTCCAACGCATACGACGAAGCGCAGGAGCAGGCCTCCTGCCCCAGGCCAAAATAAACTCCGCCCACGACTTTGCCCTGCTTGTACAGGTTTTCGAGGGCAGTCTCCATCTTGCGGTTGAGCAGCATGTAGCGATAAATCTCGATGCACTGCTTCTTGTCCAGATACTTGGAGTCGCGAATCGGCGGGACAGGAGCGTCAAGGTGTCCCGTGACCTCGTAACGAACCTCGCCATCCTTGCCGCTTTCGGCCTGCCGAACGACGAGATCAGGTTTTTCCAGCCGCATGTCAGGAATGGAATAGGTGCGGAGATCCGAGGTCGCAGTCTTGGAAGACGATGCCCCATTCCGTGGACGGCTGCCGTTCGCGTGCTTGGAGCCGGACTTCTTTTTCTTGATGGCCATGGTGTAACGCCTGCGCTGGGCGCGTAATCCTCAATGCTATCGCGAGAGTGGGGAATTGGGCTAGGGCGGTCTCTGCGTCCTCGGCGGCTGTCCTCTGGGTATCTCCGCAGTTAAATGCTTTTTCTCTCGTTTATGCCCAATTAGTATCGTCTTCCTTGTGAAACTGGCGGAGTTCACGCGGAGTCTGCAACGGAACTCCAACCGTCTGGCCGAGCAGATCGTCAAGAGTCTCCAGCCAAAGCATCTGGCTTTGAAATACCACGCCGAAATTGCGCGATACCACATGCGCCAACTCCTGCAAAGCGACCCGCTCGCCCAGTTCCTTCGCCATGGAAGTCACGGGCTTCGACGTAATTCCGCAAGGAACAATCAGGTTGAAATAATCGAGATCGACATCCACATTCAAAGCAAAGCCATGCGAAGTCACGCCGCGGGAAATATGGACGCCGATTGCGGCGAGCTTGCCTTCCGCCGTCTCCTCTGTGATCCCCGGCGGAGTCGAGACCCTGTCCTGAGCCGATCGAAGGGGGCCTTGAGTCCAAACTCCGGTCAGCCCCGCAATCCGTTTGGCAGGAATGCGAAAATCGGCGCAGGTTCGAATGAGAACTTCCTCCACCCGCCGCACATACTCCACCACGCCCAACGTCGCGCGCTTACCGTCCGAAGATGCGAACCCTCGCAGGTCAAAAATTGGATAACCAACCAATTGTCCTGGTCCATGAAACGTGACATCACCGCCGCGGTCACATTCCACAACCTCCACGCCACGTTCTGCTAGCAGTTCAGGCGCAGCGATGACGTTAGCGGCGTTCGCATTGCGCCCCAGAGTAATCACGGGCGTGTGTTCGAGCAGCAGAAGGACATCTCCGATGCGGCCTTCTTTTCGCAGGTCAACCAATCGCTGCTGCAGGCGGAGGCCAGTGGCATAGTCGATGAGGCCGAGTTGGAGGACGGAAATCATATTCAGAAACGAATGAGGATCCAACTTTGTTCAGTTCTCTGTCTCTGTGTCTCTGTGGTAGCTCAGGCGTTAATCGCCATCCCGAACACCCCGTTCGAGGCGTCCAGCATGGCTTCCGCTAGCGTGGGATGAGCGTGAATCGTCCAAATCAAATCTTCCGCGGTGGCTTCCAGTTCCATCGCGATTACAGCTTCGGCAATCAACTCCGTCGCTTGTGGCCCAATAATATGGACGCCCAGAATCTCGCCGTACTCGGCATCGGAGACGATTTTGATAAAGCCCTCATGCTGGCCCACGATCGAGGCTCGCGAGTTAGCGGTAAAGGGGAATTTCCCGATCTTGACTTCGTAGCCAGCTTCTTCCGCCTTGGTTTGCGTCAAGCCGACGCTGCCAATTTCCGGATGGCAATAAGTCGCGTTGGGAATGTGTTCGGGGTTGATCGGCTTCCCTGGCTTGCCCGCAATCTTGGTCACCGCCACAATTCCTTCCATCGCGCCAACGTGTGCCAGTTGCGGCGTTCCCAGCACGATGTCCCCAATCGCATAAACACCGGGTTCGGCAGTCTGCATCCAGCTGTCGGTCTTGATGAAGCCCCGGTCCGGCTTGATGCGTGTCTTTTCCAGGCCGACATTTTCGACGCGCGGCTTGCGGCCGACGGCAATCAGAATTTTCTCCGCTTCAATCTTCTGCTGCTTACCTTCCGCGGTAAACGACACGGAGATTCCGTTCTTCGTATTTTCAACTTTATCCATCTTGGCGTTGGTGTGAAACGTGATGCCACGCTTTCGATAGACGCGCGCCAGTTCCTTCGAAACATCTTCGTCTTCAACCGGCACCAGGCGCGGCAGCATTTCCAGAATGGTGACCTCGGCCCCGAACGATTTGAAGATCGAGGCGAACTCCACACCCACTGCCCCGGCCCCCACAATGACTAAGGACTTGGGGATTTCCTTCAAGCCGAGAATCTCGATGTTGGTGAGCACGCGATCCCCAGCTTCAAGGCCAGGAATCATGCGGGCTTCCGAACCCGTTGCCAAGATAATGTTTTTCGTCTTTAGCAGGCTGCTCTTGCCGCCGTCCGTAACTTCGACCGTCAGCACGCCGTTCTGTGCAGGGCCGGTGAGCTTGCCGTAACCGCGAACGGTTTCGACTTTATTTTTCTTCATCAGAAACTCAAGCCCTTTAGCGTGCTTGCTGACGATCTTCGACTTGCGTTCCTGAATCGCCGCCCAATTCAGCTTGCGGGCATCCACACCCTCGATGCCGTATTCTTTCGCTTCTTTAAGTTGGTCCCAGAGTTCCGCGTTGAAGAGCAGAGCCTTCGTCGGAATGCAGCCAACGTGCAAGCAAGTTCCGCCGAGGAACCCATCTTTTTCGACGATGGCGGTTTTCAACCCATACTGTCCGGCGCGGATAGCAGCGGTGTATCCTGCCGGTCCGCTGCCAATGATCGCAATGTCAAAAATGGTGTCTGGCAAAATAGTGCTCCCTATAAGAAAGGATGATGACGAATGTCTAAATAGGTGATTCTACGACAGGGCTTAAGGATTCGGGAAACGGCGGATAGGCCGATCGGCTGTTCCGAAACACGGAAGATCAGCTCAAAAGGCCGCCGGGGCCAGCCTTCCAGTCTTCGCTGGTGAACGAAAAGTAGTGGAGATCGTGAAGTTCGCCATATCCGCACCTGTATTCATTGCGATGTGTCCCCTCATGCGTAAACCCCAGTTTTTTCGCAAGCAGAAGACTCTCCTTATTAGTAGTAATGATCCTGACGAAGATTCTCCTGAACTCGAATTGCCCGAACGCCACGCGCAAAATTGCGGAAACCGCTTCGCTGGCGAAACCTTGCCTCTGCGATGAGCTGGCGATGAAGTAGGAAAGTTCTCCGTATGGCACATCCCAGGCAAGAGTTTTTACCTGCAGCTGTCCTACTTGTTCCGTTGAACCTTTGATCCAAATCCCATAGCAAAAAGCCTTCCGGCTATTCCAATCTGCCGCCTTCTCCTCGACGAACGATACCGCCTGCTCGGGACTCAATATGACCTTTCACCATGGGCGCAAAATTCTGCAAGAGTCGTTCTCGATCCCGATCCACTAAGCGCAAAATACTTGCAGCGTCGGCGACACTGTACCGGCGAAGCACCAGCCGCTCACTCTCAAGCACTTCTGGAAAAGTAATCTCACCAGGCATAGGGGATTTGGCTTAACAATGATGAGCAGGCACTCAGAACGAAGCCGGACTACGCCAGCCGCCGCGCCGCTTCCTTGGCGTAATAAGTAAGGATGATGCTCGCCCCGGCCCGACGAATGGAAACCAGGGCTTCCATCATCACCCGGTCTCGCTCAATCCACCCGTTGCGCGCGGCAGCCTCGATCATCGCGTATTCTCCTGAAACCTGATACGCCGCCAGCGGGAGATCGAATCGCTCGCGGGCCGCAGCAATCACGTCGAGATAAGGCATTGCCGGCTTAACCATGATCATGTCCGCGCCTTCTTCGATGTCAAGTTCGATCTCTCGCATGGCCTCGCGCAAGTTCGCGCCATCCATCTGATACGAACGACGGTCGCCGAACTGCGGCGCTGAATCCGCTGCCTCGCGAAAGGGCCCATAAAATCCCGAAGCAAACTTCGCCGCATAAGAAAGAATCGGCGTATTGCTGAATCCAGCATGATCGAGCGCATTGCGGATCGCGCCCACCCGGCCATCCATCATGTCGGACGGCGCGACAATATCGACGCCGGCGCGGGCCAGCGAAACCGAAGTCCGTGCCAGCAACTCAAGCGTTGCGTCGTTCACAATTTCGAATTCCGCCGTGGCCGCGGGAGGCGCAGCCACTGCCGCTCCCAGCGATTGCGGATGCGCCGGCCGAACGATTCCGCAATGCCCATGCGACATGTATTCACATAAGCAAACGTCGCCGATCACAACCAGATCGGGCACTTCGCGCTTAAGCGCGCGCGTCGCCTGCTGCACAATCCCTTCGTCCGACCATGCGCCCGTGGCCAGTTCATCTTTTTTTGCCGGCAGGCCAAACAAAATCACCGCGGGCACTCCCAGCGCGTTCGTTTCCTGCGCATCTTTGACCACCTCATCCACCGACAAATTGAATACCCCAGGCATGGAGCGCACTTCCTTGCGCACGCCCTCACCCGGACAAACGAACATGGGATAAACCAGCGACGCCGGAGTCAGCCGCGTCTCTCGAACCAACGATCGCAGCGGTTCGTTGCGACGCAAGCGGCGAAGTCGTGTAATTGGAAAAGCCATGAGAATCCTGGACAGCTAAACCCGTCCCAATGCACGATTCTAGCAGTTTCCGAACGATGGAGAATGGCCGTCGCGCCCGCTTTTGAAAAACTCTGCGTCTCGTGATTCGGCGGCGAAACACTATCCCGAGGTGCGCCAAGCCGTCCTAAATTCGCCCTGGTTCTTGTAACATTGAATTCCAATGCTTCCCCAGCCGCTCACCCAAACCAGCGCCCGCGTGCTGGAATTCGACTCCCTCAGAGATCTGCTGGCCGGCTACGCCTCCTCACCCTTAGGCGAGGAAAGAATCGCCAACCTCTCGCCAACCGCCGATCGCAACTGGATTGACCATCAGCAGCAACTCACCAGCGAAATTCGTGAGTTCCGCCGCGTTGGCGGCCGCTTCGACTTCGCCGGCCTGCTCGACGTCACCAGGCTCGTAGAGAAATCGAGGATCAGCGGCGCTGCGCTCGAAACCACGGAGATTCGCGACGTAGTCCTCACTGTAGATCGCGCCGCCGAGTGGCGTGAGATTTCACTAAGCCCGCCCGCCGCAATGAAGCTGGAATGGAAAGCGGTCGCTCAGCTCTCCACTGAAATCATCGATTTCGCCGAGTTCCTGCGAGCCTTCCGCCACAAGATCCTGCCCGACGGAACACTCGATGACAAGGCATCACCGGCTTTGTCACGCATCCGCCGCGAAATGGAACGCCAACGCCGTTCGATTCAGGATTCCCTGCGCAGCTATCTCAGAAAGTTGGCCGAGGGGGGCGCGGTTCAAGACGAACTAGTCACCATCCGCGGCGAGCGTTTCGTAATCCCCGTAAAAGTCGAGCAGAAGCGCCGCGTGCAAGGCGTAGTTCACGGAGCCAGCTCCAGCGGCCAAACCGTCTTCGTCGAGCCCCTCGAAACCATCGAACAGAACAACGAGCTGGTGAGATTGCTCGACGAAGAACAAGCGGAAATTCACCGCATCCTGGTCGAAATGACGCGTCGCATTGGCGATATTGCACCCGCAGTCTTGGCGGCCCTCAACGTTCTGGCCGAACTGGAATTGCAATTCGCCAAAGCCCGTTTCGCCGAAGACTATAACTGCGTCCATGTGACCCTGTGTGGAGACCGGCCTCTGTCCGAGTCAGGCACAGCTCGACTCACCCTGATCAAAGCCCGGCACCCGCTCCTGGAACGCAACCTGAAAGCCAAAGGCGCACGAGTCATCCCATCGAGCATTGAGCTCGACGAAAAGGGCCGCGAGCTGGTCATCACCGGCCCCAACACCGGAGGCAAAACCGTAATCCTTAAAACCGTCGGCCTGCTAGCTCTGATGGCGCAATCCGGAATTCCCGTGACCGCCGACCGCGCCGAGCTGCCCATCTTCGACGCCGTCCTCGCCGACATCGGCGACTATCAATCCATCGAGCAAAATCTCTCTACCTTCTCCGCCCACGTCACCAACATCGATTTCATGTCACGCACTGCGACCGCGCAATCACTGGTCCTGCTGGACGAACTCGGATCCGCCACCGATCCCGAAGAAGGCGCCGCCCTGGCAGTCGCCATCGCCGAACACTTTCGCCGCGTCGAATGCATCGCCATCATTTCCACCCACCACACTTCGCTGAAAGTTTTCGGAGCCAACACCGCGGGCGTGGTAAACGCATCGGTAGGATTCGACGAGTCCACGCTGCAACCTACCTACGAATTGAAAATCGGAGTGCCCGGAGCCTCCGCTGGGATCAACATCGCGCAACGCCTCGGACTCAATCCCACCATCATCGATGCAGCCCGCGCCCGCCTGGGTTCGCAAGCACGTGATGTCGGCGAATTCCTCGACCGCCTGCACGCTGAATTGCGCGAAGCCGAAGCCGAGCGCCTGCGCTTGCGAACTCGCGAACAAGAAGTCGAGCGCGAGAAGTCTCGCCTGGCTGCCGAAGGAAAGAAAGACGAGCAGGCCAAAGTAAAAGAAATGGAGAAGAAGCTGGACAGCCTCTTGCGTGACTTCGAATATCACGCGCGAGAAATGGTGAATGCGATTCAAGATCGCACGACCGCGCAAAAAGTATCCAAGGACACCGAACGCCGCATCTCGAAGTTGCGCCGCGAATTTCGCGAGCAGTTCGACTCCGCCGTGGTCGCCCACTCCACCGGCGCCGATCGCGAAGATCCCCACGCCCAGCCGCAAATCGTGAAGCACGTGCACGAAGGCGACACAGTGAAACTCAAGTCCGTTGGCCGCCCTGCGGAAGTGACCCGTCGCATCGATGACAACCATTTCGAAGTCACGATCGGCGCCATGAAAATGAAGATCGCCCGCGACGACATCGCCGAAGTGCTGGTGAACGCCTCGGGCTCTCCCGTGCAGGCCGCCCGCGCGCGCGGAATTTCAGTCTCGCTCAAAGACGAAAGCGAAGCGGCTCCATCAGAAATTAACGTAATCGGCCGCACTGTCGACGACGCCACTCGCGAAGTCGAGCGCTTCGTCGACCGCGCATTCCTCGCCGGCCTGCCCCGCGTCCGCGTGGTCCACGGCAGCGGCATGGGTATCCTGCGAAAAGCTCTCCGCCAATTCCTGCAGAAGCACCCCCACGTCGACACAGTTAGCGAGCCTCCGCAAAACGAAGGCGGAGGCGGCGCAACAGTAATCGAATTGAAAGTGTGAAGATCATCATTTCTTGAAATCCTGTCATCCTGAGCGGAGCAGGGCGATAAGCGAAGCGAAGCGAATCGCCTCGCGAAGTCGAAGGACCCAGCGCTAGCCCGTAGCGGTAGGAAAGTCCCGAAGGCATTTCAACTGAACACCCTCGACCGATCTCCCCCTTCCAACCGAATCCTCCCGAAATCCACAGCTTTTCGATGTTCAGCTGTCACAGCCTGTACCGCCAACTCGCGCTACCGTCAATCCATTTTGCGGATGTTCGAGGGGCTTGCCTTTTGGCTGTGCTTGCCGTGCAACACGTGCGACGGATGCGAGGGGGCGCCCAGGGGCACATGATGCGCTGCTCCGATGGAAACTATTACGTGGTCAAGTTTCGTAACAACCCTCAGCACTTGCGCGTGCTGGCCAACGAACTGCTGGCCACTCGCCTCGCCGAGGCCGCGGGCTTGCCGGTTCCAGTCACTGAGGTGGTGGAAGTTGGCGACTGGCTGGTGCAAAATTCATCCGAGCTGAACATTCAGCTTTCCGGCAGCGTCATCCAGTGCGTGCCCGGCCTCCAGTTCGGATCCCGCTACGTAGTCGACCCTATGCAAGGGCAAATATTTGATTATTTTCCCGCAACCATGCTGGAGCAGGTGCGAAATATCGAAACCTTCGCCGGGATGTTAGTGCTGGATAAATGGACCGCGAATTCCAACGGCAGGCAGGCAACTTTCTGGCGAAAGGCGCGCGAGCGGAAGTATACGGTCTCATTCATTGACCAGGGATATTGTTTCAACGCCGGCGAATGGACATTCCCCGACTATCCGCTGCGCGGAGTGTACGCACAGAATGAAGTGTATTCATGGGTGCACGGTTGGGATTCGTTTCAACCCTGGCTGTCGACCATAGAAGGAATGAACGAAGATCTCATCTGGAATTGTGCCGCGGGCATTCCGCCAGAGTGGTATGCCAGCGACTGGGGCGCTCTGGAAGAACTGGTTCGGAGTTTGCTGGATCGCAGATCGAAAGTGCGCGAACTAATCGTGGCATTTCGCACGTCCTCAAGACAGCCATTTCCGAACTGGAAGGAAGACGCGTGAGCCCATCCGGCGAAAACAAACTAACGCCAGAGGGCGCACATGTCGATCAAGTTCCCGAATCATAAGCCCGAAACCTCAATGGCCGATTTGAAACAGCTTGAGTTCCTGCTTTTGCGCTTTGTGCCTTACGTAGTGCGGGGCGAATTCATCAACATTGGAGTCCTGCTGTTCGAACCCAAATCCACTGGCTTCGGTTTCGCCGATCTGCGCATGACCAGCGATTGGCAGCGCGTCTCACGCCTCGACCCGGACATTGATATCGAGGTTCTGCAGGGTCTCGAGTCCTATGTCCGCACGTATTTAGGTTCCTCGCAAGATTTCGCTACTCTGACGTACAGGCTGGAAGACTCATTTGCAAACATGATTCAAGTTTCTCCGCGACACAAATGTGTGGCGGCGGAGCCGGCCCTCGAACTCGAGAGGCTTGCCTCAGTCTATCTGCGGGAACCTCGACTCGAAGCGCAAGTAGTCGCAAATCGCCGAAAGAGCGAGCGCGCCATGATCCTTGCCGAAATGGAAGACGCCTTCACCCAAGCGGGCGTGTGGGAATTGGGAATGAAGCACACCTCGGCGGGGATATACACCAAGAAAAAACACGATCCGCTGTTCTTCGATTTCGGTTATATGGTCGGAACGGAGGTCCGCTTTTTTCAAGCTGTTCCGCTAAAGACAAGCAATCAGAAGGCGCTTGTTCTCGCCAGCCGCTTTCCTAAAGTGGCGGAGTGCATCTTCAATGAGACCCACGCGAACGCTTTGCTTACCGCGGTCGTCGCCGACGATCTCAACCGCAAGCATCCAGAAATCGAATTCGCTTTGCAACTCTTCGAAGAGAACAACGTGCAGCTCGCCACCACATCGCAATTGCCTTTACTTGCGCAGAAAGCACGGCAGGATCGAGGAACGTAAGGCGGAACAAGTGGCAAAAACCCCTTCCATCCTGAGGAAAGTCTAACGGCCCTGCCCCCGCCCGTATGTTGTAGTATGCCCAGGGGCGTTTTGGCTCAAACGCCGAGTCTCCAAATTTCCCGTTGCTTTTCCTACCCTTTCAACCGAAATCGCCTGAAATCCACAAGATTTCCGATACCGCCAGCGCACTTCTATAATCCGTCAAGGCATTTCTGCCGCACAATTCTCATGCAGGCGTGTCTTCACTCATGACCGAAGCCTCCGACTTCAAGGAAATCGTTAAGCAGCAGGCGGACATCGTCCGCGTCGTCAGCGACTACGTCAAGCTGCGAAAGGCGGGGGCGCAAAACTTCTCAGGGCTTTGTCCTTTTCACAATGAGAAGACGCCGTCGTTCTCCGTCCATGCCACGCGCCAGTTCTTTCACTGCTTCGGGTGCGGCGTTTCGGGCGATGTCTTCGCCTTCGTACAAAAGATCGAAAACGTCACTTTCCCGGAAGCCGTACGCGCGGTCGCGCAAAAGCTGGGAATTGCGCTGCCGAAAGCAAACTTCTCCAGCCCAGCCGAGGCTCGCGACGCCCGGCTACGCACCGTACTGCTCGAAGTTCATGACCGCGCCCGCGCGTTTTTTCAAGAATGTCTGCGCCGCCCTGAAGGAGCCAGGGCCCGCGAATACCTGGCCGGGCGCGGCCTGAGTGAAGAGGTCATCGGAGCCTTCCGCATCGGCTATGCCCCCGATTCAGGTTTCCTTTTGCGTGATCGCCTGAAGGGCGCGTTCGACGAAGAGGTCCTCCGCGAGAGTGGATTGTTCTCGTGGAAAGAAAGCCCTCAGCGATCAGACGCCAGCTCTCGACAAGACGTAAGGTCTTTCGACTCCGCCGGAGACAACAAAGAAAAAGCTGAGGCCGGAGAAGAGAACAGTGGATCGGATGAAGCATCGGAGGCGAACAGCCACAATCCAAGCACCAGCGACCAAAGGCCAACTAGCGCCTCCATCTACTCCAAATTTCGCAACCGCATCCTCTTTCCTATCGCCAACGAAGCCGGCCGCGTAATCGCTTTCACTGGGCGCACCCTTGCGACCGACGAAAAGGCCGGACCAAAATATCTCAACTCCCCCGAGACGGCGATCTATTCGAAGTCGCGTGTACTGTTCAATCTCGATCAAGCGAAGGAAGCCATCCGGAAACTGGACTATGCCATCCTCGTCGAAGGCCAGATGGACTGCATTTCGGTCTTTGCCGCCGGATTTCATAATGTAATTGCCAGTTCCGGCACCGCCTTCACCGAGCTGCAGGCCAAGCTGCTGGGACGCTTCAGCAAGAACGTCGTCGTGAATTTCGATCCCGATACCGCTGGAGCCAAGGCGACCGAACGCACTTTGGGACTGCTGGTTGAAGAAGAATTCCAGATCAAAGTGCTGACTCTAGAAACTGGCTTCGACCCCGACCTGTTCATTCGACGCAAAGGCAAAGACGCCTACGCCGAAGCCCTGCGCAACTCGCAGCGCTACTTCGATTACTTGATTGAGCGGGCCCGCGCCCAACACCCAGTACGCAGCGCCGAAGGCAAAGTGAAAGCCCTGAATTATCTGCTGCCGCATATCCAGCGTATTCCCAGCCGCATTGTGCGCGATGAACTGGCGGGCGAAATCGCTCAGAAACTGGGCATCGACTCAGCCGTGTTGCGCCAGGAATTGAGACACGCCGCCGGAACGCGCTCGGCCGGCAGCATGAAGGCTGCCATCGAGGCCCAGGTTACCGATGCGGAAAAGATTCTGATTCGCGCCCTGACCTCAGGCCAGGAAATACAAACTGCCGAGGCCCACGTCTCCTCGCGCGATGGGGTGGAAGTGGAATTTGATCCCGCGCGCCAGGCCCATTTTGCCCTAAGCAGCGAACGTCTCCACGTAGGATTGTCTACGGAGTCGCTGATTGAAGCCGTGCTGACAGCGCCCCAGTCGTTCGACGTGATGCAATTGCCCCTCCCCGACTCCGACCGCAATCTGCTGATCGCCATCCTGATGAAAGAAGAGGAGGAACTAAGCCCAGAGCGCCTGGAAGGCGCCGTGCGTGCGTTACGCCGCATCCAACTGCGCCGACAAATGGAACAAGTCCAACAAGAGCTGCAGACCGGAAAACGCCACGAACCCGAACGCCTGCGCTTCTTGTTGAAAGAAAAAGACCGCCTGAAGCGCGCCCTGATGGAACCGCGCCTGGCCGAAACCGGCTGAGGCCATTCCAACAGGTCCACCTTGATCTTCTCTGTGACTCTGTGGCTGGGTGGTGAAAAACGGCTTTGAAACTAAATTGGCACTCCCAACATCTAAGTTATTAACGGCAGGGGACATAAGTGGCGGAGTCTTTACCAGAACCAATATTTCTTTTCCGCAGACAATACCTTCTTTGCTATAATTTGAAGGTTTGTGTCGGCGCTAACTCCGCCCATTTCACGTTCCCACCGCATTAACGATGTTATGACGTCCTTCCATGGGACGATTTGAGGACAATCTTTCTTGGCTCTAGACGATAAATACGACGATATTAAAAAGCTGATCGATACCGGAAAAGAAAAGGGCTACCTCACTTATGACCAGGTGAATGACCTTATTCCGCATGATGTCCATTCGCCTGAGGACCTTGACGATCTGCTTACTACCATTGGCACGCAGGGCATCGATGTGCTCGAGGGGCCCAAGCTTCCTTCTTCGGCGGCGCTTGATAAGAAGTTTGATGACGAAGAAGCTGGCGAGGATGTCGAACTCGACCTCACTCCCGGCGCGATGGAAAAAACCAACGACCCCGTCCGCATGTACTTGCGGGAGATGGGGACGGTGCCCTTGCTCACGCGCGAGGGCGAAGTTGAGATTGCCAAGCGCATCGAGCGCGGGCAACTGCGGGTTCTGAAGGCGCTTTCGCGGTCGCCGATCGTCATCAATGAACTGTTGGCGATGGGCGAGGACCTCAAGAAGGGCGTCCGCTCGATCAAGGAAGTCGTTACCTTCGACGAAGAAGAGATCACCGATGAAATCCTGCAAAACCGCCTGAAGGAATTCACCGGGAAGATCGACGATCTGGCCAAGGCTTACAAGAAGGCGAATCAGATCCAGGAAAAATTCGTCCAGGTTTCGCAGAAGAAGCGACCTAAGGATTACCGGCGCTATCGCATCGCGCTGGCGCGCGCCATCGTGAATGTTTCGCTATGCGTGCGGAAGTTGGGTTTTACCAACAGCGAACGCAAGCGTCTGATCGATCGCGCCAACAAGACTGTGGACATGATGCGGTCGCTCGACCGCCAGTCCACGAATCTGGAAAAAAAGGCCGATGCCACGCGCAGCGAAGAGCAGCGTAAAGAGTATCGGCGGCAGTCGCGGGCCATCCGCACAGAACTGGAGAAGCTCGAAGCCGAAGCCGGCGTGTCCTTTCAGGAACTCAAGCGCACGCAGCGCGAAATCATCCAGGGGGACATGGATGCGGAGCAGGCGAAGCGGGAACTGATCGAGGCCAATCTCCGCCTGGTAGTTTCGATTGCAAAGAAGTACACCAACCGCGGCTTGCAGTTTCTCGACCTGATTCAGGAAGGCAACATCGGCTTGATGAAAGCCGTGGACAAATTCGAATACCGGCGGGGCTATAAGTTCTCCACGTACGCCACGTGGTGGATTCGGCAGGCGATTACTCGTGCAATTGCTGATCAGGCGCGTACGATTCGCATCCCCGTGCACATGATCGAAACGATCAACAAGTTGATCCGGACTTCACGGCAGCTGGTGCAGGAGCTGGGACGCGAGCCTACGTCAGAAGAAATTGCCAAGCGCATGGACATTCCGGTGGCCAAAGTGCGCAAGGTGCTGAAGATCGCGCAGGAACCGATCTCGCTCGAAACGCCGATTGGCGAAGAAGAAGATTCGCATCTCGGCGACTTCATCGAAGATCGCGCCGTAGTATCGCCCGCCGAGGCTGTGATCAACGTCAACCTGAAAGACCAGACTTCGCAGGTGCTGCGCACGCTGACTCCGCGCGAAGAAAAAGTCATCAAGATGCGCTTTGGCCTGGAAGACGGCAGCGAGCACACGCTAGAAGAAGTAGGCCAGTCGTTCGCGGTGACGCGCGAACGTATTCGGCAGATCGAAGCCAAAGCCCTGCGGAAATTGCGCCATCCGTCGCGCTCGCGAAAGCTGCGCGCGTTTATGGATGGGGTAAGGGACTAAGGCTTTTCACCACAGAGGCACAGAGAAAACCAAGTAACTGAAAAAGGCGCGGCTTAGGCTGTGCCTTTTTTCATTGCTCCCAAGTTGGCCCTCCATGGTCCGGGGGCAGCCGCTCTCCGACGGCGGCGACTCACTTGCCCGTACCTTTTAGGCTAATCTCTTGTTTGCGGCCTGGGGCGTTATCGGCGATTGTGACTTGCCCTGTGCGAATTCCTTTGGCTTTGGGTTTTAATGATATTTGCAGCGTGCAAGTCTTCCCAACTGTCAGATGTTTCCCGCAGTTGTTCTGCTCCAGGTAATCTCCGCTGACGGTAATACTCGAAATTTTGAGTATGGAGTTGCCTGTATTGGTGAGTCTCACCTTCTTCGGAGGGCTGGTTTTGCCGACCGCTACAGTGCCGAACTTCAACGCATTGGGAAGCAGGCTGGGAGTGGGCGTACTCAAATACAAGAAGACAACAGACGTGTAACCATTGTTGTAAATCTGGCCCGGGATGCCCAGATCGCTGACGCCATCCGAATTGAAGTCTCCTGCAACTGCGCCCGGCGCCTGTCCGCTGGAATTAGGGGCGTACTGCAGTGGAGGCCCAAAAGTGCCGTCGCCGTTGCCAGGGATGAGCCAAGCTGGGTAAGAATAGTAGTTCCCAACCACAGCTAGATCGAGCTTGTGATCGCCATTAAAGTCTGCCGAAATTAAAGCGCCGGGAAATTGAAAGCCGGGGTCGGAATAGGCTTGTTGTCCGAAGGTGCCGTCTCCGTTGCCCGCAAGAAAGGCGATCCCACTATAGGTTGAAACTACTACGTCAAGCTTCCCGTCGCCGTTGAAGTCGGCTACAGCTGCTTGCGAGTTGTACATATCGATCGGACCGAATATGGGGTTCTTAAAGGTCCCGTCACCTTTGCCCAGGAAAACCAATAGACTGTATGGGCTGCCATAACCTGTGGCGGGAACAACAACCAGGTCCGGATTGCCATCGCCGTTGACGTCGGCAACGGTGACGATGGAGTTGGGGTAGACAATATATTGTGCTCCCGGTTTGAACGTACCATCGCCGTTGCTGAGATAGACATTCATCGACAGACTGTTACTGTCGTTGATGACCAGGTCGGCTTTTCCATCGTGGTTGAAGTCAGCGGCGGCAAAATTTACTGTCGCAAAGCTCAAGGGCGTAAACACCGGCGGTCCGAAAGTGCCGTCGCCCCCTCCCAGTACCACCTCGAAACCACTCGTGTTGCTATCCAGAATCGCCAAATCGCTCTTGCCGTCGCCGTTAAAATCTGCCGCGAGCATAAACAAGGGGTTCGTGGCGTTGGTGCTAAGAGCCGAAACGATCGGTTGTCCAAATGTACCGTTGCCCTTGCCCAATTCGACGGAAACTTGCCCGTTCGGGTAGTTTCCTTCAGCGACCGCCAAATCGAGTTTCCCGTCTCCGTTGAAATCGGCGGCGACGGTTCCGCCGGTGCCGTAGGGCGTTGAGGCCGCGGTCACCGTGGTCGTATCCATGAAACTGCCATTCCCGTTGCCCAGCAATATGGCAACCGAATTGGGACTCGTATTGACGGTAAGAGCTGCGAGGTCGGGCTCGCCGTCGCCGTTAAAATCGAAGACAGCCAATGGTTGAGCTCCCGAAGACGACAAGATGGGATCTTTAAACGTGCCATCCCCGTTGCCGAGCATTACCCAAACCCCGGTCATTGCGATATCAAGCTTATGATCGTGGTTGAAATCTCCCACCAGGAGAGGCGAACCGTACTGATTCGACGCATTAGAAATTGCGACAGGAGTCTGAAAACTTCCATCACCGTTGCCGAGCGACAAGTAAACGCCGTTGGCCACAAAAATGGTATCCAGCTTGCCATCGCGGTTAAAGTCACCCACTGCCACCGCGGACGCATAACCGGGGTTCTGTGACTGCACCTGCTTAAAGGTGCCATCCCCTTTGCTGACTAGAACGGTGGTGATGCCCGGGTAGCCGTAATTGGATATGACCAGATCAATCTTGCCGTCCCCATTTACGTCGCCGCCTAGTAGCGTAGCGGGGGCAGAAGGTACCGGAATCAGAGCCTGCACTTCGAAGCTACCGTCGCCCTTGCCGAGCAGAATTGCGATCGAGCTGTCAGCGGCGCTGATGGTCGCGAGGTCGATTTTCCCATCGCTGTTGAAGTCGGCTGCGACGATTCCGATTGCATTCTGGCCCACCGGATAGTCGGTACGGCTTTGAAATGTGCCGTCGCCATTCCCCAGCAGAATGGAAACCGTGCCCGAGTTCGTATTGACCACCGCGAGGTCAAGCTTCTTGTCGCCGTTGAAGTCCTCCGCGGCCAGCGCCGACGCCCCGCTCCCCATGGAGTAGGTTGCGCCGGCCACAAAACCTCCATTGGCCGACCCGAGCAGGATGGTAACAAGATTATTCTGTGAATCGGAAACCGCCATGTCGGGACGCCCGTCACCATTGAAATCCCCGATGACAACCCCAGAAGGATTGTTGCTGGCCTGAAAATCGGCGAGGCCAAAAAGATAGACCTGTGCTTCGGCAACCGGGCATAAAACGGCAACCGCCGCGGTTAAAAGAATCACGAAAGACACCATCCAATGCGGTGGCAGCGCTTGGCTTTTCATAGCTCACCTCGAAAGCGCGCAGATGATATCACAAGAAAGACTGGAATGTGAGCTCGGCGTGGAGGCGTCCCGGGCGGAGGCGCCCGCGCTAGACGCGGTGGACAGCTTTGGAAGGCCGAAAAACCTAGATGGCTAGGTTTCCAGGAGGCTTCCCGTTTTGGGAATTTCGGCTGTCTTTTCTCGGTTTTTCGTTGCTTCTGGCTTTGTTGCGGATTCCCAATAGGGAACAAGGGATATTTTGCAAATTTTGGGTTTTGATTGCTTCTTCTTTGGGAGGGTCGATGCGAGGTCGAGATCGTGGAGCCAAAATTCCCAACCGCAAGCGGCGCGGCGAATGGGCGGAGTCGGTTTTCATGGCCAAGGCGCATGAGCGTGGATTCCCGGTCAGCAAGCCGTGGGGAGACATGTGTCCGTATGACTTTGTGGTGGGCAATACCGGACGCTTCGTCAGCGTGCAGGTCAAGTCAACAGTAAACCGACCAGTTTCAGGATACGTTTGCACCGTGCAGGCGCATCGGCCGTACCCGGTAGGATCGTTTGATTTCGTGGCTGCCTACGTCATCCCGACGGATACGTGGTACATCATTCCGGCGGCATTGATTCAAGGTATGAAATGGGTCACGCTTCAACCCGATTTGCCGGCTTCGAAGTACGAACCCTACCGCGAGGCATGGCATTTGCTGCGGGAGGCGATAGCGGCGAAGGAAGGAATAGATAAGAAAGGAATAGATGAAGATGCGAGCGACTCGAAGGAGATGGCAGAAGCGGAGCCGGCGGAAGAAAAGGAGATAGATCCGGCAAGACTCCCACGCAACGCCTTGGAGCGGATGCAGGCGTCGTTTAGGTTCCTGAAGGGGCGGTGGGAGCGGTAAGCAATTGGAGAATTTGCGCGGGTCAGGATCGTTCAAAGCGACAGCGTCCTGGATACCCCAATTGGTTCATCTGCGAGAACCTGTGGCTGGGTATTTTCTGAGGTTTTTCCAGCGCTTTCCACAAAGAAGTGTTGTCCTCCACAGTTTCTGCACAGCGAGACGCTGATTTTTTGTTGCGGCGATCCGATTCCGGGATGAGAGTAGCGCCAAGCAAACAACGTGTGATGTTTTGTAAGCGCTGCGAAGGGTTGCGGTTGAGCTGGCGTTTTCTGGCGGTTCTCGAGGGTGAACTGCTGGAGGGTTTCCGAGTATGCGCTCGGCGCATGGGAGGGAACCTGGGCGTTGCGGCCTCCTCAAAGAGTCCTACTCAGGGTGGGACTGAGCCGCCGGCGTACCGCGATCACTGCGGGTCACGGGAAGCGGATTCACATCTGCCGGTCGTGACTTGAAGGGCGCACCGAGAGACGAGCGTTCCTCTGCGGACGCGGTTTCGAGGGTGCCTCACCGCTTTCGGGCGGCGAGGGTGTGAACGAGACATCCACAAGCAATGCGGTTCGGATGGCTGGTCCGGGCCGCATTTTATTTTTTGGCTTGAAGTAAAGATTTTTACCACAGAGGGGGCACAGGGATCACAGGCGTGACCTCGGGTATCGGCGACAACTTCCGCTTGATATTCGCTTTTTATTCCCCTATACTTCGATGGGATGGGACGGCGAAAAAAACCACGCAAGCTTTGGGCCGGGAAAATTGTATTCTTGACTCGTTTTCCGAAGGGCTCACTTCGCATTCACAACGCTTTTCTGAGTAATATCGCGCTCACGTTATCTGACATTTTTTTTCTGAACTTGCCGAGGAACTTTGGCCACTACTGATTACAGTCTCGCGCACAGCTTGCCGGCAAATGTGGAAGCCGAGCGCTCGATTCTGGGCGCGATCCTGCTGGACAATCTCGCATACAACGAAGCGGCCGAACACCTGAAGCCGGAAGATTTTTCGCTGGATTCGCATCGCCGGCTTTACTCGCGGATGATGGACCTGGCGGAATCGTCGCGGCCCATCGACATGATTACGCTGGTTGAAGAGTTGGACCGGCGCAAGGAACTCGAAGCGATCGGCGATGTCGGCTATATCTCAGGGCTGGTGGACGGAGTTCCGGACCGGCCGAGCATTGAGCATTACATCAAGATTGTTCGCGATAAGGCGTTGCTGCGTGGCCTGATTCATGCGGCGAATGCGGCTATTGCGCGGGCGGCGGAGCAGAGCGATCCGGCAGAAGAAATTCTGAATGATGTGGAAGCGGCGATTTTCCAGATCTCCGAAAAGCGCATTGGGCGCGGCTTCATGGGGATTCAGGAGATTGTTAAAGAATCGTTCGGTTCGGTGGATGCGCTGCTGCAACGTGGCCAGAGAATTACCGGACTGGCGACGCACTACACCGATCTGGACGAGATGACCAGCGGGTTTCAGAAGTCGGACTTGATCATTATTGCGGCACGGCCGTCGATGGGGAAGACAGCGTTTGCCATGAACATCGCGGAGAACGCTTCGATCGAAGATCAGAAAGTTGTGGGGATGTTTTCGCTGGAAATGTCGCGCGAGGCTTTGCTGTTGCGGCTGCTATGTTCGCGGGCGCGGGTGGACTCGCATAAGATGCGCACCGGATCGCTGTGGCGCGAGGATATGAATAAGGTAGTGCACGCGATGGAGCAGTTGGCGCACGCGCCGATTTTCATCGATGACACGCCGGGGATTGCGTTGAGTGAAATGCGCGCGAAGGCGCGGCGGTTGATGCAGTCGCAGGGCAAGCTGGATTTGATCATTGTGGATTATTTGCAGCTGATGTCGGGCGGAGGGCGCCGGTATGAAAACCGCACGCAGGAAGTGTCGGCTATTTCGCGCGGGCTGAAGGCCTTGGCGAAGGAATTGGCGGTGCCGGTGATTGCGCTTTCTCAGCTTAGCCGCGCGCCGGAAAGCCGGGGCGGTGATCACCGTCCGCAGCTATCTGATTTGCGCGAATCGGGGTCGATTGAGCAGGACGCCGACGTAGTCGCGTTCATTTTTCGCGAAGAGGTTTACAAGCAGGACGATCCTGACTTGCAGGGCAAAGCGGAGATCATTATTGCCAAGCAGCGTAACGGCCCCACGGGCCGGGTGAACCTGGCTTTCCTCAAGAATTCCACAAGATTTGAATCGATGCTAGTTGACGGAATGGCTCCGCCGGAATAGGGTGATTTCCCGCACTTTGTGTAGGCACGCGCGCTGTGGAAAAGACTGTGGAAGGGTGGATTGTCTGGTGATTGATGTTCACGGCAGGCGCACAGAGGCGCCTCTGGAGCCGTGTAAAGTTATCTGTAAGTCATACCAACCTGCGGCGTTATAGGGTATTTGCAGAGGTTTGCGATGGGTTCTCCCGCGAGCCGATAATTTCAAGCAACCTTTGAGATTTGCACATTTGGGTGGGCGTGTCTGGTTCGCAACCACGGCCTTTCCAGAGCTGTCAAGAGGTCAAAAAAGGTCCAAAACTATCCAGCCTCGTTCTTCCTAAGCGTATGGGCCGTGCGATTCAGAGCGAGATCCGTTTTGGAGCGCGAGCGGTGTGTCCGTCGGTTGGATCCTGCGTCAGATTGTCCCGTTCCGAGAGGGGTGGGACAGTTTGTCTCCGCGGTCGAAACCGTGTCCCTTGTGTATCGCATTTATTACCAATAGCTTATCGTGCCCTGCTTTGGCCCCACCCCTGCACAGTAACCCATGTTGATTTCGACATTGGAGGCTTTTCCTGTGAAGAGGAACTTGCTCGGATTGGCTCTACTGTTAGTTGCCACCTCGAGCGTCGCGCAAGTTGCAATCGCAACGCTGGCGCCGGAACTGGTTGGGCGTACCGACAATAATTCGGCGGACGTTGTAGTCCGGTTTACGACTCCGATCACCGCCGCTCATTGGGCCAAGATTACGAGCCGCGGCGGTACGGTGATTGACGACTTCTCGTTCATCAAGGCGCTGCATGCGAAGCTGCCTGCGTCGCAACTGAAAGCATTGTCGCAGGACGGAGAAGTGGATTACGTGTCGCCCAACCGCTCGATGCGCAGCGCGCTCAACAATACGACTGCCGCGGTGCTGGCAAACTACGCCTGGGGAGTTGGGCTGGACGGTACAGGTGTTGGTGTTGCCGTCATCGACAGCGGAATTTTCCCGATTGGTGATCTTCGAACCGCCGACAAGACGCAATCGCGAGTGGTGTTTAACTACGATACGATTGGCGGAGGCACAAGCGATGGATACGGACACGGAACGCACGTTGCCGGAATCATTGCCGGAAACGCTGCCGCTTCGCAGTGTCCGAACTGCGATGTTCCGCTGCAAGGAATCGCACCCAACGCCACGCTGCTCAATTTTCACGCGCTGGATTCTACGGGAACAGGCACCGACACTTCGGTGATCAATGCGATTTACAAGGCCATCCAACTGAAAGATACCTACAACATTCGCGTGATGAACTTGTCGGTGGGACGGCCCGTGTATGAAAGCTACCAGAAGGATCCGCTGTGCAAGGCGGTGGAAGCGGCATGGAACGCCGGCATCGTAGTGGTAGTAGCGGCGGGCAACGACGGACGCAACGATTCGGTTGGCAATGAAGGGTACGGAACCATCAACGCTCCCGGCAACGATCCTTACGTGATCACGGTCGGCGCCATGAACAGCATGGGTACGCCTGACCGCGGTGACGACGTCATGACCACCTATAGTTCGAAGGGTCCGACTGCTATCGATCACGTGGTTAAGCCGGACCTGGTCGCTCCGGGCAATCTGGTAATTTCTCTGCAGGCTACGGGAAGCACGCTGGTCACGGAATATCCCGGCAACCGGCCGCCAGTTGGCTACTATCACGTCGGCGATGGCGGACCGCCATCCGCGAAGTACTTCACTTTGAGCGGCACCAGCATGGCGACGCCAGTGGTAAGCGCGGCGGCCGCGCTGCTCCTGCAGCGGTTTCCCTCGCTTACACCCGACCAAGTAAAAGCGCGTCTGATGAAGACCGCTTACAAGAATTTTCCCCAGTACACCACCATTAACACGGACGGCACCACCTATACGATTCAATACGACGTGTTCACCGTGGGCACTGGTTATCTTGATCTGCAGGCAGCATTGTCCGACTTCGACATGCCTACGCGCGAATTTGGTGATGGCAATCGCAACGATTGGAGAAACCTCAGCGCGAAATCGCCAACCGCTGTTTACGACAAGAAAACCGACCGTGTGTATTTCATGGCCGACGCCTCGGGTGTTTGGGGCAGTTCGCCGATGTGGCACGCCGCCGGAGTCTGGGGCCCCAGCGCGTTTGTCGGCGGCAGCTCTGCGATGTGGGGCAGTTCCGCCCTCTGGGGGAGCTCGGCGATGTGGGGCAGCAGCACGACCGAAGCCTTCAGTGCGTTGTGGGGAAGCTCAGCGATGTGGGGCAGCAGTTCAGGCGCAACCGATCCCATGAGCATCGAACTGAACGGTGATACTCAGTAACAATTGCCAACTTAGTCTTTCGGCCCCGGTTCGTATGCGATCGCTGCATCCGGGCAAACGAACTGCCGCGTTGGATGATAGTTGGCGGCGAGTGCAGCGAGAGCTGCCTGCGACCACCGTTGCTGCATGATTGCCGGCTTGCCTATCATCACCAGATCAATGGATCTTTCCTGGAGCATTTCCTCAATCTTGCCATTCGGCCACTTTCCACTCCTGACCAGTTGCGCATAAACGAAAGGGTTTGATAGCAGCACAGGTTTGCCGGTAAGCACCAGGGCGCCGACATTTTCCGACAGCACGGCCTGATGGTTCTGAATGTATGCGTAAGCCTGGGGGCACTGTTCGACCAGCCCTCCAATGCGATACATTGCGCGATGCTGCATGGCAGTGACCACAAGCACGCTGCCCACAATCACGACCAGGACGACAGCGGCGCGCGACCGCATAGTTTGCAATTGTTGCATCCCCAGTCCTGCTGAGATGCACAGCGCGGCTTCCAGTTCAAGCAGATGATTGCTTTCCGAACCTGCCTTGAACAGAGTAATTGTGCCAACCCCAACCATAAGCAGGTAAGCCAGAGGCAGATCGAAGCGACGCAGCCGAATGATTCCGCAAAGGGCTAATGCAACCAACACCGAGGACTCCGCCAGCACGGCTAACGTGTGCCGGCTATAGTTTCCCCAAGACCAAGGGTCGACATGCGTTCCGAACTGGTGAAACAGGAAGGCGCCATGAGTGCTTCGTCGCAATAGAGCGAGGGCAGCAGCGAGCAGCACGACTCCGCCTACGGTCATGTACGCCAGCTCTCGCCATCGCTTTTGCTTGATAAGCACGGCCGCGCAGGCCAGGGGCGCGGCGACAAAAGTGACCTTGCAGAAAAACGCACCCGCAAAAAAGAGCACAGCCAAATGTTTCAGCCATCGTGCGCTCAGAAATAGGCACAAGCCGAGGAGCGAAAAAGCCAGTCCCATAAAGTCGACTCTAAGAACCGGCATCCACTCCTGTGCCAAGGGCAGCGTGAGGAAAACAGCTCCGAAGCTGACGGCGATCCGCCAACTTTTCGTAAAGCGGTAAGTAATCAACCCGACCAAAATCGCAATCAGCGCAGCGCTGGCGGCGATCGCAATGCGAGGTAGAAAGAAAGAAGGTGGCACTGAGCGAATCAGGAACGCGGTGATGTGATAAGGAATTGGGCCATAGGGATTCAACACCACAGGCCAGCTTCCCGCCGCCGCGTACGGGGTCAGACCAGCATTGATCCGCACGCCGGCATTGAGAACATTGCCTTCTTCGTAGTCAAGTTGAAAGGGTACTCGCGCCAGTCGAACAGCATTGGTCAGTGAGGCCAGCGAGGCATAAAGCAGAAACGCCGCCATCACAGCGTTGCAGATGTGAACGGTATTCTTGAGCGACGTGGCGTTCTTAGGGGACGATTCTAGAGTAGCCATCTAGCTTCGGTCGAAATCCACCCGAAGTATACCGAAATAGCGACTCGTGTCGGATCAAACTGACGAAGCGCTGAAACAGGCCAGCAGGGTCTTGACTGAAGTGATGGAGCCGACGACCAGAGTTGAACTGGTGACCTGCCGATTACGAATCGGCTGCTCTACCAACTGAGCTACGTCGGCCTGACTTCGATTCTAAATGGGGGCGGGGGAGGCGTAAAGGCCGCTCTTTCACGGTGGTGGCTGGATTGATGAATTTCCGCGGCCATTCGGTACACCTGGGAAAGTGACCGATCGAGCCCGAAAACGTCTATGGGAATGAGGCCGGTTCATTGTCGATGAGAGCAGCTAACGCAAAGAAAGATTCGGATCGAGAGGGTGGAGCAGGGAAAGAGCCGACTCCGGAAATTTGGCGCGCGGCTGGACTTGAGGCGATCGAACTGCATCGCGGCCGGAAGGTAACGCAAAGCTATCCGCGGCACTGGCACGATGAATTGTACGTGGCGGCGATCATGGGAGGACACGGGCACTTGGAGTGTTCCGGTGCGTCTTATGCCACTCCCGGCGGCTCTTTTGTCGTCATTCCTCCGGGAGAAGTCCACGCCAACAGTAAACTGGGCTGCACCTTTCGATGCATGTTCATCGATTACGGGGCGATGCAAACTCTGGTCGAGCAATTTACCGAGCGGGTGGTTTCAACGATTGACTTCCGTTCGGGCCTGGTCAATGACGCGCCAGTGATGGCAAGCTTTCTGCACCTCCATCGGTTACTGGAAACTCGGGAGGCCACTTTACACCGGGATACTTCTGTTTCTCTTTTCCTGCATCAGTTGGTAACGCGGTGCAGCGCAACCAGCGTTCCATCTCGCAATTGCCGGCAAGAACACGCAGCGGTGCGGCGAGCGAAGCAGTTTCTTGACGAACACTACGCAGATCGTGTCCCGCTTCGAGACCTGGCCCAGTTGACAGGGCTAAGCCCGTTCCACCTGCACCGGTCGTTCTGTCGAAATGTCGGAATGCCGCCGCATGCTTATCAGGTGCAATTGCGCATAAGGCACGCAAGATCGTTTCTGCGGTCGGGGCGGGAGATTTCCGACACCGCATCCGCGACAGGTTTTGTCGACCAAAGTCATTTCACTTATGCGTTCAAGCGAATGATGGGCGTGACCCCCGGGCAATATGCCAGGGCAAGAAAATACAATACAAGCCTGCCAGCCGAACACTAATCTAAGACTTCAGTTTGTGGGAGCTTCCGACGATGCAGCGTTGCTGCGTGTTCCCGCCTGATTGAACCGAGGTGAAGAAAACCTTCACCCCAGTCAACAGGACCGTGGGGGATCTCAATGAAGGGTCAATGGAGGAGTGGATGGATAGTTCGATGGCATCACGTTTGATTCGGTCGATGTTGGTGATTTGTTTTGCTTGCGGATGGCCGATATTCGGTGCAGCGCAGATGCAGATCGCGATTCAGAAGGTACAGATTGCGGACGGTATCTATCAGTTCATGTCGGCGCCCGACGGATTCGTACCTGACGACAATTCGATCGTGATTGTGAATGAAAATGACGTGCTGGTATTCGATACTTTCACCCGACCCTCAAGCGCTCGAACTCTGCTTGCGGAGATTCGCAAGATTACCGACAAGCCAGTGCGCTACGTGGTGAATTCGCACCACCATCCCGATCATTGGTCCGGAAATGAAGTATTCGCCGAGGCATTTCCCAATATTGAAATCATTTCGACGGAAGAGTCGCGGCGCTACATGGTGAACATCGCAAAGTCGTGGCCGCCGGTGTGGACCAATAATCTCAAAAAGTCTCAGGATGCCTTTGACAAAGAAGTGAACAGTGGCAAGGACGCAGAAGGAAAGCCGCTGACCGCCGAACAGCGCCACGAGGATGAAAACGACTTGCTGCTCTTGAAAGACTGGGTCGGCGAACTCAAGAACACAAAGCGTACCTACCCGACTCTGACCTACACCGATCAGCTCATACTGCGGCACGGAGGGCGAGAGCTTCGCTTCATGAGCGTGATGGGGGACGCAACCGGCACTACTGTTCTTTATCTTCCCAAAGAAAAAGTCCTGGTCACCGGCGACACGATCTCTTTTCCCATACCGAAGTCGAACAGCAACCTTCCGCTGAGCCAACTGGAGAAAAGCCTGAGGAAACTGAGCCAACTCGATGTCGAAGTGATCATTCCCGGACATGGTCCGGCGATGCGCGATAAGAATGTGCTGACGCTGGAAGCGGACCTGATCGCATCTGTGACAAGCCAGGTCAATGCCGCAGAAGAGCAGGGTGCCGTGACCGTGGAGGACATGCAGAAAGTAGTGAATGTCGATTCTTTCCGGCCGAAGTTCACGCATGGTGACAAAGATTTGAATGAACAGTTTCAAACTTCGGTCAATTCCATGGTGGACAACGCATCTCGCGAGGCTCGCGATGGAAGGAAGTGGCAATTTTGACGGCTGAAAGGGAACTCTCTGCCGCAGCTTAGTAAGGGAACGGCTGGAAATCTCTTGGCAAGATCAAAACAATGAACAGAAAAACTATTTGCCTCGCGCTCATGATAGCGCTGTCTGCAGCTTTTCCGGCAAAGGACACCGCGGCACAGGACAGCAAAGATACACTCTCGACGTTTCCCCTGGATTCTCTGGATGGATTGGAATTCGCGAATGCGAAGGCCGAAGTTGTGACTTATGACGGTCGCCGCGCCCTCCATTTGGTTCCCTTACCGGGACACGGGAACGGCGATCAGGCGATGTTCGGAACTGTTACAGGGACTGACTTCAAAGATGGGACCATTGAAGTTGACGTGGCCGGCAAACCGCGCGCGGGAGCGTCTGCGGAGATGCGTGGTTTTGTGGGAGTCGTTTTCCGCTCGCAGTCGCAAGGAGCCCGTGGCGAAACTTTTTATCTGCGGCCCACCAACGGACGGGCCGATGACCAATTGCGGCGTAACCACTCTGTGCAATACGAATCGGACCCGGACTATCCCTGGTTCCGTCTGCGCAAAGAGAGTCCCGGAGTGTATGAATCGTACGTCGATCTGGTAGCGGGGGCGTGGACGAAGCTCAAGATAGAAGTCTCAGGGACTAAAGCACGGCTCTATGTCGACGGGGCTGACCACCCTTGTTTGATTGTGAACGATCTGAAGCTTGGTGATTCCCGCGGGCAGATTGCGCTTTGGGCGCATGAGACTACGGAGGGATATTTTTCCAACCTGACGGTGAAGAGAAAGTGATCGAAGACCTATTTCTCACGCGGGCAAGGATGGCAAGAATTTTCACAGCGCTTGTTCTTGCACTATCGTTCGCGAGTTTTTGCGGCAATGCCTGCGCTCAAAGTAATGGCGTCGGCACGGCATTTCCGTTAGTTGTCGAGCAATTGGAAGTGCACACCGCGAAGCTGGATGCGGTGGAGGTTACGAGCACCGCCCCGGAGTTGGTGAACTATGGTGGGCGTTCTGCCATCCGACTGGTGAACAAGGCTGGGCACACGGCCGCGGGCGAGCCTGCCAACGGCGAGACCATCGCGATACTGAAGGGCTCCGGCTTCAAGGACGGCACGATTGAGGCCGAGGTACTTGCCGTGCCGCGTCCGGGAGCCCAGGCTAATGTGCGGGGATTTGTTGGTATTGCATTTCGGGTGGCACCGCATGGCTCGCAATACGAATGCTTTTCCATACGACAGCAAAACGGGCGCGCCGACGACCAGCTGCGGCGCAATCACACTACGCAGTACAGTTCATATCCGGATTTTCCATGGCATCGCTTGCGGGACGAGAGTCCAGGTGTTTATGAATCCTATGCGGACGTGAAGGAAGACAACTGGACCAAAATCAAGATCACGGTGTCGGGAGATCGAGCGCGACTCTACGTTGGTGGTGCTGAGCAGCCCGTTCTCATCGTAAACGGTTTGAAGTTAGGCGATAGTCGCGGGCAAATTGCGCTTTGGGTAGGGACTGATAGTGAGGGGTACTTCTCGAACCTGGTTGTTCGGTGATCAGAAGTAGGTGAACTGGCTTCCGGGCTCAGAGCGCAAGCACGGGTTCACAGAGTTCACGGGGAAGGAAAGGAAATCTTGGAATGAAACGCGCGCTGTTTCTTACGATTTTCGTCTGCTTACGACTCGCAGTTGCCACTGCGGAAGACATTCCGTATGGAAACAATCCCAAGGCTGGGCATTATCTCGAAGTTGGAGATGTGAAAATTTACTACGAAGTTTATGGCTCGGGGCATCCGCTGGTGATGCTTCACGGCGGATTGTTCGGGTATATCGACGAGTTTCATAGCGTCATTCCGGAGTTAAGCCGTCACTATACTGTTATCGCCATCGCGTTGCGTGGTCATGGTAAGTCAGAGCTTGGAAACCAACCGCTCTCGAACGCGCTGTTTGCGGAAGACTCGGCAACCGTGATTCAGCACATCACCAAAGAGCCGGTGGATCTGATTGGATTCAGCGTAGGGGCAATGGCCTCGTATCTGTTGACAATCAACCACCCGGAGCTAGTCCATAAATTGATCGCCGTCGGCGGCCCCATCGCGTCGTCTGGGTCGAAGGCGGCGGCTGAGAGTGAGGCCAATGCATACAACGACCCGGCGGCACTGGAGAAGCAATTGCCGGCGAAGTTCATCGCGCGCCGCGACAGAATTTATCCCGACCGCGCGGTGTGGAACCGGCTGGTTCTGGCTATGGGCAAAGCCGAGGCGGCGGAGCCGGACATTCCAAAAGAAAAAGTGCAATCCATCCAATGCCCCACACTAATCGCGGCCGGCGATCAGGATGACTACACAAAGCCGGAACACTTTGTTGAGATTTACCATTTGCTGCCGCACGGTGAGTTAGCCATCGTGCCGGGATGCGGCCATACGGTGTTCAACTGCAAGCCGAATGTCATGATCGAAATGATTGAGACATTCTTGCAGTAGGCGCCCGTGATGGGGTGGCGAACCACCCGGAAATCCGACAGACGAGATCCAAAGGGGAGAAACCGCTCACTCTCCCATACTCCTGACGCGCGCTGCCACGTCATCAAGTGGCGTTCAAAGTACGAACTTGTTCCTCATACTCAACGTCGGATTGCGCTGGCAATAGCACCCACAGGCTGTAGATGCCGAGAGCGGTTCCGAACGGAACGTTGAATAGGGACAGGAATGCAAGAACGATCGTCAGAAGGCGAGCCCAGGGTTCGCGTTGCAGCAAGCCCCATCCTACAGCGAATCCAATTGCAGCTTTGGCCGCGACCAGGATCGCAAGAAATCCAAAGAAGGGATGCAGCCACGGTGGAGGGCCTCCGTTTACGGACAGATGAAGAAATAGGGTGTTAGCGAGAACGAAAAGGACGGCTGCTGCTACGGCATTTAGCGCCGAGAACGCCAGCCACAGGATGCCCAGCAGGCGAATGTGTTCCCGCACGCGACCGCGTGGCGGATAACCCCCTACAACGGTTCCTGAAAATTCCTTGCCGCAGCGGCTGCAGAAACGTTGGTCCGGTTGAACTCCGTTGCCGCATTTGTCGCAGAACATGATTGCCTCCTGATTGGGCCTGTCATTCATCTCGCTTGCTGGCGTGGGCAGCGTCCGTCACGTGTGTCTACGAACTATAGCGTAGGAAGGTTTCGCCCGGTCGCATTCCCTGAAACAACCCTCGCTTGCGCTCGGGATGGACGAGAGTCCATCGCTGTATCAGCCTTGTCCGGCAAAACGAAAAGGCCACCCGGCAAAAGGCGGCCTTTTCTTTCAAGGGAGAATAGTTCTAACGGAGGTCCAATACCGTCAAAACTTTCTGGCGAAATCTTATGAGCCTAAAAAGGGGAGTGTCAAGAATTTTTTCGGAAATAAACATCTTTGTTTTCAATCATTTAAGAAATGGGTTAATAGTCGCCTGTGGGTAAATCATTGTGAGACAGAAACGGTCTACGGATAGGCTAAACCGTTTTGATTGATGGGGTTATCTTGCCAGTGGAAGGATCGGAAGCCGTTTCGGAGAGATGGAGGGACGTGAATCCGCGGTCTTCGGCGCGGACCAAACCGAGCTGAGGGAAGAGGCGCCGGGCGAGGATGCGAGCCCCTCCGAACGCAACGCCCGCAACCAGAGCGAACCCAATAATGACGAAACAAAGAATGATTACGTTCACCAGAAGGTTGGCAATATTGTCTTTCTTAGTGAAGTAAGTGTTCTCATTCCAGGTAACGTTGGCGTCGTAATTCACCGAGGCCAGCAGGGTCTTTGCTTCGGACTGCGACAGCGGACCCGATGCGATCACCACAATGGGGCCGGTGCGTTTGGCCGAGACAGGGGATTCGGTCGCTGTTCCGGAGCCGGAAGGATTGCCCGCGATGCGTCGCAGATGATCGGCCGCGATCTGCGGTGTCGGGTAGGAGATGAGCATCAGAGTGGCATCGCCGCCAGAGCTGTTGAACTTCCCAATCACGACCTCTGCTCCAGCGTTGAAGTCGACCAATTCGCCCGGGACGGGGGCCTCCACTTTTTGCAATGCCGCAGGTCCCACGACGTACTTGGCTGAGTTCTTCAGGTTCAGGTACGACTGAGTCGGGAGATAGCCTGGAAGGCTAGGGAGATTGCGGGTGCTCCCCGATGGCAGGGGGATCCCATCTGCGAGTTCGCGCAGTTCCGTCGCAGACATGGCGGACAACTTTTGAAATAACGCGTCCACCAGAATGTTTCCACGATAGAAGAGGACACGCTCGTCCATGGAGGCGGCATCGTCGCCGATCTTCTCGATCAGCATCGGCGGCGTCTTGTAAAACGTGTAAGCACCGTACGCGCCGCTGGCGTCGGCGAAGCTGGCGGCTTTTACGTCGAGCTTGCGGCCGTCATCGCGGGTGTAGGTAGCAGATTCGAAGTGGGTGAAGCCGTATTCCTTAAGCACCGCCGCATTCACCGGGTCGGCCATGGCCGGGTCGTTACTGATGCGGGCAGAACCGGCGATTTGCCAACCGCCAAATTGTTTGGGGAGAACTGGAGCGACCGGATCAGGAGCCGCAAATGCCGCTCCCAAAAGCACAAAGGCCAATGAGGCGGCAAAAATGAGTCTTGTATGCTTCATCAATGCACAGTTCGGAAGCCGGAACATCCCTGCTGATTAGACTACCGATGCGCGAGGAAAGTTTCCAGAGGCTCTTGGTGGGTTGAAAGGCTTAACCACAGAGGACACTGGGGACCACAGGGGAAAGTCGTGAGCAGAGTTAAGCGCCGCCTGCTAAATGCTGACTGCCGGGTGCTGATCGCTGAATGCCCCCTCACACCGCCAAATACCCTCCATCCACCGGAAACACGGCACCGGTCACCCATGAAGATTCATCGCTGGCGAGATAGACGGCGAGCCCCGTAACGTCTTTCGGCTCGCCGAGTCGGCCGATGGGGTGTACGGCGATTCGTTCGGCGCGAACTTTTTCTGGATTGGGAGAATTCCTCACCACGGCGGCAGTGAGATCGGTTTCGACGAACGAAGGGCAAATTGCATTTACCCGAATGTTCTCATGTCCATGATCGGCGGCCATGCATTTCGTCAAGAGAACCACTGCGCCTTTTGATGGTGCATAGGAAGCCCGGTTACGGGCTCCGTTAATTCCGAGAACCGAGGCCATATTGATGATGGAGCCGCCTCCGGCTTTGCGCATCTGGGGAAGGGTAGCGCGGGAAAGCAGCCACAGCGCGCGAACATTGACGTTGAAAGTCTCATCCCATTGAGTTTCGGTAATTTGTTCGGCGCTACCGATATGCATAACACCCGCGTTGTTCAGCAGGACATTGATAGCGCCAAACCGGTCGATGGTTCGCTCGAGCACGCGATCGATTTGCGAGTTCTTTGAAACATCGCCTTCGACCACCAGAGCCGATTCGCCGATTTCGCGAGCGACTCCGTCCAGGCGATCCAGGCGACGTCCCACCAGAGTAACTTTTGCGCCGTGGTGGGCCAGAGCCAGGGCACAAGCGCGCCCGATGCCACTGCCCGCTCCTGTAACAATCGCGACCTTGCCCTGCAGACGAGACGCCATGGGAGCAGTAGTTTAAATGATCCTGGAGGGGAGCGTGGCTTCGACTTTGAAAAGTCAGAAACTCAGCTCTCTTGGCACCAGAGTCGGATTGTCAATTGCATGATCTTCCATGTCGGATTGACCGACGATCACCAGCGGCGCATTGGGTTGACTGGTGAACAACGCTTGCATGGCCGCGGCAGTAACCGGTTGGGGAAACAAATAATGAAAGGTGATGGTAAGAGGCAAAATGCAGTCGGTGAATAAGGCCAATACAAGGAACGATTGCGATCAGCTTTTCATGTTACGGCGACGTTCCAGTTCGTTGCGGCGGATGTCGCGCCGTCGTCCGGCATCGTCATAGCGGCGGCGCTGATCGTCGCTCTCGGGTATCACCGCCGGGACCTGTAAGCGACGGCCGCCTGCGTCAATGGCGACGAATGTCAAATATGCCGAGCTGACGTGCTGGCATTCGTCGGCAATGTAGTTTTCTACGAAGACTTTGACGCCAACTTCCATCGAGCTACGGAACACACGATTGACCGACGAACGCAGAATCACGAGGTCGCCGACATGCACCGGGACAAGGAAATCGATGTGATCCACCGACGCCGTTACCACGTAGTTGCGGGCATGACGGTGCGCAGCCATGGCCCCGGCTAAGTCGATCCAGTGCATAAGGCGTCCGCCAAGGAGAGCGCCTAGCGGGTTGGTATCGTTCGGAAGCACTATTTCGGCCATTTCGGACTGCGAGTCGCGGACGGGGCGCGGCAGCGTGAAATCGGTATTCTCGTTCATAGGGTTGGGCATGGAGTTGGGCTCGGGGAAGCCTTTGACATATGGCCCGTCGAGGCGGGCTGAATTCTACGCAGTAAGCACGATTGCAAATAACATTCCGCCATTTTCTGAATGCGCACGTCAGGATGTGCGGAGATCCACTCGCTGCCAACGACGTCGTATTCCAGCATACTGTGGCTGGCGGGCGCATGACCGGACTCGCAGACGACATGAAAGTGCAATCGATTGCCCTGATCGCGGGCGATAGAAAATCTCACGGCATCACAAGTTCGCTCTCGCGGTAGTCGCGGACAGGTAACGGCGTACCCTAGGTTGCAAAGTTCGTGCAGCTCCTGGTCAGTCGGTTCGGCGTCTTCATAACCGGGAGCGGAGCAGCGGCCATTCCAGCCGGCACCCAACGGCAGGCGCGACGGATGCTGCCAGCCGCCATCGTCCAACTTGATCGTTGGCATGAAAAATGGGCACGCCACTTGTAGCACTCCACTTTAAGGATGAAAGAATTGTACTCAGCGGGTCGTTCGCCCGCTAGTGATGAAGACTGTTCCGGCGATGCGGCTTTGCGAACGCGGAGAGGAGAACGCCGCGTCCGTCCAAAGTGCCATCGCGTCGCGGCGTGACCTCAGTCCTGTAGTATTCTTCGAACTGAGACTCTTTCATGGATCGCCTTGCAATGCTCAACGAAGTCCTCGTGCAGAATCCCAACGACGCCTTCGCGCGTTACGGCTTGGCAATGGAATACTCGAAAGCCGGGGAAGTGGAGCGCGCGCTGGAGGAATTCGGCAAACTTCTGGCGACGCATCCCGACTACACAGCAGGATATTTTATGGCTGCACAAACCCTGGCCAGCGCGAGTCGAAGCGATGAAGCGAAAAGGATGCTGGTGGACGGAATTTCTTCGGCCAGGCGCACGGGAAATAGTCATGCGCAATCGGAGATGACGGCCATGCTTGAGGAGTTGAAATAGTTGCTCGCGCTGCCGGGGAGACGCTCCGTTTCCCGCGGTCTGCCGCTCCTACTCCCTCTCTCGCGCCATTCTCACCATCGACCATTCCACTAGTCCGGGGAAGAGTTGATAGATCTTGATTGCCGGATGCATTGTCCAGGGCACAACCACCTCACGTTTGTTCTTCAAATAACCGCGCAACACCGCGTTGGCGACGCGCTGGGCGGTGATCCCTCGAACTCGTGCTGGGCGAACCTGTTTCAACTCTTTGCCTTTGAGGGCATTCGCGCTGAAATCGGTCCGCACGTACCCCGGACATACCGTCAGCACGTTGACGCCGGAGTTCTTGAGTTCAATTCGGGCGGCTTTGCCGACGGCGTTCATCGCGAACTTGGTCGCGCTGTACATGGCGTGAAAGGGAATTGGAATGTGTCCCGCGACGCTTGAAATATTGATGATCGTGCCCGACCCCTGTTGCCGCATAACGGGGATCACGGCTTGCATGGCTTCGACTGCGCCAAAGAAATTTGTATCGAAAGTCTCGCGACAGGCTGCCATATCCACGTTTGCGACTGAGTCCAGGATTCCATGGCCTGCGTTGTTGATCCATATATCGACGCGCTGGAAGTGATGGAGGGTCAGCCCGAGGGCGCGGTCAATCTCCTCGCGATTGCGAACGTCGCAGGCCAAAGCGAGAGTATGCTCGGAATTCCCAATTCGCCCGCGCGCAGCCTCGACGCGAGCGGCATCGCGGGAAAGTAAGACAACACTAGCGCCGCGGTCGGCGAAAAGTTTGGCCATCGCTTCTCCGATGCCCATGGATGCCCCAGTGATGACGACCACCTTCCCGCGCAGTTCTCCATTTGGATCCATCTTGTGCTTCTAATGCTCCGAGCACTCGCAAGTCAAGGTGTCTCTCGCCAGCTGGTGGCGTACAATCCTTATCGCCCCGCGGGTCGGTGAATATTTCGGAGGTTGTGGGTGAGTGCACTGCTGCCGCTGTTTCCGTTGGATCTGGTGTTATTCCCGGGCACGCCGCTCCCGTTGCATATCTTTGAGCCGCGCTATCGCGAAATGGTCTCCGAGTGCCTGGATAGCAAGCAGCCGTTCGGGGTGGTGCGTGCCAAGGAGCAGGAACTTGCCGAGATTGGCTGCACTGCGGAGATCATTTCTGTCGCCCAGAAATATCCAGACGGGCGCATGGACATCGTCACCGAAGGCCGCCGCCGTTTCGAAGTCATGCAACTCAACCAGGAACGCTCATTCTTGCGGGCTGAGGTTTTCTATTTGGAGGACGGAAGCGACACAGCGTCGGAACCAGAGATCGAACGGGCCGTGGAGTTGCAACGCGAGATCATGGCATTGGCCGGAGCCACACCGCAGAAGTCGTCCGAAATCGACCCACTGCAACTCTCGTTTCATCTCGCGGCATCGCTTCCGCTGGATCTTGACTTCAAGCAGACTTTGCTGGGGATGAAATCCGAAGCCCAGCGGCTGCGAGCTGTGATTTCGTTTTTCGAAAATATCCTGCCAACCATGCGCCGGACCACTTATGTGCGCCATAAAGCTGGCGGCAACGGCCACGGCGGATGATATGAAGCGCGTATAATCGGCTCAGAAGCTGTTCTTCCGGGGAGTTTTCTGTCATGAGTCTTCCGCGCACACTCGGCGAGTTACGTCACAGCCCATTTTCCGAAGAGCGACTGCGTACCCGTCGGGTAAAGGACGAGCTGCGCGATAACCTGATGGCGAAGCTGCGCCATGGTGGGCCGATTTTTGCGGGTATCGTCGGCTACGACGATACGGTTGTGCCGCAGATTATCAACGCCGTTCTTTCCCGTCACAATTTTATTCTGCTCGGTCTTCGCGGACAGGCCAAAAGCCGCATTTTACGCGCGCTGACCACGTTGCTCGACGAACAAACGCCCTACATTGCGGGCTGCGAGATTCACGACAGCCCTTATTCGCCGATTTGTCGCCGTTGCCGCGATGAAGTTGCAAAGCTGGGCGATGCCACGCCGATTGCCTATCTCACCCGCGATGAGCGCTATGTGGACAAGCTGGCGACGCCCGATGTGACGATTGCCGACCTGATCGGCGACATCGATCCCATCAAGGCAGCGCGTGGCGGCCACGAACTTGGCAGCGAAATGACGGTGCACTACGGGTTGTTGCCCCGCGCCAATCGCGGCATCTTCGCTATCAACGAACTGCCGGATCTTGCCGGGAAAATCCAGGTTGGCTTATTCAACATCATGCAAGAAGGCGATGTTCAGATTAAGGGCTATCCGATTCGCTTGCCGCTCGATGTGGCGCTGGTGTTCAGCGCCAACCCGGAAGATTACACGGCTCGCGGGAAAATCATTACCCCGCTGAAAGACCGCATCGGATCGGAGATTCGCACTCACTATCCCGCTTCGATCGAAGAAGGCATCGCGATTACCACGCAAGAAGCCTGGACGCGGCGTGATGGATACAAGCTGCAAATCCCCAAGTACGTGTACGAAGTGATCGAGCGCATCGCCTTCGCCGCTCGTGAGGACAAGAAGGTCGATAAGCGTTCGGGAGTGAGCCAGCGCCTACCAATTTCGTGCATGGAAAACGTGATCTCGAATGCCGAACGCCGAGCGATCCGCCATGACGAGAAGTTGGTAGTGCCGCGCATCGGAGACGTTTACGCCGCACTGCCCGCCATCACCGGCAAACTCGAACTGGAATACGAGGGTGAAATGAAGGGCGCCGACCATGTGGGCCGGGAGTTGATTCGAACCGCTATCGCGAAAACCTACGATGGATATCTCAAAGGCGTAGACATGCAGCAGATCGTGCAATGGTTCGATCTGGGCGGCGAGATTCAGTTAGCGGATGCCGCAGGCGCGGCCGAGGCGCTGCCGGCTCTGCGGGGGATCCAGGGATTGATGGAGAAGCTGGTTAAGCTGAATGTCGGCCCCAAAGACAGTGCGGAAGCGCAGGTTTCCGCGGCAGAATTTGTGCTGGAAGGCTTGCACGCGCACAAGCGCATTGGGCGTAACGAAGAGCGCGTTTTCGCCGCCGGTGAAAAGCAGCCGAAGCAAGTCGAGAAACCGTTTGAACGCGAAGAGCCGCCGCACAGGCAGAGGCGGTCGTTTAACTAGCTCTCAACGTGATTGCTGACAGCTTCTTATGAAACGCATTCGCTACAGCAAATACGTCCCCGATCCCGCCGGCGAAATGAGCATGGAAGACTTGCTCGGCGCACTCGCGGATTACCTGTTGCAGAGCGGATTCCAGAACTACTGTACGATGAATTTGGCGATGGCGAGCAGACGCTTGATGATCTGCGCCAGGCCATCGAGCAGGCCTTGCTCGAGGGTAATTTGCTGGACGAGCAGATGCGCGAGCGCGTGCAGCAGATGCTGGGCGATGGTACGTTCGATGAATTGATTGAGCAACTGATCGAGCGCATGCAGCAGGAAGACTACATCAGCATCGATCAGCCGCACGATCCCTCGCGAAGGTCGAGCGTGGGTGGCCAGACCGGAGAGGCGCAGCCACAAGCGAAATTTGAAATCACCGACAAGAGCCTGGACTTTCTGGGTTTCAAGACGCTCCGCGATTTGATGGGTTCGCTAGGAAAATCGAGCTTTGGTCGCCACGATACCCGCGACATGGCAACCGGCATCGAAGCCAGCGGCGCATCACGACCCTACGAATTTGGGGATACGCTTAACCTCGATATCACCGCAACGCTTTCCAGCGCCATTCAACGCGAAGGAATGAATCTGCCGCTGAATATCGAGTATTCCGACTTGCAGGTGCACCAGTGTGAATACCAGTCTTCGTGCGCCACGGTGCTCATGCTCGACTGTTCGCACTCCATGATTTTGTACGGCGAAGATCGCTTCACTCCGGCCAAGAAAGTCGCCATGGCGCTCTCGCACCTGATACGGACCCAGTATCCGGGCGACTCGCTATCGCTGATTCTGTTCCACGACTCAGCGGAGGAGGTGCCGCTGTCGCAACTCGCGCGCGTGAAAGTCGGGCCTTATTACACGAACACGCGCGAGGGACTGCGCTTAGCGCAACGAATCCTTCAACGCCAGCGCAAAGACATGAAGCAGATCGTAATGATTACCGACGGCAAACCGTCGGCACTGACGCTGGAAGACGGCCGCATCTACAAGAACGCCTTCGGCCTCGATCCACTGGTCGTCAGCCAGACTCTGGAAGAAGTTTCCAAGTGCAAGCGAGCTGGAGTCATGATTAATACCTTCATGCTGGCCTCGGATTACGGCCTGGTGCAATTCGTCCAGAAGGTCACGGAGATGTGCCGCGGCAAGGCATACTTCACTACACCGTACACGCTGGGCCAATATCTATTGATGGATTACATGTCGCGGAAAACGAAAACCATCCACTGAACACGTGGAGACGGCCTCGGCTGTCCGGGGTGAGCGGAAACGTCGGACTGTACCGCTTCACTGCCCATCAATGTTACTGGCCCACCTTCTTCACCGCCAACTCCGCGCCCTGAAATCCAATCTTGCTGTGGGTTCCGTCGCAAAACGGCTTATTGACCGATCCTCCGCAGCGGCATAGAGAAAATGCCGGCTTGCCGGTCAGGTCATACTGCGTCCCATTGACGTCGACCAACTCAATCGCACCTTCGGGGGCTTCTACACGATAAGGGCCGTTGGGCCGAATTGTAATTTTCACGGTAGCCATGAGATCTCCTCTTGAAGTTATTTGCGTAATTGAAGATAACAGTTTCGAGGTGGGTCTTCTAGCTGGCTAGCTCTGAAATTCAGAACGACTTTCAGATCCTAAGCCGAAGCCTTGCAAATCGGGAATGATCCAACCTGACCTGGAACGCCGGCAGCGTTCCTACGCAGCCACTGCTCTCGCGCTGATCAGGCTGTGATAGAGCTTCACGTACTCATCCACCATGCGCTTGGCGGTGAAACATTCGCGGGCGCGTTGATAGGCGCGCGTGGCATAACCGTGGCGTAGTTCTTTGTGCTCGTGCAGGCGGCGAATCACGTCGGCCAGGCTGTCGGCGTCATTCGATTGAAAATAAATTGCGGCATCCGCCCAAATCTCGCGGAACGATGGAATGTCATTGGCGACGATGGCGCATCGCGAAAATGCGGCTTCAAGCGCGGCCATTCCAAAAGGCTCATAGCGCGAGGTGGCTGCGTAAATCGCAGCGCGGCTATATAGCATGCGCAATTGCGCTTGCGTCTGCGGCCCTTTTAACGATACCCGGACCTCGTCTATCGCAAGCTTCACATCGGTGTGGATGGGAATTTCAGGGTCAGCCACCGCCGTCTCCGATCCCACGATGCAGACTGGAAGGGGATGCGTATGCTGGGTCAACAGGCTGACTTGTTTGCCAGCATCGCACATGCGCCCCACGGCAAGCACAGAATCGTCTTTGCTCACATACGGATTAAACGACACCGGATTGCGCCCGTTGTAAATCACGGCATCACGTTTGGGGCGGGTGTAGGAGGAGCGAATTACATCCAGCATCCACACCGAAGGAGCGACGACCGCGCTCGCGTGCCACAAGCCGCGCGTGACCGCCTCGCGATACCAGCGCATCCATCGGCTTTCCTTAGGCTCGTGCCCGTGGACTTCCTTCCACCAGGTGATCAAATCGCCGTGCGCCACCACCACCCGTGGAGTCTCAACCGGCAGACTTCCGTAGCACACCTGGTTCAAATGCAGCAGATCGGGTTTCAGTTCCTTGACCAGCGAAATAAGATATGCGGAAGAATCCTTCAGGTCCTGCTCGGCCTCCTGCATCCAGTCGAGGCGAAATGCCGTCGGCCGGTATTCTAAGCCGTGGAGGCTGTCCATCCAGGAAGTCTGTTGAGGCAGGGGAATGTCGCCCAGACTGACCAGCGTTACGCGGACGCCCCGACTCACCAGTCCGGTGACCAGTTCCTGCGTGTACGTCCACACTCCACTTAACGTATCGGTGGTCACAAGAACGTGCACTGCGTCTCCTGGCTAAGCGCGAGGCTGACGGGCCCTTCGCCGCCTTATTCTATTTCGAATTTGCCGTGGATCAAAGCGGTTCCTGGTTCCGATGCTCGGAGTGCAATATCTTGCAACTCATCCGCAACCAAGCAGCCCGAACTCTCAGCGCCCTCAGCGGATTTTCTCGGCGAACGCTATTCCGGGAACGACCTATTGCCCGGATCGCCATTCGATCCAGGCATCCCGTATTCCGTGTAATAAATCCAACAACCGTCCGTGCGGCCCCAAAGGCGCCGGCGCCAGAGTGAGAATAAGCATGACCAACCCAAACCCGGCAACCCAACGCCGGACGCCGGTCACACCCGGCCACTCCGGCACCATGGGATGTCGCATCCCGCTGATTCGGAGCAGAACGGCCCAGATCAACCAGCCAGCCCAGAAATAAAGCGCCATCGGAATAAGCGCGAGAATCGTAAAGCGTGAAACTAGCTTGTGCGCGCGGGGCGCGAGTGAGAAGACGATGTGTCCGCCGTCAAGCTGACCACCCGGCAACAGATTCAATGCCGTGGCAAACATTCCCACCCAGGCGGCAATCGCCGTGGGATGAAGATAAATCGAAGCCAAGCTGGCAGTGGGCAGATTCGTCGGAAGCAGGCGCCACACCACTCGAAAAATCAGCGGATACCCCAGTTGAATATCTTGCGTGCCCAAGCCTGCGGGCATTACCTTGGACAACGGCATGGCGAAAACCAGCACGGTTAGCGCCACCACGAAGCCTGCGATGGGTCCGGCAATTCCAATATCAAACAGGGCCGTGCGCGAGCGAATCGGCGAACGGATCCGTATGAACGCTCCCAGCGTACCAATCAATGTCGGCGCAGGAATGAAGAACGGCAACGTCGCGGCGACTCCGTAGTATCGGCAGCACAGGTAATGCCCCATCTCATGGGCAAGCAAAATCAGCATCAGTGTGGAGGCGAAGGGCACTCCCAGGAGCAAGCGCGACGGATTCGCCAAAATCCAACGCAGTGGAAATAGCGGCGAGTGCGTCGTCATTCAATGAAAATGCCGGCTGGTTGTGCTGGAAGTTAAATTCCATTCGCGACCCGACCACCACAGTCGTGAATACCGTCGCCAACAACAACACGGCATGAATCCAATAGCGTTGTTCGGGAGGTCTGACGACAAACACTTCCATGGGACGGTAGTACTCGGTAGTCGACGAAGCTGGAGGAAGGAACTCAGGCATCAGGATTCCGATTCGAGGTCAGAATATGCTCGGGCGAGGACGACCCAAACGAGCGTGTTTGTGGGACTGCGGGACTTCACTCGATGGACTGCAATTCCTTGCCGGGCTTAAAGCGCACGGCTTTCCCGGGCGGAATCGAAACCTCGGCGCCGGTCCGCGGGTTGCGCCCAATGCCCGTCTTGCGGGGGCGAACATTGAACACGCCAAATCCACGCAACTCAATGCGGTCGCCTCTGGAAAGCGAACGCTTCATGCTCTCGAAGACCGTTTCGACGGCCAATTCAGCCTTGGTTTTCGTGATTCCAGTCTTGTTCACCACTTCATTGATAATGTCGAGTTTAATCACAGGAGGCTCCCCCGGGCGTTGGAGTCGGAACAGTGCACCAAGTGGTTGATGCTAAGGGAGATATCAGAGATTGTCAACGGGAGGTCCTTGGCGAGTAACATGAAGCCGTCGCGAGCAATGTCGCTGCTGCGTCTGAATCTCAGCTTTTTCTGTCGTTCTCGCCTTCCTTATACATGTATTTGATCGCAGGCTTGTAGATCATCAGGTTGGGATCGCCGTTCCGGTTAACCTTGAGGCAGCTTTTGTCGTACCACTCGATGACGCCATGGATTTCTTCGCCGTCGCGCAGCACGATCACCATCGGCGTCTTCGCCTGCATCTGCTTCTGATAGTAAAAGTTCTCGGCATTGGTCTGCTCTTGAGGCGGGATCTTTCGGCCTCCGCCATTGCGGTCATGGCGCTCGGGACGGTCGCTCCGTTCCTGCCGATCTGGACGATCCCGGCGTTCGCTGACGGGCGCGGTTAAATGGCTGTGGTCGTTACGGTTCAACGAAGGGCGGATCAGCTTGCGGTTGGCAAAACCTTCAGGTTCGATTGTCCGCTCGGCCGGCATGGAATCAATCGCATCTTTCATAGCCACTGCACCACCTGTTCTGCACGCTTTATACACGCGGGCCACAACCCGCCGCGACTGTTATGTGGATTAGAAGGCGTGAACTTTCCCAATACCGTAGCACAGGACCGGCAGAAATGACAATCGCGAAAGCGAGGCGGCCTTGGCGCTTAGCAGTTAGCATTTAGCACCTAGCTTCTCAAGCTCTTAGCCTATAGCCCAAGACGCTGTTTGGGTCGTGGCCACTCGTATCCTGTTCCTCCGGCGTGAACCAAGCGCTAATTGCTAAGTGCCAAATGCCGAATTCTGAATGCTGCGTCCCTGCCTCAGCGCTCCAGCGCAACTGCAAACGCATCCAGTGACAACGATCGCAACAGATTCCGACGCATCCCGCGCTCGACTTCGGCCAGGCGTTCCGAGGCCAGGGCAATCCAAGCAAAATCTGCCGATTCTGCCAGTTTCTTCAGTTCGCCTTCGATGTCCGTGTTGCGGACCAATTGGGGCGTTCCGGAATGCAGGAACATCAGGTCTTGCAGCAGGGAATATATCGCCCGCAACAGCTTCTCCGTTTTCTCTCGGCCCTCGGCTCCGGCACGATACGTCTCTGTCATTTTGAACAGTTCGGAATGGTCGCCGGCCCCCAACGCCGACTTCAAAAGGGTCAGGGCCTGCGTTCGTGCCGCCGTGTACGTGGCCACATCGAAACCGCGAGCGCGTCCAACGGCGCCTTCCGAGAGGCGAGCCACCAGTGCCCGCTGTTTTGGGTTCCACTCGGGACGATGTTTCGCCAGATATTGCTCGATGTCGTCGGTAGTCAACGCACTCAGCGTAACCATCATGGAGCGCGACCGTATCGTGGGCAACAGCGCGCCAGCGTTTTCCGTGAGAAGGAAGATGGTTGCGAACTCCGGCGGCTCCTCCAGAACTTTCAGCAAGGAGTTGGCTGCCTCCTTCATGAAAGCCGATTCGGTAAAAATGTAAACTCGCTCTTTAGCCTCGCCCGGCCGGTAGTAGATAGTCTCGATGACTCGCCGGACTTGATCGACTTTGATCATCATCTGCGGCGGATCAGGTGGAATCACCAGCACGTCGGGATGGGTCTGGACGAAAATGCGGGTTTCCTTCTTGTCGGTTTCTCGCAGATTGTCGCGGGCTTCGACGGCTTCGGAAAAACGAGCATCGAGGTCTTCCGATTGCGCAATGCGAATGCAGTTCGAACACTTGCCGCAGAAATCGGGAAGACCGTCGGCGACGATCGGATCCAGGCAATTGATTGCCTTTGCCATCATCAGCGACAGAGTGTACTTGCCTGCACCAGCCGGGCCAGCTAAAACCACAGCTTGGGGAAGCCGGTCGTGCGCCAGCATCTCTCGCAGCCGGCGGAGCGTGTCCCCATTCCCGTGAAAATCAGAGAAGCCCATAAACCCTTTTCAACACAAAGCCACAGAGACACAGACAATTCTTATGGCCATGAATTGAGGATACTACCAAGTCGTCCGCGCACGTGGACGGAGTCGCTTCGGCAGATCTGGTGAATTCAGGCGGTCTTCACACCCAGCCTGATTTTCCGCCGCACCGCCTGCATGATCTGGCGATGAGTTTCTTCGATGCTGCCCCGTGCGTCCACCACAGCGACGCGCTCTGGTTCGCGGGCTGCAATCGCCAGATACGCGTCTCGCACCCTCCCGAAGAAAGCGCGATTCTCTTGCTCGAAGCGGTTCTCATCCGTGTGACCACGGCTTTGCTTTGTCGTTTTGTTGCGTCGGCGGGCACGGGCTACACTGGCGGCGACGTCGGAATCCATCAAGATCGTCAGCTCGGGTTGCAATCCACCGCACAGAACACGATGCAGAGCCAGCACCGCCTCGCTGCCCAATTTGCGGCCGCCGCCTTGATAGGCTTCGCTGGAATCGGTGAAGCGGTCGCAAAGCACGATGCGTCCCTCCGCCAGGGCAGGCTGAATCACTTCTTTAATGTGCTGCGATCGGGAGGCGAACATCAAAGCCAATTCGGCGAGCGGGGCGAGCCCCGAAGTCTTCGTGTCCAATAGTAGCCGGCGAATTTTCTCTCCGGTTGCGGTGCCTCCCGGCTCCCGGGTTACGACGATATGCTGGCCTTGGGCGCGCAACACTCCAGCCAATTTCTCCAATTGAGTGCTTTTGCCGCATCCGTCGAGTCCTTCGAAAGTGATAAATCGGCCGCGATGCGATTGATTGGGCACGGTGAGAATCATAGCAAACGCGCCCCGTAGATCCGACTCAATTCCTGGCCGTGTTCTCAGTCCACAATACGGACATGTTATGTCCGGCTGTTATAGTGATCAGTTCGTCCACGATTGCTGCACATCTCTGTGTGAACTGGGAGCCTGTAAATGTCATCAACGTTTCGTTGTTTTTGGTTGTCGGCAGTTGCAGTTTGTATGGCAGTGATACCATCCGCCGTCGCAGCCTCAAAACCTACGGCGCCGACCATCACGATTGCGGTTGATGCAAGCGAGGCGCCACGCAAGATTTTCCACGCACAACTGTCGATCCCGGCTGCTCCCGGCACATTGACTCTCTATTATCCCAAGTGGATTCCCGGCGAACATGGACCGACCGGGCCCAATCGAGGACTTAGCCGGACTGAAGTTCACCGGCAACGGGCAGACGTTGAAGTGGCGTCGCGACTTGCAAGACGGATGGACGTTCCACGTCGAAGTGCCCGCCGGAGTATCCTCGGTAGACGCCTCGCTCGACTTTATCTCGCCGGTTGGGGAAGAGGGAATTTATACGGCTGCCGCATCCGCGACCGACCGCATGACGGTGTTGAGCTGGAACACGCTGCTGCTTTACCCGGCAGGCTGGACCACCGACGAACTCACCTATCAGGCCAGCGTGCGCTTGCCCAGTGGCTGGAAATTCGGGACGCCCCTGCCGATCGCCAACCAGTCGGGAACGGAAATCAAATTCAAGCCGGCCTCTCTCACCACTTTGGTCGATTCCCCGGTGATTGCCGGAGAATTTCTGCGCATCGTGCCATTAAGCGAGAATCCGCATCAGGAAATGGACATCGCGGCGGACAGCGCTGCCGCGCTCGATGCGCCGCCGGAACTGCTTGAAAGCTACAAAGCGATGACCGATCAAGCCAAGAAGCTTTTCGGAGCGCAACACTTTCGCGATTATCACTTTCTGTACAGCCTTAGCGACCACGTAGCCCACTTTGGATTGGAGCATCACGAATCGGACGATAGCCGCACCTGGGAGCGCTCGTTCGTGGATAGCGATCGGAGACTGCTGGCTTCCGGTCTGCTCTCGCACGAATATGTTCATTCGTGGAACGGAAAATACCGCCGCCCTGCCGATCTGGCAACTTCCGATTACCAAAAGACCATGCAGGACGATCTGCTGTGGGTCTACGAGGGGCTGACTTCGTATTTAGGCGACGTTCTAGGTGCGCGGAGCGCCATTCGCACCCCGGAGCAATTCCGCGACAGCTTGGCCTTCATGGCGGCCCGACTTGATCACGTTCCCGGCCGCACCTGGCGCAACCTGCAAGATACGGCGGATGGTGTGCCCTCCATGCAGGGTGCTCCGAACCAGTGGCAGTCCTGGCGAAGGACCGTGGACTACTACGACGAAGATGTTCTGAACTGGCTTTGGGTGGACACGATCATTCGTGAGCAGACCCACGGTCAAAAATCGATGGATGATTTTTGCCACATCTTTCACGGCGGCCAGGGTGGAGTGCCGGAAGTGAAGACGTATACGTTCGATGATGTGGTGAACACTTTGAATCAGGTCGCGCCCTACGACTGGCGTGGATTCTGGACCGAACGCCTCACTAACCATGGTCCGGGAGCGCCATTGACCGGCATCGAGCGGAGCGGGTGGAAGCTGGTGTATGACGATGATCCTTCGGAACTGATGAAGTCGGTGACGGAAGTCTACAAAGGCATCAACGCCGAGTTTTCTATCGGGCTTCTCCTGGAAGAAAACGGATATATCACCGACACCGTGGAAGGAATGTCCGCAGCGAAAGCGGGAATTGGTCCCGGAATGAAAGTCATTGCCGTAAATGGCCGGCGCTTTTCACCAGATGTCCTGAGCGATGCCCTGAAAATCAACAAAGGCACTTCAAATCCGTTAGAGTTGCTGATCGAAAACACCGAGTATTACAAAACTTACCGCCTCGATTATCACGACGGATCAAAATATCCACATCTGGTGCGGGACGAATCGCGGCCAGACGTGCTGAGCGACATTCTCAAATCGCGTTAAAAGAGGAAACTGTGAGGAAAGGAACCACAAAGCCACGACGGTACACGAATGAAGCTCGCCAACTTCTTTGCGTACATCGAGTCCTTTGTGGTTCATCGATTTCAGATGGCAGCCAGTCGTCGTCGGCCTCTTGTAGCCTTAAGTCCCCTGTATAATCAAGGGTTATAGCCACTCGAAGCTTCTGGAAGGTGATCCCTTTGAACGCACACATGCCGCCTCGTCCCGGACAACAGCCGCCCGCCCCTCAGCCCTTGCCCGGCGTCGAGAGCATCATCGCCGTGGGCTCCGGCAAAGGCGGAGTCGGCAAGACGACGCTTGCCGTCAACCTGGCTCTCGCGATGTCGAAACTCGGGCACAAAGTCGGACTGCTCGATGCCGATGTCTATGGTCCAAACGTCCCGCTGATGCTGGGCATCACCGAGCAACCGAAAGTGCTGGGCGACAATCGCATTGAGCCCATCGAGGCTCACGGACTCAAAGTGATCTCGGTCGGGCTGCTGAATCCGGGAGACAAGCCACTCATCTGGCGCGGGCCGATGCTCCACTCCATCATCAAGCAGTTTCTAGGATCTGTGGTCTGGGGAGAGCTCGACTATCTCGTGGTCGACCTGCCGCCCGGCACCGGGGACGTTTCGCTCTCATTGATTCAAACGGTGCCGTTGACGGGAGCGATTGTCGTCTCGACTCCTTCGGATGTTTCCCTGCAAGACGCACGCAAAGCCATCGCAATGTTCCACCAGATGAAAGTGGATATTGTGGGCATGGTGGAAAACATGAGCTATTTTGTGTGTCCGCATTGCAGCCACGAAATCGATATTTTCTCCCGCGGTGGCGCCGAGAAAACTGCCAAGCAGTTCGACGTGGCATTCCTCGGAAACGTCCAACTCGATCCCGACATTCGCAAATCCGGCGATAGCGGCAAGCCGACTGTGCTCGAGGGAGAAGGCTCCGCGCATGCCAAGTCACTCTTCGACTTCGCCCGCAAAGTGATCACGCGGGTGGATGAGATCAAGTCTGCGGCTGGCGAGGGCGTGATTCAGATCCAGTAGTTTCTAGCGCTGCGTTTCGCTGGCCAAGGAAAGCGAGACATACCTGGACTTAGCGCTCTCGGTTGGACGTCTCGAACCTTGCGATTCGGAAGAGCGGATCGGCATCTTTGCCGTTGATCACCAACTCCGCCACCATCTCCCCCAAGGCCGGTCCGTGCTTGAATCCGTGCCCCGAACCGCCGCCCACCAGCCACACATTTTCCGCGGCCGGATGGCGGTCCACGATGAAATTGTTGTCGGGCGTATTTTCATACTGGCAGACGCGAGTTTCGACCAGAGGCGCGTCTTTCATCGCGGGGAAGCGAAACGCCAAGTAATCGCGCGCTCGCTTAAGGCCGTCGGGACTTGCGATTCGTTCGCCTGAAGTCGGATCGAACTCCGGGCCGCGGGTGTCATCGGCGACTTTGAGTCCGCGCTCGTCCGTAGCTGGGATGCCGTAAACGAAATGGGCGCCGTTGTCGGCCCAGACGGGTAGCTTGTGCGCGGAAAAGCGATCGTCTCCGGGTGGGGTACCAAAGAAAAATACATCTTGTTTCGTTGGACGGATGCGGCTGCCGATGGTTTGCGGAAAGAGTTTTCCCAGCCATGGGCCGCAGGCGAAGACATACTGATCGGCGGTTAGCCTTGATCCATCTGAGAGCGATAAACCAGCGGCGGGCAGCGACGTCCGCCCTCCATCGAACTTCGATAGTTCATCCGGCAAGACTGCGGCTTGCTTGTACTCACCGCCTTCACTAACGAATCCCTCCACCACTGCCTGGCACGCCACGCGCGCGCTTAGAAAGCCGCTGGCGGTCTCGTGGATCGCCCAGCGCACACCCTCCACATTGATTTGCGGCCAGCGCTTTGCGATCTTCTGTCCCGACAATTCTTCGTACGGAATGCCAGCTTCGCGGAGCATGGGCAACGACTCGCGTTCGTACTTGTCATCTTCCGCTGTAATCATCCACAGAACGCCGGCGCGGTGGAGAAGTCGTCGTCCCCAGCGCTGCTGGTTCTCCTCCCACAACTGCAATGCCCGGGCGGTCATTTTCGAGTAAGGCTGGCCTGGTCCGTATGTCCCTCGGATGATACGAGTCTCGCCGCCCGAAGATGCGCGCGAATTGCCCGGCCCCCACGCATCGATCAAAGTGACGCGTGCCCCGAGGCGTAGAAGATGTAACGCGGTCCATCCTCCGAAAGCACCGGCCCCGATCACGACGACATGAATTTTCATTGACGCTTTTCGAAATGTGCACGCAGCCGCTCCGCTGCCAAGGAGACCACAGTGTACCCCGACCAGGGGTTGCGAAATTGCCACCCAAGAGTTCCACGGAGATTTGGAAGGAGGCGCTGACATCGCCTACTGCCCCGGCGGCAACTTCAACCACTCAGTTGATTTCGCGGTGACCTTGCGGGCTTAAACCTTCACACCTTAATTCGTGCCGACGCGGGCGAAATTCGACGAAGGTACCCACCTTTTGACTGGCATTCTCAGGTGCCGAGTGCTAACGCTTGACAGAGCAGGAATCGGTTCCTAGAATTCAATAGAGCAATTCCTCGCAACTTTATTGGTAAGTGTTGCATCTAAATAACTTAGCAAATACTGAAGCCGGTTAGATCCCGTCGCCTCAGTCTGATACAAGGGAGTTTATGTCACCGGGACCACCCATCGGCGAGCGCGAACGCGAAATTCTTACGGCAATCGTGGAGACGTTTATCGCCACGGGTGAGCCGGTGGGGTCGCGCACTCTGGCGCGCGCCAATCGCGAAGGATTGAGCCCGGCGACCATCCGCAATGTCATGTCGGATTTGGCCGACTCCGGCTTTTTGGAGCAGCCGCATACATCCGCCGGCCGTGTGCCCAGCACCGAAGCGTATCGATATTATGTTGAGCAACTCAGCGGTAAAGCGCGACTCTCAAACGCTGACGAAAACACTATTCAGGAATCATTTCACGGCGTATCCGATGTGCAGGAATTCATGGAGCGCACTTCGCATGTGCTGTCGCTCATCTCGCGCAATGTCGGGGTTGCGGTAGCCATCGGAGGACAGAAGAATGCGCTCGAGCACGTGTATTTTTCGCGGCTGGGCGATCAAAAAGTTTTGGCTGTCGTGGTGACGCGATCAGGGTTGGTGCGCGACCGCGTGTTGCGTCTGGATATTTCGCAAGCCGATCTGGATGCTGCCGCTCGCTTCATCAACGACAATTTTCGCGGCTGGACGATGGACGCGATGCGCGTGGAACTGGCTCGTCGCCTGGAACAGGAACGTAGCGAATATGATCGCCTGATGGCATCGGTCGAGCAACTCTACAAACAGGGCGCGCTGGCGGCGGACGACGGTGCCCAGATGGTTTACGTGGAAGGCGCCTCCAACTTGGTGACCGGCGAGCAGGACCGGTCGCGTTTGCAGGAAATGTTAAAGACGCTCGAGGAGAAACAGAAACTCGTCGAATTGTTGGGAGCCTATCTCGATGCCAAGCAAGAAGCGGTGCGCGTGGTAATTGGCCTTGATGAAGCCTTTCCCTCAATGCGTAATTTTGTCTTGATTGGCGCGCCCGCACGGGTAGGCGGCGACGTCATGGGATCGCTCGCTGTCATCGGACCCACGCGCATCGATTACGAGCACACGATGACGGCGGTCTCCTACATAGCCCGCATGTTCGACAAGATGTTGAACGAGTCTGAATAAAAATGGCGGGCCTTCCCGCACCGGCTAGATAAAGAGTTTTATGGCGAGAACTAACGGAAAATCGGAAGCTGATCCCCAACTCGACGCTGAGCGCGAGCTACCGGCCGCCGATGGCGACAACGATACCGTGAGCAGCGAGCCTTCAGCGTCGCGTGTTTCCGATGAAACCAGCGACGTACAAAAGCTGAAAGCGGAGCGCGACGCGCTGGTGGATCGTCTGGCCCGTCTGCAAGCTGAATTTGAAAATGCCCGCAAGCGTACTGCCCGCGAGCAGCAGGATTTCCGCGACTACGCTCTGGCCGACGCAATCAAGGCTCTGCTGCCGAGCCTCGACAGCTTCGAACGCGCGCTGCAAACGAATACCGAGAAGTCCGAGTTCCGCGGCGGCATCGAACTCATCTACAAACAGTTGCAGGATGCGCTCGTGAAATTGGGCCTGCGCCCGATTCCAGCGAAAGGCGAGCCCTTTGATCCCCACCTTCACGAAGCCATCGAGATGGTTGAAACCCGTGATGCGGAAGATCATCAAATACTGGAAGAATTACAGCGCGGCTACAAGTTGAAAGACCGTTTGCTGCGCCCCTCGATGGTGAAAGTTGCGCGCAACTCAAAACACTAAAGCCGCAAGTCGAAAGGATTCGGAACCATTCTGGCAAGCAACGTAAAACGCGATTACTACGAGGTGCTCGGAGTTGCCCGCGAGGCCGGCGACCAGGAAATCAAAAGCGCATATCGCAAGCTGGCGCTGCAATTTCATCCTGACCGCAACCCCAATAATCCTGACGCGGAAGAGAAATTTAAGGAGTGCAGCGAAGCCTACGCCATCCTGGCCGACACCGATAAGCGTGCTGCCTACGACCGTTACGGACACGCCGCTGTCAATGGCGGAGGCATGGGAGGGTTCGACCCAACCGTCTTCCAGGATGTCAGCGAAATCTTCGGAGACTTTTTCGGCTTCGGAGACCTTTTCGGTGGAGGGTCCCGCCGCGGCACCCGTGCACAACGCGGTCCCGATCTTCGCGAAGACGTCACGCTGGAATTTGAAGAGGCAGTTTTTGGCACCGAAACCACCGTAAACGTGCGCCGCCATGAGGCCTGCGAAGAATGCCGAGGGACAGGGGCGGCTGCCGGCAAGTCCCCGGTTCCATGCCGGTCCTGTGGCGGTCGTGGCCAGGTCCGCTACCAGCAGGGATTTTTCAGCATGGCCCGTACCTGCCCAACCTGCCAAGGCGTGGGCAGTGTGATTACTGATCCCTGCGCGAAGTGCAAGGGTGAGGGACGAGTGCTGCGGCAAAGAACCGTCGATGCAAAAGTTCCCGCTGGCGTAGAAGACGGAACTCGCATTCGCTTTCACTGGCCTCGGTGAAGCGGGCGCTCACGGCGGACCGCCAGGCGACCTCTATGTGGTTTTGCACGTGAAGCAGCATCCGTTCTTCGAGCGCGAAGGCAATGACCTGCACTGCGTGATTCCGATTTCGTTCACTCAAGCTGCTTTGGGCACCGAGATTCGCGTGCCCACACTAGAGGGCGAGCACGCACTCAAAGTGCCGGAAGGTACGCAGTCTGGTACAACACTGCGCATTCGAGGGAAAGGTGTTCCCGTACTTAATGGTCACGGCAAAGGCGACTTCTTCGTCGAAGTACGCGTGCAAATTCCCGCCAAACTTAACAAGCGGCAGCGTGAACTGCTCCAGGAGTTGGAGGGAATGACCCGCATCGAAAACAAGCCCCAGCGCCGGACGCTGATGGGAAAAGTGAAAGACATTTTCGGTTGATCGTTCATCGTTGGTCCTCCAATAAAGAGCTGTCATCCGGAGCAAAGCCGAAGGACCTCGTGTTTGTCTCTGCGTCAACCCTCCTACTTTGTGTACCTTTGTGCCCTCTATGGTTTAGTCTTTTGCCGTTGCCTAACCAACCATGACCCGCCGCCGCTGGATCGCCGACGAAATTAGCGCCGATCGCGCAAGTCTGCTAGGGGCCCACGCCGAACACCTATCCCGAGTGCTTCGCGCCCAAGTAGGCCAGGAATTCGACATCACGACCGGAGACGAAGTTCGCCGTGGCCGCATCACTTCCATCACTGAAGGCAAAGTTGAGTTCGAACTAGGCGACGCAGTCCCCGCTTCAGCTCCGCTTCAAGTGACGCTGGTCCTAGCCATCTTTAAGTTTGACCGCATGGAATGGGCGATCGAAAAATGCACTGAACTCGGAGTTGCCCGAATTATCCCTGTGATCGCACGCCGCACGGAGGCTCATCTCGCCGCCGCCGCGCCCAAACGAGTCGACCGCTGGCGGAAAATCGCTGTTCAAGCGACGGAACAATCTCGTCGCATCTCCACCCCGGAAGTCTGCTCGCCCGTAAAATTGAAGGAAGCCACTGGCTCTGCCTGGCGTACGCATTTTTCTATCCGAGAATGAGCGAAGCGTGATGCTGAAAGATGTTCTGGTAAATCGCCTCTCCGAAGCATTGGTTATAGCGGTTGGCCCGGAGGGTGGTTGGAGCGATGATGAGTCGGAGCGATTTCAAGAGGAAGGCTGGCTTCCTGCGTCGCTCGGAGGCACAATTCTTCGCGCGGAAACCGCGGCGATTGCGGCGATGGCTATCTGCCAGTCCGAACTGACCTAAACCGACGAAATCTAAACTCGACATCTTCAAGTGTTCTTGGTACTTGATTTCATTCAAGCGTCGCAGCTGCGTTCATCGCAGAAATATCCTCACCCCATCTCTGATATCCTCCACCCAAGTGGCTGCCCCTAAACCCATCCCAGCGCAACTATCGTTTGCGCTCGACGACCGCCAGCGCGAAGCCATCGAGCATGTGCGTGGGCCGCTCTTGGTGGTAGCAGGAGCGGGGACGGGGAAGACCACGGTCCTAACCCGCCGGATTGCGCACCTCATCCAGCAAGGCCACGCGAAGCCCAGCGAAATCCTGGCTGTCACCTATACCAAGAATGCAGTTCAGGAAATGCGACAGCGTGTCCGCAGCGAGCTGCGCGGGATCGATCTCTCTAACCTTCAAGTCGCAACCTTCCACGAATATTGCAATGAACTTTTGGCTCGCTGCGGGAAGCAGTTCGGCGTCCTCGACGACCAAGATCTCTGGATCTACTTACGCAAACGAATCCGCGAATTGAACCTGAACTACTTCGTCCGCGCCGCCAACGTCAGCCAGTTCCTGCGCGACCTGCTGGATTTCATGCGTCGTTGCCACGACGATCTCGTCACCCCGGAAAAGTACGCTGGCTACGTCGGCAAGATTGAGCGTGGCGAAGTCCCCATCCCGCGCGTGAGCAAGTCCAAAGACGCCGCTGCCTTGTCAGACGAAGAAGTTATCGGACGGTGCCAGGAGATCTCCAGCGTCTTCGCCACCGTCGAGCGCATGCTGCAAGAAGATAACCTTGGCACCTTTAGCCACATGATCACCAACGCTCACTCCCTGCTGGACCAGGACTCCAACCTTCTGGCTAAGGAGCGGGCCCGCGCCCGATTCATTCTGGCCGATGAATTCCAGGACGTTAACTTCGCCCAGGTAAAAATCCTGAAGCAACTCGCCGGCGAAGAGCGCAACGTTTTCGCCGTTGGAGATCCCGACCAAGCCATCTACCGTTTCCGCGGTGCCTCTAGTGCTGCATTCGGACTTTTTCAAGAACATTTTCCCGAAGCCAAGATGCTGGTCCTGGACAAGAATCGCCGGTCGACTAAGACCATTTTGAAGTCCGCTTTCGCCCTGATCTCGAAAAACCCGGACGTCTTTCCACCCAGCCTGGCCTCAAGGTCTACCTATCAGCGTTCCCCGCTGGTTTCCGCCCGCGACGAAGAAGCGGCTCAAGAACTTCGAGAGACTCCCAGTCTTCCCGTGGATGCAGTTGTGCTAGGCGCAAAGGAATCCGAATGCGCCTGATTTGGTGGCATCGATACGCGCTCGGCAGCGCAAGCTGCGCTGCAAGTGGAGCGACTTCGCCATCCTCTATCGCCAGCATTTCCATCGGGAACTGATCGTCGCCGAACTGGCAGAGCAAGGCATCCCTTTCGCCATTGAAAACATGGATGTCATGGATACTCCCGACGCGCGCGACCTTTTTGCGTGTCTGGGAGCGGTGGTCTCAATGAATGACAGCGCCAGCCTGTTTCGCGTGGCGTCCTTTCCGCAATTTGCCATCGATCCCGAGAAACTCCGAGCCGGCATCAAGGCCATTCCTCGCGAGGAAAGGAAAGCCGGACTCGCACAGGTCCTGGACAAGATCGAAAATGGCTCCGCGGTGTTAAATGCTGTCAAACAAGCGCGGGACGACATAAGTCGAGCCGCGACCAACAGCAGCGGAGTGTTGAACATCATCATTCGCCAGTTCGGATTGAATCGCACTTCTCTCGCGATTGCCGCCGTCCTCGATTTCGTGAAGAGATGGGAGGACAAACCCAAGGCAATCACCCGGACCGGCGACATCGCCGAACTCATCGACTACCTGCAATATTTCCGCACTGCCGGAGGTGTGATCCCAATCTCCACAGGCACCGACAACGCGGTCCGGCTGATGACGGCTCACGTTGCGAAAGGCCTCGAGTTTAATCACGTCTTCATCATTCGAGCCAATTCCAATTCATTCCCGTCCACCTACAAAGAACCCTTGGTTGACTTTCCACGCGAACTGCAAGGCGCCGGATCGATTCCCTTGCTGGATGACAAAGAAATCTCTCGCCAGGAAGAGCGTCGGTTGTTTTACGTGGCTATGACTCGCGCCCGAGACTCGCTCACCATCTACGCCCGTCGCGGACGCGGTAAAGAACCTGCGCCGGACGGTTTTTTACGTGACCTGCTCACTGACCCGAACCTGAAACCCTGGCTTCGCCAGCGGCACGCGCTTGAGTTCCAAGTCGAATTATTTGCCGAGGCCGCTCCTGTGCTCCCGGGTTCACCTGTGAGCGAGTGGCTCAAGTTGCCGCCCGCCTTCGATCTCGGCGCGAAACTCAGCGCCAGCGCGGTGCAGACCTATGAGATCTGTCCGCTGCAATTCAAACTTGAACGGGAGTGGAGAATTCCCGGCGAAGTTCCTGCCGCTATGGAGTATGGCGCAACCATTCACCGTGTCCTGCTCGCTTACTACGCCTCCGTCCGCGTCGGGCGCACCATGCCGGATGACCAACTGATCGACCTCTTCCAGACCGATCTCGAGCACTGCGGGCATCGAAGAAAAATATCAGCAAGATCTTTACGAGCGGCAGGGGATCGAACAGCTACGCGAGTTCCTAGCGGTTTGCAAGCGCGCTCCCGTCCCTCAGGTACTGCACACCGAGGAGTGGTTCGAAATGCAGATCGGGCAAGCCAAAGTCGTGGGACGCATCGACCGCATCGATCAACTGCCCGATGGCCGCGTTGCAATCACCGACTACAAGACCGGCCGGCCCAGGACGCAAGAAGACGCCGACAAGAGCCTTCAGCTTTCCATCTACGCTCTCGCCGCCCGCGAAAAATGGGGTTACCAAGCCGATCAGGTCATGTTCTACAACCTGGAGGAAAATAACTCGGTGGTCACGCGCCGCAGCGAAAGCCAACTACAGGAATGTAAGCAGAAGGTAGCAGAGGTAGCTCAAAAAATCGCCGCCCAACAATTTGATGCCAAGCCCGGTTTTTATTGCGGCTTCTGCGCTTACCGAACTCTCTGTCCCGCCACCGAAAAACGCCTGTATACGATTGCCACGAATCCAGGCTCACGTCGAAACTAGCGCGCAAAAACTTAGGGGACGCTATTCGCGTCCCCTCGGTTTTACTTTGTCGGAAGGCTTAGTGTTTCTTCTTTGCGGCCTTCTTTGCTTTCTTTTTGGTTGCCATTGATCTATTCTCCCTTTCCATTTTTCATGGACTTGAAATGCAACGATCGTTTGTTGCAACTGATTGATGTATAGAGTCTCTAAAAAGTGAAGTCAAGAAAAAAATGATGTTGCCGGAGCATCCGACTCATACACCAAAGTCACTCAAGCGTGATCGCGAGCGAATTTTTCTCCGTAGAAATCTTTTTCAGCAACTCCGCCACCAATATTTCGCTGCTGCAGGAGCGACGAATCGTACTCACATCGTCTTGCTTCAATCCTCGCTTCCTGAACCGAGTATGCCTCGGCTTCACAGCGCTCGCGAACTGAATTCATCTTTTTTCCCTCCGCCACATCTATAATTAAGTAGCAGGAACGAATCGCAGGAGCATATAAATGGCCGCTTTCGACGATGTCGTCATCATTTCTGGCTGTCGCACGCCGGTAGGAAAATTTCAGGGGAGTCTTTCGGACTTCACCGCCACGCAACTGGGAGCCATCGCTGTTCGCGAGGCCGTAAAGCGCGCCAACATCGATCCCAAACAAGTCGACGAGTGCATCATGGGCAACGTCATCTCCGCCGGGCTCGGTCAGAATCCTGCGCGTCAAGCCGCAATCTTCGGAGGCCTCTCGCCCGAGGTAGGTGCCATGACCGTAAACAAAGTCTGCGGCTCCGGACTGAAAGCGATTGCGCTCGCAGCGCAAGCAATTCAAACCGAGAACAGTTCCATCGTAGTCGCGGGCGGAATGGAGTCCATGACGAATGCTCCGTATCTTCTTCCCCAGGCCCGCAAAGGCTATCGCCTCGGCAACGCGCAAATCGTCGATTCGATGGTGAACGACGGCCTTTGGGATATTTACAACAACTATCACATGGGAATCACCGGCGAGAATGTTGCGGAAAAATACAGCATCACTCGCGAAGAGCAGGACCAGTTCGCCGTCAACTCCCATCGCAAAGCAATCTCCGCGATAAAAGAATGCCGCTTTAAATCACAAATCGTCCCGGTTGAACTCCCCGCGAAGAAGAAAGGCGCAGCTCCTGTCATCTTCGACAAAGACGAATCTCCTCGCGAAGACACCACCATCGAAGTTCTGCGCTCGCTAAAGCCAGCATTTAAAAAAGACGGCACCGTCACTGCCGGCAACGCTCCCGGAGTGAACGATGGCGCCGCCGCGGTCGTCGTCACCAGCGCCAAGCGCGCGAAGGATCTTGCTGCAAAGCCCTTGGTCCGCATCGTCGCTCAAGCCACCAGCGGCGTCGAGCCGCAATGGGTGATGATGGCTCCGGTAGGCGCGGTTCGCAAAATCTGGGAAAAGACTGGCTGGAAGAATGAAGACGTCGACCTCTACGAACTCAACGAAGCATTCTCGGTGCAAGCCCTCGGGGTGATGCGCGAACTCGGCCTCGATCCCAACAAAGTCAACGTCAACGGAGGCGCCGTCGCCATCGGCCATCCCATCGGCGCCAGTGGGGCCCGCGTGTTGGTTACCCTGATCTACGAGATGATCCGCCGCGACGTCCACCGCGGCATCGCTGCCTTGTGCCTCGGAGGCGGAAACGCCGTGGCTATGGCGGTGGAAAGATAGACCGGCTCGCGTAAGCTTGCGATTGGGGCTATGTCGCTGCGGGTTCAGCAATTGGCAAGGTGACTGTGAACACCGCTCCACCTCCCGGACCCGAAGCCGCCTCCACGTTCCCGCTGTGCTCCCGCAAGATCGCTTTGCAGATGCTCAGGCCCAAACCCGTGCCCCTTCCCGGTCGCTTAGTGGTGTAAAACGGGTCGAAGATGTTGGGAAGAATATCCGCAGGAATGCCTGGACCATCGTCCTGAAAAATCACTGAAACCGACTTCGCCTTGGGCTCCAGACGGATTCGCAACGTACCCCGATCTCGCACCTCCCGCATGGCCTGCTCCGAATTTAATATCAGATTCAGAAATACCTGCATCAGTTGGTGCGAGTCTCCGTTCACCGACGGCACAGCTTCGTGCAAAAAATCTACCGTGATGTTGCTCTTGCGCAGGGAGTACGCGTGCAAGTGCAGCGTTCTTTGCACCAGTTCGCCCAGATCGATAGCTGTCCGCCCTGGCGCAGGAGGCCGCGCAAAATACATCAGGTTTTGCACAATTTCTGCCGCCCGGCGCGCCTGCTGTTGCAGCATGACCATTTGCTTCTTCACCGTTTCCGTGGTGTCGCCCTCTTGCAGCAGTTCCGCCATTCCCAGAATCCCGGTCAACGGATTGTTCAACTCGTGCGCAAACCCGCCAATCATCTGCCCCATCGCTGCCAACCGCTCGCTCTGAATGATCTGCTGCTCCAGTTTCTTTTCTACCGTAATATCGCGTACCGAGACGATCACGCCGCTCAACTTGTTTTCCGCGTCGAACAGCGGGCTGGCGGATGCCCGCATGGTGCGCCAACTTCCGTCACTGTGACGCGCTCCATAGTCACAGGAACCAAATTCCTTGCGCTCTGCTATCAGGTCGCGGCACAAGGTCAAGAGTTCGACCGAGTAATCCTGTTCTTCCTCGACTTTCTTACCCAGGAGATCTTCCGGTTTACAACCGCGGAGGTCGTGAATCCGCGCGCTGACGAAGCTATAGCGCTCGGTCAGATCGATCACCAGAATCAAGATCGGGAAAACTTTCCAAAAGGTAGCGATGGAACTCTTCCTGCCGTTGCAGAGCTTTCTCCATCTCGCGTCGTTCCGTCACATCGACCAGCGTGCCTTGATACCGCACGATCTTTCCCGACGCATCCCAAACCGCCCGCGACGTATCAAGGAAAATTCCCAGCTTGCCACTCCTTCGCCGCAGCATAATCTCCCGCGTGCGAACCCCACCTTGATCGTCCGCGCTTCGACCCAAGACCGGACTCTCATTGGCGTCGCTGTTCAACGCCCTCGGATCAAGCGCCAGCAGCTCTTCCTTGCTGGTATATCCCAGCACTTGGACCAATGCGACGTTCCCATCCAGCAGTTTGCCTTCCGGAGTACTGAAGTAAACTCCTTCCTGCAAGGTTTCAAACAATTCAGTGAAGCGCCGCTCCTTCTCGCGCTCTTCCGTGACGTCGTGCGCTAGCGCGCTGATGCCCACCACTTCGTCGCCCTTCACAATCGCGTTGAGAGCGCAATCGAAGTAGAGAGTGCGGGCGTTCGATTTCAGCCGCACTGGGACCACGCCCGACCAGCGCCGAGTTTCGATGAATCGGGCCAGCCCGCGATTCATCTCCTCGCGTTTCGGTTCGTCCAGAAATTCGTCGACCCGGTGACCCACGATTTCAGCGTATGGAATTCCCAATAGTTCGGTGAGCCGTCGATTGACCGTTTTGAAAGTTCCGTCAAGCGAAGTCGCAAATGCAATGTCGTCGAACGAATCTATGAGTTCTTTGAAGCTGCGTTGCGATTTCGCAATCAACTGTCCCAGTTGATCAAGTTGCTCATCCGACGGCGTGCTCGCCCGCTCCTGCAATCCGCGAACCAGGTTCTTTAGTTCGGCGACTCGCTTTCTTCGGCCGTAGGCAAACCCCGCAAAGGCGATGGCGACACACAACACGCCGATCGACAGCAGCCCAAGATGGTACGGAAGATCTTCCAGGCGCTCCCAAGACTCCGCCGCCAACCCAGCCGCTAGGAGAACCACAAACAAAAGCGCAACCCGCCACAACCAAGCCTCTTCTTTCTCCAGGCTGGTCGGAACCCCACCGCGCTCAGGTTGCTTTTCCGGTTCTGCCATAAGAACTTTCTTCCTAGAGGCCTGGCTTTGCTACGACAAAGTCATTCCGGGCGCTCGCCTCGTGGCGTTGTCTCCACACCGCCAAGCCTACGCGAATCCTAGTCCACACTCCCTACGCAAACAACCGCAGGCGTGTTGGGTAATTTGGTTCACAGACGAAACGCTCGGATCGATGTTCACTCAATCACAGCTCACATTGTGACATGTGATCACAAATGAATCTTCACGCCCAAGGAATAAAGTGGAGAACGCGATGCGATGTCACCGCGTCCTGCGAGACGCCGACGAGTCGGAATCAATCTGTCCGGATAGCGGGCCACTAACGACCGCCTGGAAAATGCTCTACAAGACACTCAGCGCCGCAGTCTACGGCATCGACGCCAGCATCATCGAAGTCGAGGTCGATGTGTCCGGAATTAAGACACTCGAAGACCACTTCCACACGGTGGGCTTACCGGATGCCGCAGTCCGTGAGAGCCGTGATCGCGTTCGCGCCGCGCTCAAGAACTGCGGCTTACGATATCCCATCCACGCACATCACCATCAACCTGGCGCCAGCCGACATAAGAAAGGAAGGATCTGGCTTCGACCTGCCCATGGCCCTGGGGATTCTGGGAGCCTACGGCGGCCTGAATAAGAAGGAAGTTCCCGACTGCCTTTTCGTGGGTGAACTCTCGCTCGACGGCGGAGTTCGCGGAGTTCGCGGTGCGCTTCCCATCGCCATCGAGGCGAGAGGGAAAAAGATCGCCCGCATGGTTGTCCCCGAACTCAACGCCCGGGAAGCCGCCATGGTAGCCGGAGTCGAAGTCTATCCCGTCAAATCGTTACTCGACGTGATCCGCTTCATCAATACCGGCAATGGAATCGCCCCGCTCAAAATTGACAGCGAGACTCTGCTCGGCGAGGCCCAGCATTTCCTGGTCGACTTCAAAGACGTCCGCGGCCAGCAATCCGCCAAGCGTGCCCTCGAAGTGGCCTGCGCCGGTGGCCACAACATCCTCATGATCGGCCCGCCCGGCTCCGGCAAAACCATGTTGGCCAAGCGCATGCCCACCATACTGCCGCCATTTACTTTTGAGGAAGCCCTCGAGACCACCAAGATTCACAGCGTCGCCGGCGTGCTAGACGCGGGTGCAGGATTAGTTGGTGTCCGTCCCTTCCGCGCGCCCCACCACACGATCTCCGATGCCGGACTCATCGGCGGAGGGGCGGTTCCGCGTCCCGGCGAGGTTTCTCTAGCGCACAACGGCGTTCTGTTCCTGGACGAACTGCCCGAGTTTCCCCGCAACGTTTTAGAAGTCATGCGTCAGCCACTGGAGGATGGCACCGTCTGCATCGCGCGTGCCTCAATGTCGCTGACCTTTCCCGCGCGCTTCATGCTGGCCGCTGCGATGAACCCGTGCCCCTGCGGCTACTTCAACGATCGCTCACGCGAGTGCCATTGCACTTCGCCAATGATTCAGCGCTACATGTCAAAAATTTCCGGACCGCTGCTGGACCGCATCGACATTCATATCGACGTCCCCGCAGTGAACTACAAAGAGATGCGCTCAACCACCGAACCAGAAAACTCCGCCAAAATTCTGGAGCGAGTCATGCGAGCCCGCCAAGGCCAACTAAAACGCTTCGCCAGCGCGCCTCGCGACAAACTTTTCTGCAACGCCCAAATGGGCCCGCGCCACATCCGCGCCTTCTGCGAGCTCTCCGCGGATTGCGAACGCCTGCTCGAACGGGCGATGGCGCAGCAAGGCCTGACCGCACGCGCTCACGACCGCATTCTGAAGGTAGCTCGCACCATCGCCGACCTCGAAGGCGTCAGTGGCCTGGAGCCAAAACACATCGCCGAAGCCATCCAGTACAGAACCTTGGATCGCACCTTCTGGGCGTGAAGAAACAGCTCGCGGAAGAGGTTTTTCAGATTTCGCGATAGCGAGCATGGCATAGAGGATGACGCATCACCCGAGAGGAACGCGCTACCTGCAGCGGATAAACCTCGCTCCGTCATGGGTTTACAGCGGATTGCAAGAAATACTTGACGTTTCGTTCTTTCTGACGTAGGGTTTACAGTTCCGAAGGCTTACGTACCTGGTTTGGTCTGACGGACCTCTGCTGGCACCGGACATATCCTTAAAAACCGAAGAAACTTTCGGGTGCTGCGGGGCATCTATACAAATAACCAGAGCTTTCCCGTACAACCCATCTGAATTGAGTAACTTACATGATGGCTAGGTTTCGTCCTGCGGGAAAGAGTTACGCCGATGGGCTGGTTCTGATTCAGGAAGGAGACTTACTTTATGCGTTCTGATCGCGTGTTCGACGCTTTACATACTTTGCGGAACCGTTATATGCTTTGTCAGCTGGCGTCCAAGGCTACCCGTAAATTTCATAAACCCAACACCAGAATCCAGGAAACCATGAACGAAGTCCTGGACAAGATTGCAAGCTCGGAGCGCCAGACGGTTCTGTCGGAGCCGGAAAACTTCGCTGAGGCACAACGGCGGGCTGCTTAACACCAGCCCCGCTGCCTGCCCGCAAGAGGCCAAGTCTTCCCTGAGTGTACCCCCCTTTGAAAATCCCTTCGCAGGTGAACTGATTAATGACCATCGCAGAATTGAAAGAAAAAAATATTACGGAGTTGACCAAGATCGCCCGGACCTTGGACCTCCCCGGCGCCAGCGGTTTGCGTAAGCAAGACCTGATCTTCAAGATCCTCCAGGCGCAGAGCGAAAAAGAAGGCCATATTTTTGCCGAAGGCGTGCTCGAAATTTTGCCTGACGGCTACGGATTCTTGCGCTCGCCCGATTACAACTATTTGCCCGGCCCAGACGATATTTATGTCTCGCCGTCGCAGATTCGCAAGTTCGATTTGAAGACAGGCGACACCATTAGCGGGCAGGTGCGGCCTCCGCATGAGGGCGAAAAGTATTTTGCGCTGGTGAAGATTGAAGCGGTCAACTTCGAGTCGCCTGACGAGGCGCGCAACAAGATATTGTTTGACAACTTGACGCCGTTGTATCCGCAGGAGCGCTTGAAGTTGGAGACTGCGCGCGAGAACGTTAGCGCACGCGTGATGGATCTGCTTACGCCGCTTGGTAAAGGGCAGCGCGGATTGATTGTTTCGCCTCCCCGCGCCGGCAAGACGATGTTGTTGCAGAATGTGGCCAACTCAATTACGACGAATCATCCTGAAGTTGTGTTGATGGTGTTGCTGATCGATGAACGGCCGGAAGAAGTTACCGACATGCAGCGGTCGGTGAAAGGCGAAGTGATTTCTTCTACCTTTGATGAGCCAGCAGCTCGCCACGTGCAAGTGGCTGAGATGGTAATCGAAAAAGCGAAGCGATTAGTCGAGCACAAACGTGATGTCGTGATTCTGCTGGATTCCATTACTCGTCTGGCACGCGCTTACAACACGATCGTTCCGCCATCGGGCAAAGTGCTTTCAGGCGGCGTGGACTCCAATGCGTTGCAGCGTCCGAAACGGTTCTTTGGATCGGCGCGTAACATCGAAGAAGGCGGATCGCTGACCATTATCGCAACTGCGCTGATCGACACTGGATCGCGCATGGATGACGTCATCTTCGAAGAATTCAAAGGCACCGGCAACTCGGAAATCATCCTGGATCGCAAGTTGGTCGACAAGCGAACATTCCCAGCCATTGATATTCAGCGCTCGGGCACGCGTAAAGAAGAGCTGCTGATTCCCAAGGAAGACCTCACCCGCATCTGGGTGCTGCGCAAAGTGCTGAACCCGCTGTCGCCAGTCGAAGCCATGGAATTGCTCATCGACAAGCTGAACAAGACCAAGTCAAATGGCGAGTTCCTCGCGAATATGAGTTCGCTGTAACACTCGGGCGGGACAGGGCGTCCTCGCCCGTCCCGGCGATAAACGTTTCCGGATATCCTGCCAGTTACGACGCCTTTCCCGTACCCGGATCCACCACAAATACCCGTCCCGGACCCGGAGTTTGCACATTATTCTTTTCAAAAACTTCCTTGATACGGCGCCGCAGCTCGCGGCTGACGCCCCACTGCTGATTGGGACGCGTCTTCACCAGCATCAGATATTCCGCTTCGCCGTTGCCTACACGATCAATGCCAGGCACCTGAATGTCGCTGACAATAGCGCTGGCGAAGGTTGGGTCGTGCCGCACATCTTCGCCGATCTGCGTCAGCAATTTTAGAATGCGGTCGCTGGGTTCGCTGTAAGCCACGGTCACTCGTAAAGCGATCTGCGACCAGTCACGGGTGGCATTGGAAACCACTGTTATCTGGCTGTTGGGCACAGTGTGTAACGTTCCATCGTCATCGCGCAGCACGGTATGCCGCAAAGTCATCCCCTCAACTGTGCCCTTCACTCCCGCGATGCGGATATAGTCGCCAATGTCGTACTGGTTCTCCAACAAGATGAAGAAGCCATTGATGAAGTCATGGACAAGAGTCTGGGCGCCGAAGCCGATCGCCAATCCAGCCACGCCGGCGCTCGCCAGCAGCGGGCCTAGTTCAAATCCCAGCAGCGGCAACGCCTGCAGGAGTGCCCAGAACAAAACCACGACCATGCCAATGCTGTTGATGACGCCGGCCAGCGTTCGCACTTGCTGGGAGCGAAGCCCAGACGGTATCTTGTGGCTGTGCAACGCCGCGACCTTGCCGGTGATCAACCGCAGGAGCCGGATCAGCACTAACGACACTACAATCACCAAAGCCAATTTCGGCACATCGTGGCGCAGAAACGTGCCGGTGTCCTCACCCCAGCCGTGCAAGATGGTGGGCAGTTTTGCTTCTTCCGGAATTGCGGTAAACAGCAGCGTGTGCATTGATCCTGCCCGCGCGATTATATCAACCGCGGGTTGACCTCCCCATCGGTGAAACACCGTATAATTTCTATGAATCCGGTTGTTCGCTGAGGTGATCGTGCGATTCAAACTCTTTGCCCTAACCGTGCTATTGCTGATGACGCTGTTGCGATGTGCGCCTTGCTTCAGTCAGGATCCCACTCCGGGTAACCCTGTCAGGCCGAACTTGGATGCTCCCGACGAGCACGAAAAAGAGGAGCGTGCGCGGATCGAAAGAGATATGGCCAAGAAGGCGAACCAGGAGCGCCAGGTACAGATTCAGCGTGATGCTGGCAACTTGCTCAAACTCGCGACCGAGTTAAAACAGTATGTAGACAAGACCAACGAAAACACTCTTTCTCTGGACGTAATCAAGAAGGCGGAAGAGATCGAAAAGCTGGCGCACAGCGTGAAAGAAAAAATGAAAGCCAACTAACTGGTGTTAGTGGTCTCGTCCCGTCCCGCGCTTCAAGCCTCTCTCTGTGTGCCTGTGGTAAACAGTCTTGACTTTCGACTTACTAGCATTTGCTGGCTCGGCATTGCTCTCGGTATAATTGCAACTGGATCGCAACAGACTTTACATGCCTCTACCTCAAACCGAAGCTCCCGGACGCCTGCAAGCCGAACTGATGTCGCGCGGACTGCGCATGACACACCAACGCCGCACCATCCTAAGCGTGGTTGAGACCGCTAAACAGCATCTCGATGCCAGCCAGATTCTCCGTCATGCGCGCAAACTGGATCCGCACATCGACCGGGTAACGGTTTATCGCACGCTGGGCCTCCTCAAGAGACATGGCCTGGTGGACGAGCTTGATCTCATGCACATGCAGGGTGAGAAGCATTTTTACGAGCGAAGACCGCAACGGGACCACATCCATATGGCCTGCCTGCGATGCGGAAAGATCACCGAATTCGAAAGCGCTCTCTTCGACCGCCTGAAGGGACAGATCCAGCGCGATTGCCGCTTTCACATCGTGGTTACCCGCCTTGAAGTCGGCGGGTATTGCGGACAATGCCGCAGCTCATCTCCAGCCTGAACTTCCCAGCTCGTTGCATCTGGTTGCAAGAATTCTGACACAGAAAATGCTGCTTGGCCTTGACCGAAAGAAGTTCCGTTCTCTAGGATGATGTTTGTCACAAAGATGCAACTCAGTTGCAACTATAAGAGATAGTTTATGAAGCTGACCCTGGCCATTTTCCTGTTTTTATTTGTTACCGCGCTCGGTGCCGAGGCACAGGAGCGTCCTTACTTCGTCACTTATTCCCATGAGATGGAGGAGCCTGGCAACCTTGATATCGAATTATTCAATGTTTCTGGAAAGCCACCGAATGCCAACCGCTTCCTCGGATCCAACATCGAGTTCGAATATGGTGTGAAGACCTGGTGGACCACTGAGTTCTACCTCGATGGCCAAATGACCCAGCATGACAGCACTATCTTCACCGGCTACCGCTGGGAAAACCGCTTTCGTCCTTTGTTCCGCGAACACTGGATCAATCCTGTGATCTACGTCGAATTTGAAAACACCAGCGCCGACAAGGCATTGCGTGAAGTAGTTGGCCATGACGGTAATCCAGATTTTGAAGACCCCAACTCCGTAGCCCGTCTGGACAAGGAACGCGAAATTGAGACCAAACTGATTTTGGGAAGCAACTACAAAGGCTGGAACATCAGCGAAAACATCATTGCGGAAAAGAACCTGTCGAATGACCCTTGGGAATTTGGCTACGCAGTGGCCGCAAGCCGTCCGCTGGCGTTTGTCGCGAAGGCGCAGAAATGTACTTTCTGTCTGGAGAAATTCCAGGCCGGCGTCGAAATGTACGGCGGCCTCGGCGATCGCTACAGTTTCGGCCTCCACAACACCTCCCAATACCTCGGGCCAACCATGAATTGGACGGCTCCGAATGGAATGACCTTTTCTTTTTCTCCCCAGTTTGGGCTCAACGACTACAGCGTCCCACGTTTGTACCGGTTCGGGGTTTCTTACGAGATCGAACAATTCCTGGGACGTTTTCGTAAAGGAGACAATTGATGTTGAGCCGCAATGCGCGATTGCTGGTTGCTTCCTTCCTGATGTTGATTTCGACCTTGTTCGCTTCTGTGGCCGGCGACGGTGCGTGGCTTGCCTCCGTGCCGGCGCGCGAACGTGAAAAGGCAAATCCATACGCGGGCCAAGCAGACGCGATTGCCGCAGGTCGCAAGCTTTATGTTGACCACTGCTTGCATTGTCATGGTGACAACGCCCAAGGTACGAAAAAACGCCCTCCGCTGATCACCGAGCGCGTTCAACAGCAGGCCACGCCCGGCGATCTGCATTGGCTGCTGGTCAATGGAAACATGAAGAAGGGAATGCCCTCATGGGCCAAACTGCCCGACCCGCAGCTGTGGCAGATCATCAGCTACCTGAAGACACTCAAACAATGAGTTTGTGCAAAGCTGACTCTTGCGAGAAACTGATTTGAGTTGACCCGTGGGCAAAAGGAGATTCAAAGCAATCGCAGCAGCGGTGATCTTGCTTTTGGCCGCCATCCAATTCATCCCGGCGGGAGACCGCAATCCTGTGGTCGACCCTTCAAGAACCATCTACGCGACTGAACCTGTGCCAACGGGCGTACGAACTATTCTTGAGAGTTCCTGCAAGAACTGCCATAGCAACGAGACGAACTGGCCCTGGTACAGCTACATTGCGCCGATTTCCTGGGTCGTCGGGCGCGACGTGCGTCAAGGCCGCAGCCACATGAATTTCTCCGAGTGGGCCGGCTACTCGCCTCAGAAGCGCGAGGAAAAACTGGAAGAAATCTGCGAGCAGATAATGAACGGCGATATGCCCGACGGAAAATACACGCTAGTTCACCGCAACGCCCGCCTCACCGAGCCGCAACGTGCGGCCGTTTGCGAGTGGACTGAGGCTGTCCGCTGATTCCGCATGAACCGCCGGGGCGTAAGCCGGGGAGAGCCAGTGTTACCGAAATCCGGCAAAGCGCGCTGACCAGGCAGCCAGAGCGCTTGCCGTCGCGAAAGCAAGTTCGCTTAGGAGGGGGAACTTACCAGGTCATTCCGCCGCCAAACAGAGGCGGCCGAAAATCCCAGAGCCAGAGTCGCAAGAGTTCTGGGTTGCCGAGCCGGCATAGAAGACGCGATCGGTTCTTCGACTCTACTGTCCTCTTTTGTATTTCCGGTGATGATCGGCTTATTGGGAACGGTCTCGTATGCGTAGCCAGTTATGGTGGGCGCCGTTATCCCGGTGCCTCGCAGCTTGATGCGAGCCCATCCGAAGTGGACTTTTCCCGCGATGACGAACTTCAAACCCAAGTAGCCTTGTTGCACCCTTAGCCATGGACAAAAAGAGTTAAAGCTCGTAGCGTCGCCGGACTCCTCCGAGCATCATCAAGCTGGAATGGCCCGGCTGAAAGGGGTTAGCGGGGCCAACCTTTCGTCCTTGCGGCAAGTGCGCGGCACAGAAGAGGCGGTTGCTTTCGATCCCGCGAACTCGGTTGGATTGCTGGGCTGGCGAAACCCTCAGGCCGAATTGGACGAATCCCTCGGGCGGTCGCCTTTTCGCCTCACTGTAGTAGCTGTTGGAAAATTGAAAATCGTTAACGCCGTCGTTATTCAAATCCAATTCGACGGGTCCGGTATTCTGCATGATCGGAATATGCGCGGCCGTGTATACGATTTTTGCGGTGGCTGGTTGCGCTGACGCCAAAACTCCGACGCCAGCGGCGCTCGCCAGGAGCGCATAAGAATTGAGTCGTTGATGGATCGACTGAGAGAGGCCAGAAGGTGTTCTAGGCCCAGGACGTGGTTTCATAGAGCCTCCAAGAAGTGTCGCCAATTATCCATCCGGACCGGGAGCGAGTCAATTCAAGGTGTACCCAAGGAATTGAGCGACTTCTGTACAGTGGGCTGTAACCTTTCCGCCCGTTCAATCTCTACATATTTTGGGGCAGAATATTTAGGGACAGAGGCATGCATCCTGGAGGGTACGATTCAGATCAAGGATAGCGGCTTAATCACTCACCACCTTCTGTAACCACTTCCACGGTTGCGTTGTAATCCGGCACGCCGCTCGGATCGAGGCGCCCCGCCGGAATGAGCACATTGATTTCCGGCCAGTGGGCCTGCAAGCATCCGGGTTTCATGCGGTCAATCCAGACCTTGCCGTGGAACTCTCCGAGTTCATTGCGCAACACAATGGCGTCGCCTTCCGTGAGCCCCAGATGCGCCGCATCTCCTTCTGACATGAAGATGTCATCGCGCCGCGCCCCAGTGATCGGATCTTTCTCCGCATTGATAATGCTGTTGAACTGTTTCCCCCGCCGCGTCGAAAGCAGGAAGCGGCCTGGCGGAACGTGGGCTTCCGGCAACTCGACGGCGCTGAAGTGTGCTTTGCCATCGGGTGTCAAGCAGCGATCCACCAGCAGGTGCGGCCCGCCATACTGGAAGTTGTCGCCCTTTTTCTTGAGAGCTGCAATTCCTTTATACGTCGGGCACACTCGCTCAATCTCGTTGCGAATGTCTTGGGTATCGTTCCAGGGGAACGCGGTCTCCGCCTGTTTCTTATTGAGGGCGCGGGCCACCAACACCGGAATCTCCCACTCGTCCTTGCTTTCTGGAATGCGCGGGCCGGGGATCTCCGGACTGAAAATGACACGCCGCTCTGTGCTGGTCTCGGTTCCGCCGCCGCGCTGTTCGTAGCGGGTTCGAGAGGGAAGCAGCACAATGGTCTCCGCCGGGTCGACCAGCATCGTCGGATTCACCACGATGTCCTGATGAATCCGCAGCTTGAGATTGCCCAGCGCGCGATTCACCAGTTCCGGCTCCGGAAGCGTGTGCTTGAAATTTCCTCCACTTTGCCACAGCACGTCGATCTCGCCGCGTTCCGCCGCTAAAATCATGTGGCTGGCGCTCAGCCCCTTCCATGAAGGCGGCTCGAATCCCCAAAATTCTGGCGCGCCAAATTTCCGCGCATTCTCTTCCGTCGCCGCCGACCCCATTACGTACGCCGAAGGTTGCGCGCCCATCTCGGCTCCGCCTTGCACTCCGCTGTGGCCGCGGATCGGCATCAGATCCGGTATGCGCGCGCCCAATGTTCCCCTTGCACAACTGCAAATTCACCAGAGCCCGCACATTGTCGCTGCCATGCAGATGTTGTGTGATGCCCATGCTCCACACCACGATCGCATGACGCGCCTTGCCGAAAGCTTCCGCGAACCGCAACATGTCACTGCGCGTTAATCCTGAACCGCGTTCCAGGTCCTCCCAGGAAAACCGGGCGAGCTTGTCTTTCAACTCATTCCAGCCGGCAGTGCGCCGCGCAATGAAGTCGTTGTCAGTCCAGCCGTTTTCTATCAAATACTTGATTACGCCGTGGAAGAACGCAATATCGCCGCCGGTATGAATCTGAAAGAAATCGTCGGCGAACCGCGTGCCAAACATTGCGCTCTCCGGCACCGACGGAACCCAGTACCGTTCCATCCCTGGCTCAAAATATGGGTTCACCAGAAAAACTTTCGTCCCGGCCTTCTTCGCGTAATACAAATATTTGGTCGCAACCGGCTGATTGTTGGCAATGTTCGAGCCTACAAAGACGATCAGGTCCGCCCCGATCCAATCCGAGTAAGAGCAGGTCGTCGCAGCGCAGCCCACGGTCTCGCTCAGCGCCATGGTGCTGGGCGCGTGACAAATGCGCGCGCTGGTGTCCACGTGGTTGGTGCCAATAAAGCGCGCCACTTTCTGATGCGCGTAATAAGCCTCATTGGTCAGGCCGCGCGAAGTGATGTACCATCCCAGCCGTCGCGGATCGGTATTCTGCAAACCTTTCGCCACAGTCGATACCGCTTCTTCCCAGGACACCCGCCGAAATCCTTTTTCACCTTTTCGCCGGATCATCGGAACCGCCAACCGTCCCAGCTTCCGCAGTTGCTTCTCGGATTTCTTTTGCAGCGGCGCCACATCTTCGAGCACCCGCCAGTCCATCGCCGGCATGGTGTTGAAACGAAGCAGAGAAAGACGAACTGCGCACAGATGGATCCCCTTCATGGTCCAGTCGTGCATGCCGGTCGTGCCCAGGGCGCAGCCGTCGCAACAGCCATCGTTGAGAATGCGCCAGGCATAGCGCAAATTGTCGCGGTTTTCCCAAACCGTGGCCAGCATGTCCTTATAAGCGTTGGGATGCTGCTGGTGCATGCCATAAGGCACCCACCCCACCCAATGCTCTCCTTTCAACCCGCGCTTCTCCGACTCCATCTACCCTCACTTCCGTTAATCGAGCAACCTTCAAGCATACAAGAACGCCGCAGTATACCGCGCACAGCAAGAAGCGGAAGCAGGGCTTCCGACTACGGAGACTTGTTGCAGGCTGGACGCTGACGCGGAGTCGCACTGAGCGACAACTCGCAGCGCACTCCGGATTTCACCAACCTTTAACCTGACGGTCACCGCCAGGTCATCGGACGCTGATATGACATTTATGTAATCTGCGCATCATGTTGCAGTAATGTTCGGCGAGTTGTCTTTTCGCTTCATATTGAGAGGCGCGGAAAATTTAACCATCGTTGTGATCAATTCGAAGATCCAAGGGGGATTGCGTGCGGCACCAAACCGAGCGGGAACGCCAACTGTGCACAAGAACAATGTTGTCCCGGATTGTTCGACTTCTTACAGGGCTGGGCATGATGTTCTGCCTTGTCCAGCGTCCCCAGCGCAAGTTGATCGTGCGGGATTGAATGGGACGGTCATTGACTCCTCTGGACGCGTGTTGCCGAATGTGCAGGTTCTGGCCTGCAAGATGCTACCGGGCTTCGTCGCGACACCGTCTCTTCGGCAAATGGAACTTACGATATCCCCGAACTGCCGGTTGGGATATACACGGTGACATTTACTCGCGACGGCTTTCAAGCCTTGCGTTACGAAAATGTGGTTCAGAGAGTGGAACAAACACGCACCTTGAATGTGACTCTGCCGGTGGCAGGTGCGAAAGAACAGGTCGAGGTCCTGGCCAGCGCGCAGCCCTTGGATCAGACCTCCAACACCCTGGGCGCGACCATCGAACATAAGCAAGTCCAGGAGCTTCCTTTGAACGGGCGGAATTGGGCCACTTTGACAGCCCTGTCTCCGGGAGCGATTGATACTGGCGGAAGCAACCAGCGCTCCATTCGATTTGCCGGCAGAGGGCGAGATGACAACAACTTCACCTACGACGGCATCGACGCCACAAATATTATCAACCAAGCCCAGCAACCCTACGTGCGCCTCGCGATCCCTCTCGACACCATCCAGGAATTTCGCGTCGACTCCATGCTGGCGACCGCGGAGACGGGAGGGACAGGTGGCGGCCAGCTGGTTGTAACCTCACCTGCCGGCAGCAACCGGTTTCACGGCGATGTTTACGAATTCCTGCGCAACAATGTCTTCGATGCTTCCGAACCCATAGACGCTTTGAATCCCGAGCAGCCGCCATTCCGCATGAATCAATTCGGAGGGGCTTTCGGCGGGCCCGTCGTCCACGACAAAACTTTTTTCTTCCTTGCCTACGAAGGCTATCGCCAAGTCCTGGGTCAGACGCTTCCCGGATTCGTGCCCAGCGCCGCGTTTCGCACGCGCGCCGCAACCCAGTCTCCATCGCTTCTCCCGATTCTCAATGCCTATCCCCAGGGCGGAACACTCATCAGTCCCGATATCGCGCAATTTGTAGGTGCGGGGCGGCAAGTGGTCAATGAAGACTCGGGCATGTTTCGCCTCGATCATAACTTCTCGGAAAAAACCACGGCGTTCGTTCGTGCCAATATCGATGAGGCTGTGAGCAACGTTCCGCTGGCAAGTTCGGGGCAATATCTTAATGGCCAGACTCTGAGTACGTCTTCGCCGGTCAATAGTGAAATCGAATTGTTGCACATCTTTTCTCCAACGCTGCTGAACGAAGCCAAGTTTGGATTCAATCGCAGCACCGCGATCAACACCAACATTAATCAGAGCGAATCGCTTTATGCCATTTCAGTGCCTGGCTTTACGCCATTGAATAATGACCGCGTCAGCACTGGAGTGGGAAATTCCTTTTCCTGGATCGACAACCTGACCTGGGTCAAGGGAAAGCATGTGATCAAAGCCGGAGCCGAAGTGCGCCGCATCCAAATGAATCAGGGCACAAGTGCCAGTGGAACGGTTGCCTTTGCCTCCACTGATGCGTTCGCCGCCAATCAGGTGAGCACGGCGAGCCTGACGGGCACGCTTCCCATCAACGGCCTGCGCAAGACTCAATACTTTGGGTACGCGCAGGACGAATTCAAATGGCGGCCGAACTTCACTTTGAATCTGGGAGTTCGCTACAGCTTCTTTAACATCTTTCACGAAGTGCAGGGCCGCGCTAACCCCTTTGACTTCGACACCTGCGGCTCCCAGGGATTTTGTGGCGTGGGCGCGAGCTTTGGGCAACCCAACTATGCGGATATCGACCCACGCATTGCCTTCGCTTGGGCGCCAAACAGATTTGGTGGGAAGACGGTCATCCGCAGCGGATTTGGCACCTACCATGAGGATGGCCAGTTGGACGATCAGAATCTCCCGATCTCGAACGAAGTTTATCGTTATTCCTTGTCGAACAAAACCATTCCGGATCTCAGCTATCCGATCGATCCTTTTCTGGTGAACACAACCGGGAAGATTTCGCCACGAGCGGACGATCGGCGGCGCAAAGATACGGTCGTCACGCAGTGGGGCTTATCGGTTCAGCAGGCGCTGCCGCATGATTTTGTCGGAACCGTTTCCTACGTCGGCAGCCAAGGTACGCACTTGCTCACTCTTTCGGAAGTGAACGTCGTGAATCCGCTTACCGGAACTCGGCCTTACCCTACATTCGGGCAAGTGGATTGGCGGGGCAACGAGAACAACAGCAGCTATGAGGGATTGTCCGTCGCCGCGAAACGTTCTTTCTCACATGGGTTGCTGGTTTCGGTCAATTACATGTGGTCGCATGAGATCGACGATGGTTCGAACGGAAGCGGCGATGGCGACTCGCTGACCGCGCAAAATGTCGCCTGCCAACCCTGCGAGCGGGCGAGCGGCGCCTTCGATGCCCGCCATGTGGTGAATGCAAATGCTGTCTACGAACTTCCTTTTGGCCGAGGAAAATCTTATTTGAATGAGCCAGGAGTGCTGCGCAGTGTATTCGGTTCGTGGGAAGTCAACACCATTGTGATTGCGCACACCGGCTTCCCGGTCAACGTCACCATTGATCGCGCATCGGCGGATGTTCCCGATGGCAATACGAACAATCAGCGTCCTAATCTCGTGCCCGGAGTTTCGTTGACGCCACCCGGCGGATCGACGATTTCGGAATGGATCAATCCTGCCGCCTTCTCGATTCCGGCTCCAGGGACATTCGGAGACGCGCCTCGAAATGCGGCGCGTGGGCCGGGAGCATGGCAGGCAGACCTAGGATTGGGCAAGCACATTCCGCTGACCGAACGCATGCAACTGGAGTTTCGAACTGAAGTCTTTAATATCTTCAACCACCCGCAATATGCGGCGCCCCAGGCAGATTTCTCCGCCGACGCCGGCGTGTTCGGCTCGATCATCTCGACGGTAAACACTGGGCCGGTCGGGACGGGCACGCCGCGGCAGATTCAGTTCATGCTGCGCTTGGCGTTCTAGGAGACCTCGCTTGCGTACCGCGAAGAATGCGCGGACGACGGGATTCGGGTAGGTGAGTTACTTCAATCCAATCACGTTCAGGAGGCACCGGCGTCCTGTTCCAACTCGTCATTGACGAGCGCGCGCAGCGGCCCCAACCAAGGTTCGTAGCGACGCCAGCGCCCGACGGAGTTGCGATAGATCGGCTGCCGGGATTGCCACTTGCTGGGAGTCCTTACCGCCCGGGGATTGCATTCGGGGCGCAGGCAGGCGTCGTGCCACGCCAATCCGCACGCCTCGATGATGCGCCGGATCACCGGTTCGGGCGCGCGGGTCAGGTCCTCGTAATCCACCTCGATGAAACGATCCGCCGGCAGCACCTTCCGCCAATGGTCGATGAGCCGCTGGTAGCTGCCGAAATACGCGACCAGTTCGGCGCCTCCGGTCGGAAATGCGAGTCCCGGATGGAAATGAGTTTGATGAATCGACAGCGCGGTGTCGACGGCGGCCCGGCGACAGTGGATGATGATCGCGCGCGGGAATGTCAGGTGGATCAGCCCAGCCCAGAGGAAGTTGAACGGCATCTTGTCGGTCACTCGCGCCGCTTTCGGTGCGATCGTGCGCAGCACGCCGAGATAATCTGCGGCCGCTTTGGCGAAGAACTTTGTCTCGATTCCGTACGCACCGGAATGGTGCCATGCCGCCCCGCGCTGGTTCCAGAAATGCAACTCGTCGCCGGCCCCCACTTCGGGATGGTTGGAGATGATCTGCTCGACCAGCGTTGTGCCGGACCGCGGCATCCCGACGATCAGCACCGGCGTCGCATCGCTGCTACCGAGTTCAGGCGCCCGCGCGATCAATTCGGGGTTGCAACGGGCAATCAGGCGGTCGACCTCGATGGTGAACGCTGCCGAGTCGAACGACGCAGAGCGCCGGCGCACGGCGTCTGCAGCATCGAAATGCAGCATGGCCAGAGCGTAGTCGCCAAGGTCGTCGGCCGCCTTGCCGAGCGCGAGGTGAAGCCGCAGACATTGCTCCGCTTCCAGTCCCGGCGTGGCCAGCGCGGCTTCCATCCGTTGGAGCAGACCGTCGTCATCTCTGGTGACGGTGCGACACCGGACCAGATCGTAGTAGCTCCCCGCCAGCAGCGGCGCGATCGCGATTGTGCGTTGGAAGCATTCGCGGGCTTCGTCGAAACGGCCGAACTCAGAGAGCAGATTGCCCAGCAGATCATGCGCCATCGCATTCGTCGGATCGGCCGCCAATGTCTGTCGCAGTACTTGTTCGGCTTCCTGGTGGCGATCCTCGGTCAGCAGCGCCCGCGCCTTGCCAAGGCGGCCGAAGCTGGTCTTACCTCCGGTCGCCGCCGCGCGGCGGAAACATCCGATCGCCTCGTCGCGATGGCCCAGTGTGTAGACCAACGCACCGGCGCGGAACCACGCCTCGGTCAACGATGGCAGCAACTCAGTGGCGCGGTCGTACGCAACGATTGCCTGACCGATGTCGCCGAGTTTTTCCAAGGCGATTCCCAGGCGGAAATAGGCATCGGCGTAGCGCGGGTTCCAGGCCACGGCCCGCTGCAATGCCGCGATGGCATTGGCTACGCAGCCAGTCTCGAGGTACGCGAGGCCGAGATCGTGCTGGATGATGGGATTGGACGGTTGCAGCAGCGCCGCTTCACGCAAGGGCGCGATTGCATCGGCTGGTCGCCCGGCCTTGAGCGACTCAGTGGCCAGAGCAAGCAGATGTGCCACCTGTGGCGGCTCAGTTGGGATTGGAAACTGGGGCATGGCGCGAACCCGGCGTGGAAGCAGTAGTGTGGCGATCAGAATCGCCCGCGCAATTGTCGCACGACCCGATCTGCCGATCAGAAAAATTTCGCGATAAATCTTTGTTCAACCGGCCGAGCTTGTGTTTTTAACGCAGCGTTAATGTCCGTGTAGCCAACTTTTAACAAGATGACATTATTGTCATTCAATCGATTCACTTTTCAAGGGATTTCCACGACTCTCTCTGATGGTGCGTAATTCGCTGCGGCAGGACACACGGAGTCAAGTATGAGAATTCTGGTCATAGAAGATGAAACCAAAACCGCAAAGTTCCTGAAGAAAGGGCTGGGAGAAGCGGGCTTCGTTGTCGACGTTGCGGGAGACGGCTTGGACGGGCTGCACTTAGCGCAGGAAGTGGAGTTCGACCTGGTGATTCTGGATGTGATGATTCCCAGCCTGGATGGTTGGCAGGTGTTGACCAGGTTGCGCCAGGCCGGTCGCCGCGAGCCCGTACTCCTTCTGACTGCCCGCGATGCTGTACACGAGCGGGTGCGAGGATTCGAGCTGGGTGCCGACGACTATTTGGTGAAACCGTTTGCCTTTTCCGAGTTGCTTGCGCGAGTGCGATCATTGTTGCGCCGGTCGCCGCCCCGCCCGCAGGAAACCCTCCGCATCATCGATCTGGAGATCGATGTGTTGCGCCAGCGGGCGACGCGCGCGGGCCAACGGCTCGAATTGACGTCCAAGGAATTCCTTCTCTTGTCCTTACTAGCACGGCGTGCGGGCGAGGTTCTATCCCGCACCCTGATCGCTGAAGCGGTCTGGGACATGAACTTCGACAGCGACACCAATGTCGTCGATGTCAATGTGCGCAGGTTGCGGAGCAAGGTGGACGACCCTTTTTCGCCCAAACTGATCCATACCGTGCGGGGCGCTGGGTATGTCCTGGAATCCAACTAGCGGCATCGCGCCGGTGTCGCGGCTTTGGGGGACTTTGGCTTTCCGCTTAACCGCCGGGTACGCGCTTGCCGGCTTGTTTCTGGTGTTCTTCGCGACGGGCAGTCTCTATTTTGTGCTGCTCACCGAGTTGCACAGAAGCACACATTTGTTTCTTACCGACAAGCTGAACGTGCTGCGCACAATGCTGCGCGAGCGTCCCGAAGACTGGGACGCGCTGCGGGAGGAAATTGAACTGGAGTCGGCTGCGCGGAAATACGAACACTTCTATATTCGCCTGCTGGACGAACGAAACACACCACTACTGACGACGCCAGGGATGGAGGAGCAGTTAGATCTGGCGCAATTCGCCACCCAAACCAGAGGCCGACCGGAGCGCGCTATTGCGATCAAGGGTAGGCACGGGCAACCTTTTCGCATCACCAGCGCAGCGGCACAGGTCGGCTCTCCTCCCACACAAACCGACACTATTCAGATTGCGATTGACGTCTCGCCGGAAGAAGAATTGCTGGCACGCTATCGGCTCTGGTTTTTCGGCATTTTGCTGGGAACTTTCGCCATCTTCCCGGTGGTCGGATACAAGATCGCGCGTCACGGCATTCGCCCGGTCGAGGAAGTCGCCGCGATGGCTCGGCGCATCAGCTCGACGAACCTGCAAGAGCGCATCCGCCCGGAAGGTTATACGTTCGAGTTGGCTTCTCTCGCCGGCACATTCAACAACATGCTGGACCGCCTGGAAGAATCCTTTGAACGCATCTCAAGGTTCTCTGCCGATATTGCACACGACCTGCGCACGCCGGTGAATAATATTCGCGGTGAAGCTGAAGTTGCATTGGCCCGGGCGCGATCCATCGACGAATACCGCGATGTTCTCGGTTCATGCCTGGAGGAGGCGGTCCGACTTTCGGAGCTAATCGGCGACCTGCTATTCCTGGCCCGCACCGAGAGCCCCTTAACGAACTTGCACCGCGAGCGCGTGGACGTGGCGGAATTGCTCCGCGGAGTGCGGGAATACTACGAAGCGTCGGCTGCGGACGGCGGCATCTCTCTCATCACCAAGCTGGGTGCTGATCCAGTGATCGCCGAACTGGATCGCAGCCTAGTGCAGCGCGCGGTTGGAAATCTGGTTTCGAACGCAGTCGCGCACACGCCGCCGGGCGGATCGGTGGTGCTGGCAACGAACTCAGAAAATGCCGCGATTCGCATCGAAGTCAGCGATACAGGCGTTGGCATTCCAGCGGAAGCCCTGCCGAGAGTATTTGATCGTTTCTTCCGTGTGGATTCGTCACGTTCCCTGGCTTCGGGCGGCACTGGTCTGGGACTTGCAATCGTGCAGGGCGTCATGCTGCTGCACGGCGGCAAAGCGGAGATTGCCAGTCAACCAGGACAGGGCACGCAGGTCACGCTCCGCATGCCGGTCGCTGACGATAGATCAAAGATGTCAAAAATGTAATCTTCACGTCATCCTGGCGTCCGCCTCCCTCCGCTAACTTGATCGCACTGAACTACAAGAGGTTGCCCGTTTCGCAATCGCCTCAAACAAATACTGATGCGCATCTTGCGATTGGGCCGCCGCGGAAACTTATGTGCAGGGGACGCCGTCCGCACTTTCGTCCCGACGTCGCACGGGATTTCGGTCGTATGACAAACAAAAAATCCAAAAGGAGAACCATCCATGTCTCGCAGAAAGTCTCGAAATAACTCGCGGATCAAGCGTATGCGTCCGCTCGCAGGCCTGTTGGCGACGGCGACGGTACTGAGCGGTCCGGCGTTGCTTGGTCAATCCAAAGAGTTCCCGACCTACGTAGCTGGCCCGCAACCGAACGGCTCGTGGGTCGTGGGCAATGGCCAGGTTCTTACCCCGGCCGGCACCCAAGTCAACCTCGGCATCCGAGTCCGCGCCAAGGCCATCGCCCTGAACCCCAATGTCCGCAGCCACACCGCCGCTGTCCTCACCCAGGGCACCTCCGCGAGCGATGGCAACGGAGCCGTCGAGGTGTTCGACACCCGCACTGGCAATGTCCTGCAGAATTACCTCTCGTTCGGAGTGGATCCGAGCGGCAGCTATAGCGGCATCACCTATTCGGCGGACGGCAAGTTCCTCTTGTTCAGCCAGGACAGCGGCAACGTCACCGTCGCTAACGTCAGTGAAGAAGGCATGTTGAGCGATAACGCGCAGGTCAGCGTACCGCCGAACAACTCGTTCATCACTTGTTTCCAGAACAGCCCTCCGGGCGCTTATGGCGTACCCTGCGGCACGTTCTATACTCCGAGCACTTCTTATCCCGGCGGCATCGCGGTCTCCAAGGATGGCAAGAGCGCTTACGCTCTGCTGAACCAGAACGATACGCTCACCGAGATTGACATGCGCACGGAGAAGCAGGGAACGCAGATCCGCGTAGGCAACGCGCCGCACAGCATCGTGATCGACAGCAGCGGTAAGACCGCCTACGTCAGTAACGAAGGTGGTCGCGTCGCTACCGAGGGAGACTTCCAGATCTGGTCCGCCGGCACTGAAATCGTCGCCGACCCGGTCGTCGGTGCCGCGATCACCGGTACCGTTTCCGTGGTTGATCTGGCGTCGATGACGGTCACTGCTAACATCTCGACTGGTCTGCATCCAACCGGGATGGCATTCTTGGGGAAGAGCCTGTTGGTGGCCAACGCCTACAGCGACACCATCTCTGTCATTGACACGGACAACAACCAGGTGGTGCGAACGATCAACCTTGGGCTGCCGATCGGAATACCCGGCTCAGGCCAAGCGGCCTATGGCGCTGCGCCCAACTCCATCGCCGTCGATGCCACGTCATCCATTGCCTACGTCGCGCTCTACAATGCCAACGCGATCGCTGTCGTCGACCTCAACAAGGGGGCGACAAATCCTGTCCTCGGCATGATCCCGGTAGCCTATGCGCCGAGTTCAGTCGTGCTCGACAAGAACAATAACGTGCTCCTCGTGGCCAACGACAAAGGCGTCGGCACGCGTTATTCCTTCGAGACCGACTACGGCGTTACCGGCTACAACACCCACCAGGACAATGGCACCGTCAGCATCGTCCCCGTACCGACCAGCGGAGCCTTGGAGGGGATGACGCAGCAGGTTTACGTGAACAACCACTGGGACCTGTTGCAGAATATCCAGTCTGCCTCCGGCGGCTCTAAGAATGCCAAACCGGTTGCAATCCCGGCCAAGATTGGCGATCCATCGACGATCAAGCACGTGTTCATGATCATTCGCGAAAACCGCACCTATGATCAGGTCCTGGGCGACGTCGCCGCCGGCAACGGCGACTCCTCATTGGCGGTGTTCGGCGGCAAGGATACACCGAACGTCCACAACCTTGTAAAACGCTTCCCGCTCTTCGACAATTTCTACGATCCAAGCCGCCAGTCGGCTGATGGTCACCAGTGGATCACCGAAGGCATGGCGCCCTACGCCGACGACATCCAGTCGCCTGACTGGGTTCGCAGCTATCCTGGCGGCAACGGCGGCGATGCTCTCGCCTATCAAACCAAGGGCTTCCTGTTCTCGGAAGCAGCTGCCGCTGGCCTGGGAGTGAAGATCTACGGAGAATACGTCGAGAACGATACTTTCAAACAGCCGAACGGTTCGACCACCGAGCCGAGCTGGAAACAGTTCTTCGCGGACTCGAAGCGCTTCGAGGCTGGGAAGGAAAAGACGCTTTATTACCAGAACACAGTCCAGGCAGAATCTTCTGTCCCGGCCGTGTCTAACCACCTCATCAAGAATTTCCCGCAATTCGATCTGAACATTCCCGACCAGTTCCGTGTCGATTTGTGGTTGCAGGACTTCAACAATGACGTCGCGGCCGGTACGGTGCCAGCGTTGAGCATCCTGTGGGTTATGGACGACCATACCGGCGGTCCGCCGACCCCGGACGCGGAACAGGCCGATAACGACCTGGCGGTTGGGCGCATCATCGACTACATCAGCCACAGCAATGTGTGGTCCTCCTCGGCGATCTTCATCGAGGAAGACGATGCGCAGAACGGCGTCGACCACGTCGACGGTCATCGCAGCCCGGGCTACATCGTCAGCCCGTACGTCGTGCAGAACGGGCCCACGCAGCATGTCTACTACACCCAAGTCAACATGACTCGGACCATCGAGCAAATCCTCGGTCTGCCGCCCATGAACCAGTTCGACCTCGTGGCGTCACCGATGCGGACGGCTTTCGTCAAAGGCAACCCGCCCCAGACCAACTTTAATCCGTGGACTCACTTGAAGAACCGGGTTCCGTTGAACGAGGGCGTCACCGAGGACGAAGCCACCACCAAGGGCAGCCCGAGAGTTAGAGCACTGAGGGCGGCTTGGCTCGAGAAAAAAGAGGATATCTTCGCCGGCAAGATGACCAAGCCTGACGCCGAAGATCCAGACACCGTCAACCATCTGAACTGGTACATGTCGACCGGGTTCACGCGGCCCTATCCCGGCGAGAAAACCGTTCGTCCACCCAGCGAGTTCAACAACCCAGCACCCGCCGGCGAAGACGCGGACGACTAAAATACGTTCCGACTGCAACGGCCCTCTCCTCGATTCGCTGGGGAGAGGGTTTTTTGCGTGTGCCATGCATGTTGGATACTTGGAATTGGCGGCACTTTTGACAACGTGAGGGATCTCAAGTGATAGCGGAACTAAAAGGTATGATGTGATGGGCCAAGTCATGATTGCAGTGCAGTTTCCCATCGAGGACATTCCCGACCCGCTTGCGCGCGAGGCGCTCGGCTTGATTTGGGCTGCGCGGCGAGGACTCAGTGAAGCGGAACTCTTGCGCTTGCTCAAGCCGATGGACCTGCCACAAATGCCGCTTGCCACTTGGTCGAGGTTGCTCACCGGCCTGGAGCCATGGTTGGTGGAGAGCGACGGCGTCCTGAGCCTCGCGCACGACTCTCTGCGCTCGGCCGTCGAGACTGCCTTTGTGCCAGATGAAGACCGGCGGGACGAGTTGCGGTTGCAACTGGCCGACGATTTTGAACAGCAGCCAATTTCTTCGCGCAGTTGCGACGAACTTCCGTGGCTGCTGTTTCAGACCGAATCCTACGAACGTCTGCGCCACTGTCTGTTGGATATAGATCGTTTTCTCGAAATCAACCAACGCGACCAGGAGGAACTAAGGCGCTACTGGGTGGATCTCGGCGAGCAAAGGGCGATGGGCAAACTTTACCTTGCATCCTTTGAGCAATGGTCAAAGCTGGCGAGCGATGAAAGCCGAATCTCGTACGCGGCGAGCGAGTTGTGGCTTTTTCTCACTCATTCAGGTCTGTATGCGGAAGCTGAGCCATTGATGCGAAGTGCGTTAGACATCGACACGAAGACTCTTGGTTCGGATCATCCAATCATCGCGGTCCGGTTCAGCAACCTCGCGCGCCTGCTGGAACGCATGAACCGGCTGGACGAAGTGGAAGAGCTGTATCGCCGAGCGTTGTCAATCAATGAGCAGAATTTCGGACCAGAACATCCGAAGGTCGCGATCAGCCTCTCCAACCTCGCCGGATTCTTGGCAAAAACCACCCGTTTCGACGAGGCTGAGAAATTGCTTCGCCGTGCGATAGCAATCGACGAGAACTGTCTCGGTAGCGAGCACCCTGATGTTGCCCTCCGCCTCAACTTCCTCGCCGGATTGTTGCAAAGCACGGACAACCGGTTTCAGGCCGAATCGTTGCTTCGCCGTTCCCTTGCGATTTCGGAGAGTAGCCTTGGTCCCGATCATCCAAATGTTGCAGCAGGCTTAAGTCAGCTTGCTTTAGTGCTGTGTGAAACAAACCGGCTGGCCGAGGCCGAGCCCTTGCTGCGCCGTGCGCTGGCGATTGACGAAAAGACTTTCGGGCCGGAACACCCCGCAGTCGGTCGGGATCTCAACAATCTCGCCGGCTTGTTGGAATGCACGGGTGCGTTGGATGAAGCCGAACCGTTGTATCGTCGTGCGCAGCTCATATTTGAGAAGAATCTGGGCGCAAGTCATCCGGACGTCGGAACCAGCCTCAACAATCTTGCACAAGTTCTGAAGAAAATGAACCGGCTCGCCGAGGCTGAGCCGATGCTGCTCCGGGCAGTGCAAATCTTTCTCAACTTCACGCGGGACACGCAGCAACCGGATACGCGTTTACAAATGGCCATCAACAATTACGGCAGGTTGCTCGAAGCGATGGGCCGCAGTACGGCGGAAATCGATATTGCACTTAGCGAAATCGCGCCGGAGTTGCAGAAGAGCATGAACCTAAGAACCGCGTGACACCGGGGCTAGTCAGCGTCAATTCCCTCTGGGAAAATCTGCAAACTGTCGAAAGCTCACGAGTTGAAGTTTGGTTTTGGGAGATTCGACCTGTTCGATCGTCAACACCAATCCTTCCGGGGATGTCCAGATGTGCAAGGTACGGGTTGGACCGGATTTCAGCTCAAACACGTGTGGCGACCAGCTTGAACCGGTAACGGTATATTTGACGTCACTCTTTCCGAGATACTTTATCGAACCACTGGAACGGATGGTTAACAAAGGGAGCGATTCACTGAGTTCGTTTAATGTGATCAATTCGATCGGAACCACCTCCCCCTCATGCTCAGCTGCCAGGTAAGCCATTCCGCCCATGGAGAACGCAGAAATAGGCCAGAGAATCCCATACGGGCGATCGATTGGAATTTGGACCTTTAGGGTGTGTGCTGGATCTTTGCCGCCCGAGTCGCAGCGCATCTCCTTCGCGAGTAAATCGCAGTTCAAGGGACCGGAGTCCGGAATCCACAAGAGGTGCGTGAATTCTTTGACCTTAGCGACCCGCAGAGAACTCGTCAGCTCTGCCCAAAAATTGTCTTCATGCGCAACGCCGCGAGGAGACTCGAATTTCCTGACACCGTCCACCTCGTACTTTCCCGCTGCGGTGTGCCAGAGCGTCCAAGATTCTCGAAAATGAAAGACTTCAGTCTCGATGGGGCCGACGCCGAAGTCTCCTTCGGTTGAGACTGCGTATTCTCCTTCAGCAATCTTGGTTCGCGTGGCTTCCTGACCAAAACTCATGCAGGCTGATAGGGCGAAAGCGAGTGCTAAACTGAGCCATTTCATAAAGTGCTCCTGATCCAACTTCGGGGGATATTGACCTTACTCCCAACGCGCAGAGTCCCTTCGTCTGACAGCATCGACGAATGAATATCCCTGGGGCCGATCCAGATCACGGCCAATGTCGCTCTCATAATACTTCCACTGGGGGCGGGATATACGATTCAATCCGGAAAGCGAGGGGTAATCCCACAGAAAGCCTGAGTGCGACCGAAACAGAGCGTAGCCAGAAGGCCGCCTATCCAGAATAATGCCGGTTGGATTCCTAATTGACAAGCCATTCGGGGGGCGATAAAGTCAGCTCAATTAATTCGGTTCACGGATCTGTGGCTTCCGCTTTGTCAAAAACGTTCCATTGCTCGATTTTCGCGGCTTGCCTTGTTGTTTCTCTGCTGCTGGCGAGCGCCTCTTACGGCTCGAACATCACCACTTACAAAGGCAGATTTCCTGACGGCGCCAAGTATCTGATCGAAGTTCCTTCGACGTGGAACGGGACACTAGTCCTATATAGTCACGGATACGTTATTCCCGGCGAATCGAATCCCGCCGAGGATGTCGGCGATCCTGTGACCGGTGCTTATCTTCTGAAAAATGGCTACGCACTCGCTGGCTCGTCCTACGCCACGGCCGGGTGGGCCGTCCAGCAGGCAATCCCCGATCAGATAAAAGTCCTGGACACTTTCAATTCCCTGGTAGGCAAGCCGAAACGAACCATCGCCTGGGGACATTCTCTGGGCGGCATGGTCACTGCCGGCTTGATACAAACCAATCCCACGCGCTTCGACGCTGCCTTGCCAATGTGCGGAGTTCTGGCCGGAGGCGTGGGCACGTGGAACCAGGCGCTTGACTCCGCCTTCGCGTTCGTCACATTGCTGGGCGCAGGTCAGGGATTGCAAGTCGTGAATATCACGAACCCGACGAAGAACATCAACGCCGCGGAGACCGTCCTCACCGCCGCGCAGAAAAATGCCAAAGGGCAGGCGCGCATCGCGCTCGCCGCCGCCCTCGCCGACACACCGGGATGGTTCGATCCGCTTTCCTCGGAACCGGCGCCCACCGACTACGTGACGCAGCAAGCCAATCAGTTCGACTGGTTGCAGCAAATCGACTTTCCTTTCGCGTTCTATCTCCGTGCTGAACTCGAGTCGCGCGCCGGCGGCAATCCTTCGTGGAACAACGGAGTCGACTATCAGAAGCAACTCAACAAGTCCGTCGACAACGCCGAAGTCAAGGCGCTGTACGCGACTGCAGGCCTTAGCCTGGACGCCGACCTTCTGGCCTTGAACCAGGCGTCCCGCATCAAGGCAAATCCGCCGTCGTTGGCCTATCTAAAGCGCAATATTATTTTCAACGGCAAGATTGGAGTGCCGGTCCTGACTCTGCACACCAAGGGTGACGGCCTGGTGGAAGTTGAAAACGAAAATGCCTACAAAGAAGTAGTAGGCGAAGAAAACGACGGTAAATTCCTAAGCGAGATTTTCGTGCATCGCGCTGGGCACTGTGCCTTCACGGCCGCCGAAACAGTGGTAGCCTTCAACGCACTCGTGGATCGTCTGAATACCGGAAGCTGGCCAATCCTCACTCCGAAAGAGTTGAACAGCGAAGCTAAGTCGCTGGGACCGTCGCTCAACGTGCTGTTCGTGGACAACCAGAAAGTCCACGCCCCGCCCGCCTATTTCAAATTCTCCCCCGCCGTGTTCCTGCGGCCATTCGACGCGGGAAAGAACTGAGCGCAAACAATTTCCCCTCCGCCGTAGGTAAGAAACAGTGAGAACCTTAAAGATCTGGTGTAGATCAAGACCAGCAAATTATCGAGCGCATGAAGACCAACGGAAGCAACCGTGGGTTTCGTCTAACCCCCGCCGATGATATGATGAATGACGAAAAGGAAGCCGCGCCCTTCGCGCGCTGGCTTCAAAAGCACTCCTCAGTAGCTCAATGGCAGAGCACCCGGCTGTTAACCGGGGGGTTGTAGGTTCGAGTCCTACCTGAGGAGCCAATTTTTTCTCAGTTTATTTGATTCTTCCAATTTGCGATCTGGCGGTTGGCTGCAGCGGTTTCTTTTCTGTAGATCTAGCTGAAACCAACGCAACAACCGACTTTCCCACCCAGTGCATGCAGGTGATGTTTTTGTTCAGATTTATCATGTGGACTCGCCTGCGCCATGGAATCACAGCACATTGTGAGCGGTGTCACAGCGCGGTTACGGTCCTTTGCGCAAAGCTGGCAATTACGAGGGCCGGGCTATGCAATCACAACCCAAGCAAGTGCTTATCATCCACAACAACGAAGAAAAGTCGCAAGCCTTGGCCCTTATGGTGGAGCGTGCAGGCCATCAGGTGACAACCACCTGGAGTGGCATAGATGCCCTCGGGCTTGCCAAGTCGCGAACGTTTGATCTCGTTCTTGTTAACAGCTATCTCGCCGATATGTATGTTGGAGAATTCTTTGAGAAGTTTAGCCGCGTATCACCGCTATCTTCTATGATCATGATTGAAGAAGGAGAGCCGTACTCCGCTACCCTGATTAAGTTACGACCTCACTTGGAAATGAAATTGAACTAGATAAATGAACATCCTTTAAGGCTATTCTTTGAGCTTGCTTAGCCGGCTCCAGCCGTCCTCTTGCGCCGTTTATCGCCCGAGTATCGACCCGAAAAAACAAGCTTGATTGACTCATTTCCGGCTTGAGCGTGTCTCCCCCAGGGAGTTCCACTATTCTGCATTCTGCCTTGACATCCAACCAACTGAAACCCCGTTGCCTCTTTTGCCTTGACGACCCGCGATCGTTGGGGTGCGACTTGCTCTGAGGTACACACAGTGTTACGTTTGCCGCTTGCATGAAGCCAGTGGACTCCAGTTCGAAAGGCGAGTCAGGCTCGCCAAGCGACGACAGGTTTCGGCGGTTGCTGGAGGCGGCGCCGGATGCCCTGATCCTCGTGGACCAAGCTGGACGAATCTTGCTGGCCAATTCGCAGAGTGAAAAGGTCTTCGGCTACTCGAAAGACGAATTTCTTCACTTATCGGTCGAGGCGCTAGTTCCGGAAAATTCACGTCAGAGCCATGCCCACCGCCGAACTGACTATCACACAGCGCCATCTTACCGTCCGATGGGAACCGGCCCGCAGTTGTATGGGCGGCGCAAGGATGGGACAATATTTCCGGTTGAAATCAGTCTGAGCCCCTGGGAGGAAGATGGCGCCACGCTGGTTATGGCTTCAATCCGCGATGTGACGGCGAGGAAACAAGCCGAAGACAAGCTATACCAGAGCGAGGAACGTTTTCGATCACTAATCCAAGAAGTTAAGGACTACGCCATTTTCATGCTCGACCCTTCCGGCCGAATCCTGAGCTGGAATGAAGGCGCCCGGAGAATTAAGGGGTACAGCGCCGAGGAAATAATCGGACAGCCGATGTCGCGATTCTACATCTCGGAGGATGTGGAAAGGGGCAAACCGGACGAAGGTCTGCGGATTGCCGCTGCTGAAGGGCGATGGGAAGAAGAGTCATGGCGAGTTCGTAAAGACGGGTCGCGCTTTTGGGCGAGCGTGGTGATCACTGCGATTCATGGCAAAGATGGCAATCTCTTAGGCTTTACCAAAGTCACCCGTGACATCACGGAAGGAAAACAAGCGAGAGAAGCGTTTCTCCTGGAAGTAACCAACGCGCTGGTCGCAAATCTGGACATCGGCCAACTCCTGACGGCGATTGCATCCTGTATCCGCCAAGTGAAGAGTTTCGACCACGCTACCCTCGCGCTCTACGACGAAAAAACAGGAACGTTGCGAAGTCAGGTGATCGGACACGGTGAGTCGGAGGTGACGGAATCAGCCACGATCCCTCTGGATACCTCTCCGGAAGGGTGGGTGTACACCGCGCGGAAGCCCCTTCTCCTCAAAGGAGTGTCGAACGAGAAATGGTCCTTTGATCGAATACCGCATCTAGCGCACTTATCGCTTAAATCGGGCTGCTGGATTCCGCTGTTGGGGCCTGATGGAGCGCTGGGAACAGTAAATATGTTCAGCCGTCGCGCAGAGAACTTCACGGACCATGACGTGAGCCTACTTACGCAGATTGCCAGTCAGGTCGCGGTGGCGCTGGACAATGCGCTGGCATTTCGACAGGTTTCCGAACTCAATGAACGACTGGCGTTGCAAAAGCGTTACTTCGACGATGAATTCAAGACCGAGTTCAATTTTGAGGAAATCATCGGTCATAGTAAGGCGATCAAACGGGTACTGAAGCAGGTCGAAACGGTTGCTAGCACTGACTCGACTGTTCTAATTCTGGGAGAAACAGGTACCGGGAAAGAGCTCCTGGCTCGAGTTATTCACGATCTCAGCCCGCGCAAGGACCACACGTTCGTTCGGGTCAATTGCGCCTCGATTCCCTCGGGATTGCTCGAGAGCGAACTCTTCGGGCATGAGAAAGGCGCATTTACAGGCGCAATCGCGCAGCGCGTCGGCCGGCTGGAATTGGCTCACCAAGGAACGATCTTCCTGGACGAAGTGGGTGACATCGCGCTGGAATTACAGCCCAAGCTGTTGCGAGTGCTCCAAGAAAGAGAATTCGAGCGGTTGGGCAGCAATCGAACCATTTCATCGGATGTGCGGATTGTGGCCGCGACGAATCGCGATCTAGGAAAGATGGTCGCGTCAGGGCGGTTTCGCAGCGATCTCTTCTATCGCCTAGATGTATTTCCCATTGTCGTGCCACCTTTGCGAGAACGGTGTGAAGACATTCCGCTACTGGCGCAATACTTCGTTGCGAAATTCGCAAAGAAGATGAAGAAAAACATCGAAATAATACCGCCGGATAGTATGCAGGCCTTGCTTCGATATTCCTGGCCGGGGAATATCCGGGAACTGGAGCATCTCATTGAACGGTCGGTGATTCTCTCTCGGGGAAGTTCCCTGTATGTGCCGCCATTCGAACTCGCCGCTGAAGAGGAACCGTTGCCCTCAAACTCTGCGACCTTAGACAGTGTTGAGCGTGAACACATTATTCGTGTGTTGCGCGACAGCAAGGGGAAAATCGGCGGGGCAGGGGGCGCTGCCGAGCGGTTAGGAATGAACCGCACGACCCTCAACTCACGAATGCAAAAGCTGAAAATCTTCCGCAAAGATCTTTAGCTATAGACCCTGAGGTCCCTCAATTCATTGACGTGTTCTGCGTCACATCGATCGGTTAACGCAATCACTGCGCGCCAAGTGATCTTCTGCGATTCTGGAGTTGCGGCGGGTGAAGTTATCCCGGCCCAACCTCGAGGGAGGTTATTTCGCGGCGCAATCAGCGACGAGATATCGTCGCCACGATGATATCTCGTCTCGTCACTTGGCTCCGCCACAAACCTGGGTCAGGCGAGCTCCTCGTACGAAAGCATACAGCCAAACTGTTACTCCTCAAAGAGTTGCGCCATGTTAATGGGTCGTCTGTTTGCATGGCGTACGCCGTGCAACTATGAGCCGCATGTTGAGGATCACGAACCAGGACGCAACCCACTCGCTGAAGCTCGAAGGAAGTGTAAGCGGGCCCTGGGTCGAAGAGTTACAAAAAACTTGGTCAGCGATATCCGGCGCCGTTAAAACGGGGCGGGTGACCGTCGATTTGGCAGCTGTGAGCTTCGTTGATGACCGTGGCCGGCAACTGCTTCTCCACATGCAAAAAGCAGGCGCGCTGCTGAAGGAAGCGTCACCTTTTCTCCAACAAGTCTTGGATCTCGAGGCAGAGAAAAACATTCAGGCCATACAAAAGAGGAAACGAAAATGAAAACCTGTGCTCCGTACGGGATGGAACTGGTGGACAGCTGCACGACGTGTACGCTGCGGGAAAAAGGATTCTTTTGCCATATGCCGGGCGATGCGCTTGCCGCGTTCGAGAAAGTTAAATTTACAAGTTCCTATCCAACAGGAGCCGTTTTGTTCGTCGAAGGGCAGGTGCCGCGAGGTGTATACATGCTTTGCACGGGACGAGTGAAGCTGACGATGGCTTCTCCTGACGGGAAAACGATTATCGTAAGAATTGTGGAAGCAGGTGAGTTGTTGGGCCTGCAATCCGCCATTTCTGGCGATGCGCACGAGGTTACCGCAGAAACTCTGCAACCTTGCCAGGTGGATTTTATCCGCCGCGATGACTTTTCAAAGCTGCTGAGTGAACACCCAGCGGTTGCCGGAAATGCCTTACAGCAATTCCAAAATTATTATCGCAGCGCGTGCCAACAAATTCGTTATCTCGGTTTGGCAACTTCCGCCGCGGAAAAGCTCGCCTGTTTCCTGCTGGAATGGGCCGTGCGCGGACAAGCGACACAACAGGGAATGCGCTTCAACTTGAGTTTGACCCATGAGGAAATCGCTCAGGTCGTGGGACTCACGAGAGAAAGCGTTACTCGTGGACTGTCTGAATTCAGGCAGCGGAGCCTCATCTCAACCAAAGGCCCGAGCGTCGTCATTCTAAACAAGCCAGCCCTGCAGGCAATCGCGATTGCATGAGGGCGGACAACCCGAAAACCGTCGTGAGACCCTGGCATATTTCCACGGGGCAGACCCGCGAAATCGCAACGTGAACGGATGACGTCCGCGATGTATTTCGGCAAGCCCCTAGTGCTTGCGAATTTCCAGCCCTTGCTGCGCGTGCTCCAGAATTTCCTTCGCCGCCGCTGGCGCAGTATCGTCCAGATGAACGCCGTCGTCCGAAGCCGGAACCTTGGAATCCCGGGGCAAGGCTTCCCCGTAGATAATCATGAGTTCGGTGCGGCGATCGGGCGTAGGCAGATGAAACATGCGAACCCGCGCGGCTTTCTTGGGAAAAGCCAGGTTGTGCTGCGCAAGAAGCCGCTGGATGGCGGCCCCGTCGGAAGCGGGATCGTCGGCCCCCACGGTCGAATAGTCGGAAACGCCCTTTACATCGTAGATAAACTGCAAGCCGCCAATGTCCGTGGTGCGATCGGGCTTGTAGTCGTAGGTCATGGTGTTGCTGGGCAGAAAATGTTCGAATTGCACCCAGTAAAAGCTTTGCACCGGGCCTGTACTCGCACCCTTCACGAACACATGCTGTTCCGCGTCGGCATTTCCGTAAAGATTGACGACTTGCCCGCCCACATAGCGGAAGTCCTTGCCCAAGATCAAATCGGCAGCCGGCAGTTGCTTTGAAGTGAGGGTTTGACCCTGCACCTGCCGTTGTTTAATCTCCGCAGTCTGCGCTGGGGCAAGGGAAGTGATCAAGACGGCGAGAGCAATCCAAAAGAACCTGTGCAATTCGTTTCACCTGATGGAAGAGATTGTACGCGGTCGCTAGAGTTTGGACGGTCGAAGCTTGCGGGGGTGAGCCACCGCGGGAATTTCTAGGCCTGAAAACTCATATTCGATGTGATTACAAACGCAAGCTCTGTGGAATGATTGTTTTCACTGACGGGAACAAGAGGAGGCGGCCTTATGGGCCCGAACGCCGCTTCAGGCACCGACCCACGACCGCCCCGAACGATGAACTAATCGTTCGTCACGATAGCGCTCGAACCTCCGCAAAACAATACGGTAAATACTGTAGGTCTTCGGGACGTTCAGCGCTCGCGCAGATCTCCCAACGAAGGGCCTGTGCATTTAATTCTTCCGAGGAAACACGCAGCGATAACAACCACTATTTCTTCGCCGTCGCGCTTGCCGCTTTCGATCCCGGCGGCCAAACCGCAGTCGCGCCCTCAATTCGCCAAACTGGGCCATCGGCGCAAAGCGGCCCCTCCATCTTCACCAGTGCGGGAGCGTCCCCACCCAGAATCCACACATGAATGTCGCCAGGTTGCTTGCCCACCAGAGGCGCTACTGCCCCGGCAACGCCGCCAATGTTTACTTTGACCACGTAGTGCATCGCCTTCCGGCTGGAACCGCCGGTCGAGAAAGATTCCTCTCCTTGCGGAGCGATTGCCAGGGTCACGAGGCGGGCTTTCGGCGTCGCTGCCAACATTGAGACGCTCGCCGGTTCGCCCGGCTGCAAATTCTTGAGCAGAACGGGAATCATTCCGTTCGCCAGATCCTCCGGTAACTGCATGTGCTCGCTGGAAGGTTTATCGTCCTTAGACTGCACGGAAACCTGTCCGTTCGAAGTATCGAATTGCACTTCCACCGGATGCGGAAACGAACGTCCCTTCTGCACGAGGTGATAATTCAGCAATCGAAACGCGCGCTGTTGGGAATACACCGCCGTCTCATCATGGATCGAGCCATCTTTGAAATGAAAAACCAGGTGGGTCGTCATCTGGCCGTCACGTTCCGATTGAATCAGGTCGCCATCGGCGATGATCCGCCCTGACATGTTGCGAAGCACGAGGAATCCATGCGCCAAACCTTCGCGATAGCGCACTGCAATTGGTGCCGCATCGGCAAGGCAGTTGAAAAAAAACACGATACACAAGAGAACGAGCGAAGATTTCACTAGGAAACGTCGGACATAGGATGGCATCGAGAACCTGGCAGGACAAAAGATAAAAGAGCCACTTGGCTAGCGGCCGATCGAACACAACGAAAGAAAATCGAAAACCGTCCGGCGTATCTCGGCTTACGTAACGGTTTGGCACTTTGACTGCCAAAAAACGAGGGCGGCCTTGAGGGTCCGAACGCCGTTTCCGGCACTAACCCATGGCCACCCCAAACTGCATGCAATAATGAAACGCGCGATTACGAAGATACCGCCGGGACCGACGGACAACAATCAGGTAAATCCTGTATATGCGACGGACCGCTAAGGCCCGCGGCAACAAACAGCAATTGTTAAAGATCCCAACCGCAGGCCTCAACAAGGCATCTGAAAGCGCCCAGCCGCAGTCGGCAGGGTCACCGTGGTAGAGCGGCCCCTCAGGGCGCGAAAGCAATTCAAAGAACAACCAGCTTCAAGCCTTTGTCCTCCCTCAACGGCAAAAAACCAAACCTTCCCACCCCTGCGACAATCGCATAACATATGTAACGGGAGGCCTTCCCCGGGTGGCATCGTTCGGTGAGAGACTGAGGCAGGAGCGGGAGCAGCGTGGCGTCACGCTCGATGACATCTCCCTGTCCACCAAAATTGGTACCCGCATGTTGCGCGCTCTCGAAGAGGAACATTTTGACCAGCTCCCCGGCGGCATTTTCAATAAAGGATTCATTCGCGCGTACGCGCGAACGCTCGGCATGGATGAAGAGCAGGCCATCGCCGACTATCTGGTCGCCACCGGAGCAACGCCAGCCAGAAAGCTCGAGGAAAAACTCGAAAGTAAATTTGATCACAGCGATCAAACTCCCATGCCCGAATTGCGCGCCCAACTCGAACAGCGCGCTCAGGACGAGAGCCCGCAAGCTGCAGCTCTTCCGTGGGGAACATTAGCGGTCGTGCTCATCCTGATCGCTTTAGGCTTTGCGGGATGGGGTTTTTACTCCCGGCAATCGGAGAAAAAAGGTTCCGAGGCGGCGCCTTCCGCCACGCAACCCGCCAATGTTTCCACTACGACGACCGATCAGGCTGCGCAACCGCCACAACCCAAGTTAGCCGAAGCCGCGACGCCCGTGTCCAGTCCAACTCAAGCGCCAGTTTTATCAGCCGCTGGCGTGCAATCACCCACCAATGCCTCCGCGACATCCAACAATCTTCCACCGCCTGCGGTAATCGCTCCCAAAGGAGCGTTCCTGGTATTGATCAAAGCGCACGCTGATTCCTGGATCTCCATCACCATCGACGGCGAAGTAACCACCCAGCGCACCTTGGCAGCGTCGTCACAAAGAACAGTCGCCGCGCATCAGGAACTCGTAGTCCGAGCCGGGAACGTAGGCGCGCTCGACTTCGCCTTCAACGGAAAAAAACTGCCGCCGCAAGGAGAACTCGGCGAAGCCAAAACCCTAACCTTCAACGCCCAAGGCCTGCAACCAGCGGCGCCCAAAGCAGAAGCGTCGCCTCCGCAACCATAAGTCAACCGGTCCTTTGCCAGTTTTCGACGCGAAATCCTGCTTTCAAAGCGCGGCTTCCGGCCTCCACCCTTGATTTCCGTCGCATTGTCGATTAAGCTCTGCACCCAGTTCCGACGGCAAGTCGGTTGTCGAGTTCGTCTCGATTCGTCCATCCCAAGGGGGTTCGTAAATGCCGCAACGTCAAGCCAATCGACCTGCTCTTGCAAGGCCCGTTCTCGCTCTAGCAGCCGTTTTCTTGTTTCTAGTGAACGCCTCTCAGTCGTCCGAGGCGCAGACCTACAAGGTAATTCACAACTTCACAGCCAAAGGCAATGACGGTGCGACTCCTTACGGCGGGCCCACGCTCGACTCCTCTGGGAATCTTTATGGGACTACAAATTTAGGCGGGAAATACGGCTCCGGAAGTATTTACAAACTTTCGCCCGATGGTACTTCCTGGAAATACACTTCGTTGTACAGCTTGCGCGGCGGATCCGATGGAGCCGGCCCGGCCTTCGGCACTCTGGCAACGAATAACGGCGCATTGTTTGGAACCACTGAAGGTGGCGGATATTTTGGCACTGCCTTTAGAGTCATGCCGCACGGAAAAGGCTGGCGGGAAAACGTCGTGCACAGCTTTGGCCGCGGAACGGACGGTGCAGAGCCCGTCGGCGGCGTGGTCTTCGATACGGCAGGCAATTTCTACGGAACCACCCTCTTGGGAGGCACGGGTGGCAATGGCACAGTCTTCAAAGTAGCTCCCTCCGGAATCGAGCATGTGATCTACCGCTTCAAAGGAGGCACCGATGCCCTGAATCCTGCGGCAGGCGTGACCCTTGACGCCAAGGGCAATCTTTACGGCACCACTTCTTTTGGTGGCGCGAACGGCATTGGCGCAATCTACAAGCTGTCGCCTGCGGGCTCCGGATGGAAAGAGACCATCTTGTACAACTTCCAGGGAATGGATGACGGCCAAAATCCCGTAGGGGGTGTAATCCTGAACAAAGCTGGCCACATTTTCGGCAGTACATTCGATGGCGGAGCCAACGGCGGCGGCATCGTCTACGAACTGTCACCCTCCGGCAAAACCTGGAAGCTGACCGTGCTTTACAGCTTCACCGGCGGTTATGGAGGCCCGTACAACAAACTTACCTTCGATGCCAAGGGGAGTCTCTACGGCACTACGAATGGTGAAGGCGCAAACGGCCTCGGTTCGGTATTCAAGCTAACGCCGAAAAACGGCCAGTGGAAACTTACCGACCTCTACGACTTCGTCGGCGGGAGCGAAGGCGGCTCTCCGTATGGCAGCCTGGCCGTCGATGCCAAAGGAAATATCTTTGGAACAGCCGTTGTCGGAGGAAGTGATAATCAAGGTGTTGTATTCGAGATCACGCCGTGACGCGTCCAGGGTACTTGAGAAACTGCACCAACTCGTCTAGCGTTTCGCCCGAGCCATCGGGAGTTGCGCCCAGCTGTTCGAGCGGAAGCTTCTGACGATTGACCCAGAAAGTCGGGTATCCGAACAATTTCGCGCCCGCAGCATCCCATCCGGCGAAGGCGACAAACAATATCTCCTCGCGTTTGACTTGCAACGCGTCAACTCCCAATTGATAAGCTCGCGGATCTGGTTTGTAAGTTTTCGCCCGATCGGAGCTGAGAACCTGTTCGAACATGCCCTGCAATCCCGCGCTCTTGATGCAGGCATCGAGCATGGTGGGTGTGAAGTTCGAAAGGAACGCCAGCCGTGCCGCTTCGGCCCTGCGGATTCCTGCTGGGCGAAGCCCACAATCCTTGACCATTCGGGGGTATAATATTGGCGCTCGAAAAGGGGCTAGGATGCAGTCTGGTCTTGCCAATCCCTGTGGGCCACCTTTCCTGCTGCGAATCACCTGTCTCGCAGCTCTGACCACGCTGCTATCGGGTTGGTCAACCTGCAATGCGCTTTTTGTTTTCAATAGCTGTCCCGGGTCGGTACCCCAGCCCCAAATCACTTCACTCTCGCCAAACACAATTCCAGGAGGTGCGGAATCGACCCCTCTAATCGTGAACGGGAGTTCCTTCGTTCCCCAGTCGCAGATCATTTGGAACGGCAGCGCCTTGCAGACGACCTTCATGGACTCACACCATCTTCAAACCGCTATTACGCAGCAGACTTTTGGCTCGCTCGGCGCCAGGGCAGGTGCCACCGTGGAGATTTCGGTAGAATCTCCAGCATCAGCCCCTGTTTTTGGATGTCCAAATGGAGGCAGCTCAGCCACCTTGATCCTCGCAATCAATTGAGCTCTGTCTCAACAAAGGTGAATGTCTATGAACACCTGGGCCCATCTGCAGGTTTCGAAATAAAAGTTGGAGTGGTTGTCGATTTTCCGTCTCCCTACCGACTATAGGACAATAGAACGATGGAGCTACGGTTCCTGAGCGAACAGGAAACGAGTCGTCGGAAACAAACCACAGGAAAAAAGGAGAAAAGTCATGCCACAGTATCTGGTTGCTAACTACATGCCCGACGACTTCGACCCGTCCACCGTAACCGAAGCGATGATGGAGGAGATCCACGCGCTTAACCGCGAAATGATTGCTGCTGGCGTGAGGAAGTTTGCCTGCGGCATTTCCGCGCCTGGAAGCGCGAAGACGCTGCGGGCCCAGCCCAACGGCAAGGTGCTCGTCACCGACGGGCCGTACACCGAGACCAAGGAGCACATGGGCGGATTTTGGATACTGGAATGCGCCGATATTGACGAGGCGCTGGCATGGGCGAAGAAGGGTGCCATCGCCTGCGACGTGGCCGGCGAGGTGCGCGAGCTTCTTTTCTTCCCAGCCCCGGAGGAAGCAACTAAATAGTCCCCATCCGGAAAGGAAAGGATGCCGTTCGCGTGCCTGTCGAGGTCTCTTATGGGCTAAGAAAAGAGTAGCTGTCGATTTTTCGGTCTCCCGAACGACTATCTGATAACAGAACCCTGAGGCTGGGGCCGGTCCGGGATGGAGTCAAGTATGATATTTAACCGGGCGGGGAGGACAAGAATATGCTATTCGTTCGCGATCTGAGAGTTGCGCTTCACTCCTTAGTAAGGACTCCAGGGCTGGCGATTGCCGTGATTCTCACATTGGCGCTCGGCATCGGCGCCAACGCTGCCATTTTCACGCTGGTGCGCGGCGTCCTGCTTAAACCTCTGGTCAACCGAGATGAAGACCGGCTGATTTACGTCCGGCAGAGCGCCCCCGGCATCGGTGACGACAACACCGCGTTTTCCGTACCCGAGATCCAGGACCTGCGTGCCAGCGTCAAGTCCCTGACCTCGTTCGGCGAATTCTCCACCATTGGTTTCACCATGGTCGGCCTCGGTGAACCTCGCGAAGTTCGTGCCGGGGTCGTCGGCGGTTCATATTTTGATGTGATGGGTCTTCATCCCGTGCTCGGTCGCCTCATCGGGCCTCAGGACGACGGTGCCAACGCTGCTGGTGTCGTTGTACTCACCTATCGTTTCTGGACCACGACATTTAAGAAAGATCCTTCCGTTATTGGAAAAACCGTTCGCCTGGGTAGCTTTGGCGATCGCTCTGCCACCGTCATCGGCGTGCTTGAACCATGCGTTCCGTATCCCGAAGATACCGAAATCATTGCTAACGTGGTGACCAGTCCGCACCATCTCTCGGCCACTATGGTCACGGGTCGCATACATCGCATGACGGAGCTCTTTGGCCGTCTCGCTCCCGGTGCCACGCTTGATCAAGCCCGCACCGAATTGCAAGCGGTCTACGCCACGATGAAAAAGGAGAATTCCGAATCCTATCCCGCAAGAGGTGACTATCGCATTGACGCGAAGCTCTTCCGCGACCAGATTACCTCCGGCGCTCGAACCGTGCTTCTGGTTCTTCTGGCTGCTTCCGCCCTCGTCTTCATCATCGCCTGTTCGAACGTCGCCAACTTGATTCTCGCCCGGACGGTTCGGCGCGAAGGCGAGCTCGCAATCCGTGCTGCCCTCGGCGCAACCACGACCGCGCTGCGCCGCATGCTCTTGGCCGAAAGTCTTCTGCTCTGCGGGACTGGCGCCGTACTCGGTGTGGTGAGTGCACGTCCGCTAGTGGCGGTGTTGGCCCGCTACGCTTCGCGCTTTTCAGTGCGCGCGCTTGATCTGAGGGTCGACTCGAGCTTGCTCTGGGTTGGAGCGGCGCTGGCCGTCCTCGCCGCGGTGGTCTTGGCGTTTGTCCCACGCTTGCCGTCCGCCGACACTTCCAATGGTGTGGGCCCATCGAGCGGAAGCGTCCGGATAACTAGCAGCACCCGGCGCCGCCAGCGGATCTTCGCCGTGACCCAAATCGCGGCGTCCTTCGTGTTACTTGCCGGCTCCAGCATGTTGATCACTACGCTGATCCGGTTGCAAACGACGCAGACCGGTCTCGACACTCGCCACGTCCTCGCGATCGATGTTCCACCCATGTCCAACGGTAAAACCAATCAGCAAGTGGTCGATTTCTACAAGGAAGCGATACGTCGCATTGATGCGCTGCCAGGCGTGGACAAGACCGCGTTCGGCATCGGTGTGCCGTGGCGCGATGTTGGTCCAGCCGTTGCCTTCCAATTCTCGGCCGATGGTCATGTTCACGCGCCGGGCGAAGATCCCCGCGCGCAGTTTCGTGTCATCTCTCCCGGATTCTTCGCCGCGCTGGGCGTTCCCATCATTACCGGGCGCGATTTCAATGATCTCGACGGGAAAACGAACGAGCGCGTTGTGATTATCAGTGAGGCTCTGGCGCGGCGCATGTTCCCCAATGGTGATGCCGTCAATCGGCATGTCTATTGGACCGATCCCGTTCTGCAATTCGCCCCTGGGATTAGCGCTGCACCGCGCCGCATCATCGGCGTCACCGCCGATATTGACGATCAACACATAGTTCCTGAGGCTACCCTCACTATCTATAGCCCATTTGAACAGGATCCAATGTTTGGCGGCCGCCTGTTCATCCACACCGGAGCAAATCCTTATTTGCTGGTCACGCCGGTAACGCGGATTATTCGTGGAATGTCAGCCGAGCAGCCCATTGAACACGCTGCCACTCTCGAAGACGTTCGCGCCGAAGTGCTTACTCCTGACCGTTTGAACTCGCTCGTGTTTGGCGTGTTTGCGGCCGTAGCTCTGGCGATTGCCGTGGTGGGCGTCGCTGGCGTATTGGCGTTTTCTGTCAGCGCCCGGACCCGCGAATTCGGCATCCGCCTGGCGCTGGGATCACAACCGAAGACCCTCCTCAAGGGCGTGCTCGCCGAAGGTACCGTCATGGCTGGTGCTGGCGTCCTCGCAGGCGTAGCGTTCGGGTTCGCGCTGGGGCGTTTGGCGGGCGGTTATTTCTCCGATGTGAAGATGCCGGGCGTGTTGCCTGTCTCGATCTCGGCCCTGGTGTTGATGACGGTCGCGGTCGTCGCCTCCATGCTGCCGGCGGCGCGCGCTGCGCGCGTCGATGTTATGGAAGCGCTGCGCTCGGAGTGATCCGTTGACTGTGGGGCGATGGCATTGTATGGCAGTGTTTGTCGCACAGGAAGGCCGGTTGATTGACGGTCTTCCCTTGGGCACGTTAGAATAGTTGAGTTTGCCTGTACTTGCGGTTCCGTTCTGGGGCCGTCCCGCAATCGTTGCCGAAAGCGCCGACGCGGAAAGCAGCAAGCATAGAAAATTATCAGGTTCCGCAGATCGCGCCGGGTGGATTCTTGTTTTCGCCCACAGGTACTACGGTCGCGCCCGGGGTCTGGTAGGAGGCATGAGAATGTACGCGGTGATCCGCGCTGGTGGAAAGCAGTACCGGGTGGCGCCCGGGGATGTGATCCGTGTGGAGAATCAGGGCACGGGCACGGACGGAAAAATTGAGTTCGGCGACGTGCTGGCAGTGTCGGCGAGCGCGGGGCAGATTAACAAGCCGCAGTCGGCGGCGATGGTGACGGGCGAAATCGTGGAGCAGGGCCGCGAAAAGAAGATTCTGGTCTTCCACTACAAGCGCAAGAAGCAATACAAGAAGTTGCGCGGACATCGTCAGGGATATACGGCGGTGCGGATTACCGAGATTGCCTACGATGGGCAGAAGTACAGCGCTCCCGAGCTTCCCAAGAAAGTTGCCAAGCCGAAAAAGGTTGCGGAAGTCTCCGAAGTAAAAGCTGAGGCGAGCGCGAAGAAGGCTCCGGCGAAAAAGAAAGCTGTAGCTAAGAAGCCGGCTGCGAAGAAAGCTGCTCCCAAGAAAAAGAAGTAGGGTGAGTTCGGGGATGCCGGCGCTACTGAAAAACTAAGAAACGGAATTCTTATGGCACACAAAAAAGGGCAGGGCACATCACGAAACGGGCGCGACTCGAATGCGCAGCGGTTGGGCTTCAAGGCTTTTGGCGGACAGTTGGTTCCCGGCGGGACCATCATTGTGCGGCAGCGCGGCACGCGCGTGAAACCTGGGCTGAACGTCGGCCGCGGCAAAGACGACACTTTGTTTGCCAAGATCACGGGACGCATCCGGTTCAGGGATCGCGGGCAGTTGGGGAAGTACGTAATGGTTGAGCCCGTCGCTGCGGAGTAGGGATTGTCCCAGTCACGCGGGCCAAGACGCCCGCGCCACGCTTGCAACAGCCTCGCCTCCGGGTGGAGGCTTTTTTTGTTGGAAGATCTGTTTAACCACAGAGGCACAGAGGTACACAGAGGACGCTCAGGCGAGACCAATCCATGTTCATCGATGAGGCCACAATTCGGGTGAAGGCTGGGGACGGCGGCAATGGGTGCATGGCGTTCCGCCGGGAGAAGTTCGTTCCGCGGGGTGGGCCGTCGGGTGGCGACGGTGGCAACGGCGGCGACATCATTATGGAGTCGAGCGAGCAGCACAATACTCTCGTACATTTTCGATTTAATCCTGAATACAAGGCGGAGCGTGGGCGGCACGGCGAGGGATCGAATTGTAAGGGGCGTGAGGGTGTTGACGTTTTGTTGAAAGTGCCGGTAGGTACGATTGTGTACGACGCGGAGACGGGCGACAAGGTGCACGATTTTTCGCATCCTGACGAGCGGGTGGTGATTGCGCGTGGGGGGCGGGGTGGTCGAGGCAATGCAAGGTTTGCGACCTCTACGCATCAGGCGCCGCGGGAGCATGAAGAAGGGCGTCCGGGCGAGGAGCGGGTTTTCCGGCTGGAGTTGAAGTTGCTGGCGGATGTGGGGCTGGTGGGATATCCAAATGCAGGCAAGTCGACGTTGATCTCGCGAATTTCGGCCGCACGGCCGAAGATTGCCGACTATCCTTTTACGACTTTGCAACCCAATCTTGGAGTGGTCGCGGTGGGTGAGGCCAATGAAGGGCGCAGCTTTGTGGTCGCGGATATTCCGGGGTTGATCGAGGGCGCGCACACGGGAGCAGGCCTCGGAGTACAGTTTCTGCGCCACATTGAGCGCACACGGCTGTTGGTGCATCTGGTGGATGTGTCGGACGCGAGCGGGCGACCCGATCCGGTGAAGGACTTTGAAGTCATCAATGGCGAGCTGAAGGGTTTTGGGGCGGGACTGGAACAGAAGCCGATGATCGTGGTGGCTTCGAAGATCGACGTCGCGAACAAAGAGAAGCTGGCCAAGCTGAAGCGATATTGCAAGAAGAAAGGTTTGGAATTGTTTCCCATCTCCGCGGTGACGGGCAAAGGGATTGAGGAGTTGAAGTTTGCCATGGCGGATAAAGTGGAAGAAGCGCGAGTTCAGGCTTCAGGCATAGCGCAACCGGAATCAGTGGTCAGCGAGACATAGCAGGCGCGCCTCTACGAACGCGGATTACTTTTTATCGTGCCCAGGTCAGGCCGCGACCTAGTACGAAGATAAACAGCAGGCTGGCAATCGCGCCGCTGACAATCCATGCAAGGCTGTGTTTTATCGGATCCACACGATCGTCTTCGAATTGTTTCCCCATCATGCTGGGTAGGCTCAACAATCCTGCATTCGCGCCCAGAGTCGAGGGCAGAGCCGAAGCTATGACGTAGAACAATCCTGCGGGATTGAGCAAGCCTCCGATGCCAGCCAGAATTCCGTCGGTGAAATATGGCGTCCAGCAGAGGTGGCGGATCCGGCTGTCGTCATGGGGACTCTGAAATGGTTTCAGCTGGGCGCGGACTAACAACATGGATGCATAGTAAGAAGGCATGCCCAACATGACCAGCCCGAGTTGCCACATCCAATGTGGCTGCAGGCCCCGGATCACCACCGCCCAATCGCCAAAGTTGGTCACGCCGGAAAAGAAAAAATAGCCGGTGCCGGTAAAGAGATTGCCTGCGAGCGCCATGATCAGGAAGTAGCGCGTGTTCGGTCGATAACCCTGTGGCTTGCGCAGGAGAAGCCAGAAAATCGCGGCGAAAACAAGATTGACTAAGGTGCCGTTGGCCGCGATCCATCGCGTGTCGATTTCGCTCTGGAGAGCTACCGTGCTGATGGTTAGGGTATGGGCTCCACTGAGCAACGCTGTCACGCCGTGGCCCAGGCCTTCGTGCAGTACGTCCTGAAGGATGCAGGCCAGGGCTGAGATGGCGATGATGGTGGGCAGGTCGTCTTTCGCAGACGCGTTATCCGAGACTGCGCTGGTTGCCATGCCATCTTTTGTAGCACAAGGGCCCAAGTGGCAGAAAAGCTTAACCCCAAATTCGCTAAGCACGGTCGCAAAGGAAGTTGTTCAGCTAGGTTAGCGCCTAGAGCCGGACGCGATTTACGCTTCGGGCACGTGCGAGCCGTGCTGGAAGCGGTATTGCAGGATCTTGGCCGCCAAGGCAGGACTCATGGCTGAACTCTCCGCAGACATGGTGCGAACGATTTCGCCACGGCACACTACTTCTGCGGCGGACAATCCGGCGATTTCCGGAGGCAGCACCAGATTAATTTCGATCTGCACGTTCTCGGGCATGATCTCCTCGGCGCGGAATAGTAAACCTGAGCGGCTGATGTTTTCCGTAGTGCCGGCGCGCCAGTTTTCTTCACCGAGCGGGCGATATTTCAGGGGCAGTTGCAACTTGAAGCGTTTTGCCCGGAAGGGCGACAATCTTGGACTGTGACCTGCGGCTTGGGTTTGTGCAGCTAGACGTGCAGACATCGAGACCTCCTTCGGAAGTGGAGCATCGAGCACCTCCCGAACTTTTTTCTTGAGAGTCGGAAGGGTAAAGGGCTTCTGGAGGAGAGTGATTCCCGCGTCCAGCGTACCGTTGCGGCCGATTGCGTTTTCGGTGTAGCCCGACATGTAGAGCACTCTCATCTCGGGCCGTCGCGGAGCCAATTCATTTGCCAGGTCGCGCCCCGTCATTCCTGGCATGACCACGTCGGTCAGCAAGAGGTGAATGGGTCCGGAATGCGCGTTGGAAATTAAGACTGCCGTGGCCGGATCACCGGCTTCGATCACGGTGTATCCCTGGCTTTCCAGATATTCGCGGGCGAGGCGCAAGACTGTGACTTCGTCTTCCACCAGAAGAATGGTCTCGTGACCTTGCTGCACATCGCCATTCGTCGCTGCAAGTTGCGGCACGGCAGGCTCCCCGGCCGCACTCACACGAGGGAGATAAACCTTGAACGACGTGCCTTTGCCGGGCTCGCTATAAACCCAAATGTAGCCTTCGCTTTGCTTGACGATCCCGTACACCATGGAAAGGCCTAGCCCCGTGCCCTTCGATCCTTTCGTGCTGAAGAATGGATCAAAGATGCGGCTCTGGGTTTCCGGGTCCATGCCCATGCCGGTATCGCTGATGGCGAGCATCACGTACTCACCTGCCTCCGCGGGAGGATGCAGGCGGGCATAACTCTCATCGAGCGAAACATTCGAGGTTTCAATCGTGAGTTTGCCGCCGTGAGGCATGGCGTCGCGAGCGTTGACCGCGAGATTCATGATGACTTGCTCAATCTGACTTGGGTCAGCTTTGGTGGCGCCCAGATCGCTCCCCGGCACCATCACCAGCTCGATGTCTTCACCAATCAGGCGAGTCAGCATCTTGAAGTTTTCCGTGACGACGGCATTCAGATCCAGGACCTTGGGGGTCAGCATCTGCTTGCGGCTGAAGGCGAGCAACTGGCGGGTGAGTGCAGTGGCGCGATTGGCGGCGTTGGCGATCTCCTGTGCGGGGCCGCGGACGGCGGGATCGGGGCCGATGCGTTCCAGCAGAAACTCGCAGTAGCCTGAGATGACCATGAGCAGGTTGTTAAAGTCATGGGCGATGCCGCCGGCGAGGCGGCCGATGGCCTCCATTTTCTGGGCCTGACGGAGTTGTTGCTCGAGCGCGCGGTTCTCGGTCACGTCTTCGGCGAACAGTTCGAAGTAAGTTGTATTGTGCTCGTCGCGAATGGTTCGGCCGGAGAGTCGCACCGTGATGGGGTTGCGTTCTTTACAAAGCCAGTCGGCAATTACTCCATTGAAGCGGTGCGAGGAGTGGAAGCAGTCCGCGATGACAAACCATTGCTGGGTGTCGGCATACAAGTTCGCCAGGTTCCGGCCCACGAGTTCCGTGGCCGACTCGTAGCCGAGCATGCTGGTCAATGCTGGATTGGCGCTGAGCAGGATACCGGAGGAGTCGCAGCGGCAAATCCCGTAAGGGGCGTTGGTCACCAGAGAGCGGAAGTTGATCTCGGAGCGCCGCAGGCCCTCCTGTGCCGAACGCAGCGCCGCGTTGAAGGAGCAGATCAGCAGCGCCACAAACACGAACAGCGTCAGATGTATTATGGCTTTGCGGTATTCGGCGGGAGAGTGTCCTCCGCCGAGGGAGAAATAGGCGCTGACGGTGAGCGCGAAGGAAGTCGCGACCAGGCCGGGTTTCCAGCCCCCGTACCAGGCGCTAACCATGATGGCGACGGCAAACACGACCAGGCGGCTTTCGACGACATCCGCCAGCATCAATGCCGGGATCAGGGCGAGGGTAATGCTAAGGACGGCAACTCCGTAGCGCAGAATGGGCGCGCGCGCCGGAGGGATGTAGCTAGTGCGGAGAAGGGGGAGCTTCACTCGCATGCAAACCAACCTTAGTTCCGAATTAGGAACTCCGCGAGTTACGGGAGTTCATGTGGGGTTCCGATGGATGGGCGCTGACCATAAGGACATCCACAACTCAAGCGTGTCCTGAATTTACAACGAGTTGGGGCTGTGGATTACATTAAGTCAAGAAATTCCGGAATTCGTGAATCAAGGTGAGCAACCGGGCTCGATGTCAAAATGACACTTAATTATTGATGCTATGAACATCGGACTTTTTGGCGGAACCTTTGACCCCATCCACCGCGGACACCTGGCTTTGGCGCAAGCAGCGCAGGAACGCTGCGAACTGAGCCGCGTCTATTTTGTTCCGGCCAATGTTCCCCCCCACAAACAGCGGCAGCCGCTGGCTTCTTACTTCCATCGTTATGCGATGGTGGCGCTGGCGACGATGAATGAGAAAGCGTTCTTGCCGTCTCTGTTGGAGGCTCCTGAAGATTTTGTGGGGAGCGTGGTTCCGGGGAAAAAGGGGAAGAGTGAAATCGAAGGCGTGCGCGCGAATTACAGTATCGACACAGTTCGACGGCTTAAGCAGACGTTGAAGAAGAATGATCGGGTCTTCTTCTTAATCGGGATCGACGCGTTTAAGGAAATCGCTACGTGGCATGAGGCTGAGGCGTTGTTTGGCGAGTGTGAATTTATTGTCGCCAGCCGTCCGGGATATTCCCTGGCCGATGTAGCCAATGCGCTGCCGGAGAGGCTGCGCCCGAAGTCCGCCGTGACCAAGCCATTTGCTAAACAGCCGGCAAAGGGTGATTTGGTGCTGGCGGGGGCGACGTTGCATCTTTTGGAGAACGTTCAGCAGAATATTTCGGCGACCGGCGATCCGGGACGCGGTCGCGGCTAAACGTCCGTTGACTAAGTTTGTCGAGCCGACGGTGGCGGAATATATCAAGAAAATGGAGTTGTACAAGGGCAGTTCGCGGTAGGGTCAGGGTTTCCCAGGTCTCGCAAAGGCGGCGAGACCTGGTACGTCCTGAAGAATCCACGCGCTGAAGAATCACGGTGCGGTGGCCTTGTCAGAAACCATGACAAAGGTTTTGGGAAGTTGGAAGAAGCCGTTTTCGGGATCGATACCGACAGTCGACCACTCGCCGACGCTCCAAATGTGGCTGGTGCCAGGAATTGCGAACGAGCCGTTTAATTGTTGCGCAATCCCTTTGGACGGACTCGGAACCACGGTCCACGACTTGCCGTCGAAGTGCATGGTCAAAGCCACGAACTGCTGGTTGCCATCGAGCAGCATTCCAAACGCGTAAAGATTGTTGTGGGTGAATCCGGTCACAGTGTTCAGCGCGTTGAATTGGCTGGGATTGGGACTTGGAACGACTCGCCATTTCTTGCCGTTCCAGTGTTCGATTAAGGTCAAGTGTTGCAGCGTGGCGGGATCAAGTATGAAGCCGACTGCTGTTACATCTGAAGCGGACGTTGCGTGCAGGCTCTGTAAATCGTTCTGAGCGAGGAAGCCGTGCACGACGTTCGGGCTGGGGGCGATGGACCATTTGGTGCCGTCGAAGTGCTCGGCCAGCGTTCTCACTTCAACGCTGGGTGCGGTTGATGTACCCACAGCCCAGATGTCATTGGGTGCGTTGGCGGAGATCGCCGAAAGAGTGTTGCCAAAAGGATTGCGATTGGGGCTGGAGATGGCTGACCAGGAAACCCCATCCCAATGTTCGATCAATGTGAGAACTGCGCCGTTCGCGGCGGGTTTGTAGCCGACTGCGTAAACGTTGTTACTGGCCAGAGCTGTCACACCGTTCAAGACTGCGTTTCCGGTCAGGAGGAGCTTGGGGGTTCGAACCGGCTTCCATTCTTTGCCATCCCAATGAAGCACCAGAGGCCGAATCTCAACTTCGGTGCAGTCGAATGCACCTCCAACCGCCCAAACATCGTTTGCCGAAACAGCGGCGACTGCGTTCAGGTAATTGCCAGTATTGGCTCCGTCACACGAGGGCGGGGAGGCTGGGTTCGGGCTGGGTACAACTTTCCAGCTGACTCCGTCGAAGTGTGCGGTCAAGGTTCGGGAGTCGTTGATGAAGTTGTCATTCTTAAATCCCACGGCCCAGGCATCGGAAGGAGAAATTGCGGAGACAGCGTTCAGAATGTTTCCCTGGACGTTGGGGCTTGGACTGTTCTGCACTTTGAATATGGAAGTTTGAGCGGGCGCACTGATAGAGAAAAGAATTGCGATCGCGGCGATTAACGGGTTACGCATTCGGACTCCTGATTTAGCGAGATGACGATCAAGAAGCAGGATACGAAGATTTCAGGGTCAGTTGTGTCACCGCGTTGTAAATAGTGATGAATGCGCTTGAAAGAGGGATAAATGTCCAAGAATGGCCAGTGGCACAGGACTCGCCGTGTCCAGCCGGCGGCGGGTCAGCTAGAATGGATGAGGAGCAACATCGACGACCAACCCGCATGCCAAAGAATGATTTGAAGCGCCAAGTCTCCGAAGCGATTGCCGCCTGCCAGGAAAAGAAGGCGGAGGAAATCACGGTTCTGGAACTGGAACAGGGAACGGGAGCGTTCACCGACTACTTCGTAGTGTGCAGCGGCACCAATCCGCGGCAGATTCAGACCATCGCCGACGAAGTAGAGGTGCGCCTGGAAAGAACCGGGATGCGCGTGACGCATATCGAGGGATATAAGCAGGCAGAATGGATCCTGCTCGACTACGTCGATTTCGTGGTGCACGTATTTTCAGAAAAGGCGCGCAAGTTCTACGATTTAGAACGCCTATGGAAGTCAGCCAAACGGATCGATACGGCCGAACTCGCCAAAACCAAACGCCCCGCCCGAAGCACTGCCAAGAAGCGCGCCTGAAATCCAGCAACGGATTTCGCGGATTCCACGGATAAGAAAAAAGTCGATCCGTGAAATCCGTGTCTGGGTTGCGGTTAAACTCTCCTTGTGAAACTTAGGGTTGCTTGGATTGGTAAAACGAAAGAGCCAGCCATCCAGTCGTTGACGGACGAATATTTGAAACGCTTGTCGCGTTATTCAGATGCCGCCGGGCTTGCTTTGAAAGATGAGTCTGCTTTGCTGAAGTTGTGCGGCCGCGAGGCGCGTCCGCTGCGGCATAGTTTGGTGCTGCTTGACGGTCGGGGCAAGCAGCTTTCCTCAGAGGAGTTGGCAAAGTTTCTGGGGGAGTATCAGGAGCGGAATCCGGCTCCTCTATTGTTTGCGGTGGGTCCGGCGAATGGATTTAGCGACGCGCCGCGGGAGGTGGCGACTCTGGTGCTGTCATTGGGAAAAATGACGCTGGCCCACGAACTGGCTCGAGTAGTATTGCTGGAACAACTGTACCGTGCGTTCACCATTTTGAAAGGACATCCGTATCACCTGGGACACTGAAAATACGACCAACTTCAACCGTGTACTTTTGTGACGTTTCCAAATATGCAGTAGAAGTCTAGAGTAAGAGCGTGACTGATCGTTGATACCGATAGTTTGGGTCAACGACAAATATGTACAAGGAGCCTTCCCCCGATGAAGAACCTCGTTGAAGTTCTGCGCATGAAAGAGCAGGAAATGGTGCGAGTCAAACAGGAAATCGAGGCGCTGCGAATTACCGCCAAGTTGCTGGGCGAAGAACAGCCTTCCGGCAGTGAAGGAAGAGTGGAGTATCGCCAAGTAGTCAAGATGCCCTAGGAAGTCGTAATTGAGTAATTTGTAAAATTGGGAGTTGGGCGCAACTTCGATTGCTGGAATAATCGAATTGCTCAATTACGTCATTTGTTCGACCCTGTCTTCGCCCGCCATCTTCGCTCGTCCGCTGCCCCCCCAAAACAGGTACAATTAAAGATTCTCCATCATGCAGGATATTCGTCGTGGTCTGATCATTGTGAATACCGGACCGGGCAAGGGCAAGACCACTGCCGCCATGGGAACGGGGCTACGAGCGGTCGGCCAGGGTATGAAAGTCCTGATGCTGCAATTTCTGAAAGGCTCGTGGCATTACGGCGAGTTGGACGCAGTGCAGGCATTTGGCGACAAGTTCGTCATGAAGCAGATGGGCCGCGGCTTCGTGAAAGTGGGTGCGGAGAAGCCCGATCCCGAAGACGTGAAGATGGTGGCGGAGGCGTGGGCTGAAGGCGAACAGGCGATTCAGTCGGGTAAGTGGGACCTGGTGATCCTCGACGAAATCAATTACGCCATCAGTTACGGGATGCTCGATCCGGTGAAAGTCGCCGAGAGTCTGAAGAAGAAGCCGGAGATGGTTCATGTTATCTTGACCGGCAGGAATGCTCATCCGACGATTGTCGAGCTAGCTGACACGGTGACGGAAATGCGTCAGGTGAAGCACGCGTACGAAAAGGGCGTGATGGCGCAGCGAGGAATCGAATACTGAAATTGAGTAATTTGGTAATTTCGCAATTGCGTCGTTGAAAGACCTGGTTATTGAATTACGAAATTACGAGAATATCCAATTTCTATGGCTTGGTTTAAGCGCGAATCCGGCGAGTTAGACGCCACGGGCGAGAAGAAAGTCCGCACCGAGGGCTTGTGGGTGAAGTGTGAGCATTGCCGGCAGATCATTTGGAAAAAAGATCTCGAAGATAATTTGAATGTCTGCCCTAAGTGCGATAAGCACTTCCGTATCGACGCGCGCACACGCCTGGCTCAACTTTTGGATGACAATCAGTACGAAGTTTTCGATGCGAACCTGGTTTCGACTGACCCGCTGGAATTTGCGGATCTTAAGACCTACGCATCGCGACTGAAACAAGCGCAAGCAGACACGGGACTGAAAGACGCGGTCATCAACGCGCGCGGGAAACTGAACGGTCGTCCGGTAATCGTGAGCGCAATGGAGTATTCGTTTATTGGCGGCAGCATGGGCGCTGTAGTCGGCGAAATGATTACGCGCGCGGTTGAACATGCCACGGACAGCAAAGCTCCACTGATTATTGTGTCGGCCTCGGGCGGGGCGCGCATGATGGAAGGCGTGGTCAGCCTGATGCAACTGGCCAAGATTTCGGCGGCCTTGGCGCGTTTGGATGAAGCTCGCGTTCCCTACATCTCGGTGCTGACCGATCCGACTACTGGCGGCGTGACCGCTTCGTTCGCCATGTTGGGCGATCTGAATATCGCCGAACCGGGGGCGCTGATCGGATTCGCGGGCCCGCGGGTAATTGAGCAGACCATCCGGCAGAAGCTGCCGCAAGGCTTTCAGCGCAGTGAATTCTTACTCGAGCACGGCATGCTGGACGCAGTAGTTCCGCGCAAGCAATTGAAGCCCTACATCGGACGGGCGCTGGAATTTATGGCGGCTGCGTAGAATCCAAGCAGGGCTTTGACCCTCCAGATTCCTCCATTCAGCCCGCATCTTTCCACGTTAACTGCGGTGTCGTGGCAAACTCCGAATCGAAAACTGCAAACTGATAGTCTGATTGCCGACTGCTGAATTGCCCGCTATGTCCTACGAAACCGCGGTTGCGCGCATGTACGCGCTGGGCCACGAACTGGCGAATACACCGTCGCACAAGTTTGACTTGGCGCATATGCGTGTTCTGCTCGCGGCGCTGAACAATCCTGAGCGAAAGTTTCCTAGCGTTCTCATTGCTGGGACCAACGGAAAGGGTTCGACGGCAGCCACCCTCGCGTCCATCCTGCGAGCTGCGGGTTTGCGCACCGGATTGTACACGTCGCCTCACCTGGTGCGAATCAATGAGCGCGTGCGCATCAACGGCGACGAAATTGCCGACCACGATTTTGCATTGCTGCACGACGTAGTCGATCGAACCGCCGAGCGCTTGGTCGAAGAGGGCGAGTTGCCGTGGCATCCCAGTTTTTTCGAGATGCTGACTGCGATTGCATTCGAGTACTTCGCGCAGAGCAAAATCGAAATTGCGGTGTTGGAGGTCGGGATGGGTGGCCGGTTGGACGCAACCAATGTGGTCGATCCGCTGGTAAGCGTGATTACGGACATTTCACTCGATCACCAGCAGTTTCTGGGCGACACCGTGACGGCGATTGCGCGCGAAAAAGTTGGGATCATTCGAGCAGGAGGGGTCGTCGTAACCCTTCCGCAACTTCCGCAAGCGAACGATGTAATTGGAAATGCGATTTTGGAGATGGGCGCGCGCGGGGTGAGTGCAGTGCCTTACGTGCCTCCAGTGTCGCCCGCTAGTTCTGACTACACAGTCACCGCTGATCAGGAAGAGCTTTTTGCCACAAAGTTTGCAGAGGCAGACACAAAGAACGCAAAGAAAGTCGACATGGTGGCCACGGGGCTGATTTCGCGTTATCCGTTGCAAGTCATGGGAAAAGAAATTCTGGTGGAGACACCGTTGGTGGGCCGCCATCAGCTGCGCAATATCGCACTCGCAGTCGCGGCAGCAGAGCAACTCAGCCTGCAAGGTTTTACGATTACGCCCGAAGCGATCGAACGTGGTATTCGCGAGACCCGTTGGCCTGGCCGCTTTCAAGTTGCACCCGCCGCCAATGGTGCCCCCGAGTACGTCTTCGATGTGGCGCACAATCCGGCGGGCGCGTGGGCTCTGCGCTCGACACTGTCGACTCGCTATGAAGACCGTCCACTAACATTTGTTTTCGGCGCAATGCGCGATAAGGCCGTCGGCGAGATTGCCGAAATTCTATTTCCACTGGCGGAACGCGTGGTTGTGACCCGTGCAGACAATCCGCGATCAGCTTCACCTGAAGAGATTCGCAACGCCGCTGCACGCACTGCAACCGAGATTGAGGATGCGCCCGATGTCGTTTCCGCGCTCGCTCGTGCCCGTTCCTTGGCTGGTCCGAGAGGCGTAGTAGTTATTACTGGCTCGATATACATTGTAGGAGAGGCCATGCGGGCCCTGGGCGTAAAGGTCTAAGCGCAAATGCAGGAAGTGCATACACGGGTCGGAGAGAGCGCTGAGAGCAAGGCTTCGCCCGCGCTGTCTTCCCCAAAAGCAGTTCGTCCAGCTTGGACAAGCGAGAACGCCAGCCCCTCCACCGACGGAAGGAAATACGGACTGCTCAGCCTGCTGCGCTCTTTTTTCATCTTCGATCCACTGATCTGGTTGTATACAGTCGTTCTCGGCATTTTTTCTATTCCTGTGTCTCTGTTCGGCGACAAAAGCCGCATCCTGCACAGCTTCGCGCGCTTCTGGTCATGGTTGATCATGAAGACGATTCTTTCGCCCGTGAAAGTTACGGGGTTGGAAAAGATCGACACTGCAAAGCCGCACGTTTACGCAGTGACCCATGCGTCGGCGCTCGACATTCCTGTGCTCTACGTTTACCTGCCTTTTGAGTTCCGCATCCTATTCAAGAAAGAACTGCTTTCTTATCCCATCGTCGGATGGCATCTCAAACGCTCGGGGCAGGTTTGCATTGACCAGCAGAAGCCCAGTCATTCGATTGCACACATTCGTTCGGCGGTAAAAAGTTTGCAGACGGGCATGCCGCTAGTGATTTTCCCAGAAGGCGGCCGCACCCCGGACGGACAAATTAAGGCGTTCATGCCGGGAGCATTTTACCTGGCTATCAAGGCGCAAGTGGATATTGTGCCGGTGGCGCTGGTGGGAACGTATGAGCTTCTTCCCATGAATACCTATCACATCAAATCGCGGCCACTGGAAATGCGGGTGGGTGAGCCGATCTCGACCGCGGGATACTCGCTGCGTGATATGGAACCGCTTTCAGCGAAAGTCTTTCGTCGCGATGGAAAATCTGTACAAAGGACTTGCCCCTGCAGAATCCTTAGATTGCAGAGCTTCGCTCCGCGAGCAAGTGGAGCCACCTGCGCCATCAGGGCGTCCGCCCTACACATTCCGGCTGTTCTCGTTCATAATGCTGCACCGGAGGCTTTGATGAAATTTCGTGCGGTGTTGTCCCTGCTATCGGTGCTGTTCGTGATTCCAGTTCAAGCAGCTTCAAAACCAACCGTGGCCGACGCCGAGCTGTTCATGAACCAAGCGCAGGCGCGCCTGAACGAGATTTCGGTGAAGGCGGCTCGTGCCGCTTGGGTGCAGGAGAATTTCATCACGGACGACACGCAGGCGCTCGCCGCGGACGCGGTGGACCAGATCACTGCGGCGACTACGGAGCTAGTCGAGGAAGCGCACAAATTCGACGGCTTGCAAATGCCTCCCGAGTTGGCTCGTCAATTCCTGTTGTTGCGGCTGTCGTTGACCGCGCCCGGTCCGAAAGATCCAGCGTTGCGAAAAGAGATGACGCAGATCGCAGTGTCGCTCGATGCCGACTACGGCAAAGGCAAATATTGCCGCAAAGCCGATGACTGCCTCGACATCACGGCTATCGAAAAAATCATGGGCGAAAGCACCGATCCCAACGAACTCAAAGACGTTTGGCTGGGATGGCACAAGGTGGGCGCCCCGATGCGCCAGCGCTACTCGCGGTTTGTGCAGCTTTCCAATCAGGGAGCAACTGATCTGGGCTTCAAGGATACCGGTGCCCTCTGGCGTTCAGGCTACGACATGACGCCCGAGCAATTCAGCGCCGAACTGGAGCGGCTGTGGCAGCAGGTGCGCCCTCTTTATCTTTCGCTGCACACTTATGTGCGAACCCGCCTCTCACAAAAGTATGGTCCGCAAGTTGTGCCGCCCGATGGCCCGATTCCAGCGCACTTGCTGGGCAATCCCTGGGCGCAGGAATGGGGAAACATTTTCCCGCTTCTCGGTTTGCCCGCGGGCAGCGGCGGTTATGACCTGACGGAGCTGCTAAGAGCGAAGAACCTGGATGCGCAAGGCATGGTTCGCTATGGTGAAAATTTCTACAAGTCGCTGGGTTTTGCTCCGCTGCCTGAAACCTTTTGGCATCGTTCGCTTTTCACCAAGCCACGGGATCGTGATGTAGTTTGCCACGCCAGTGCGTGGGACGTAGATAATTTCGACGATCTACGAGTGAAGATGTGCATTCAGGTCCGCGATGTAGATTTCGTCACCATTCATCACGAGCTTGGGCACAATTTTTACCAGCGCGCTTACAAGGACCAGCCGTTTCTCTTCAAGAATGGCGCCAATGATGGTTTCCATGAGGCGATCGGAGACACCATCGCGCTGGCTATCACACCGGAATATTTGCAGAAAATCGGCATGCTGGACAAGATTCCTCCGGTCGAAGCCGATATTCCATTGCTGCTGAAGGAAGCGCTCAACAAAGTTGCGTTTCTGCCTTTTGGTTTGCTGATCGATCAGTGGCGATGGAAAGTTTTCTCGGGAGAAATTACGCCTGCCGAATACAACAAGGCGTGGTGGGATCTGCGCTTGAAGTATCAAGGCGTCGCTCCGCCGATGGCGCGCAGCGAATCCGATTTTGATCCAGGCGCCAAGTATCATGTTCCCGGAAATGTGCCGTACACGCGTTATTTCCTCGCCGATATTTTGCAGTTCCAGTTTTATCGCTCATTGTGTAAGGAATCGGGCTACACCGGCCCGCTGCATCGCTGCACTTTCTACGGTTCGAAAGCGGCCGGCGCAAAATTCAACAAGATGCTGGAGATGGGCACCAGCAAGCCGTGGCCAGATGAGTTGGAAGTGCTAACCGGCCAGCGTCAGATGGATGCCACCGCTATCCTGGAATACTTCGCCCCGCTGCAGAAATGGCTGGACGAGCAGAACAAAGGGCAAAAGGTGGGCTGGTAAAGCCATTACTTACCGTTCAACCAATCCGCGTAGGCCTGGAACGAATACGGACGTCCCAGGAAGTCACTCACCATCTCGGCGGCTGGTTTGGTGCCGCTGGCTGCGAGAATCCTGTCGCGGTACTTCTTCGCGATAACCGGATTCGTTAGGCCATCTTTCTTGAATTCGGTGAACATATCTTTCGCAATCACCAGCGACCACATGTACGTGTAATAGACCGCGGAGTATCCGTTCAGGTGATCGAACGCCGTATACAGGTGTGTGCCCTCGACGTATTTGAAGGGCGTGTAGCGCTCCTGAAGTTGCGCGACCAGCTTGGTCATATCCAAACCTTGCGGGTCGCGATTGTAGAAGTTGAGGCTGATGGCCGCGTAATACATTTGTAGGTGAACGCCGAGCGCCTGGCCGAATTCATCTGCAGCTTTAGCTTTTTCCGCGAGTTCCGCCGGGATGGGTTGATTTGTTTTGTAGTGGCGAGCGAAGGTTTGCAGAATGACGGGATCTTTCGCCCATTCCTCGAACATCTGCGAGGGAGCCTCGATAAAGTCATTTTCCAGATCGCCCGTGGCCCACTTCGTGTTGCCGCGGAAGATGCCGTGCAGCAAGTGTCCGTACTCGTGGAAGAAGGTGATTACGTCATCGCGTTCCATGAGCCCAGGCCCATCTGTCGCCTGGGGGAAATTACATACCAGCACATACTCGGGTACGCGAAATCCTGCTTTTCCTGTCGCCAGACTAAAAGTGGCGTAGTGCTTGTACTTGCCTTCCCGAGGGAACATGTCGAAATAAATTCGGCCCAGGAGTTTGCCGCCGTCGAACACGTCGTAAACCGCAACGTCCTGCTGCCAGACTTGGGCGTTCGTCACCTTGGTGTAAGTGATGCCATACATGCGGCTGGTTAGATCAAGGATGCCTTGCAGCACGCGCGAGTATTCGAAGTACGGGCGCACGGACTGCGAGTCGTATCCGTATTTCGCAATTGTTGCTTCATGCAGGAAGCGGTGATAATTCCAAATGTCGACCGTGGTCGCGCCTGGTTCGCGTTGCTGGCGAAACGCGAGCAACTGGTTGTAATCGCGCTGCGAGCCTGTTTGCGCCGCTGTCGTAATCTTTTCAATGAAATCGGCCGCGTTCTGCTTGGTCGCAACCATTTTGTCTTCGGTCGTGTACGCAGCCCAGTCGGCATAGCCAAGCGTCTTCGCCAGTTCGTAACGTTTCTGAAGCAGTCGTGCCAGCACCTCTTGATTCTTGGGGTACGCGCGCTGACAGTAGACGAGGTAAAAAGCCTTCAGGGCTGCATCATCTTTGGAGTATTCGCGGAAGGGCAAATAATCGGTGTTGTCGGTTTTGAGGGTGACTTTGCCGGACGCGTCGGGTTTATGCGCCTGCTTAAAGTCTTCGGGAAGTCCCTCCAACGCTGACGCGTCGACTTGAATGCTGCGCACATCGGCGGGAATGTTCTCTTCAAACTCCTGGCCGATTTTTACGATTTCCTCCTGAAGTTCACGAATCTTGGCTCGCGTAGCATCGTCGCGGTCGACACCGGAACGGTGATAGTCGCGTAAGGTGGTTCGAAGAAAATAGCTGGCGGGGCCGTCGAGCTTCGAGCCGTCGAGAGAAGCCAGAACGTTGTACATTTCCTTGTCCAACGAAATATCGGTGAGCAATTTGTTCGCTTCCTGCTCGCACAGCTGAGCCGCTTCACGAAACTGCTTCGCCGGATGCACCTGCTCGGCAAGCCCGGCACGGGCCGCAGCGTCGGTCACGATGAGGGTCATCGTATCGAAGTCTTGCAGGGTCGCTACGGCATCCCGCGGCGCCTTGCTTGCTTTCATGTCGGCAACTCGCTTCTTGGTCTCCGTGAGGTCCGCGCGACATGAGCCTAGAAACGACTCGGAAGTTCCCGCGAGGAAACTGGATGCGCCCGGAGTGATGGTTTGTGCGTGAGCAAAGTCAACGCCTACTAAACCGATGAAGCCGATGGCAAACAATATCGCGGCGAATCGCTTGATCATCTGTGCCCTTTCTCTTGTCCGTCCGAATCACTGATGATAGACGAACAGCTAAGACAGTGGAAAGCCCGTTCGGGTAACGGGAATCTAGTCCACGAATCTTATCCGGCGCTTTGCATCGCGGCAGGTGCGGACACCTGCTACTACGACTGGCTTCCGGCGCTGCGTGTTTTATACTGAAATAGAAACTTTATGGCAGACAGCATTCACATCAAGCTCCCAGACGGGAGCGTCAAGGAACTACCCAAGGGCAGCACTGCGCTCGACGTTGCCAAATCCATCGGCCAGCGGCTTGCCGACGCAGCGATTGCTGCGAAGACCAACGGCGATCTCATCGACCTTGCTCGTCCATTGGACAAAGATACCGATCTCCGCATCCTGACTGATCGCGACCCCGAGGCGCTGGAAGTTTACCGGCATTCCTCCGCGCACCTGCTTGCAGCCGCGGTTCTGGAGCTTTTTCCCGAAACCAAGCTCGGACACGGCCCGGCCACCGAGACCGGATTCTTCTACGACTTCTATCGTCCCACGGCGTTCACTCCGGAAGACTTGGAAAAGATCGAGAAGAAGATGCAGGAACTGGTGCAGCAGAATATTCCCTACGCACGCGAGTTCCTGCCTCGCGATCAAGGTCTGCAGGAATTCAAAAAAGACGGCGATTTCATGAAGTGCCATTTCATCGAGCAGTTCACCAAGCCCGATGAAAAGATTTCCATTTATCGCACCGGAAAGTTCACCGATTTCTGCCGGGGGCCACACGTTCCCTCAACCGGCAAAATTAAAGCGTTCAAGCTGCTGAGCATCGCAGGAGCGTACTGGCTGGGCGACGAGAAAAACCAGCATCTGCAGCGTATCTATGGCACTTCGTTCTTTTCGAAAAAAGACCTCGACGATTTCCTGAACAAGCAGGAAGAAGCCAAGAAGCGCGACCATCGCGTGCTCGGGCAGCAGCTAGATTTATTTTCCATCCAGGAACTGGCGGGGCCAGGGCTGATTTTCTGGCACCCAAAAGGCGGCATCATCCGCAAAGAGATGGAAGACTGGATGCGCACCGAGTACATCAAGCGCGGCTACTCGCTGGTCTACACTCCGCACGTGGTGCGCCGGCAATTATTCAATGTTTCCGGCCACGAAGGCTATTACTCGCAGAACATGTTCGACTTCATGGAACTAGACGATGCCGAATACCGGCTGAAGCCCATGAACTGCCCTGGCCATATTCTGATTTACGCCGATTCGTTGAAGTCGTATCGCGATCTGCCCATCCGCTACGGCGAACTCGGCACCGTGTATCGCTACGAGCGTTCGGGAGTCATGCACGGCCTGCTGCGAGTGCGCGGCTTCACGCAAGATGACTCCCACATCTTTTGCACTCCCGAACAAATTGAACAGGAATTTCTTGGCTGTCTCGATTTCGCGCTCAAGGTACTGCACGATTTCGGCTTCGAAAAATTTCAAACTGAACTCTCCACCTGGGATCCGAACGACCCCAAGAATTTTCTCGGGTCACCAGAACAGTGGATTACGGCAACCCGTTCTCTCGAGAACGCACTCCGGATGCGAAATATTGAGTACAAAATCATTCCCGGAGAAGGTGCATTTTACGGGCCGAAGATTGACATCAAGCTGGTAGACGCAATCGGTCGCCTGTGGCAGCTTTCGACCATCCAGTTCGACTTCAATCTTCCGCAGCGGTTTAACCTTGAATATGTCGCCGAAGATGGTAGCCGCAAACAGCCAGTCATGGTGCACCGCGCGCTTTACGGATCGATCGAGCGCTTTTTCGGTGTCCTGATCGAGCACTATGCTGGAGCGTTTCCGGTGTGGCTCTCGCCCGTGCAGGCGACCATGATTCCAATCGCCGAGCGCCATGTGCCATACGCGAACAAAGTGGCCGATCAACTTAAAGCCGCCGGGGTGCGCGTCGAAGTCGATGCTCGCAACGAGAAGATGAACGCCAAGATCCGCGAACACGCCATGCAGAAGGTACCGTTCCTGCTGGTGATGGGAGATAAAGAAGCCGAAGCCGGCAAAGTCAACGTCCGCACCCGCGGCAAAGAAAAAACGGAAGACATGCCAGCAGAAGAATTCGTGGAGAAAATCAAAAAGCTGATCGCGGACAAGAAATCGACCATTGACTGAAGACTGACTGCCAAGTTGACGAAACGAGCGTGGCGGATCCCGCTGTAGAATTTGCACGTGGTTATCGGCGTCATCTCTGACACTCATGGCCTGCTCCGGCCCGAAGCTCTCGGCGTCTTGCGAGGTTCCGACCGCATCATTCATGCCGGAGACGTTGGCGACCCGGCGAATCCTCGATACACTCGCGGAAATTGCGCCAGTTACCGCAGTGCGTGGAAATGTTGATCATGGCGAGTGGGCGGAGAAGCTTCCTCTCGCCGACGTGCTCGAAGTTGGCAAGGCGTCGATCTATGTCCTCCACAATCTCCAGGATCTCGACCTGAAGCCCGAAGCGGCCAAATTCTCTGGGGTCGTCTTCGGGCATAGCCACGTTCCTGAGCAGACAAAGAAGAACGGTGTTCTGTATTTCAACCCCGGGAGCGCAGGCCCGCGGCGTTTCCGGTTGCCGGTGACTTTAGGCCGATTGCTCCTGGTTAACGGGAATTTGACCTCGGAAATCGTAAATTTGGACGTGTGAAGCTTCAGCGGCGCTCAGAGTTGGGGCATTGCTACAATCTCCCCAGTGTCTTTCCACTTTCACATTGACTCCCGTTCCGGCTCGGCCCGCACCGGCCGCTTGATCTACTCCCCACGGCGAAGTGGAAACCCCTGTCTTCATGCCAGTGGGCACGCTGGCATCGGTCAAGGGAGTTTCGCAGGACATTCTCGAAGAACTCGGCGTCCAGATTCTGCTGGGCAACACTTATCATCTCTACTTGCGTCCCGGCGTCGAACAGGTTCGCAAACTGGGCGGCCTGCATCGCTTCATGGCATGGCCGCGAGCCATTCTCACCGACTCCGGGTGGCTTCCAGGTTTTCAGTTTGAACGAGCTGAGAAAGGTCACGGAAGAGGGCGTGACGTTCCGCTCGCATCTCGATGGGTCGTCGCATTTTTTCAGCCCGGAAAGTGCCATGGAAGCACAGATCGGCTTGGGAGCCGACATCATCATGGCGTTTGACGAATGTACGGAGCATCCGGCGAGCCCGGAGCGAATGCGCCAGTCGATGGAGTTGACACTCCGCTGGGCCGAGCGCAGCAAGAAATATTTCGAGGACCACAAGCACGACGTGCCCTGGGGCGCCCCCGCCATACAATCACACACCTGACGTTACGCAGGCACTCTTCGGAATTGTGCAGGGTGGCATGGATCCCGCACTGCGCAAAGAATCCGCCGAGCGCACCATTGAGATCGGTTTTCCCGGATACGCCATCGGAGGCCTCAGCGTCGGTGAGCCGCGTGCCTTGACCCGCGAAGTCGTTGAATCCACCATCCAACATCTTCCCGCCGACAAGCCGCGTTATCTCATGGGAGTCGGTACGCCGGATGAAATTGTCGAGTACGCCGGGTTAGGCATCGACATGATGGACTGCGTTCTGCCTACGCGCGCGGCGCGCCATGGCTTGCTTTTCACTTCAGAGGGGAAAATCTCGATCAAGCAAGCCAAACACGCCGGCGACGAAGGCCCGCTCGACCCCAATTGTGGCTGCCGGGTCTGCCGCCGCTACTCCCGAGCATACCTTCGCCACCTCTATGCATCGAACGAAGTTTTAGCCCAAGTTTTGAATACTGTCCACAACCTGAGCTTCTACCTTGACACCATGAGGGCGGTGCGTCATTCTATTAAACTTGGGGAAGGGGCCCTGTTCCGTCTGTAGTCTGGTCTCGACCGAAACCATAGCTCGGCACCCCCTGGTTCGTGTCCGAAGCTGAAGGAATCTCCGGCCAAACAGCGCGAGAACTCCAGCGGCAAAATTGTAAAGGCGGATGCGCCGTAAGGCGCGGCGTCGAATCGTTTAGTAAGCGAAATTCTTCATGTCTGCTCAGCACTTATTGGGGTTACAACTAGGCGGCGGGTCGGCGGGATGGCTGGGGTTTGCCCCGCTGATCTTTATCTTTGCCATTTTCTATTTCTTATTGATCATGCCGCAGCAGCGCCGCCAGAAGAAATGGCAGCAGATGTTGAACGACTTGAAGACCGGCGACAAGGTTGTGACCACGGGAGGTCTGCGCGGCACCATCGTTGCCTTAAAAGACGATTATCTTCACCTCCGAGTTCCGCCGGATAACCTGCGGCTCGAGGTCAGTCGTGGCTCCATCGCCTCGGTGACTACTCCCGAAGATTTGGCAAAGTGATTGGGCACTGGCGGGTTCGCCCGGGTCTACATTTAGCGGTTGGAAAGTATTTCTCATGAATAAGAATCTGGGCTGGAAGCTTATCGTTATCATCGCGACGCTGCTGTTCTTCTTGTTCGGCATCACCGGCATTCCTGACAAATGGTCGGGCAGCGGGCTGTTGGCAGCGCTACAGAACCGCATTCACCTTGGCCTCGATCTCAAGGGCGGGACTCACCTGATCCTTCAGGTGCAGGTCAATGATGCGGTTAACGTCGATTCCGACAATGCCGTCGAGCGTCTGAAGGCTGACTTGCGCGCACGCAAGATCTTCGCCGACATCACCAAGCCTGATCCCGCAAATAGCCCCGACAAGATTGTCCTAAAAGGCGTGCCGCCGGAATCCAGCTCCGACCTGCGTTCGCTGGTTAATGATCGCCTGCCCGAATACGACCTCACATCCGGCGCCGAAAATACCTGGACAATTTCCATGAAGCCGCAGGCGCTTTCGGATTTGAAGAACCGCGCCGTGACTCAGGCTATTGAGACCATCCGCAACCGCATTGACCAGTTGGGCGTTAGCGAACCCATCATTGAAGAGCACGGCCTGGGCCAATATCAGATTCTGGTACAACTGCCCGGCGTGGACGACCCTGGCCGCGTGAAAGAAATCATGCAGTCGACCGCGATGCTGCAAATCCGCCAGTCGTTTGGCGGGCCATATCCGAGTGAACAAGCTGCTCTGCAAGATAAGGGAGGCGTTCTGCCGCCGGATCAGGTTTTGTTGCCGGGCCGGACGATTGGCGCCAATGCCGGCGAAGGTGGGCAGACCTGGTATTTGATTTCTCGCGCCTCAGCCGTAACTGGCCGCGACTTGCGCACCGCCGATCCGTCGCGTGACGAAAACGGGCAGCCCTCCGTTACCTTCAATCTGACTGGGGAAGGCGGACGCCGCTTTGCTGCTTTCACCGGCGCACACGTCGGCGAGAATCTTGCAGTGGTGCTCGACAACAAAGTTGAGGAAGTGGCCGTCATTAAAGAACAGATTCACGATCAGGGCAATATCGCCGGGCGCTTCACCGAACAGCAGACCAAAGACTTGTCCATGATTCTGCGCTCAGGCGCCTTGCCCGCCGGAATTAAGTACCTCGAAGAGCGCACGGTGGGCCCATCGCTGGGTGCCGACTCTATCCGCGCCGGTGTGACTGCGGCTGTGATTGGCATGTTGGCGGTTCTCATCTTCATGCTGGTTTATTACCACGCTGCCGGAATCAATGCCGACATCGCGCTGATTCTGAACTTGATCATCCTCCTCGGATTTCTGGGTTTCAGCGGCGCGACCCTGACCCTGCCGGGAATTGCCGGAGTGATCTTGACCGTCGGTATGGGCGTGGATTCGAATGTGCTGATCTTCGAGCGCATCCGCGAAGAATTGAGGAATGGCAAAACGCCGCCGTCCGCGGTGGAGCAGGGCTTTGGCCACGCCTGGATCACGATTGTGGATACTCACGTCACGACCATCGTTTCGGCGATCATTCTGTTTATCTTCGGAACTGGTCCGGTGCGTGGTTTTGCGGTGACGCTCAGCTTCGGTTTGTTCGCGAATCTGTTTACCGCGGTGTTCGTATCACGCGTCATCTTCGACTGGCTCTTGAGCCGTAAACAGCGCGGCGAAGCGCTCAGCATCGGATAAGAAAACCGGACAGCCGCTCTCGGCTGTCCAACCGAGCGCAGGTCGCAGACTTTGGTTAGAACGGAAAAAAGGGGTTAAAGCAGCGTGGAATTTTTTCGCAATGCAAACATAGATTTCCTCGGCAAGAAATGGTACTTCCTTGCCTTTTCGCTGGTCTTCAGCGTGGCCGGTGTTCTGTCCATGGCGTTTTGGCACGGCATTCCTTACGGCGTGGATTTTCGCGGGGGAACGCTCGTCTATGTGAAGTTCGCGCACACGCCCGATAACAACGCCATTCGCGCTTCCATGGACCGCGCCGGTCTGCGCAACGCCCGCATCCAGAGCTATGGTGCGGTGGGGAGCGACGAAGTCCTGATCGACGTCTCCGAACAGGAAACCAATGAGCAGGCGCTGGACCGTAGCAAGACCCAGATCATCAATGCCCTCGAAACCAATGCTCCTGCAGACAAGCAAGATCTGAATAACTCGAGTTTCCTGACCGTAAAGAACTACCTTCTGCAAAAAGATCCGCTCCACTTGGGCACCGATGCCGATCAGCGATATTCGGCGCAGGCACAGGCGATCGTGAGCTACCGCGACAAGGTGAAAGGCGGCGTCTTGTCATCCACGGATGAACTGAAAACAGCCGTCGATCCCGCCGTGGTGGCCTCTTTGCCCGATGGCTTTTTCCTCTCCGATTTTGGCGTGCGGAACGTGGAGATTGTAGGCCCTCAGGTCGGCTCTCAGTTACGGCATCAGGCTCTGCTGGCCACGGCGTATTCGCTGGCCGGAATGTTGATTTACCTCGCCTTTCGCTTTGAATGGATCTACGGCGTAGCCGCTGTCATTACCGTCTTCCACGACACCCTTATTACCGTCGGCGCATTTTCGCTGATGAATAAAGAGATCTCGCTAACCGTCATCGCCGCCATCCTTACCCTCATTGGCTACTCAAACAACGACACCATCGTGGTTTTTGACCGTATCCGCGAAAATTTGAAGCTGATGCGGCGGGACAAGCTTTCCGACATCGTTAATCGCAGCATCAACCAGACCCTGAGCCGAACCATCTTGACCGCCGGGCTAACTTTCATTACCGTGCTGGCTCTATATCTGTTCGGGGGCGAAGTGCTGAAAGGCTTCTCCCTGGCGCTCGTAATCGGCATCCTAATCGGTACGTATTCGTCGATCGCTATTGCGGCGCCGATCCTCGTTGCCTACCAGGACTGGCGCGCCGAGCGGGGTAAACCACCTGTGATAGCGACGCCGGTCAAAGGCGCAGCTCGCCAGGAAAAGGTAAAAGCCAAGGCCTAAACCGGCTTCCAGCTTGGCTTGCATAGATAAGTTTGTGATTCAGAGTGATTTGAGGTAGTATCGTCCGGTTTTCGATTTGACCGGCCAGATGGCATGCCGCCGGGAGCAAATTCAGGGTGGCCGGTGTCTAAGGCTAGTTAGGGTCGGAGTAGGAGGAACCTATGTTTGAAGATAGCCTGCTGGAGTCGGGAGGAAGGCTTACCGATAAACGAGGACGCTGGACCATGTTCTCGTTCGTGCTGGAAGCGATCGCGGTCGGAGTGATGGTATTGATTCCGCTGCTGTTTACGGAAGCCCTGCCTAAGACCCAATTGATGACTTTCCTGGTTGCCCCGCCTCCACCTCCGCCTCCGCCGCCTCCACCGGCAGCCGCCCCGATCAAGATCGTTAAGCAGGTGCAGACCGACATCATCAACGGCCAACTCCGTACCCCCACCAAGATTCCAGAGAAAATCCAGATGATTAAGGAAGACGAGGCGCCTCCGCCGGTTATGTCGGCAGGCGTGGTGGGCGGCGTCCCGGGCGGTATTCCGGGTGGGCAAATGGGCGGTGTGATTGGCGGCATCATTAGCTCGACTCCGGTAGCTGTGCCCAAGGTTGCCACACCTCAGCGCGTACGCGTTTCGCAAGGCGTAACCGCTGGCATGATCGTCCATCGAGTGCAGCCGATGTATCCGCCGCTGGCGCGGCAAGCCCGTATTCAGGGGCCGGTGGTTCTGCAGGCAGAAATCAGCAAAGATGGGTCCATCGAAAACCTGCATCTAATCAGTGGGCACCCGATGTTGGCGCCCGCGGCCATCGAAGCCATCAAGCAATGGAAGTACAAGCCCTATATTTTGAACGGAGAGCCAGTGGAAGTGGAAACCACCATCACGTTCAACTTTACGCTTGCGGGCGGCTAGACCAGTTTCGCAAGCGGTCGGGCTATTACGATATTTGGAGTGACGTGAACGCGAGAAGTTGAACGCGGCAGCCTTCCCCCGAACGACCTGTGGGTCGACCAGGGAGTGGGGCGTATCTGAGCAGGCCGCTTCTATCTTAATGCGATACAACGCGTCATCCAGCGATTTTTCAGACTTTGACCAGTTTCGAGGAGGAAACGCAACTCATGTTTATCGCCAATCTAACTGCACATACCTTAACTCACGCGTCCACGATGGCCACCTGGATGTTTCAGGACCAGGCCGTGGGCTGGGACCCGATTTCGCTCTGGCACCAGATGGGAATCGTTGCCAAAGGCGTGGTCTTCGTATTGTTCATCATGTCCGGATGGTCGATCGGCGTGATGATTGACCGCTACATGGCATTCAATGCAGCGCGCAAACAGTCGCGGGCTTTTGCTCCCGCGGTCGCCGGCGCACTGCGCGATGGCAAGATTGATGAAGCCATCAAAGTTGCTGAGCGCAACAAGAAGAGCCATCTTGCCAAGGTTGTCACTGCCGGCCTCATGGAATTCCGCGCGCATCAGGACAGCTCGGACATTCCGGGCGAAACTATTGAAGCTTCAAAGCGCGCCTTAGAGCGCACTGAAGCCATCGTCCACGCGGAACTCAAGCGTGGTCTTGGCGGTCTGGCCACGATCGGTTCGACAGCGCCGTTCGTCGGCCTGTTCGGCACCGTGATGGGCATTCTGAACGCCTTCAAAGGTATTTCCGAGCAGAAAGCTACCGGTCTGGGCGCGGTCGCCGGCGGTATCGCTGAAGCTCTGGTGACGACTGCATTTGGTTTGATCGTCGCCATCCCGGCCGTCATGATGTTCAACTATCTGACCGGCCGTGTGGAAGCGTTCGATGTGGAAATGGACAACTCCTCGAGCGAACTGATCGACTACTTCCTCAAAAAGCGGGGAATGCGCCGGTCGTAACGGACTGGACGGAACCTGATTTGAGTTGCTGAACGGTGCCGGAACCCAGTTCCGGCGCCGCCTCCCGAATCTGGGTGGGTACGTCAATCGGTGGATCGCAGCGGTTAGGCAGGCCGGAGAGAAATATGGCAATTTCCAAGAGAAACGAAGGGGCGAAGGTCAACTCCGACATCAACGTCACGCCTATGGTGGACGTGATGCTGGTGCTGTTGATCGTTTTCATGGTGATTACCCCGATGTTGCAGAAGGGCGTCAGCGTTGACCTCGCGAAGGTCAACAACCCGGCATCGATGCCGGATGCCGACAAGGAAGACGCTTTGATCGTCGCGGTCATGCGCGACGGCCAGGTGTTCTTTGGCAATGATAAGACCCCTCCGGACCAGCTGACAGAAAAAGTGAAAGACCGTCTGGCGAACCGTGTGGACAAGCGGGTCTTTGTTCGTGCCGATGCCCGCGCCAAGTTTGGCTCGGTGGTCAGCGTGGTGGATAATGTGCGCGCTGCGGGCGTGGATCAATTGGGTCTGCTGACCGATCAGAAGAAAGCTGCGGGAACAACGCCGCCTACAACAGCACCGACCGGGCAATAGAGGAGAGTCTAATATGAGTATGGCAATGGGTCCCAGCGGGGGCCAGAGCGCAAACATAAACGTCACGCCGCTCATCGACGTGCTCCTGGTACTGCTGATCGTTTTCATGGTGATCACGCCTTTGACCCCGAAGGGTCTGGACGCACTTGTGCCTCAGCCGCCGCCGCCCAACGCGCCCAAGAACAATACTCCCGATCGCACCATCGTGGTGCAGTTGATTGATCGCGGAGCTGGGCAGGAACCGGGCGTAAAGATCAACAACGAAGACACCACATGGGACGGCCTGCAGGGGCGTTTAACCGACATCTTCAAGACGCGCGCCGAAAAGGTGATGTTCGTGAAGGGCGACGACAACGTCCCATTTGCCGACGTCGCGAATGTGATTGACATTGCTCATGCCGCTGGCGTAGACAAGGTGGGTCTGATTACTGCCAAGATTGAAGCGGGCGGTTAGACCGTTCCAGGCAGCGTCGTGCGTCGGTTCTGCGTCAAAAGGCTTGCTTTTCGTATCGGCATTCCGCCGCTGATGTTGCGTGTAGAGAGCTTTTCATATCCCCAGGATTCCGGGCGAGGGAGACTTATAAAGCAATGAAAAAAAGCGTGCGATTGCTGACGCTTGTGGCCGTAGGATTAATTCTATTCACCACGACGGGCTGCAACAAGCTCAGGGCGCGTGATCAGCTCAACAAGGGCGTGAACTCCTACAAGAACGCCAAGTATGAAGAAGCCATCGATCACTTTCAGCAGTCGGTTTCGCTCGATCCGAGCTTGCTGAACGCCCGCCTTTACCTGGCCACCGCTTACGCACAGCAATACATTCCGGGCGTCGATGCCGAAGACAACAACCGCCTCGGACAGCAAGCCATCGACCAATACAAGGCTGTGCTGGAGCGCGATCCGAAAAGCATTAACAGCGTGAAGGGAATCGCATACATTTATCTGCAGATGAAGAAGTTTGAAGACGCTAAGACTTATTATCGCAAGGCGCTTGAGATCGACCCGGCCGATCCCGAACCGTATTATTCAGTCGGCGTCATCGACTGGACGCAGACGTATCAACCGCGCATGGAAGAACGCGCCAAGCTGGGCATGAAACCGGAAGAGGCGCTCAAGGACAAGAAGGTTTGCGCAGCGCTCAAAGACAAGAATTCCGCCAACATTCAGGAAGGCATCGACGCACTGAATAAGGCTTTGCAGCTGCGCCCGGACTATGACGACGCGATGGCCTACATGAACCTGATGTACCGCGAAAAGGCCGATGTCGAATGCGAAGATCCTGCAGCCCGCGCCGCCGATTTGAAGACCGCCGACGAATGGGTCGACAAAACTATGGCCACGAAAAAAATTAAGCTCGAAAAACAGCCCGGAGCGCAGGGCATCACCATGGATCAACCGAAGTAGGGAGCGCCGCTCAGGTTAGTCACCTCTGTCCAAGTATTGTTAGTCACGGTTTGTGCCACGCGGAAGGAAGCTGATCGCACTGGGTGCTCGCAATAAGTACCTTCGCTGCTTGACGTTTCCATCCAGCCTGCCGCATCATCGAAGAAGCTGATTCGCGATCGGTAAAAGAGCAACTGGGCGCGCCATTTCCTCATCAATACAACTGCATTGCCATGTTCATGTTGACGCTCAATTCGGGTGAGTCCGCCTTCGTCCGTTGCACTCATTGCCAGAACCTGAACCTTATGGTGACGAACGAGAAAGACACTGGTGTATCACTGCAATTCAATGCCAAGGATGACCATCTTGACGCGCAGTGCTTCCAATGCAAACGCCACTACTTCTGGACCCCCGGATCGGTGGCCATCGTGAAACCATCGCAAGACGCCAACTGACTTTTTTGGGTCAAAGTCGGCAAAAGAAGTTTGCCCGTTCCCTGTAACTCTCTCCTGAAAATTGAAGATAAGCTGCTGCCGATGTCGCGGAAATTCGGCTCCTGCGGTCAGTGTCTTCTGGCACGTGATGCGGTTTCCACGCCCCTTTAGAATAGGTCGAGTATTCTAACTGGAGAGAATCCTATGCAGTGGAAACTCGACCGCATCATCAGCGTGGCCACCTTGCTTTGTTCGGTCGGCGCCCTCGTCCTGGTTCTGAAGAAACCGCAGCCTGTGGCTACGCCGCGACCGACTGCGACTGTAGCTGCCGATGCACAGGCGGTTGAAAGCAAATTGGAGCAGTTGGAACAGCCGAAGGCTCCTGGCCAGCCTCCCGCGCAAGTTCGCTTCAGCTCCGACGAAGTCGCGGCCCTTTTGAGCCAGGCGGCAGGCGCGCTGCCGACGGCCTCGCAATCCGGCGCGACTTCAACCCCAGCTGCTTCCAGCAGTCCTGGGCTGCCGACCGCAGTTCCATCTTCGTCCGATGCCGCGATCGCCGCCGGCGAGGCCGAGGTCAAAGACTACCAGGTTAATTTCGAGGGGGACATTGCCCGCGGCCAGTTTGTGACCCAGATCGGGGGTAAGGATGTTTACGTCACGCTCGCCGGACATCTTGGATCAAAAGATGGTTACGCAACCTTCGATCCCACCGAGTTCAAAGTTGGCGATTTGAATATTCCAGTTTCGCTGGTCAGCGGAGCCCTCCAGAAAAAGCTGGGCGAACAGCGGGACCGCTTGAAGCTTCCCGATGACATCGGCGACATAAAAGTAGAAGGCGGAAAACTAGTGGCGACGCAAAAATAGTATTCGTGAGAATCCGCGAAATCCGTGGCCAATTTCTAACGGCCCGGAGTCCCCTGAAACAACGGATACAATCGATCCCCGATCACGCGATAGACCACAAAGGCGTTACCCGCGTCAGAAACCTGCCGGAACAGTAGCTCTCCTCGTCCATCTCCATCCACATCGACGGCATCAATCAAATCGAGTCGCGGCAGGACATCGAGATGCTGTGCATCCGTTACGTTGGCCATGGCTTTGTGAAACTCTCCGTTTACATCTTCGCGAGCTACCAGCGTCACCATGAATTGAAGATCGGAGAATTGAAGATTGGAGCTGGCGCCGGCTTTGCCCGCGGTGGCGGGCATTCGAGCAGTCGCCGTCAGCACCAGCTCAGGTTCGTTTATGTTCGACAAGTCGAAAATCTTAAGCTGCACATCGTCAAAACTGGGGGACAACGGCTTCGCAGCCCGGGTCTTGCCCGGTGCTGAAGACGCTGCAGCCGAACTGGCCGGCGCTCCCGACAGCTGGGCAACGCGGGCACGCACTTCGTCCGCTGCGAGCCCGAGCATCTTCTTGCGAAACGCCAGTTCCTCGTCTGGCTTCACATTGTAGGAATAGGGCCGAAGATCAGGCCCACCAGAATCGGAGATTGCTGGAATCAACTGCACTGCGTTGGCCGCGGCGGAGGCTGTAGAGGCAGACGAAGGTGTCGCGGGAGGCTTCGTTGCAGATTTCGCTGGCGGTGTTTCTTTCGGCGAAAACACTTTGAAATCGTCAGACTTCGACTTCGGTGTGGGAGGTGGAATGCCACGTTTCAACACGGGTGCATCTTTGTCCGGAGCAGAGTTGTCGGCGGCCGACTTGCCCGCTTGATCAGATGACGAACTTGTCCCAGATGGAGTTGTGACAGACGTGGTCGTCGTAGGTGAAGTCGAAGACACGGGAGGTGTGCCCCGTTTCAGCACCGGCCCGTCCTTATCCTCCGGCGCATGCTCGGTTGAGCTTTTCGATGCTCCATCCGGAGACGTCTGGATTGTCGTCGCTGCCGGCGAAGTTGAAGTTGGATTCGATGAAGGAGAACCCGCGGGGACATTTGCGGCGGTTGTGTTGCTGTTTCCAGGAGTTGCGCCAGGCGACGAAGATGAGGCGCCCGGCGCATCCGGTGGCTGGGGCTTGGCTGCGCCTGAACGTCGCAGAACGGGAGGTCCTTCGTCCACATTCATTCCCCTGGGCTCCGACGATTCCGCCTTCTTTGGCACCTTCGCGGCCGCCGCCAGTGCACTGGCGGACTGCCACCTGCCCTCCCCAATCCACTCATTCGTTTCTTTCCGCTGCAATGCACCAGTGACCGTGAATAATCCTTGTGAAACCCCGGTTCGGATCCCTTCATAAACGGTGTCGCCCCACAGCGCCATGGGCACGGGAGCGGCCTTATACGCGCTGGCATCGAAGTACTGGCCATCGACACGAATGGTGATTGGAATCAAATGCGCTTTGCCGTCAGGGGTCAGTTCCAACAAACCGAGCGCGCGCGGTTCCTTAGCGGCTGCGGCTGTTCGGCCGACTTGGGCCGACGCGCCAATGCAGCACAAGGCGCCGCAGATGACGAACCATCGCGCTATGCGGTATAACGATGATCGAGAAGGAGAAGCACTCATGGATATCAATGATAAAGCCCCCGAGTTTACTTTGCCCGACCAGAATGGCGTTCCGGTCTCGCTGAAGGATTTTCGCGGAAAATATGTCGTCCTCTACTTTTACCCCCGCGCCGATACGCCAGGCTGCACCATCGAAGCCTGCGAGTTTCGCGACTCCCACAAAAAGACGGAAAAGGTCGGAGCTGTAGTGCTCGGAATTTCGCCCGATACGCCCACGGCACAGAAGAAATTCGAAGAGAAGTTCGACTTGCCGTTTACCCTACTGGGCGACGCCGACAAAAAGGTGTGCAATCTTTACGGGGTGATCCAGGAAAAAAATATGTACGGCAAGAAGGTGATGGGAGTCGTTCGCACAACTTTCATCATCGGACCCGACGGCAAGATTAAACACATCTTCCACAAGGTGAAGGCCGAAGGTCACGCGGAACAGGTCCTGGCGTATCTGAAGACTGCGGCGTAGAAAAATTGCTGGACTCGTTGGATTTTGACCACATCCACTACACAGCTTCGTTCAGCGCTGCCGCGGAAGTTTTATGACCGCGATCCGCGGCGTGTGAGCCGCGAACTGCTGGGCAAAGTGCTGGTGCGGAAAGCAGGGAAAGAGTTCCTCGCGGCGCGCATCGTCGAGGTCGAAGCGTACCTGGAAGGTGATCCCGCGGCGCACTCCTTCGTTGGCCGCACACCGCGCAACGCGGTGCTGTTCGGCCCGCCAGGCCACGCATATGTTTATTTCATATATGGCAGTCACTACTGCTTGAACGTATCGTGTTTGGCGGATGGAGTAGCCGGTGGAATTCTTTTTCGCGCAGCGGAACCGATGCTTGGCATTGGGCAGATGGCTAGGGCTCGCGGCGTGACTCTTCCGGAGTCTGGCGATCATGCTGACAATCATTCCTTCGCGCCGCACGAGGATGCCCGGCCTCCGTTGGGTCTGAGGAGAGTTTTGCGCAACTTGACCAGCGGGCCTGGACGCTTGGCGGAAGCATTCGGCATCACTCGGGAACGCGACAATAATGTCGACTTGACCAATACGCGATCTGGCCTGTTCATTGCGGATGATGGCTACCGCGTTCGCAAAACCCTGATCACGCCACGAATCGGTATTACCAAAGCGGCGGAGCGTCGGCTTCGTTATTTAATCGCGGGAAATGAATTTGTTTCGGGACCGAAGACTCGCGGCCCGAGCGGGTCGCGAGTCCGCTAATCCGATTACGGATGGGTCCGCTGATATTCCGACAACGTCTTCGCATAGCCTGCGGGGATATTGAACAGCGATGCATCCACTGAGCCGGAAGAAAAGTTCGTCATCTCCGTGCTCGATTCCATCAGCACAGCTGCATTCTGCGGAGCTGCGCCGGGTTGGGCTGCAGCCGGCTGCGCCGGCTGATCCGCCGGTTGCGGCTTCTTTTTGTGGAAGCCGCCGAAGCCCAGGTTGCCGAGGCTTGATGGAACGCCGCCGAAACTTCCCATGTGACCGCCGACTTTATTTTCCGCATTTGCCGCAGCCGTATTTGTTGCCGAGGTGGCGGCGTTATTCGCAGCTTGGCCGGCGATGTCTCCTGCTCCGGGCATATTCGGTGACGGCGGCAGCGGCGCTTCGGAGGCGGCGGGCAGCGGCGTGCCATCCAGGGTGCTGCCCATACGCATGATTTGCGACACGGGAACGCCCTTCAACTTTGACATTTCTTTTGTCATGTCGGCCATCCCACTGGCCATACCGGGCTGCGCGCTGAGCATTTGCGGAGACATCAGCGAGCGCATGGAGCTGCCCATCATCGATCCCATCTTTTCCGCCAATCGGCGATTGAAGTCGCGAACCTGATCGTAGCCGGGGATCTCCGGAGCCATCCACATGTCGTTGGTCATCGCCATGCCTCCGGTTTTTCCGGAGGTCTGATCTTTTGCGTCGACCGACATTCTAAGAATGGATTCCGTCGCCGGCAAACCTGCGACTTGCTTGCTTGCACCCGTGTTGGTGACGCTTACTTTGAATTTCATTTCCGGTGGTGGTGCGGTGTTCGTCGGCGTCGCCGCTGGCGCCGCCGCGGCCTGCTGCTGTGCCTTCTTCACGGCCTCCTCCATCGCAGCTTTCATTTCTGCGAAGGTGACGACGGAATATTGTTTCTTCACATTATCAATGTTGGTGATGGTCTCCTGATCAAGGTCGATGATCTCAGTGGATTCTTGATTGATGTGAGCCATTCGATTGCCTTTGACCAGAATGGTGGAGTTGACAGGGTCGGTGATCGAACGCGCCGACTTGCTGAAGGCGCCGGCAAACTTTGCCATGCTGACCAGGGAACCGCCCGTTATTTTGGTGGTCTCGTCATAGCGGAAGTCGGCAAAACAGGTGGACGGAAGCGCGAGGCACAAGCCAAGCGCTAGTGCAGGGCGGATGTTCATGAAGTTAATCTCCTTGTGGCTCTAGCCCGAAGTCGGTTCGCCTGCAAGCTCGGCGAACAAAGTCTGCTGCCGGAGAATCCGGGTGATGCTATGCAGTGTACCGCAGAAGGGGCGACTGGGGCGTGTTTCGAAAGCCCAAGGGGAAGAACTCGAACTACTGAGGACACAGGGGAACACAGAGCTATCGTGTCCGCCACCTGTAGTCATTCTCTCGGAGTTCGCTTTACGGAGCGCAATTTGTGGCCGCTGCAATTGGTGAATACTTCGGGATCGCACTCACTTTTTGCGCTTCTAGAGCTGTATTGAAAGCTGCCAAGTCCTTGGCGTTGAGCATCTGCCATTGTTGTAACGTTTCGTTCATCGCAGTGCACGCTTTTTGGAAGGCGGCAAAGGACTCGTCAGAGGGTGCGAAGTCAGCTCCGTCGACCAGGCCCATGAGGGCGACCAGTCCGTCGTTCACGGTTGCGAAGTTGCCCTTGGGGGTCTCGAGAAATCCTGCGGACTCACCCTGGAGTACCGCCACTTTGGCGTCAAGTTGCGTCGCCGCAGTGGCGACGGCGGAATTCGGATTCTTGGCGAATTCGGCTAGTCGCGAGCGCAGGTCCATTACTTGTTGAAAGCCAGCAAAGTTTCTCCCGAGCGCGTCGGAAATATTCAGTTGCAGCTCAAGCGCAGCACCCAATTGATTGCGCGCATAGCTCACCCGCGGATCCATTTTTACTTCGAGTGGCTGACTGTAAGCTTTTCCGTCCACTGTCAATCGGACTTCGTAGGTTCCCGGCAGAACCAACGGGCCTAGCGGCGGGAGCGGAGTCTCGCCCGCAATCGCAGCTGAAGGGTAGTTGTACGGCGTCATCACGTGCACGGCTTGCGGGTCCGTATAACGCAAATCCCAGACGAACCGGTGCATCCCCGGTCCCTTGTCGAGTGGCTGGGGATGCGCGATCCAATAGGCTGCAATGTGCAATGGCTGCTCGTGGGTTTCCGGCAAGGGCGCGCTGGAATAGGCGCGAATCAACTTTCCGTCCTGGCTGTAAATCTCCAGCTGTACGTCCGTGGTGCTTCCGGTCGGCAGGAAATAATGGAGAATAGCGCCGTTCGGCGGATTCTTGCCTGCGGGAATTTCGGGCGGGAGAGGCGTGTCCTGAGCCTCGTCGCGCCGCACGCGGATTGCGGGACGCGGCGCAAATAGAATGGGCTGCGCCGGCGGCGACTGTGGATCAATTTGGCGCAGCGGAGTGATGTCGTCGAGAATCCAGAACGATCGTCCGTAGGTTGCCGCGATCAGATCATCTTGCTCTATCGCCAAGTCGTGCACCGCAACCATCGGCATATTAAGGTGTAAGGACTGCCAGCGTGCGCCGCCATCGAAAGAAACGTATGCACCCCTCTCGGTACCCGCATATAGCAGATTCTTTCGCACCGGATCTTCCCGTACAGCGCGAACGAAGCTCTTCTCGTCGATACCGTTCACCGTTTCCTGCCAGGTCTGTCCAAAGTCGTGGGTTTGAAAAATGTGGGGACGAAGATCGTCCACCGGATTGCGGTTGACGGAAGCATAGGCCGTACCTGCATCAAAGTGCGAAGCCTCAATGAGCGGAACGGCGCTCCACTCCGTGACCGCCGATGGAGTGACATTCTGCCACGTCTTGCCACCGTTGCGTGTGAGCTGAATGTTACCGTCGTCGGTCCCTACCCAGATCACGCCTTCCTGAACGGGCGAGGGAGCGATCGTCATGATGGATCCGAGTGGTTTCTTGGGATCCTTCTCGTCTGCCGGAGTCCGCGTCAGATCCGGACTGATCGCTTCCCAGGTGGTTCCGCCATTCACAGTCTTGGTCACAAACTGCGTGCCCAGATAAAGAACGTGCGGGTCTTGCGGCGAGAAGGCCATGGGAATATTCCAATGGAAACGGTACTTGCTTCCGAACGCAATGGGCGCCGGAGAAATGTCGCGCACCTGCCCGGTTTTCTTTGACATGCGAACCACGCTGCCAGCGGGACCCGCGTTGTACACAACATCAGGATCAATCGGATCGGGAATGGTGTAGCCGCTCTCTCCCGGTCCCACCGGAAACCAATCGCGCTCGGTGATTTGTCCGTCATTGCCGCGACTCGACGTGCCCACGGTCCCGCTGTCTTGCTGCGGTCCGTACACCCAGTAGGGAAAAAGATGATCGGTAGCGACTCGATAGAACTGTCCGGTTGGCTGGTTGTACCACGTGCTCCAGGTTTTACCACCGTTCAAGCTGATGGTTGCACCCTGATCTACTCCGAGGAAAATGCGTTGTGAATTTGTAGGATCGATCCACATGGTGTGGTAATCGTCGCCGCCCGGAGCGCCTTTGATGACGGTGAAAGTCTTTCCGCCATCGGTGGAACGATAGAGCGATTGCTTGGGGATATAAACCACATCCGCATTCTTCGGATCGATGAAAATTTCACTCATGTACCAGTAGCCAACGATGCGATCGTCGTTTGTAGAGCGCTTCCACGTCGCTCCGCCATCGTCGGAACGGTATAGGCCATTGGCTTTATCTTTCGCTTCGAGGATCGCGAAAACTCGCTGACCGCGCGTGCCGGGAGCGACCGCGACGCCAATTCGTCCCCAATCGCCGGAAGGCAGTCCTTTGCCGGGAACCTGCGTCCAAGTCAAGCCTTCGTCAGTCGATTTGTAAATGCCGCTGCCGGGACCAAACCCGGTTGCGAATTCTCCGGGTTTGCGAGTGGCATGCCAGAGCGCGGCGAAAACAATACGCGGGTCGCCGGGGGCGAAGCAAAGATCCACTGCGCCGGTGACGTCATCTTTGTACAGAACTTTCTTCCAACTGCGCCCGCCGTCAGTCGAGCGGAAAACGCCGCGCTCCGCGTTGGGGCCATAGCTGTGTCCCATTGCGGCAAGCAGAACAATATTGGGATCGTGTGGGTCGACCAGGATACGCGCGATGTGGCGTGTGTCTTCGAGGCCGAGGTGCTGCCAGGTCTGACCGGCATCGGTGGATTTGTAGACGCCGTTGCCGAAAGTGATGTCGGCATAGAGATTGTTCTCCCCACTGCCGACGTAAATGATGTTTGGATCGGATGGCGCGAGCGCCAAAGCCCCGATGGAAGCCACAGGTTGACTGTCAAAGATGGGATTCCACGTCGTGCCACCGTCAGTGGTCTTCCAGACTCCGCCGCCGTTCGCGCCGAAATAATACGTCGCCGCATCGCCTGGAATGCCGGCTACGGCATTCACTTTTCCTCCGCGATAAGGGCCGATCATCCGCCACTTCATTCCGGAGTAGAGACTGGGGTCGACTTGCAGCGCTTGGAGCGCCGACGACGAGAAAGAAAGACAAAGAGAGAAAAGAGCGGAAGAAAAGAGTTGCAAATGAAAAGATCGAGTGCTCAAGGCATGGCCCCCAGGAAGCGAGAGCATATCCTGTTTCCGGCCTGTGGCGCAAACGCCCGCCTGACAAAGATATACATTTGTATTTTGACTTGTTTTCCCGCCCGCGATTTACACAAGACTTGGCCCGAACGCATTGCTTTACTAGCCGCAATAGTATAAAGTGCTGGACGCGAAAGCAGACGCAATCAGGAAAGTGCTTGGGGGACTTTCATGATGCTCGCCTGTCTGCTCTTCGGAACCTAACCCTGAACTCCACAATACTCGTTCTCGCGCGATTTGCTGGCGAATTGCGTTTGAAACGAAGCCACTGCTCGCGACACTATGCAAGTGATGTAACGAATTTCTGCACGTGTAAATGGGAAGGTTTTGCCTGGGTCGGAATCGGTCAACCGTGGATTCCGGCGCTTATCAGACAATCTGCCGGGGCGCATGAGATGTTGCGGCCCTGACCAGACACAGCGGTTTGGATAGCGTTCGTGTTCGACCACTGTTTCAGCCGCCCCATTGAATAAGGTTTTTCTTCGAAAGCCCCAAACCTCGCCCGATTGTGCCGGGACGGATTGGGAGTCCAAGGAAGCGGAGAATACTGGCCGCTGCTTCCACATGCATCGCACATTTGCTCGTTATTTGAGCTTTTCGGTTCAACGATACAAAAACTCAAAGGGAGGGAATATGTTACGTATTTACGCTTGTGTTTGTACGTTTCTGACACTGGCTTGCTGCGCCGTCTCTGCGGCCGCCCAGCCAGTCGACAACAACGCTCCACCCGCTCTCACCGGAACCGGTACACCCAACCACATCACCAAGTGGATCACCAGCACCAAGCTTGGCAATTCGGGCATTTTCGAAACTGTCGGGGGCAATGTTGGAATCGGAACGACCACTCCAGCCGTCAAGTTCGATCTGAAGGGCGCGGGAGACGTTCGTGACACTCTCACATTATTCCCATCGGGCACGCACCCCACGCTTTCTATCTCAGGAACGGCGTTCAAAGTCGCCAACACAGGGAAAGTGACGTTCGTTGCCGGGCAGACGTTCCCCGGCACCGGCACGGTCACAAGCGTTGGCAGCGGAGCCGGACTGACCGGCGGTCCGATCACCGGTAGCGGCACGCTGAGTATCGCGACCGGAGGCGTGACCAATGCCATGCTGGCGCACTCGTCTTTGACTGTGACTGCGAACAGTCCTCTGTCCGGTGGAGGCTCAGTTGCCCTAGGTGGCTCTACGAGTCTCGGGTTGGCGAATTGCGCAGCGAACCAGATCCTGCAATTCCTCGGCGGCGTGTGGAAGTGCTCGAACGCAGGCTCGGGTACGGTGACCAGCGTAGGCAGCGGAGCGGGGCTGACCGGCGGTCCGATCACGGGCAGCGGCTCGCTCAGCATCGCAACTGGTGGTGTGACCAACGCCATGCTTGCCCATCCATCCCTGACCGTTACCGCTGGTTCGGGCTTGAGCGGAGGCGGAGCGGTGGCGCTTGGCAGCAGTGTCACTCTGAAAAATACGGGGATTCTTAGCGTTGGGATTTCCTCGGGCATCACGAGCACTGGCGGACAGAATCCAACCTTGGGTATTGACTCCGGGGTAGTACCGGAACTGGCCCAAGAAAACTTCTTCAGTGTCCCCCAGTTCATCGATCCGGGTTTCCTGGATGCCGTCAACAGCGATGCCACGGCGCTGTTTGCATTTAACGACAGTACCATTCCCACCAATCCCGCGCTTTACGTCGAGAATGACGATTCCACCAACGCCGGAGACCTGGCTTTCGATGTCCAGGGCCCCAGTTTTGGCGGTGAATGTTCGGTCGATGTGAGCGGCAACTTGTTCTGCACCGGAGCCCTGGGCGCAGCCGTGAAGGGCCAGAGCAGCAAAAAGAAAGTCGGGCTCTACGCTGTGCAATCTTCCGAGAACTGGGTGGAAGATTTTGGTTCGGGCCAACTCGCCGGCGGAGTGACAGTAATCCATCTGGAACCCCGCTTCGCGCAGACCGTGGCTCGAGACACCAACTATCACGTGTTTTTGACTCCCGGTGGCGATTGCGACGGACTTTATGTCACGAACCGCAGCGCCAACTCCTTTGAAGTCCGTGAACTGAAGGGTGGACAGTCCAACGTCGCCTTCGATTACCGCATTGTGGTTCACCGCAAAGGGTTTGAATCCACGCGCCTTCCGGATGTTTCGCGGAAGTTTATCAATAAGCCGGTACGGCCGCATCAGGTCGCCTTGGCCAAGAGATAGTTCCCCAGGGTGAACTAAGGGGAACACGCAACCACATCATACGCGCGCCGGATTTGAGGGGATCAGGCCTCAGGCGAGCAAGGCAAGAATCCAACGATCGAACGGCGTGGACGGGCTTCAACTGCACCCGCTCGATCAGATCGCGACGAGTCGCGAAAAGGAGAAATGATATGTTGAAAAATGGAGAGAAGAACAAGCTTCTTTCTAAGCTGGTTAGGGCCGTTCCAGGAACAATTGTGCTGGCGGCGCTAACACTCAGTTTTGCTTTCACCACTCCACATGCCTGGGCAGCGGACACAGCTGGCTCCAAGGTCGGGACCGCTCATCTGGGAAGCTCGAACACTATTGGGGCAGCCCGAACCGTTATCTTGGGCGACCTGCCCAAGGCGACCGCAGCTGAACTTGCCGCTCACCCAGAGCCCGAGCGCCCCCTCGATGGGCTTACGGACGCGCAGTACGACGCCAAGAAGCGCGCGGCCTTTAAACGCTGGCCAACGGCCCGCACCGGCAAGGAAGGGCCGCCTCCCACGGCTGGCGCTCCCACGCCCGGTTTCGATTTTGCATTCTTCGCTATCGATCAAGCCCAGGGTTGCGGGAGCTGCGAACCTCCTGACATGGCTGTGGCGGTCAGCGAGAATTTTGTCGTGCAAATCGTGAACACTGCCATCGCAGTTTACGACAAGCGCGGGAATCTTCAGTCCGGCTTTCCGAAGAGCATCAATGCTTTTTTTGGATTTTCCTCCGGCACGTACACCACCGATCCGCGAGCATTTTATGATTGGGCCAACCACCGCTTCGTTTTTGTGATGCTGACGGAGAGCGACCGGGGCGGCAGCGACAATGTGGGGAGCCTGCTGATCGCGGCCAGCGAGGGACATGATCCCAGACTAGGCTGGCACACGTATGCGCCCGCCTTCCAAATCGGCGGCACCGGCGAGTGCCCCGACTATCCTACGTTGGGTGACGACGCAAACAATTGGGGGAATGGCGTAACCAAAGGTGGAATCTATGTTGGGATCAACCAGTTTGGCCCCTCGCCCAACGCGTGCAACGGTGGGTTTATCGGTACCTACATGTTCCTCCTCCCCAAAGATGCGATCTACTCGGGAGCAGGCTTCGGCTTCCAGTTCTACCAGAATTTCACGGTAGGTGGGACGCTGGTAGATACGATTGAGCCTTACAACGTCACCGATCGCGCGGAGCGACCGAGTTCTGTGTTGCTCATGAACTCTTTCAACTTCCTGTTCGGCGACCCCAGCAACGGTCTTGAAGTTTGGGCGATTACCAGTCCGTTCAATAGCCCGGGATTGAGCGCCGCTTTCGTCAACACGGCCTTCAATTACTATTTCCCTCCTCGCGCCGATGAGAAGGGATGCGGGGGCTGTATTGAAACCTTGGACAAACGCCTCTCGGGGCAGGTGAAATATCATGCTGGCTCGCTGTGGGGTGCCCTCGAAACGGGTGTGCCCAATGTTGCGGGCGGCCATATCCTCTGGTTTGAAATCGTCCCGCAGCTGGATGCGAGTGCTAACGTCACGAGCGCTTTGGACCGGCGGGAGGATTGCTTTTTCTGCGGCGGCCAGGGAACGAACGGCTCTAGTTTCTTCGGGGACTTGCAGCCGAACGCTGATAACGATGTAGCAATGATTTACGAGTTCTCGGATGACAACAGCTTCCCGGGCGTCGCCATTACCGGGCGACGTGTCAACTTTGGGGGCTTGATGGACAGCGCCGGGAACTACCTGGCATCTGGTCAGGGCTTCTATGGCGGTGCTCGATGGGGAGACTACGAAGCGACCGCGCCCGACAACACTGTCGCCACTTGTCCACTTTTGTGGATCGCTGGCGAGGAGTCAGAGGCTGCCGGCACTTGGGGGACGTCAATCGGCGCCATCGATTTCTGCAACCCATTCGCGCAGTAAGTGGCACGCCCGCTCGAACGGCTCCAGGTTCTTCAAGACCTGGAGCTGTTCTTTTTGTTGGAAAGATCGCGAGAGGCTCAGTTCTTGTACTTTTCGCGAATTAGTTCGGCAATCCCAGCGTACGCCTTGGCCAGGATTGCTTCCTCGGGCAGGAAGACAATGCGGAAATGCTTGGTGCCGGGCTTTTGACCGAAGCCTGAGCCGTGAACCACCATCACGTGCTTCTGCACGATCAGCTCTTTCACAAACACTTCATCGTCTTCGGGGATGTCAATGCGGGGATACGCGTAGAACGCTCCGCGTGGTGAGACGCAGCTCACTCGTGGCGTCGAATTGCACCATTGCACGGTCAGGTCGCGGCGGCTGCGCAGCTTCTTGCAGACTTCGATCAGGTGATCCTGCGGGCCTTCGAGCGCGGCCTTGATAGCGTATTGTTCAGGATGATTGGCGCACAATCTCGCCCGCAGCAGTCGCTGAATACCTTCGTTGTAGTGCTTCACTGCGGCCGCTTCGCCGCTCACGATGCCCCATCCAATGCGCCAGCCCGGCGCGAGATAATTCTTCGAAAGTCCGCCAAAGGTTACGATCGGCAGGTCGGGCGCGACCGAGGCCATGGAAATCACTTCGTCCCCATCGAGAATCAGCTTGTCGTAAATTTCATCGGCGAAAATCAGCAGATTGTGCTGCCGCGCCAGTTCGGCGATCTGTTCCAGCATCTTTCGGGTGCAAACTGCGCCCGTCGGATTATTGGGATTGATCAGCACAATGCCGCGAGTGCGCGGCGTGATCTTTCTCTTGATGTCGTCGAGTTCGGGCTGCCAGCCATCTTCTTCATTCAAGTAATAAGTGTTGAGCTTGATGCCCAGCTTGGTGAGCAACGCCGAGTACAAAGGATAATCCGGGCAGGGCGTGAGCAGGTCGTCACCAGGATTCAGCAGGGCAGTCAGGCAGGCATCTACCGTCTCGCTGACGCCGTTGGTCACGAAAACGTCTTGCACCGAAGTGATTCCCTTGCGCGCCGCTTCACCGCGAATCGCTTCCCGCGCCTGCTTGATTCCCTCCGACGGCGCATAGCCGTTCTTGTTGTCACGCATCGCCTGATACACCGCCTCGATCATGTGCGGCGGAGTGCGGAAGTCGAAGACATTGGGATCGCCGATGTTCAGAGGGATGACTTTGTGGCCTTGGGCCATGATTTCGCCGGCGACCGAAGCCAGATCGCGAATGGCGTACTTGACGTTATCAAGACGGCTAGCTGCTGCGATTTCACGGGTTTGAGTGATGGGCATGCATGGCTCCCGCCAAAAACAATATCCGAGTTCAGGTACGTGCGATAGCAACAGTTCGCCGCAAATTCTGCAAAACACCAGCGCAAAGCAAACCGCGGATCGAAGCTGAGCGGTGGCGGCTAAAAAGCTGCTTTACTCCCCGCGATCGATCTGCGCCTTCTGCAGCGTGTCGGAATAATCGATGTAAATCGCTTTCCACTCGCTGAAGAAGTCGATGGCTCCCAATCCGCCTTCGCGATGACCGTTGCCGGTAGCCTTAACGCCGCCGAAAGGTAGATGCACTTCGGCGCCGATCGTGGGCGCATTGATGTACGTAATTCCAGCTTGCAGATCGCGCATGGCTCGGAAAGCGCGGTTCACGTCTTTGGTGTAGAGTGCCGAGGACAATCCGTAGTCAATGCCGTTGGCAATCTCAATCGCGTCCTCAAGGTTCTCGCACGGAATAATCGAAACCACCGGCCCGAAGATTTCCTCCTGCGCAATGCGCATTTTGGGATCGACGTCGATGAACACCGTCGGTTCCATAAAGTAACCGTGCTGATATTCGCCCTTGTCGAGGCGATTGCCGCCGCATTTCAGGCGCGCGCCCTCGGCTTTGCCGATGTCAACGTACTTGAGGTCGGTCTTCAGTTGGTTTTCGTTAACCGCAGGACCCATCTCGGTAGATTCGTCGAGACCGTTTCCGATTTTCAATTTCTTCGCGCGCTCCACGTAGCGCTCGATAAATTCTGCGTAAACTCCCTTTTGCACAATGATCCGGCTGGTCGCGGTGCAGCGTTGCCCGGTCGTACCGAAAGCACCCCACAGTCCGCCTTCGATCGCCAGATCGAGGTTAGCGTCGTCGAGCACGATCATGGGATTCTTGCCGCCGAGTTCGAGTGAGCAGTGCTTGAAACTTTGCGCCGCGGTTGCGCCCACAATGCGTCCGACCGCGCTCGATCCGGTCAGAGAGATCGCGCTGATGTCGGCGTGTTCAGTGATCGGCGTGCCGACTTCAGTCCCGTAGCCCGTCACAATGTTGATCACGCCTCGTGGAACGCCGGCATCGCTCAACGTGCGCACCAGATTGAACGTCGAGAGCGGAGTATCCTGCGCCGGCTTGATGACGCAAGTGTTCCCGCAAACCAGCGCCGGCAGCAGCTTCCAGGACGGAATCGCCATGGGAAAATTCCATGGAGTAATCATTCCGCAAACGCCGATCGGCTGGCGGACTGCCATGGCAAACTTGTTGGGCAACTCCGATGGCGTGGTGGGACCGAACATGCGGCGGCCTTCACCCGCCATGTAGTAGGCGGTGTCGGCGGCTTCCTGGACGTCGCCGCGGGTTTCTTTGAGAATCTTGCCCATTTCGCGGGTCATGTCGCGAGCAAAATCTTCTTTGCGTTCCATCAACATTTCGCCGGCACGGTAGATGATCTCGGCGCGGCGGGGAGCGGGTACCAGGCGCCATTTGGCGAAAGCGCGCTTGGCGGCGGTTACGGCGGCTTCTACATCGGCCTTGCCGGATCGCTGAAAAATGCCAACTACATCGCGCGTGTCAGCGGGATTGCGGTTTTCAAACGTCTGACCGGTCGAAGCCTCGACCCATTCGCCATCAATGAAATTTTTATAAACCTTGGTCCGGGTGGACGAACCCAAAATACTTGGCCCGGTTAAGACATCGGTTGCCATCAAAGCCTCCTGCAAACAAGCTGGGAAAGAGTGCTGAAAAGTACATATCAATGCTACAGGCGGGAGGGAACGGGGGCAAGGGGATGGGTGCAGTTCGCAGGTGAAAATGGTGGCGTCCGCCTGTGGTTCTGCTGATTGCCATTGCTCTCAGCTATTTCATTGTAGGTACAGCCGGCGCAGGATAATCGGGGAGCTTGTCTTTGTTCGCATTGGCGCGCTTCACTTCCAGTTCGTCGAACAGGATCGACGGCGTAACGATGCTGTAGGGAATGTTGAGTGGGTGGTTTTCGACATTCAGGTCGTTTCCCGCGGCTATAAGGTCGTTGCGGAGAGAGCGCGTGTCGAGGTCGCCGAAAACAGCCCCGCGCACCAGTTCCTCGTGTCCGTCTTTTACCCAGACCTTATAGAGCAACCGGGGTGAGCGTTGCGGACCCATGGTTTCCACGTAATATCCAAAGGGCAGCTCGCGTTGCTGGCAAATCTCGATTAGCTTTTTCTTCAACTCTTCCGGGGTCGACGACTCCGAAGCACGGACGACCATGCTTCCAAGATTCGGTGCGGGAGCGCCCTGCGGCAACCGGGCGCGGCCATGGCCGTTGGACCCAGGAAAATCGCGGATAGGCGCACGGCCCATCAGGTAGTTCACCAGCTTGCCGTTCTCAATCACAGTGACGGGCATAGCCTTCACGCCTTCGTCATCGACGTCATACTTGCCCATCAAGGTGGTTTCCTTGACTGATGCGAGGGTCGGGTCGTCGACGACTGAAAGAAAATCAGGCAGGACGCGTGACTTGTAACTGGTGGCAAAGGCGCCTTTGGTGCGCGCCGGCTGGCCCAGATCTGGTTTGACTCCGAGAATGTTTTCGCCAACCAGGTCCCCCAGGACGGTAGCCGCCGAATCCGCGGAAAACAAGACCGGACCACGATACTCTTCGTCGGCGATAGGCGCGTCGCGCAACTGCTTCAACGTACCGAGGAGCTTCGTCGCATCCGCGAGGAGAGTTGTTTCTGAGGGCAGCTCTTTTGTGTTGGTGACGTAATAACCGCGCGAACGGTCCAATCGCATGCCATCGGCGGCCTGGGTGCTGGCGGCATAATGCACATCGTAAGCGGTTTGGCCGCTGCGCACGATTGTGCCTTCGGAATTCACGAAATAGCGATTGATGGCGGTGAAGTTGAAGCCCGCATCCAGCGACTGAATCTGAGGGTCGCTGGTATATAAACCGGAGGCACTCTCCAGCAGTTTGTGCCATGCCTTAGTGTCGACATCGAGCTTGACGGTTGGGCCAATCATGACGACCGGCTCGGCGTGCGCGAAGTCATCCACCGGCTGATCAACTGAGTATTGCTTCAATTGGGCCTGTTTCGCAGTCAGGGCCTCAGTCGCCGCTTTATAGGCGTTGTCGGTGGCGAGCCAAATCTGGTGGCGCAGCGCGACCAGATCATTATCGAGCGGCATGAAATCCATTCCGCCCTGGCCTTGTCCGAAGAAACTGTCTTGCTTGTAGTCTCCCACGCGAACCGTAACCCGCAGAAAGCGGAAGCGGGCGTGAAGGTCGGTGCGCAGAGCTCCAAACGCAGCTTCCGCGACGTTGGCTTCCATTTCGCTCACACGATAGTCGATGTAATACGGAGCGGCCATGCCTTCCAACTTGAGCGCCGATTTCGATCGCTCGAGTTCGGCGCGCATGGCTTGCAGCACGGGATCGCTGTCCGCGGATGAGATCGAGTCTTTGGTTTGCGACTGTACGAACGGAGCTGCGACAGTCATCAATAACAGCGATAGAAGTAGAATCTTCGCGGAAGGGAAGGGACGCCCACTGCTCCATGGAGACATTTTTCTCATGACTGGCCCCCGGTCTTCGGCGTGGCCGTTGGCGGGGTTTCAAAACCGGGCGGTGGAAGAATCGGAGGACGATTCAAGGAGTGAGCGCGTTTCTGCACTTCGATTTCCGAGAACAGCATGGCCGGCGCCGCTGCCGACACGGGAACGCTTCCCGACTCCGCGCCACAAATTCCGTTGAATACTTCGGTTTTGTCTCCGGTCAACAGAATGCGGTTCATGGCGGCAAGCGGTGTGCCGACGATGTCTACACCGCGCACCAACTCGTCCGGGCGACCGTCGGGATAGACTCGCCAGACGAGCACTGGCAGCACCTGAAACGCTTGCGGCATCGCCCGTTGGGTCAGGGTAAATCCCCCCTGAATGTCTTCGAAGTACAGTCCGTATGGCTTTCCTTGCTTTTTGATTTCGTCAATTAGCGCTTGCCGCAGCTCGGAATCCTTGGCCGTCCGTGACGAAGTGACGATCAGGTTGCCCTGGCGTCCTGTCACCATCAATCCGGATTGAGCGCGCCCGTGTCCGTTCGAGTTGGCGAAATTTGTAATAGGCAGGCGCGACATCAGGAAATTCTTGAGCACGCCATCCTTAATGACTTCGACGCGTCGTGCGGGCATACCTTCGTCGTCGAACTCGTACCAGCCTCCGAGATCCATGCCATTCAACTTGCGCAGCGTGGGGTCATCGGTGACGCTCAGGAATTCCGGCAGAACCTGCTGGTTGATTTTCTTGGTGAAAGTTTGCCCTTCCTGCTCGCCGCGCTGGCGATGCCCTTCGAGACGGTGTCCCAGGACTTCGTGAAAAAACACTGCCGCGGCTCTACCTGAAAGCAGGGCGGGGCCATCGAATGGTTCCGCAACCGGTGCGGCGCGGAGAGCCTTCAGGTCGGTGGCCATCTTCTCCATGCGGGCCGCGATTTCTGTTTCCTTCGGCAGGCGATCTGCGCTTTCTGCCTGGAAAGTTTCCACGCGCATCAATTCCATGCCATCGTCGGCGCGGGTTTCGGCTTCGATAACCAGCCGGACCATGGCGTTGGTCGTGACAATTCGACTGCCCTCTGTGGAGATGAAGTGGAAGCGGGTTCGCTGCGCTGTGATCACCACGGTCGACGAATAGACGTATGGGTATTTGCGCAAGTACGCGGAATAGTGCCGTGCGTTGTCTTCCAGCGTCTTGTAATCCGGTGCGGGAAAAGAATCTTCATAGCCGGCGTGCGTCTGAGGAGTTTCCTGCGAGAAGTCCGGAGAAGTGTCTTCTTCTTTGGCGCGGACTTGGGTCGTAGTCTTGATGTTCAAATAAGCCTGCGAAGCCTTGCGGTATCCTCCATACGTGAGCTGCCAGAGAACGTGCGCGATTGCATTGCTGTCGTCTTCGATGGGGAGGGTCCCGGTGCTCAGGGCGGAACTGCGGTTTTCCTGATGGGTATTGTCCAGGGCCGGAGTTCCCACGCGAACGATCACGTTAGCGGAACGTCCGCGGGCGTGGACGGAATTGACCAGGCTGCCTTGGCTCCCGACCGCAACCGCCGAAGTTTGATCGTAAACCGAATAGCTGATGAAGTACGGAGCCGGGTCGAGTTTTCCTAATTCACTGCGCGCGCGTTGCAGCTCTTGCTGCATGGTAGCGGCCAATGTGTCGTTGATGGAAGTTGGCGGCGGGGAAGCCCAGCTTTGAGTTGCGGGCCTCAGGAAGACAATAAACACGCACAGTAGAACAGCATTACGAACAAAGATCTTCATCGTGACGTTTGGGCTTTCGAGTTCAGGCCTTAGGATACACGTTTCGGTCGACGTCTCGATTGCTGCGAACCAGCAGTTACATGAGGCGTCGTTCGGCCAGTGCTACGAAAAGCCAGACTCACTCGACTTCAAAGTCCACCGAACGCGTTTTGGAAGAATTGCCCACGGAATCGACGGCCGTGACCTCGAGTCGATAGGAACCAGGAGCGAGCGAAGCCACTGGAAGTTTGATTCCCAGCGGAATCACCGGATTACCCACTTGCCCTTTGGGGGTTCTTTCTCCGATATGAACTTTCTCTTTTCCGGTTTTTCGTTCGATCACGATCATTTCGTAGGCCACTTCCGGAGGATTCGGATCCTTCAGCAATGGCTCGTAGACCTCGGCGTAAAAAGCAGCTGTGTCTTTCTGTTTGAAATGGTTGGACCCGGAAGGCACGATCTGCATGCCGTGCACCATCAGGGGCGTTTTATTTTCCAATAAATCGCTGTCCAGATCCGTGGACGCGGAAGCGGGCCGGATATTGTTACTGAGTGCCACTCCACTCAAGCTGAATTGCTTGCCGCCGTAAGGGTCGATCATCAGGGGCGCTTCGATCTTGCCAAAGCTTTCGTTGCCGGAATTAAACACCACTTTTAATGTGTACTTCCCTGACGCAACCTGAAATTGGTTTTCGTAGTGAAACGGAAGCTTCTGAAACTCTTCTACTTGTTTCTTGTCGTCGAAATCAAGACTCGAAGTGTCGCTGAAGCGGGCAGCAATCGAGCCGTCCGGCTTATATGCGATACCAAGAACGTTGATCGAGGCATGCTGTTTGCCCTTGACCTTTTCAAACTTGAGGGACGAAGGCGGGATGTCTACGGCAAGATTCACCCTGGCTTGATTAGGCGCGGTGTAGAAGAAAGGGGCTTGCATGAGCGGCGGTTACGTTTCCCGGTAGCTCACCCGAGGCACGAGTTTCCAAATCTTTTTCAACCGAACTACCTGCCAGCAGATCCAGCGGGCGGGCGTTACAGTATCCGCTGCGAGCGCGAACCACGGTTCCTCCCCGTTCTACTTTGACTTTAAGTGCGTGGCAACTTCCTTCGGGGGAATCGGGCGGTTTGTAGCCGAGCAAGTAATACTGCGACTGATCCTTGGCAATTTTTTGCATTCCGCCGAGTAAGTCATTGGTGTTGAGAATAACGAAGCCACCTGTGCCATCGGCCAACTGATAGAGAACCTGCTGATTGTCCGAAGCGCTGGGAGGAGAAGGCGGAATAATGATTTTGGGTTGCGTGTTTACAAGGTCTGGGTTGTTATAGGGGCTGCCGGCACCCGCGCCGCGCGAGCCCCCGCCAGTGGTCGTTCCACCTCCGCCATGGGTTCCGCCGGTGCCACCCGTACCGCCCACGCCATGAGCTCCGCCACCGCCTGAACCGCCGGTGTGGCCACCCCCTCCGCCACCGCCGTGCTGTATCAGCATTGCAGACGGTGCGCTGAAGCCTGCCAACAAGATGTGCGGACGTGGCCGCGCCCCATCGTAATGAAATGCAGCGGCGACTAATGTCCCCGAAGCTGCCTCTAGGGAAGGCCGGGTCAGACGGCTATTCGTCGGGGTCACCATTTCGGGAACCGTCAAACCCCTCACATCTATGGGGTAAATAGCGACATTCGCCTTGTTGCACGTATCAACTACAGCGGTCAACTCCGAAGCATATTCGAAGTTCATGGGAAAACCCGAAGTCAACAACACCAGCGTCTTGCGGCCCGGCACAGACGACAGGCTCTTCGCCAGACTTCGCAATCCCAACAGCACCGTGTGGACACCGAAGTCGGTTTCGAGAGTACCGAGCGACGGAGGCATCGCAGCCGGGCTGACCGACGCAATGTCCACCGTGGAAGGGGCATTCGGTGAAACCGCCGACATTTTGATTCCCGTCACGACCTGTTTCAGGCGAACTGCATCGGAGGTAAAATTCTGCGCGACTTGCAGGGTGCCGCCGAAATTCACGATCGCGATTCGGCGATCGGGGCCCGCGTTCGCATCGACGAATTTGGCAGCTGCATCGCGCGCCTTAGCTTGGTCGCCAATGTCCATGGTGGAATTGTCAAAGAACAGCACCATGTAGTGCGGCTGCTGCCGTTTTCCGGGAGATGCGGCGTCTTCTTCAAAAGAGAAGCTGGTGACAGGTTGTTCTTTGCCGTCTTCCCAAACTCTGAAGTCTTTTTGCGTGAGGTCGCGGAGGTAATTTCCTTTCTTGTCGGTCACAACCGTGTCCACGAGGACAACGCGGGTCTCAGCACGGATTACCGCGGGATCGGCGGGATTCGCAGTTGCGTCTTGAGCGGTTGCCAGTCGTTCGCAGCAGAAGCCCAGAAATACGAAGCAAATAGCCAGACGTACACTAGAAGGGACGAGCACACGACGTTTATGCATATGGCACCTCTCAGCTCAGCTATGGAATCTCGACCACACCACTTTCCGCAGACATCAATCGCGTTTCCGCGTCCCGTACAACCAGCCGGACAAGATAGCTTCCCGGCTTGACGTCAAAGCTGGTTTTCAAAGTCAGACCCTCAGGGAGGTTGTGTTCCAGCGTGGCGTCCTTCAAATGCATAGTAACCACTTTTTGGGTTCCTTGCAGGTAATTTCCATCGCGATTGAATACCGCCGACGAGCAGGTCAGAACGTTCTCGTTTCGCCCGTCGGCTTTGCGGAAATGCAGCCGCTTGAGATCCACATGCGCAAGCACGGTTAGCTTGGCGTCTTCATCGCTCGCCTTGAAAAATTGGGTATGCAAATCGACCGGAAGGTCGTGCATTTCGTCCTGAGAGAAAATCGCATCCTCCATCTCTTGCTTTGCCTGCTCTTCCGGGTCAGCGATGTGTTTGGGGGCGAAATAGCCCCGCCGCGCCTGCAATGTAACCTTGTCTGGTTTCTTAAGGGTCACTTTTAGGCTGTGAAAGCTGCCGTCCAGTTTAAGGCTCTGAGGAGCGAAGCCCAACACATACGAATAGTCTGGCGCTGCGGCGACGCGTCGAAAACCCTCGTCGAAATCGTTACCGTTCTGATAAAAAGTTCCGCCAGTGCCATCAGCCAAAGAAGACAGTATGTCCGATTCTTGTGATGCGGAAGCTGCTTCATAGTGAGATTTGAGAGCTCCGACATCAACCACAACCGTTTCGTTAGGGTCGGGATCTATAGTCTGTCCTCGCTTGCTGGCGTCGCCGCCTGGGATGACAGCGTAAATCCCGCGTGCATCGATCGCGCCGATGATAACCTGAGAATGAAGTGCCCGCTCGATAATGTCCGTATATTCGTAGTCCATGTCCGGGGTGAGAAACCCCGGAGAAACCAAAACTACAGTGCGCTGCCCCGGCATCCTGGAGACCTTATTGACCACGTTTTTAAGAACATTCAATGAAACGTGAGTCGCCATGTCGCCTTTACTGAGAACCACCTGCGCCGTTGATGTGACAAGCTGCGGCGCGACCCTTGCAGAAACTGGCGCAAGATTCGCCGTCGCCAGGTTGTAGATCGAAGGAGTGCTCTGTGAACAATTGAGGTAGTCTTGCGTCGCCACCTTCACAGCCTCAGCGTCGTGCTTGTTTACAATCAAATCCGCCATGTAGTAGCTGATGTCGGGGCAAGGGTTGTTTTCGGCAGATGTATCGAATCGGGGTGCAAGGTGAAGCAGAGCGTCCAGCAACTTGGTCCGATCCTCGGTGAAATCCAACATCGTTTTTCCCGATGTGGTGAACACCGCAGCCCGATCCGTGGCTTGGAGTGTTTTGAAATGACGTTCAGCAGCATCTCTTACGCGAGCAAGGTCTCCGAATTGCAGGTGTTCATCGTCAAAGAGATAGGCGACAAAGCGTTCAGGTGCAACTAGCGTGTTTGCTGGCGCCGTGATGGCAGGAACACTCTCGTCGGGTGGATTCTCCGCTTCTTTTTTTTCGGCAATCGTGGCATGCACTCCAGGTTGTTCGACGGAGAACTGCGAGATGACCTGGGGCTTGCCTTTGTCGAGGAGTTGAAAATCTTCCTTTTGAAGACCGCCGATTGCACGCCCTTGCGAGTCCCTTACAACTACGCGCACAACCACCAACTTCACATTAACTTTGAAGGTTGCAGGTTCGTCGTGAGATGCGAGTTCTGGGGAATTCTGATTGCTCGCGGACTGCGAGTTCGAGTTGCCTGCGTTTGTGTCAGTGGCTCCGACGGCTACAATTTTCTGCGCGTGCGCTATAGCGCCTGCCATAGGAACATCAGAGATCAGCGGCGCAAATGCCCCGTAGCTGAGCAGACAAACCCCGGCAAACATTGCCCGTCGGTTTTCTCGCATGCTCGCCTCCTTGCGGACTACGGAATTTCGACCGCACCACTCTCCGCGGACATTAATTGCCCTTCAGTATCCCGAACTACCAGACGAACAAGATAACTCCCGGGCTTCACGTCGTAACTCGTCTTAAGAGTGATTCCAGACGCCAACCGGTGTTCCAGCGTGTCGTCTTTCAAGTGCATGGTAACGACCTTTTGTATGCCTTGGAGGTAGTTGCCATTGCGATTGAACAATGCCGACGAGCAGGTCAAAACATTCTGATTGCGTCCCTCAGCTTTGTGGAAGCGTAGACGTTTCACATCCACGTGCGCGAGAACGGTAAGCTTGGCCGCGTCATCACTGGCCTTGTAAAACTGGGTGTGCAACTCAACAGGAAGATCGTGCATTTCATCCTGCGAGAAGAGCGCGTCCTCGATCTCTTGCTTAGCCTGCTCTTCTGGATTGGCGGAATTTTTGGGGGCAAAATAACCGCGACGGGCTTGCACGCTGGCTTTTGGTGGATTCTTAAGAGTGACCTTAAGACTATGAAAGCTGCCATCCAGTTTGAGGTTTTGCGGCGCAAATCCGATCACATAATAGTATTCGGGGGTTTCGGCGACCCGGCGAAAACCTTCATCGAAATCATTGTTGTTATGAAAGAAAACGCCACCGGTGCCTTCAGTCAGGCCGGCCATAAAATCGCCCTGCGCGGTGGCAGCCGCAATCAAGATCAAGGACTTGCTTCCCATGGGAGGATCCGTCGATACGCCCGGTGCATTGCTGTCGCCGGGATTGACCATAGGCTGCTCGCTGGCATCGCCATAAGGGATAAAAGTGTAAAGCCCGCGCGCGTCCAGCGCGTTAATGATCACTTGGGAGTGGAGCGCGCGATCGATGACCTCCTCGTATTCGGTTTGCAGTTCAGGAGTGATGAACCCGGGCGATACCAGGATTATGCTGCGCTGCCCCGGCATCCTGCCAACCGCGCGAACACTCGCATTTAGCATGCCTAGGGAGATTCGGCTTTCTTGTTGACCTCGATTCAGGACGCCGATGCTAATGCTTTTTACTGTGGAATCTGCGTCCGTCAAGACGTTGCTATTGGCATCTTGACTGCCACACCGTCCCGCCTCGACAGCTGCCATTCTCTCTGCGCTGGCGTCGTTCTTGTTGATAATCAGATCCGCTTGGTAGTAGCTGATGTCGGGGCACTGCGCCCTGATGGAGCCCGTGATCGGATTGGGCTTCAAACGTCGCAGGGTTTCGTTCAGCTTGGCGTGGTCATCTGTGAAATCCAGAGTGATTAGACCTGAGGTGGTAAATATTGCGGCACGATCCGTCGGCCGCAGCGTTGCAAAATGACGAGACGCAGCTTCGCGAACCGGTGGGATGTCGGCGAAGCTGAGATGGACATCGTCGAAGACGTAGGCAACGAACCGCTCAGGTGCCGACGCCGGCGCGGGGCGGCGTCGACAGCGGGCGCTGCAGAATTATTGTCAGACGTCGGCGCATCGGCCGTCTTCTGAGCTTTTGCCGCTTGGGTGCCGGGCTGTTCCACGGCGAATTGCGTTATAAGCTGAGGCTTCCCTTTGTCCAGGATCTGAAAATCTTCTTTGTGAAGATTGCCGAGGGCATGACCCTTGGAATCGCGTACAACAACGCGCACTTCGACCAGCTTTACATTTACTTTGAATGTGGTGACCTCGTCGTGAGGCGCCATTTCCTGTTCGTGGGTCGTCATTTCCTGCGTGTTTTGATCGGACCCGGGCTGCGCAGCCGGAGGAGGCGTCGGCGCCGTTGCCGTTGCAGGTTGTGCAGATCCTGTTTGTTGCTCCACTGAGCGAACGCTGGCCTCCGCAGCCGGGACGAAAACCGACGACGCGAGGAGCAACCACAGAAACACTAGAAACGGATCCTTAGATCGGGGGCAGAAAGATTTCAGCACATACAACTTGAGGACGGCGGTCATGAGACTCCACACAGTGCCGAGCGCCAGGGAGTGCGCCGGTTTCCTACCAGATGCGCTGGCGTGCGGCCAGAGCAGCCAATTGGCTAGATGTTATTCCCTTCCTGCAGAAATTGCCATAACTGAGTTCACCCAGTCGCCCCGAGTTCGCAGTCCTGAGAAAATGGGAACCGGCACCCGATAACTGACCTTCGATCCCTAGTTGTGCGGGGACGACCCCCCTGGGAACGGGCCAATGTTATACTCCGCTCCGGAAAGTCGTACGATCCGCAATAGTTAAGGAGCCTCTTGGCAAGATGACCTCGCCGAACCTCGGTATCGCCAAACGGATATTTTCCTCGATCTTCTTTCTTATCTTTGTTTCGCAACTAGCCGCCCAACAGATTGACCCGGCGGCGATTCAGGCAATGCGGTGGCGCCTGATCGGCCCGCATCGCGGAGGCCGGATCACGGCGGTCGCGGGAGTTCCCAGCCAGCCCGCGATCTACTACGCGGGAACGCCCGGTGGGGGGCTTTGGAAAACCGACAATGGCGGCCAGGTGTGGAAGCCGATCTTCGACCGGGTGAATGTAGCTTCGATTGGCGCGGTCGCAGTCTCACCCTCGGACCCAAATATCGTTTACGTTGGGACCGGCGAACAGACCCAGGGGAACGGCGTTTACAAGTCCACAGACGCGGGCGCTACCTGGTCGAACGTCGGCTTGGAGGAAACGCATATCATTTCGGGCCTGATCGTGGATCCACATAATCCAGACATCGTGGTGGTTGCAGCAGCGGGGGACAGTTGGTCCGGCGATGAGCGCGGCGTTTATAAAACCACCGATGGCGGAAAAAACTGGCAAAAGGTACTTTTCAAGGATGCGGAGACCAATGCCGTTGATCTGGAATCCGATCCCGATAACCCCAGCATCTTGTATGCTGCGTTTCTGCACTCTGTTCCGGCTCCGTTCGGTGCGCCCGCGAAGGCCGACACAACACAAGACGCAGCACTTTGCAAATCCACCGACCAGGGTTCCACATGGAAACAGGTCGAAGGCAAGGGCCTGCCGTTTGAGCAGATGGGGCGCATGGGCATTGCGGTCGCGCCCGGCACTAACGGTATGCGCGTGTACGCGATCGTTACGCAGGGGCTCTTCCGTTCAGACGACGGCGGCGCTAATTGGCAGCGAAGCACAACCGATCCTCGTGTTACCGGCAACGGATATTTCAGCCGCGTTTTTGTCGATCCGAAGAATGCCAACAATGTTTACGTAGCGCAGACTTCCATGTATCGCTCGACCGATGCCGGACGAAGTTTCGAGGCCTGGCAGGGCGCGCCCAGCGGAGACGATTTTCACGTTCTGTGGATCAATCCCACGAACACGCAGAACATGATTCTGGGTGTGGATCAGGGGGCCATCATCAGCGTGAACGGCGGCGCGACCTGGAGTTCCTGGTACAACCAGCCCACCGGCCAGTTTTACCACGTCACCACCGACCAGCAATTTCCTTACTACGTGTACGGAGCCCAGCAGGATAGCGGCACGGCCGCTGTGATCAGCCGCAGCCAGTATGGCGAGATAACCTATCGCGATTGGGAACCCGTGGCAGCGTTCGAGTTTTCCTATATCGCTCCCGATCCCCTGAACCCGAACTATGTTTATGGCGGCGGGGAGTACGGCAGCGTCCTGCGCTTCGACCGCGCAACCGGACAATTCCAGCACATTCTGGTGCGTAACTCGAAGTACCGCACTTCGCAGATGGCGCCCATCGCTTTTTCGCCGCATGATCCGCATACGCTCTATGCGGCTGCGCAATATCTTTTGAAGACGACGGACGGCGGCTACAGTTGGCAGGAGGTCAGTCCCGACCTCACGGTGGGGAAGGAACCGGAGAAGTCGAAGCAAGATCCTCCGAAGCCAGGGCCAAAGCCAGTCATCGTGTCGCTCTCGCTTTCCGCTGTGAAAGCGGGCGTGATCTGGGCGGGCACGAGCAACGGCATCATCCAAACGACCAAGGACGGCAAGAACTGGCGCAATGTCACGCCGCAAGGCCTGCCTGAATTCAGCAATATCACTGCTCTCGAAGCATCACACCATGATCCGGCCACCGCGTTTGCCGTTATCAACGCATTTCACAACCGGTTGCCCCTCGTGTACCGCACTCGTGACGAAGGTCAGAGCTGGCAACTTATCGTGAAAGGTCTGCCCGAGTTTGGAACTGCGCGCGTAGTGCGCGAAGACCCGGTGCGTAAAGGCTTGCTTTACGGCGGAACCTGGAACGGCATTTACGTTTCATTTGATGACGGTGACCACTGGCAGAGCCTGCAACTGAATTTGCCTACCGCTACAATCACCGACCTCAACGTGCATGACGACGACTTGGTGGCGTCCACGTATGGCCGGTCGCTATGGATTCTTGACGACGTCACCCCGCTGCGCCAGTTCGATTCCAAATGGTCGCAGTCCGATGCGTACCTGCTAAAGCCGCGCAGCGCAGTGCGTACTCGTTGGGAGACTTATCAGGATACGCCGCTGCCGGTAGAAACTCCCGCTGGCGACAATCCGCCGGATGGCGCGATCATCAACTATTTCCTGCCATCGGCGCCGGCGGGAGACATCAAGCTTTCCATCTTCGATTCGCAGAACCGTCTGCTGCGGGAATTTTCCAATGTTCGACCTGCGTTCGACAAAACACCGGCCAATGCGCCTGAATACTGGTTCGCAGAGGAGCCGGCGCTTTCCAAGAATGCCGGGTTGAACCGCTTCGTCTGGGATCTTCGCTATCCGCCTTTGAAGACGCTGCATTACAGCTACTACGGCGGCACTCTGGAATATATCGAGTACACCACGTCCGATCATTCCGTGCCCGGCGACTTCCCTCGTGAACCGGTGCAGGGTGCCTTCGTTGTGCCGGGGGAATACTCTCTGGTCTTGACCGTAAATGGCAAAACCTATCGCCAGTCGCTAACCGTAACGCTGGATCCGCGGATGCATGTTTCGCAGGCCGACCTGGTGAAGCAATTAACAACCGAACTCAATGCGCAAGCTCAAGTGACCGCCAGCTACGAGGGATACACCCAAGTGCAAACGTTGCTTACCGCCATCGCGGAGCGACAAAAGTCACTGGGTGTCGATGGCGACACATCGAAGCCGGCAGCCGACCAGGCGAAAGTTGATCCCGCAAAGAAAGAAGTGACTGACGCGCTCAGCGCTTTGGCCGATCAGGCCAAAGACATCGGTGACGGCAAACCGGATGACCTGGGAATCGGTCCGGTGAACCGCGAAGGCGGACGACTTGCCTTCATGATCGAAACTGCCGATGCTCGACCCGCCGCGCTTTTGCAAGCCAACGTCGACGCCCACTGCAAAGACCTAAGCAAACGAATGGAGCAGTGGAGGCAGTTGAACCAGGAAAAGATTCCGGCGGCGAACGCTGTTCTCCAGAAAAACAACCTGCCAGCATTGCCGCTGGCAAGTAATATTCCGGCGGCGCCGGAGTGTGGAAAGTAAGCCTGTAGTGTCGTTGCCTTCTGCGGATTAAAGGCAGCCCGAGGGCGCACGGTTATGCGACCTCGGGCTGTGCTCTTCGTGCTACCGGATGGTCAGAGTGATCGGCGTCGAATGAGTGATCGACCCCGATGTCCCCTTCACCATTAACGTGACCATGTTGTTAGTCGCCTGATGATTGCTGCTCGAACTGCTTCCGCCGCAGCCGACCGTGAGCATCATGCCTAGGGCTAGCAAGCTCAGTGCCGCGATCCCCAGCGCGCGTCTCATGCGCTTTCGACATCGCCTTGCGAGGATCTTTTCCGAGGATCATCCCGAACACGCCCAGGCTCGAAAGCGGGAGCCACATCATCATTGCGTACGGCGAACCGTACCCTCCGGTGGGAGGAGCAGCGGCTGCAGTCAGGGTCAGCGTGGAACTCGCCGCGCTCGAACCCGGAGTGATTGTGGCCTGCGACAAAGCGCAGGTCACTCCCGTCACAGTCGTGCAGGAGAGCGAGATCGGAGCATTGAATCCCCCCACTGCACTGGCGCTGATCTTGAGCGTGGTCGACTGTCCGGCGCCTACGGTTGCGCTTTGGCTGGAGATGGAGAGCGAAAAGTCTCCGTGAGTTGCGGCCGCTGCGGGAATAAGCGAGGCAAACAGTCCCGAAGTCTGTGAACTGCCGCCCGCTGTGAAGTACAGGGTGTTAGGATCGCCAGTTCCGCCCGCGCCGAAGACCAGATCCCAGATTCCCGGGTTAACGATGGCCTTACCGCTGGTATCGGAAACCTGGCCCAGAAATTTTCCAGTCGTATCGAAGGCGTTGATGGTACCGTCTCCGAAATTCCCGATTAGGATGTCGCTGGAAAACGTTCCAAACGCAGCCGGAGTTGCCACCATGCCCCAAGGAGCGTTCAGGGTTCCCCCCGTCGCGAATCTCTTCACAAAGTTTCCGTCCACGTCAAACACATCGACGATCCCAACGCCGGCTCCCGGAGCCGCGTCGTGCTTTGCAGCATTCTGCTGTGCGTACGTTACCCAGACATGGTTATTAATTAGGCGGATGCCATGAGGAGCAAATCCGGCAGGAAGATTGGGATCGACAAAGGAACCGGCCAGAGTTGCGGGAGCGAAGTTGTGATCGAACACGTCAACTTGCCCACTGTTGAAGTTAGCGGCCAACAGAAAGGCGCCGGAACCGTTGTTTATCAGCTCGAGTCCTTTGTAGACCGCGCCGCTGGCGGAATTATCTGCGGCGATAACTGCGCTGTTCGCACCCGTCCAATTCGCAATAAGACCATCTTCGGTATCAAAGATAAAAAGACCGCCATTAAAATTAGTGCTGCTGTTAGCAACGATTCCGGTTGGGCAACCCGGATGGCAGGGATTGGTGGAAGCGCCCGGGATGGTCACAACCAATGTCTGCTTGTTGCCTTGCGCGTCGTAAAGAGTCGAGGTCCCGCTGTTATTGTTGGAGGTCCAAAAAGGAGCGCCTGGAGTGAAAGCTATGCCCCAGGGATTTGTGAGTTGTGAGTCCGTGTGGTTGGCCACACCGGAAACGTTGGCCGCCAGGTTGGTCTGCGTATAGGCGGTTGATTGCTGAGCGAGCAGAACGGACGGACCGCCGATGGTTGCCAGCAGGCCGATTAACAAACCGAACAGAACTTTTCTCAGAACTTTCTTCATAACTTCCCCTTTAATTTTGCGATTCGCCCGGATTGGTTCTTGATGTTCGTAGCGCGTCTACACAGAATCCGGTTGGGAATTCGCGTCTATGGTTGGAGGCTACAGAGGGCGACGCGAGGTCTTGTCATGCTCAAGTCTGTTCGATGTAAAAACTTCTTGACAGCGGGGTTTTGCTCGCGAATTTCGTTGAGCCAGCTATTGATCGCGGTGGACGGTTTCCATCGAGAAAGCCGGCAGACAGACTGCAATGTATTCCGCGCCGTCCTCGGCGGGGGTCGAGTAGCGGATCCATTCACCGCGATGCGCAATCACAGCTTGGCCTGGAATGACGTCGATCTGACCGCCTTTGTAGTGCACTCGAACCATACCCTTCAACACTACGGTGAACTCGTCGAATTCCGGTGTTTGTCCCGGTTCTTCCCAGCCCTGCGGACTGCGCATGTGGGCGACGCTGGCTCCCGCAGTATTGGTGTTCACACGTCCAATGAATTCGTCGATCAGTTTGGGTTTGGTTCCAGCGGCGGCGATCCGGGTGGGTTGCGCGACTAGGGTTGGCATCGATGCTCCTTCGAGAAGCATACTGTAGCAAGAGCAGCAGTGTTTTCGAAAGCGCGATGCGACTTTGAGGGGGCCTCGCCCGGTTGAACGGGCCGAGTGCCCGTCATCCATATACTTCAAAGATTCAGGAACGTCCGGCTGACAGCACGCGAGTCTTCTCGGCGTGAGATGTGGCTAGCACTTCAAGCGTGGGGATTGGCACGGGATCGATCAACGAGCGTTCAGGAGGCATCGTGCCGCTCTGAATGGATTGCGCCAAAAGCTCTAACGCGCTTCCGGCGTTGGGCGGCACAAAAATCGTCGCAGTGAGCAATCCCCGGCGCACCCATGTTTGTCCACTGTTTGGTAGACCATCGCAGCCGATAAAGGGCAACTTCAACCAGCGTTCACGCGCCTGAGAGTTGACTTCTTCTTGGAACGCTTTCCGCGCTCCCAGGGCCATCGAGTCATCCTGGGCGGCGATAAGATCGAGCGGAGTTTGTTGTGACGTGGACAATCGCAGCCACGAACTGACGGTGCGATATGCACTGGCTTCGGTCCACTGCGCTTTCATCAGCTTTACCTGCACACCGGCTGGCTTCGTCTCCTGCATGCCGAACGTCCGCTGTTTTGCTGCGAGACTTTCCGATGGACCCTGTATGTACAGCACCGATCCCCCCTGGGGCAGGATCGCAGCAAATTGCCGGCCTTGAATACGCCCGATCTGCTCATGGTCGGAAGTCATGCAAAAGACAGGCACCTGGTAGGCTTTGCGCAACTCAGCGATATATTCCGCATCGCGATTGAGAACCGCCCAGCCGATTCCGGCAGTAGCGGCGGCGCGGGCGACTTGTGGCAAGGCAGTTCCACCCACCGGTTCGAAGATAATGCCGTCAGGTAGTGCGTCGGTGCGCGATTGAATAATCTTTAAAAGTTGCTGGCTCTGCGTGACAGAATCGTTCTCCGCATGGATAATTTGCACTTCCACGCCCAGACGCTTGGCCATGGCAGTCGCGGTTGCCGCCTGCTCGATCTGATAGTCGTTATCGTTATTAGTAAGGGAAAGAATGAACTTCAATTTCTTCATGGCGACACGCCGACTCCTGAATCATATCGCGCAGATAGCGGCCGGTCATGGTGACCGAGGTAACTGCAGCGGCGGTGCTAGAATGCGCCGTACTGGAGGAACGGTGCTATGCGCAAAGTCTTGATTGCACTCATCGTCCTGCTTAGCCAGACTTTCGGTTGGGCGCAGGTCAAGCTGTCCGTGCATTGGGAAGAATTAACGGCGGATGAGTTTCGCTCGGCGATCGAGCAATCTCGCGGCACGTGTCTTCTGCCGTTTGGGATTCTGGAAAAACATGGCCAGCATCTGCCGTTGGGCACTGATCTGTTGAAAGTCCGTTACGCCGCTTTGCGTGCGGCCGAGCAGGAATTTGCGGTCGTCTTTCCCGAATACTATTTCGGGCAAATTTTCGAAGCCCGGCACGAGCCGGGCACCATCGCCTACAGCACGCACCTGCAATTGGAACTGCTTCAGGAAACTACAGACGAGATGGCGCGCAATGGGTGCAAGAAAATTATCATTGTCAATGGTCACGGTGGCAATGAAGATCTGCTGCCTTTCTTCGCCCAGACGCAGTTGGAGAAGCCGCACGATTATGTGGTTTTCGTCATGCCGATTCTCGAGCCCGCACCCGGAGGGCCTCCGAAGAAGACATCAGTTGATATGCATGGAGGCGAATCGGAGACGTCGAAGATGCTAGTCGCTCGACCTGATCTGGTGCATATGGATCGAGCCAATCAGGAGTCGGGAGCAGATCAGGCCGGGCTGAAACTGCCTGACACGCTTTACACGGGCATTTGGTGGTATGCGCGTTTTCCCAATCACTACTCCGGAGATGGTTCGGTCGCGACCCGTGAGCGCGGCAAGTATGAAATGAAAGACTGGAACGACGCGATTGTCACCGCAATTCGAGCGGTGAAAGCCGATCAGGAGAGTCTGAAATTGCAGAACGAATTCTTTGAGAAGGCGAAACACCCGTTGGACACACGGCCGTAGTGGCTGAATGATTGTCTGTAAAGTCGGCGGACATGAATGTTTGCCTAAACTAATTTTCAGGGTGCTGGAATCATGTCTTCACGCTTGTCCGTTACGGGAGGATCCGAAGTCAGTGAGGACGCCGCCGTCTTCGTCTGGCTCCCGCTTGTTGTCGCTGGACCTGTTTCGCGGTGCCACCATCGCGTTCATGATTCTGGTCAACAACAATGGCGATGAGCCCAACGCCTATTGGCCGCTAAAGCATTCGCACTGGAACGGCTGGACGCCTACCGATCTCGTGTTTCCGTTTTTTCTCTTTATCGTTGGAGTCGCGATGGCATTCGCGTTCAACTCGCGTTTGAAGCGGGGCGAGTCGAAGCTGAAGCTTCTGGGTCACGTGCTTTGGCGTGGCGTCGCTCTGTTCGCTCTGGGAATGCTTATCAATGGCTTTCCCAATCAATACCATCTGGCGACGTGGCGGGTTTATGGCGTGCTGCAACGGATCGCTATCTGCTACGTAATTTCTGCGATTCTTGCGCTGTGGACCGATTGGAGGACGTGGATTCTCGCCGCATTCGCTTGTCTCCTTGTCATATTGGATACTGATGCGTTTTGTTCCGGTGCCCGGATTCGGCGTGCCAACCCACGATATTCCTCTCCTCGATCCTGATCGCAATCTCGGGGCGTGGCTCGACCGCAAGCTGCTGGCGGGACACCTCTACGAAGTCACGCGCGATCCCGAAGGCGTGTTGAGCACAATTCCGGCAATCGCCACCAGCTTGCTCGGATTGCTTACGGGGGAATGGCTGCGTTCGGCGCGTCCCGCGAAAAATAAGGCTCTGGGAATGGCTGTGTTCGGATTGGCGGGCATCGTGGCTGGCAAGATTCTGGACCTCGGCTTTCCTATCAACAAGAAGCTTTGGACCAGTTCTTACGTAATATTCACTGCTGGGATGGCGTTGCTGAGCCTGTCCTTGTGCTACTGGGTAGTTGATATGAAGCGATGGCGAGGGCTCTGGACGAAGCCTTTTCTGGTTTTCGGCATGAATGCGATTGCGGCATTCGTATTGTCCGAAACCCTGTCGGCATTGCTGGATAACGTTCACGTCGGCGAGACGAAATGGCAAGAAATTATCTATCAGCGCGGGTTCGTACCCTTGGCTAGCTCCGCGAACGCGTCGTTGTTGTATGCGCTGGCGTTCGTACTGACGTGTTGGTTCGTAATGTGGCTGCTTTATCGCAAAGGCATTTTTCTGAAGATATGATCTGAAGATACGATCTGAAGATACGATCTGACAATTGGGAAAAGCTGCCAGCTGTCAGCACTCGGCAATTAGCACTTGCATTTAGAACTTGGCCCTTCGCTGCCTTCCGATGAATCTTTCCGCGCCGGCTCATCGTTCGTCAATTCGCATGCGTGCCGTGCTCCTTGGCGCAGTTGTGTTTCTTTCTTACGCATATTTCTATCAGGGTGGAGGGTGGAATCAGAATTCGCGCTTTGATTTGGTGCGGGCGATCGTCGAGCAGGGGACTTTACGCATCGATGCCTTTCACGAAAACACGCAAGATAAGGCTTTCGCGAACGGACATTGGTATTCCGATAAAGCGCCGGGGCTGGCTCTGCTCGCGGTTCCCATCGCTGAGTTGGCGCGACCCGCGCTGCATGCGGTCGGAGTGGATCCAGCGTCGCCGGTCGGTCTGGTGGCGATTTCTTATTTCGTCACCGTGTTTGCCGTCGGTCTGCCGATGGCGGCCGCTTGCAGTTGCTTGTTTCTGATTGCGTTGCGATTGGGCAGCGATGTCAGTGCAGCAGTCTTCGCATCCACTGTGATGGGATTGGCAACTCCGATGTGGGCCTATTCCACATTGTTTTGGGGGCACGCGCTGGCTGGGGCGTGCCTTCTGTTCGGGTTCGCGTGTGCGCTGAAGTTACGCGATGGCCATGGTAGTGATTTGTTTTGGGGACTTGCAGTCGGCCTAACAGCAGGATGGGCGACCGTGACCGAGTATCCGGCCGCGCCCGCTTCAGCCATCATCGGGGTTCTCGCTCTGGTCCTGGTTTGGCCGGATAAAACGCGGCGGTGGCAAACGGCCGTCGGTCTCGCGATCGGAGCAGGCACTTGCGTGGTGGTGCTCTTGGTCTACCAGACGATCGTCTTCGGCTCCCCCTTCCATCCCAGTTATTCGTATTATCCAGCGGGCGCGTTCCCCTGGATGAAGCGCGGCTATATGGGTTTGACCTATCCCCGGATCGACGTTGCCCTAAAACTTGTTTTCGGATGCAGGCGCGGATTGCTGTTCGTTGCTCCGGCAATTTTTGCGGCGCCCTTCGGCTTGCGATTGCTGTGGAAGCAGCCGAACGAGCGTGCCGCCGCGACCGCAGCTGGTGCCGTGGCGGGCTACTATTTCCTATTCAACGCATCATTCGTGGCGTGGGCGGGGGGCTGGTCATACGGGCCGCGATACTTGGCTGCGGGCCTGCCCATCCTGTGCGTGGGATTGGCGCCCGCATGGAGCCGCACGCGTACCTACTGCCGCGCAGCGTTGAGCCTGGCCGCCCTTTGCGGAGGGATCTTCGCGCTGGTCGCAGTCTCGGTCACGGCGCAGCCTCCCGATCAGTTTCGCTGCGCGCTCTTCCAGTTGCTGTGGCCATCATTTTGGGCAGGGAAGTTCTCGCAGAACGCGCAGTCAATGTTAATGCTCTCGGAAGATCCCACAGGGCACGCGCACGGCGCCTTCAACCTCGGTGAACTCGTCGGCTTGCACGGCCTTGCGAGTCTGCTTCCGCTTCTCGCGGTGTGGGGCGTGGCGCTCGGCCTGTGGTGTCGAATGAATCGCGCAATGCCTAAGCCTTGATATGGCAAGAGGCGAGGCCGCGTTTCTCCAGATATTGCTGGTGGTAATCCTCGGCTTCGTAGAACTTCACCGCGGGCACAATCTGGGTCACGATCGGCTTGCTGAAGCGGTGAGATTTCTCCAGATTTTGTTTCGAGGTTTTGGCCGCTGCTTCCTGCTCAGCATCGTGGAAAAAGATGGCGCTCCGATACTGTGTGCCAAAGTCGGGCCCTTGCCGGTTCAATTGGGTGGGATCGTGGTTCTCCCAGAAAACTTCGAGCAACTTGTCGTAACTCAACTTCGCGGGGTCGTATTCGATTTCGACCGCCTCAGCGTGTCCGGTTTGGTCCGTACAAACTTCTTTGTAAGTGGGGTCGGCACTATTTCCCCCGATGTAGCCCACGCGCGTGGCAATCACTCCTGGAAGCTGGCGAAAGGTCGCTTCCACTCCCCAGAAACAACCTGCCGCAAAAGTCGCTTTAGCCATATGGAATACTCCCAATTCAAGTGTGTCGATTGTATTGGATGCGATCGGCGACGGAAAGTGGCACGCTGTGATGTTGAAGGCCTGCAGAGGTGTAGGCCTTCCAGTAGAGGTGCTAAAGCTCCCGCCGGACATGCCGCGAGGCACGCTCCGGCGGAAGCCTGTTGTTCATTACTGCCCTGGGCAGACAGTTTTCTTGTCGTTCTGGAAGCTAATCCACTTATGCAAATCTGTGCTGGGTGGCGCTCCGAAATAGTCGAGAAATACCAGAGATTGCAGGTGGTAGGTAAAGCTGCCGACGGTGTAGGGAAATAGACCATAGTTGGCGTCGTTCTCTATGGGATCCCCGACTTCCAGTTGGCTATTGTCGTGGCAGTTCACCGAATTCGTGCCGAAGAAAGGATTGTCGTACCATTCTCCGAGTTCATGTGAGAGTGCCCCCACGTCCTGCGCAAAGTTTCTCGCATTTTGATCAATTATGGTTGACCAGGAATAAGTCTGGCTGTTCGGCGGCCCGCCCAGGTTACTGTGATAGCCGCCATAGCAACAGACGCTGCCGTTGATGCCGTAAATGTCGTAGGTGATGAACAATGCCAACGTATTTGGCTGGACCTGCTTGAACTTGTGCATGTAGCCTTGCAGGAGCGGATCTAGAGTGCTGAGCTGGAATTCGCCGACAAAGCCGCTGCCGCTGGTCGGGTTGATCACAACCTTGCCCTGCGAGGGCGTTACCTTGATCGTTTGCTCCGGTAGTACGGTTGGTTTGCCAAGCAGAACGTGATACTTGGTATTGTGACTCACGCTCTTTCCCCAGAAGTTGGCACGCTGAAATGCATCTTCGTACTGTGTCTTTCCGACGTTGGTTCCTCCTTGAACGAAGTCCACCGTGGACTGGAAGAGCGGAGATCCCAGGATCATTTGCACGACGGTTTGGCCGTTGGGGAATTTGTCCTTCATCGGGTCGAATGTCTTGTTTCCATTGCTGGCGCCATAGACCAGCTTGAGGGGCACGAGGACCACTGGCAGGGTCGTAGTGACGTTGGTTTTGGAGGGGTCCGTGCCAACCATGGTGAATGTGATGGTCCTGCCCGTCAGATCTTTGAAGCTTCCATTCCACTGGGTCAAATGGCTACTGGCTGGGGGAACGGGGTAGTAGGAGTGAGGCGGCAGAGCGAAAAACCGGCCGTGCGCATCAGGGTCTGCTTGGGCAAAACTCACATTGCTGAAGCACGCAGCAATGAACAGAATTGCGAGTGACACGCGTGCAAGATTCAAGAGTTGTTTCATATCCGGGATTCTCCTTAATTGGTTTCTGGCAAAAGCTCTTCCATCCACGAGGACTACAAGGCGGTTATCTCGTCGCCGAGGGGCACGGAAGACCAGCAAGTTTGGACGCTCGGGGCAGGCAGTTCAACGGCGAAGGTACGGACACTAGCCTTGGCGTGGCAAATAGGCGCAAATCCGGGATGGATTTGGATTTGAATGTGGACTGGCAGCGGCAATGCTCGGTTTCACCTATCTGGCGCCATAAACCAAACCGCTGGCATTGTGCGGTTGACGAGGCCCGGTTTCTCGCGCTAAATTGCAGTAGCGGCTTTGTCCCCCGAACCCGTCTGAGGCTTCGTGACCCTGTCTTTCCAGCGCACTAGCGGGAGTTTTCGGTTTGCCTTGGCGATCTGGCTTTCTGTCCTGATCGTTCCGGTAGCTTTTGCCGCAAAAACCGGCTTCGATCCCCAATCCAGGATCGGCTTCACAGCGGGAGATCAGTGGGAGCCGTCGGTTGCGAGCGACGGCTTCGGCCACGTGTATGTTCTGTATCCGCAATACGGTCATGTGCCCGGATGCCGGACCTGCCCCCTCCCTTCGATGATTCTGGTGGTCAGCAATGACAACGGAGTAACCTGGCAGGCGCCGCGCCAGATCACTCCGCCCGGCACTGGTCAGTACGATCCTCAGATTGTGGTGGATCCCGCCGACCGTCGGACAGTTTACGCCGCATGGTTGCAGAGAAAGAAAACCGACATGGTGGTGGCAAAATCGGTGGACTTCGGCCAGAGCTGGTCAATTTCTATCGCTGATCGGGGTGTTACAGACGCAGACAAACCGGTGCTGGCCGTACGTGGCGAAGATGTTTACGTTGGCTTCAATCGGGGACGGAAGATCTGGGTCGCGGCATCACACGATGCAGGGGTGACGTTCAATTCCACGGATGTGAGTCCGAAATTGAAGCTCGTTCGATCTCTCGCCGGAGGCGCGACGGTCGACCCAGAAGGGTTTGTTTACGTAGCCTGGGCGGGGTATACACGTCATGACGGAGCCAAGGGGCGGGTGAGCCTTTATGTGAGCAAGTCTTCAGATGGCGGCGACACCTGGACGACGAGGCTGATGGACGTTTCTGAAGCCCCTCCCGATTGTTCGGCATATCACTGCGAGTGGGGATATCTGGGCGCGCAGATCACCATGACATCGGACGCGGCTGGAACGTTGTATGCGTTATGGAATTCCGGCGCGGCCGATAAAGCTCCCGAGCGAATTTATTTTGCTTCTTCAACCACGGCTGGGGCCACCTGGTCACCGCGATTGAATGTTTCTACCGCGGCTTCGAGTGTCGAGCATGCTTTCCCCGCGCTCACCGCCGGCGAAGCTGGCGACGTGCGCATCGCGTGGATGGATACGCGTAACCGCCCGCTATGGAACACGTATTACCGAAGCTCCACCAATGGCGGCGCAACCTGGTCGCCGGAGGCGCAGATTTCCAGCTACGTACCGGGTTATAGCTACGTGCGTCCCAAGGGCTTCAGTTTTCCTTTCGGCGACTACTTCGGAATCGGTATTGATAATCAGGGAAGAACTCAGGCGGTGTGGGGCGAGGGCCTGAATTTCCGCTCACCGGGTTCCATCTGGCACAGCCGCGGACGTTAAGTTTCATCCCCAACGAAACGCGGCTTCTTTCAGCGCTCTGAAAGTTTTCCTTTCCAAAACTACTTTTGCCCGTTAGGATAGCGGCCCTAAAGGGGGCATTCCATGTATGTGATGGGAATCAACTTGTGGTCTGTGCTAACGGCTGCGGTTGCGACCATGGTTCTGGGCTTTCTCTGGTACTCGCCGCTGCTGTTCGCGAAGCCTTGGATGATCTTGATGGGCTACGATCCAGAGGACAAAGAAAAACTGGCTGAAATGCAAAAGGGCGCGGGCAAAATGTATGGAATGTCGTTCGTAGCCAGCTTGGTCTCGGCGGCAGTATTGGCCAAAATCGTCGCCATCACAACCGTGAGTTCTGCGCTGTATGGCATGAAGGTTGGCTTCGCGGTGTGGCTTGGATTCGTGGCCACGGTGCAATTAACCAGTGTTCTGTTTGCCAAGCAACCGGTGAAACTTTATTTGATCAACACAGGCTATCAACTGGTTTGCTATCTCGCGATGGGAGCGATCCTGGCGGTGTGGCCGTGGTGAGGCGACCTAAGGAAAGAAACTGAATTCAACTTCTGTTCGCGACGCATAGTCAGCACCGAAAGGAATTTACTCGAGAACCAACCCGCCGGTCAGGCTGGCCAGCCGGTCGATCCGATGGTCTTTGCACCAAACCCGCAGTTCGTCGACGATTTTCTCCGTGGCCCTGGGATCCCAGTAGTTGGCGGTTCCGATTTGCACCGCGGTTGCGCCCGCCAGCATGAACTCGACAACATCGACAGCGGTCGAGACACCGCCCATTCCAATGACCGGGATTTTTACCGCTTTTGATGCGTCATACACCATGCGCAGAGCGATGGGCTTGATGGCCGGTCCCGACAGCCCGGCGGTCACGTTGGCGATGCGCGGTTTGCGGGTTTCTGCGTCGATAGCCATGGCTACGAAAGTGTTGACCAGGGAAACCGCGTCGGCGCCGGCCTCCTGCGCCACGTACGCCATCTGCGCGATGCTGGTGACGTTGGGAGAAAGTTTCACGATTAACGGTCGCTTGGTGTAGTGGCGAGCTGTCGCCACGACCTCATCGAGTAATCGCGGATCGCTGCCGAACTGAATTCCTCCATGCGCAGTGTTGGGGCAGGACACGTTCAATTCAAACGCGGCGATGCCTTCGCCGTCATTTAAAATCTCGATCGTGCGTTCGTAGTCTTCGCGGGTGTAGCCGAACACATTGGCAACGACCACAATATTTTTCAATTCGCGGAGCTTCGGCAATTTGTCGTCGATGAAAGCCTGCGCACCAATGTTCTGCAAGCCGATAGCGTTGAGCATGCCGGCAGCGGTTTCGTAAAGCCGCGGTGGCGGGTTCCCCGCCATGGGTTCCTTCGACAGACCTTTGACCACAAAGCCGCCAAGCCTATCGAGGTGGACGACGTCCTCGAATTCAATCCCATAGCCAAAAGTGCCGCTGGCGGCGATTACAGGATTCTTGAATTGAATGCCGGCGATGCTGACGGAGAGGTCAGGCGTTCGCGAAGCGGTGGCAGGGGAGGCGGTCATCGCGTTTGTAGTGTATCGTGCGGCGTATTCGACTCCAAAGCGGTTGCGCGGTGGTTGCCCCAAATCCGACAACGTCCGTTTCATGTCGGCTTTTGTTCAGGCGCAACCGTCTTTGCAACGTTGCAGTGCAAAGCCTCGAAAGCCGCGTCCACTGGGCAGACTGCGCGATTCGCGCATTTGACACTGCTTTGCGGCCGCGCCTATACTGCCCCCACGTCACGAATCCTTCCTGGAGAAGACTCCCATGATGAAACATTCGCTAATGGTTTTCACGCTTCTAGCTTCTGTTGCCTTTTGCCTTGCCGAAGAGCAAGGTAAAATTGGTAACCCCACCCTTACTCCACAAACCAGCAATACTACCCAGTTGCTAATTGCGGTCAGTCCGGTGAACGAGCGCGTGGTTTGGGCAGCTGGGACCGGTGGCACCTACGTGGTTACAACTGACGGCGGTGATCACTGGAGAGCCGGGGTTGTGCCCGGAACCAAGGGTCTGCAATTTCGTGATGTACAGGGCGTCAGCGACAAGGTTGCGTACCTGCTGTCCATTGGAAACAACCCAACCAGCTTCCGCATCTACAAGACGGTCGATGGCGGCACGACCTGGACGATCGAATTCCTGAATCACTTTACCGGCGCATTCTACGATTGCTTCGCGTTCTGGACTCCGAATCGCGCAATCGTGCACAGCGACTCGGTGAACGGAGTTTTCCCCGACCGTCGTACCTCCGACGGAACGACCTGGAAGAGTATAAGCGGCAACATGCCGCCGGCGCTGCAAGGGGAAGCATCGTTTTCCTCCAGTGGAACCTGCATCGCGACGCAGGGGATCAAGAACGCTTGGGCCGCCACGGGCGGAGCAAGCACGGCGAGAATCCTGGCGACCGCAGATGGAGGCAACACCTGGAACGCATACAACACACCGCTGGTGAGCAACGCCACGGCGGGTGCGTTCTCGGTATCCTTCCGCGACCCGATGCACGGCATTGTTGGCGGCGGCGATTTGGACCCGTCGGATCCAGATCAGGCGCGAACGGCAACTTCGCCGGATGGCGGCAAGACTTGGACCCTTACCAACAAGCCGCCCGTGACCGGAGCCATTTTCTGCCTGAGCTATGCGAGTCAGGTTGCTTACAATCCCAAGGATGCTGAAAACCGCTTCAAACGCCTGGTTGTTATCACCGCTGAGAGCGCACCCAATTTCGATTCCGGAGTCGGCAGCCTGGAGTCCTGATGAGGGAAATACCTGGGTCGGGATGCCCACGGTAAGCGGCTACTGGGCGGTCGCTTTCGCGAACCCACATGCTGGATGGTTCGTGGGCAATGGAGGAACAATCCTGAAGATCAGCTTCTAGCCTCTGCATCGGATGAGGCGCGCTGGGTGCCGCCCGGCGCGTCTCGATCCTCCACTCTCCAAGCGATTTGCTCTTCCCGCAGTGTTCATTTGTCCGCGTCTTGCAGTTTTCGACCTTGTACGGTTTGGCTCACACGTGCATTCCCGACCACTTTTCCGTTACATTAGTGACTCCCCATGCTTGATCTGAGTTTTGTTCGCGACAACCTCGCGTTGGTCGAGGAGAAGCTGCGCCAGCGCGGCATGAAGCCGGCCGAAGTCTTGAAGAACTTCGCCCAAGTGGATGCCCAGCGGCGTCAGGCCATCACCAGCGCGGAAACTATGAAAGCCCAGCGCAATCGGGCTACCGAAGAGATCGCAAAGCTGAAAAAGAGTGGGCAGGATGCTTCTGCGCTGATTGCCGAGACCAAGGAGTTGCGCGATCACGTCGAGCAACTGGGAAAGGCAGCGGAAGAATACGAAACCCGGCTGCGGCAGATTCTGGTCGGCATTCCCAACATTCCGCACGAAAGCGTTCCGGTTGGCAGGACTGCGGACGAGAATGTGGAAGTCCGGCGCTGGGGCTCTGCGCCCCAGTTTGATTTCGCGCCGAAGCCGCACTGGGAAATCGGAGAGCAACTCGGGGTCCTCGATTTGGAGCGGGCGGCCAAACTTTCTGGAGCCCGCTTTGCCGTGTATTGGGACATGGGTGCTCGTTTGGAACGGGCGCTGGCCAATTTCATGCTCGACTTGCACACTCGCGAGCACGGTTACACGGAGGTCTTGCCGCCTTACATGGTGAACTCCGAGTCCATGTACGGAACCGGGCAGCTTCCAAAATTTGCGGCCGATTCTTTCAAGGTTCCGCACGGCGACAAAGAATTGTGGCTTATTCCCACGTCGGAAGTTCCAGTTACTAATCTTTATCGCGAGGAAGTGCTCGATGCGGCGCAGCTACCGATCTCGCTTACCGCATACACGCCCTGTTTTCGCAGCGAGGCCGGTTCGTACGGCAAGGATGTGCGCGGCATAATTCGGCAGCATCAGTTTCAAAAGGTCGAAATGGTGAAGTTCGCGCGGCCGGAAGATTCCTACCAACAACTGGAAAAGCTCACACACCATGCGGAAGAAGTGCTGCAAAAGCTGGGTTTACATTATCGGGTGGTTGCACTTTCTACCGGGGACATGAGTTTTTCGTCGGCGAAGACGTATGATCTGGAAGTCTGGCTTCCGGGGCAGCAGTTGTTTCGCGAGATTTCCTCATGCTCAAACTTCGAATCGTTTCAGGCGCGGCGCGCGAACATCCGCTATCGGCTGGAAGGGAAGAACAAGACTGAATTCGTGCACACCCTCAATGGCAGTGGTCTGGCCGTGGGGCGCACCTGGGTGGCGATTGTGGAGAACTACCAGCAATCTGACGGCAGTGTGCTGATTCCGGAAGTGTTGCGTCCGTATATGGGCACGGATCGGCTGACGCCAAGAAAAATGTAGCGCCAGCGTTACGCTTGCGCTACGGATTACATTGCAAACGCGGGGAGTAAAAAATAGACTTGGACAGGGCAAAGGCAAACATGTCGATGGCGGCCACGCCCACCGTTCCGATGAGTGGGATCTGGCGCACAATCCGCGACTACGTTCTTTGGTCGTACGAGCGCGGCACCATTCAATACGACGTCATGGTCACACTGATCTTGCTGTTTGTATTTCTCTCCCCCAGACTGATCAATTTCAATGACAAACCGGTCGAACGCAATCCGCATCATACGGGAGTAGTCGTGATGCCGGATGGGCAGGGCGGCCTGGTTTATCAGATCGACGCCGCAGCTGTGTCGGACCAAGTTGCAGGGAAGGACGACAGCGCATTTCGCGGCGAACTATTGCAAGTGATCGAGCCTATTTCCGGGGAAGTGAGCATCACGAAGATCGAGCCGGTGCGCAACGGTTTGGGACAAGTTCTCAGTTATAAAGTTTGGGTGGCGCGCGAATAGCCGCTCATCGCTGAATTCAAAATGTACCGTCGAAAAATAGTGGATTCGTTTAGCTGTTTCGTAGGAATTGTTCTCTTATCCGCCGCGTGGGCGCAGGATCCTGCGACCCAATCCAATCCGGAACGGGACCGCATGCTTCAGCAGATGGATCAAACGGCGGCCAATTTCCGCACGACCCAGGCTAATTTCGTGTGGGATCAATATCAAAAAGTGGTGGATGAAAAAGATACGCAGAAGGGGACAGTTTATTTTCGCCGCAATGGGAACGATATCGAAATGGCGGCGGATGTCGAAGATCCCGCCCCTCCCAAGTACGTTCTTTTCAGCGGCAGCAAAGTGCAGTTTTATCAGCCGAAAATCGACCAGGTTACGGTTTACAACGCGGGCAAGGATCGTGAAGCATTGGAAAGTTTCATGGTTCTGGGATTCGGTGGCAGCGGCCGCGACATGCTGAAATCCTTCGATGTGAAATACCTAGGGAGCGAGAAGGTGGATGGTGCCGACGCGGCGAAGTTGGAACTCGTGCCAAAATCGGCCAAAGCACGAAATAATTTTGATCGAATCTGGCTGTGGATTGACCCGGCTCGCGGCGTTTCGGTCCAGCAGCAGTTGTTCGCGCCATCGGGAGATTATCGGCTCGCGAAGTATTCCGATATCCAGTTGAATCAGAAGATTCCTGACAGTGTGTTTAAGCTGAAGACCACAAGCAAGACCAAGTTTGTTTCGCCGCAAGGATAGGATTGCTCGACGTAAAGCACTGTAGAATTTGAAGTTAAGGTCGTGCAAAGGTAGTTGGCGCTGGCAAAAGATTAAAGCTGAAAAACTCGACGCGGAACGTTATACTGCAAAAACACGGAGACGCTAGAGAAGTAGTGCAGAGGCAATAAGGCTCCAACGGCGACAGCGATGACTTCCATGGCCAAGGTTTTCACCATCCCGGTGACTCCGCAAATTGGGCGAAAGCGCCGTGAACGTACCTCTGATCCACGATATGTAGACGGTCAACGCCTGTTGGTGGAAGCCATGAGATATCTGGCCCAGGCGGATCCGGTAACCAATCGTGGCGCCATCGAACTACTCTCCGAACACGTCCGAACTCGCTTCCGCATGTCCGACTCGCCGTTAGCCTAAGCCTGGAGGCGGACACTCTTCTGTCTGGGGAAGTTGATCGACCGCACTCAAGCAAAGTGCAAATTTCAAAATTTCCTTTGCCACCCCTTCTACCTCAGAAATAAAACTTCAGCGCAAACTGAATGATTCTGGGATCATGCGCCTGAGTGATTTGGCCGAAATTGGCGTCGAATCCGGTGTGATCGGGGTTGAAGAATTGCGCGTGGTTAAACGCGTTGAAAAACTCCGACCGAAATTCGATGCTCTTGCTCTCCGTGACATGAAGGTTCGACCCTACGCTCAGATCGAAGTGATTAAGTCCCGGCCCACGCATGATATTTCTGCCCGAATCTCCGAAGGTGAAGAGGGCGTTGTTGCAGTCGAATGCACTGGGATCGAAGAAAAAATGACCGTTGGCTACCGAACCCGGCAGGCAGCTCGAAGCTGAGGCATCGAAGCTGTGCAGCGATCTGGGAGCGAAAGTGTGGATTGGTCCGACCAGGTCGGCACGCTCAAGAAAACTCTGCTCCTGGCTGGAGCCTGAGGCCGAGTAGATTGTGAATGGAGTGCCTGTCTGGAACGATGCGATGCCGCTTGTTTCCCAGCCGTCCGCTAGTTTGCGCAAGAATCCATTCTGGATTTTCTTGCCAAAAGGCAGCTTCCAGAGTCCGCTGATAACCAACCGCTGCTTGACGTCGAAATTCGCCAAACCACGATCGAAGTCGGGATTGAAGGGGTCGGTAAAAACTGAAGAGTTGTAGCGGAACCCCGACTGGTTGTCGATCACCTTGCCAAACGTATAGGCTCCGCGGATGTTGAAGCCATGAGTAAATCGCTTGTCGACGGTGAACTGTAATTGGTTGCCACTGGACGAACCAGCACTGAGGTCGGTGTACAAATATTGCGCCTCGGTGGAAGTTCCGTTGGGATTGCCGGGATCGGCGCAGCCGCCCAAGGGACGTGCGCAATCGGGATTCGTAAACCCAAAATTATTTTGTTGTTGCTGGAGAATACTGGGCAAGGGAGCGTTCACGTCGTTGGTCACAATCGACTTGCGCGAGAACGTCCCCACGTAATCGGCTTCGATGAGGGTGTCTTGCGTGACCTGGTATTGGAACCCGAAATTTACGTTTTCAGAATAGGGAGTGCGGAAGTGGGGATCGACTACGTACGCCAGCGAAAATGCCGGAATTCCAAACGTGGTGCCCGGTACTCCGCCGGTGGGAAAGGGATTGCTTTGCCCAAATGCGTTATACGGGTCAGAGATGGTGTTGAACCCGGAAGTGACACTCGAGTAGTCGCTGGGAACGATGTTGATAATTCTGCCAAAGGGCGGCTCACCGCCGAATTGCAGGTTCAAGGCTCCGTCTTCAATGTCATAAAAAATGCCGAAGCCTCCGCGCATCACCACTTTGGCATTGCCCATCATGTCCCAGGCAAAACCAACACGAGGTGCGAAATTGTTGCGGTCGGGATAGGTCAGCCCAGGGTTTGGAGTTCCGGGATCGCCGGGGTACAGAATGCCGGTCGGCGCAGTTGGAAACTTGGTTGACTGCTGTCCTGGGAAGAAGCCCAGAATCTGGTTGTGCGGATCCTGCAGGGGAGTGTTGTATTCGTAACGCAGACCGTACGTCAAGGTCAGCCGAGGCTGCACTTTCCACGAATCCTGCCCGAAGAAGTGCAACGACGTAGTGCGAATCCCATACACCGCACGAGAAAACTGGGAGAAATTATCAAAGAAACCTCCGACAAAATCGGCCAGAGGGGCGCCAGTGTAGTTCTGGCTGTTCCCGAAATCAAAGAGTCCGTTGTTGTCGAAATCGAAGTCGAAATTGTCGCGCACTCTGCGGATGTCAGCTCCAAATTTCATGTCGTGATGGCCGCGGGTGATGGAAACGCTGTCTTGCCAATGAAAAGTCACATCGTGAATTTTGGTCGGACCTTCCGGGCTCGGGCCCAGAGCGAAGCTGGGCGTCACCATCACTGGAGGCGCGGTTCCCGCGGGATCGTCAGGAACGACATTTGCGAAGCCTAGAGCCGAAGGTGGCGTGGTGTCATGCGGCACACCTTTAAGACTTGCGCTGCGGTTGGCTCCGAAAGTGAACTCGTTAACGACCGTCGGACTGAAATTGTGAAGCCAGGTTATGGCGCCGAGTTGCGTGCGTATGAAATTGTCAAACCCCGAACCGACGGGAACATTGCCGCCGCTCGTACCTCCGAAAGTAATCTCGAACGGAGTGTTCTGGGTCTCGTCGTCGATGATGTAGCTGCCATAAATTGTGTCTTTAGTTCCAATGTGGTGATCCACCCGGGCGATGCCCTGGTCTTCGCGATCGACTTCAATGGGCGCGGCGACGAAATTATTGTTAGGAAGATTGGGAAGCGGGACGTACTTGCTTATGTAGTTCTTTATTACCGGGTTTACCGGTACCTGATTGTTCGGGTAAACCTGCGACGGAACCAGGGTGACAACGGGGTTGTTTGGGTCCACATATTTACAAGCGACTCGCAGACTGGTAGGGATGATAAGAGCTCCGGCCTCAAACGTCGGATCACCCGCCTCAGGGTTTGGGCAAGGCGAAAATGTTGATCCACTTGGATCTAGCAGGTCGCTGAAGTCTCCGTTTCGCTGGGCTGGGCTCAACACCTGCAGGATCGGGGCGACTTGACCCTCATGCCGGCGAATGCCCTGGTAGGAGAGAAAGAAGAAAGTCTTATCTTTTCTGATGGGGCCGCCCACGGTTCCGCCAAAAGTATTTCTCTTGAACGGTGTTACGGATGGCAAGAAATAGTTTCGGGCATTCAGCGCATCATTGCGGAAGAACTCGAAGAGGTCCCCGTGAAATTGGTTGGTCCCCGATTTAATGACTTGATTGACGATGCCGCCAGCGGTGCGTCCGTATTCGGCCTCATAGTTATTAGTGAGGATCTTGAATTCCCCAAGGGAGTCGGGATTGGGATCGACCACAAAGTTGTTGCCGAGAAAATCGTTGTTGTCGGCGCCGTTGACCAGGAAACTCAAAGACTCAGATCGTTGTCCGCCCACAGAAAATGGATTTCCGCTGCCGTCATCTTCGTCTGGTGGGTAAACTCCCGCTTGAAGAAGCCCCAGCTGAAGGGCATCGCGTTCGACGAGCGGCAGGTCCAAAATTCGACGTTCGGTTTCTACGCTGCCGAGTGTGGCGCTCAGCGTGTCGACCTGGGTCACGTCGCCGCTAACCTCCACCACCTGACTACTGGCTCCAACTTTCAGGACAACGTCTAGCTTGGCGTTCTGGTTGACGTTCAGAACGATTCCGTCGCGCACAGACTTTTGGAAGCCGGTCTGGTCCACGGTCAAACTGTAGGTCCCGATTTGCACCAGAGTAAACAGGTAGGAGCCATCGCTTGACGTCTGAACGTTGCGAGAAACGTTGGTTCCAGCGTTGGTCAGCGTAACCGTCGCGTTTGGAATTACCGCGCCGGATGAATCCCGTACCGTACCGGAAATTGTCGCTGTCACTTCTGCCGCTCGCACCGAAAAGCTGGTGCAGAAAAATGCTGCGGCCGTCACTACGACAATCAAAGCTGCAAGCCAAGCGCGCGATGAAACCGAGACGTGTTTCATGGATGCCCTCGTGGGAGAATTCGGTTGCGTCGAACAATGTTGGGTGCGGGTCATACTGGACGGGACAGCACTCCTCTGGGACGAAGAAAGTGCGATTCTCTCTCCAGAGTTAAGAAGCTTTTCTAGCATGACTTAGACCGTTGGCTGGAGATTCTATACACAATATCGGACTCGCGAGCATCTATTTTTCGGAAATGACCTCAAGTCAACAAGGAGCGCGCGATGGAAGCGCGAGTGTCAGAAAATAGCGACGCCGCAAGCAGAATGACTATGGGATAACACTCCAGTGTGTAGCGCGGCTCGGGATTTTCGAGTGTGCCCAGAAACGCGGAACGCACAATAACAAATGTGAGCAACAGGCCTAGACCCCACCACGAAAACCGGTGAGAAATGCTCCCTCGCGCCAGCCCGGCGAGCGCAGCCCCGACATATGCAAGGTTGATAATCCCCAGGCCCAGCGTAAGCGCCAGCCATTCGGGATCGTCGTCGAACTCCCACCAGCGAGTGTCCGAGGGCAAAGTCTCCGTTCGCGGTCGCAGCCACATGTCCGCGATACGCAGTAGAGGAAGCCCGACGTAATAGCGCAACGCCGAATGACGAATGCGCTCCGATGCCAGCGCCGCGAACCGGGCATCGAGCGCGGGAGTTACATGCCGCGCATCGTTGTAATCGTCCAGCAGTTGACCGGTCTGCTCACGCTGCTCGGCGCGAATCAAAGGCACGCGCGGGAAGTTTTTCCGCATCGACGGAGTTGCCTGGCACCGCCCAATAAGTTTCCTCGACCGCAGAATAGTCGACAATCCAGGTCTTTACCCAACGGTTAAATCCCATGGGCACAAATGCATCTTCCTCATTGGCGTAGCGTGGAGCCAGTGGCATGAACTCATGCAGCGTGTGCAGGTTGCGCAAAGTCCAGGGAACGAGCGCAGCCACAGAAACAATGAAAACCACCGCGCCTCTTCTCAGCAAATGTAGCGTGGAAGCAGCGCGCTGCGGACGTCGGCTCCAGAAAAACCCAACCACCAAATAGAGCGCAATCGATATCAAGAGCAACGCGCCGTCGGGACGAAGCAGCATCGCTGCTCCCACCGCCAGACCACACCCCGCCCAAGGACGGAGGTCGGCCTTTTCATCAAGCCCAACCACTGCCAAGTCCAAAGCCAGCACGGTGAAGAATACTTCCCAGGTTTCGGTGAGCGCGTTGGCGGCATAGTTGGCAAGAAACGGACAAAGTGCAGACAACAGAAAAGCCGCGCGCGCAGCCCGATCAGAAACTACACGCCGCGTCAGGTCGGCAATCAGGAAGCAAGTGCCGATGTCCACGAACATTTGCACAATCAGGGCAGCACGGTAGTGTTCCATGCCGAAAATAGCGAACACCACGGCAAGAAATGCGGGGTACCCGGGCAGCCGGATATAGGTTGGAGAGATTTCGCGGATGCCGGTCAACCCATAAATGCCGTGTTGCAACCAGTTCTTGGCGATGTCCCCGTAAACAAAAGAGTCGCTCGTTACTCCAGGAAATCGGAAAATGAAGAGGAGGCGCAGCCCCAGGGCCGCGAGTGTGGCGAGCAAGAAGAACCGAAGATGTTGGCGCACCAGTTCGCGCACGTTGCGAATATAGCAGTTTTTGGAAGAGCTTTTAGCACTTAGCAATTAGCACTTAGCAATTAGCTTAACTCCGCCCGATCCCAGCCGCGAGCAATTGTCAGGTGCAGGCCAAATGCTAACTGCTAAATGCCAGCTGCTAGATGCTAACTGCCAAATGGTACTCCAGCGTTTGACCCTGCTTTCTCTACCGCTTAGGATGGTGGTACTCACCCAATGGCGCAACCTGTTTTCTACGATCCCCGCCAAGCTCGCTGGAAGCGGCTTCGCCGCTTGTTTGACATCGCGGGTGTCAGCGTCATGTTGCTGGTGATTTTCTTCATTTACAACGCACTACAGGGCGAACCTTTGCCAGAGTTGATTTGGCAGGTGCAGAAAAAGCCCTACCATGCGCTGAAGGAAAACGAAAAAATCAAAGCACGAGAAAAACGCCGCAAGCTCGCGGCGCAACGCGGCCACGGCAAAAGCAAGTTCAATCCCTCCCAACCGGGCCTCGACTCCGAAGAAGGTGTCCGCGCCGCTTTTTATGCTCCGTGGGATGCCGCCAGCTTCTCCTCTTTGCGTGAGTATGCTCCGCAGGTTGACCTGCTCTATCCCGACTGGTTACATGTTTTGACTTCCGATGGCCACCTGCAAGGCGTCGATGAGCAGACCAACAAATATTTCGATGTGATTCAGGATTCCGGCGTTCATTCCGTGGATGACAGAGTCATGCCTTTTCTCAAGTCCGAGAACACAGGCATGGAAGTCTTCCCCATGGTAAACAATTCTGACGGCGTGAACTGGGTCGATATCACGGCATTCCTGAACGATCCGGATGCGCGCGCTCGCTTCCGGCAGCAGGTGATCAAGTTCCTGGGAACTGACAAATTCCACGGCCTCATGGTGGACTTCGAAGAGATTCCGCTGAAAGCCCAGCCGGGCTATATGGCCATGCTGCAGGAGATCTCGGATGATCTGCACGCTCGTGGGCTGAAACTGTACGTCAGCGTGCCTCCACACAACGTGGATTTCAACTATGCCGCCGTGGCGGCACGGGTGGACGGTGTGGTGTTGATGAACTACGACGAACACTTTCCCCAAGGAACTCCGGGTCCGGTCGCTTCCCAGGATTGGTTTGTCGCCAATTTGGAGTTCGCCAGCAAAGTTATCCCTAAAGAGAAAATCATTTGCGCTATTGGCAACTACGGCTACGACTGGGTGCAAAAGCCTAAACATGGAACGCTGCCGCCAGACGTCAAGGACTTCAACGTGTCGGTCCAGGACGCGTGGCTCTCGGCGCGTGATTCCGAGGAGGATGTCGATTTTGACGACGGCAGTAGTAATCCGCACGTTAGCTACCTGGACGAACAGAACCGGCGTCACGACATCTGGTTTCTGGATGCAGTGACCGCGCTTAACCAAATGCGCGCTGCGCAACGCCTGGGTATCAAGACTTTCGCATTGTGGCGACTGGGCGCGGAGGACCGCTCGTTGTGGCGGGTGTGGGATGTTCCCGGCGAAGCGGGTGCTCCTGACAAACTAAAAGATGTTCCGCCCGGCCAGGATGTAGATATGGAAGGCCAGGGCGAGATTCTGCGGATTGAAGCTCGCCCGGCCAACGGTGCGAGGCAGATCACCGTAGATGCTGCGTCGGGAACAATCACCGACGAAGTGTTCGAGAGTCTTCCTGAACCTTACCGCGTTGCGCGTTATGGCTATAACCCAAAAGCTGTCGCGATCACTTTCGATGACGGGCCCGATCCCACCTGGACACCGAAGATTCTTGATGTTCTGAAACGAGAAAATGCGACCGCAACATTCTTCCTGATTGGAATTGAGGCCAAGAACTTCGGCGGCGTGACTTCGCGGCTGTATCGCGAAGGCCATGAAATCGGGAATCATACCTTCACCCATCCCGACATCAGCAACATCTCGCACAGTTACATGAAATTGGAGCTGAATCTCACCGAGCAGCTCTTCGCCAGCCGCCTTGGCATCAACACGATTCTGTTCCGTCCGCCCTATTCAATCGATCAGGAGCCCGATACCGAAGACCAGGTACGGCCGCTCGAAGTGGTCCAGGATATGGGCTACATCAGCGTGGGCAACAAGATTGACCCCAACGATTGGAAGGACAATCCGCGCCACTCGGCGGAGCAGATCGCTGCCGATGTACTCGCTCATATCCCGCCATGCGACCCCAAGGACCGGCTGTGTGGAAGCGTGATCCTATTGCACGACGGCGGAGGCGACCGCCATGAGACGGTTCGTGCGTTGCCGATGATTATCGCGGGCGTGCGGGCTAAGGGAGACGAAGTCGTCCCTCTCTCTGAGCTAGTGGGCAAGACTCGGGCAGACGTTATGCCGCCCATTCCCGCCAGCGAGCGCTGGGCGGCACGGCTTGATTGGCTTGGGTTCGCGCTCTGGGACTTCAGCAGTCAGGCGATTGTCTGGATATTTTTTCTCGGCGACCTGCTCATGACTGGGCGCTTGCTGTTTGTGGGCACCTTTGCGGTGTTTGACCGTTTCCGCAGCCAGCCTTCCGGCACGCCGAATGAGGTGGCGGCCTATAAGCCGATGGTCGCGGTTCTGGTTCCTGCCTACAACGAAGAGAAAGTGATTGAGCGAACGGTTCGCGCGGTTTTGGCTTCGGACTATCCGAATATGCGGGTCATCGTCATCGACGATGGCTCCAGCGATAAAACACTGGAAGTTGCCCAGCGCGCTTTCGTTAGGGAACAGGCCTCGGGCCAAGTGTTAATTTTGACCAAGCCGAACTCCGGCAAAGCGGAAGCGCTCAATTTCGGGCTTGATCATTTGCGCGACGAAACGATTTTTGTTGGCATCGATGCCGACACGGTTATCGCACCCACGGCGATCTCGCGGCTAGTTCCTCATTTTCTGAATCCCAGAGTCGCAGCAGTGGCGGGAAATGCGAAAGTCGGCAACCGCGTGAATCTTTGGACGCGCTGGCAGGCGCTGGAATATATCACCAGCCAGAATTTCGAGCGGCGCGCATTGAACGTGCTTGGAGCCGTGAGCGTGGTGCCGGGAGCTATCGGCGCGTGGAGAACCTCCGCCGTGCGCGAAGCTGGCGGATATCACACCGATACGGTAGCGGAAGATGCCGATCTGACCATGGCGCTGCTGCGGAACGGATATCGCGTGCAGTACGAAGATTTGGCCCTCGCGTACACCGAGGCGCCTATCAATGCCAATGGCCTGATGCGGCAACGCTTCCGCTGGTCGTTTGGAATTCTGCAGTCGGTTTGGAAACATCGCGCTGTGTTCGCACGCAAGGGAGCCTTAGGCTGGGTGGCTTTGCCCAACATCCTCATTTTCCAAATTCTGCTGCCACTGGTTTCACCTTTTATCGACCTGATGTTTGCTGTCGGCGCGATTTGGTATTTCATCCAGAAGTCGTACCATCCTGATTCCACAGATCCGGCGGACTTCCGACGGCTGGTGGTGTTCTTTGCCGCATTTCTGATTATCGACTTCATTACGTCCGCAATCGCTTTCGCCCTGGAACGCCGCCAACCTGAAGCTCGCGAGGACGGCTGGTTGTTGAGCCAGGTATGGCTGCAACGATTCGCCTATCGTCAGTTGTTTTCTATCGTTTTGTTCAAGACCGTGAAGCGCGCCATCCAGGGCCAGCGTTTTGCCTGGGACAAGCTGGAGCGCACCGCCAAAATGAGCTTTAAATCCCACGAGAGCCCCGAATCGGTAAAGGTGCCTTAATTCCGGACGATAGAGTATGCTAGAGACATGCTGCTAAATGGAAGAGAAGCCATCCTGAACCGCGTCCAAATACTAAAGACGGAAATAAGCGACATCCAAAGACTGAACGACGAGTACGCTCAGCAAAGACGTACTTTGCCCGCCCAACAAAATCACGCGCAGCGCCGTGGCCGCTTGGAGCAAATTGTCGAAGAGCTAAGAGCCTTAACCAACCGCAAGATACAGTAGTTCGCGTAGGACAGCTGGGGCCTCCTCCTGCAAAAGCTCGATAGTCTATCCTGAAAACGGAGCATCGGCCGGTGCTACAATTGTTGGTTCCGCGCCTGCCCGCGCAGCATCCATATATTTTTCGAGGTGCACTTATGGCAACCGTTGAAGCTCCCACTCGACCACAGATTCGCCTTCACCAGGGCCCCTTCGTCAATGAGCCGCTCACCGATTTCAGCAAAGAAGAGAATTCGCGAAAAATGCGCGCTGCGATTGACAAAGTCCGCGGCCAGCTGGGCCGTGAATACGATCTCATCATCGGCGGCAAGCACATTAAGACGTCGGACAAAATCAAGTCGCTGAATCCCGCTAAGCCGTCGGAGATTGTTGGCGTGCATCAGAAAGCCGGAAAAGAGCACGTGGAACCGGCCATGCAGGCCGCGCTGAGCGCGTTTGAGCACTGGAAGTTCACCTCGGTCGAGGAACGCGCCAGCCTGCTGTTCCACGTCGCTGATCTGCTGCGTGAACGGAAATTCGAATTCGCCGCGTGGATGATTTTTGAAGTCAGCAAGAACTGGGCTGAGGCCGATGGCGATATCGCCGAGACCATCGACTTTTGTGAATACTATGCGCGTGAGGCGTTGCGGCTGGCGAAAGTGAAGACGGATGTTCAACTGCCCGGCGAGCGCGACTCGCTGCTCTATATTCCTCTCGGAGTTGGCGCCGTCATTCCGCCCTGGAACTTCCCATGCGCGATCATGGCAGGAATGACCATGGCTTCGGTGGTCTCTGGCAACACTGTGATTCTGAAGCCCTCGAGCGATTCGCCAACGATCGCGGCAAAGTTTGTTGAGTTAGTGGAAGAAGTTGGAATTCCTGACGGTGTAATCAATTTCTGTCCCGGCGCCGGAGCGAGCTTCGGTAACGCCGTGGTCGCGCATCCTAAGACTCGGTACATCGCCTTCACCGGATCGCGCGAAGTTGGCCTCGACATTCACAAGCGCGCTGCCGACACCGTGCCCGGGCAGCGTTGGATCAAGCGCACCGTCCTCGAAATGGGCGGCAAAGACGCGATCATCGTCGATGCGGACGGTGATTTCGATGCCGCGGTCGAAGGCGTGGCTCTGGCTGCATTCGGCTTCCAGGGACAGAAGTGCTCAGCTTGCTCGCGCGCCATCATCGACGAGCGCATTTACGACAAATTCCTGGAGCACCTCAAGGCCCGCGTTGAAAAGATTACCGTCGGCGATCCGACCGAAAACCCGAACATGGGCGCGGTCATCAACGAAGGCTCCATGAAGTCCATCCTGGAGTACATCGAGTACGGCAAAAAGGATGGACGCTTGATTACCGGCGGCGGCCTCGCGAAGAATGCCGGCGAAGGCTACTTCATTCAGCCAACGGTGATCGCCGATATCAAGCCCAAGTCAAAGCTGGAGCAAGAAGAAATCTTCGGGCCAGTGCTGGCCGTGATCAAATCGAAGAACTTCGATCACGCGCTGGAGATTGCCAACGACACGGAATTCGGCTTGACCGGCGCGGTGTATACCGGATCGCAAAACAAGATCGATCGCGCCATTCGCGAATTCCACGTGGGCAATTTGTACATCAATCGCAAGTGCACCGGCGCGATGGTGGCGGCTCATCCGTTTGGTGGCTTTAATATGTCGGGAACGGATTCCAAAGCGGGCGGCCCAGATTATTTGTATCTGTTCACCCAGGCAAAGTCGGTGGGTGAGAAAATCAAATAGTCGTGGCCGGATCCTAACGGGAATCTTGACCAAGACATCTGACCCTCCGGATATCCCATCATTCTTCGTGATCGAGATGCCCGCCGTCCGGGCCGACTTGCACCTCTGACACTTTCCCGGCGGTCTTCACTTTAGCTTCATAGGCCACGAGTTTGTCATGTTTGGCGATGGATTCGACTTTGATTAGTTTGCCTTTCCCCGCCTGGGCTTGCAGTCCATCTCTCACCGCTGCTGGCAGCGAACTGATCTCAACCTGCTCTTCCACTTCGACCACAGCGCCGCTGGCATCCATCAGAATGTCTTTGTGATGATTGTCTACTATCAACTCAGCCTCGTAAAAGGTCTTGCCGTGTTCTTCCTCCTGGGAAAAGCCGCGAATGGTTGCTCCCTGACTTTGCGCGGCGACGGTCTTCTCGACGGCCGCGGGCAAGTCCGAGCGATTTATTTTTTTCTCGTCGGCGCTCAGGACCGATGCGTAAAACAAAGCAGGAAGAAAAACCGCCAGGATTCGCAAATGCGACATGGAGCTGCTCCTTTTCGACTTCAATATCGGAATCTCTGTTTCTCGATGACTTACTCGAAGAGAACACAATCAAGATGAACGGAAGCTGAATGGATATTGCAGAGAAAACCCTACCGCAAATAAACAAGAAGGCCGCCCGCAGGCGGCCTTCTTCATGCTTTGCGGCAAATTCTACGACGGCACTGCTTGACCTTGAAGCGGTTGCGGCGCGCTGGCAGCGGTTGCGGCTGCGGCCTCATTCAGAATGCGGTGGTGAATCGTGAATAGCGCCAGCTCCAGCCGGTCTGACACGCCGATCTTGTCATATACGTTGCGCAGATAATTCTTGATTACCTGCTCGGTCGTTCCCAGTTGGGTAGCGATTTCCTTGTTCTTGTAGCCTTGCACGATCAGGGCGACGATGCGCAGCTCTTTCGCCGTCAGGCGATCGCGCACGCGCAGGCCGACCATATCGTTTTCGGTGAGTTCGCTGGGGACCGCGATGTCTTGCACCCAAGTCTCGCCGCGAGCCACTTTGCGCACGCAGTCGACCAGCGCTGCGCTGGTCACGTTGCGATAAACCACGCCGTGTGCGCCTGCGGTCATATATCGCTGCGTGCTTTCGCCGGTATCGGCGAGCACGACTACGCGAGTCTTAACTTTATTGGCGGCCAGTAGAACGGCTGGAAAATCGCCGTGGAATCCGCCCGCGATCACCAGCACCGCGGCGCGAAACTTGTCCAGCGCCATGAACATTTGTTCCTGGGTTTGCGCCTGAGCCACGATGCGCATCTCGTCTTCCACCGCCAGGACTTTGGCGATTCCGGCGCGGAAGATTGCCTGATTGTCGGCCAGTATCAATTTAAGCATTGCGTCAGCACCTCATTGCGAGTGACGACCCGAGTTACGGGTGGCGAACGAAGTCATACGAATCGATCACGCAGGCCACGCCTCGGGCCTCCGCGGATGTCGAGCTCCCGCCGCTGGCGGGCTCGTCGGTGCGCACCACGCGCCCCTTGCACTGCACGGTCACATTTTCTTTGGCCCCAGTGACCTCCGGGGGCAGCACAATCTCAAACTCTACGTTGGAGCCAACTTCGAGAGCGGCATCCGCGCGAATGTAAACCCCAGCCGCGCTCAGGTTACCCGTGACTCCGCTGCTTTGTCCGCCCTCGTCTGCCTTATGAATCTTGATCGGCAGTTCCAGCGGAAACCGTTTTCCCGTCCGTGCTTCGGACACAAGACCTCCTAGCTCCTGGCCTTCTCGACGTGCGTAAGCCAACTCCATTTGGGATCTCCTGCGATGGAGTACTATTTTTTGTCACTGCGCACCTTATATCACGGATCATAACCCCTCTCAAGGGAAGGTGACCGATCTGATTACGATAGTAACTAGGTTACCCCGCTTCGGGACGGGGTACGGCACCGGTTGGAGGTGTAGAAATGGGCCGAATTCGATGCCGCCAGAGTCTGCGGCGGGAACTGGAAACTACGGAAGCAGGAGGGATGCCCCTGCCCACAGATCCCGAGCGATAGTGGTGGCAGGTTCAGCCCGTGCCAGCTTGGCGGATTGTCCGGCCCACATCTGCATACGATCGGCGGCGCCCGATTTGATCGCTGCTTCTCGCATGGCGAAGGTCAATCCGCGCTGGATGGGATACGCCGCGGGAAGAACCGCAGTCGCGGCTCGGGCGTAGGAGTTGGCCACGCACCGTCCTGGCCGCCCGCTGAAGGAGCGCGTCACCATGGTTTCGTCGGCTTCGGTGCGACCCAGTTGGTCCGCGTAAGCTGGAGGGATACTCGATTCCTTCGAACGCAAGAATGCGGTTCCGATCTGAGCAGCGCTGGCGCCGAGAATCAGGGCAGCCGCGATTGCGCGCGCGTCGGCGATTCCGCCCGTAGCGATGACCGGCACGCTGACCGCATCCGCGACCTGGGGTACGAGAGCCACGAGGCCGACCATCGCGCGCTCGGCCGCGCTCGCATCGAAGGCTCCACGATGTCCACCCGCCTCCATGCCCTGGGCAATGATTGCGTCGGCTCCCGCCGCTTCCGCAGCCCGCGCCTCCGCCACTGTGGTGGCGTTGGCAAACCAAAGAATTCGGCGAGCCTTCATCTCAGCCACGAAAGCGGGAGGATAAAGTCCCATGATTGACGAGATGGCCGCGGGCTTCGCTGCCAACAGCGCCTGACATTGGGCGTCAAAATCCGGCAGATTCGGATCGCCAGCTTCGGGCGGAACTGGAGGACCCCACTGCGCAAGAAATTCCCGTTGCCGCGTTTCCAACTCCCGATTTCGCGTGGGAGGCGGATCGGGAATCCACAGATTGAGTTGAAATTTGCCGGCACTATGCTGGCGGAAATCCCTGCACCATGACGCGATCGCATCCGGCTTCATCAGCAAGGCTCCGCACCCACCCATCCCGCCAGCCTCGGCCACGGCGATGGACAATGACGGAGGACACGCCCCCGACATAGGTGCAAGCAGTAATGGCATGCGGATGCCGAGACGATCGGCGAAGGCTGCGGCGCGCTCGCGTGGAGATCGATTCTTGTTGTCTGACATGAATGAGCGACCTTGGAGATTATCGTTTCAGTCTCTCATGCGGCTCCCGCGTGCTTTCCGACCGCGGTGTCAGTCCCAGCTACGCGTATACGAGTGCAAGCCTTGCCATGACCAAGCGCATACTTCACTGACGGAAATACTCGCGCTGCCGCGATGGTGAGAGCCAGTGACACTAATCCTTTTTGTCCCCAGCGAGAGACGACCTCTCGGCGAAGCTCCTCGGCTCCCGCGATATCGCGATTGAGAACCGAGCGGGCGAAGCGCACGCCCAGCGCGGCGTCGGGAGACATCGCCCGTTCATCGCCCGCGACAATGGCGCGTAACTCCGAGGGGCTTACACCTTCGCGCTCCGCCATGGTGACGACGAGTTGAGTACAAGGCCCGCAGTCTTCGGTTAGAGTTGCGGTTAGCTTCGCGGCGAACCAGGCCTCGCGAGAAACTCCTTCGCGATGAGCGGCCATTGCCGAGATTCGCGAGAAGCGGAAGAACGCGCGTGGACTGGCATCATAAATATCGCGCGCATAACCGAGGTCGTAATCAAAGTCCCGCTGAAACTTCGCCAGCCGCCATCGCACCAACCATCCCAACATGTTCTACTCCTCCTTCCACACTCGCCGCCCGGGCCAGGCTAACCAGAGAACAGCAATAGCCGGCAGAACAACCGCGGGCATGTCCCTCATCATTTGATGCAATTGCTTCCGCCCAGAGATCGTGTCCCACACGTGAACCAGGGCGTGCAGTGCGAGAAACATTCCGCCGGCGAAGGCCGCAGGCCAGGCTCGCGGCGATTTGCACACCCAAAGCAAACTTCCGCCGGCCATTAAGTACGCGCATCCGATGTCGCGTATGAAGTGAAGGTTAGCGGGGCCGGTATTAATCACTCCGGGGACCAGGTCATACCAACTCTCGGGCAGAACCAGCATCCACGAACCGTTCGCGAAAAGTCCCAGCCCGAGAAGCAGGATCAAACCACGGCGCATGATCGCAACTCCCCCTCAACGCTTTGGCGGACAGACTGTTTCATGTTGGCTGGCCGGACTCAGGATGTCACTTGATCCTCAACGTCCGCATGAGTACGGCACTCGTCAAAAGCAATGGCGGTCAAACTTCTTGCCGGGCCTCGGTCAGGGTCACGGTTACATCCATCTTTTTCTTTCCGCGAAAAATGGTGACGTGCACGACGTCGCCGGCGCGATGGTTATTCATGATCTGCGCCAGGGCTTGCTGATCGTCCACGGGTTGACCGTCAATCGCGACGATTAAGTCTCCGCCGACCATGATCGGCATATTTCCCAGATATGCGCGCTCTGTGCCGCCGTGTAAACCGGCGTTGTCAGCCGCTCCGCCGGGGACAGCTTGCACGATCAGCAATCCGTGATCCGACGCCAGGTTCAATTCATCGGCTAATTCGGGATCAATTGGAATCGTACGCACCCCCAACGCCGGCCGGCGCACGCGCCCCAGCGTGACTAGATCATTCAAAACCGCTTTGGCCGTATTGATGGGAATAGCGAAACCGATGCCCGCGCTCTGGCCGACGTTGGAAGCGATCATGGTATTGATGCCGATGACTTCGCCATGCATATTCAGCAGCGGGCCGCCGGAGTTGCCCGGGTTGATGGAGGCATCGGTCTGGATGGCTTCGTCGATCGTCATGCCGTCCGGTTCCTGCACCGAACGAATCGAACTTACGATGCCGCGGGTCAGGGTGCCCGCCAGTCCAAAGGGATTGCCAATCGCATATACTTTCTGCCCAACTTGGAGATTGCGCGAGTCGCCTAGGACCATGGGAATGAGATCGGGAGCCTTGATCTGAACTACCGCCAAATCGTGGGAGCGGTCAGTACCGATAATGGAAGCTTTGTAGGTTTTGCGGTTGTGCAATGTCACTTCCACCTGCCGCGCATCCGCGACCACGTGGTAATTCGTGAGCACATGGCCTTCTTTGTCGATGATGAACCCCGACCCCTGACCTTCCTGCGGCACCAGACCATAAAAGAAGTCGAATGTAACCGCTTTCGAAGTGACGTTTACCACGGAAGCGATATTCTTGCGGTAGACGCTGATATTGTTCTGCTCTTCGGAGTCGAGCGTGTCGTTGCTTGCGGCTTCGCTGATTTCCAACTTGTTGGGATGGCCAATCCAATCCACCGGCCAGGTGCGTCCCGATCGATAGGTAGTGAAATAGAAAAATGCGCCCGCAAGAATCACGCCGAGCAGAAACGGTCGAAGCAGCCTCATAGATCAGTTGCCTTTCCGAAGTCGAGGAGCGATCGCGCAGCAAACCATCGATTGATTAGATGACTTTTCGCGGCAGAATCGCTCAATCATTTAGGGTTCAATCTTCCTTAGTGCAGCATAAACTTCTTTCACTCGCTCTCGCGTCTGGTCCAGCGAGCCCGAGTTGTCGATCACATAGTTGGCAGCCTTAATCTTTTCATCGTCAGGAAACTGCGCTGCCATCCGCCGGGCAACCTCCCGCCGGGCAGTTTCTTCATCCACGCCTACCCGCGCAGCCCAACGTTCGACACGTTGTTCAGGACGGCAAGTCACCACCACCAGCCGATCAAATTGATGCGCGGCTCCGGCCTCCAGAATCAGCGCGGCCTCCACCATGGCGATCGAGCGCGAATCGCGTCGGCCAACTTCCGTCATCCATTCTTCCTGTCTTTGCAGTACGGCAGGATGCACGATGTGGTTCAACTCTTCGATACGCGAGTTGCCAAAGGCCGCTTCGGCCAACCGGGCGCGGTTGACGCTGCCGTCGGGATTAAGAATTCCATCGCCAAACTGCCGCACCACTTCGTCATACACAGCTTCGCCCGGCTGCATGAGTTGGTGGGCAATCGCGTCGGCTTGAATGACCTGCGCGCCGAGAGCTGCAAACATCTCGCCCACCACTGACTTGCCAGAGGCAATTCCGCCCGTTAGTCCGACTTTTAACATAAGTCATTTACCACAGAGACACAGAGTCACGGAGAACAATTTCGGCTCTACGCTTTCTTGATTCTTGGTTTCCCAGTGTCTCTGTGACTCTGTGGTGAATTAGTTCCTAAACCCACGCCGCAGCTTCGCGGCGCGCACCGTGTTTGCCATCAACATGGCGATCGTCAAAGGCCCTACGCCGCCCGGGACTGGCGTCATCGCTCCGGCTACTTCAAAGACGTTCGGATGCACATCCCCCGCCAGCGTCGAACCGTTCGTGCGAAACGTCTCTTCCCGCTTGGCATTTCCTGCGAACAGGCGATCGAATTCGGCACGCTCAGTCACCCGGTTCATGCCGACATCGATGACCGTAGCGCCAGGCTTTACGAATTCGCGAGTAATCATTCCTGCCCGTCCAATCGCCGCGACCAGAATGTCGGCGCGACGGCAAACCGCGGGGAGATCGCCGGTTTTCGAGTGGCAAACTGTCACCGTCGCATTCGCATTGATCAGCAGCATCGCCGTGGGCTTGCCCACGATATCGCTGCGTCCTACCACCACGGCTTCCTTGCCTGCGACCGGGATTTTGCTACGCTTCAAAATCTCCATGATTCCCGCCGGAGTGCACGGAACCAGTCCGGGCCGCTGCGTCGACAGGAACCCGACATTCATCGGATGAAATCCATCCACATCTTTTGCTGGGTCGACGGCCAGCAAGACTTTCTTGGCATCGACTTCCGGGGGTAACGGAAGCTGCACCAGAATGCCGTCGATCTCATCACGGCGGTTCAAGTCAGCGATCTGTGCCAGCAGGTCCAAGGTGGAAGACGATTCTGGCGGGGTGTGTTGCTCGCTGTAGATGCCGACCTCGGCGCTGCTCTTTACTTTGCCGCGGACGTAAACCTGCGACGCCGGATTATGCCCGACCAAAACGACGGCGAGTCCGGGCCGAATCCCGGCAGCCGCCATCGCCTTCACCTCTGCCGTGACTTCTGCTCGAATCTCGCCTGCGAAACGGTTACCGTCCAGTATGACTGCGGCCATTCACCCTCGTTTCCCTTATGAGTTAACCCGACTTTTCAAATCGATGTTTCAATCCGAAGACTAAATAATAAACGGTGCCGCGAAAGGCGAATTGCCCCTCCATCACCGGTAAGACATGGGAAACTCCGCGCTGCCCGCCTTGTCGACGTTGGCCTCGGTAAACTCGCGCACGCGGTCAAGCGCTGCCTGCAACTCGCCATGGAATCGGTCTTTGGCAGCGTCGTCCGCATCCGCCGGAACCGCGATCTGGCGACTCACCCGCATCAGGGCGCGCGAGAACGGCTTCGGAATCATCGAGCGGTCCCATGTGTTAAGGATCCAGGCTCTGTCAATCGCGATGTGAAACACCGCCATGGGCACGCCTGTTGCGCGTGCCAGGATAACCGGGCCCGGTTTTGCCACGAATCGCGGGCCGCGGGGGCCATCGATGGTAAACGACACTGTCCAGCCTTGCTCCAGTTCCTTGCGCATGCCCAACAGTGCCCGGACACCGCCACGGCTGCTCGATCCCCGCACCTTCACGAAACCAAATTTCCGGATAATTCGGCCCGTCCACTCGCCGTCGAAACTGTCGCTGCTCAACACCCTGATCTGCCGCTTCCGCCACAGGTACATCGCGGGAAAGATGCAGCTGTGCCAGAACGAATACACGATGGGGCGCGTTTCGAGCGTGGGTGGTGCGCCCTCTTCGAATGAGATCGCGAATCTTATTGTTGGGCCAATCAGGCGGACGACCAGAAAACCTGCCCAGGTAATCAGCCAAAGCAAGAACCTTTGCCATAGCGTGTACGGTTGAGCTGGCGTGGATGCGCCGCTCGTTGCCGGACTCGCCGTGGTTGCGCTCACACTGCTATTGTACCGTCCGCCTTGCGAGTTGCTCCGAACCGGACTATGCTGTCGCCTTGCCTCTCATGCGTACGTTGGCCCGAAGAAAAGATACCTCCATGAGCTTTTACAAACAGCTAGTTCCGCTAGTGTTACTGCTGTTCATATTTGGATCAAGTCTGGTACTGGCGAAGGCCGCCGGGGATGAGCAGACCATCCGCGATCTCGACACCATGTGGTCGAATGCCGCCGGAGCGAAAGACTTGGACAAAACCGTCTCCGTTTACGCCGACGACGCTTCCATGCTGCCCCCAAACGCGCCCATTGCCACCGGCAGGGACGCGATCCGCGCCGCGTGGTCGGGAATGATGGCCTTACCGGGATTCTCGCTCAGCTTCGCTCCGACCAAGGTTACGGTTTCGAAATCGGGAGACTTGGCCTACGAGATTGGAACCTTCCAGTTCACCGTGAACGATGCCCAAGGCAAGCCCGCAAACAGCGTCGGTAAATTCGTGGTGGTCTGGGCGAAGCGTGCGGGCCACTGGAAGGTTGTGGCTGACATTTTTAATGACGATAAGTAGTTGCTTTGGCGAGCTTTTCGCCGCCAAGGGCGGGAATTGCACAGCTTCCGGAGCGGTCTTTGAGGTATTTCTAGCTTGTGGAAAACCCGGTTTCCCTATATCCTTAAGACTATGAATTTTAAACTGGATAACTGGGTTGAACACCCTTCATTTGGGCGTGGCCAGATCCGCGAGGATCGTGGTAACAACGTTTTCATTCGGTTCGTCGACGTAGGTGAAAAACTGCTTACCAAAACCGCCACTCTGACGACTTGTTCCGCCCCTGCTGCGGAGTTCTCTTTTCCAGCCCCGCCCCGGAAGGCCCGCGCCAAGAAAATCGCGGTGCCGCTGCCCGCAGTCGCGTCTAAATTGACTGCTGGCCCTGCAAAAGCTTGATCTGTCAAAACTTCTGAACCGACTCGCATTCGCGAGTCGGTATATTTTTCCACTCACTGGCCGTCCAACTGAACCTGTAAACGTGGCTGTTTTATAAGCCCGACCGCCCATCCGTCGACGGCAATCAGGTAGAGTCGATTCATGAAACCTCCGGCCAAATCTTTCCCGTTTCTGCGGAAGCACTCACTTAGCCTCGCGGTACTCGGAGTCGTGCTTCTTCTGATCGTGCTCTACCGCGGGTCGAATCCGGCGACCCATCTGGGATCGTTCTTCGGGAATGCCATCGCCGATTGGACGGGAGTGTTGGTCACGGTTGTGTTGACCAAATATCTGTACGAAAAGGGATCATCCGAGAGCAAACAACCCAAGGGCAAGGTGCCATCGCCCACCATGGAATTTCTCCGCGAACATTCTCTCACCCTGGTTCTGGTGATTACTGGCTTGGGTTGGGTGGTGGCTTTCGCGGCGATGGATCCCGGAAGCCGGTGGGGACAAGTCGTCGGCAACATCGTTTCCGAGTGGACGCAGATTCTCGGACTGGTTCTGTTGACCAAGCGGCTGATCGAGAGTGGATCAAAAACGGGCTGAATTTTCCGCTCGATACCGCCACAACTACGACTTCACCAAATGCGCACGCGATCCCCGGGAGCCAGATAAAGTTTCTCTCCTGGTTTCACGTCGAACGCCGCATACCACGCATCGATATTGCGGACGGCAAGCCCGCGGTACTGACCGGGAGAGTGCGTGTCCGTCATCACCTGCTGGCGGAGCGCAGCGTCGCGAACCTTCTCGCTCCAGCTTTGCGTGTAGGCCAGGAAGAATTGCTGATCGTCAGTCAACCCATCCTGGACAGGTCCCGGTTGGCCCGCAAGCGACGCCTTATAGCCATCGTATGCGGCGGCGATTCCTGCGACATCCGCGATGTTCTCCGCCAGCGTTTGTTTCCCATTCAGCGCGAGGTCGGGGAAAGGCTTGTAGCCATCGTACTGCTCGACCAGCTTTGCGTTGGCGGCCTGAAAGTGCGCCAGGTCTTCGGGAGTCCACCAATTTCGTACGCGGCCCTTCGAATCGAAGGCGCTGCCTTCGCTGTCGAAGGTGTGGCTGATTTCGTGCCCGATCGTCCCACCAATCGATCCGTAATTGACCGCCGCGGGAGCCTGGGGATCGAAGAACGGCGGCTGGAGAATGGCGGCCGGAAAACTCAATGCATTTTGCAGAGGCAAGTTCACTGCGTTGACGGTCTGCGGCGTCATCGTCCACTCCTTGCGGTCGATTGGCGCCCCCAGCCGGGCAACCTGGCGGTGATACTCAAAGAGGTCGCCGCGCCACAGGTTGCCGAAAATGTCGTCCGCTTTTACTTCGTACCCCGAATAGTCATGCCAGCTCTCGCCATAGCCGACGCCCACGTACAGAGTATCGAGCTTGGCCTGAGCCTCGGCTTTGGTGGCGGGATTCATCCAAGTCAGCGCGTCAATGCGTTTGCGGAACGCTGCCACGATGTTCGCCACCATCGCCTCCGCCTGAGCCTTCGCTTCGGGCGGGAAATAGCGTTTCACATACAGTTCTCCCACGGCGTCGCCCAGGTAAAAATTTACGACGCCCACGCCCCGCTTCCAGCGCGGACGCTGCTCCGGTGTTCCTGAGAGTATTTTGCCGTAGAAGGCGAAATTCTCGTCAATGAATGCTTTCGGCAATCCGCCCGTATAGGCCTCAATCAGATGGAATGCCAGCCAGTCCTTCCAGGTCTCCAGCGCCGTAGAAGACACGAGAGCGGATTCCGCCACAAATGCAGTGGGCTGCCACACGATGAAGCTCGCTTGTTGGTTGAGGCCGGCTCCGCGGAAATACTCGTCCCACTCCAGGCCCGGAGCCTTTGCCGCGAAGTCGGCCTGCGTCCAGGTGTTGTTGGCTTTGTGGATGTCGTCGTCCTCCGCCAGGCTGATATGTTTTTCGGCGATCGCGTGTTCCAGTTCGATGATGCGTGTTGCACGAGAATCGGTGTCGCTAAATCCGGCCAGCCTTAAAATCGTCGCAATGTGCGTATGGTATTTGGCGCGGACGTCACGCATCGCCGCGCTGTCGGATAGATAGTACTCGCGGTCTGGAAGTTGCAGTCCTCCCTGCATCAGGTACGCGGTGTAGTGCTCAGAGTCATTGAAGCTGGGCGCGACCCAGAGTCCAAAAAGGTTTTCGGTATGGAAGTTGGTGTTGTTGAGCGCGTCCACATCGGCGCGCAGAGTTTCCCCCAAAGCTCGCGCCAGTTCGCTCTTGTTGTGAATGGCGGCAATCGCATTGAGGCGGGGCCGCAGCGGCGCGAGGCCTTTGCGTTCAATCCCAGCCTCGTCCATATAGGAGTTGAAGAGGTCGGCGATCTTGCGCGATTTTTCGCCGGCAGCCGCCCCATTCTTGGCGATTTCGGCGATCAAATCTGCAGTTCGCTTGTCACTCAATTCAACCAGCGCAGTGGACATGTCCATCGCGCCGCGATCGGAAGGAATTTTAACGCGCTTGATCCACTCGCCGTTGGCATACTGGAAAAAGTCGTCTCCCGGCTTTACCGTCCGGTCAATGCTGGAAACGTCGACGCCGTGAACCTGCGGCCGCGGAGCATCCTGCTTCGCCGCATCTTCGGCGTGGGCTGCGTGCCAGGGAAATCCAATCACAGCGCAGGCGAGAGCATGTACCATCCAGCAGTTCTTGCGTGACATTTTCATGAATAGGCTCCAAGACCTGAGAAACGACAAAACATTGCCATGTTAGATGCGGCGATGCCCGAGAAGATAGCCCGTGGGACGGAATGCGATCTTTCCGGGTTTATTTCCCGCCAAGCAGGGTTGCACCCAACTCCCACAGGTTCGAGTGCTTCTTCTCCTGCGCAGAAATACGTTGAATTGTACGGAACTACTTGATTGTCTTCGAACACGACCGTAGATTTTCCGCCGACCCGCTATAATCTCCTCGCATGAACATTGAACAGAAACTCGCGGAAATGAAAAAGCGCGACCAGCTTGCCGAAGATGGCGGCGGCCCCCAGCGCCGTGAAAAACAGCACAAGGACGGCAAAATGTCGGCCCGCGAGCGCATCGACTTTTTGCTCGATGAAGGTACGTTCGAGGAAACCGACAAACTGGTCACGCACCGTTGTAACGATTTCGGCATGGCCGAGCAGAAATTCTATGGCGACGGATTCATCACTGGATACGGCCGCATCGAAGGTCGCCTGGTATTTCTTTTCGCGCAGGATTTCACGGTGTTTGGCGGGTCTTTATCGGAAGCCAACGCCGCCAAGATCGTGAAGATTATGGATCTCGCCGCCAAGATGGGAGCCCCTTTCATCGGGCTGAACGATTCGGGAGGTGCGCGCATTCAGGAAGGCGTGATGTCACTGGCAGGCTACGCCGACATTTTCTTGCGCAACACGATTTACAGCGGAGTGATTCCGCAGATTTCCGCGATCATGGGGCCATGTGCTGGCGGCGCGGTTTATTCGCCGGCGATCACTGATTTTATTTTGATGGTCGACAAAACGTCCTACATGTTCATCACCGGACCGGACGTAATCAAAACGGTGACGCACGAAGAAGTCACGAAAGATCAACTTGGTGGCGCGGACACGCATAACGAAATCTCCGGCGTCGCGCACTTCAAAGCGCACGATGACGCCGAGTGCTTGTCGATGGTGCGCGAGTTGTTGAGTTTCATGCCGTCGAACAATCTCGATGACCCGCCGCGCAAACCCTGCACAGATCCCATCGACCGCGCCGATGCAGCACTCGACAAGATCGTTCCCGAACAATCCAACCAGCCTTACGACATCAAAGATGTGATTCACGCTGTAATCGACGACGGCTACTTCTTCGAAGTGCAGGAACACTACGCCAAGAACATCGTCGTGGGATTCGCCCGGCTGAATGGAAAGCCGGTCGGCATCGTCGCCAATCAGCCCGCGTTCCTGGCGGGCACGCTCGACATCAGTGCCTCGATAAAAGGCGCGCGCTTCGTCCGCTTCTGCGACTGTTTCAATATTCCGCTGGTGACCTTTGAAGATGTCCCCGGATTCCTGCCCGGAACAAACCAGGAATACGGCGGAATTATTAAACACGGCGCTAAACTGCTGTTCGCCTTTGCCGAAGCCACGGTTCCGAAGGTGACGGTGATCACGCGCAAAGCCTACGGCGGAGCCTACTGCGTTATGGCCTCGAAACACATTCGTACCGACGTGAATTACGCCTGGCCGACTGCCGAGATTGCCGTCATGGGCCCCGAAGGCGCAGTGGACATCGTCTACAAACGCGAACTGGAGCGTGCCGAAAACCGCGCCGAAGTCCGCCAGCAAAAAATCGAAGAATTCCGCGACCGCTTCGCCAATCCTTACGTAGCCGCCGATCGTGGCTTCGTGGACGCAGTCATCCAACCCCGCGAAACCCGCAAGAAATTGATCCAGGCATTAGCAATGCTGGAAACCAAGCGCGACAAAAACCCGCCGAAAAAGCATGGGAATATACCGCTGTGAAGCAAATGGAGAGGGCACTCCCGTCCGCTGCCTTGAATATTGAAGCGACGTTACAATAACCATAAAAGCAACTAGTAGTTGCATATATAGCGTTTATTGGATAAGCTCCCATAAGGCCTGAAACCCGCGCAAAGGAGGTCTATGGCAAGCGAAGCCCACGCCTTCGATATTTCGCCAAAAGAGCAAAAAGAAATTGCCGAAATCTACGCCAAGCTTCGAGACGCCGAAGCGAAGCTGATCGGCCCCGACGGCAAGACCGAGATTCTGCCCAACAACCTCTATTCCTTCCTGCTTCGCTTGCTGGCTGATTTGCGGGCCGGAATGCCGTCACTATTCTGCAAAGCAGCCACGAGCTCACCACGATTGAAGCCAGCAAAATTCTCGGCATGTCCCGGCAGTTCCTGGTTCAGCTGCTCGAGAAGGGGAAATTCCCTTCCACAAGGTCGGCACCCATCGCCGCCTATATGTGCGGGATGTGATCGCCTATAAAGCCAGACGCGACACTTCCCGCCGGAAAACTCTGGACGACTTAGCCAAGCGCGAATTCGCCAAAGGAGACTACGGCAGGATCCCAGATGATTTTCACACCGGGCAATGACTATTCCGCCGTGCTCGATGCCTGCGTTCTCGTGCCCATGGCGCTCTGCGATCTCCTTTTGCGCCTGGCCGAGGAACCGGCAATGTATCGTCCCCTGTGGAGCGAGCAGATATTGACGGAAATGGCCAAGGCCCTGAAGACCAAGCTTCATCGATCCGTCCGCAGAGGTGGCGTGGAGGCGGCGACAGATGAAAGAGGCGTTCCCAGAGGCAATGGTCACGGTGCCGTCCGCGCTGCTGAAGGCGGTCGAATGCATTCCCGACAAAGACGACAGGCACGTGCTGGCCGCAGCAATCATGGCCCACGCTAACGCCATCGTCACCCAAAACACCAGACATTTTCCCGAAAGACTGCTGCGAGAAATACGGTCTACGTCTGTCAGACGCCTGACGATTTCCTGGTCGACCAATACCATCTCCACCCCCAACTGGTCTTGGATAAACTGGACGACCAAGCTGCTGGCATCTCAAGGAACCGAGAGTTTGTGGTGGCAAGCTTGAAAACCTCCGTGCCTAAGTTCTGCAAGTTGGTGGAGGCCAAGTGAGAACCGCAGCTCCGGCCCGGATGGGCAAGTTACTCTGCCGGTACTTTCGGAGAGATATCCCCCAGCTCGTCGACAAGACTCGCGAATCGCGTCAGCAGACCCGTCCCTGAGAGAGCGGAGTGTATTGCCTTCGCTGAAGAGTTTGGGAGGAGTTTCGAGGCTGGGTCGTTCCATCTGTCGTGATGTGTCGCAAGAACCGGATAAGGTGCTGAGCCAGCAAAAACTCACGTGGCCATCCTTCGTGCGTCCCTTCCTGGTTAGCCTGTTATATCAACCACTTGGTTGCGACTTCTGTGGCAATTGACTCTTGGACCGGGGCGAAGGATAATGGGTCGCCCTTAGGAGGCCTTTATGAGACAAACCCTCGGGCCCCGCCAGAAAGCCAGCCTTTCCGAGTCGGTCCAGAGACACCTGAACATGTACACCTCGCCGCCAGCGCGGGAGCCGGTGTCTTTGCTCTGGCGCAACCTGCCGCCGCCAAAATTGTGTACACACCGGCCAATCGGCACATTGGGCCAAATCACACTATCTCTCTCGATCTCAATCATGACGGGACTAACGACTTCAGATTTCACGATACATATTCGACGAATGGAAACAGCGGTGGGGGAGCGCTGAAGCTTGTCCCTGCCCAAGCCGGAAACCACGTTTGGGCAAAAGCGGGATACGCCACGGCTCTCCCAGCTGGAGTTCGAATTGGGCCTGCGCGACCGTTTGCTCCCGGTGCGAGGGTAATGGCTCGCGTCTTCTTTACTCCGTCGAGTACTCCGAATACCCGGGGCTACGGCCCTTGGCAGAATGCGACGAACCTTTATCTGGGATTGAAGTTTGTCATCGGTGGGGAAACACATTTCGGTTGGGCTCGCCTGACAGTGAAGGCGCAGTCGGGTGGGGTGGTGGCGACTTTGACGGGCTACGCTTACGAAACCATCGCCAACCGGCCTATCATCGCAGGCAAAACCGAAAGCGCAGACGATCACGACGGCAAATCAGCGAACGCGTCTCCGTCTATACCTGTTCCCACATCCGCCGGCCTCGGATTGTTGGCGCTGGGATCGCCGGCACTTGCTATCTGGCGGAAAGAACTGCCAGCAAGGTCTGAACTGAATTAGCCTGGGTGCCCCGTGTCGGATGTTCATGTTCGTGAAGGAGATTCTCGATGGACTGTTTGTTTTGTTCTATACCGGAGATGTCTAACCCTTCTAATCCGGAGGACGAAGTCATCGATGAGTCCGAGAATTTCTACGCTAAGGCGGCCTTAGGCCACTTTGTTTTTGGGTACACGCTGATTGTCACCAAAGAACATTTTCTCAGCTATGCATACGTGCCCGAGCATCTCTTCCCCGAACTGGAAGCCTTTCGAGACAGTGTCCTCGACAAACTGCACAACATTTGCCCGCATCCGATAACCATACTGGAACATGGCGCCATCAATCGTTGCCAGCGAGGCGGCTCATGCATCGATCATGCTCATCTGCACCTCATGCCTCTTGCCCCAGACTTATACCCGCTCTTAAACGAGAGATTTTCCTTCGATGAATTGGGGTCCATCAGCGAACTGCGACGTTTCAACGACGCACAGATTTCCTATCTGTACTACCAAAGGGAAGGGCTTCCCAGTCATGCTGTCCAACTGTCGCAGGATGTGCCCAGCCAGCTGCTGAGACAACTTGCCTGTCAAGCATTGGGTGAGCCTGACTTGTGGGATTGGCGCAACCAGCCGCTGCGGGAGCCTCTTGGACGGTTCACGAATGAATATAAGCGTCTCGCGGTCGCCGCATCGAGAGGTGGTCGGACCGGCACAGATGGATGAGACAGTGCTTCCTGGGAACGCGACCTGGAACTAATGTCATTAAGAGCAACGTAGGTGCTTGTAACCTGCGATGGATGGTTGTTTTTTCGAACTGATCGGTGAAGATTCCAATGGTAAATTGCCCATTTTGTCGAGAACTCCAGAGTGGCACGCTGCCCGACTTTTGCGATGCCGATATCGGTTCACGCATTTTGCATGAAACGAAACGATTTGTCGTCATACCCGATATCAGCCCGCTTGTGCCTGGCCACGTGATGATTGTGCCGAAAGCGCACATCCTCTGCTTTGGCGCTCTTGAAACCGCCGCACGGGAAGAGTTTTCAAGCCTGGTGAATGCCACGCGCGCAATCCTGAAGGAGCACTACGGGCCATCCGTCATTCTTGAGCATGGCACAAGTTCGGTCGACGAGGTCGCCGATCACGTTACCCACGCGCACTTGCACATCGTACCCGCCGCTATCGACATTCGGGATGCCCTTCTGAACTTCAACACCAAGACCATTGCCGGTCTCTCCGATCTATCATCCTGGGCCGCTCGCGACGCGGAGTATATCTATTTCGAAAGTTGCGCAGGCGAACGCTTCGTTGCCGACCGAATTGTCGGAATCAAAAGGTTATTCTTCAGGCGTGAAATAGCGAAGCAGATCGGGATTCCTGATCCGCTTTGGGATTGGCGTCAACACATATTGACCGACAATCTTCGTTCAACTATGGCGACGCTGGGAGCTGCGAATTGGAAAAGCCAATGCTAGCGGTTGAAGTTGACGCCAGCCTTCAACGCGTCTGGCAGGCAGTCCGCCAATATTGGGAGCCGAATAAGATTCATGGCCACGGTCCCGATCACGCGCTGCGTGTGTATTCGATGGGGATCCAGCTTGCTGGGGAATTAGGAGCTGACCCTCTCGTGGTTGGCGCCGGCTGTTACATCCATGACGCAGGAATGCGCCCGGACATCGGCCGAGAAGGACACATCGAGCGATCTCTGCAGATCGCATGCGGGATTATGCGAGCAGATGCCGGAACTGGCGCGTGTCCGGGATCTTCTCTTGACTACAATTCGCTACCACGAGGCAGAGCTCGCGTTCCCGGCTCCCTTACCGATCGAGGCAGCGTGCGTCCGTGACAGTGACACTCTCGACCGGCTGGGTTTCACTGGAATACGAATGACACTCCAGTATGGTGTTTGGATGGGAAGAGCGCTCTGTCATCCTACCGACCCTCTATGCTGCGAACGCACCCCCGACCTTAACAGTTTCACCATGGACTACGTGCGTTATCTAGAATCGCTTCCTCAATTTCTGATGACTCCCGGGGCGCGCAGTAATTCCAAGGAGAAACACGAGCAGCGCGAGTTCTATTGCAGCGAATTCCTGTCATCTTTTCGACAAGGGCGGATGCGCGAACACGACGACGCGTTGCAATTGGTGATGGCCCATATGCGTGAGGAATCTCGCGTCGCATGAACGTCGGCGTGCCGGTGGTACCACTGAAATGGAAGAAATATCTTGCGCTGGTAGATTTTGGTTTCCAGTCCGCAGGCGAGCTAGCCGCGGATATTCGGCGTTATCGAATCACCCAAGCACCCCGTTTGGTCAGTGACCTCCAGTCCGATCTTCGGGACGATTCGCGGCATGCTCGCAGCAGCTTTTACGTGGTGAAGTTAGTGCCGGCCGATCTTCCCGGTCAGCTCCCTAACTTTAACGTTGAACGAGTTTCTCAGTTGAAACAGCTGGTTACGTTCCTGACCGCTCACCGCGGTGAGAATTACCTCGAAGCGTGGTATTGCCGTACTCGCATTGATGCTGAAGTCTTCAGTGTGGCGGGCCGCATCGTTTTCAGCACGGCTGACGGTGGAAAGACCCAACTCGTGGAACAGCTGTGGCGGGGCAGTCCTCGAAAGCTGGAGACCTATTCTGGTGATTTTGCGTTTCCCTATGTGAGGGCATCGCGATATTCCTGGGGTTGGCCATACTCCATTGAGCATGTCCACCTTCCGCCGAGGTCGGCGCTCAGCAAGTTGCAGTTGCAATCTGAATTTGGCTATTCCATGCGCTGCATCGAGCAACAAAAGGAAAAGATCGCGGCGTTTTGCGAATTTCTTGACTCGTTTTCTTTCAAGGCCTACAGCCTCGAATACAAGATCGTTGCGTCTCAACTCAAAATCATCGACTGGGATACGCCAAACGACAGGCGAGTGCTGCG